>CAWIIL010000003.1:0-75939 GCA_963836255.1 uncultured Alphaproteobacteria bacterium
TCGTCGACGCCGGATTGCCGGTGACCGTCAGTCCGGCGGTGAACGCGTCGCCAACCCGCCCGAGTGACGGGCTGACGCCCAGCGAGGTGATCTGCGGCGCGGCCAGCGGCGGGGCCGAGACCGGCGCGCTCTCGGCGCTCGCGGATCCCTCGCTGTTCGTCGCGGTCACCCGCAGCGAGATTTCCGTGCCGGCGTCGGAGGCCTGCACCGCGTAGGTGGTCCCGGTCGCCCCGGCGATCTCGACGCCATTGTGCAGCCACTGCCGCGTCAGTGACGGCGCCGGCTCGCCCGACCACTCTCCGTCGCTCACGACGGTCAGCGTCTGCCCCACCTGCGCCGTGCCCGCGATTTCGGGTAGCGTCAGGTTGACCGGGGCGGCCAGCGCCTCCAGCACCGACGCAGGAGCGCTCGCCAGGCTCGCGCTGCCTTCCGAATTGACGGCGGTGACCTCCACCGACAGCGCGCCGATCGCTTCCGCGACGTAGATTGCGTCCGTCGCGCCGGCGATCTCCACCCCATCCAGAAACCACCGAAACGACAGGTCCGGCGCGGGCGTTCCGCTCGCGTCGACGATGGCGCTGAACGCATCGCCGACCCGTCCCGACGCCGGCGAGATCGCCACGCTGGAGATCACTGGCGCGGCCAGGGCCGGCGCGACGGCGATCGCCGCGCTCTCCAGGCTGTCGGACCCTCCGAATTGTTCGCGGTCACGACGACGCTGAGCGCGCCGCTCGGCGTCCGCGACGTAACTCGCCGCCGTCGCCCCCGACGATCGCCACGCCGTCGCGCAGCCACTGATAGCTCAGGGCTGGCGCCGGCTCGCCGGAGACCGCGGCGATCGCAGTGAAGACATCGCCAACGCGACCTGCGGCCGGAGAAATCGAAACCGTGGCCACGACCGGCGCCGCCAATGCGGTGCCACGGTGACCGGGTCGCTTTCCTGAACGGCCGTTCCCTCGGTGTTCGTGATCGTGACGAAGACGGTCAGCGCCCCCGGTTCGCTCGCCACATGGGTCGCGTCGGTCGCCCCTGCGATGTCGACGCCATCGAGCCGCCACTGCCGCGAGATCGTTGACGCCGGATTGCCGGTGACCGTCAGTCCGGCGGTGAATGCGTCGCCAACCCGACCGAATGACGGGCTGACGCCCAGCGAAGTGATCTGCGGCGCGGCCAGCGGCGGGGCCGAGATCGGCGCGCTCTCGGCGCTCGCGGATCCCTCGCTGTTCGTCGCGGTCACCCGCAGCGAGATCTCGCGTGCCGGCGTCGGAGGCCTGCACCGCGTAGGTGGTCCCGGTCGCCCCCGCGATCTCGACGCCATTGTGCAGCCACTGTCGCGTCAGTGACGGCGCGGGCTTGCCCGACCAGTCTCCGTCGCTCACGACGGTCAGCGTCTGTCCGACCTGCGCGGTGCCCGCGATTTCGGGAAGCGCCAGGTTGACCGGGGCGGCGAGCGCCTCCAGCACCGACGCAGGAGCGCTCGCAAGGCTCGCGCTGCCTTCCGAATTGCCGGCGGTGACTTCCACCGACAGCGCGCCGATCGCTTCCGCGACGTAGATTTCGTCCGTCGCGCCGGCGATCTCCACCCCATCCAGAAACCACCGAAACGTCAGGTCCGGCGCGGGCGTTCCGCTCGCGTCGACGATGGCGCTGAACGCATCTCCGACCCGTCCCGACGCCGGCGAGATCGCCACGCTGGAGATCACTGGCGCGGCCAGGGCCGGCGCGACGCTGACCGCCGCGCTCTCCAGGCTGTCGGAGCCGTCCGGATTCGTCCGCGGTCACGACGACGCTGAGTTCACCCTCGGCGTCCGCAACGAAGCTTGCCGTCGTCGCCCCCGGGATCGCTGCGCCATCAAGCAGCCACTGGTAGCTCAGCGTTGGGACGGGCTCCCCCGAAGCAAGCGCGGTCGCCGTGAAGACATCGCCCACCTGTCCCGACGGCGGCGACACCGAAACCGATTCCACGACCGGAGCGACCCGGGCATAGCGACGACGACAGGCGCGCTCTCGACGCTGGCGGAGCCTTCCGGGTTCGTCGCGGTGACCATCACCGACAGCGGGCCTTCCGCCGTGGCGGTATGGTAGACCCCGGTCGCCCCGCCGATCGCGACGCCGGCGCGCAACCACTGGAACGACAAGCGCCGGGCTCGGCACGCCCGCCGCCGCGACCACGGCGGTGAAATCCTGCCCGACCTCGCCCCCTTCGGGCGAGACGCGCGCCTCCATCACCCTGGGCGCCTCGAGCGCCGGCGACACCGTCACAGCCGCGCTCTCCCGCACATCCTCGCCCTGGTTGTTGCTGGCGGTGGCGACGACCGTCAGCTGCCCGCCCGCAGACGCGATGAAGCTCGCCCCGGTCGCGCCCGCCACGTCCAGCGCCATCGAGCCGCCATTGGTAGGCGATCCGCACGTTCGGGAATCCGCTCGCCACCACCCGCGCCGAGAACGTCGTTCCTCCGGGTCCGGATTCGGGCGTGATGGCGACGCTGGCGATGACGGGAGCGGATTTCTGGCGGGCCATGGGCGGAGGTTCCTTGTAAATGGCCTTCGCCGGCGAAAACGCCCGCCGAACGCCGCCCGCGCAGGGATCGGCGCGGGAAGAATGCAAAGAGGAAATGCTCGGGATCATGCCGGGGCGCGCCGCAAAGACGCACGGTTCTCCGGAGCAGGACACATAGCAGATTGCGGCCGCTGCGGGAACAGCCCGCCGATCAGCGCGCGGTCCTTGCAGCCCCCGGGCAACCCCGCCGCCGGCCGGACCCGAACTCTGGTCGGGCCGGTCGAAATGCGGACGCCGAGCCATGCCTCGGCCGGGGCCCGGGCGGAGCGACCGGTCCGGCGGGGTTTCGGGCGGACCGGCGGCGAGATGGGGTTTCCCTGTCCGGGGTGCTGAAGCAGAGTTCAGTCCCACAGTCGCCAGTCGGCCTTCTCGACATATCGCGAGACCACGTTCATCGAGGTCCAGCCGCCCGCCCGCATGATGGTCAGGATGTCGCGCCCGTCGGTCATCAGGTCCTGCGCCGCGCCGATCCGCATCGAATGCCCGGAGATCTGGCAGGTGTCCGCGTCCGGCAGCCCCGCCTTCTTCGCCAGCACCTTCAGGATGCGGTTGATCGAATAGGCGTGCAGGAACCGGTCGATCACGACCCCATGATAGACCGGACGAAACATCGCCCCCTCGGCGATGCCGCCAGCGTCCAGCCAGTGGCGCAGGATCTCCGCCGTGCGGGCGGAGATCCAGGCGGTCCGTCCCATCGCGAATGGATCGTTCTTCGCTCGCCGCACCAGCACGCTGAACCCGCCGCGCGGGCGCGGCTCGAGATCCTCGACGCGCAGCGCGACCAGCTCCGAGCGCCGGCAGAGCGTGTCGTAGCCGACCGCCACCAGCGCCCGGTTGCGCAGTCCGATCATGTCGTCGCCGCAGGACGCCATCAGCGCATCCCTGCGCTTCCGGGTCAGTCCGAGCGCCTGGGCGGGTCGGCAGGGCGTTGCGCGTTTCGCCCGGCGCAGGGCAATGCGGACGTCCTCGTCGTCCGTCGGATCGGGGTGCCGCATCAGCCTGTGCACCTTGCGGATGCCGGCGAGCCGCCGCCGAAGCGTCGAGGGATGCGCCGATCGCGCCTGCTCGTCGAGAAAGGCCGCCACCATCGCGACGCTTGCCGGGACCGGGGCAATGTCGAGCGTCTCGCACCATTTCGCGAAGGAGCTGAAATCCGACCGGTAGCTCTTGAGAGTGTTGGGCGCATAGGCGCCTTGGAGACCGGTTGATCGCCGCTTCGCCGATTGGCATCCTTCATATGAGAATAGATCGCGCATTCAAACGGTCCTCAGGGCAAATTTGATACCTATTACGGTATATTTATACGCCAATTCTGGACTGTCAATGATCACGGGTCGAGCAGATCCGAGCCGCTAGGGCCGCACTTGGCATGGATCCGCAGCAGAACTCGCAGTCGGAGTTGCAGACGTGGTTGTTCAGACTGTCGTTAGCGTCTGGAGAAGTCGGATGGCATACCGTCCAAGCCATACGGCGACCCTCAAGAAGATCAAGGCTGCCCTCGAGTTCCGCCGGCATCGAGTTCATCGGCACGCCCGAGGACGGACCCGGCATCCGCCTCCGGCGCTGACTATTCCTCGATCTCCTCGAGGAACGCGCGCGACGCGCGGATGAGGTCCCCCAGGGCCTTGCGTTCCGCGATCGCCTCCTTCGAATGACGCCCGTGTTTCCAGGCATTGCGGTTGCCCTCCGGCGCTCCGCTGCCCCTGGCTCCGCCGTGCATCCTGCAGCGCAGCTTGCCCGACACCGCCGGGGCCTGGCAGGCCGTGCCTCTGCGGGTCCGCGCCCCGCAGCGCAGGCTTTCCCGCATCGGACCCGTGTTTCGGCGATGCGACCCGCTCATCTCGTCCTGCGCCGCCGGCTCCTGGCAGGCGGTGGCGCTTTCGTCGCAGCGTCGCCCGACGCGACCGCCGCCTTGGCGGCAGGCTCCGTTGGCGTCAGGATATCCGCAGGTTGCTCGACCGGAGCCGCCAGGGCCGCTGGATCGTCCGCCCGAGCGACCTGCTCCGGAGCCGCGTGGGACACGTTGCCCACGATCGCCTGCCCGCCTTGTCCGACATGCACGTGTTTCACGGTGACATTCTGCTGGCCTCTTCCGCGCCGCTTGTCGAGCGCCGCGAGCTGGCGCTCGTAGATGCCCATGAGCTTCGTGGCATGCCGCAGGGCCATGTCCCGCCCCTCGAAGGTCTGGCTCGCCAGCATGGCGCGGCGCAGGCATTCCATCGCCGCCTCGTGCGTCGCGATCATCTGAACGGAAAGCATGCGCTCCTGGGCGTCCCGAGGCTCGATCTCGCCAAGCAGTTCAATGGCGCCGCGAACACGCTTCGCCCTTTCAGCCTCATCGAGCTCGTTCGGAAGCCAGAGACTGCGGAGAAGCTGGTGAACCAGTCGGGACTTCGCCTCTGTGTCGACCTGTTTCGCCAAAGGCAGGTTAACGCTCTCATCTTGCATGACATTTCATCCTGTCCGGTTCGCTCGCCCGCCCTCATATGGGCGCTGCAGCCGATCGATCCAAGGGGCCGATCTGTACTGTGCATGGGGTTGTTCCAGAAAAATCGATTGACACCCCCCCCCCCCGGCCCACCGGAACGGATGGTCCTCTGCCGTCATCAAACGCGCGATAACGCGTGGTGGCGCGTCTTAGCCGAAAGTTCTGATTCCAAAAGACGGTCCGTCGGAAGGAGATGAACGAGGGATTTTCAGACCTGATCTGAGATCCCCAATAATGGCAACACAAGAGTTTGATTTGCGCCGTTTATTGGTGGGAGAAGGGCGGATTTTGTTTGTTGCTTGGCGTGCGTCCGTTGTGCGCTGGGAGCGTCGCGTTAGAAGCTGTTTCGGAAGACTTGGATCAACTACCGTCCCACACCTGTCTTAAGTCGGCCGTCGCCCATCGCCTCCTCGATCCTCAAGCACCTCGTTCCACTTCGCCATGCGTTCCGAACGCGCAAACGATCCCACTTTCAGCTGTTCCGCGCCGAGACCCACCGCCAGATGACTGATCGAAACATCCTCGGTCTCTCCGGATCGGGCCGAGACGATGGCGGACCATCTGGCTCTTCGGGCCGCTTCGAAGGCCGCAACCGCCTCGCTCACGGTTCCCGCCTGGTTGACCTTGATCAGCACCGCGTTGCAGGCGCCGGACTGTGATGCGTCCGCAATCCGCTCCGCGCTGGTGACGAGAAAATCGTCTCCAATCACCTGCACCCGATCCCCGAACGCCGCCGTGAACGCCTGCATGCCTTCGGGATCATCCTCGCCGAGCGGATCCTCGACCGAGGCGATCGGAAACCGCTCGATCCAGCCTCCCAGCAGATCGATCATGCCGGCGGAGGACAGCGCCCGATCCTCGAGCGCGAGACGGTAGCTTCCCGCTGCGCCGAACTCCGAGGCGGCGACGTCGAGCGCGATCTTCACCCGCTCGCCCGGAACCTCGCCCGCCTGCTCGATGGCGCACACCAGCGTCTCGAGCGCCTCCTCGTTGGAGGCGAAGTCCGGCCACCAGCCGCCCTCGTCGGCGACGCCCCTGAGCGCGCCGCGTTCCGCCATGATCTCGCCCGCGGCCCGGTAGATCTCGGCCGTCACCTCGAGGGCTTCGCCGAAGCTGCCGGCGCCCGGGACCATCACCATGAAGTCCTGGATGTCGACCCGGCGCCCGGCGTGCGCGCCGCCGCCGAAGATCTGGATCTCGGGAAGCGGCATCGACGGCGTGGTCCCGCAGAGCTCCGAAACCCGCCGCCAGAGCGGCTGGCCGGAGGCCGCAGCGCCGGCGTTCAGGACGGCGAGCGAGACCGCGACCGTGGCGTTGCCGCCGAGCTGCGCCTTGTTCGCAGACGGATCGAGGTCGCGCATCGCGCGGTCGATCGCGGTCTGGTCGAGCGCCCCGGCGCCGAGGATCGCCGGCGCGATGGTCTCGCGCACGTTCCGGAGCGCCGCCTGCACGTCCATGCCGCCGAAACGCGGGCCGCCGTCGCGCAGGTCCACGACTTCGCGCGAGCCCCGGGAGGCGCCGGCCGGGGCGACGCCGCGCCCGCGCGCGCCGCCCTTGAGCGCGATCTCGACCTCGACGGTCGGTCGCCCGCGGGAATCCCAGATCCGGCGGGCGATCACGTCGGTGATGCGGTCCTGCGCCATTCAGCCCCCGATCCGGGCAGCGATCGCCGCCATTGTCGCCCCCAGCGCCCGCGGCCCGTCGGCGAGCAGCGCAAGGCTCGCCGCGCGCACGCTCGCCTGCGCGTCGGGCGACAGGTATTCGACCGGGGACTTGCCGTCCACCCGCGCGAGCATCAGCGCCGGCAGCAGTGCGGCGATGCGAAGCTCCAGCGCAGCGGGATCCTCCCAGGCGACGTGGCGGACGTAGGTGGTTCGGAACGCCTCCAGGTCGGCGCGCCGTCGCGCTGCGGATGCGGGGGCGTGGAAGGCCTTGAGCACCAGATGGTTCAGACAGAAGGCGACGTCGAAGGCGGGATCGCCGAGCGTGGCGCACTCGGCGTCGAGCAGCACCGGCGCGCCGTCTCGAAAGAGCACGTTCTTGGGGCTGACGTCGCCGTGGACCAGCACGCCCTGCGCCCGCACCAGGCCTTGAGCAAGCGCAGCGAGGCGGTCGGCGGCGGCGGGGTGGACGCGGGCGGCGCAGATCAGGTAGGGCTCGATGCGCAGCGCAGCGAAGTCCTCGGCGTTGCGGAACGCGGACGCGTCGAAGCCGGGCTGCGCGGAGGCGGCGTGGATGCGGCCGAGCGCGTCTGCGACCGCGGCCGCTTGGCCCGCGTCCGCGTTTTCGGCGAGCAGTGCGCTCTTCCAGAGGATCACATCATCGCCGTCGATGCATTCCATCACGAAGCCGCCGAGGCGGTCGGAGCGGCCGAAGGTCTGCGGCGCGGAGCCCGGAGATGTCGCGCCGGCGAACCTGAGCCAGGCGTATTCGGCGCGGTTGCGGCGCACGGGAGCGGTCCATTCGGCGGCGACCCGGAGACGGGCGAGCGCGAACTTGGCGCAGTAGCGCCGTTCGCCGAGATCGACGCGGGCGATGTCGGAGGCGACGCCGCCGGTGAGCGGGACGACACGCGTGATGTCGCCTCGCGCGCCGAGGCCTAGGTCCTCGATCAGCGCGGCGCAACGGTCCGGGAGGGTCTGGTCGGGGCCGGCGTCCATGGGTGTTTCCCTAGGCCCATCGCGCGCTCCCGTAAACATCCCGGCGGCGCGAAGGCCAAAAGGGCCTTGCAATGCGCGAGGGCCAAAGGTACCTGCCACCGTGACGGACTGGTAGCTCAGTTGGATAGAGTACTTGACTACGAATCAAGGGGTCGGGGGTTCGAATCCTCCCCAGTCCGCCAGCTTTCCCTGATCTTGCATCTTCCCAGAGAGGTCTGGTGATGGACCACGGAATCGTCGCGGCGGCGGCCGCCCACAGGCCCCGTGCGAATGCGGGATTCGACCGGATCGGCGAGGAGAACGCCTTTGCGGTGCTGGCGCGAGCCGGGGCGCTGGCGGCGCATGGGCGTGACATCATCAATCTCGGCATAGGCCAGCCAGACTTCCCGACGCCGCCGAACATCGTCGAGGCCGCCGTAAAGGCGCTGCGCGACGGGCAGCATGGCTACACGCCGGCCACGGGAATTGCGCCATTGCGCGAGGCGGTGGCCGCGGATCTGCACCGGCGGTTCGGCGTCGAGGTCGATCCGGGGCTCGTGCTGATCGTTCCGGGCGGCAAGGTGACGATGTTCGCGGCGATCCTGATGTTCGGCGAGCCGGGCGCGGAGATCATGTATCCCGATCCGGGCTTCCCGATCTATCGCTCGATGATCGAGTTCACCGGGGCCGCGCCGGTGCCGATCCCGATCCGCGAGGAGAACGGCTTCGCCTTCTCGGCGGAGGAGACGCTGGCGCTGATCTCCGAGCGGACGCGGCTGATCATCCTCAACTCGCCAGCGAACCCGACCGGCGGGGTGACGCCGAAAGCGGAGGTTGATCGGCTGGTCGCGGGGCTCGCCGAGCGGCCGGACATCGCGATCCTTTCGGACGAAATCTACGACCAGATGCTCTACGACGGCGAGGAGCATGTCACGCTGCTCTCCTATCCGGAGATCCGCGACCGGCTGATCCTGCTCAACGGCTGGTCGAAGACCTACGCGATGACCGGCTGGCGGCTGGGATATTCGGTCTGGCCGCAGCCCTTTTACGACATGGCCCGCAAGCTGGCAGTCAACGCCTGGTCCTGCGTGAACGCGCCGGCGCAGTTCGCGGCGCTCGAGGCGCTGACCGGGCCGCAGGACGCGGTGGCGGAAATGGTGGCGGAGTTCGACGCACGGCGGCGGCTGGTGGTCGATCTGTTGAATAAGCTGCCGGGTGTGTCCTGTATCTCGCCGAAAGGGGCGTTCTATGCGTTTCCCAACGTCTCGGCGACCGGGCGGCAGGCCAAGCCGCTGGCCTCGGACCTGCTGGAGAAGGCCGGGGTGGCAGTGATCGGGGGGCCGGATTTCGGGGTGCTCGGCGAAGGCTACATCCGGCTCAGCTACGCCAACAGCCGAGAGAACATCCGCCGGGCGCTGGAGCGGATCGGGGCGTTCCTGGGCGAGCGGGGGGCGTGATTCACGCCGTGATTCACGCGTGAAATTTCGGTCAAGCCTCTGTAATCAAATCGTTTCTGGATTTCCGTTTACCTGAAATCAACAGGTGTTAACGCGCGCCAAGTTCCTTTATTCGCGAGCAGCTCCCCCTCGCAATCTCCACTCAGATTAAAATTGCCGCGGCCGCGCACACACGTGATACTCGACCCACTGATGGTTCGTTTCGACGAGGCGACGAGGGCCGACGAATTGCAGGTTCCAATCAATGGATCTTGAGCTTTTCGAGATCGCGGCCCGAAGCAAGCAATACGACGTCGCTCTTAGTGAGTTCGGAGACTTCGAACTCAGCCGCACCGGTCGGACAACCGAAACGGAAGTCCTGAATTCGCCGGACTGGACCCTCTACTGCCTCGACCTCGATACACGGCGCGCCATGCTGTTGGAACTGCCGGAGGGAAGCGACCTTTCGCAAGCCACCTTCGTGTTCGCCAGACAGTTCGCCGACGCCCGTAGGGCTGCGCTAATGCCCTTCGACCGGCTGATCGCGACGGCGCGCGCCATCAAGCCGCCCGCTCACCTCGCCTTCCTGTTCTCCACCGCGCGCTGCGGCTCGACGCTGGCGAGCCGCATCTTCGCGCAGATCCCAGAAGTCTGGAGCCTTTCCGAGCCGGAGTACCTGACCAACATCGCCGTTGGGCGTCGGTCCCTTGGCCGCGGCGAGACCGCCGAACTGGTTCGGGCAGCGACGCTCTGGACCTGTCGTCCACCGAGAGGACGGACGCCGGAAACGATCGTCATCAAGCCGCGCAGCGAAGCGATCCTTGTCGCCGAAGCCTGCCACATGGCGTTTCCGGACTCGCGCAGCGTCTTCATGTATCGCGACCTTATCGGCTTCGCGAACTCGCTGTTCAGGTTCGTTCAGCGCGTGGACGGGCCGGAACGGTTCTTCGGCGAAAAGGAAACCTGGCGACCGTTCTGGAACATGGTGATGGTCGGCGCGCCGATCGATCTGCTCGACGACGTCTTTCCACCTGACCACGGACCAGTCGGTTTCGAGGAATTCGCGACGCTGATGTGGGATCTGCGGATCGACGGTTATCTGCGGGCCCTGCGGCGGGGCATGGACTTCACCGCCATTCACTACGAGGATTTCAATCAGGATCGCGCCAACGAGACCGCTCGATTGCTGGCGGGCTGCGGCGTCTCGGTCGGTGAACTGGAGCGGGCGATGGCCGGCTTCATCGAGGACAGTCACAAGGGCAGCTTTGCCGCCAATGCCATCCCGGCGCGCGGCATGAACGCCGATGAGGCGGCGCGGGCCACCTCGCTGCTCGCGCGCCTTGGCAGGCGAGACTACGTTGATGCTCGCCTTCCGGAGTAGCAGGCTACGGTCCTCTCGGCGAACCGTTCGTCCCGCCGCGTCGCGTTGGAGCCTCGGGCGGTGAGGCCGCGGCCCGTATCGGGCCCCGCCGCTCGATCGCCAGCGCGAAGTCGGCGACGTCGCGCCAGACCCCCTCTGCCTGCAGGTCGCGAAAGAGCCAGTGCCAGCCTTCTGGATAGAGCCGGAAGTCGACGGCGCCCGGCGCCGTGTCGTGCACCGCCCGGATCGTCGCGGGGTCGAGCAGCTGGTCGTTGGCGCCCATGAGCGTCAGCGTCGGCAGCGTCACCCGAGGCGCCCCGGCCCTGGCTGCGTCCATCACCTGGATGAGGCCGTAGAGCTCGCGGCTCGACGGGTCCGAGATCACGCGCGTGTCCTCCGCCGTCCGCCGCAGGGCCGCGATGTTGTCGGTCGGCCAGATCTCCACGACCTCGCCGCCGGTCCAGCGCCGGTCGGGAGCGGCCGCGGCCATCGCCCAGGCCGCGCCGCGCACCGCCGGATTGAGCGCGTCGCCGCCGGCGATGGCGGGCGCTGCGAGGACGAGCGCCTCCGCGTCGATCCCCCGCGCCGCGGCGGCGAGCGCGACGCCGCCTCCCATCGAATGCCCGACGACCACGATCGGGACGCCGGGGTTGCGCGCGCGCAACTCGCGCGCCAGCGCCTGCGCGTCGGCGGCCAGCGCCTCGGCTCCGGGCCAGCGCTTGCGGCTAGGGTTTCCCCCGAAGCCGCGCAGGTCCGGGGCGACGGTGGTTATCCCCCGACCGGCCCAGTACCTGGCGGCGGCGTCGTAGGTGAGATCGCCCGCGTCGCCAAAGCCGTGCAGGGCGAGGATGATCGCGCGCTCGCGCCCCTGGGCGGGCCAGCGGGACACGCGCAGGTCGGCCAGGGACTGACCCGGCGCCGCGCCGCGGGCGGCCTGCGGCCCGGGCGGGTCCATCGGCCCGCCGGCGGCGCAGGCGGCGAGCGCCAGGGCCGCGGCGAGGATCAGGACGGTGGAACGAAGGCGGGCCATGATCGCGGTGCTCCGGGGCAGGTTGGGCGAAGGTTCTAGGGCGTTCGGGCGGTGTGGCGATAGAGCCGTCCCAGCAGGATCGGCGTCAGATACATCGGGATCTGGTAGCATCCGATGAAGAGCAGGAGCGGATCGGTGGTCTGCGACGGCAGCGCCACGAGAAAGAGCGCGATGTTGCGGTTGCCCGCGCAGATGGCGAGCGGCGCGACGAGGCGCTCCGGGGCGCGTCCGCGCAGGGCCGCCACAGCGGCGAGCTGCAGGCCGATGTTTCCCGCGAAAGCGGCCGCGAGCGTCAATGCAAGCAGGCCCGGGGCGGCTGTGATCGCCGGCCCGACCGCGGCCATCAGGCCGACGACGACCACGGCCATCAGCAACGCCGAAAGCCCGTCCATGGCGCGGATCGTGTCGGGGCCGGGATCGCGGAGCAGGGCCGCGCGGGCGAGAAAGCCCAGTCCTGCCGCGGCGAGGATCGACAGGAGAAGGGCGCCGGCGGTCTGGGCGACGGCCGCCGCGTCGCCCATGTCGCGTGCAAGCCAGAACACCGGGACGACGGTGACGCCCAGAAGCGCGGTGCCAACGATGAGCTGGCGCAGCGCCGGCGCCGGGTCGCTGCCGGTCATCGCCGTCAGATTGGGCGCGCCCGAGATCGGCGACGCCGCGGCCATGAGCACGAGGCCGGTGGCCACCGGACCCGTCGCCCCGACGGCGCCGAGCGCCAGCAGCATGGCCAACGGCGTCGCGACCTGAAGCGCCAGGGTCGCGGCGAGCGCGCCGCTGAGGTCGCCGAGCGCGCCAAGGGCCGCGCGCGCGCCGACGCGCAGAGCGGCGACGAAGAGCAGCGCCAGCACGAACTCGGCGATCCACGGCTTGAGCGCCGCCGCGAGATCGGGGAGCGCGAGCCCCGCGACGAGGCCGGCCACCAGGACGGCTCGCGCGTGTTGCGCGATCGCCACAAGCGCGGCGGTCATCGGGACGGGACGGGGCGGAAGCCAGGCCGCGCGCGCCGCCGCCCCTTGACGGCGATGTGCGCGCGCGGAGACTGGGCGCGCGTCCGATCCGGCCCGGGCTGCGGCGCGCGCAAGGCGAGGCGACGGCGATGCTGGTGACGGGCGGCAAGGCGATCTACGGCGCGGCGGTGGGCGTGCTGATGCTCGAGGCGCGCTTTCCGCGCATTCCCGGCGACATGGGCAATGCGTCGAGCTGGCCCTTCCCGGTGCACTACCGGATCGTGCGCGGCGCCACGCCGGACCGGGTGGTCAACCGCCGGGCGGAGGGGCTCGCGCCGGCCTTCGTGGCGGCGGCGCGGGAGCTGGTGGCCGACGGGGTCGACGGGATAACGACGAACTGCGGGTTCCTCTCGCTGTTCCAGGCGGAGCTCGCCGCGGCGGCGGAGGTGCCGGTGGCGGCGTCCTCGCTGATGCAGGTGGCGATGGTCGAGCGGCTGCTGCCGCCGGGACGGCGGGTAGGCGTGCTGACGATCTCGGCGGCGTCGCTGTCGGCGGAGCACCTGGAGGCGGCGGGGGTTCCGCCGGGGACGCCCGTGGGCGGCGTAGATCCCGATGGGGCCTTCGCGCGGGCGATCCTGTGGGACGCGCTCGCGCTCGACGTGGACGCTGCGCGAGCGGAGAACGTGGCGGCGGCGCGCGCTCTGGTCGACGCCCATCCCGACATCGGCGCGCTGGTGCTCGAATGCACCAACATGACCCCGTACGCGCGCGACGTCCGCGCGGCGACCGGCGTGCCGGTGTTCTCCATGGACGGCTTCATCCGCTGGTTCCAGTCGGGTCTGGAGCCGCGGGCGTTCCCGCCTCCAGAGCCGCGATGAGCCGGGCCGCCTCCGCGGCGCAGGGGGTGAGCGCGGACGGGTCCTCGCCGGGATAGAACCGGGCCCGGAGCGCGGTGGGCATCGGGCGCGGGACGAAGAGCGTGACTGCCGGGCCGATGCGCGCGCTCTCCGCCGCCCAGGAGCGCGCCAGGGCGTCGGCGGCCGCCTTGGTCGCGCCGTAGGCTCCGTAGAAGGGCTGGCCGGCGCGGTCGTCGGTGACGTGCACGAAGCGGCCTGCTGGCGCGGCCAGCAGGAGCGGGGCCACCATCACCGCAAGCAGGCGGGTTCCGCCGATGTTGATTTCGGCGCTCTGCTCGAAGTCGCGCGGGTCAATGTTTGGGACCGGGGCGCGGGGCGGGGCGTGCGCGGCGCAGTGCACGACGATGTCGAGCCGGCCCCAGCGCTCGTGCACGGCGAGGCAGAGGCGTTGCATGCCGCCCTCGTCGGTGAGCGACAGCGGCGCCAGCGTCGGGTTCGGTCCACCGGCGGCCAGGATATCGTCGGCGAGATCCTCGAGCCCGCCGACGGTGCGCGCCAGCGCGATCACCTGCGCCCCGGAGGCGCCGAGTGCGCGCGCGACGGCGTATCCGAGGCCCCGGCTCGCGCCGGTGACGAGCGCGACCGTGCGATCGGCTTCGCTCACGCGGGAACCCGGATCCGGAAGCCCTTCTCGATCCGGTCCAGCGGCGCGATCGGATAGTCCCCGGAGAAGCAGGCGTCGCAGAACTGCGGGCTCGCGGCGTCGCGGCCTTCCGATTCCCCGCAGGCGCGATAGAGGCCGTCGAGGCTGACGAAGCGCAGGCTGTCAACACCGATGAGAGCGCGCATTTCTTCCTCGTTCATGGTGGCGGCGATGAGTTTCTCGCGCTCGGGCGTGTCGACGCCGTAGAAACATGGCCACTGGGTCGGGGGCGAGGCGATGCGGAAGTGCACTTCGGCAGCACCTGCGTCGAGCACCATTTCGCGAATCTTCTGGCTGGTGGTGCCGCGCACAACGCTGTCGTCGACGAGCACGATGCGCTTGCCAGCGATCACCGCGCGGTTGACGTTGAGTTTCAGCCGCACGCCCATGTTGCGGATCTGCTCGGTCGGCTCGATGAAGGTGCGGCCCATGTACTGGTTGCGGATGATCCCCATGGCGTAGGGGATGCCGCTCTCCTGGGAGTAGCCGATGGCCGCAGGCGTGCCGCTGTCGGGGACCGGGCAGACGAGGTCGGCCTCGACGGGCGCCTCGCGGGCGAGCTCGACGCCGATGCGGCGGCGGGTCTCGTAGACCGAGGCGCCGCCGATGACGCTGTCGGGGCGCGAGAAGTAGACGTGCTCGAAGATGCAGAACCGCGGCTTGACCCGGTCGAAGGGAAAGAAGCTCTCCACGCCGCTGGCGGTGCAGATCACCATCTCGCCGGGCGCGACCTCGCGGACGAATTCTGCCCCGATGATGTCAAAGGCGCAGGTCTCCGAGGACAGCGCCCAGCCGTCGCCGACCTGCCCGAGCATCAGCGGCCGCACGCCGAGCGCGTCGCGCACGCCAATCAGCTTGGAGCGCGTCATCGCCACGATCGAAAAGGCGCCCTCGACGCGGCGCAGCGCGTCCTTCATGCGCTCGGGGATGTTCTTCTGGATCGAGCGCGCCATCAGGTGGATGATGCACTCGGTGTCCGAGGAGGACTGGAAGATCGAGCCGCGGCCGATCAACTCCTGGCGCAGACTGTCTGCGTTGGTGATGTTGCCGTTGTGCGCGATGGCGCATCCGCCCATGGCGAATTCGGCGAAGAGCGGCTGGACGTCGCGGATCGCGGTCGTGCCCTTGGCGCCTGCGGTCGAGTAGCGCACGTGGCCGATGGCGATCTCGCCGGGCAACTGGCTCATGACGTCGGGCTTGGTGAAGGTGTCGCGCACGTAGCCGAAGCGGCGCACCTGGCAGAAGCCGCTCTCGGGCGTGTAGGAGACGATCCCGCCTGCCTCCTGGCCGCGGTGCTGGAGCGCGTGCAGGCCCAGCGTCACGAAGTTCGCGGCGTCCTGGACCCCGATCGCCCCGAAGACGCCGCATTCCTCGTGCAGCTTGTCGTCGTCGAAGGGGTGCGATCCCAGAGCCATCGGAGTCCCTTTCGAGAAGCGCCCTCTGACGATATAGGGCCGCGGGGCGTCGATGAAAACGCCCGATGCGCCTTCCTTCACTGGCAGTTGGCGTTGAGCTGGTCCCACCGTTCGGTGATCCAGTCGACGTTTTCGGGAAGCAGTGCTGCGAGCTGCGCCTCCACGCCCGCGAAGACCGCGGCGCTGCGGCTCGCCTCGACGGCGGCAACCCCGCCCTCGCCATCGGGACCGGCGCCGAGAGCGCGGCTGTAGATCGCGAGCGCGATGGCGACGAGCAGCACGCCGCGCGCCACCCCGAACAGCAACCCGAGCCCCTGGTCCACGGGTCCGATCGCAGAATTCTGCACGGCGGAGGACAGAACCGGCGTAAAGAGTGAGACCACGATCAGCGCCACGGCGAAGACCACCGCGAAGCCCGCGAGGACGCCGAGCTCGCAGTTTGTTCCGATGACGTCGCGCAGCACCGGCACTTCGCGCATCAGCGGCTCGAGGCTCGGACCGAACACGAACGCCGCGACCGCCGCTGCGATCCAGCCAAGGATCGACAGCGTCTCGCGCACGAGGCCGCGGGAATAGGCGAGCAGCGCCGAGATCACGATGACGGCGAGCACGACGCCGTCCACCCAGGTGAAACCTTCCATGCGCAACAGTTCCTAGCCGTCGATCACGCCAAGGCTCTTCTCTATGAATGAGCGCAGGTCCGCAACCTCGTGAATCGTCATGCGTCGCGACTTGGCGGATGCGGCGCGGGGCGGGGTGAAGGCCTGGGCGAATCCGAGCTTCTCGGCCTCGCCGAGCCGGGCGTCGGCCTGGGCGATCGGGCGGAGCGCGCCGGACAGGCTGATCTCGCCGAAGATCACCGCGTCGGCGGGAACCGGCCTGCCGGTGCGCGCCGAGACCAGCGCCGCGGCGACGGCGAGATCGGCCGCGGGTTCGCTGAGCCGGAGCCCGCCGGCGATGTTGAGATAGACGTCGAGCCCGGCGAAGCTCAGGCCGCAGCGCGCGTCGAGCACGGCGAGCACCGTGGCCATCCGGCCGGCGTCCCAACCCACGACCGCGCGCCGCGGCGTGCCCAGCGCCGAGGGCGCCACCAGGGCCTGGACTTCGACGAGGACCGGGCGCGACCCTTCGATGCCGGCGAAGACCGCCGATCCCGGGGCCGGAGCCTCGCGCTCGGAGAGAAAGTGCGCGGAGGGGTCGGCGACCTCGCGCAGGCCGGTCCCGGTCATCTCGAAGACGCCGATCTCGTCCACCGAGCCGAAGCGGTTCTTGACCGCGCGCAGGATGCGAAACTGGTGCCCGCGCTCGCCCTCGAAATAGAGCACGGTGTCGACCATGTGCTCGATGACGCGCGGGCCGGCGATCGATCCTTCCTTGGTGACGTGCCCGACCAGGAACACCGGCACCCCGGTGCGCTTGGCGAAGCTGACGAGCTCCTGTGCTGCGCCGCGCACCTGTCCCACCGAGCCGGGCGCGCCGGCGCTGGCCTCCGACCAGACGGTCTGGATCGAATTCGACGATTGCGAGCGGCGGGCGCTCGGCGTCGAGGGTCGCGAGGATGTCGGCAAGGCCGGTCTCGGCCGCGAGGCGGACCGGTGCGGCGTCCAGTCCCAGCCGGGCGGCGCGTAGTCGGATCTGCGCGACCGCCTCCTCCCCGGAGATGTAGATCGGCTGGCGCTCGGGGCCGGCGAAGGCCGCGGCCGCCTGGAGGAGCAGCGTGGACTTGCCGATGCCGGGATCGCCGCCGACGAGGGTGGCTGAGCCCGCCACCAGGCCGCCGCCGAGCACGCGGTCGAATTCGCCGACGCCGCTCTCGAGGCGCGGCTCCTCGCGGTCGGCGCCGCGCAGGCCGGTCAGCGCGACCACCCGGCCCGCCGCACCCGCAGAAAGCCCGTCTCCGGGTCCGCCGAAGGGCCGCGCCGCCTGTTCGGAGATGGCGTTCCAGGCCCCGCAGACGTCGCAGCGTCCCGCCCACTTGGCCGAGCGCGCCCCGCAGTCGGCGCAGACAAACTGGGGCGCGCGCCGGCTCATCGCAGCGTCATGATCGGGCCGTCGGCGCTGCCGGCGACGAACTGGCGCAGATAGGGATTGTCGGAGGACGCGATCCCGGACGCGGGTCCCGACCAGCGCAACGTGCCATCGTGGAGCATCGCGACGCTGTCGGCGATCGTCTCCACCGTGCGCATGTCGTGGGTGATGGTGACCGCGGTCGCGCCCATCTCGGTGACGATCTCGCGGATGAGCTCGTTGATGACCCCCGACATGATCGGGTCGAGACCGGTGGTCGGCTCGTCGAAGAAGATCACCTCCGGGTCGGTCGCGATGGCGCGGGCGAGCCCGACGCGCTTCTGCATTCCGCCCGAGAGCTCGGAGGGATAGAGGTCGGCCGTCTCCGGGCCGAGCCCGACCCGGCGCAGCTTGTCGATCGCGCGGGCGCGGGCCTCGGGCCGCGACAGCCGCATATCTCCGTGCTCGAAGCGGAACGCGACGTTGCGCCAGACCGGCAGGCTGTCAAAGAGCGCGGCGCCCTGAAACAGCATGCCGAAGCGGCGCAGGAAGCCCGTGCGCCGCCGGCGGTCGAGCGGGGCCCCGTCGAAGAGCACCTCGCCACTGTCGGGGTGCAGGATCCCCAGGATGCACTTGAGCAGGACCGACTTGCCGGTGCCCGAGCCGCCGATCACCACGAGGCTCTGTCCGCGCGGAACCGACAGGTCGACGCCCTCGAGCACCGTCTTGCCCTCGAAGGCCTTGCTGAGATCGCGGACCTCGATCCGCGGGGGCGACGCCTGGGTCAAAAGAACGCCTCGGTGAGGACGTAGTTGGCCGCGAGGATCAGGATCGAAGCTGAGACGACCGCGTTGGTTGTCGCCCGGCCGACGCCCTGCGCGCCGCGGCCCGAACTGTAGCCGTTGTAGCAGCCCATCAGCGCCAGGATGAAGCCGAAGACCGCCGCCTTGACCAGGCCGGAGATCACGTCGCCTGGCTCGAGGAAGTCGAGCGTGTTGCGAATGTAGGTGCCCGGGTCGAAGCCGAGCCGCGCCACGCCGATCAGGTAGCCGCCAAAAATGCCGATGATGTCGCCCACAAGCACCAGCCCCGGCATCGCCACGGTCGCGGCCAGAAGGCGCGGGGCGACGAGATACTGCATCGGTTCGGTGGAGAGGGTGGTGAGCGCGTCGATCTGTTCGGTGACGCGCATGGTGCCGATTTCCGCGGCGATCGACGAGGCGACCCGGCCCGCGACCATCAGCCCGCCGAGCACGGGCCCAAGCTCGCGCACGATGCCGATGGCCACGATGGAGGGCACGACGGTCTCGGCGCTGAACCGCGCGCCGCCGGCGTAGATCTGCAGCGCCAGCGCCGCGCCGGTGAAGAGCGCGGTCAGCCCGACGACCGGGAGCGAGAAGTAGCCGATCCGGGCGAACTGGGTGGCGATCTCGGCGAGGTAGAAGGGCGGGCGGACCAGATGGGCCAGCGCGGAGGCGGTGAAGAGCGTCACGCGCCCGGTCGTTGCGACCAGCGAGAGCACGCTGCGCCCGATGGAGGCGAGAAAGCCGGTGAGAAGGCCGAAGGCTTGCATCGATGACCCGGATCCGAGGTCAGCCCTTGTAGACACGCTCGTAACGATCGCCAAGGGCGGTGAGGATCTCGTATCCGATCGTGCCCGCCTCGGCCGCGAGGTCGTCGATGGTCTGGCTTTCGTTGAGGATTTCGAGAATGGGTGGCACCGCGTCGAGGCCGGTGACGTCGACGGTGATGAGGTCCATCGAGACCCGTCCGATCACCGGGCAGGGCCGGTCGCCGGCGAAGAGGAGGGCCCGGCCCGCGCCGAGATGGCGCAGCAGCCCGTCGGCGTAGCCCGCCGCCACGGTCGCCACCTGCGTCGGCCGCGCGGCGGTCCAGGCGGCACCGTAGCCCACCGCCTCGCCAGGCGCGACCGCGCGGGTCTGGATCACAGGCAGCGCCAGGGTCACCACCGGCCGCGCCGCCGCGAAGGGCCGCCCGCCGTAGAGACCAACGCCGGGACGGGTCATCTGGTGATGGAACCGGTCGCCGAGCAAGACGCCGCCGGTCGCCGCGAGGCTGCGCGGGACGCCGGGGAGGCGACGGGCCATGGCGTCGAAGGCTGAGGCCTGGGCCGCGTTCATCGGGTGGTCAGGATCGTCGGCGCAGGCGAGATGGGAGAGCAGCAGGACCGGACGGGGACCGCCGGGGTCGAGGACGCCCGCGAGTTCTGCTGCCTCCATGCCCAGCCTGTTCATGCCGCTGTCGAGCTGGAATGCGAAGGCGCGACTGGGGTGGGTGGAAGTGAATGCAGCGGCTTGAGCGGGTGAGTTGAGGCATGGTATGAGGTCGCTGTCTGCGAAGAGCCCAGCGTCGCCCTCCATGTAGCCCGCGAAGACGAAGATGCGCGAGCCCGGTCCGATCGCCGCGCGGAGCACCGCGCCCTCCTCGGCGAGAGCCACGAAGAAGCTGCGGACCCCGGCCCGGGCGAGGCGCGGGCCGACGCGCGCCGCGCCGAGCCCGTAGGCGTCGGCCTTGATCACGGCGGCGGTCTCGACCCCAGGACCCGACAGCGCGTCGAGTCGCGCCCAGTTGGCCGCGACGGCGTCGAGGTTGATGGTCAGTCGCGCGCGCGCCAAGGTGTTCCGCTCCGCGTGGAGGACTCGCAAGGAGCCCCCCTCGGGTGTGGGTCGTCAAGTGGTGATTGACACCTGACAGGCAGGCCTTATGCGTCGGACGTTCATCGGCAGAACCGGCCCGCGTGCCGCCCGAAGGAGCGCTCCATGACCGAGGTTGAGGAAGACGCCGACACGGCCGCGACCGCTCCGGACGTCCTCGATCAGGAGAAGATCGACGACATCCTGGAGACGGTCGAGGCGCAGGACCACGAACGGCTCGCGGCGCTGCTCGAACCGCTGCACGAGGCCGACATCGCCGATCTGCTCGAACAGATCGGCCGGGCCGAGCGGCGGGCGCTTGTGGTGCTCTGGGGCGAGCGGCTTGACGGGTCGGTGCTGTCCGAACTCGATGAGGGCGTGCGCGACGACGTGCTCGAGGCGCTGTCGGACGACGTGCTCGCGGCGGCGGTGCAGGATCTCGACACCGACGACGTCGTCTATCTGGCCGAGGACCTGGACGAGCCTCAGCAGGAGCGGCTGCTCGAGGCGCTGGACGAGCCCGACCGTGTCGCCGTCGAGCGCTCGCTCCTTTACGAGGACTATTCTGCCGGGCGCCTCATGCAGCGCGAGGTGGTCGTCGCGCCCGAGCACTGGACCGTGGGCGACGCCATCGATTTCATGCGCGGCGCCGAGGACCTGCCCGAGAGCTTCTACGACCTGATCATCGTCGATCCGCAGATGCATCCCGTGGGCATGGTCTCGCTCGGGCGGCTGATGGCGGCGTCCCGCGCGACCTCGCTGATGTCGCTGATGACCGAGGACTTCCGCACCTTCGCCGTGGACGTCTCGCAGGAGGACGTGGCGCTCGCCTTCAACAAGTACCACCTGATCTCGGCGCCGGTGGTGGACGCCGACGGGCGGCTCGCGGGTGTGATCACCATCGATGACGCCATGGAGGTGCTCGAGGACGAGGCCGAAGAGGACATGCGCCTGCTCGCGGGCGTCGGCGACGAGGAGCTGTCGGACGGCGTGCGCGAGATCGCGAAGGCGCGGTTCGGATGGCTGACGGTCAACCTCGTCACGGCGATCCTCGCCTCGGCGGTGATCGCGATGTTCACCGACACGATCGAGGCGGTGGTCGCGCTCGCGGTGCTGATGCCGATCGTGGCCTCGATGGGGGGCAACGCCGGCACCCAGACGCTGACCGTGGCGGTGCGCGCGCTGGCCACCCGCGATCTGACCACCGCCAACGTCCGGCGCATCGTCTGGCGCGAGGGCGTGGTGGGGCTCCTGAACGGGGTCGGTTTCGCGCTGATGATCGGCGGGCTCTGCTGGGCCTACTACCGCGACCCGGCGCTCGCGCTGGTGATCGCCGCGGCGATGATCGGCAACATGATCGTTGCGGCGCTGGCCGGGGTCCTGGTGCCTATCGGCCTCGAGAAGGCCGGCGCCGATCCGGCGCTGGCTTCCGGAACCTTCGTCACCACGATCACCGACGTCTTCGGCTTCTTCGCGTTTCTGGGCCTCGCGGGGGCGATCCTGCTCTGAGGCGGGCCGTCAGCCGAAGTCGCGGCCCTCGCCGGACTGCTGGAATGAGCGCGCGAGGTTCGAGAACCGGGTGAGTTCGCCCTGGAAGGCCAGCTTGACGTTGCCGATCGGACCGTGGCGCTGCTTGCTGATGACCACCTCGGCGAGACCGTGCAACTCGCCCATGCGCGCCTGCCATTCGGGGAATTTGGGATCGTTCTCGGCGGGCTTGAGCCGCTCGTGGTAGTATTCCTCGCGGAAGACGAACATCACCACGTCGGCGTCCTGCTCGATGGAGCCCGATTCGCGCAGGTCGGCGAGCTGGGGCCGCTTGTCCTCGCGGGCCTCGACCTGTCGCGAGAGCTGGCTGAGCGCGACCACGGGGACGTTGAGCTCCTTGGCGATCGCCTTCAGGCCCTGCGTGATCTCGGATACTTCCTGGACGCGGCCTTCGGACCGCGACGAAGCAGGCCGGGCGAGCTGGAGGTAGTCGACGAAGATCACGTCGAGCCCGTGCTGGCGCTTGAGCCGCCGGGCCCGGGCCGCGATGGTGGAGATCGGCAGCGCGGGCGTGTCGTCGATGAAGAGCGGGCACTGCTCCAGCGATTGCGCGGCCTCGATGAAGCCGCGCATCTGGTCCTCGGTGAGATCGCCCTTGCGGATCAGATGCGAGGGCACCTCGGAGACCTCCGAGAGGATGCGCGCGGCGAGCTGTTCGGCCGACATCTCCAGCGAGAAGAAGCCGACGACGCCGCCCTGCACCGCGCCTTCGGTGCCGTCGGGGCGCTTGCCGCGCAGGTAGTGCTTGGCGATGTTGTAGGCGATGTTGGTGGCCAGGGAGGTCTTGCCCATCGAGGGCCGGCCGGCGAGGATCAGCAGGTCGGAAGGGTGCAGGCCGCCCAGCCACTTGTCGAGGTCGATCAGCCCGGTGGACAGCCCCGCGAGGCCGCCGTCCCGGAGATAGGCGGCGTTGGCGACGTTGACCGCATCGGTCGCGGCGCGGCGGAAGGTCTGGAAGCCCTTGTCGCCCTTACCCTTTTCGGCGAGCTGGTAGAGCGCCTGCTCCGCGTCGACGATCTGTTCGCGCGGACCGCTTTCCAGTTCCGCCCGCGCGGCCCGGTCGGCGATGTCCTGGCCGATGACGATGAGCTCGCGTCGGATGGCCAGATCGTAGACGAGCTGGGCGTAGTCGCGGGCCGCCGAAAGCGTTATCGCCGCACCGGCCAACCGCGCGAGATAGGCCGCGCCGCCGAGTTCGGCGAGGCCGGCGTCATCCTCGAAGAACGCCTTGAGCGTCACCGGTGTGGCGAGCGCGTTGCGGCGGATGCGGTCCGCGGCGACCTCGAAGATGCGGGCGTGCACGGGATCGAAGAAGTGCTCTGGTCCGACGATCGCGGAGATGCGGTCGTAGACGTCGTTGTTGACCAGAAGGGCGCCGAGCAGCGCCTGCTCGGCCTCGATGTTGCTGGGCAGACCGGTGACACGGTCCTCGTCGGGGGCTGCGGATCCGTCGGCCATGATCTCCGTTTCCAAGCGTCCCAGCTTATAGCGGGACGTGCGGGGACCGCGCCATTGTTAACTGCGGGCGTAACGGGGATAAGTCTGGTTCAACCTGCGCGCGCATGGTTGAACGGATTGCGACTGGCTCGCGGGGCCGCCGCGCCGCGCGGATCGAGTTGCCAGTCGCCAGGGAAGGCGACCGGCGATGGTGTTGCGCGGGGGGCGGCTAGGCGTGCCGGTCGTCGCTGGCGTCGCGCGGATCGTCGAGCGATCCGTCGCCGGTGGAGCGGGGCGCGTCGGCCTCGTCGACCACGTCGAGCGCCGCCGAGCCGATGTCGTCGAAGAGCTCTGCGATGTCGAACTCCGCTTCGGCGTCGGCCTCGGCCTGCAACTCCTGGATGGTCTTGCCGGCGGCCTGCATTTCGGCCTCTTCGGAGCTGCGCGCCACGTTGACCGAGATGTTGGCGATGACTTCGGGATGCAGGCGCACCTCGATGACATGCAGGCCCAGCTCCTTGATCGGGTGGTTGAGGATCACCTGCCGGCGATCGAGGCTGAAGCCGTCCGCAGTCGCGGCGTCGGCTGCGTCGCGGGTGGTGACCGAGCCGTAGAGCGCACCACCCTCGGAAGCGGAGCGGATGATCACGAACTGCTTGCCGTCAAGCTTCGCAGCGACGGCCTCGGCCTCATGCTTGAGCTCGAGGTTGCGGGCCTCGAGCTGGGCGCGGTCGGTCTCGAACCGCGCGAGGTTGGTCTGGGTTGCCCGCAGCGCCTTGCCCTGGGGCAGCAGGAAGTTGCGCGCGTAGCCCTGCTTGACCTTCACGACGTCGCCCATCTGACCGAGCTTGGCCACGCGTTCGAGAAGTACGATTTCCATTGCTCAGGCTCCTCACTTCACCGCGTAGGGCAGCAGCGCCACATAGCGCGCGCGCTTGATCGCCTGCGCTAGTTCGCGCTGCTTCTTGGACGAGACGGCGGTGATGCGCGACGGCACGATCTTGCCGCGCTCCGAAATGTAGCGCTGCAGGAGCTTGACGTCCTTGTAGTCAATCTTCGGGGCGTCCTTGCCGGAGAACGGGCAGGACTTGCGCCGACGGAAGAAGGGTCTTGTGGCCATGATGTGCGCTCCTCGCTCAGTCGTCGCGCCGGCGGCGGCCGCCGCCGCGCTCGTCGCGCTGATTCCGGGACTGGACGACGACCGAGGGTCCTTCCTCGTGCGCCTTCACCTTCACGGTGAGGATGCGCAGGACGTCGTCGTGAAGCCGCATGAGACGCTCCATCTCCTGGACCGCCGGCGCGGGCGCGTCCGACCGCAGGAACGCGTAATGACCCTTGCGGTTCTTCTTGATCTTGTAGGCCATCGTCTTGAGGCCCCAGTACTCGCTGTCGATCAGCGAGCCGCCGTTCTCAGTCAGGATTCCGCCGAAATGCTCAACCAGGCCCTCGGCCTGCGCATTCGAGAGATCCTGGCGCGAAATGAACACGTGCTCGTAGAGAGCCATTGCCAACCTTCTCACTGGCGCGCTTCAAAACGGATCCCATTTCCCTCCGGGTCCGTACGAGAGGCGACGCGATGCTCTTAATGGAGGGATGCGGCCGTCTGGCAGATCCGGGACGACAATGCAAGGGGTGGCGGGCGGCGCAGGGCTGGCGGCGTCAGCCCTCCGCCTCGGCCACCAGCTGCTTGACGCGCAGGAAGGTGTCGGGCGAGACGGAGATCGAATCCACCCCCGCCTCCACGAGAAGCCGCGCATAGGCCGGATCGTTGCTCGGGGCCTGACCGCAGAAGCCGACCTTGACGCCCGCGGCGTGGGCCCGCTCGATCGCCTGGTTGATCATCCAGAGCACCGCGGGGTCTCGCTCGTCGAAGACCGCTGCAAGCTCACCTGAATCGCGATCGACACCCAGCGTGAGCTGAGTGAGGTCATTCGACCCGATCGAGAAGCCGTCGAAGCGCTTGGCGAAGTCCTCGGCGAGAATGACGTTCGCGGGGATCTCGCACATGACGTAGACCTGCAGGCCGTTCTCGCCGCGGCGCAGCCCGTTCTCGGCCATGACCTCAAGCACGCGGTCGGCCTCGGCGACGGTGCGGCAGAACGGGATCATCATGATCACGTTTCGAAAGCCCAGTCGCTCGCGCAGGCGGTGGATGGCCCGGCATTCCAGCGCAAAGCCTTCGCGGTAGGCGTCCGAGTAGTAGCGCGAGGCGCCGCGGAACCCGATCATCGGGTTCTCCTCGTCGGGCTCGAACTGCCGCCCGCCGAGAAGTTCTGCGTATTCGTTGGTCTTGAAGTCGCTCATCCGGATGATGACAGGCTTGGGGTGGCAGAGCGCGGCGATGCGTGAAAGGCCGAGCGCGAGGCTGTCGACGAAGTAGTCCGCCTTGTCGGCGTAGCCTGCGGTCAGGGTCTCGATCTCGGCCCGCGCCGCCTCGTCCTTGAGTTGGTCGAAGCGGATCAGCGCCATCGGGTGGGCGCGCACCGCGTTCGAGACCACAAACTCCATGCGCGCAAGGCCGACGCCGGCCACCGGCAGCCGCCACCAGCGGAACGCCGCGGAGGGGTTGGCGATGTTGAGCATGATATCCGTGCGGGTGTCGGGCACGCTGTCGAGCCGGGTTTCGGAGACCTCAAACTCGGCGACGCCCTCGGTCACGTAGCCGTCGTCGCCCTCGGCGCAGGACACCGTCACTTCCTGTTCGTCGTGGAGGACATGGGTGGCGTCGCCGGTGCCCACGATCGCAGGCAAGCCGAGTTCGCGGCTGACGATCGCGGCGTGGCTGGTCCGGCCGCCATGGTCAGTCACGATGGCCGCGGCGCGCTTCATGATCGGCACCCAGTCGGGATCGGTGATCGAAGTCACGAGCACCGCGCCGTCGACGAAGCGGCTGATGTCGGCTGCGCTCTCGATCAGGCACACGCGCCCGGACACCACGGCCTCGCCGACGGCGACCCCCGCGGTGAGCCGGCGGCCTGAGCGGGTCACGCGGTAGGAGCGGATCGCGCCGGCGTCGACGCTGGACTGCACCGTTTCGGGTCGCGCCTGGACGATGTAGATGGGTCCGTCCGCGCCGTCCTTGGCCCACTCCATGTCCATCGCGCGCCCGTAGTGACGCTCGATGACCACGGCGTTGCGGGCGAGCGTCAGGATTTCCTCGTCCGAGAGCACGAAGGCGGCGCGCTCGGCCTTGGAGGTCGGCACGTTGCGCGTCTCGCCGCCCTTCTGGCCGGCGTAGATGAGCTTCTTCTCCTTGGCGCCGCGCCGCTTGGAGACGATGGGTGACAGCTCCGGCTCGTCGAGCAGCGGCTTGAAGACCTCGTATTCGTCCGGCGTGACCGAGCCCTGCACCACGTTCTCGCCGAGACCCCAGGCGGCGTTGATGAGCACGATCCGGTCAAAGCCGCTCTCGGTGTCGATGGAGAACATCACGCCCGCGCCGCCGATGTCGGAGCGCACCATGAGCTGCACGCCGACCGAGAGCGCCACGTCCTCGTGGTCGAAGCCCTTGAGGGCGCGATATGCGATCGCGCGGTCGGTGAACAGCGAGGCGTAGCAGTCGCGGCAAGCGGTCAGCAGCGCGTCTTCGCCGCACACGTTCAGAAACGTCTCCTGCTGGCCGGCGAAGCTCGCGTCCGGCAGGTCCTCGGCGGTGGCGCTCGAGCGGACCGCCACCGAGGGCGCCTCGGTTCCGGCCCTTTGCCCCAGGACCCGATAGGCCTCGAGGATCGCGTCGCGCAGCGCATCGGGCCAGTCGCCGTGGCGTATCGCCTCGCGGATGGAGCGTCCGGCGTCCTGCAGGGTGATCTTGCCGGCCTCCTTGCGGGCCATGGTGTCGGCGATGAGATCGTCCAGCCCGTTCTCGGTGATGTAGCCGCGGAAGGCGTCCGAGGTGGTCGCGAAACCGGGCGGCACCTGGATGCCCGACGGTCCGAGTTCCCGGACCATCTCGCCGAGCGACGAGTTCTTGCCGCCGACGAGAGCCACGTCCTCGCGCCTGAGATCCTCGAACCACATCACGAGTGGTGTTTCCGTACGCTGCGTCATCGCCTGTCGCCTCCCCGAGCTTGTCCCACCGTGGTAGGGCTGGGGGCGGGCGGCGCATTGATCTCTGTCAATTCGCGCCGCGCCGCCTTCGCGCATGGTGCGCGCAGGAGACAAGCGCAGGCCATCGAGGACGGAGCCGCAATGAACAAGGACGAAGCCAAGGCGCTGCTGGATCGCATCGAGCGGGCCCCGGCGGTCGACATCGATCTCGCGATCGCCTCGCTCAGGGCGCTGAGCGACCTGGTGGACAAGGCGCACGACGTCGGTCCGTCGGTGGTCGACGCCACCGACAGGGCGCTGGCGCTCGTGACCGCGATGCTGCCGGGCTGGGCGGTGACGCTCGAGGGCGCCGCGCTCGAGCACGGGGGGCGTTGGACCTGCACTCTGCGCCGAAGCGGCGCGCGCGACGACGAGGAGGTGATCGGGATCGGACGCGCGGCTTCGCCGCCGCTCTCGATCGTGGCGGCGATCCTGAAGGTGCAGATGATCCGCTCGCGCGGCTACGACTGACCGCTTCGCGCAAGCGGGGTCGTATCCTCCGGTCGGCGCCTCGGTTGGTGTGGCGTCGGCGGGGCGGGCGCCAGTTCTAGAGGCCGACCGAACAGAATCGATCGAACGCCCTCGCAGGCCGATTTCTTGGTGGCGCGCCCAGTAACGGCTTTCAATGCTGGACGAAATCGGTAACATTGGAATTGGGATGGGGCGTTTCTGATTCTTTGGAATCGTGACTGCTCGCCGAGCGAGTGGGTGTTTATGCGCGGAAGTGCAGAGTTGTGGTGACGATTGCGCGGCAGTATTCGCAATCCGAACTTTCGGTTGGTGCCGATGGGTCGAGACATCGTCTGATCGGGAATTCCAAAGGCTTTCGCGGTTCTTTCCTTTTTTGGTCGTCCAAGAGAGTATTCGACATATTCGTCGCGATCATTGGCCTTCCGATCATCACCGGAATCGCGCTCTGGCTGCTCCTGATCAATCCGTGGGTGAATCCGGGTCGGCTGTTCTACACCCAGAAACGCATGGGCCGGCACGGCGATGTCTTCATGGTGTGGAAGTTCCGCACGATGCGCGCCGACCCCGATGCGGCGCGGGGGCCGGACGATCCGCTCGAGCGGCACCGGATCACCCCTCTCGGCCGCTGGCTGCGCCGGACACGGATCGACGAATTGCCGCAACTGTGGAATGTGCTCAAGGGCGACATGAGCCTGGTTGGACCGCGGCCGGATCTGCTTGAGCATGCTAGGGCCTATGTGGAGCTCGTTCCCCGCTACAACGACCGGCATCAGGTGCGCCCAGGGCTTTCGGGTCTTGCGCAGGTGCGCATGGGCTACGCCGAGGGTCTCGCGCTCACGGCGCGAAAGGCTCGCCTCGACATGATCTACATCCGGCGGGCCAGTTGGCGTCTGGAGTGGATGATACTGCGACGCACGATCGCGGTTATACTGACGGGGTTCGGCGCACACTAGCGGGAGTATTGTTGCGTTCAGAAGTAGTGTATTGAATCCCTGCCCGGGCATAGAGCCTGTGCAGCCGGGAGGGCCCGGCGCGGAGGATCCGGGCACTGGAAAGTTGAGTGAGCTGCGAGTATGGCGTTAGATACGAATTCTGCCAACGACACCTACGGTCGCCTTGTCGAGACGCAACGCTGGTACGTTGTGTATTCCCAGCCGAGGCGCGAGAGTTTCGCCGCCCAGAACCTCAGCCGGCAGGGTTACGAGAACTATTGCCCGACCTTCGATGGGGTGGTGCGGCACGCGCGGACCGTGCGACGCGTCCGCAGACCGCTCTTTCCGCGCTACATCTTTGTTGCGCTCGACCTATCGAAGGATCACTGGCGGTCCATCCTTGGAACTTACGGCGTCACGACGATGCTGCTGGACGGCGACCGGCCAAGGCAGGCTCCGGCGGGACTGGTCGCACAACTCAAGCGGGCCGAGCTTGCCGGCTCGATCCTCGTCGAACCGGACCGACTCAAGGTCGGTGACGACGTGCGATTCCTGACCGGCCCCTTCGCCGAGGTGGTCGGGAGGCTCGTAGGGCTGAGCGATGGCGAGCGGGTTCGGGTTCTGCTCGACGTGATGGGCGCGGAGCGCGCCATCGACGTCAGTGCGCGCCAACTGGTTCAGGTCAGGCGTTAGCCTCGTCAGCCCGCCCGGTAGTTCGGACTCTCGCGGGTGATCTGCACGTCGTGCACGTGGCTCTCGCGCAGTCCGGCGCCGGTGATGCGCACGAAACTGCAGTTCTCGTTCATACGGTCGATGCTGGGGTTGCCGGTGTAGCCCATAGCTGCGCGAAGGCCGCCGACCATCTGGTGGAGCACGCCTGAGACTGGCCCCTTGTACGGAACCTGGCCCTCGATCCCTTCGGGCACGAGCTTCTCGGCGCTCGCCTCCTTCTGGAAGTAGCGGTCGGCCGATCCGCGCGCCATCGCGCCGAGGCTGCCCATTCCGCGGTAGGACTTGAAGCTGCGCCCTTGGTAGAGCACGACTTCGCCAGGAGCTTCGTCGGTGCCCGCAAGCATCGAGCCGACCATGGCGCAGGCGGCCCCCGCGCCGATCGCCTTGGCGAAATCGCCGGAGTACTTGATGCCGCCGTCGGCGATGATCGCGTGCCCCGAGCGGCGCGCCTCGGCCGCGCACTCCACGATCGCCGTCATCTGCGGCACGCCCACGCCCGCCACGATGCGAGTCGTGCAGATCGAGCCCGGCCCGATGCCGACCTTGACCGCGTCGGCGCCGGCGTCAATCAGCGCCCGGGTCGCCTGCGCAGTGGCGACGTTGCCGGCGATCACGTCGATCTCGGGCGCGTGGCCCTTGAGCCGGGTCACCGCCTCGGCGACGCTCGACGAATGCCCGTGCGCGGTGTCGATGACAACCGCGTCGGCGCCCGCCTCGATCAGCAGCCGCGAACGTTCGAAGCCCGCGTCGCCCACGGTCGAGGCCCCCGCGACTCGCAGGCGGCCGAGCGAATCTTTGCACGCGAAGGGATTGAGCACCGCCTGCTCGATGTCCTTGATGGTCAGAAGCCCGGTCAGCTTGCCGCCCGCGTCGACCACCAGCAGCTTCTCGATGCGCCGGGCCTCCATCAGGCTCTTGGCTTCGGCGAGGTCCGCCGGCTCGCGCAGCATCGCGAGGTGGTCCGACGTCATCATCGTGCGCACCGGCGTGGCGTCGTCGCTCGCAAAGCGCATATCGCGGTTGGTGACGATACCGAGCACGACACCGTCGGCGTCGACGACCGGAAAGCCGGTGATGCGGAAACGCTCCTGGAGCCGCTTGGCGTCGGCGAGCGTCTGTCCGGGATCGAGCGTGACCGGGGCGTAGACGACGCCAGAGACGAAACGCTTGACCCGCTGGACCTCGGCAGCCTGGTCCTCGGGCTCGAAATTGCGGTGGATGACCCCGAGCCCACCTGACTGCGCCATGGCGATGGCCATCCGGGCCTCGGTCACGGTGTCCATGGCCGCAGACAGAAGCGGTATGTTGAGCCTGATCTTCGTCGTCAGCCGGGTCGTGGTGTCGGCGGTGGCGGGAAGGATCTCCGAGGGTCCGGGCACCAGCAGGACATCGTCGAAGGTGAGCGCTTCTCGCAGTTCCATCGTCAATCTCCCGGTCGCTTGGCGCGTCTGAGCCGCGCCGTGCTATTCCACGCCTGCGCCTCGATGGAAAGGGGGCGGCGTCCGGCCTCAGGCCGGGCGGAAGCCGGTGGCCACCAGGAACTTCTCCGAGGAATCCGCCCGGCTCGCGGGAGGCTTGAAGTGGTCGACCCGGGTGAAGCGCCGCTTCAGGTCGGCGACGAGCGCGGGATCGGCCCCGCCGCCGAGCACCTTGGCCACGAAGACCCCCCCGGGCTCGAGAACCTCCGTGGCCAGCGCCGCGGCCGCTCCGCAGAGCGCAGCGATGCGCAGGTAATCGGTCCCGCGGTGTCCTGACGCCGCCGGCGCCATGTCCGAGAGGACCACGTCGGCGGGACCCGCAAGGATCTCCCGAAGGCGATCGTCGGCGCCTTCCTCGAGGAAATCCGCGACATGGAATTCGACGCCCGCGATCGGCTCGACCGTCTGCAAGTCGACGCCGATCACCCGGCCCCGCGCCGCGCCTGCCCGCCGGCCCGCGGCGTTCACGCGCTGGGCGGCCACCTGGCTCCAGCCCCCGGGCGCGCTTCCGAGGTCAAGCACGCGCAGGCCGGGGCGCAGGAGCCGGAACCGATCGTCGATCTCGATGAGCTTGAAGGCGGCCCGGCCGCGATAGCCCTCGTTGCGGGCCGCGCGCACGTAGGGATCGTTGAGTTGCCGATCGAGCCACCGGGTCGAGGACGACCTCCTGCCCTTGGCCGTCTTGACCCGGACGCGCAACTCGCGCGATCCCCGCCCCGAGCCTCCCCTGGCGGCCACGATCAGCGCGCGGTCGACGCGGCGAACGCGCCCTTGGCGTTCATCAGCGAAAAGAGGATGCCTTCGCGTAGCCCGCGGTCGGCGACGCGCATCGAATCGGTCGGCCATATCCGCAGCAGCGTCTGCAGGATCGCCGCGCCGGACATGATCAGTTCGGAGCGGTCGCGCCCGAGGCAGATGTCATTGCGCCGGCCGCTCGGACCGAGGCGCAGGAAGCGCGTGATCACGTCGTCGATCGCCTTGGCGCTGAGCCGCATGCCGTCGACCTTCCTGCGATCGTAGCGCTTCAGTCCCAGGTGCGCAGCACCAACCGTGGTCACGGTGCCCGACGTTCCGATCATCTGGAAGGCGCCGGCCTCCATGAGCGCCGGCGGCTCGCGGTAGGGAAGGAATTCCGCGATCCTCTCCTCGAAGAACCACGACATCAGCGCGAACCGCGCCCCGTCGTCGTGGACGTCGGCGTAGAGGTCGTGGAGCGTCGCCACCCCCAGCGGCACTGAGATGAAATCGACGATGCGCGCGCCGCCGGCCCCGGGCTGGCGCCGGGCGAACGGCAGGTTGGCGATGGCGTTGACGCGCTGGGATGGCTCGACATCGTCCAGATCAATCCAGACGAGTTCGGTCGAGCCGCCCCCGATGTCGAAGACAAGGAGCTGGCTGGATTCCGGCGCGACCAGCGGGGCGCAGGAGATCACCGCAAGGCGGGCCTCCTCCTCGGGCGAGATGATCTCGAGGTGCAAGCCGGTCTCGCGCTTGACCTGCGCCAGAAAATGGTTGCCGTTGCGTGCGCGTCGGCACGCCTCGGTGGCGACCAGACGAAAGTTCTCGACGTTGAAGCTGCTGATCCTCTGGGCGCAGATCTCCAGGGCCGAGAGCGTCCGCGAGATCGAATTTCGCGAGAGGTGCCCGGTGCGTTCCAGACCTGCTCCAAGACGCACCGACTTAGCGAAAGCGTCGATCACTCGGAAATGCCCGCTCTCGGGCGTCGCAATCAGCATCCTGCAGCTGTTCGTGCCCAGATCGAGCGCCGCAAACAGTTCCGGATCAGCCCGCGCAGGCCCGAGCGCGCCCCCAGACGGCGCGAAGTACTCTCTATTCTGCGCTGACTCGGCTAGGGAGTCATGCGACATTGCTTTTCGCAGCCAAATCACGAGTTGCGGAGGATACCGCAAGCTTGCGTGAAGGCTACATGACGCCGACCGTCAAGGCAAGATTGGCAGCGGGCCTCGCTCAGGCTGCGCCGCTCCCGGCCAGGGAGAGCCCGGCATGCGCGTCAAAGCCCAGCGCCTTGCAGACGTCGTAGGTCAGGTCGGGGTTGTTGAGGGTATAGAAATGCAGGTGCTCCACACCCTCCGAGCGCAGTTCATCGCAGAGATCGCAGGCGATCGCCACGGACAGCAGATAGGCGGCCTGATCGTCGTCGGCGCGCCCATAGGCGCTGTGCATCCAGTCGGGCACGCTCGCGCTGCAGCGCCCCGCGAACGAGACCATCTTGGTGAAGTTCTCCACCGGAAGGATGCCGGGGATGATCGGCGCGGCGATCCCGGACCGCGCGCATTCGTCGCGGAACCGAAGGAACGTCTCGGCCTCGAAGAAGAACTGGGTGATGGCGCTGTCTGCGCCGGCGTCGAGCTTGCGCTTGAGGTTCTCGATGTCGGCCGCGAGGCTGCCGGCTTCGGGGTGTTTCTCAGGGTAGGCCGCAACCGAGACTCGGAAGTCGCCGGCGGCGCGCAGACCCGCCACCAGATCCGCCGCCCCAGTGAAGCCGTCCGGATGCGCTGTAAACTGGCCCTCGCCGCGCGGCGGATCACCCCGCAGCGCCACGATGCGACGCACACCCATGCGCCGGTAGGCGCGGGCGACATCGAGCGTATCGTCGCGGCTCGCGCCGACACAGGTGAGATGCCCGGCCACGTCGAGGCGGGCACGTTCCAGAATGGTCTGGATGGCGGCGCGGGTCCGGTCCCGCGTCGCGCCACCGGCCCCGTAGGTGACCGACACGAACTGCGGGCTGAGCGGCGCGAGTCGCTCAACGGACCGCCAGAGCCGCGCGCTGGCCTCAGGAGAATTCGGGGGAAAAAACTCGAAAGAGAGACCCGCAGGGGTCCCGGAGGTTCTGGTCATGTGCACCGGTCCATACCGACAATGAATTTTGCACCTGAAACATACCTCTGGCGGCGACCAGAAGCAACGACTATGTGCGCCGCTCCGGTCGGAGAGCATGGGAATGTGGAAATGGTTAAGGTGACGGTGGTCTACTGGCGCGACATCCCGGCGCAGGTGATCGTCGGGGCGGGCCGGGGCGCCAGCAAGATCCAGTTGCCGGAGCGTTTCGAACAGGCCATCGACCGCTGCGCGATGCGGATCGGCGCGCGCAATTCAGACGCCTATCTCGCCGAATGGCGCCGCGGCGACCCCTACGATGTCGAAGGCGACGCGGCGGATGTCGCATCCAGCGAAGCCGCCCGCTTCGATAGAGAGTTTAACCCCATCGTGTTGCGGGACCTGATCGAAAACGGTGGCTGGTCCAGGTAGCGAACCCGATGCGCTGGAGCGACGTCATGGCCAAGATACTCTCGTTTTCCCGCAAGCCCGCCCAGGCCGAAGTTGTCCCCGATGCCGGCCCGATCGAGGACTTTCTCGAGGGCTTCTCCATTGAGGTGATGCCGCGCACGGCCGAGCGCATCGAGGACTTCCGGCTGATCTTGCCGGCCGGGTCTCGGGTCTATGTCGCCCATATCGACGGCACCGACTTCGCCGACATGTTGCGCACCGCTCGCCGTCTGGTCGACGAGGGCTTCGCGGTCATGCCGCATTTCCCGGCGCGCAGCATCGCCGACCGGACCGCTCTTGAGCGCATGATCGCGGCCTATGCGGATGTGGGCGTGCGCCAGGCGCTGGCGCTGGCCGGTGGCGTTACGAGCCCGCGCGGCGCGCTTTACGAATCCATGCAACTGCTCGAGACCGGGCTCTTCGACGACTACGGCTTCACGCATGTCCATGTCGCCGGGCACCCGGAGGGCAACCGCGACATCGATCCCGAGGGCGGCGAGCGTGCGGCGATGGCGGCGCTCAAGTGGAAGAGCGACTTCCAGAGCCGCACTGATGCGCGCATGGCGATAGTGACGCAGTTCGCCTTCGAGACACAGACGATCATCGACTGGGCCGATCGCACCCGCACGGCCGGCGTGACCCTGCCGGTGCACATCGGCGTCGCGGGGCCGGCCAAGCTTCACACCATGATCAAGTTCGCCATGGCCTGCGGCGTCGGACCGTCGCTTCGGGTTCTCCAGCGCCGCGCCGCCGATCTCAGCCGGATGATGACGCCGTTCGAGCCCACCGAGATCCTGGCCGAACTCGCCCGGCACAAGGCCGCGCATCCGGACTTCGCCGTGGAGCGCGTGCATTTCTTCCCGCTGGGCGGGATCACGGCGACGACCGACTTCGCCGCCGGCTACGCTGCGCGTACGCCGCGGCGGGCGCGCGCCTGAGGCGTCTGTCTCGGGTCGAAGGTTTCGGCTCGGGGCTTGTTATCGGGCCCCGCCGCGCCTATCGCGCCGGGGCCGACGCTGTCATGCCCAGATCCAACACCGAGGCCCGCAATGACCCGCACCATCGTCGAATCACGGAGCCGGACCGCCATCATCGGCTTCGATCAGCCATTCTGCGTCATCGGGGAACGGATCAACCCGACCGGCCGAAAGGTTCTCGCCGCCGAGCTGGAGGCCGGGAACTTCTCGACGGTCGAGAAGGACGCGCTGCAGCAGGTGGCCTGCGGCGCGACGATGCTCGATGTGAACGCGGGCGTCGTCTACAATTCCAACCCCAACCCGAACGAGACCGAGCCGCCGCTGATGCGCAGGATGATCGAGTTGGTTCAGGGGCTCGTCGATGTGCCGCTGTCCATCGATTCGAGCGTTCCAGGCGCGCTAGAGGCCGGGCTTGAGGTCTGCCAGGGGCGGCCGCTGCTCAATTCGGTGACCGGCGAGGAAGAGCGGCTCGAGCTGGTGCTTCCGCTGGTCAAGAAGTATAATGTTCCCGTTGTGGCGATCTCCAACGACGACACCGGGATCTCGGAGGATCCTGACGTGCGCTTCGCCGTCGCCAAGAAGATCGTCGAACGCGCGGCGGACTTTGGCGTTCCGGCCCACGACATCGTCGTCGACCCGCTGGTGATGCCGATCGGGGCGATGGCGACCGCGGGCCTGCAGGTTTTCGCGCTGGTGCGCCGCCTGCGCGAGGAGCTTGGCGTCAACACCACCTGCGGTGCCTCCAACGTTTCGTTCGGCCTGCCGAACCGGCATGGCATAAACGCGGCCTTCCTGCCCATGGCGATCGCCTCGGGCATGACAAGCGCGATCATGAACCCGGTCCGGCCGGCGGAGATGGATGCGATCCGCGCCGCCAACCTCTTGATGAACAACGACCCCAACGGGGCCGCCTGGATTCGGGCGAACAAGGCGCCGCTCGCCGAGGGCGAGGTCGAGCCCGGCGCGCGCGGCCGCCGCGAGGGACGCCGCCGCCGCGGGTGAGGGAGGCCTGCCTTGCCGCGGGGACGCGGGCGAGGTCGAGGCTCGCCATCCGACAAGCACCGCGCCGAACGCCCGAGGCCAACGCTTGCGCCTGTGCGGCAAACGACGCTGGTCGGACCCTGAAGCCAGGCCCCGCGAGAGGACAGCCCATGTCGATCCGTGACGAACTGCAGGACTTCTTCGACGCAATGGCAGCGGCCTATGTCGCCGGCGACTTGGCCGCCTGCGCCGCGATGTTCACCTCCGATGGCGAGCTCCACTCGCCCTAAGCGCCCTCCGCGCGCGGCCGCGTCGAGATCGAGGCGCTCCATTGCGACTGGACGCCCGGCGCGACCGCCAAGACCTTCCGCGTCCTAGACGCCGGTGGCTGTGGCGATCTCGCCTGGGCGATCGCACGTTACGCCGAGGGCGACGGCGAGGGCTTGTCGCTCGGCGTCTTCGAGCGGTCGGCGGACGGCCGGTGGCGCATACGCGCCTGCAGTCTAAACGCGGTCGGCGAGCCGTGAAAACCCTCCGATTTCATGCTGGTTTGCCCAACCTGGAGAGCGGTCGTCACCGAACACGCGCCTAACCAAGTGAATGGCGCGCGGGCACCTGTGCGCCAGAAATACCGCCAAAGGGCGGCTCCTGCCCGGACGCCCCTTCCCTCGACCGCCCATCCGGCCTAGGTCCGAGCGAGACCGGAGACGCGCCATGACCGACCCAATCGTGATATTTACCCCCTCGGGCAAGCGCGGGCGCTTCCCGATCGGCACGCCTGTGCTGACCGCGGCGCGCCAGCTTGGCGTCGATCTCGATTCGGTCTGTGGCGGCCGCGGCATCTGTTCTCGCTGCCAGGTGACTCCGTCGTTCGGGGAGTTTCCGAAACACGGTGTGACGGTGTCGCCCGCGGCCCTGTCGCCGTGGAACGCGGTCGAGGAGCGCTACAAGAGCAAGCGCGGCCTCGCCGAGGGGCGCAGGCTGGGCTGCCAGGCCTGCGTCTCGGGTGACATCGTCATCGACGTGCCGCCCGAGAGCCAGGTCCACAAGCAGGTGGTGCGAAAGCGCGCCGAGGCCCGGCAGATCGTCATGGATCCAGCCACCCGCCTCTACCTTGTCGAGGTGGAGGAGCCGGACATGCACGAGCCGTCGGGCGACCTTGAGCGCCTCGAGCGGGCGCTGTCCGAACAATGGGGTCTTGCGCATGTCAGAGGCGACCTGCGGACCCTTCAGATGCTCCAGCCGGCGCTCCGCAAGGGCGGCTGGCAGGTCACCTGCGCCGTCTACCACGGCGAGGGCCTTGGCGAGGCCCGCATCATGCATGTCTGGCCGGGCTTCTACGAGGGCGGCATCTTCGGCGTGGCGATCGATCTGGGCTCCACGACCATCGCCGGCCATCTGTGCGATCTGCAGACCGGGCAGGTTCTGGCGTCGTCGGGGCTTATGAACCCCCAGATCCGCTTCGGCGAGGACCTGATGAGCCGGGTCAGCTACGCGATGATGAACCCCGGCGGCGCGGCGGAGATGACCAAGGCCGTCCGCAGCGCGATGAACACGCTCGTGGGCCAGGTGGCTGCGGAGGCACGCATCGCGCCGGAACTCATCTTCGAGGCGACGATCGTGGCGAACCCGGTGATGCATCACCTGCTGCTGGGCATCGATCCCGTCGAGCTCGGCCAGGCCCCCTTCGCGCTCGCCACCGCCTCGGCGCAAACGCTCTGGGCCACCGAGATCGAACTCGCCATGCACCCTGACGCGCGCATCTATGTGTTGCCCTGCATCGCCGGCCACGTCGGCGCCGACGCGGCGGCGGTCGCCCTCAGCGAGGCGCCGAACCAGTCCGAGGAGCTAATGCTCGTCGTGGACGTCGGCACCAACGCCGAGATCCTGCTCGGCAACCGGCAAACCGTGCTCGCCTGTTCCTCGCCGACCGGCCCGGCCTTCGAGGGCGCGCAGATCTCGAGCGGACAGCGGGCGGCACCGGGCGCAATCGAGCGGGTCGAAATCGACCCTGTCAGCAAGGAGCCGCGGTTTCGGGTGATTGGCTGCGAGCTCTGGTCCGACCAGCCGGGCTTCGTCGAGGCGACGGCGGTCACCGGGATCACCGGCGTCTGCGGCTCTGGTATCATTGAGGCGATCGCGGAGATGCGCATCGCGGGCCTCGTCGACGCCAGCGGCCTGATCGGATCGGCCGCGCAGACGGGCACTTCGCGTTGTATGCCGGACGGACGAACCCACGCCTACCTGCTTCACGACGGAGCGGCGACAGGGGGACCGCGCATCCTGGTCACCCAGAGCGACGTGCGTGCGATCCAGCTCGCCAAGTCGGCTCTCTATGCGGGCGCCAGGCTGTTGATGGACAAGCTCGAGGTCGACAGCGTCGACCGGATAGTGCTGGCCGGCGCATTCGGCGCCCACATCTCGCCCAAGCACGCGATGGTGCTCGGCATGATCCCCGACTGCGACCTCGCCCGGGTCTCGTCGGCGGGCAATGCGGCCGGGACCGGCGCGCGGATCGCGCTTCTCAATTCGGCGTCCCGACGCGAGGTCGAGACGCTGGTGACGCGCATCCACAAGATCGAGACCGCGATCGAGCCGAGGTTCCAGGAGCACTTCGTCGCCGCCAACGCGATGCCCCACGCCAGCGATGCGTTCCCGCTGCTGCGGGCGGTGGTGACCCTGCCGAACCTGTCATTCAACACGGGCGGGGAAGGCGGGCGCCGGCGGCGCCGGGCCTGAGGGTCAGCGGTTGCGGGTCGCGAGGTAGATGCTGCGCACGCATGCCTGTTCGGCGTTGGTGTAGAGCCCGTCGCCGTCCTTGTCGCACTTTCGGATGTGCACATCGCTCATCGACGGATAGCGCGCTCCCATCTGGGCAAGCGTCGCGGCGGGCTCGGCGGCTTGCGCTGCGAGGCCGAGAGCGACGCAGGCTGCGATGGACAGCGCGGCGAGGGTCGCCGGGGAAGCGGGCGTCGCGCGCCGCGCGGAAGTTGTCAATCGCATCGGTTCGTCCTCATCGGGGTCCGGGGCTTCAATCGCCCTCTACGGGCAGTTCGACGCCTCCGCTGGCCAGAAGCTCGTCGAGCCAGTCGGGGTCCATCTCCGGCACCGAGCGCAGCAGCAGTTCGGTGTAGGGATCGTGGGGCGGAGTGAAGATCTCCGTCTTCTCACCCTTCTCGACCACGCGGCCCTCCTTCATTACCACCACCTCGTCGGCGATGGCGCGCACCGTCGCGATGTCGTGGGTGATGAACATGTAGGCCAGATCGAGCTCGGTCTGCAGTCGATCCAGCAGCCGCAGGATGCCCTCGGCCACAAGCTGGTCGAGGGCGCTGGTGACTTCGTCGCAGATGATGACGCTCGGCTCTGCGGCCAGCGCGCGCGCGATGCCGATGCGTTGTTTCTGTCCGCCGGAGAGCTCGGAAGGCAGGCGGTCGATGAACTCGCCGGGATCTAGCTCGATCAGCGCCAGCAACTCCCGCACCCGCGTCTCGAGCGCCCGCCCGCGAAGCCCGAGATAGAAGCCTGCCGGACGGCCGATGATCTCGCGGATCTTGAGCTTCGGGTTCAGCGCGGTGTCGGCCATCTGATAGATCATCTGAGTCTGTCGCAGCTGATCCTTGCTTCGCTGGCGGAACGATTGGGGCAGGGGGACGCCATCGAAACGGACCTCGCCCTCGAGCGGCGGCAGCAGGCCGGTGAGCACACGTGCAGTCGTCGACTTGCCCGAGCCGGATTCACCGACCACCGCGACCGTGCGGCCCCGGTGCACGTCGAAGCTGACGTCGAAGAGCACCTTCATGTCGCCGTAGGCGGCGGTGACGTTGTCGATGGCGATCGCCGGGGTCGCGCCGCGGGCGGGCTCGGGCTTGGCCTCCGCCCGGAAGCTGCGAACCGCCCAGAGCGACTTCGTGTAGTCCTCCTCTGGGGCGTTGAGCATCTTGCGCGTCTCGGCGGTCTCGACGACCTCACCATAGCGCAGCACCATGATCCGGTCGGCCATCTGTGCTACCACCGCGAGGTCGTGAGTGATGTATATCGCTGCGGTGCCGCTTTCGGCGACGATGTCGCGGATCGCCGTCAGGACGCCGATCTGGGTGGTCACGTCCAGCGCCGTCGTCGGCTCGTCGAAGATGATGAGATCGGGGCGGCAGATCATCGCCATCGCCGTCATCGCGCGCTGGAGCTGGCCGCCGGAGACCTGGTGAGGATAGCGGAAGCCGATCACGCCGGGGTCCGGCAGCTTCATCTGGGTGAACAGGGTGATCGCGTCAGCCTGGGCTTCCCGTCGGCCGGTCAGGCCGCGGTCGAGTGGAACCTCCGTGCACTGATCGATGATCTTGTGCGCGGGATTGAAGCTCGCCGCCGCCGACTGTGCGACATAGGCGATGCGTTGCCCGCGCAGCCTGCGCCGGGCGGCGCCGTGAGCGAGCATGTCGACGCCGTCGAACTCCACCGAGCCCGCGGAAATGCGGCAGCCGTCGCGGGCGTAGCCCATCGCCGCGAGGCCGAGCGTCGACTTGCCTGCGCCCAACTCGCCGATGAGCCCGAGAACCTCGCCGCGCCGGAGCGTCAGGTCGATGTCCTGCACGATCGGCGACCAGACCTCGTCGGACCGGCCCTCGATGTGAAGGCCAAGCATCGTCAGGAGGGGAAGGGCTTCGATCACTCGCTTATTCCTTCAGCCCGCTGGCGCGGTGCAGCATCCAGTCCACAACGAAGTTGACCGCCACGGTCAGGAGCGCGATCGCCCCCGCGGGCAGAAGGGGCGTGATGTCACCAAAGGTGATCAACGTCGCGTTGTCGCGCACCATCGATCCCCAGTCGGCGGTGGGCGGTTGGATGCCGAGCCCGAGAAAGCTCAGCGCCGAGATCGCGAGGAACACGAAACAGAACCGGAGCCCGAACTCGGCGACCAGCGGGGCCGCGGCGTTGGGCAGGATCTCCCGACGGATGAGATACCAAAGGCCCTCGCCGCGCAGCCTAGCTGCCTCGATGTAGTCCATCACCACTATGTTCGCCGCCACCGCGCGGGCAAGTCGAAAGACCCGGGTGGAATCGATGATCGCGATGACGATGATCATGTTGACCACCGAGGTCCCCAGAATGGTGAGCAGCAGAAGCGCGAAGATCAACGCCGGGATCGCCATCAGGAAATCGACGAAGCGGCTGAGCAACTGGTCCAGCCATCCGCCGATAGTCGCCGCCAGCAGCCCGAGGATCGAGCCGATCAGAAAGGCGAGAAAGGTCGTCACCAGCGCGATGCCGACGGTGTTGCGCGCCCCATAGATCAGCCGGCTCAACATGTCGCGACCGAGATTGTCGGTGCCGAGCGGATGCGCGGCGCTCCAGGGCTGATACTGGCTCCCGACCACCTCGCGCTCTCCGAACGGCGCGATCACCGGGGCGAAGACCGCGACGAGGATGTAGATCGCGATGACCACGAGCCCGAACCATGCGGTGGGCGGCGCCTTTCGGAGCGACTTCATGATGGCGTGATGGTTCACGGGCGCTCCGCTTCAGCGCTTGTGCACGAGGCGCGGGTTCGACAGCGTCGAGAGTACGTCCGCCGTCAGGTTCAGCATAACGTAAGCCGCGGCGAAGATCAGCGCGACCGCTTGCACGACGGTCACGTCGCGCTTGGAGACCGAGTCGACGATCAGCTGTCCAAGCCCGGGATAGACGAAGACCACCTCGACCACGACGACGCCAGTGATCAGATAGGCGAGGTTGAGCGCGACCACGTTGATGATCGGCGCAAGCGCGTTTGGCAGAGCGTGGCGCGTGATGATCTTCGATGGCGCAACCCCCTTCAGGCGCGCCATCTCGATGTAGGGCGAAGCCATCAGATTGATGATCGCAGCCCGGGTCATGCGCATCATGTGCGCGGTCACCACCAGCGTCAGCGTCAGCGCAGGCAGGAATGTCCGGTAGAGCCGCTCCCCGAGCGCCATGTCCGGCGAGACGTTGGCTATGGACGGAAACAGCCCTGACTGCGCCAGGAAGTAGATCAGGATGTAGGCGACGAAGAACTCCGGGAACGAGATCGACGTCAGCGTGAAGATATTGACGGCGCGGTCGTAGAAGGAATTGCGATAGAGAGCTGCAAGGATGCCGAGCGTCAGCGACAGCGGGACCGAGATCATCGCCGCGTAGCCCGCCAGAAAGAGCGTGTTGGCCAGACGCGTGCCGATGAGGTCGCTGATTGGCCGCCCGTTGGCGAGCGAGACGCCGAAATCTCCCTGGACCACGCCGCCGAGCCAGCTGAAGTATCGGACGTAGGCGGGTTGATCGAGCCCCATCTCCTTGCGCAGCGCGGCAACGGTCTCGGGCGTCGCCGACTGGCCGAGGATCTCATCAGCGATGTCGCCGGGCAGAAGCTCGACGGCGCCGAAGATGAACAGCGAGATCAGAAACAGCGTGAGCAGACCGAGCGAGAGCCGCTTGAGGATCATCGTCCAGATGGTTCCCACGGGCTTCTCCCGAGCTTGGCTTTTAGTGTCGCTCGCCCTCGGGCGATGCGTTCACGCTCCGCTGCGGCTCAGGCGAACCACCAACGCTCAATCGCGCGGAAACCGTCCATCGTCCAGTTGGACCCGATCACCTCTGGATGCGCCACGGCGTCGGTATGCGCGATGACGTAGCTTGCAAACATCGGGATTACAGCGCCGCCCTGGTCCCTTACCAGTTCCTGCATCTCTCGATACATCTCTGCGCGTGTGTTGTCGTCGAGTTCGGAACGCGCCTCGGTCAGCAGCATGTTGAAGCGCTCGTTCTCCCAGAACGTGTCGTTCCAGGCGACGCCTGATGCGTAGGCCGTCGAGAACATCCAGTCTGGGGTCGGCCGACCACCCCAGTAGACCGCCGACCACGGCTTGACCATCCAGACATCTGACCAGTAGCCGTCGTTCGGCTCGCGAACGACCTCGATGTTGATACCTGCGGCGGCGGCCTTTTCGGAGTAGAGCACTGCCGCGTCGACGGCGCCGCCGAAGGCCGCGTCCGCGGCGCTGAGCTTGACGTCGAGCGAGTCGAGGCCCGCCTCCTTGAGGTGGAACCTCGCCCGGTCCGGATCGTAGGCTCGTTGTTCCAGATCGGCCCAGAACGGCTGCGATCGCCCGATGGGGTGGTCGTTGCCAAGTTCGCCGAATCCGTTGAGCACCTTGTCGACCAGCTCCTGGCGATCGATCGCGTATTTCAACGCCAGCCGCACGTTGTTGTCGTCGAACGGGGCCGCACGAGTGTCCATCGCGAAGGTGTAGTGCTGTGTCCCTGTCGGGGCGAGGATCTCGATGTTGGGCGCGCGCTCGAGCAGATGCACGGTCTTCAGATCGACCCGATCGATGCAGTCGACCTCGCCGGTGATCAGCGCGTTCTGCCGGGCGACGGGGTCGATGATCGCCAGCATCTCGACCGCGTCGAAATGCGCCCGGTCCTCCTTCCAATAGTCGGGATTGCGAGAGAGCGTCGCCCGTACGCCGGGTTCATAGCTCTCCACCACGTAGCCGCCGCAGCCGTCGGGGCTGGAGGTGTCGATACGGCCCTCGATCGCTGGCATGATGGCGAGATGATAATCCGACATCATGAACGGGAAGTCGGCGTTTCCCGCGTCGAGCGTGAACACGACCGCGCCCGGACCGTCGGCGACGATCTCGACGATCGGCGCGACGATCGGCTTGGCTGCCGAGGTGCTGTCTTCACCCCGGTGATGGTTGATCGACGCGATCACGTCTTCGGCCGTTACCGTTCCTCCGCCATGGAAGGTGACGCCGTCGCGAAGCTTGAATGTCCAGGTGGCCGCATCCGGCGAGGCCTGCCAGCCTTCCGCGACTTCGCCGATGAGCATCCCGTCAGCCGCGACTTCGGTGAGATTGCCGTGCCTTGCGGTGGCGAACACCTGAGCGAAGGCGTTGTCCCAGACGCCGGGATCGTAGCTGTCCGACGTGCTGCCGTGGCCCATTGCGAGTCGGAACGTTCCGCCAGGCTTTGGCTGGGCCATGGCCGCCCGCGATCCCAGGGGACCAAGGAGCGTGATGGCGCCTATGCCTGCTACGCCGCGAAGCAGGCCGCGACGATCCGTGTCGAGGCCCAAGCGCGGTCCACCCGGTAATGCGTTCTTCAAGGTCGTTCTCCCCCTGCGGCCATCGCCGTCCGGGCCGGGCCATGAGGTGCGTCCTCCGGGCTGGCGCCGGCGGCGAACCAGCGCGATTGTCCTGTGCGAAGGTGACCGCAAACCGCCAGCATTGCAACCGTGGGGTCCGGGATCGGCCTCCGGGGCTTTGCCGGCTTGACGCAAATCTCCGCCCCGCCTATCTAGCGCCGTCGTGGCGGAGTAGCTCAGCTGGTTAGAGCAGCGGAATCATAATCCGCGTGTCGGGGGTTCAAGTCCCTCCTCCGCTACCAGACAACGCCTTGCCCAAATTGTCTTTCTTCGCCGTAGTCGGTTCATCTGGCGACTGCTCCCCGGCTATGGGCCGCAGGATCGTCTTCGACACATCCAAATTCGCACGGAGCGGCTGCCTAGGGTTCCCGGCGAGCGAAGAGCATGCCAGCCTCTGCGTGGTGGTCGAGACAGGCGCGCATCATGTGAGCGTGCTCGACGGCGACCGCTTCGAGGTGATTGACCGGTTTCCGACGCCATTCGCGGTGCACGGCGGGCCGAAATTCGCGCCCGACGGGCGGTTCGTGTTCGTCATGTCGCGCGACGGCTGGGTGCAGAAATACGATCTGTGGTCGCTGTCCGAGGTCGGCCGGGTCCGCGCCGGGCTCAACAGCCGCAACATCGCGATGTCCAAGGACGGCAAGTGGCTGGCGGTGGCGAATTACCTGCCCATGTGCCTGACCATCCTGTCGACGGAAGATCTGACCGTCGCCCGGACGTTCGACGTCGCGTCGAAGGAGGACGCGCCGAGCCGCGTCTCGGCGGTCTATCAGGCGCCGCAGCGCGACAGCGGGCACTGGCGGAAATGCGTGTGTTGCCGTGGCGCGAGTTCTTGGGCAGGTTCACCTCCGCCGCTTGCGCGCGTCGGCGCGCGACAGGCGCGATCTGACGCAGGGTCGAGAAGACATGAGCGTAGCAACAGGGATAGTCGGCGTCGGCGCGATCGGACGTGATCATGCCCGCCGCATCGAACAGGTTCTGCCTGGCGCGCGGGTCTCGGCGCTCTTCGACATCGAGAGCGCGCGGGCGGAGTCTGTCCGGGAGGCGATCTCGCCGAATGCGGTGGTGCACCAGACCGGCGAAGCGCTGATCGCGTCCCCGGGCGTGGACGCGGTGCTGGTGGCTTCGACTGGCGCTACCCACGAGCGCTATGTGCTGGCCGCGATCGCCGCGGGCAAACCGTGCTTCTGCGAGAAGCCTCTCGCGACCACGGCCGACGGCGCGCGGCGGATCGTGGACGCCGAGATCGCGGGCGGCGCGAGACTGGTGCAGGTCGGCTTCATGCGCCGTTATGACGCCGGCTACCGGATGCTGAAGGAGGCGGCCGACGAAGCGATCGGCCGGCCGCTGATGGTGCACGCGGCCCATCGCAACCCAGCGTCGCCCGAGGGATATGTCAGCGCCATGGCGATCCACGACACGCTCATCCACGAGATCGACGTGCTGCGCTGGCTGCTGGAGGACGACTACGTCTCGGCGCAGGTGCTGCTGCCACGCCGGACCGCCCACGCGCCGGCGGGCTTGGTCGACCCGCAGGTCGTGCTTCTCGAGACCGCTGGAGGCGTGCGGATCGACGTCGAGGTCTTCGTGAACTGCCGCTACGGCTATGATATCCGCTGCGAGGTGGTTGGTGAGGAAGGGACCGCGCGTCTGCCCGAGCCGATGGCGGTCGCCCTGCGCCGGGACGCTGTGCTGTCAAGGCCGATCCTGACCGACTGGAAGGAGCGCTTCATCGAAAGCTATGACGCGGAACTGCGGGACTTTATGGTGCAGGCCGCTCGGGGCGGCGCGTCCGGTCCGAGCGCCTGGGACGGCTACGCCGCCGCCGTCGCAGCTGACGCCTGCCTCGCGGCGCAGGCGGCCCCTGGTCGCATCGTGCCAATCGAGTTGCCGGACCGGCCGGCGTTCTACGACTGATGGGCGCGGCTACGCCGAGTCCGCTGGGGGCGCCGCCGCATCCGGACATTGCGGCGCGCAACAGCGGCCGCCTCGACGTGTTCACGTATCCCTGACAGACGGAGCCGCCCATGCCCGACCTTCTTCGACGCCCCTTTGGCAGCCGCGGCAAGGTGCACGAGATCACGCCCGCCGCGGCGGGTTGGCGCTACGTCGGCTTCTCGCTCTGGCGGCTGCGCCCGGGCGAGATCGCGACCGAGCGCGCTGGCGATCGCGAGGTCATTCTGGTGATGGTCGAAGGCAGGGCGCGGATCGCCGGGGCGGGGCGGGACTGGGGCGTGCTCGGCGACCGGATGAACGTCTTCGAAAAGACGCCGCCGCATTGCCTCTACCTTCCGGACGGCGCCGACTGGACGGCGACCGCCGAGACCGACTGCGTGCTCGCGGCCTGCTCCGCGCCGGGCCACGCCGGCCATCCGCCGCGCCGGATCGGCCCGGATGGCATCGCCCTGACGGAGCGCGGAAGGGGCGCCAACACCCGTCACATCAACAATATCGCCATGGAGAATGAGGACTTCTGCGACTCGCTCCTGGTGACCGAGGTGTTCACGCCGGCCGGACACTGGTCCTCCTACCCCAGCCACCGCCACGACGAGGACGACTATCCGCGCGTCACCTATCTCGAAGAGACCTACTATCATCGGCTCAATCCAAAAGACGGCTTCGGAGTTCAGCGTGTCTATACCGATGACGGCTCGCTCGATGAGACCATGGCCGTGCGCGACGGCGACGTCGTGCTGGTTCCGCGCGGCCACCATCCCTGCGGCGCGCCCTACGGTTTTGAGATGTACTATCTCAACGTCATGGCCGGCCCGCTGCGGAAGTGGCGGTTCGTGCCGGCGCCGGAGGTGGCGTGGATCATGGAGCGAGACGCGGCGGACCCGCCCGAGTCCCCCAGCCAGCTCGAGTGACCTTCGAGAGGACAGAGGGGTAGCTGAAAGGCCTGCGCTCCTGAGGATGACGTCGAAGTTGTTTCAACCCTTCCTTGGCCAACCTGTCGAGTTCGATCGTGTCGGCCAGCCGGGCCGTCCAGCTGTCGGGTCGCGAGGCAATCGGGTCGAACAGCGACCGAATCCCGATGGAGGCCGCCGATTTGCTTCCCGGGCGGCGGCGGTTATCTTCGACGTCTTCTGGCCGTAACCAGTTCCTTCAAGCCAAGGGCGTTGGCCAGCGAAGGCGGACGGATCCGAGGAGAGGCGCGCATGCCCGGTGACCCATCCAGAGAGGCCGCCCGCCTTTCGGTCGCCCCTATGATGGGCTGGACCGACCGGCACTGCCGGATGTTCCACCGCCGCTTCACCCGGCGGACGCTGCTCTACACCGAGATGATCACCGCAGCGGCGGTCACGCGCGGATCGCGGGCGCGGCTTCTGCGCTTCGATCCCGACGAGCGGCCGCTAGCGCTCCAGCTCGGCGGTTCGGGGCCCGCCGAATTGGCCGAGGCGACGCGCATCGCCGTGGATCAGGGCTTCGACGAGATCAACCTCAACGTCGGCTGCCCATCCGATCGCGTGCAGTCGGGCTGCTTCGGCGCGGCGCTGATGCGCACGCCCGATCTGGTGGCGGACTGCGTGGGCGCGATGATCGAAGCGGCGGGCACCACGCCGGTGACGGTCAAGTGCCGCATCGGCGTCGACGAGCAGGATCCGCGCGTGGTGTTGCCGGACTTCCTGCGGCGCATGATCGACGCCGGCGTGGGCCGCGTCGCCATCCACGCCCGCAAGGCCTGGCTCGAGGGCCTGAGCCCAAAGCAGAATCGCGAGATCCCGCCGCTCGACCACGACCTGGTCGTCGCGATGAAGCGCGAGTTCCCCGGGCTCGCCATCTCCATCAACGGCGGCGTCGAGGATCTCGACCAGGCGCTGGGCTTTCTCGGGCGCGGGCTCGACGGAGTGATGATCGGCCGCGCCGCCTACCACGATCCCGGTCTTCTCGCCGCCGCCGACCGCAGGATCTTCGGAGCGCCCGGACCCGACCCGACTCCGGAAGCGGCCATCGAGGCGATGCTGCCCTACATCGAGGCCGAACTCGCCGCCGGCGCGCGGCTCCATCAGATCACCCGGCACATGCTCGGCGCCTTCGCCGGGCGGCCCGGAGCGCGGGCCTGGCGGCGCGCGCTCTCTGAGGCCGCGCACGGCCCGGACGCCGGCACCGGGATTGTGCTCGCCGCGCTCGATCTCGTCCGCGAGCGCCGCGCGGAAACCGTTTGAAGCGCGTCGCGGCGCGAGGTAGGGCCGGGCGATGACCGCCGCCGACGTCCCGCTCCTGATCCAGCTCGCCCTGCTTCTGCTCGCTATCGGCGCCTTCGCGGGCGTGATCGCGGGACTGCTCGGCGTCGGCGGCGGCATCGTGCTGGTGCCGACCTTCCTCTACGCCTTCACCAGCCTCAGCTTCGACGGTCCGCGCATCATGCAGGTTTGCCTGGCCACCTCGCTGGCGACCATTGTCGTCACCTCCTGGCGCTCCGTGCGCGCCCACGACCGGCGCGGGGCGGTGGACTGGACGATCCTGCGGGCCTGGGCGCCGGGCATCGCCGTCGGAGCGGCGGTGGCGGTGGTCGTCGCGGGCGGGATGCGATCGACCGCGCTGATGCTGATCTTCGGGATTCTGGGAACCTTCGTCGGGCTCTACATAGGCTTCGGCCGCGACGGCTGGCGGCTAGGCGACGCTATGCCCGCGGGCGTCGCCCGCCTCTTGACCGGCCCTGCGATCGGCTTTCTCTCGGTGCTCATGGGCATCGGCGGCGGCAGCTTCGGGGTGCCGCTGATGCGCCTGTTCGGCGTGCCGATCCATCGCGCCGTGGCCACAGCGGCGGGCTTCGGCATGGTGATCGCGGTGCCCTCGGTGGCGGGCTTCCTGCTCTCGGGCTGGGCGGTCCCGGACAAGCCGCCTCTCACGGTCGGATACGTCAACCTGCCCGCCTTCGCGATCGTGGTGCTGATGACGCTGCTGACCGCGCCGCTGGGCGCGCGCCTCGCCCACGCCATGGATCCCTCGCCGCTGAAGCGGGTCTTCGCGCTCTTCATCATCGTGATGGCGCTCAACATGCTGCGAAAGGCGCTGCTGATCGGCTGAGCGAGCGGGTCAGCCCTGGCCGCCGCCGCGCCGCGCCGCGCGTCCGCCGCGACGGGCCGGCCGCGTTGCGGCCTCCCGCCCCGGCAGTTCGGCCATGACCCGGGATCGGGCCGCCGCGCCCATCCGGCCCCATCCGGCGATCTCGTCGATGGTGCGCCGGCAGCCGAGGCAGAGCCGGGAGGCCGGATCGATGACGCAGATCTTGACGCAGGGGCTTTCGATCTCGTCGCGCCGCCAGACCTCGTCGCTGCTCATGCGCCTTCCTCGTCGACCAGCCCGCCGTCCGGGCGGATCCTGGGCCATATAGCCCGGGCGCGAGGGAAGGGTCGAGCCCTCCGCACGCCCGCCCTCTTAGCGCCCCACGGCCCCGAGATGCCCGAGCCGGTCTAGCAAACCCTGCAGGATGTAGCCCGCCGCCACATGGTCGATCACCTCGGCCCGGCGGCGCCGCGAGACGTCTGCCTCGAGCAGCGCGCGCTCGGCGGCCACGGTCGAGAGCCGCTCGTCCCAGAACATGATCGGCGGCGGGTCGAGCCGGGCGAGATTGCGCGCGAAGGCTCGCGTCGACTGGGCGCGCGGTCCCTCGCTTCCATCCATGTTGATGGGCAGCCCAACCACAATTCCGCAGACCGCCCGGTCGGCGGCGATGGCCAGCAGCGCCTCGGCGTCGAGGCCGAAGCGCCGACGCTTCACCGTCCGGAGGGGCGTCGCCACCCGCCTGAAGCCGTCGGAGACCGCGACGCCGATAGTCTTCTCGCCGAAGTCGACGCCCATCAACGCGCCGCGGTCGGGCAGGGCCGCGGCGAAGGCGGCGACGTCGCCGAAGACCTCGGCCGTCACTGGATGACTTCGCCGTCGCGCGCCGCCTGTTCGAGCACCGCCAGAGCTGCTGGATCGTCGGCGTAGGCTGTGCGCGCCGCGTCCCAGGCGGTTGCGGCGTCGGCGATGCGGCCCATCACCCCGAGCGAGCGGATAAGCCGCGCCCAGTCCTCGGGCGGGCCGCCCTCTGCTTCGAGCCGTCCGCCGAGCTGGTCGACCATGCCCGCGATCATCGCCTCGCGCTCCTCCGCGCTCAGCGCCGCGGCCGCCTCCATCTCGTCGAGGTTCGGGCCTGATGGCGGATCGGGCGGAGGCATGCCGGCCATTTGGGCGATCTCGTCGATCTGGCCATGGACCGCCGCAATCCAGGGCGCATCGGGCGGCCCGTCGCGCAAGAGGCCCATCCACAGGTCGTAGGCGATCTCCGGACGCCCGCCCTGGGCCGCGGACAGGCCGGCGTAGTAGCGGCCGAGTGGATCGCCCGGATCGATCTCGAGCGCGCGCCGGATCGCGCCCTCGGCTTCGGGGGACACGTACCCGTTGGCGGCGATGATCATCAACTCGCCCCATTCGACCAGTTCGCCCGGCGTCGCAGCCGCGCCGCGCAAATCGACCACGCGCCCCTGCGCTGCATGCGCCTCCGACCAGCGGCCGAGCGCGGCCATGCTGCGCGCCATCAGCCGGAAGCCCTCTGTGTCGTCGGGCCGGTCCTGGAGAGCTGCGGCGAGCCGCTCGACCATCGCGACGTCCTCCGGGGCTACTTGCATCGCGGATGGGGCGGCGCCATCGGCTGCGATCATCGCCTCTGCGGCCACCTGGTCTGGGCGCCCGGCGTAGGCGTCAGCCATCAGCGCCCGCCGCACCTCGAGCGGCTGGTCACCGTAGCCCGGTCGACCGATCGTCGCGTAGAGCCCGCCGGCGGCGGCGAGCCCCGCTACGATGGCGAGCGCGCCGACGATCCGCGATGCCGCCCGCGGCTCGATCGCGCCGGTGCTCTCGGCCGCCTCCGCGTCCGCCGCGGCCAGCAACCGGCGGGCGACCTCGGCGCGGGAGGCCTCCGCCTCGCGCGCCTCGAGCACCCCGCGGCCTAGGTCCGCGTCGATTTCGCGCATCTGGTCGCGATAGACCTGCATGTCGTAGCTCGCCCGCCGGCCGGCGCGTGCGCGCCCACGCATGAGCGGCGCGAAGACAAGCGCCAGAACCACAAGGCCGAAGCCCGCCGCGATCGCCCAGAAGACTGTTTCGGAAGGCATATCGCCCCTTTCCCCTGCGGTCGCGACCCTACCGACGCTAGCGGTTGGGCGCAACGGCGCGCGGTTGCCCGGAGCGCGTCCGGACCGGTCTCGGCGTCGACAATGTCGTGAACGGAAACCCAAGCGACGGAACCGGGATTGGCGCTCGTCGCCGATTGCGGCAAGACGGTTGTAACGTCACTGGCCCCCCGACGGAGCACCGCGCCGATGCGCCGCTATTCAGCCTTCGCCATCGCGCGGGAAGCCCTGCGCCAGCACAGCGGCTGGAGGCGCGCCTGGGCCTCGCCCGAGCCGCGATCCTCCTACGACGTGGTGATCGTCGGCGCGGGCGGTCACGGGCTCGCGACGGCATACTATCTCGCCAAGCGCCACGGCGTGACCAACGTCGCGGTGCTCGAGAAGGGCTGGCTCGGCGGTGGCAACACCGGGCGTAACACCACGATAATCCGTTCGAACTATCTCCAGCCCGCTTCGGCGGCGATCTACGAGCTCTCTCGGTCGCTCTACGAGACGCTGAGCCAAGAGCTCAATTTCAACATCATGTTCTCGCCGCGCGGCGTTATGCTTCTCGCCCAGACCGAGAACGAGAGGCGCGCGCTCCAGCGCACCGCCCACGCCAACCGGCTGGCCAGGATCGACACCGAGATGATAACCCCCGCCGCGGTCAAGCGCCTGGCGCCCTGCATAAACCTCGCGGGTCCTCGCTATCCCGTGTTAGGCGCGCTCTGGCAGCCGCGCGGTGGCACCGCGCGCCATGACGCGGTGGCCTGGGGCTACGCGCGCGCCGCCTCTGACATGGGCGTGCACATCATCCAGAACTGCGAGGTCCAGGGCGTCGACCGCGACGCGACTGGCGTCATCGGCGTGCGCACCTCCAGGGGGGCGATCGCCTGCAGGAAACTCTGCATCGTCGTGGCCGGCTCCTCCGGCGTTCTGGCCGACATGGCCGGCTTCCGGCTGCCGGTCGAATCGGTTGCGCTGCAGGCGCTGGTTTCCGAGCCGATCAAGCCCGCGATCGACTGCGTTATCATGGCCAACACCGTGCATGGCTACATCTCGCAGTCCGACAAGGGCGAAATGGTGATCGGCGGCGGCGCGGACGGCTACAACAACTACACCCAGCGCGGCAGCTTCCAGCACATCGAGGAGACGCTGCGCGCGCTCATCGAGACCTTTCCGATGCTCTCGCGGCTGAAGATGCTTCGCCATTGGGGTGGCATCGTCGACATGACAGGCGACCGCTCGCCGATCATCGGCGCGACGCCGGTGCCGGGGATCTTCATAAACTGCGGCTGGGGCACGGGCGGCTTCAAGGCGATCCCAGGCTCGGGCGTGGCGACCGCCGAGATGGTGGCGAATGGCTCGCCGGGGGCGGTCGCCGGGCCCTTTGGCCTCGACCGCTTCACCGATGGCCGAATGATCGACGAGAGCGTCGCCGCAGCGGTGGCGCACTGATGGACAAGTTCGAGAGCCTCGCCGGAGTGGAAGTCGAGCCCGATGCGTTTGATCTCGCGCTGCACATTGTCGCTGACATGAGCGACGAGGAGATGGAAGAGCACGACCTGATCGACGTCGCCAGCACCGCCTTCATCGAGTGGTCGGGCGTGATCGGTGACGACATGAGCGCGCGCGATATCGGGACGGTGCACACGCTGCATGCGAGGCTGTTGGCGCTGTTCCGGCTGGTCGACGCGGACGCCGATACCCACCTGATGCCCGTCAGTGGCGGCGACGCTGCGCGACGCGCTGTGGCCGAGGCGGCCTGCTTCTCCAAGTTGTGCGAGGAAGACGGCGAGCCCGCCTTCCGGTTGGCTGATTTCGTCTCCCGCAGCCAGGGAGCCCCGCTTCAATGACCGTACGAGGTTTCGCATGCTGCTGCTGACCTGTCCCTGCTGCGGCGTCGACGGCGAGGAGACCGAGTTCGTCGCCGGCGGCGAGGCGCATCTGACGCGCGTGGGACCGGGCAGCGACGACGACGCCTTCCGCGCCTATTTGTTCGAGCGTCGCAACCCGCGCGGCGTGCATTTCGAGCGCTGGCGCCACGCCTACGGCTGCGGCAAGTGGTTCCACATCGCCCGCGACACCGCGACGCTCGAGATCTTCGGGAGCTATTCCGCCCAAACCACCAGACCGCCGGAGGAAATCCTGCAACACATCCGTGCGCGCCGGCCCGGCTGGGAGTACTCCGCATGAGCGGGCGTCTGGCCGATGGCGGCCTGCTGATCGACCGGTCCGCGCCGGTTTCGTTCACTTGGAACGGGCGACGGCTGCGCGGCTTTCGGGGCGACACGCTGGCCTCGGCGCTGCTCGCCAATGGCCGCACGCTCGTCGGGCGCAGCTTCAAGTACCATCGTCCTCGCGGGGTCGTCGCCAGCGGCCCCGAGGAGCCCAACGCCCTCGTCAACCTCGGTTCCGGCGCGCGCTTCGAGCCCAACGCCCGCGCCACCACCACCGAACTCCGCGACGGTCTCGCCGCCCGGAGCCAGAACCATTGGCCAAGCCTTGAGTACGACGTCGGCGCGCTCAATGCGCTGATTGCGCCGATGTTTCCGGCAGGCTTCTACTACAAGACCTTCATCCATCCGCGCGCCGCTTGGAAGCATCTCTTCGAGCCAGTCATCCGCCAGTCGGCCGGTCTCGGCGCCGCGCCGTCCGATCCCGACGCCGATCGCTACGAGTACTTCTACGCCCATGTCGACGTCCTGATCGCCGGCGGCGGGCTAGCCGGCCTTGTCGCTGCCCGCGCCGCCGGGGCCGCCGGCGCGCGCGTGTTGCTGATGGAGCAGACGCCCCATCTCGGCGGCCGCGCCCGGGTGGATCTGGACGACGGCCCGGCGCTCGTCGCGCGGCTCGCCGCCGATCTCGCCGCCATGCCGAACGTCGCCGTCAGGACCCGGGCCATGGTCGCGGGCGTCTACGACCACGGCTATGCGCTGGCCAGCGAGTTGCTGTCCGAGGCCGGCGCGAGCGGTCCGCGTCAGCGGCTATGGCGGATCCGCGCCGGTCGCATCGTCACCGCAACCGGGGCGATCGAGCGCCCGCTCGCCTTCGCCGGCAACGACCTGCCCGGCGTCATGCTGGCCTCCGCCGTGCGGGACTACGCGACGCTCTGGGGCGTCGCGCCGGGCGCGCGGACCGTGCTCGTCACCAACAACGACGACGCCTATCGCACGGCGATCGCCCTGAAGAAAGCGGGGCTCGAGGTCCCGGCCGTCCTCGACGCGCGGCCCGGGGCGCAGGGTGCGCTTCCCGCCGTGGCCCGCTCGCTGGGCGTGCGCGTGGCTGAAGGCTGCGGGATCGCTGCAGTCAAGGGCGGCAAGACGGTCATCGGCGTGCGCGTCTGTCGCCAGGACGGTGCGGGGGACGTCATCGAGGAGATCACCTGCGACGCCGTGGCGATGTCGGGCGGCTGGTCGCCGGTGGTGCATCTGTGGTCGCATTGCGGCGGCAAGCTGGCTTGGAACGAGGCGCAGGCGTTCTTCGCGCCCGACCCCGACCGCCCGCCCACAGGGCGCGACGGCGCGGGTTTCGTGGCCGCCGCCGGGGCCGCCTCCGGCGAGCTTTTCGCCGACGACGTGGTCGCCAACGCCACCCACGCCGGCGCCAGCGTCGCCGCCGGTTGCGGCTTCGAGGGCGTGGCCCCGCCGCCGCCGGACGTGCATGCGCCCGACGAGGTCGCGCTTGCGCCCGCCTGGTCGATGCCCGCGCGCGCGAGCGACAAGCTCCGCGCCAAGGCGTTCCTCGATTTCCAGAACGACGTGAAGGTTTCCGATGTGCGCCTAGCCGCGCAGGAGGGCTACGTCAGCGTCGAGCATACCAAGCGCTACACCACGCTCGGCATGGCGACAGACCAGGGAAAGCTCTCCAACATCAACGGCCTCGCCGTTCTTGCGGATGCGCTGGCCGCACCGATCCCACAGGTGGGCACCACGACCTTCCGCCCGCCCTATGCGCCGATCACCTTCGGGGCGCTGGCCGGCGAGGCGCGGCTCGATCTCTTCAAGCCCACGCGGCGGACCCCGATCGACGGCTGGTCTGACACGCGCGGCGCGCACTGGGAGCCGGTGGGCGACTGGCGGCGGCCCTACGCATATCCGCGCCCGGGCGAGAGCGTCGCGGCCGCGGTGACCCGCGAGATCCTCAACACCCGCAACGCGGTGGGTCTCCTCGACGCCTCCACTCTCGGCAAGATCATGGTGAAGGGACCGGACGCCGGCCGCTTTCTCGACCTTCTCTACACCAACATGATGTCGAGCCTCGCCGTCGGGCGCTGCCGCTACGGGCTGATGTGCACCGAGAACGGCTTTCTCTTTGATGACGGTGTCGTGGTGCGGCTCTCCGCGGACACCTTCCTGTGCCACACCACTTCCGGCGGCTCGGACCGGGTGCACGCCTGGATGGAGGAATGGCTTCAGACTGAATGGTGGGACTTTAGGGTCTTCACGGCCAATCTCACCGAGCAGTACGCCCAAGTGGCCGTAGTCGGACCACAGGCGCGCCGCCTTCTCGAGGCGCTGGGAGGCATGGACCTCTCCGCCGAGACGCTGCCGTTCATGGCCGTCGCCGAGGGCCGGCTCGCCGGCATTCCCGCCCGGGTTCACCGTATCTCGTTCTCGGGCGAGCTCAGCTACGAGATCGCCGTGCCCGCCGACCGCGGCCAGGAGTTCTGGGACCGGGCGATGGTCGCAGGCGCTCCGCTCGGTGCGCAGCCCTACGGCACCGAAGCGCTGCACGTCATGCGCGCCGAGAAGGGCTTCATCATGATCGGCGACGAGACCGACGGCACGGTGACGCCGCAGGATCTTAACCTCGGCTGGGCGGTCTCCAAGAAGAAGGACGACTTCATCGGCAAGCGCGCCCATGCCCGCGCCGACCTGACCCGTCCCGATCGAAAACAACTCGTCGGCCTGCGCACGGAGAAGCCGACGGAGGTGCTGCCCGAGGGCGCCCACGCGGTCGAGGGGCGCGTCGTCTTCGCCGGGCCCACGCGCACGATCGGCCATGTCACGTCGACCTACTTCTCGCCGACGCTTGGCCATTCGATCGCCATGGCGCTGATCGAGCGTGGCTCGGAGCGGATGGGAGAAACGTTGCGCTTTCCGGTCGGCGACGACCGCGAGATCAGGGCTACGGTTGTCGATCCGGTGTTTCTCGACAAGGAAGGGAGCCGCCAGAATGTCTGAGGCATCGGACGCGGTCGTCGTGTCCCGCCGCGCTGACGTCGGCATGGTCACGCTGCGCGGCGATCTCTCCTCGTCGTCGCTGCGCGACGCGCTGCGGGACTGCACCGGGTGCGCCGTCCCAGACATGCGCCGCATCGTCTTCGGCGACGCGGGCGCGGCCTCGGCGTGGATGTCGCCAGACGAGCTTCTGCTGATGGGGCCTCGGGCCGTCGCGACCCACTGGCCCGCCCGGTTCGACGAGGGGCTCGGCAAGGCGCATTATCTCGCCGCCGACGTCTCCGACGCCCGCGTGGCGTTCCGTATCGCCGGTGCGCATGGCCGCGACGCGCTGGCCAAAGGCGCGCCGGTCGATCTGTCCGCCGCCGCCTTCGGCCCCGGGGACTTCCGCCGCACCCGCCTCGGCCAGGTCGCCTGCGCCTTCTGGATGCCCGATCCTGCGACATTCGACCTCGTCTGCTTCCGCTCGGTCGCCGATTTCGTCGGGCTCTGGCTTGACAACGCCGCTGCAGGTCCGTTCCCGCAGGCGTTCGCAGCCGCCCCGACGTCTTGACGGCACACCGAATCCGTCTACGCTTCAAACCATAAGTATAAAGGTCCATTCTGAGTGAGCATCGAACGAAATTCGATGGTCAAGGCAGCCGTAGCCGTCCTTTTAGCATCTGCAACGGCGCCTGCTTTCGCAATCGACATCTGCGTTGAGGGCGCCTACCCGCCGTTCTCGGAGACAGCATCGAACGCAGCATCGTCAGCTTCGACATCGACATCGCCACCGCCCTCTGCGGCGAAATGGGCGAGGATTGCGAACTGGTCAAGACAGACTGGGACGGGATCATCCCGGCGCTCCTTGAGAACAAGTGCGACGCCATCGTCGCCTCTATGTCCATCGCGCCCGAGCGTCAGCAGTCATCGACTGTGGATCGGCATGCAAGATTGGAGTTCCCCTGGATCCGTGTACAGTTAGAGCATTTCCGCGTCGGATTGAGTCGCGGGGGATTCCGATCTGACGGATGGCAGCGAAGATCGGCCATCGCGTCGTCTTGCGAGACGTCGAAGGCTTGCTGGTCGCAGACATTCGAAACGGCGACTTCGCGCCCGGCTATACTCGGGAAGACTGGTTCTATCTGCGGGATGGCTATCTCGTGCTCGACGACGAGGTCGGGCTAGTGCACGTCCCGTCGGGCACTTAGCCGGCCGCGCAACTCGGACCCCGCCCTAATGCGGCCGAGGGCACAACCCTATCGGACGCATTGGTGGCCCGACTGCGCGAACGCCTGACCGCTTATGACGGCCGCTCTCCCACCATCCCGTCCGAGGCGGCGGCGCAGTGCCGTGACGCGCCCGGATTTCTCTCCGCCGTCATCGGGCTTGCGGCCGACGATGACCGAATGATCTCCGAAGCCGCCACATGGATCCTGAAAGACGATCTGGAGGCCGAGGCCACGTTGGACAGGGCCATGACGGACGGCCTGATCGCTGGGCTGGACAGGCTGGAGGCATGGCAGGCCAAACTGCACATCTGTCAGGCCGTGGGTCATCTGGACGTGCCGGAGACGGCACGCGAGACCCTACGTAGCTGGTTGACTCCGCTCCTTGACGCCGAGCGGCCATTCCTGCGGGCCTGGGCGCTCGACGCCCTGTGCCACCTGCCGGGCACTCGGGTCGACGCGCTGCTGAGCCGAATGGCCGAGGACAGGTCGGCCTCCGTCCGGGCCCGTGTGCGGAACCTGGCTCGGGGACAGCCCAAGGCGAAGGTCAGGCCCGTGCAGGACGCCGACCGCTCCTCGATCGTCGCTCTCGCGGTCCACCCCGATCAGGCGGACCATGTAGCCTCGAACGAGATCAGCCTCGCAGAGGCCGCCGAGGAAGTGGGTAGCCATCCCTTCTGCGTGACCGCCAAGAGCCGGATCGTTGGATTTCCACTTGCCGTCGACATGGCGGAACTGGATCCGCCCTCCACCCTGTTCGGCCCCGACGACGCCTATCTCTGGCGTTTCATGATCTCGGCGGATTGGCAGGGCCGCGGCTACGGCCGGCAGGCGATGGCGTGGTTTCACGACTGGGCAAGGAGGCGCGGCAAGACGCGGCTGGTCCTGACCGTGCGCGAGGACAACAGCGCAGGCCGAGCGTTCTATGCCTCGGTCGGATACCGACCCACGGGCCGGGTGCGGAACGGCGAGGTCAAGTATGCGCGGGACACGTAATCTGCCGCAGAGGCGCAGGGCGCCGGGACCGATGTCTCGGCTCGCGCGGATGCTAACCCTGCTCTTTTTGAGTGTTTTTGCGGCCTTGGGAGCCTCCGGCGCCGCCGGTGCGCAGATCCGTCTGGACAGCGAGGCCATCGAGACCCGCGTCGCGGAAACCCTGGCACGAGATCGCGTGCCGGGGGCCGCCGTCGCCATCGTCACCGGGACGGAGGTGCTGTTCCTGCGCACATACGGACGCGACGGACGCGGCGCCCCCGTTAGCGAACAGACGGCGTTCCGTCTCGGGTCCATGAGCAAACCGGTCACCGCGCTGGTCGCGATGCGCCTTGTCGAGCGCGGCGAGATTACGCTGGAAACCGAAGTGGAGACGCTCCTGCCAGAGTTGACCGCCTTCGGTGGCAGTGGAGCCACGCTCAGGCACCTGCTGCAGCATACCAGCGGGCTGCCCGCGCGAACGCCCCAGGCGAACGCCTCGGCCGACCTCTCCGAGCAGATCGCGGCTTTGCGCCAAACGGCGCGCATCGCTGCCCCGGGCACGGAGCATGTCTACACCAGTGCGAATTACCTCGTGGCCGCGCGCATGCTGGAAATCGCTTCGGGGGAAGACTTTGAAGACCTGCTGAGGCGAGAGGCACTTGAGCCACTGGGATTTTCCGAAGCCAGGGCACGCGCGGACGACGCTTCGCCGCCTGTCGGGCATCGGCGGTGGGCGCTGTGGCCCGTCCCCTATCAACCGGGCGCGGAGGCGGGCCGGCTGGCAACGGCGTCCCTCGCGGCGACGGCGCCCGATTTGGTGCGCTTCATGCAGTTCCAGCTTGGCGACGGACGGTGGGAGGCACTGCCACTTCTGAGCGCGGCCGGGCTCGCCGCAATGCACGCGGGAACGGCGGAGGGCGATGGGTTCCGCTACGCGCTTGGATGGCGCGACGGGACTTTGTGGGGCGCGCGCGCCGTCTGGCACGGTGGCGTGCTGCCCGACCACCAGGGCATGATGGTGCTGCTGCCGGATCAGGGTGTCGGGATCGTGGTGCTGCTCGACGCGTCGTCGACCCTGCTGCTGCCGGCGCGTCCTGTCAGCCACCGGCTGGCGGTCGACATTGCAGCAATGGTTCTTGGAGAGCAGCCCCGTCCCAGCATCCTGTCGTTTTCGGTGTGGCTGACCGGCCTCTGGCTGGGGCTTGGCGCTATCCTGCTGCACCAACTCTACAGCGTTCTGCGCATCGCCTTCGACCGCGACGCGGCCAGCCACCCTTTGCGCGCAAGCCTCATGGACGCCGCGATCATGATGGCGCTGGTGTTCGGCCTGCCGCGCTTTTTCAACCTATCGTGGCCTCAGTTTGCCCAGCAAACCCCCGACCTCACGGCCTGGATTGTCGCCATGGGCGCGCTCACGATTGTTGCCGGCCTGATCAGGGTCCTTCGGAGGCCGGCGCGCGACGTATGATGAGGCAATCACGCAAACCGTGTCCCAAAGCGCTACGCAGCCGCGCCCACAACGAAAATTCGAGGAGAAGAAATGACGCAAGAAGCCATTACGATCCGCCGCTACCAGCCTCCCGATGCCGATGCTGTCATCGCTATCTGGGAGGCGGCCAATGCGCTCGCACACCCCTTTCTGTCGCGAGACTTCGTCGACACCGTTCGGACCGACATGCGCGCGGTCTATCTGCCCAATGCCGAGACTTGGATCGCGGAGCGTGACGGTCGACCGGTGGGATTCATCGCCATGATCGGGACCGAAATCGGCGGCCTCTTCCTCGACCCACGGCATCACGGGAAAGGCTTTGGCCGGGCAATGGTGGATACCGTGGTCGCCGAAAAGGGGTCTTTGCAAGTTGAGGTGTTCGCTAACAATCGCATCGGCCGGACGTTCTACGACTGCTACGGATTCGTACCGGTCGATGAATACGTGCACGAGCAATCCGGACAGGTCACGATCAGAATGGGACTGCCTGAAGCGCATGGCGCTTAACGGTGATGCCTGTCGGGATGGCAAAGCTTGTACGAAATTCAAATCCAGCTGCATGCACACACCTGCTCACGCATCACGGCGTAGTCGCTCAGCATCTCTGCAATGGCCGAGCCGTCCGACAGCCGGACCAGTTCCTCGGCCGCCCGCACCTGAAACTCGCTGCTATACTCGAAGACCGGCGGACACGCCCCTGGCCCGTTGGCCTCAGAACCGACCGTCACGCAACCGCTCAGCAAGCTTGATGCGATCGCGAGGACGGCGAGCCGCCGCTTCCAGCATCCGGCGTTGGACATCGTTTGCCTTCTCCATGGTTTCAGAGCGTTCGGCGAACCGGCGCAGGCGCTGGCCAACTGGTGCAAACCCGGCCGGGCGGTCGCCTTCCTCGGCTCCTCGGGCGTGGGCAAATCCACGCTCACCAACGCGTTGATGGGCGCGCAGGCCATCGCCACTCAGGGCATCCGCGAGGACGACGCCAAGGGCCGCCACGCCAAGGGCCGCCAGACCACGACCCGGCGCGCGTTGCACGGCACCCCCGGCGGCTGCCTCGTCCTCGACACGCCGGGGATGCGCGAGTTGCAGTTGACCGACGCCGCCACGGGCATCGCCGACCTGTTCGAGGATATCGAAACGCTGGCTGCAAGCTGCCGCTTCACCGATTGCCGACGCGAGACCGAGCCCGGCTGCACCGTCCAGATCGCCCTCGAGGACGGCAGCCTCGACCCCGCCCGCCTGGCCCGTTGGCGAAGGCTCCGGGCCGAGGACGCCTTCAACTCCGCGAACTCTTGCAGAGCGCCGCGAAAAGGACCGCGCCTTTGGCAAGCTGGTGCGCAGCGCCATCAACGCAAAATCGGATCGAAAGCGTTAGACGCCTTCAACATGCCCGCGCCTGCTCCCGCGTCACCGCGTAGTCGCTGATCATCTCCGCTATGGCCGACCCGTAAACTCACAAACCAAGTGCGACACCGGCTATGTCCGGAGCCGCCATGGGAAAGAGATATAGCCACCTCAGCCTTGAGGAGAGATGCCGCCTGCGCGGCATGATCGAGATGGACCTGAGCGTCAGCGAGATTGCGAGGCGGATGGATCGTCACCGGAGCACGATCCAGCGCGAACTCGAGCGCAACCGTTGCGCCGACGGCTATCGGCCGGACAGCGCGGGCCGCCGCGCCTGGGCGCGCAAGCTGCGCGGCTCGAAGATCGAGCGCTCCACCCGCCTGCGCGCCCACGTCGAGGACCGCCTTGCCATGGGATGGTCCCCGGAGCAGATCGCGGGGCGGATGGAGCTGGAGGGAGCGAAGAGCAGGGTCAGTGCGGAGTCGATATATCGCCATGCCTACAGCCCGGCGGGTCGGGGCGCGGGCCTGCCGAGGCTGCTGGCGCAGCGCAGGCCGAAGCGGGGTCGACGGCGACGCAACGGCCGGCGCGAGCCCGCCATCCCCAACCGCATCCCGATCCACCAGCGACCGACAAAGGCCCATCTTCGCAGCCAGTTCGGCCACTGGGAAGGCGACCTGATGCACTTCCGCCGCCAGCGTGACATCCTCCTGACGCTGCAGGAGCGGCGCTCCCGGCTGACCCTTGCCCGTCGTCTTCTCAGCAAAGACGCCGACCGCACCGCCGAGGCCATCGCCGCGGAGCTGGGCGGGCTGCCGGCCAGGGCGTGCCGCACGATCACCCATGACAACGGCGGCGAGTTCGCGCGGCACGAGACCGTCACCAACGCCATCGGCCTGGACGCCTACTTCTGCGATCCGCACAGCCCCTGGCAGCATGGCTCGATCGAGAACGCGAACGGCCGGCTCCGCCGCGACCTCCCCAGAAAGACCAGCCTCGAGGAATACACCGATGCCGACATCGACGACGTCATCTGGAACCTCAACGCGACGCCTCGGAAGTGCCTCGGATACCGCACGCCAATCGAGGCATTCGCAGCCAACCTCGGTGTCGCACTTGAAGTGTGAATCCAGCACCCTTCCGGCAGCAGGGCCAACTGCTCAGCCGCCCGCGCCGGGAACTCCCGGCTGCACTCGACGACCGGTGGACACGTCCCGAGGCCGCCAAGGTCAGAAGTGCCCGCAGCCACTCCCGTTTGATCTCGATCAGCGAAGACGCGGGCGATTTGAACGATAGTGCGCCGAATTCCGGAAATGACCGTCTCGAGAGGATGCGCTTATGTCTTCCATCGCGATCAGACCGCAGTCGAGCCTCCCGTCCTACGCGCTCCTGTTCTTCGCCTTGCTCACATTCGGCATCACATGGATCGTGATCGGCGGCTACATCTACTTTCCGGAACGGGCTGCCGCGACCTTCGGCGAGATCAGCGGCGGCCACCCGCTCTACTTCCTCGCCACCTGGGCGCCCGGCATCGCGGGCATCCTTCTGGTGCTGGCGTTCGGCGGGGGGCGGGGCCTGCGCGCCTTCCTCTCGCGCCTCGTTTACTGGCGCTGCGCCCCTGTCTGGTGGGCCTTCATCCTGATCGGCATCCCGGTCGTCTTCATGGCCGGATCGCTGATCAAGGGCGGGCCGCTCCTTGCGCCGGTTCCGCCGGAGGGCGTGGGGGCCATGGTCGCGCTCATGGTCATGATGCTCTTTCTCGGGCCGATAGAAGAATTCGGCTGGCGGGGCGTGGCACAGCCGCTGCTGCAGCGTCACATGGCACCCTTCTGGGCAGGAGCCCTCATCGGGGCGGCCTGGGGCGTCTGGCATCTGCCCGCCTTCTATCTGGGGGGTGTCGTCTACGAGAATTGGTCCTTCCTGCCCTTCTTCATCGGCAACGTCACCCTTGCGATCCTCGTGACGCCGATCTTCAACAGCGCGCGCGGCAGCCTGCTTCTGCCGATGCTGTTCCACTGGCAACTCATCATACCGTTCTGGCCCGACGCGCAGCCCTGGGACACCCGCATCCTGGTGGTGGTGGCCGTGGTCGTGGTCTGGCTGAACCTCAAGACGATGTTCACCCGTGAAGGCGCTGTGACAGAGGTCATTCCGGGGGAGGCGCGGCAATGAAAGGCAAGTTTATTGCAACTGCCGTCGCCGCATCCCTCGCGCTGGCCGGTCAGGCGTTCGCCGAAACGCCGCAAGTCCGGCTACAGGACCTGTTGGACAGCTTTCAGCAGGACTACGGCTTCCCTGGCGCGACGGCCGCCATGGCGCTTCCTGACGGCAGCGTGGTATCGGCGGCCACGGGTGCTGCCGACGCCGAGGCCGACACGCCGATGACATCCGAGAGCCGGATGCTTGCCGCAAGCATCGGGAAAAGCTTCGTTGCGATGACGGCGTTGTCGCTGGAAAGCGATGGCGTCCTGTCCCGATCCGACCTTGTCTCCCGGCACCTTAGCGACCGCGACTGGTTCACGAGACTGCCGAACCACGGGACGATGACGGTGGGCGATCTTCTGCGCCACACGTCAGGCCTTGCCGACCATGTGCACCTTCAAGGTTTCCAGTTCGAGATGGCGGCACGGATGGCCGGCGGCAGCGCTGCGTTCACGCCGGAGGAGGCCATCGCCTTCGTCCTCGACACTGATCCGTTGTTTCTCGCCGGGGAGGCATGGGCCTATTCCGACACCGGGTATCTCCTGCTCGGCCTCGTGATCGAACAAGCCGGCGGGGCGGCGTATTACGACCTCGTGGCCGAGCGTTTCCTCGTCCCGCTCGGCCTGACGGCCACGACCCCCTCGGATACGCCCATTCTGCCCGGTCTGGCGGCGGGTTATGTGGGCGAGGACAACCCCTTCGGCCTGCCGCAGCGGACGATGGACGATGCAGGCCGGCTCCTTTGGGATCCGGCGATGGAATGGACGGGTGGCGGGCTCGCATCCAATTCCCGCGATCTGGCGGTCTGGGGCCATGCCCTTTTCGCCGGCGCGGCGATGGAGGCCCCCTATCTCGACCGGCTGCTCGATAGCGTCCCCGTCTCGCCCGATGCACCGGGCATTCTCTACGGCGCCGGTGTTGCGATCCATGCCGACACACCGCGTGGCCCGGTCTACGGCCATGGTGGCTGGATTCCGGGATATGTCTCAAGCCTGCGCCACTATGCCGATCACGGCGTGACGGTCGCATTCCAGATCAACACCGACGTTGGAATCGTGGACGACAGCTCCAATCTGGTCCCGGCGCTGGAAGCAGCACTGGCGGATCTGGCAATCGCTCAATCGGGGAGTGGCAATGGGCAATAATAAGGACAGACGGATCGACCCAGCAGTCGCGAAGCGACATCAAATCAGTCTGGAGTATCGGGAATGGCGCGGATCACACGCAGGACGCTGATCGGAGCAGGCGTTTCAATCTCCGCGCTCGGGGCCATCGGGTACGGGCTTTGGCCCCGCATGGACGGCTATCGCGACGAGGTCGAGCGGCAACGGCAACTTCTTGGGAGCGATCCAGCCCTGCGGGATCTTGTCCGCATGGCAACCCTGGCCGCCAACGGGCACAACACGCAGCCTTGGAGGTTCCGGCTTGCCGAGCGGAACGTCACGATCCTGCCCGACCTGACCCGCCGCACCCCGGTCGTGGACCCTGATGACCATCACCTTTACGTCAGTCTGGGATGTGCGGCGGAAAATCTGGTCATTGCTGCCGCTGCACAGGGTCAGGCGGCCAAGGTCGCAATCGAAGCGGGCAGCGAGCCGCGGATAGACATCGCCCTCTTCCCCAGCCCTGAAGAGCGCGGAGCGCTCTATCAGGCAATCCCGCTCCGACAATCCACGCGGTCGGTCTACGATGGTCAATCGGTCTCATCGGAAGACCTGACGCTGCTTCAGGCGGCCGCGCGCGAAGAGGGCGTGAACCTCCTGATGTTTACCGAGCGCGCCGATCTCGACGCCATTCTGGAGTTCGTCATCGCGGGAAACAGCGCCCAGATGGAAGACCCGGCGTTTGTGCAGGAATTGCAGGACTGGCTTCGGTTCAGCCCCGGACGAGCGGTCGAGACCGGCGACGGGCTTTTCGGGGCCTGCTCGGGCAATCCGGTGGTGCCGGACTGGATCGGGGCGCCGCTCTTCCAGTCCTTTTTCACCAAGGAGGGCGAGAACGACAAGTACCGCGATCACGTGAGGTCCTCCGACGGCATCGCCGTCTTCGTGGCCGACCACAACGATCCCGAACACTGGATCAGGATCGGGCGCAGTTTCCAGCGCTTCGCGCTTCAGGCGACCGCGCTCGGAATCCGAAACGCTCACCTAAACATGCCTGTCGAGGTGCTTTCGGTGCGCCCGGAGTTTGCAAGCTGGCTCGGGCTGCCAGGCGTGCGCCCGAACCTCGTGATCCGCTTCGGCCGCGGCCCTGCGCTACCAATGTCACTCCGACGGCCCGTTGCCGAGGTGCTTTTATGACGAGTGCAAGGCAGGGCCTGTCAAGGCAATCGATCGATATCGCTGACCGTCTTTTCGAAGCATTCCAGGCGGGAAACATCGACGCCCTGCGCTAGCTGTGCACGGACGATGTGGTCGCCTGCCAGAACAGAGGGACGTCGATGAACCTCGACATGCAGGCGGCGTTCTGCCGCCTCATGTATCAGGTGGTCGACGGGCTTCGCTATGAGGAGGTCCGCCGCCAGAACACTGACCTCGGTTTTCTCTCCGAACACGTTGTTTGCGGGCGCTTGCAGGACGGAACGGAGTTCAGGATTCCGACCTGCGTCGTCGGCGAGGTTTCGAACGGGCTTGTCACACGCACCGTCGAATACATGGACACCAGCGCGGCAGCGCCCTTGATCCGGGCTCTGGGCGCGATGATCCCGAAGCAGGGAACCGCCAGATGATCGGACGCCGTCGAATTCATGACCGCGTCGTTTGGCCTGCTGGCCCTTGCCGGCGGCGGTTGGCTCGCAACGCGACGTCCGGAGCGTGGCAGGGCGTCGAGCAGATCGTCACCGTCACCGCCGACGGCTTCGAGTGGCAGGGGCGGCCCCATCGCCCGCGCCACCACCGGGACGCGGTGGAACGGGCCAGTCTTCTTCGGGCTCAAGCGAAAGGGAAGCCGGCGATGACCAAGTCCCCGGAGAAATCGAAAGTCGTCCGCAAGCTGCGCTGCGCCGTCTACACCCGCAAATCCTCCGAGGAAGGGCTGGAGCAGGAGTTCAACTCGCTCCACGCCCAGCGCGACGCCTGCGAGGCCTACATCGCCAGCCAGAGGTCCGAGGGCTGGGTGCTGGTCCGCGATCAGTATGACGACGGCGGCATCTCCGGCGGCACGCTGGATCGCCCCGGCCTGAAACGCTTGTTGGCCGACATCGACGACGGACTTGTCGACGTGGTGGTGGTCTACAAGATCGACCGCCTCAGCCGCTCGCTGGCGGATTTCGCCAAGCTGGTGGAGGTGTTCGACCGCAATGGCGTCACCTTCGTCTCGGTGACGCAGTCGTTCAACACCACCACGTCGATGGGGCGGCTGACGCTGAACATCCTGCTCAGCTTCGCGCAGTTCGAGCGCGAGGTGACGGCCGAGCGCATCCGCGACAAGGTCGCCGCCTCTCGGCGCAAGGGCATGTGGATGGGAGGATGCCCGCCCTTCGGATACGAGGTGAAGGACCGCAAGCTCGTCGTCAACGAGGGAGATGCCGCGCATGTCCGCTGGATCTTCGCCCGGTTCATCGAGATCGGCTCGGGTACTGAACTGGCGCGGGAAATCGCGAAGCGCGGTGTTCGGACCAGCCGTGGCAACAGGATCGACAAGAAGTATCTGTATCGGCTGCTGAACAACCGCGCCCTGATCGGCGAGGCGGTGCATAGGGGGACCAGCTATCCCGGCGAGCATGCCGCCATCATCGACCGCGAGACGTGGGACAAGGTCCACGCCATCCTGCAGGAAAGCCCCCGCAAGCGCGCGGCTCGCACCCGTGCCGAGACGCCCGCGCTGCTGAAGGGACTGCTGTTCGGGCCGGATGGGGCCGCGTTCTCGCCGACGCACACCCGGAAGGGCGAGAGACTCTACCGCTACTATGTCAGCCAGACCGTGTTGAAGTATGGCGCCAGATCATGCCCGGTCGGCCGCGTGCCTGCGGGCGAGATCGAGGCGGCCGTCATCGACCAGCTGCGCGCCGTGTTCCGCCAGCCGGAAATCGTTGCGGGGACGTGGAAGGCGGCACGCGGCCACGCCGACGACATCACCGAGGCCAAAGTCCGCGCAGCCCTACAGCAGCTCGATCCGCTATGGGACGAACTGTTCCCCGCCGAACAGGCACGGGTTGTCGCGCTGCTCGTCGAGCGCGTCGACATCGGCCCCGAGGGCTTGACCGTCCGGCTTCGCGTCGACGGACTGACCGGCCTCGCCAACGAGTTGCAAGCGCCGAGGCGGGGGCAGGCGGCATGACCCGCGCGAAGCCTGTCCCCGAGACGGTGACGCTCCACGTCCCGTTCCGCATCGTGAAGCGCGGCGGGCGGAAGGAGATGCAACTGCCCGAGGGCTCAGCGCGACCGCACAAGGCCGACAACACGCTGGTCAAGGCTCTGGCCCGCGCGTTCCGCTGGAAACGGATTTTGGAGTCCGGGGAATTTACGACCATCGCCGAGCTGGCCGAGCGCGAGTGCATCGCGCACTCCTACATGACCCGCGTCCTGCGACTGACGCTGCTCGCACCCGACATCGTCGAGGCGATCCTTGACGGGAATCAGGGACCGAGGGTGACGTTGGCTCGCTTTCTCGAGCGTGTTCCGGTGGAGTGGGCAGAGCAGGCAGACCGGTTCGAATGAAACAGACAACCAAAGAGCATGGTCGCAACTGGCTCCCAGTCTTCCTTTCGGCGATAGAAGGTCTTGAGCGCGTTCCGCTGACCGGGGCCGTCGGCTTGGAAGAGGTCGCCACTGTAGCGGCCTCCTGAAGCGGGCCGGGCGCGATGTCAGATTGGCGCTTGCACGGCGAGCGTGGTGGTCACGGACTGCGGATCCCGCAGAGCTAGAAACCATGGGTCCATTTCCAGAACCCGGTCGACGACATCCCTCACCAGATCCTCATGGTGCGATGTCGTGACTTCGACCGAGATGCGTGTTTCCAGCGGGGCGGCCGATCTGTCGCCCAGGCCGAAGATCGCACTGTCGTCGAAATCCATCTCGACCGAGACATCAACTGCATCGAAGGTCAGCCCCGAGCGCGCGGCGAACATCTTCACGCCAATTGCAACGCAGCCGACAACGGCGGCGCGTCCGAAAAACCCGGGTGAAGGCGCGGTCGCATCACCACCCATGCCACGGCTCATGTCGATCCTCGTGGCGAAGCGGCCCTGCTCGACGAGACAGGTCAACCCGTCCTCGATGCGGCCGGAGGTGACGCAGGTGCTTTCCGTCACGTCCGGGCGCAGGGTCATCCGGTCGATGACCGCGTTTTGGGCGGCGCGGATACGTTCATCGCGGGTCTGGTTTTGCGAGGCGACTTTGAGATGATGGGTCATGAGCGCGGCTTTCTGCTAGGCGGCCATCAGGCCGCTGGATGCGTAAAGGTGGAGAGCCAAGGCCCGAGCGTCGGATCCGACCCCGTCGATCAGTGTCGATTTGCGCGTCCGAAGAAACGGGAGGCCAAGGGCGTAGAGACCGGGCGCCACGACTCCGCCCTGGTGCTTCAGCCGTCCCTTGCCGTCGAAGACCGGAAGGTGCAGCCAGCTGAAATCGGGCTGGAATCCCGTCGCCCAGAGAACTGTCGAGATCGCGTCGACAGCGAAGCCGACCTTGAGCCGTGGCGCGGCCGGAACGCGTGTCGGCGCGAACCGCATGGCGGGACCCAACGGATCGATCCCGTGCCGAAGGGCCCAGGCGTCGATCTGCGCCAAGGTGCGGGTCATCTTCAGATCCGACAGCGCGACGGCGTTGGCCAGCGACCCGGAAAAGAGCGCGGTTCCGTCCCGAACTCCAGCCAGTCGACCGACGATCTCCACACCCATGTCCTGCAGTGCGTTCAGGTCAAGAAACTCCGAACGGCTATCGCCGACGAGTTGCAGGGAAGGGACCGATCGCGCGCGGGCAATGTCGTCGACGGTATCACTCGTCATGGACAGTATGCCCGTGCGGTCGAGCCACCATTGAATGTCGCGTCCGCGGTAGTGACGCGGCATCCGGACGTGGTTGCCCGCGGAAAGTATGACGCGTCGCCCGGTTGCCCGGATCTCGGCGGCGAGCTGGACACCGGTGGCGGAGGCACCAACGACCAGCACTGCACCATCCGGAAGGTGCGAGGGGTTGCGATAATTCAATGGCGACAGTTGTGTCACGTGCTGCGGCACATCAGACGCGAAGGCCGGTATGCTGGCAAGGTTGCAGGCGCCGCTGGCCAGTACGACGTTGGCGCATCGCCAGTCGCCCTTGTCTGTTCGCACACGGTAGCCGGCGTCTTCAGCCGTCACGGACGTGACTGTCGTTCCGGTCTCAACCGGCGCCGCGGACATCGCGGCATAGTCTTCGAGAAAAACGCGGACTTCCCGCATGTCCATGAAGCCGTCCGGATCCGCACCCGCGTACGCGAAACCCGGCAGTCTGCTTTGCCAGTTAGGGGTCAGCAGCCGCAGGCTGTCCCATCGCTCTGTCACCCAGGAATTGGCGATCTTGCCGCGCTCCAGAATCACATGGGGCTCAGAGATGTCGGACAGGCAGCGGCTCATTGCCAGGCCGGCTTGGCCGGCGCCGATGATGAGGGTTGAAACGCGGTTCATGACATTGCCCCTTTTGAATGGTTGGTTCCTGCCCGGTGCATCAGGGCAGGAACCAGACGATCGTCAGTCCACAGTCACGGACACGTTCGTCGGATTGGTGATGATGTCGAACAGCGCCGAGCGCTTCTGTGACTGAGCCACAAGCGCGCGGATATCCTCGTCACTGGCGTCGGCATCGATCTCGAATGAGACTCTGATGGCCGAAAACCCGTTCCGGATCTCGGGATCCATCCCGAGTATGCCCTGAACATCGATATCGCCCTCGACGATCGCACGCGCCGAATTGATCTGGATGCCCCGGTGCTGTGCCACAGAAGCCAGACCGCCCATCAGGCAGCTTGCCAGCGCAGAGAGCACAATCTCGGTGGGCGTGGGCGCGCGGTCCGCGGCGGCAAAGACCTCCGGGTGATCACTTTCGATCCTGTAAGTCCGCTTGCGCTCATGCTCCTGACCGAGGCCGAAATAGCCGCCGATCGTGTTGGAGCTGTAGGTCCCCTCCACCCAGTCGCAGGTGCTGCGGAAGGTGAAGGCGGCGGCCTCGGGCATTTCAGCGAATGCGCCACGTGCGCCAATCAGGGCTTCGGTGTTGACGCCGTTGTTCACGGCAGTTGCTGCGTTGATGGTCATGGTCTTTCCTTTCAGGTTGGTTGGGTCTTCGGTTGGTGGTCGGAGTGTCACGCGCCGGGAGCGCGTGCGGTGATGAGCCAGGAGGACGAGTCCATCCAAAGCCCGTCATTCCTTGCCGCGATGTCGCGGAAGTGTGCTTCGAGCGCCGCTTCGATGTCGGCGCGCCGTTCCTCGGCAAGCGCGCCCGCCTCGCGGAACGTCTCGCCGGCCGGTCCGATGGCCAGCTGAAAGGCGATGGCGTCGGCGATATCGCGTCCGACGTTCACCTTCGCGTCGATGCGTTGGAAGTCGATGTCGATGTATCCTGCGGCTTTCATCTGGGCGCGCGTAACGGTCTCGTCCGCCATTGAAAACGGCCCCGGCCCGCAGGTCTGGGCAGCTTCGCCGGGGGCCGGCAGAAACTGCCGAACGATGTCGCGCGCGTCGATCAGCCAGGGATTGTCCTCACGGCGCCGCCAGACGATGTGCGCCATCCGTCCCCCGGGTTTCATACAGGCGCGCATGGCCCTGAGACCGGCGACCGGATTGGCGAAGAACATCGTGCCGAACCGGGCGAATACGAAATCGAACTCGTCTTCATCCATGCCCCGTTCCACATCGCCTGGGATGAAGCGGACATTTCCAACTCGCTGGCGCTCGGCGTCGTCGCGGGCCAGATCGAGGAAGGCATCACAGCAATCCACGCCCACGACCTCGCCGGCCGCTCCGGCACGCTCCGCCAGGAGGAGTGCCGTGTCGCCAAAGCCGCAGCCGACATCCAGAATGCGATCGCCAGAGCGGATCGGCAGTTCCGGAAAGACCGCTTCAGAGTGGCGCGACAGGCCGCCCTGCAGCACATGCCGGAAGCGGATGAATTTTGGCGCCAGGACCTCGTTCCAGAAGTGCACCGGCTGCGATTGATCCGCGGCAGGGACGATCTTTTCTTGAATGGTCATGTTCCGTCCTTCTCTTCTCGTCGGGGTGGCGACGATCAGTTCGTGCGCCGATGACAGGAGAGATACGGGCTGGCCGTGCGACGGGATACTTCAGGCCTGAAAGCAAACCACTACAGAATCCAGAGCAATGTGCTACAGATTGTGAAGTTCCTGGGTTGGACCGAAGGGAGAGGGTCGATGAACTACAACCAATTCTGTCCCATCGCGAAGGCTGCGGAGATACTGGGTGAGCGCTGGAACATCCTGATCCTGCGTGAGATTCTGATGGGCGGCCGGCGTTTCAACGTGCTGCAGCGCGGATTGGGCGACATTTCACCGGCGCTTCTGACCAAGAGGCTGAAACAACTCGAAGATCAGAATATGATCATCCGCCGACGCATCCCAGGCCAGAAAGGGTATGAGTACTTCCCGACCGAAGCCTGCGAATCCCTTTTGCCGGTTCTGTTCGCCCTCGGCGAATGGGGGATCATCTGGGCGAAGAACACGATCCTCGATCAGGATTTTGATGTGGAGTTCCTGATGCTCTACCTTGAACGCAGCATCGACCGCGAGAAGATCAAAGGGCTTGAGACGATCATCAAGTTCCGCTTCTCGGACCTGGAAGAGCAGCAGGACTGGTGGTTGGTCGTCAGTCCGGAAAAGTCCGAGGTCTGCATCAAGGATCCGGGCAAGGACATCGACGTCTATTTCAACTGTTCCGTCCAGACCCTGTCGGACATCTGGATGGGCGACCGGACCTATCGCGATGCCATCAAAAACGGCGACCTGCTCATGGACGGAGATCCAAGCCTGACCCGCAACGTGACGGCCTGGCTGAGGCCAGGCATCTTTGCGAACTCGCCCCGTGAAGCTCTGCCGGAATGAAAGGCCATCTTTGATGCTCTTGATGGCTGCGTTCTGACGATGGTCTATCTCCTCTCCGTTCCATCATCGCGGCCTCGCACACAGGATTCCTGACAGTTCCGCGGAAATCCGGAACAGTGAGATCTGACGGTTATGCTCAGATCACCGGATCGAGTTCGGACCAGACTCGCCTTGCCTTCACCGCCTACTCACGCCGCATCCGGTCAACTCTGAGACCCGCGGTCATGCGCCGGCGATGCCGGGCACTCCACAATATCCCAGCCCAATTCAGAAGCTCAGGCGCCGCCCTCGACCTCTATGTACATTTCGATCGGATCGATCACCGTGTGTTGGGCCTTGCTCTCTGCGGCCTCTGATGATCCGAGGATGGCCTTCATCCTGTCAAGGTCCACGTCCTCGAAGACGATCGAAATCCGATCCTGGTCGGAATGCCTGAAAATCCGGTGGCCCGAACAGAAGCCGGAGAACGTTTTTGTGCGCACGTCTCCTCCGCCCAACCATGTGTCCATGTTCCCGACCGCGTGTGTCACGACAACCGTAGTCATGTTGACTCCCCCCTGATTCCGCCGTGCTTTGTGTACGCTGCGGCGGCGTCCAATCTAACAGGTCTGATTGGAAATCCCTACAACTCGCGGAAGGTCCGTTCTGCCCGCAACCGGGACATCCGGCGACTTTGGTCGGATGATGGCTTCACGGCCCAGAAGCGACATTTTTGCATTGATATGCTATGTTCTGTTCTCGAGGCCGTCATGCAAGCAGAAGCCCAGCCAATGGGAGGTATGTTACATGATCATGCGCATTTTTCAGGTCACAACCAAAGAGGGCAAAGAGGAGGAGTTCGGCGACTTCTTCCACAACGTTGCCATACCGCTGATGAGGGGAACTGAGGGGATCGTACAGGTCTTGCCGGGTGCGCCCCGCACGGACAGCCCCACTGAATTCAGCTTCGTGATGATCTGGAAGGACCTCGCTTCGCTCAAGGCCTTTGTCGGCGATGATTATCAAACGCCACATATCGATCCCGCGGAAGCGGAATTGGTCGCGTCCAGAACGATCAAGCACTACGAACTCGTGGAGTGACGCACATGACGGCCGTAGCGACACAAGAAGAACTTAGGGCCGGTCGGGGGTATGAGGCCGTGTTCGTACCCGCACTGTTTGCGCCTTGGACCGGCCACGTCGTGCGCGGAGCTGCTGTCAAAGACGGGTCTCATGTCCTGGACATAGCCTGTGGTTCCGGGGTTTTGGCACGCGCGGCGCTGGAGCATTCCGGCAAGTCTGGCCGCGTCGTTGGGCTTGATCCGGCGCCCGGGATGATTGCAGCTGCAAGGGAGGTCGAACCCGGCATCGAATGGGTTTCGGGCCGTGCCGAAGACCTGCCTTTTGATGGCGACTCATTCGACTGCGTCGTCTCGCAATTTGGTATGATGTTCTTTCAGGATCGCTTGAAAGCGTCTCGCGAAATGTACCGGGTGACCAAGCCGGGTGGCAGATTGGCGATCGCGCTGTGGCACTCCGTCGATCGGAATTCCGCCTACAAGGACATCATCGCCGTCTTGGATGAGCATGTATCGTCGGACGCGGCAAATGCCGTGAAGGTGCCGTTCTGTTTGGGCCAGCCCGACGAGGTCGCGGATCTGTTGTCTCAAGCAGGCTTTGAAGACATCTCGTTCGAAACAACGAGCGAGCAGGCGAGCTTCCCAAACACCCGGACGATGGTGGAGGTTGAGTTGCGCGGATGGTTGCCTCTTTTCGACATACACCTCGACGAAGACGAAATCGCAGATGTGCTGATGAAGTCAGAGGCGAAGCTGTCAAAATATGCGACGCCGTCAGGCGAGGCCGTATTTCCAACAACGGCCTACATCATGACTGCCTGCAAACCGAATTGACCATGGCCCTTCGGCCGAATACGGCCTGAAGGTCCGGCTGCGCGTGGATGGTCTCGGCGGCCTCGCGCGCGAGATGCTGGCCGGCGATATGGGCGCAGCAGCATGAGCTGCGGGTCGCCGATCCCGGACACCGTGACGCTCCACGTTCCGTTCCGCACTGTGAAGCGCGGCGGGCGGAAGGAGATGCAGCTGCCCGAGGGCGCCACGCAGTCGCGCCGGACAGACAGTACCCTCGTCAAGGCCTTGGCTCGCGCCTTCCGGTGGAAGCGGATGCTGGAATCGGGCGAGTTTGTCACCATCGCCGAACTGGCCGAGCGCGAGGGAATTGCGTCGTCCTACATGACGCGCGTTCTCCGGCTCACGCTGCTCGCGCCGGACATCGTCGAGGCGATCTTGGACGGCAGACAGGGGCCGGAGGTGACGCTGGCGCGGGTGCTGGGGCCGTTCCCGGTGGAATGGGAGAAACAACGATTTTCAAAGAAAGAAACTACGTGAACGGCCCTCAACTGCCGTTGGCCGTTTCGCGATTAGCCACGGTGCAGCTTCACTGAAGCTGACATCCAGGGCCGCGCGCAGGGCGGCCATGCAAGCCAAGGCCAACCAATCCTTCGGGGGTCAGTTTTGCTCAAAAGTAAACAGTCCCTAAGAGCCCAACCCGAAAAGAGCTGTGCGGTTTCAGCGGGTTGTGATTCCATTTGGTTGTCAGACTGAACGGAGCCACGCATGCCTTGGACTGAAGCCGCCCGTCGAGAGTATCGACGTGAAACGCCACGCTATGCGAGCGACACGACCGATCGGGAATGGGGGCTGATCGAGCGGTTCATGCCTCCGCCGAACCGGCTGGGTCGTCCGCGCACAACCGATCTGCGGGAGGTGATGAACGCGATCCTCTACATCGCGACGACCGGCTGCCAATGGGCGCAACTGCCGAAGGACCTTCCGCCGTATTCCACGGTGCAGCGGTATTTCTACGACTGGCGCGACAGCGGCCTGTGGCGGACGATCCGCTTCGCGCTCGCGATGGAGACGCGGGAACTGGAGGGGCGCGAGGCCAGTCCGAGCGCGGGCGTGATCAACTCGCAATCCGTTAAAACCACTGAAAGTGGAGGGGTTTCCGGCTTCGACGCCGGCAAGAAAGTCAAGGGTCGCAAGCGCCACATCGTGGTCGACACCATCGGTCTGATGTTCGGTCTGGTGGTGCATGCCGCCGACATCCAGGATCGTGACGGCGCACCGGCCGTCCTGAAATCCATCCGTCATGCATGCCCTTGGCTGCGCCACATCTTCGCGGATGGCGGCTATGCCGACCGAAACTGCGCGGTGCTCTGG
>CAWIIL010000004.1:0-1152319 GCA_963836255.1 uncultured Alphaproteobacteria bacterium
TTCTCGGGGCTGACTATCCGGCTATGGTACGCAACCAGGTTCGCAATCTGTCGGAGGGGCGGATCAGAACTATCGGCTACCTCTGCGAGGTCTAGCAGGCTGCTGAAAAAGTCAGGCATCACAACACTTGTGCCCAAATAGGCTGATTTTTCGAGCTCTCTTCATCGAGCTGAGGGATAGTCATCGTGGCTGGCATCGATCAAGTCGGCGAAAAAGGCTCCCCCAAATCGTTCTTCATCAGCCTGCTAGATCCGTTTCTCAAATGCGATACCCTTGGGCAGCTGGTTCCCGGGAAGGTGAATTAGGGAATACTACGACATCGACGTCTACGATCGACGCGTGACCACGTCATCACCTGAAGCGCAGATATGGTTCAATCGCGGACTCGTCCGGACCAACGCCTATTTTCACGACGAGGCGGTCGCCTGCTTTCGCCGGGCGCTCGAGTCCGACCCGGAATGCGCCATGGCGCATTGGGGCGTCGCTTACGCCGCCGGTCCGAATTACAACATGCCTTGGGAGCGGCGCGACGCGAAGATGCGCGCCGATACCGCGGAGACCTGCCATTCCGCGACCCGGGCCGCGCTTGCGCTAAGCGCGAAGGTGACGCCTTTCGAACGCGCGATGATCGAAGCGTTGCCCTCGCGGTTTCCTCAGCGGACTCCGGAAGAGCTCGAGGTCATGCGCGGTTGGAACGACGATTACGCCAATGCCATGCGCGGAGTGTACGAGGCGTTCCCGGGCGATCTCGACGTCGCGTGCGTCTTCGTCGAAGCGATCATGAACCGGACGCCTTGGAGACGTGGGACCAGGCCACTGGCGGCGTGGCGGATGGAGCCGGCCGACGGAAGCGCAGGAAGTCCTGGAAAAGACGTTCGATCAATATGGATTCTTCGGCCATCCCGGACTGCTCCACCTCTATGTGCACCTGATGGAAATGTCGCCGACACCGGAGAAAGGTTGAAGGCCGCCGACGCGCTGCGGGAGCTGGTTCCGGATGCCGGGCATCTGATGCACATGCCGACCCACATCGATGTCCAGTGCGGAACTATCGGGACGTCTTCCACTGGAACTGGAAAGCGACGCAGGTTGATCGCAAAGCACTGGAGAATACGGGAGTATACACCCTGTATACCGGTTCCGCATCCACAACTACCATTTTGCGGTCTACGGAGCAATGTTGTGGGGCAGACGAACCGGCCATGCGCGCGGCGCGGAACTGGCGGATGTGACACCGGAAGAACTGCTACAGGTGGAGTTGCCGCCATTCGGGAGGTTTTTCGAAAGCTATTTCGCGCTCCCGGTTCACGTCATGATCCGTTTTCGGAAAATGGCGCGAGCTCATAGCCGAGCCGCTGCCAGAGGACGCGGCACTCTGGGCGAACCTGACGGCCACGCTCCACTATGCCAAAGGCGTGGCCCATGCTGCGCTGGGGGAGGTCGAGGAAGCCGAAGCCGAGCGGCTAAGGTTTCTCGCCGCACGGGAAGCCATGCCGGAGGAGCGCCGTTTGCATAATGTTCTCTGCCTGGAACAGCTGGCCGTCGCCGAGGCAATGCTGGAGGGGGAGATCGAATATCACACAGGCAACCATGATCTCGCCTACAAGCGATTGCGCGATGCGGTGACGATCGAGGATGCGCTTCCCTATGATGAGCCGTGGGGATGGATGCAGCCGACGCGACACGCCCTCGGGGCGCTGCTCCTCGAACAGGGGCACATCGATGAGGCCGAGGCGACCTATCGCGAAGACCTCGGCGTGGATGGCGATCTGAGCCGGGCGCAGATCCATCCCGACAACGTCTGGAGCCTCAGAGGGCTCAACGACTGTCTGAGGGCGCGGGGAGCAGAGGAAAGCGTGGAATTCCGGATGATCTCACAGAAACTGGCGCTGGCCGAAGCGCGGGCGGACAGCCGTGTCGGCGCGTCCTGTTTTTGCGCCCAAGCCGCTCAGTAATGGAGTTTTCCCAGCTGCAGACGAAGCTCAGGAGAACGGAGAATCACCGCAACTGAGACATAAACGAGCGCGCGGCGAACGACCGGTTTCGATCAGGGCCATTGGGGCCGGCATGAACGGTCGCTTTCGGGAAGCCGCACTACAACGCGGCGCGTCGGAGCTGTCGAAGCTGTACTCGGCGCAGCGGATCGTGCTGCATCTGCTAGGTCCGGAATGTCCGCACAGCCGACCTCGGGAGGGTCGGATTGCTGCGCTATGAATGAACGGCAGCTTTGGAGATGGCCGCGCATCTCGCCGAGATCAGCCAAGCAGTCGATCCTGGCGCCCACGCGGTACTGATGCTCGATCAGGCCGAATGGCACATGTCCGCCAAGCTCACCGTTCCGGGCAACATCACCCTGCTGCCTCTGCCGCCCCGATCCCCGGAACTGAACCCCGTCGAGAGCGTCCGGCAGTTCATGCGCGACAACCAGCTTTCGAACCGGATCTTCAAGTCCAAGAGGACGTCGTCGCACTCTGCTGCGACGCCTGGAACAACCTCATCGACCGACCATGGAAGATCATGTCCATCGGAATGCGCCAATGGGCCCATGGGTGAGGATCAGCGCTGGTTGGTATGGGAAGGTGCCCGCCATGCGGATTGATCCGCGGCAAGTCCCGCGATCAGCGCCCGGGCCGCGGCAAGGGTTTCGTCGAGGGGCCCACCTGCGTCGATCCGGCGCCAGCCAATGCGGCCCGTGCGGTACGCAAGCTGCTTCTCAACAACCCGCGTGTCAGCGTCCGAGGCGTCGCCTCGACGAGCGGTCACCCGCGCAATGAGGGTGTCGGCGTACGCGTCGAGCCAAAGGCCGAGAAACGGGTGCTTTCCGGCCATGGCCACAGTCAAATCTCGTTCGTTCTCGGTGAGGTGGGTGGCGTCGAGGATTACCGCGTGGCCGGCCGCCAACGCCTCGGCGGCCTTGCGGCGCAGTACCTCGTAGACACGGGCGGTGGTCGCAGCATCGTAGGCGTCGTCCGCAAGGCGGTCGAGCGGGCGAACGCCCAGCATCGCCTTGCGCTCGAGGTCGCTGCGCAGGTGGACGGCGCCTGGGGCCGGTCCGATGCCAGGGGCGAGGAGGCGAGCAAGGGCGGACTTGCCGCCGCCCGAGAGGCCGCCGATGGCGACGAGGCAGGGGACCGGCGGGTACAGATAGCCCAGAGCCGAGTCGAGATAGGCGCGTGCGTCCGCGCCGTGCTCGCCGCCGGTGGCGGTGTCGGTCTGGACGTCGACCATGGCACGGATCGCCGCGCGAACTGACAGGAAGAGCGGCATGGCGGCGAGCCCCGCGAGGTTTCCGGGTGCGGCGCGCAGATAGCTGTTGAAGACGATGTTCGCGGCGCGCGTCAGGCCGCGATGCTCGAGGTCCATGAGCAGGAAGGCGAGGTCGTAGAGGACGTCGCAGGTGCCGAGGCGCTCGTCGAACTCGAGCGCGTCGAAGGGCGTCGGGCGGCCGTCGATGATCACGAGGTTGCGCAGGTGCAGGTCGCCGTGGCAGCGGCGGACTTGCCCGGCGGCGCCGCGCCGGCGCAGGAGCGGAGCGGTTCCGTCGTGGGTCGACCGGACGGCAGCGGTGAACCGGGCGATGCGGTCGGCGCCAAGGGTCTCCGCCATCCCGGCGAACACGCGGTCGAGTTCGTCGAGGATCTCGGCGATGAGGTCGGCGCCGTCGTCGGGACGCACGGGGGCCGCGGCGTGATACCGGGCGACCTCCTCTCCCAGCGGATCGGCGATGGCATCGTCGATGCGCCCTTCCTCGGCCATGACCTCAAGCTCGGCCTCGCGCGGGAAACGGAGCATGCGGAGCGCCCATTCGACGGGAGGGCCGTCACCGTCCCAGGCGAGGCTGCCGTCGGCCGCGCGGGTGATCGGAACGACGTCGCGATAGAACGCGGGCGCGGCGGGCCTGTTGAGCTCAAGCTCGCGGCGGATCAGGTCGCGCCGCTTTTCCATCGTCGAAAGGTCCATGTAGTCATAGCGGACGGCGCGCTTGATCTTCACGGCCCGATCACCGGCGAGAAACACGTGCGCGCCGTGGGTGTCGATCCTCTCGACCGGATCAGCGCCGTCGTGCGCGGCGGGAGAGGCGAGAAACGCCAGGACCTCGGACTGGTCGTCCATCTCAGGGCACCAGTACCGCGGCGCCCTGCAGGCGGCCGGCGCGCAGGTCGTCGAGCGCGGCATTGGCCTCGGCCAGCGGGTAGCGGACGGTCTCGGTCCGCACGCCCGCGGCGGCGGCGAGCGGAAAGAACGCCTCGCCGTCGGAACGGGTCAGGTTCGCGACCGAGCGGATCTGCCGCTCCTCCCAGAGGTCGGCGTAGGGGAAGGAAGGGATGTCGCTCATGTGAATGCCGCCGCAGATCACCCGCCCGCCCTTGCGCACGGCGCGCAGCGCGGCCGGGACGAGTGGCCCGACCGGAGCGAAGATGATCGCGGCATCGAGCGGTGCGGGCGGCGCGGTGTCGGACGGTCCGGCCCAGACCGCGCCGAGGCGGCGCGCGAAGTCCTGCGCCGGGATGTCGCCGGGGCTGGTGAAGGCGTAGACCTCCTTGCCCTGCCAGACGGCGATCTGGCAGAGAATGTGCGCCGCCGCCCCGAAGCCGTAGAGCCCGAGCCGCGCCTCGGGCTTTGCCATCACATAGCTGCGGTATCCGATGAGCCCGGCGCAAAGCAGCGGCGCCAGCGCTACCGGGTCTTCGTCGTCCGGCAGTTCGAAGCAGTAGGCGGCGTCGGCGATGCAGGCCTCGGCAAAGCCGCCGTTGCGGGTGTAGCCGGTGAACAGCGGTGCGTCGCACAGGTTCTCCTGCCCGCGTTCACAGTATGGGCAGGTGCCGCAGGTATGGCCGAGCCAGGGGACGCCGACCCGCCGGCCCGATTGGATCGAGACACCGGGACCAGCGCGGACGACGCGGCCGACGATCTCGTGGCCGGGAACGAGCGGCAGCGTCGGATGCGTGAGCTCGCCATCGACGACGTGCAGATCGGTGCGGCAGACCCCGCAGGCCTCGATCCCGATCTCGACCTCGCCAGGCCCGGGGGGCGGCAGCTCTATTTCCGTCGGCTGCAGCTGCTGACCGGGATGGTGGAGGACCATTGCCTTCATGGCGGTACGCCTCTTGGTCTGATGCAGTCTCCACGTATGCAGCGCGCGCCCGCCGTGCGAGGATTGCCCCTGCGATTTCCGGCACGATAACCGGGAGCATGGCAAGCACAAGGCCTTGCCCGGTCTTCCGCGCCGAAGCCGGACCGCCCGCCGGGCCAGCAGCCGCCGCACTCCCGGCGCAACGTCAGCGTTCCGCGGGGAAGCGCGACGAGCGCTTGAGCTACTTAATGGCATCGCGCTCGGCACGCTTGCCACTCCCGAAACCGATGACTAGCAAACCAGAGGACTCTCGCTGTGACTGATATGAGGGACGATCGGGGGGCAGGTCACTCGACGAGCAGCGTCGTTGGGTCGAGTCGGAGGCTTTCTGATCATGAAGAAATTCTTAACGCCATCACCCTGGCCGCGACGCTCTCGAGTGTTGTCCATCCGATACAGGCTGCACTGGTTGACTTCCCGGAGCCTCAGCAACCAGTGGTGGGCGAAGAGCCAGTCATCGTGGAGGTGAACCGCAGAAGCCGAAAGAGACGGGCCATGCGCAATGTCGCGATCGCCGGAGTCTTGATGATGGACGACGAATATGCGCGGTGTCTTCAGGAATACGAGATCCACTATGGCTCGCAGGTGCAAGAAGGATGCGTGCGCGATCTCATGAATGCCGAGAGTATCCCGCAGGAAGTCCGGGATCAGTGGTATGCTGAGCGGTTTGGTTCGGAGTGATGTCTGAGAGCCTGATTTAGAAGTTGTTGAGCGATATCATCTGGTTTTGATTCACCGTCTTTGTCGAGAAGATGGAGGATCGGATGCCTTGGGATGATACCGCTCGCAAGCAGCATAGTCGCGATGGATTGAGGTATCCAAGCGACTTGACGGACCGTGAATGGTGCTTGATCGAACCGCTCCTTCCTCCGGCGAGGCGCGGCGGCCGCCCGAGAACCACCGACCTGCGCGCCGTCACCGAAGCGGTGCTCTACATCGCGTCCAGCGGCTGCCAGTGGCGCATGCTGCCGAAGGACTTTCCGCCGGTTTCGACCGTCCGGGGCTATTTCTACGCCTGGCGCGATGCCGGCCTGTGGCAGACGATCAACCATCTGCTGGTCATGAGCACGCGGGAGCTGGAGGGACGCGAGGCCAGCCCCACGGCGGGCGTGATCGACTCGCAGTCGGTGAAAACCACCGAAAGTGGCGGGGTTTGCGGCTACGACGCGGGCAAGAAGGTCAAGGGACGCAAGCGCCACATCATCACCGATACGCTCGGCCTGATGCTGTTCACGGTGATCCACGCGGCCGATATCCAGGACCGTGACGGCGCGCCGGAAGTGCTGAAGGCGATCCGCCACCGCTTTCCCTGGCTGCGCCATGTCTTCGCCGACGGCGGCTATGCCGGACCAAAGCTGCGAGCCGCACTCAAGGGCAAGGGCGACTGGACCATCGAGATCGTAAAGCGCTCGGACACGGCCAAAGGCTTCGAGGTCCTCCCGCGCCGCTGGGTCGTGGAGCGGACATTCGCCTGGCTCGGTCGATGCCGCCGACTGGCAAAGGACTGGGAAACATCCTGCGAAACCTCAACCGCATGGACCTTCATCGCCAGCATCAAGATCATGACCCGCAGGCTTGCAACATACTGTCATGTCCAATGAACTTTTAAATCCGGCTCTAACCAGAAACGGTCGCTTTAGCCGCTTTCAGAAACGCATCGGTTTTGACAGACTGGCTATAGCCGGTAATGGCTGTGCCGGGGCTACTCGATCCGGTAGGCGACAAGCGTGTTGTTGAGCATCATGGGCACGATCAGCAGGGACTGATCGGGAATGAACTCAAGGTCGGCGCTGCCCATGTCGAGGTCAAGAAGCATCTCTTTGGTCCCGTCATCGGCGATGCGGTAAACCGCTCCGGCGATCCAGTCCGATACAATCCAATTGCCGTTGCCGTCCGGTTCCAGCCCATCAAGGTTGCCGACGGGGGTGCCCGACCCCAAAGGCGCGACGAGCAGTTTGCCATCACGCATGTTCAGACCGTTTGGATGTTGCAGCGCCTCGCCTTCCGAGAGCACGGAGAGCGCGCCATCCGTCAGAACATGGATCTTGTCAGCGATCATGTCCGAGACATAGACACTGCCCGCTGCGTTAAGTGCGGTGTCATTGAGAAAAATCGCACCTTTGGCTGGCCATGTCCCGGAAATTTCACCTGTCTCGATGTCGATGGCGAGAAGCCGGTCGATATCGCTCACGTAAAGTGTGACACCGTCGCTGACCAACCCCTTGGGTGCGTCCAGCCCGGTGACCCATTTCGCCTCCAGCATCTCTCCATCGGGACTGACGCGCGAGATGTATCCGTTGCCGTCTTTGACCAGTGGCTCGCCGTTGATGTTCGAGACATAGAGAACGTTGCGCGCCTCGTCAAAGTACGCGCTCTCAGGTGCCTCCAGTCCTTCGAGCGTCCAGACAACGTCCTGCGCAGCCGCGACCGAACCAATCAGAAGTCCTGCGGCAATGGTGACCGTCGTTGAAAAAATTCTCATGATCATCCTCCCAGATGTTCCTCCATGATAGCACATGTCAGGACATCTGACCCCACCGGATTCATTCGCCTTCTAATCAGGGGGAGGGTTCAATCTAATATGCAACGCAGACCTATCGGTCCGTCGCCGGTCAACATCAACCGATGCGAACGGCCCGCTCCGGCCCTTGGCGGCGCGTCACGACGCTGCGCAGCGTTTCCACAGAGCCGCCGATCATGTGCAGCGCAGCATCTTGACCCTCGAGAGGTCGGCTGTGCGGACAAAACGCACTTTCGCGGAAGCGGCACGACCGACCGCGCTGACGATGGCGCTATCGCACTCGGTTCTCAGCGTCAGGTCCAAGCGATGGCGATGCCGACAAGGACGATGCCCATGCCGACGAGTTCGCGAGCGGTGTAGGTTTCGTCAAAGTGAAAAAATGAGAGTGTACCAAGAAATACGACTTCCGCCGCTAGAATGCTGACGTAGATAAGGCCAAGGCGTTCTTGCCTCAGCGCAAAGGCCTCAAAGGCACCAGCGGTAAGGAGCGCGGCTCCAATTATCAGTGCAAGACCGACGCTTGGAAGCTCCGCCCACGACTTCATCGCGACCATCGCCACGCAATAGAAGAAAGCCGAAATTAGAGCGAGTATCGCTATAGGCTGAAACATGTTCGCAGCTTTGAATGCCCAGACCATAAAAATAGGAATCTGAAGCATCATCGGTCAAAGAAAAAATCACCAAAGCGTCTGGGCGAACCGGGTTTGAAGGACCTCCGCCAGCCGTGGGAGACGAGCGGCACGCCGAAAGCCTGCAGGAATCTGGCAATCAGGGGACGCATTTTCCATCTGAGAGCCGGATTCAAAAGTTCATTGGACATGACAGTATGTTGCAAGCCTGCGGGTCATGATCTTGATGCTGGCGATGAAGGTCCATGCGGTTGAGGTTTCGCAGGATGTTTCCCAGTCCTTTGCCAGTCGGCGGCATCGACCGAGCCAGGCGAATGTCCGCTCCACGACCCAGCGGCGCGGGAGGACCTCGAAGCCTTTGGCCGTGTCCGAGCGCTTTACGATCTCGATGGTCCAGTCGCCCTTGCCCTTGAGTGCGGCTCGCAGCTTTGGTCCGGCATAGCCGCCGTCGGCGAAGACATGGCGCAGCCAGGGAAAGCGGTGGCGGATCGCCTTCAGCACTTCCGGCGCGCCGTCACGGTCCTGGATATCGGCCGCGTGGATCACCGTGAACAGCATCAGGCCGAGCGTATCGGTGATGATGTGGCGCTTGCGTCCCTTGACCTTCTTGCCCGCGTCGTAGCCGCAAACCCCGCCACTTTCGGTGGTTTTCACCGACTGCGAGTCGATCACGCCCGCCGTGGGGCTGGCCTCGCGCCCCTCCAGCTCCCGCGTGCTCATGACCAGCAGATGGTTGATCGTCTGCCACAGGCCGGCATCGCGCCAGGCGTAGAAATAGCCCCGGACGGTCGAAACCGGCGGGAAGTCCTTCGGCAGCATGCGCCACTGGCAGCCGCTGGACGCGATGTAGAGCACCGCTTCGGTGACGGCGCGCAGGTCGGTGGTTCTCGGGCGGCCGCCGCGCCTCGCCGGAGGAAGGAGCGGTTCGATCAAGCACCATTCACGGTCCGTCAAGTCGCTTGGATACCTCAATCCATCGCGACTATGCTGCTTGCGAGCGGTATCATCCCAAGGCATCCGATCCTCCATCTTCTCGACAAAGACGGTGAATCAAAACCAGATGATATCGCTCAACAACTTCTAAATCAGGCTCTGAGACATGTCCGCCTTTGGGCTCGACACAGTCATCTGACTGATTCCGTCGGGCACTGGGGCAATCGCTTGCTTCAAATGACCGGGACGCGGACAAACCGACCTTTGTAGGCGCAGCAAATGCGTGGCACCCGCAGCGCCTCAGCTTGGCGATGACAGCGAACGACGCGCCGGGCGCGCTGATCGGCTCGCGGGCTCCCGCGCAGGTGACCATGAAAGCCTTCTTGGAGCTCGGCCCGCAGCCCCTTGGCCGCGAGCCGGTTCTGAACCTCAGGACCGCCTGCGGGCGGCGACGAGACCTCCCAGAGCCACGACGAGCAGCAGCGCAGGCGCGGGAAGCGGCACAGGCGCCGGAATCGGCACGGGCGCGATAAGCATCCCGACCTGCGCCGCGATCTGCTGGTGGATCACATAGTTGGGATGCACCGGATCGAAGAATGCCCGCTCCTGCTGGAGATCACCGCTGCACGGGAGGATGAGCGCTTCGTAGCCATAGAAGCACGGACGTGTCACGTCTCTGACGCCGTAATCCGTCGGATTTGCGATCAGATCGATGAAGAGACCGTAGAGGTCGACATCGATGACATTGATGCCGCCGCCCCGCAACTCGCCGACCCGCTTGGCGAGGTTCTCGTTGAATGCCAGGGTCGCCTCGGTCGCCAAAGGCTTCTCCTCGGGCCTTAACAGGCTGAACGCCGGTGTCGACCCGATGTCCGGCAAATTGAAGATCAGGAAGTCATTGAAGCCGAGCCCTGAAAGAGCGAGCGCCCCGTCCGCGACGGCGTTGGATGCTTCGATGCCGACGTTTTCGGGGTCACGATTGGGTATGCCATTGAAGAAGATGTCGTTCGCCCCGAAAAGGAGAGAGGCCAGCGGACGATCTCCGAGCAGGTTGTCCGGGTCGAGCGCGAACCGTCCTATCTGCTCACCAAGGTCCGGGACGTCTGTGTTGAAGGCGTCCACGCCGAGCCTCAGCAGGTCGAGGGGCCCGGTCGGCAAAGCCCGCGCGTACGCGTAAGCGTAATTCTCGGTCCCGAGGCCCTTGGCGTCAAAAGTGCCGGAGACATGTTCGGCCCAGACCGGGCCGTTTGAGACCCGCCCTTCCCAATAGGGCTCAGGTGGAATTGGAAAGAATGGAAATGTGTCGGAGGTGTCGTCATAGAGGTTTCCCGGGTCGCTCAGGCTGTCCCCGAAGACGGTGAAACTGGTGAAATTGCCGACCGAAACCGCATGCGCGGTCGAGCCAGAAATGGCGAACGCGAAAGCAAGCGCGGCACCGGCCGTTCTGAAAATTGGCATAGTTTCCCCCATTGGAACCCCGTCAGAGGCATCATGCAGCATACACGTATTTCGATTTCATTTACCATTCAAATGACGACCATCTGAGAATATTTACAGCCAAGGACCATTGCCTCTGAGCGAACATGCCCAAACTGCAAGCCGGCGGACGGCCTGCTGTGCGACAAGTCGCGTCCGCCCGGCAAGGCGCGTGTTCCGCCGGAGCAGGTCGCCGAGATCGTCCGCCTGATGCAGGAGCCACCACCGTTCGAAGCGACCCACTGGACGTTGCGCGCGATGGCATATTCGCCAAGTGCATCATTTCTGATCGTCAGTCTCTGGACCTTGGTAGATCCTGAGTGGCGTCTTCACGTGTAGATCCTGCTGGGGATAGGGCACCTCGATCCCGCTGCTTTTGAATTTGTGCCAGATCTTCAGCAAGACCTCGCTCGCGACGTTCGCAACGCCGTTCTCGGGATCATCGATCCAGAACCGCAACTCCAGATCAATAGAGCTGTCCCCGAAGCCGCGCATGAGGCAATTCGGGGCTGGAAAAGCAAGGATACGCGGAACTTCCTGTGCAGCTTCGAGGCAAAGACGCCGGGCGAGTTCGACATCAGAATCGTAGGAAATTCCAACTGGAACGCGGCGCCGTGTTGGCTTGTCAGAGTGGGACCAATTGGTAAGCGGGTTGGCCATCAGGATCTCATTGGGGATGAGAGTTTCCGTGCCATCTCGTGTTCGGACCGCCACGTAGCGCGTGGTCATCTTGCTTACCTGTCCGTATGTCGGGCCACTCAACGTCTCTACCTCGATGACATCCCCGGGCTTGATGGATTCATCCGCCAGCAACGTGTAGCTTGCGATCAGGTTCTCCACCGTGCGTCTTAGGCCCAGACCGAGACCGACGCCCAATGCACCCGAGAAGATCGCGAAGACCGTCAGATCGACACCAACTGCTGCGATCGCGACGATCACGGCAAGAAACATCAGCGCCAGGCGAAGCAGCCTCACAATGAGCAGACGCAGGGCCGCGCTCATTTTTTTGGATTTCTGAAGCCGCCTTTCTACCGTACCCGACAGTGCGTTGGCCCCCCAGACGAGCAAGGCCACCAACATGATCCCTTTGACAACAGTCCAGGCTGAAATGGAAACATCGCCAACGGTGAAGCCTGTCTTGCGCAACCATTCGATGACGATGTCGAGAACGCCAACGGCATTCAAAGCCGCTGCAGACCAAGCGACCCACGCAAAAACCTGGCTCCAGTAAGCTGACGGTATGAAGATCGAAACGGTCCGGATAACCACAAACGCCAGCACAAGGCTGAACACAAGGCGCAATAATTGAATTGGCAGCGCGAACGCTTCGAAGGCTGCAATGATACCGCTTAGAAGTATTAACCAAACTATAGGCAGAGATATTGCTGCCACTGTTCTTGTTAGGCGCAGCAGCGCCGGGCCAAGATCTGTTTTGCGACCCAAGCTCTCAAGAACACGCTTGAACCGTCGGCGCAGGAGCCACGCCAAAATTAGCGTAAGTGCGATCGCGGCGATCTGATAGAGCGACTCGAATGAGAAAAGGTTTGCCTGAATCCATTCAAGTATTAGCCGAAGTCGAGAACCGACCGCTTCCGCGACCACTTCAACCTCCTGTTCTACAATTGTTTGCTCTTCGTTTTCCACTCTTCAGCCTGCTCCCCAGGGAACCTCAATTTCAGTAGGCACCTGCTTTATGGCAGCTTTGATGTCATTAACCAATTTTCCGTGCTCCTGAAGGTGGGCTTATGAGTTCAAAGCGGTCAAAAGCGATCTGCAGCATTCGACAAATTGGGCTCGGAGCAGTCGATCGCGGTCGTCGCGTTGAACGTCGGTGAGTTCCATCGTGAAGCGGACATTGGTTTCATCTACCCCGACTGGCAGCAACGCGGACCAAGGGGACATTGAGCCTTCTTTCATCACCCCCCAATGAAGTATTTCCACAGCCGCAGTCTCTCCGGCCCCATTCACGATACGTATTGGGGAAGCCGCAGCTACCCGGGATCGCATCGACCAAGGACCGCCGTGCCGCAATCACCGAACCACGTCTTTCATCAACCGCCATTCTCCTTGATTTGATGATTTCCAAATCGATCCAAACGGTTCGGCGCGCACGTCGCGCTGCGCATCGGCTGGACCGACTTGAACATGTCGGTCTTGTGACATACCGGAAGTCTGATCCATGAAAGACAGATGAAGCCATGCCGTCTCCTCAGAGTTTGTGGTCCGCTGTTCCGCGTCGGGAGGCTTTCCTCGTTCCGGCGCTCTTGGTCCTTGTGCTGGCGCTGCCGGCGCTCCTCGTCGCCGGTGACATCACCCTTGCCGCAGGGGTGCGGTGGGGCGCGTCCGCCGCGCTGATGACGGCGTTCGTTCTGTCGCTGGCGGGCCGGGGGCGGGTGGTGCGGCTGGGCCTCGCGGGCCTCGTCACGCTGTTCGTGCTGGCCAACATGGCGCTTGCCCTGTCCTTCATCACGCAAGGAAAGCCCTTCAACGACGCGTTCTTCGCGCATCTTGACCGCACGACGCTGGAGATGGCGTGGCGGACGGACGGGCTCAGGCTCGCGGCGATGGCGGTCTACGTGCTGGCGGTGCCAGTCGTGATCTACGCGCTGACGGCCCGACCCTCGGCGCTCGGTGGCCGGATCGGGCCGGTGCGCCTGTTCCAGAACCTCGCGGTGCTGCTACTGAGCCTGGTTCTGAGCTACCCGATCGCCGCTTTCGCCGACTACCGCAGCATGAAGGCCGAAACGTCGGCGCGGCTTTTGGAGGAGATCGAGCGGGTGCGGGCGGAGCCGCGACGCGCCGCCGCGGCCATGGGCGAGCGGCGGAACCTGGTGATCGTCTACCTCGAGAGCGTGGAGGACACGTTCTTCGACACGACGCTTTTCCCCGGGCTGGTGCCGAACCTGACCGCGCTCCGCGAGGAGGAGGGGGTGTGGTTCAGCGAGATGCGGCAGTATCCGGGGACCGGCTGGACCATCGCGGCGATCGTGGCGAGTCAATGCGGCGTGCCGCTCCTGAGCGAGATGTGGGGGAACGACATCTTCGAGAATGTCGACAACCCCTTCGCGCAGGTCACATGCCTTGGCGAGTATCTTGGGGAGGCGGGCTATAAGACGGCCTTTGTGGGTGGGGCAACGCTCCGGTTCGCAGGCAAGGGGACGTTCCTCAAGGACAATGGCTACGACATCCGCCTGGGGCTCGACGAGTTGCCGAACACGGGCGCGCATAAGTGGGGGCTCTACGACAACGACACCTTCGCGCATGCCAAGGCGCTCTTCGACGGGCTCGCCGTCGGCGAGGCGCCGTTCCTCCTTTCGGTCCTGACCCTCGATACGCACTTCCCGGACGGCATGCCGTCGCCCGGCTGCAAGCCATATGCTGATGACGCGCTCCCGATGCTCGATGCTGTGCACTGCGCGGACCAGCTCGTGGCGGATTTCGTGGCGCATGTGCGGAGCTCAGGCGTGGGGGAGAACACGGTGATCGCGATCCTCTCGGACCACCTCTTCATGGAGGGCGAGGTGAAGGACATGCTCGACAAGGGCGTACGTAATCCATTCTTTTTCGTGCTCGACCCGGGCCGGGCGGCAAGGAAGAGAGAAGGAGTCTACACACATTTCGACGTGGCCCCCACGCTTCTGGAAGCCGCAGGCATGCCTCGTGCGTGGTTCCCCTTCGGCCAGTCGCTCCTGTCGCACGAGGAGGGGCTGGCGGTGGAGCGGCGGCTTACGCAAATGGACTTCGAGCCCTTCACGGTTGAGGCTCTGAGAAAGTAAGGGTTGGAGAGCGAGTTCCCCGGGGTCAATCGGCATTGAATCGCGCATTCCACACCGGCACCCGGGATTGGCCCCTGAAGCTGATCCGGCCCGGCACCGCGCAGTACCCATGTAAGGGAGTGGCGGTGGGCCAGCGGGGGCGCCTCCCGCTCAAGGCGCCGGGCCGGATCAGCTTGGGCGATCTGTTTGCCGCGTCAGCGAATGACGCGATTTCAATCCGGCGGCTATGGGCTTATTCCGTTGAAAAAGGATTGTTGAAACTCGGCGCAGCCGCTGATTCAATTCACTAAATCGGGGAGGATTTGGCGATGATGGGGCCACGGCAGGAGGCGCAGGGCGCTCTGTTTTATGAGTTCCGTCTCGACGACCATGTCCCGGCGGACCATCTGCTTCGGTCCATCGACCGTTTCGTCGATCTCTCGCCGGTTCGCCCGCGCCTGACGCCGTTCTACAGTTCCATCGGTCGGCCGTCGGTGGACCCGGAACTGATGGTCCGCATGCTGCTTGTCGGCTACGTCCACGGCATCCGATCCGAACGCCGCCTGTGCGAGGAGGTCCATCTCAACCTGGCGTATCGATGGTTCTGCCGCCTGGACCTGACCGACCGCGTGCCCGACCACTCGACCTTCTCCAAGAACCGCCATGGCCGCTTCCGCGACAGCGATCTGCTGCGGACCGTGTTCGAGACCGTTGTCGCGCGATGCATCCGGGAAGGCATGGTCGGCGGTGAACGCTTCGCCGTCGATGCGAGCCTGATCGAGGCGGACGCCAACAAACAGAACTCCACGGCCAAGGAAGACTGGAACCCGGGCGCGATCGATTCCGCTGGCGCGCCCCGCGCCGTGCGGGAGTACTTGGACACGCTCGATGACGCCGCGTTCGGGGCGGCCACCGAGGTCGCGCCAAAGTTCACGTCTCATTCCGATCCGGCCAGCCAGTGGACGGCCGCCCGCCATGGCCCCGCCTTCTTTGCTTGTTCCAACAACTATCTCATCGACACCGACCATGGGATCATCGTCGATGTGGAGGCGAGCCGGTCCATCCGCACCGCCGAGACCGGTGCGGCCCGGACCATGATCGACCGGGCCATGGATCGCTTCGGGCTCTATCCCGAGCGTCTGATCGCGGACACCGCGTATGGCTCGGGCCCGATGCTCGGATGGCTGGTCGAGGAGCACGGCATCGAGCCGCATATTCCGGTTATCGACAAGTCTGACCGGGCGGACGGCACGTTCTCGGCGCGCGAATTCAGCTATGAACACGAGGCGGACGCATACACGTGCCCCGCGGGACAAGAGCTCAGGCCCTACTGGCGGGACATATCCCGATCCAGACCGGAGTTCGGCAAGGACGGGTTCAAGCGCTACTTCGCCCGCCGACAGGATTGCGGCGCATGTCCGATGAAACCCAGATGCACGCCGAACCAGCCAGCCCGAAAGATCGCCCGCTCCGAGCACGAGGGCGCTCGCCAGATGGCGCGGGACATCGCCAAGACCGAAGAGTACGGCGTCTCGCGCAAGCTCCGAAAGAAGGTCGAGATGCTGTTCGCGCACCTGAAGCGCATTCCGGGGCTCGGCAGGCTCAGACTGCGGGGGCCATGCGGCGCAAAGGACGAATTCCTCCTCGCTGCAACCGCCCAGAACCTCAGGAAACTGGCCAAACTCTTCCCGGCAGGTCCCAAGCCAGAAATCGCGTAACCAGGCCGAGAAGGACTATTCCTGCGAACCGCGTCCGGCGACTTTCCAGAACGACTTTTTCAACGGAATAAGCCCGAAGCGGCCGCGGGTCCCGAGTGCGGCTTTCCGCCCGATACGGCGGTCATCCGAGCGTTTGTGTTGGATGGCCGCTCTGTCCAAGGCGTGACAGTCTCGAGACTTTCACCCATGTTAGCGTCCGGAGTTGCCGGCAGCCCTGTCGTGGCAGTTCGAACCCAAAGCTCTTTCACGCGCACGCACCCGAAAGAGCCGCGTTCCGTGAATTGGGCGGCTTAAATGGGCCGCAGCAGAAGGACAGCACAATGCTGAACGAAATCGAGAAGTCCAATCCCATTATAGGGAAAATTGTCGCCTGGGGCGCAGGTCTCGATACGGATCGCTTGATGGTGGCGGCACTTCTAATCGTATTGGCGGTCCTGATGCGTCGGCCGCTCGCGGCGCTTCTTGCCGCTATCATCGCCCGGGTTTGCGCAGCAATCGGCGTCAAGCTTTCGGACGGCATGCGCGCCGAGATCAAGACGTCTTCCGGCGTATTGGTCGTCGCATGCGCCCTGATGGTCTCTTTGGAACTCCTCTCGCCGCCCGCCGTTGTAGAGCAGTTCTCAATACGACTGCTCTTTACGATCGTTTTGCTCGCCCTCTTTGCGATCTTCTACCGACGCACTGACGCGTTCGTCGCCGAGTTGAGCAGCAAAGGCGGCTCCAGGACTGTGACTGATACGACTTGGATCACTCGCCTTTTACATATGGCGCTGTTGGTCACTGCCTTCGCCTCTATAATGGAGACATGGGGACTGAGAATCTCGGGCGTATTGACTGGAGTCGGTGTCTTCGGTGCCGGCCTGGCAATCGCGGCGCAGGACTTCGTCAGCAACTTCGTAGCTGGACTGAACAACATCAGTGAAAAGCGGTTTCGTCCTGGCGACTGGATCAAGGTTGATGATGTCGTCGAGGGTACCATCGTCACGATGGACATTCGTTCGACGACGGTGATGGGATTTGACCGCGTGCCGCGATACGTCCCCAACAGCAAACTAGCCAACAGCGTGCTTCAGAACTGTGATCGCGGGGATCACAGTCGAGTCTATTGGAACTTCGGGCTTGTCCTTGACGCGACAGACGATCAGGTGACCGCGGTCTGTGAGGGCCTGCAAAAGCACATTCAGGAGAGCGGAGACTATGTGACGGACGGGAGTCTGCTTTGTTTCGTTTTGCCGGTTGGACTTTCCGACTGTGCGATCGAAATCATGATCTATGCCTTCGCGAAGACCCCAGACTATCAACCATCTCTGGAGGTGTTTGGCCGACTGACCCTCGCCTTACGCTCGGCGGTCGCGAATGCCGGGACGAGCCTTGCATACCCCACGCGGACGATCGTCCTGGAAAACTCCCGTATCTCTGCAGGGACTGTGCACGAAAAGCCGGCTTAAATCGAATCTTCGATTGTCCCAATGGGCAATGTCGAAGTAAAGCCTTGCGTTCCACATCCAGTGTGACTGTATATTATCCAGTTGTAGGGTCGTATCACGTTCGTAAAGCGCTGTTCACGCACGTTTTTATTTGAGCTGGACGCCCGCATCAACCTGGCGGCTTTTGCCGGAATGTGAATTCATTCGCCCGGGAACGACATCAGGGGGCGGTTTGATGGATCAGCGGAGTTTTTTCGGACTGACGGAGCAGCTTGACGCGTTGAGCGCGCACGGCGATCCGCTCGAGGTTCTCGATGCGACGGTGGATTTCGAATATTTCCGGAGCTGGCTGGTCGAGGGTCTTGGCTACGGCGACGGGTCGAAGGGCGGGAGGCCGCCCTTCGATCCTGTTTCGATGTTCAAGGCGCTGATCCTGCAGGCCCAACACAATCTCTCGGATGCGCGGATGGAGTTCATGATCAGGCGACCGGCTCTCGTGGATGCGGTTCCTCGGGTTCGATCTTGGCGGGCCGACACCGGACGAGAACACCATCCGGCTCTATCGCGACAAGCTGACCGAGAGCGGCGCGCTGAAGCGCGTCATGAAGGCGTTCGACTGGCAGCTCCGGAAGAAAGGCTACATCCCCCCTCCCGGCGATTGCAGGCAATCGCCTGCCGGGCAACGCATGGCCGGACAGATCGTCGATGCGAGCCTCGTCCCGGCGCCGAAGCGGCGGAACACCGAGGACGAGAAACAGGCGATCAAAGAGGGCAAGACGGCTCACGAGATCTGGCCGGACGAGCCCGACAAGGCGGCCCAGAAGGACACGAACGCCCCCTCTCGTGGTTTGCAGGCAAACCACTGCCGGGCAGCGGCTGGACCCTGAAGGTGGGCGGCAAGGTCCGCTATCGGCCGGACGGTACGCCGCTGCCGATGATCGCCGTGCCGGTCTTCGGATACAAATCGCACATCTCCATCGACCGCAGGTTCGGCTTCATCCGCGAGAGCGCGGTCACGTCGGCCTCACATGCCGACGGACGGATGCTGAAGCGGCTCGTGACGACGGAAAACACCAGCGGCGACGTCTGGGCCGACAGCGCGTATCGGTCGCGGAAGAACGAGAAATGGCTCGACGCGAAAATGCTGCGGAGCCAGATCCACCGGCGAAAGCCGCCCGGCAAGCCGATGCCGCCGGCGACCGCGCGGGCCAACGCGAAGAAGTCATCCGTCCGCGCCCGCGTCGAGCACGTCTTCGCGCATCAGAAAAACCGCTTCGGGCTGTTCATCCGCACGATCGGGCTGGCGCGCGCCGAGGCCAAACTGACACTGGCCAACCTCGCCTGCAACTTCGACCGCCTGGTCTTCCATGAGCGGCGGGCGGCGACGGCATGACTCCGGCCGGATGACCGGAACCGCACGCCAAACCGCCCGGCCATCAGGCCGCCAGGCCGGCAGCGGCGCTGCCGATCATTCGGACGCCCGCCAAAACAGGGAGTTGATGCGGGATGGGGTGGTTGCCGCCCTCCCCAGACGGCATCGCAATGTGCCAAGGTCGTGGTGTTCAACGCCACGAAAAGGAGAGGACGGCGAAATGAAGGATACGATGATTGGCGTGGATCTGGCAAAGAACGTGTTCGTGCTCCATGGGGCATCGATGACCGGACATGTGAAGTTTCGCAAGAAACTGTCGCGCCCGCGGTTTCGCCAGTTCATGGCGGAGCAGCCATCGGCAGTGGTGGTGATGGAAGCCTGCGGCGGCGCCCATCACTGGGCACGAGAGATGATCAGGTTCGGCCATGAGGTGAGGCTGATCGCGCCCCGGTACGTAAAGCCCTTCGTAAAGAGACAAAAGAACGACGCAGCCGACGCCGAGGCGATCGTGGTTGCGGCACAGCGTCCGGAGATGCGTTTCGTAGAGCCGAGATCGGAAGAACAGCAGGCCAAGGCAGTGCTGTTCCGGGCCCGCGAACGCCTCGTTCATCAACGCACCGATCTGGTGAACGCGCTGCGTGCCGTTCTCTACGAATTCGGCCTCGTCGTCCCGCAAGGTATCCGACATCTCACGCGCATCGAAGAGTTCATTGTGGAACCGAACGGCGATCTGCCTGAACTGGTCCGCGCTGAATGCCGGGACCTGATCGATCAGATCATGGACAAGTCGTCCCGGATCGAAACCAAGACGGCACGGCTCAGGGAAATGGCGAAGCAAAACGATGAAGCGCGGCGACTGCAGACCATGCCGGGCGTTGGCCCGCTGACCGCACTGGCGATTGAAGCATTCGCGCCCGACATGGCCAGTTTCAAATGTGGCCGCGATTTCGCGGCCTGGCTGGGTCTCGTCCCGCGGCAACGCTCTTCAGGAGGCAAGGAACGCCTCGGGCGTGTTTCGAAGCAGGGCCAGTCCGACATTCGCCGATTGCTTGTCATCGGGGCGATGTCGCGGCTGAACTGGCTCGGTCGCAAATCGATCCCCGAGGGATCGTGGCTCGCACGGATGTTGGCGAAAAAGCCCCGAATGCTCGTGGCGATCGCCTTGGCCAACAAGATGGCGCGAGCGATCTGGGCCATGCTCACCAGAAATGAGGACTACCGGAACCCGGATCCGGCCATGGCTGCATGATCGACCTGCAGCCAATGGCTTGGCGCCGGTAAGGAGGTGTGAGAAGGCGACGACCCGAATGGGCGAAACGATCGAACAGATCTGGATCGGGAAAACCAGTTGGACACCCAGAGCCAGCGAGCTCGCTTGCGAGATTTGGACCTGATCCGCGGATCACCATACCGGCCAGCGGCTTCTGGAACGTCGCAAATGAAGGCCTGACAGAAGAGCGCACTCGATCACACGCCAAAAGGGCCGAAAACTTCTTGCATCACGGGCGGCAACCACAGAGGTGTCCAGCTGGCAGAAGAGCGCCGAGAACGCCAACGGCCGCATCCGACGATGGCTGCCGCGCGGCACGGATCTCGACGAGATCGACGAACAGGACATCCAGGAGATCGCCATGACCATCAACCTCACCCCGCGCAAATGCCTCGGATACCGCTCCCCGGTCGAAGCCTTCCTGTCAGAGCTTGGAAAGGACGTCCGGATCCGGTTTGCTTGATGCGTTGCGCTTCGCGGTGGAATCCACCAATTCCTTCAACAGACGGATCTACACCCAACCGACTTCAGCCAGAGCCGCGCAAGTTGCACCGTTGCAACAACCGAGATCAAACACTCTCTTTTGGCGCTAATCTCGCCAGTTCGGCTAAGACCGTCGGAAAAAAAGGTAGGCATGCGCAAAAGAACATTTCGCATCTCGGTACGCATACCCTTCAGCGGTTGGCAACCTCCTTTCACTCATGCCGCCCGATCCGGTTGTGCTCGCGCTGCACCGCCGTCAGGTCGGCGGCCACCATTTCCCGGACCAGTTCGTCGAACGAGGTCCGGTGGCGCCAACCCAGCCGCTCGTGCGCCTTGGCCGCATCGCCGATCAGCAGGTCCACCTCGGTGGGGCGGAAATAGCGCGGATCGACGCGCACGCGGATGCGCGCCGCTGTCCGCGCAGCGCCCTGTCTCTTCCACGCCGCTTCCCTGCCAGAGGATCTCGCGCCTGGATCTCGGCAAAGGCCTTCTCGACGAAGCTGCGCACGCTGTGGGTCTCGCCGGTCGCCAGCACGATAGTCGTCCGGGCGCATCCTGCTGCAGGATCCGCCACATGCCCTCGACATAGTCCCGCGCATGGCCCCAGTCGCGCTCGCGCATCGAGATTGCCGAGATAGAGGCAGTCCTGCAGCCCCAGATGGATCGCCGCCACCGCCGCGGGTGATCTTGCGGGTGACGAAGGTCTCGCCGCGGACCGGGCTCTCGTGGTTGAACAGGATGCCGTTGGAGGCGTGCATCCCGTAGGCCTCGCGGTAGTTCACCGTGATCCAGTAGGCATAGAGCTTGGCCACCGCATAGGGCGAGCGCGGATAGAACGGGGTCGTCTCGCTCTGCGGCACCTCCTGCACCAGGCCGTAGAGCTCCGAGGTCGAGGCCTGGTAGAACCGCGTCCGTCTCCGCCAGACCCAGAATGCGCATCGCCTCCAGCAGCCGCAGCGTGCCGATGCGCGTCGGCGTTGGCGGTGTATTCCGGCGTCTCGAAACTCACCTGCACATGGCTCTGCGCCGCGAGGTTGTAGATCTCGTCCGGCTGGACCTCCTGCACGATCCGGATCAGGTTGGTGCGCATCGGTCATGTCGCCGTAATGCAGGAACAGCGCGGACGTCCGGCTCGTGCGGGATCCTGGTAGAGATGGTCGATCCGGCCGGTGTTGAAGGACGACGAGCGGCGCTTGACGCCATGCACCTCATAGCCCTTGTCCAGCAGCAGCTCCGCCAGATAGGCGCCGTCCTGGCCGGTCACGCCGGTGATCAGCGCGACCCTGCTCACGTGTCGGCTCTCCTCACCATCGCGCCGCCCAGACCCGCTTCAGGACCGGTCACCAGGAGACCGATTTCCTCAAACGCGCGATAACGCCTCACGCCGTCCGAGGTCACCATCTTCAACGCGGCGCCCTGGAGTGAACGGTCACGCAGTCGACCCGGGCGGCCTCTGCATGCAAGGGAGTCCCGACAAGATCATCTGTCCGATCGACATGCGCGACATATGGATCCCGCCTGACGGCAACGGCCGGCCTGGCCTTGGTCGAGCGATCACGATCGCCGACGCACATCCGGCTGTCCGAAGCGGCGCGATTCAGGCCACACCGACGGGTCACCGGGCGCTTCGCCTCAACGCCCGAGACACCCGCCAGCGCCGTGCGGGTGCTCGCTCGGATGGCGTGAAGCTCCGCGACAGAGCAGGGCGACCGCGGGTGGAAGAGGTCACCTCAAGTGCGGCGGCCCTGCGCGAGCCCAATCTCCGAGCAGCCCGGTCAGGCATCCTCCGTCCAGCCCATCCGATGCCGTGAGAAGTCAGCGCGGTGGGCGCCACGGCAATCCAGAGTCAGGCGGCATTCGCCCTGGCCCGTGCGCCTCCATCCCGTGGCCAACAGTCCGGTCGGCGTCGGCGCGATGGCCGATCGGGGAACAACCCGCTTCGTTCGCTGGCCGCAGACGCACCTCGCGCCGGCGCAATTCACTCCGCCGCATTCCGCCGATACACATCCTCGTACCGCACGATGTCATCCTCGCCCAGATACGCCCCGGTCTGCACCTCGATCACGTGCAGTTCCACCTTCCCGGGATTCTCCAGCCGATGAACCGCCCCGAGCGGCACGTAGATCGACTCGTTCTCCGAGATCATCCGGACCTCCTCGCCGATCGTCACCTTCGCCGTGCCCGCCACCACGATCCAGTGCTCGGCCCGGTGCACGTGGCTCTGCAGGCTGAGCGCCGCGCCCGGCTTGACGACGATGCGCTTGACCTGGTGCCGGTTGCCCCTCGCCACCGTCTCGAACCAGCCCCAGGGCCGGTTGTCGCGCGGGAACTCGGTCGCCTGCGGCCGTCCGCGCGCCTTCAGCGCATCCACCGCCCGGCGCACCTCCTGGGACCGCCCCTTCGGCGCCACCACCACCGCGTCCGGCGTCGCCACCGCGATCATGCCCTCAAGGCCGATGCCCACCAGCTCGACGCCCTCGCCCTCGGCCCGCAGCAGCGTGTCCGCGCAGTCCAGCCCCTCGGCGTTTCCGATCGTCACGAGGCCCGCCGCATCGGGGCCTTGCGCCCGCCAGATCGCGGTCCAGTCGCCGAGATCCGACCAGTCGGTCTCGAGCGCCACCACGCTGAGGTTCTCCGCGCGCTCCATGACCGCGTAGTCGATCGACACCGCGCGCGCCGCCGCCCAGTCCTCCTCGCGCAGCCGCAGGAAGCCCAGATCGGGCCGCGCCCGGGCCACCGCCGCGCGCACCGGCTCCACGAGATCGCCGGCGTGCGCCTCGAAGGCCGCGACGAAGTCCTTGGCGCGGCCCAGAAAGATCCCGGCGTTCCAGAGCCAGCGGCCGCTCTCGATCATCGCCCGCGCGCGCTCCGCGTCGGGCTTCTCGACGAACCCCGCCAGGTCCCGCGCGCCGCCGCCCGCAGGCGCGTCGCCCTCGACGCCGAGGTAGCCGTAGCCCGTCTCGATCCGGTCCGGCGGCACCCCGAAGAGCACGATCCGCCCCGTCCCGCGCCGCCGCCGACGCCGGCGCGCACCGCGCTCCGGAACGCCGCCGCGTCGGCGATGCGATGGTCCGACGGCGCGACCACCATCAGCGCCTCGGGATCCTGCGCCGCGAGAAACAGCGCCGCCGCCAGCACCGCCGGCCCGGTGTCGCGCCGCTCCGGCTCGATCAGGAGGTCGAAGTCGCGCACGCCGGTCCTGGCGATCTGTTCCTGCGCCACGAACCGGAACGCCGCGGCGGTCACGATCACCGGCTTGCCGAAGCCCTCGCCGCGCATCCGCTCGACGCAGTCCTGGAACAGCGATCCCGGGCCGAGGAGCGCCGCGAACTGCTTGGGATAGCTCTCCCGCGACACCGGCCAGAGCCGCGTGCCCGAGCCGCCGCAGAGGATGACGGGGCGGATGCTGTCGATTGCAGGATCAGTCATGGGAGAAGCTCCATGTGGCGATCGCCTTCCACGGCTACCGCACTTCGGGTGACTCGACCCGAAGCGATGCGGATGCTCCCCGGTCAGGGAGGCGATCGATTGTGAAGGACATTGCCGACTTCACACCCCGTGCGAATTGCTAACAGACTTGCGTCGCAACGCAAGGCCGGCGCGCCTTACCCTTGCGCGCCTTGGTTAATCGTCCCTTACGCCGCGCCTCTGCATGCGCCGCGCCTGACTTGACCGGGGAAATCAGCGGGTAGCCAGGTGATCCGCAATACGAGCATTCGTTACGTCCCGTTTGATTTTCCGCAATACTGCGGTTAACGATCTGGCGTGGGAGCGAATGATTTTGGGGCGGCCGCGATCTAGGATCGGCGGCGCTACAGTGTGTCACGAATCTGCTGAGGCTGCACTCGCGGCATGCGGACGCGACCGTGACGGTCGATTAGTGTGGTGTTTGCATGAACGTCAATCGCTCGCCCTTCGGAGATGCGCCGCCGCCGCAGATCGGCTACCCGACGCCGCAGGGACAGCCGGCCGCAGTTCGGCCAGGAAGGCGACGAACTCGACATCCGCGGCCTGCTGCTGCCGTTCTGGCGGCGCAAGTGGATCATCGCGCTCGTCACGCTGATCGCGCTGGCGCTTTCCGTCTACGCGGCCTCTCAGATGCAGCCCCGCTACACCGCCTTCGCCCGCGTGATCTTCGACCCGGAGCGCATGCGCATCATCGACCTCGAAAGCGTCATCGCAGCCCGGGACATCACCGAGACCGGCCTGCAGAACCAGGTCGAGATCCTGCGCTCCTTCATCCTGCTCGAGCGCGTCGTCGACATCCTGCGGCTGGAGGAAAGCCCCGAGTTCTCCCCTGACGAAGATCCAGCCGCCGACGATCGCCGAGCGGATCGCCAACTGGCTGAACCTGCCCGGCTACGCCCAGCAGTACCTTCCGGAAAACGCCGAGGAGTTCGTCCCGGCCGAAATCCAGAACCGCCTGGCCGAGCTCGGCATCATGGACCCGACCCAGCCGATCGAACTGCACGCCCGAGGAGGAGGCCGCGATCCGCAAGGCGGCGATGGTCACCTACCTCAACGACAACCTGCGCCTGCGCCCGATCCCGAACTCGCGGGTGATCGAGATCCAGTACACCTCTACCAATCCGCGCCTCGCCGCGTCGATCGTCAACACCATCGGCGAGCAGTACATCGTCGTGGAAACCGAGAACAAGCGCGACGACGTCGCCGCCGCCACGGAACTGCTCAGCACCCGCGTCCGCGACCTCGAGACGCGGCTGAACTCCTCGAAGGAAGCGGTGGAACTGGCCCGGCTGGAGCTGTCCCAGCGCGAGGGCCAGAGCGTCGAGATGGCGCAGGCGCAGCTCGACGCCGCCAATCTTGCGCTCGCCAACCTTCGCCTGCGGCTGGCCGACGCCGAAGCGCGGCAGGATCGGGCGGCGCGGGCGCTGGCGGGCGGCGAGGAGTTCTGGGCGGTCACGGAATTCCGTGATTCGGCGACCATCCGCGAGTACAGGATGCGGCGGGGCGAACTCGAGGACGAGATCGCCAGCCTTCGATCGATCGTCGGCGAGAACGCCTCCGATCCACGTCTGACGAGGCTGCAGGCTCTGGCCACAGAGACCGAACGCAAGATCCAGGCGGAAGCGCGCAACATCGTCGCGGCGCTCGACAACGAGGTCGCCTCGACCCGCCAACAGCTCGAGCAGCTGGCGCAACAGGTGCGCGAGCTCGAAGTCCGGACGATCGAGCTTTCCCGCGGCGAACTTGCGGATCAACCAGCTCGAGCGCGAGGCCGAGGCGAACCAGGCGATCTACCAGAGCTTCCTGACCCGCCTCAACGAAACCGCCGAGCAGGCCAGCCTGCAGACCTCCGACGCCCGATTCCTGACCCGCGCCGAGCCGCCGCAGTCGTCCGACGGCGCCGCCAGGTCTCGCATCGTCCTGCTCGGCGCCTTCGGCGGCCTCGCCCTCGGCGCCGGCCTCGTCTTCCTGCTCGAGCGCCTGAACACCAGCTTCCGCGATCCGAAGGAGATCACCGAGCGCACCGGCCATCCGGTGCTCGCCGCGATCCCCCAGGAGGGCAAGCGCCGAAGCCCCAAGAAGCTCATCCGCCACCTGCTCGAGAAACCCAACAGCACGCTGGCCGAATCTGTCCGCAACCTGCGCACCAGCATCCTCTTCTCCAACCTCGACAAGCCGCCGAAGGTGATCATGGTCTCGTCCTCGATCCCGGGCGAGGGCAAGTCGACCACGGCGATGCTGCTGGCGATCGTCAGCAAGCAGATGGGCCGCTCGGCGATCATCGTCGACTGCGACTTCCGCCGCCAGACGCTCGCGCGCATGTTCTTCGCCGGGTCGCAGACCCACGGGCTCGTCGGCCTGCTCGAGGACAGCTGCACGCTCGACGAGGCGGTGCTGCTCGAACCCGAGACCGGCCTGCACGTGCTGGCGCAGGGGCTGAACGAGACCGTCGGCGGCAGCCCCGCCGACATCCTCTCGTCCCACCGCTTCGCCGAGATGATCCGCGAGCTCCGGCTGCGCTACGACCTCGTCGTGCTCGACACGCCGCCGGCGCTGGTGGTCACCGATTCGCGCGTGCTCGCCGGGCTCTCGGACGCGGTCGTCTATCTGGTGCGCTGGGGCAAGACCAACCGCAACGCCGTCCAGGAGGGCCTGCGCGAGCTGACCTCGGTGAACGCCCGCATCGCCGGCGTGGCGCTGACCATGGTGAGCGAGAATCAGGCGGCGAAGTATTCGAATAACGAGTACTATTACAAGCGGCAGTACAAGAGCTATCTCGGGACCTGAGCGGGGGCGCGCGCTCCTCGCGTCATGTTGTGGGCGCGCCACCGAATCGACTTCAATTGCAGCGGTATTGACGCTACGCTGCGCACGGGGAATGGGCTGATCATGAAGTGGGTGCTGTGATGGGTGTGTCGATGACCGCCGCCGCGAAGGCGGCGCTGCTTGTGGGGCTTCTGGCGCTTTCGGCGTGCGACTCGCCGGAGGAGAAGGCCGAGAAACACTACCAGAGCGGCGTCGAGCTCGTGGCCGAGGGCAAGGCCACCGAGGCCCAGCTCGAGTTCCGCAACGCGCTCCAGAACAACCAGAATCACGTCGGCGCGCGGTTCGCCTTCGCCGAGGCGCTCGCCGACGGAGGGCAAGCCCGGCGAGGCGATCGGCCACTACCTGCGCGTCGTCGAGCTCGACCCGGAGAACGGCGCGGCGAATCTGGCCATCGCCAACCTCGCCATCGGCCTTGGCGAGTTCCAGCTCGCCGCCACCCACGCAAAGAGCGCCTTCGAGCTGATGCCCGACGACCCCGAGGCGAAGGCGCTCAACGCCACCGTGATCTTCCGGGAGGGAGATCGTGAAGAGGCGGTGACTGCGGCCGGCGAGGTGCTGTCCGAGACCCCCGACAGCGTGCCGGCGCAGCTCGTGCTGATCGGCGACCTTCTGGCCGACGCAGGACTTCGAGGCCGCGCTCACCCAGGCCGACGCCGCGCTCGAGGCGATCCCCGACAGCGAGGACCTGCACCTCGCCCGCCTCACCGCCCTCGAACAGCTCGGCGACGACGAGGCCGTCGGCGAACAGCTGATGCAGATGGCGCAGCTCTTCCCCGACAACGCCCAGGTGCCGCAGGCGCTGCTGCAATGGCACATGGCCCGCGGCGACACCGAGGCCGCGCTGGCGCTCCTGCGCGAGACCGCCGACAAGACCCCCGACGACCCGACCGGCTACCTCAACGTCGCCCAGTTCCGCCTGCAGACCGAAGGCGCCGAGGCCGCCCGCGAGGAGCTCCAGGCCCAGATCGACGCCCGCCCCGAACCCGGCCCGTTCCTGCGCGCGCTCGCCCAGCTCGACTTCGAGCTCGGCAACCGCGACGAGGCCATCGCCTCGCTGCGCACCCTCACCGAGGGCGCCGAATCGACCCCCGACATCCGCGACCTGCAGGTCAGCCTCGCCCGCATGCTGCTCCAGACCGGCCAGGCCGAGGAGGGCAACGCGCTCATCGACGCGGTGCTCGAGGCCGACGGCCGCAACGTCGAGGCGCTGAAGCTGCGCGCCCGCCGCCACATCGCCAACGACGTCCCCGAGCAGGCGCTCCTCGACCTCAACACCGCCAACCAGGAAGACCCCCGCGACCCGGAGGTCTACACGATCATGGCCGAGGCGCATCAGCGCGAGGGCGCGCACGACCTCGTCGGCCAGCGCCTCGCCCGCGCCCTCGAGGCCTCCGACTACCGCGCCGACGAGGCGATCCGCTACGCCCGCTTCCTGCTCTCGGAGGAGCGCGAGGCCGAGGCCGAGACCGTGGCGCTCAACGCGCTCAACCGCGCGCCCAACGACGTGCAGCTGCTCGCCCTGCTCGGCCAGGTCCACCTGCAGCGCCGCGACTTCCTGCGCGCCCGCCAGGTCGCCGACACCCTGCGCGCCACCGGAACCCCCGCCGGCGATCAGGTCGCCACCAACCTCGACCTCGCCGTGCTCCAGGCCGAGGGCAAGACCGAGGAGCTCGTCACCGCCATCGAGGGCATCGCCGCCGAGAGCGCGGACGACATCCGCGCCAAGCTCGCCGTCGCCCAGGCGCATCTCGCCGCCAACGACATCGAGGCCGCCCGCGCCGAGATCGACGCCATCCTCGCCGAGGACCCCGAGAACCAGGCCGGCCGCCTCGCGCGCGCCGGCGTGCACGCCATCGAGGGCGAGACCGACCAGGCCGAGGCGCTCTACCGCGCCCTGATCGAGGAGGTCCCGCAGGCGCGGCAGCCCTACGAGGGGCTGATGGCGGTGCTCGCCAGCGCCGGCCGCACCGACGAGGCCCGCGCCACGCTCGATGCGGCGATCGAGGCCACCAACCGCGACGGCGTCGCTCCTGAACCGCAAGGCGATCCTCCTGGTGCAGGAGGAGGACTTCGAGGGCGCCATCGCGCTCTTCGAGGAACTCTACGCCCGCAACACCGCCAACGTCGAGATCGCCAACAACCTCGCCAGCCTGATGAGCGCCCACCGCGGCGATCCCGAGAGCATCGACCGCGCCTTCCAGATCGCCCGCCGGCTGCGCGGCACCGAGAACCCCTACTACCAGGACACCTACGGCTGGCTCCTGAGCCTGCGCGCCGACTACGAGACCGCGCTCACCTACCTCGAGCCCGCCGCCGCGGCGCTGACCCAGGACCCGCTCACCCAGTACCACCTCGCCGAGACCTACTTCGCGCTCGAGCGCTGGGACGAGGCCCGCGCCGCCTACGAGACCGCGCTGGCGATCGCCGGCGAGGACGCCAACCTGCCGCAGATGGAGCGCGCCCGCGCCCGCATCGCCGAGATCGACGCCGGCCCGCCCGCCGCCGGAGAGGCCGCGCCGGCCAGCGAGTAGCAGACCCTGCCCCGCCCACGTCGGCCCATGCGCGCCGAAATGGCGCGCAGGCGCCGTTTCACCTGTTTTCACCCTGTTTGATAAATATGTTTCGAAATATGCCTCACGCGCCGGCGCAGCCGCCCTCCATGGCCGACGCCCCGGGGCGAAAGATCTGAGACTTTCCACCCCGCCAGACCCCATCAACATTGCGAAACGCCCCCATCCGTGTTAATCGTTTCTCAAGTGTTTCCGTCTGGCGCGTCGCCCTTGTCCCTCGAGTAACTGGTTCCGATCGCCTGACGGTTGCACCGCCCCGCCGGTTTCCTCGGGAAACCACACTCAGGCGGGGCCGAGGAGGGGACGGATGACACGCAGAGCGACAGGAGAGGGGAGATTTGCGCCGCTGGCGCGCGCGGCCCTCACCGCCGTCGCCGCCCTCGTCCTCACCGCCGTCGCCGCCGCCGCCGCGCCGGTGGTCGAGCCCGCGCCGGGCCCCGCCTGCGTCGCCCTCGAGGCCACGGCGCTCGCCTGCGGCGCCACCACCGCCGAATCCCTGCTCGCCGGCCTCTCGGCGCTGACCCATCTCGACCTCACCAGCTTCGCCAGCGCGGCCTCGACCTCCGCCGCCGGCCTCACCGCCGCCATCGCCGACGTGCCGCTGCCCGCCGCCGGCTGGCTGCTGATCGCCGGCATGGGCGGCCTCGGCCTCTTCGGCAAGCGCCGCCGCGACGCCCTGCCGGGCTTGCGCCCCGGCGCCGAGCTCGAACCCCTCGCCAGCGCCCACCGCGGCTCGGCCAGCGTCGAGCGCGCCGAGCCCGCGCCCGCGCGGCCCTTCGCCTCTGCGCGGCTCGCCCGCATCGCCGCCGCCCTGCGCGGCGCGCTCCTGAACGCCCCCGCGCCGACCGGCTTCCCGCCGGGCGCGGCCAGCCCCGTGCGCCCCAATGGCGGCGCCGGATCTCTCTGGGCCGCCGTCGCCGAGCGCGGCCCCCCGATGCGGAGCAATGACGACCGCGGCGACATCCACACGCCGCGTGTGAAGGATTGCTCCCATACTCTCCGGACGCGTCTGCAAGGCTGGGTCTCCCTCCTTGCGGCGCGTCTTGTTCGTCTGGACGACATGCTGGCGCATGGGATCGGGGTCTCCCCGGTTCCCGCGCCGGTTTGCGTTCGGGCCAATGGCAAGAACGGGTGGAACCCGCACGTAGCGTGCTCGAGTCAGATGTGGATCGGTTCGGCGAAATCCGCCTCACTAGAACCATTGGGGGTAATTCCAAGTCACTGAGAAGCACAACTAGGGCGCGGCCATGGTGGCGGGATCACTTTATGCGCCGTCGGCGGCGCAAGTGCATATGCTGCGATAGACGCTCGACAGCGCAGACTGCGGATCCAGGCCGAATCTGCTAACGGGATTGGGCAGTCTCGACGAATTGTGGACGTGCTGCAGGCGGAGAACCAACTGTCGGTGATCGATTTCGAACAACCGTCTGAACGGTTAGGGGAGACTTATGGCAATCACTCGAGCCTCGGAGGAGCGATCGCACTTCACTCTTTGCGCCCACGCCGCCGTTGGACCGGCAATGGTTGCTGAGATCACGAACGCCGGAACGCATACGGCAATCGAGTCCGGCTATCCTCTACGGGGCGAATGCAGCCGACTACAGCGATGCGCGTGGTGCTAGGCTCGGTCAATCAACGACAACCCGGCCCGGCAAGTCAGACGCCAACACTGTCGTTTTCGGTGGCACGTATGCTACGATCTGATACTGCTCGACAACTATCAAGCGACACTTCCCGGCACCCAGTCGACTAACGGTTATGATGTCGCGGCGTTTAAAGTCAGCCAAGTTCCCCTCCCCGCCGCAGGCCTGCTCCTGCTCGGCGGACTGGGCGGCCTCGGCCTGATGTCCCGCCGCCGCAAGGCCGCGGCCTGACACGCCCTCGCCGCCGCCCCGCGCGGGCGGCGGCCCGAACACCGGCCCCGGCGGCGCGATCCGGCGGGGCCAGAACGGAAGACCAAAGAGACTGCTGCTTGACAATCGCCGCGACCAGACAGAGTACGCGGACCAGACAGGGAAGCGAGACAATGCGTAAACGTTTCATCAAACCGCGGCGCTCGGAGCGGCGCTCTGGCCCTCGGCCTCGCCGCCGCGCCGGCCGCGCAGGCGAGCACGTGATTCGACTTCGCGACGCCTCGGATCTGGACGCGGACCGGCGGCGAGCGTCGGCGGCGCCACCAACAGCGTCAACGTATCGGCGCGGATCACTGTCGGCTGATCAGTCAAGCGCGGTCGACACAGCGCTCAATGCTTCACGACCATTGCTACGACGGCGCCGCGCCGCACACGGCCTGCCTGACCAGTCGCATCCACGACCCGGCGGCGACCGGGCCCCGGCCGTGAAGAGCGACGGCCTCGGGGCCGGTATGACGACGACGAGATCGAGATACATACACTCGAGTTGGTGACGGTGAGCTTCGACAAGGCGCTGACCTTCACTCGCCTCTATTTCCTCGACCTCTAGATCAAGACGATCGAGACCAACACGACACGGCCCAGGTCACAGTTCATCATGGGCGACCAGCGGGTCGATGTCCAAGTCCTTCGAGGCGGTGGAGATCAACAGCGCCAGCGGCAAGCTTCGCTACGTCAATTTCGTCTCGTCTTCGCCGACCGGAGTCACATCGACTGGTCTTCACCAGCACGGCGCGATCAAACGACAATTCGCGTACCTCTAGCGACCCTCAGCGCGGTCCCCCTCCCCGCCGCAGGCTTCCTCCTGCTCGGCGGACTGGGCGGCCTCGGCCTGATGTCCCGCCGCCGCAAGGCCGCGGCCTGAAACGGCCCGCATGACAACCCCGCCGGCCGGCGCGACCCGGTCGGCGGGACAAGACGACGAACCGCCCTCGGGGCAAGACGGAACACAAGCAACGCCCCCGGGGTGGGGCCACACGGAGAAACAGGGATGCAAGGGAACACCAGACTCTCAAGACCCTCTGCGCGGCAGGGATCGTCTCGATCGCTCGGATGGCAGCAACGGCGAACGAGCCGAGGCCGCTTTGCTCGGACAAAGCTGCGCCCACGGCGACTACGTCGGGAATGCCGACGGAACGGATGGCACCGCAACGACATGTTCCTTGGCCGTGTTTGGAAACGGTTTCGTGACGTCAATATCGACGACCGCCGGGAGTGGCGGTAAGAACTTCGCCCAGATCTACAAAGTGGCACCAGTGGCGGCTTGGACCCTGACTTGGAGGATCCTACCAACGTCGTAGGTCGGCGGGACTCTGCCTGACACCAATCTCCTGATTGTTTCCGAGGCCGGCTCGACAAGCGCAGCCCCGGACGACAACGCCGGAGGAGGCACGATTTCCAGAGTGACTTCACTCCCGACGCCCGGCTCATCGGCGCTACGATAGTTGTCGATCGCGACACCCAAGACATGATCTTCACGGTCAACGGCGTCAACTACAATGTCAGTGCGACAGGTGATAGCAAGTACGTCGAGTTCATCTTCCTGGTGACGGTGCAGACCGCACAAATCAATGACTTCTTCATCGCCAACTACGGAACGGCGACTCGGCGCCTTCGCGCCGAACGTCGTCCCCCTCCCCGCCGCAGGCTTCCTCCTGCTCGGCGGCCTCGCCGGCCTCGGCCTGATGTCCCGCCGCCGCAAGGCCGCGGCCTGATGCGCCCTCGCCGCCGCCCCGCGCGGGCGGCGGCCCCAACACCGGCCCCGGCGGCGCGATCCGCCGGGGCCAGAACGGAAGATCTCAAGAAATCTAACGGTAGTACAACGCTGCGTCGCGAAATCGCAGCCACAACAGGGAAGCGGGAGAATGCGGAAACATTTGACGAGGCATGCGACGCTTGGCGCGGCGCTCGTCCTCGGCCTGGGCATGGCGCCAGCCGCGCAGGCGGCCGTCGAGTTCAATTTCGAGAAACTGGCTGACGACGTAGAGCTTCAGATTGGCGGAAGCGCGAACTCCGGCGTCGAGCGGAACTGGAGCGACATCATCAGCTTCAATCCTGCGTCGGCGGGCGGCAGCTTCAACGACGCTACGGATGTCTACACCAACGGCGGGATCGGCGTAAGGGCGACCGGAACCAACGGCATGACGAGCTTCGCGGACGCTTTTCTGGATTCGACCGATGGCTCGGGCCCAGCTGGGCTTGGCGTATGTTCGACGGGTCCGGACGCGGGCGTCGTGTCGGGCTGTTCGACGAACGGCGGATCAAACACTGCCGACGACAACGTCAGTGGGATAGCAGGCGGCGAGACGTTGCATCTTGAGTTCACGACGGGCCCGGTGACGATCCTGGGAGCAACCTTCCGGAACGCCACGCACAAACTCTACGACGGTTTGACACCCGCCACGACGGGCACCTTCGATCTGTCCGGCACCTATGCCGGGGGCGGCATGTTCTCATTCCTTGGCGCGAGCTTCGTGAACTTCAATTGGGGAAGCCTGACCGCTGCGGTGACCAATGTGAACTTCAAGTACACTGGAAAAGAGTTCTACCTCTCGACACTCACCGCCGTCCCGATTCCCGCGGCAGGACTGCTTTTGCTCGGCGGACTGGGCGGCCTTGGCCTGATTTCCCGCCGCCGCAAGGCCGCGGCCTGACACAAACCGCATCGCCGTGCCCCGCGCGGCCGCAGCAACCCGAGACCCCGCCAGCGCCCGCCGGCGGGGTTCTTCATGTCTCCAACCCCGCGTCCGCCGAAAATTAAGAATGATGAACGCCTTTGATTTCAACGCCCTAACCTGAATTGCACGCGTGTTATCACGCCGTAACACACCCCCGCGCCGTATCCGCCGCCCGCAACCGCGCCGCCTGCCCCTTGTCCAGCAGCATGTGCCTTCCCCAGGGCTCGCCCTCCGCATCCGCCGCGGAGAACCGCACCCCCACCGGCCGGCGGGTGTCAGCCCGGGGATCGGCGGGCGGCTTCAGCGATGACTTCCTCGCCCCACTGGTTGAGGCTCTTGCCGGCGAGTTCGGCGGCGAGCGCCGCCTTCGAGTGGATTTCGGGCGCGACGCGCAGCATCAGGTTGCCGGAATAGGGCCTCTGGGGCGGCTTGCCGACGGCGGCGCAGGTGGCGAGGTAATCGTCGACGGCCTCGCGGAACGCCGCCTTCAGTCCCGCGACGGTGTCCGCGTGGAACGTGACCACGTCGTCGATGCCCGCGATGCGTCCGGTGAAGATCTCGTCCTCGGCGTCGAACTCCACGACTGCGGCGAAGCTCCTGTGATTTATTGTCTTCATGGCTGGACTTCGATCAGGATCAAGCAGTCTCGGGCCGCGCGGACCTGGCGCCGTTTCGCTTCCTTGGCCGGGTGCGGCCGGTGGAAGCTGGCGATGTGGCCGTCCCGCACAAACCGGACCCCCGACGGTCAGTGCCGGCCCTCGATCTCGTTGGTCGCGGCCTCGGCGAGGAAGGCCGAGCGGGTCAGGCCGCGGGCGCGGGCGGCGGCGTCTATCGCGGCGAGCGTGCCACGGTCGAGGCTGACGTTGATGCGCGCGGGGCGGCGGGCGCTGATCACCAGCGGCACGGCGATCAGCGCCGCGCCTCCGGCAATGTCCACGGCGGCGGCGACGCGGATGGCGTCGAGATCGCGCGGTTCGGGAACGGGCGTGGCGGCCGGGCGGTCCTCGAACCACAGCGCCAGTGCCTCCGCCGCGTTCGGGAGCACGTCGTCGAAACGGTCGGCGGCGGAGAAGCAGCCTGGCGCATCCGGGAAGTGGACGCCGTAGGCGCTGTCCGCGTCCTTGTGAACGACGGCGACGAAGGTCTTCATCTGTCCTCCTCGATCCAACCCGCCATGCGGGCGATGCTGCGCGCAGTCCCGATCGGAAGATCGCGCTTCGGGTGCGGAACCACGACGGTGCTGTCGCCCCTGCCCAGCTTGTGGTGCGATCCGCGGATGGCGACCAGTTCATATCCGTCGCGTTTCAGCCGAGCGATGATCTTCCGGCGGTCCCGCCCCATGTGTACTTATATGTGCATCCAGGGCATTTTCGCAAGCGCTCTTCAGCGGACGGTGTTCCTGACCGCTCCGCTGCGTCGGATGAAGCGAACGTGCGCAGCCATCAAGACTCAAAACAGAGACTGGCGCTGCCCCGTCGGCAAGACCTTGGCGGACGCGAAGTTGAGCAGGTCGCCGTCGACGCGGACCTCACGGGTCTCGGGTCGACCGCGATCCTGGCCGTGGCGTTGTCGAGCTATAGAGCGTCACCCGATCAATCTGCATCATATCCAGCGGCTGTGAAGTAGTTGGCGCATTCCTGCGAGGTGAAGACATCGACGAGCCGTCCGATCGCGGTCCAGAGGCCGTCGACGGTGCGTTCGGCGGCCTTGCGCAGCAGGGCCTTGAACTTCGAGAACGCCATCTCGATTGGATTGAAGTCCGGGGAGTACGGTGGAAGGAACCTCAGCCTCGCGCCCTTCGCCTCGATCATCTCCCGGACCGAGGCGCGCTTGTGGCTGGAGAGGTTGTCCATGATCACCACATCGCCGGGCCGGAGGGTCGGGAGCAGGACCTGCGCGACATAGGCTTCGAACCAGTCGCCGTTGATCGGACCGGACTTAGGTAGCAAATGCACCAGATTTCACCCAACTAATTGATATTGATATAAAACGCTGCCCTTTGCTTGGCGCTTGCGATGACCGCAAGACAGGAACATAGTAGGAACATTTTTGCGGGCTGATGGGGGCCTCAATCATGGCGCAGCACTTCCTGCTTTCCGCGGCGGCGCGAACGCTGTCACTCAAGACGATCTTCTCGGAGGGCGAGGCGGCGGCGTATCGGCGGTTCCGCCGGTTGCGATGGCCCGATACCGGCGGGGAGCCGGTCTGCCCGGTCTGCGGCTGCCTTGATGTCTACACCCTGTCCACTCGGCGCCGGTTCAAATGCGCCGCCTGCCATCGCCAGTTCAGCGTCACCTCCGGCACGATCTTCGCTTCGCGCAAGCTCTCCTTCGTCGACCTTCTTGGCGCGATCTGCCTGTTCGTGAACGCCTCGAAGGGGATCTCGGCCGTGCAGCTGTCGCGTGACATCGACGTCCAGCACAAGACCGCCTTCGTGCTGATGCACAAGCTTCGCGAGGCGATGGCGGCGGAGACCCGGGACACGCGCCTCGCCGGGCACGTCGAGGTGGACGGAGCCGCGTTCGGAGGCCAGGTCCGCCCGGCCAACGTCCGCGCGGACCGCGTCGACCGCAGGCTGTTAGGGAATCGGAGCGGCAAGCGCAGGATCGTCGTCGCGCTCCGCCAGCGCGGCGGCCGGACACTGACGCGGACTTTCCTCCGAGAGGCCGAGGGAGTGGGGTTCGCCGGCGAGAGGGTCACGCCGGGCTCCGCGATCTCCGCCGACGAGGCCGCGCACTGGGACGTCCTCGATCCGGCGTTCGAAGTCACGCGCATCAGCCATTCCGAAGCCTACAGCCGGGACGGCGTCCACACCAATTTCGCTGAGAGCTTCTTCTCGCGGCTCAGGCGCATGATCGGCGGTCAGCACCACAAGGTGGGCGGCGCGCATCTTGGCGCCTACGCCGTCCATGCCGCTTGGCTCGAGGACCATCGGGACGAGAGCAACGGCGCCCTCGCCGACCGGCTGGTCGGCAGGGCGCTCGCCGCGCCCGTCAGCCGGGATTGGAAAGGCTACTGGCAACGACGCGCAGCGTGACCGCGTCGCCTTCGGCCCAGACGCACATTCCCTTCCGCTTCTCGACCATCCGGACGAGCTTGCGCCGCTTCGCGTGACGCAGAGCCTGAACGACCTTGAAGACGACCGAGTTCCTGAGCGTCGTGTCCGTGGCGTCGAGATCGCGCTCCGCCATGACCCGCTCGGCCAGTTGGCGGGTCGTCATCTCGCCGTCCACGCCCAGATGGCGCACGCAGATGTCGGCGACCTCGCCTTTCTTGAAGAAGCCGTGACTGACCATGTATCTCGCGCGCTGCTTCTCCGGCTCCGTGAAGAGGCGTGCCGTCGCGTTTATATGGGCAAGGTCATGTTTGGCCTGCGCTATCTGCGCCTCATACGCCTTGATCCGGCCCAAGATCTCGGCACGTTTCTGCGTCAGCGTCTGGATGATTAAAGGATCGGTCATGCATACATTGCAGCCGACGCCGCCATCCCGGTCCAGACAGCAAATTGGTGCATTTGATACCTAAGTCCGGATCGGACCGTCGAGCACCATGGGCGCGACCATGCCGTCGAGGCGGAGGCCGGCAATGAGTGTCGTCGTCTTGCGGTGGCCGTGCGGAACCGCCATCCGCAGACGTTCACCCCGGGCGCAGCGCCCGTGAGAGCGGGCCATGTTCGTCGCCGTCGAGGTCTCGTCGATGAAGACCAGACGCTCGGGTTCAAGATCAGGCTGGCTCTCGAACCAGTCGCGGCGCTTCTTCAGGACGTCGGGCCGGTCCTGCTCGGCGGCATGCCCGGTCTTTTTTTGCGCGTCAGGCCATGGCGCTGGAAGAACCGCGAGAGCGCGGAGATCGACGCGGCGACGCCGCGCCCGGCGAGGCGGGCACGGAGTTCCCCGAGGCTCTGGTCGCGCTCCTCCTCCAGCGCCGCCATGACGACCGCGCGCTGCGCGTCGATCCGACGAGAGCGCATGTCGCCACCCTGTGGTTTCGGGGCGTAGCCGCCCGTCGCCCGCCGCGTCGCGTCCCACCTGATGACCGACGAAACCGAAACGCCGAAGCTGCCCGCCGCCGCGCGACGGCTCATGCCGCCGTCCACCGCCGCAAGCGTCCGTCCTCTCAAATCCATGGAAAGTGGCCTGCCCATCCCGTCACCCCGATATCCGCCTCCGGTACACGGAATCAGACTTCGGCGACCTTGGGAATCCCCCTCAACGACTCATACCGATAGGGCGACGCTCTAGCGCAGACCTGCCGACGCCGCCTTGGATGCGGAAGGCGCGCACGTCCTTGAAGCCGGCGACGCGTCGGGCGGAGCACTCATTCTTTGGCATAAATTGGATCAGATAAGCGCTTGAAATTGCTTGAATTATGAGTTACACTTGATGTAGTGGATGGTAGTCGAGAGGCATCCGAGGTTGGTTTTTCTTTTGGCGAGAAGAACAGGTGCGTGCGGCCCATCGATCAATGCGGTGGGAGCCGGGCAACAGGTCACGTGCACGAAATTCGACCGCAACTTCGTCGATGCCCGCCAGCGGACATCCTGAAACCTCAAGCCTGTATTCGCGGCGCAGCTCGCCACCGCGCCGCATCCGCCGCCTTAAGCCGCGCCGCCTGCGTCTCGCTCAGAAGCATATGCCGTCCCCACAGCGCGCTCTCCAGATCCGCTTGCTCAAAGCCCATCCCCACCGCCGGATCCGCCCTCCCGACACCTTTAACAGCCTCCCGCGCCGCAAGCCCAAGCACCCGCCCCGCCATCACCACCGTCTCCCACGGCTGTTCCCGCATCAGATCCGCGATCAACCGCACAGCGGCTCCCCCCTCGCCGACCCTCAGGCAATGCGCCGCATAGCCCACCACCCGCGCCCGCCCCATCCGGAACACCCAGTCCGGCACGCTGCCGCCCGCCTCCGCCTCCACCAGCGCCAGCGCCCGCAAGTTCGACCGCGCCGCCCGCGCATGCCCTCGCGACATGTTCGCCGCATGCATCCGATACCCCACCGTCGCCGAGCGCAGACAGCCCGCCGGCCCCCGCAGCGCCAGCCGCAGCTGCAACAAGAGATCCTCCGCCCCCTCGATCCCTTCGTCGCGCAAGATCGGATCGTGCCCGCCCAGCTCCTGCGCCAGCCCGGTCGGAACCATGATGCTCGAGACGTTGGAAAAGAAGTTCGTGGCGATCTGCTCGCAGACCGTCCAGCCCGACACGTCCACCAGCGGCCGCCGGTTCGCAAGGATCAGGTCATCCTCGTCGATCAGCCGGTAGCCCGAATAGACGAACGCCAGCGGCGCCGCGCTGGCCGCGAACACCCCGAGTTGCCGTTCGATCTTCTCCGGCCGCCACAGATCGTCCGCGTCGATCCAGGACACGTACTCGCCCGTAGCCCGCGCCAGCGCCGCGTTCCGCGCCCGCGCCACCCCGCCGTTTACCTGCCGGATCACCGTCACCCGCCCGTCCGCCGCCGCGATCTCGTCGGCCAGCGCCGCCGTGCAGTCGGTCGAGCCGTCGTCGATGATGAAGATCTCGAGATCGCGGTGGCTCTGCCCCGTCACGCTCGCCATCGTCGCCCGCAGGGTCGCCGTCGCGTTGAAGGCCGGAACGATCACCGTGACCCGCGGCCCATCGCTCACGGCTTCGCCGCCGCCACCTTCGCGTCCCAGTCGATGGCGGTTTTCAGGATCGCGCCCAGATCGTCAAACCGCGGCGTCCAGTCGAGCGTCGCGCGCAGCGCGTCGTTCGCCGCCACCAGCGACACCACGTCCCCCGGCCGCCGCGGCCCGTAGCGCACCTCAAAGGGCGCCGGCGCCAGCGGCGTCGCCGCCTCGATCACCTCCCGCACCGAATACCCCCGCCCGTAGCCGCAGTTCAGCGTCGCGCTCTCGCCGCCGGCCAGCAGATGCCGCACCGCCGCCAGATGAGCCTCGGCGAGATCGCTCACATGGATGTAGTCGCGCACGCAGGTCCCATCCGGCGTGTCGTAGTCGGTCCCGTTCACCGTCACCGCCCCGCTCTGCCCGGTCGCCGCCTCGCAGACCTTCTTGATCAGGTGCGTCGCCCCGGCCCGCGGCCCGGCCCGCAGCGCCGGATCTGCCCCCGCCACGTTGAAATACCGGAAGATCACATGGGGAAGCCCCCGCGCCGCCGCGAGATCGCGCAGGATCCACTCCGCCGCCAGCTTCGACCGCCCGTAGGGCGAGATCGGCGCCCTGGAATGACCCTCGCTCACCGGCGCGCTGTCGGTCTCGCCGTAGACCGCCGCCGTCGAGGAAAACACCAGCCCCTTCAACCCCGCGTCCGCGCAAGCCCCGAAGAACCGCGCCGCCCGCGCCACGTTCACCTCGTAATAGGCCAGCGGCTCCCGGGTGGATTCCTCGACGCTGATCAGCCCGGCGAAATGGATCGCCGCCGCCGGCCGGGTCGCCGCAATCAGTCCCGCCACCTCCGCCCCGCCGCAATCGAGCGCATGAAACTCGACGCCGTCGGGCACGGTCTCGCGCCGTCCCACCGAAAGATCGTCGATCCCCACCACCCGCCAGCCGGAGTCGAGACAGGCCAGCGCCGTATGTCCGCCGATGTAGCCCGCCACCCCGGTGATCAGCACCGTCGGCCGGTCCTGCGCCTCGCTCGCCATCATGCCTCGCTCCCGCTCAGGCCGCCCGCGCCGGGCCGAGCATGCCGTCGAGCAGCGTCTCGAACTCCGGCCCGATCCAGTTGCGCGCCTCGATCCGGTTCAGCTCGTACGACCCTTTCCGCCGGCTCGCCAGCCCGTAGGCCGTGGTCACCGCGTTGGTGAAGCCCGCCTCCGCCACGATCGCCGGCGTCTCCGGCCGATACCGCCCGAACGGATAGGCGAAGCTCGCCACTTCCGTGCCCGTCATCTCGCGCAGCTGCCCGCGCCCCTCGACGATCTCGCTGCGCGCCCGCTCGACGGAGATCTGCGACAGGTCCGGATGGCTGACCGTATGCCCGCCGATTTCCATGACCGGCGAGGCGGCCAGCGTGCGCAGTTCCGCCTCGGTGACCGGCCGCGCCAGCGTCTCCTCCTGCGGCGCCGCGGCAACGCCCGACCAGGCCTCGAGCGCGTCGACCGCCGCCTGGCGGCCCTCTGGGGAGAGCGCCACGATATGCGTCCAGACCTCGAGAAAGATCCGCGCCCGCGCACCCGGCGGCTCGCGATAGTCCCAGCGCGCCGCCGCCGTCAGTTCCGCCGCGTCCGCGCGGGTCGCCGCCCCGAGCCGCCAGACCCGCGACGCGCCCCCCGCCTCGAGCCGCAGTTCCGCGGGCAGAACCGCCGTCTCCAGAAATACCCGCGCGACGAAATCCCACCAGTAGGCCCGCGGCTCGCCCACCGCCCCGGCCATTACGTAGAGCGTCGCCGGCACCTTTTCGCGCTCGAGCACCGGCAACGCGTTGCGCAGGTTGTCGAGATATCCGTCGTCGAAGGTCACAACCACCGACCGCCCCGGGTCCGCGTCGGCGCCAAGCCCGCCGGCGAAATCGCTCGCGGTCGCCGCCTGCCCTCGTCGGGCCAGCACGGCCATCTGCGCCGCGAAATTCTCCGGGCTGACCGCGAGCCCCCAGGGGTCCGAGGCCGGTTTGGCCACCCGGTGATACATCAGGATCACTCCCATCGGCTCGCCCCGCAACCGCATCCGGTCGAGGCTGCGCTTGGCCGTCTCTGCGGCGCGCCGCAGGTTCGCCTTCAGAGCGGCCATGCCGGGCCCCCCGCGCTGCGCCACGCCGCGATCCCGCGCGCGGACGGCGATGGAGTGTTCACGTCTCAAGACCTCGACCTCCAGCATTCACCGTCTCGGGGGAGGCATAGGGGCGCATTCGTTGAAATCCGCATAATGACACCCGCGGCGGCGACGCTCCCTGCGCTCCGCCGTGACGGCCCCGGCCTTCGGCGAACCGAAGGACGGGAGTTGACGAAGACCCCGCGGCTGGCGAAACAGCGGCGGGACCGTCGGGACGCGGCGGAAGAGGCGCCAGAAAGACGACGCATGACCAAAGACCCCGACGCCCCTCTGGTATCCTGCGTGATCATCTTCCTCAATGGCGAGGATTTCATCGCCGAGGCCATCGAGAGCGTGCTCGCGCAGACCTGGACGAACTGGGAGCTGGCTCTGGTCGATGACGGAACGACCGACGGGGCCACCGCCATCGCGCAGCGCTACGCCGCCGCGCATCCAGACCGGATCCGCTACGTCGAGCATCCCGGCCACGCCAACCGCGGCATGAGCGCCTCGCGCAACGCCGGCATCCGCGCCACCTCGGGCAAGTACGTTGCCCTGCTCGACGCCGATGACATCTGGCTGCCTGAAAAGCTCGCGGCCCAGGTCGCCGTGCTCGAAGACCATCAGGAGGCGGCGATGACCTTCTCGCCCTTCCTCTACTGGTCGAGCTGGGACGCCGCCAACCGGCCGCGCTTCAAGCCCTGGCGCGGCGCCGACTACCCGCTTGAGCTCGGCGTGCCGCTCGACCGCCCGATCGCGCCGCACGCGCTCGCGACCCACTACCTGTCCAACGGCGGCGCCGGCATCCCCGGCGTCTGCAGCCTGATGATCCGCCGCGCGGCGCTCGAGGCGGTGGGCGGCTTCGACGAGAGCTTCCGCCGCCTCTACGAGGACCAGGTCTTGATCTTCAAGATCCTGCTGCGCTTTCCCGTCGTGGCCACTGGCGAGGTGCTCGACCGCTACCGCCAGCACGCCGGCTCGGCCTGCTGGCAGGACGGCGGCGCCAGCGGCCACGTCGAGGCGCGCCCCGCCTTTCTCGCCTGGCTCCAGGACTACCTGATAGAGAACGGCGTGAAGGACCCCGAGCTCTGGAGGGCGCTGCGCGGCGAGATGTGGCGCTTCGACAACCCGCGGCTCTGGCGCGCGCTCAACCTGCCCAACACCGCCGTCGAGGCGCTTGGCCCTGACGCCCGGCAGGCGATCATCTGGATGCTGACCCCGAAGCTCTACGACACGCTGCGCGGCCGCAAGCAGCAGCCCCCCGCCCTCGACGCCAGCGACGCCTGACCCAGCCCGGAGTCCCCCCATGCCTCGCCCCGAGACCGACGCGACGCCCGCCCGCCGGACCTCCGCGCTGACCCGTCTGCGCCGGTCGGCCGAAGCGGCCACGCCGCCGGGGCTCAAGGTTTTCATCAAGCGCGCGATCCAGAGCCCGCGTGTGGGGGCCGTCAACCTCGGCGACCTGCGCCGCACCGCCCCGATCAGCCGCTGGTGGGGCTTCGCGCGGGGCACGCCGGTCGACCGGCACTACATCGGCGAGTTCCTGACCCGGCATCGCGACGACATCGCGGGCCGCGTCCTCGAGGTGGGCGACGAGCGCTACACCCGCGAATTCGCCGGCGCCAAGGCGACCTCGCGCGACATCCTCAACTACGTGGACCTGCCCGGAACCACGATCGTCGCCGATCTCGTGGACGCGCCGGGAATCGGGGACGCGCGCTTCGACTGCGTCATCTGCACCCAGGTGCTGCAGTTCGTGACCGACCCGGCCCGGGCCATGACGACGCTGCGCCGCATCCTCGCGCCCGGTGGCACGCTCCTGATGACCGTACCCTGCATCAGTCCGCTCGATCCCGAGACCAACTGGGACGACCGCTGGCGGTTCACCTCCCACGCGCTGCGCGAGCTCGCCGAGGGCTGCGCCACTCCGGGGGACGCCGTCGAGATCGAAAGCCGCGGCAACGTCCTGGCCGCGCTGGCGTTCTTTCACGGGCTGGCGGTCGAGGAGTTCGAGGCCAACGAGATGGCCAGCCACGATCCGCGCTTCGAGCTCATCGTCACGCTCCGGCTGCGCCGGGCCGCCTGAGGCCGCCCGCGGCTCAGGCCTGCGCCACCACCCGCGGCGCATCCGCCACCACCCGGCCGGCGGCGATGCGGACCACGTGGTCGGCCATCTCGATGGTGTTGGTGCGGTGCGAGACAACGATGACCGTGCGCCCGCGCATGTGCTCGACGATGCGCTCGCGGATGCGGATCTCACGGTCGGCCTCGAGCGCGCTCATCGCCTCGTCGAGCAGGAGCACGTCCGGATCGCGCAGGAACGCCCGGGCCAGCCCGATGCGCTGGCGCTGGCCGCCCGAGAAGCTCATGCCGTTCGCGCCGATGCGGGTGTCGAGGCCGTCGGGCAATCCCTCCAGATCGTCGAGGATCTCCGCCCAGCGACAGGCCTCGCGCACCCGATCCATGTCGGCGTCGGGGCGCGCGACCAGGATGTTCTGCAGGACCGTGCCTTCCAGGAAGTCCACGTCCTGCCCCGCGATCGCCACCTTCCCAAGCCAGCTCGCCCGCGAGAATCCCGCGATGTCTTGGCCGTCCGCCGTCACCGCGCCGCTGTCGGGCTCGTAGAGCCGCAGGATCATGTTCAGGATCGTGGTCTTGCCCGACCCGCTCGGCCCCAGAAGCGCGGTGGTGCGCCCGGCCGGAATGCTGAATGAGACCGCGTCGAGGCTCGGCGCCTTGCGCGGATCGTGGCTGAAGCTCACCGCCTCGAAGCGTAGCGCCTCGCGCAGCCCGTCGAAGGTCGCGCCGCCGGTGGCCGGGAACGGCTTGCCCTCGACCTCGATCGCCTCGCGCACGTCGCGCAGCGAGGCGCCCATGCCCGCCAGCGCCACCCGGTGCGCCTCGATCTCCTGCATGTAGGGCTGAAGCCGGAACAGCAGCAGCACCGCGGCGATGATGGTCGCGGCGCTCACCCCGAAGAACCCGCCCACGATCACGAACAGCAGCAGGATGCCGAGCCCGGAAATCTGGTTCAGCGGCCCGATCGCCGCCTTGACGACCTCCATGCGTGTCGCCCGCCGCCGCACCGTCGCGGAAGCCGCATCGAAGCGGTCCAGCATGAAGTCCTCGAGCGCATAGACCCGGAGCGTCCGCATCCCGTGCATGCTGATCAGCATGCGCTCGGCCAGCGTGCGGTTGGCCTCAAGCGTGCGCTCGCCCAGCCGCCGCACAGGCCGCGAGATCAGCTTGAGAAGGAAGAACACCACCAGCGCGCCCGCCAGCGCCGCAAGCCCAAGCTGCCAGGACAGCAGGAAGAGCCCGATCCCGAAGACCCCGACCGCGCAGGCGTTGACCGCGATCCGCACGATCGAAACGAACGCCTCCGACACCGTCCAGCTCGCCGTGGTCAGCGTGTGCAGTAGCGCGCCGTGGTCGCGCCGCTGGAGATAGTCGTAGCCCACGCGGACATAGACCCGGTGCACGCTGTCGCGCATCCGCTCGGCCACCCGGTTGAGGATCACCCCGGTCAGCGCCTGGTTGGCGTAGAAGAGCAGCGCCGTGAACAGGATCAGCCCCAGAAACACCGCCGAGATCAGCCAGAGGTTGCCGCCGAAGAGCGACTCGACCCAGAGATAGACCTCGCTCAGGAGCCCACCGGCCTCAGTGATCTGGTCCTTCTCCCGCAACAGGCTGAAAAGCAGGATCACCGCCAGCCCGACGCTCAGCGTCTCGCCCACCGCCGCGGCCACGCCGAGCACCACTACGAGAGCGGCCACCCAGTTGCGCGACGGGAACAAGCGCGACAGCACCAGCGCCTCGCGCCACACCGACGGCGCAGCGTCCTCGACCTCGTGCTCCATGTCCTCAGCGTGCGTCAGAGTTCTCTCCCTCGCCCGTCAGGCCGCCCGGCGCGTCTTCGCCGGCGCGGGGTCTGCGACCGCCACTCCGTGTCTCCGCTCGAGCATGACCAGACAGAACAGCACCGGCAGCAGCCAGATCACTCGCGACTGATAGCGATCCACCGGCGCCGAGAGCCCCCCGAAGATCGCCGCGTTCGCCACGAGTCCGATCACCACCATCGCTATGATCTCGAACATCGGACGCGGGATCCAGCCGCGCAGGAACGCCACGATCAGCCCGATGATCCCGATCGCCGTCCCGATCTTGGCCACATTGTCGAACGCGGTGAGCGCCCAGTAATCCTTCTTGGAGGGAACCGAGGTGTGAAACGGCGCCGCCGTGTCGTTCTCCGCGCCGGGCAGGTAAGGCATGATCTTGTCGGTGCCTACCTTGACCGTCTGCACCAGGGCGTTGAACGTCAGCGAGTGCAGCTGCGCCACAGGGTAGGCCCTGAACGCCGCGAACAGCACCGCCAGTTCCTCCTCGCGGATCCGCTGCTCCTGTTCCGGCGTCGCCGATCGAAGTCCGTCCTCGGCCCAGAGGAACGCGTTCACGCTCGTGGGGGCCTCGTCGAACACCTCGCAGATCGCCCACGGCTCGGTGTCGCAGGCCTCGTCGAGATACCAGCGCGCCGGCCCGTCCGCGAGCGAGCGCGCGAGCAGGATCGGCAGCCGCTTGGGCGCGACGCTGGCCTCCTCGAGGGCCACCGTGCTGCCAAAGAGATTGCCCGACAGCGTGAGCACGATCGGAAGCAACGCCAGCGCCACGACCCGCAGCGTCACCCTCCAGGTGATCAGCCGCCAGAGCAGCGCCACGACCGCGAGGCCGGCGGCGAGCGGCAGATGCCCGTAGTGGCACGACACCGCGAAGGTCGCCAGCGCCAGCAGCACGAGCTGCCGCCAGACGCCGAACTCGTCGATCCGCCGCAACAGCAGCGCATAGTAGACCAGCAGGATCGCGCCCAGAATGTCCGGCATCGCGTACGAGACGAACCACGGCAGCGTGCTCAACGCGCCCACGATCAGCGCGCAGGCGGCCGCTTCAAGCGGCGTCGCCCGCAATCCCGGCCGGACGAAGGCCATGCAGGCGAAGATCGCCAGCGCACCCTGCAGCACCGTCGTCAGCACCAGCCCCAATGGCGTCTGAGCGGTGAAGTAGAGAAACGCCGAATAGGCGAAGGCGCGCACAGCACCTTCCGTCGACCCCTCCGCCGCGATCTCGATACCGAAGAAACCCAGAAGCTGCCCGGCGATCCGCGCGCCGCTCTCATAGTATTCGATCGTGTCGTGATAGATCAGCGGCGCTGTCACCAGCAACATCGGCCACGACAGCAGCACGGCGAGCCCGATCGAGACCGCGAAGCCTCTCCAGGACAGCCACGGCGCGACGTCGGACTGGCTCACGCCGCCTCCCGCCCGATGGCGCTGACGACAAGCGCCCTGCGGCGCCGGACGCGGCTCGACAGGCGCCGGATCGATTTACTCATCATGAAACACCACAACACCGAGCGGCGCGCTCCAGATTTCTGTCATTCCAACGCGCCACCTACCCCCGGGAGCGGAGGCCAGCGCCGCGCGCCACGACGCCTCCCGCGCATGCGAAACGCCGAGATCATTAGTCGCTAACCCAGAAACCGTAAAGAGTGCTTACAGATCGACGTTCCTGTGCTATACGACGCTTTATTCATTTTCGGGGCGTTTCGCGTGTTGGAACGTTCCTTGAATCGTGTCAAATCAACGCTCGGCGCCGGGCGTTCGCGTCTCGTGGTAGTGGGTCTGGGTAGCGTAATGGAGAGCACTGTGGTTCCGATCAAGACGCCGGTCTTCATCATTGGAGCTGGGCCGGCGGGCCTTACGGCTGGCTACGAACTCCAGAAGAACAGCAAGACGCACAAGCCGATCGTCTTCGAGGGCGGCGAACTGGTCGGCGGCATCTCGCGGACCGAAAGCTACAAGGGCTACCGCTTCGACATCGGCGGGCACCGGTTCTTCACCAAGGTGGACGAGGTGCGCGACATGTGGCGCGAGGTGATGGGCGACGACTTCATCACCGTGCCGCGGCTCAGCCGCATCTACTATCGGGGCCGTTTCTTCTCCTACCCGCTGAAGATCTTCAACGCGCTCAGCAACGTCGGCGTCTACGAATCGGCGCGAATCATGGCCAGCTACATCAAGTGGCAGATCCGTCCGCACAAGCGGGAGGACAGCTTCGAGGAATGGGTGATGAACCGCTTCGGCGGCCGTCTCTACATGCACTTCTTCGCCAGCTACACCGAGAAGGTCTGGGGCATTTCGCCCAAGAAGATCCGCGCCGACTGGGCAGCGCAGCGCATCAAGAACCTCTCGCTGCCCAAGGCGGTCTGGAACGCGATCTCCGGCGCCAACAACACATCCAGCCTCATCGAGGAGTTCCAGTATCCCCGCCTTGGCCCGGGAATGATGTGGGAAAAGACCCGCGACCGGATCGTCGCCGACGGCGGGGAGGTGCATATGCGCAGCGTGGTCGACGGCGTCGAACGCGACGGCCTGCGCGTGACGGGCCTGCGGGTGCGGACCTGGTCGCCCGAAGGGTCCGAAACGGTCGAGACCCACGCGGTCGGCGGCGGCGAGGTCATCAACACCATGGCCATCCGCGATCTCCTGCACGCCTTCGACCCGCCGCCGCCACCCGAGGTGATGGTGGCCGCCGACAAGCTCAGCTACCGCGACTTCCTGATCGTCACGGTGGTCCTGAAGGCCAAGGACCTCTTTCCAGACAACTGGATCTACGTGCACAGCCCGGAAGTGAAGGTCGGCCGCATCCAGAACTTTCGCGCCTGGTCGAAGGAGATGGTGCCTGATCCGGAGACCGCCTCGATCGGCATGGAGTACTTCTGCCAGGAGGGCGACGGGCTCTGGACGATGGACAACGCCGCCCTGCGCGATCTCGCCACCCGGGAACTCGAGCAGCTTGGGCTCGCGACCGCCGATCAGGTCGTGGATTCCACCGTGATCCGCCAGCCCAAGGCCTATCCGGTCTACGACGAGCACTACAAGGAGGCGCTCGACGTGATCAGCGCCTGGCTCCTGTCACTGGAGAACTTCCAGACCGTCGGGCGAAACGGCCTGCACCGCTACAACAACCAGGACCACTCGATGCTCTCGGCGATGCTGGCGGCGCGCAACGTGCTCGGCGAGGATCACGACGTCTGGAACGTCAACGTCGAGCGCTCCTACCACGAGGAATTCACCCTCAGCGAAAAGGCCAAGCGGGCGGCGACGCAATAAGGCCGCGCTTTCCGCACTCGGCGCCCCCTTGGCGCAGGAACCTCAGGTCTTGGGCGGCGGGCTCTGGTAGCCGGCCCGCACCAGCGCGTACCCGGTCCCGGCGCAGAGATAATGCAGCCACAGCACCGGGATGGCGGCCAGCGCGTCGAGCGGCCTGCCGAGCCGCCACAGATCGGTTAGGAAGGCTCGGTTGACGGCGGCCATCCCCAGCGCACTCAGGGCGGCGATCCAGACGCCCGTCCAGGACTGAAACAGCGCCCCGAGACCCAGCGCCGCGATCCCGATCGCCACCAGGAGCACCGACGCCTGCCCGGTGAAGCCGACGTTCAGCGAGCGCGGCAGGTCGCGCCCTGCCTCTGACAGGAGCAGCCGGCTCCACGGCACCGCCCGGTCCCAGAGATCGGTCCGCAACATGCCGCCGAGGGTCCATTTCTTCAGATGCGTGCCCTCGAGCTCCGGCACCAGCCGGATCCTGTGGCCGGCCCGGGTCAGGTCGAGCCCGAGCTTTATGTCCTCCATCATGTACTGCCCGGGATCGAAGCCGCCGACCGCCTCGAAGGCCGAGCGCTTGATCGCGCCGAGCCCGGTCCAGTAGGTCACCGCGTCGCCGGCCTCGCGCACGTGCACGTGGCGGTGCAGGAGGTTGCGGATGCGGCTGATGCGGCCCGGGGCGCTCGGCGCCTCGTCGTAGGCCCCGAAGAGCGCCGAATATCCGGGGTGCTCGCCAAAGAAGCCTGCGATCACCGCGCGGACGTCCCGGTGCACCACGACGTCCTGATCCACGAACACCAAGATCTCGCCCGAGGTCTCCCGCGCACCGAGGTTTCGCGCATTGGCCGCGCCGATGTTGGTCTCGGTGCGGAGCACCCGCACGCCGAGCGCCCGGCTCTCCTCGGCGCTGCGGTCGGGCGAACAGTCGTCGACCACCACGATCTCGCTGCGGTCGAACCCCGCCTCCATGAGCCCGCGCAGGCAGGCGCCGATCAGCAATTCGGCCCGGAAGACGGGAATGACGACCGACATGCTCGGCGCGTCGGCGCCGCGCCGACCATCTCCGCCGGTCGACTGCGCCCCTGTCACTGCCTCGCTGGACATCACCCTATCCGCTCGCACTCTGAACCACGCAGGCGTCCTCCCGGAGGGAGACGCCTCCTCCTATAGCCAACCTGCCGATGGGTGAAGCCCGCCGGAGTTCGCGCCGCGCTTTTTCGAGGTCCGTTGCGACCCCCGGCCTTCGGCCATCAATCCATTCGCTCCCGCGCTGATGATCGTGCGAAACGTCGCGTCCCGCAAGCCATTCTTACCCGTAGGAAAACCGCCCGCGCGCGGGCGCCCCCGGTCCTGCATGGCGCCGCACCCTAGCCGCGCCGCGTTAAGGAAGCTCTGACGCGGGCGGGCCGCGACGACGCGGCGCGCCCCGACGCCTTGCGCCCGTCGCCCGAGCCGATAGGCTCGGCCCCGTCGGCCTATCCCGCCGCGCGCCGCCCGAACGGAACGTCCATGCTCCCATCCCTTCCCGCGCTCCTGTTCGCGCTCGCCGCCTCAACTCAGCCCTGGGGACCCTCGAAAGCCGACGCGGCCGAGATGCCCGGCCTGGCCTATCTGGGCTCCGAGCGCTGCGCCGATTGCCACGTGGAGGCCGCCGAAGCCTGGTCGGGCTCCCATCACGCGCTCGCCTGGACCGAGCCGAGCGAGGACACCGTGCTCGGCGACTTCGACGACGCCCGCTTCGAGCACCACGGCGTCGTCAGCCATTTCCGCCGCGACGGCGCGGACTTCGTCATCGAGACCGAGGACGGCGACGGCGTGCGGCGGAGCTTCCCCGTCGTCGGCGTCGTCGGGATCGCGCCGCTGCAGCAGTATCTGCTCGCCCCCGAGCCCGGCCGCACCCAGACCTTCGACATCGCCTGGGACATCGAGGGCGCGCGCTGGTACCCGGTCTTCCCCGACCAGCAGCTCCGGCCCGGCGACGGGCTGCACTGGACCGGCCCCTACAAGAGCTGGGAGGCCCGCTGCGCCGAGTGCCACGCCACCGGCTACACCCGCAACTACGACGCCATCGCCGACATCTACGCCCCGCGACTTGCCGAGATCGGTGTCGGCTGCGAGGCCTGTCACGGGCCCGGAAGCGCCCATGTAGCCTGGGCGGAGGACGCCGACGGATTCGACCCGGGCGACCACGCCGGCGTCGACGCGCTCGGTCTGACCGTCGATCTCGCCGCCGCCGACGCCGAGATCGAGATCCAGCAATGCGCCACCTGCCACGCCCGGCGCGAGGCGCACGGCGACGGCAATCCCACGCCCGGCACGCCCTTCCACGACGCCTACACCCTCTCGCTGCTGCGCCCCGGGCTCTATCACCCCGACGGGACCATCCTCGAGGAGGTCTTCGATTACGGCTCGTTCCTGCAATCGAAGATGTACGCGCGCGGCGTGCGCTGCACCGACTGCCACGAGCCCCACGGAGGCGAACTGCGCGCCGAGGGCGACGCCATCTGTTCCACCTGCCACTCGCCGGCCGGGAACCCGCGCTTCCCGACGTTGCGCCCCGCCGACTACGCAGCACCCGAGCACCATTTCCACGAACCCGGCACGCCCGGCGCCGACTGCCGCAGTTGCCACATGATCGAGCGCGTCTACATGGGCGTCGACGACCGCCGGGATCACAGCTTCCGCATCCCCCGCCCCGATCTCGCCGCCGAGACCGGGTCGCCCGACGCCTGTACCGACTGCCACATCGACCGCGACGCCGCCTGGGCCGCCGCCGAGATCGAAGCGCGCTTTCCCGACAGCCCGCGCCGCGGTCCTCACCCCGCCAGCACCCTCGCCGCCGGGCGCTGGTCACCGGAGGCGCAGGCCGACGCCCTCATCGCGCTGGCCTCCGCGCCCGAGGCGGCCGGGATCGTACGCGCCAGCGCCCTCGACCTGCTGGGCCAGGTGTCCACGCCCGAGATCGCCGCCGCGTCCGCGCCGCTGCTCGCCGATCCCGACCCGCTGGTGCGCGCCGCCGCAGCCGGGCTCCAGGTCGGCCTCGCTCCGGCCGCCCGCTTCGACGCGCTCCTGCCGCTCCTGCGCGACCCGACCCGGACCGTGCGCGAGGCGTCGGCCAAGGCGCTGCTTGACGCGCTGCCCGAGGCGCCGCCCTCCGCGCTCCCGGCGCTGCGCGGCGCGCTCAACGAATGGCAGGCGAGCCTCTCGTCGCGCGCCGACTTCCCCGAGACCCATCTCCAGATCGGCGGCGCGGCGCTGACCATGCGCAACTGGGACGCGGCCATCGACGCCTTCACCGCCGCCACAAACCTCGATCCGCAGCTCGTCGACGCCTGGATGATGGTGGTGCGCATAGAGGCGGCGCTGGAGCGTCCCGACGAGGCGCGCGCCGCCCTCGACGCGGCGCTCGCCGCCAATCCCGACGATCCGCGCCTGCTCGAACTCGCCCGCGGCCTCTGACCCGCGCGGGCCCCGCTCAGGCGAGGCCCAGCTCCGCCTCCCGGGCCCGCAGGCTCTCGGTTTCGGCGCCGACGTAGTCGCGCGACAGCGGCACCGCGTCCCGTTCGCGACCGAGCTGGAGCTGCATCACCGCGAGATTGCCGACCTCGAAGGCGACCTGGCTGGCGCGCAGGTAGAACTCCCACATCCGGCAGAACCGTTCGTCGTAGAGCGCCCTGGCCCGATCGCGGTTCACCGCGAACCGCCGCGCCCAGTGGTCGAGCGTGAAGGCGTAGTGCCGCCGCCAGATCTCGGCGTCCAGCAGCCATAGCCCGGCGTCCTCGATCGCCGGCGCCGTCTCCGACAGCGCCGGCAGGTGTCCGCCCGGAAAGATGTACTTGCGCAGGAAGGGACCCGTCGGCACCGGGCCGCGCATCGAGATGATCGAATGCACCAGCGCCACGCCCCGCGCGCTCAGCGTCTCGCGCACCCCGGCGAAATAGCCCCCGAGATGCGGCCCGCCCACATGCTCCAGCATCCCCACCGAGACCACCCGGTCGAAACGCTCGTCGATGTCGCGGTAGTCGCGCAGCTCGAAGCGCACCCGGTTGCTCAGCCCCTCCCGCTCGGCGCGCTCGCGCGCGACGCGAAGCTGCTCCTCGGCCAGCGTTACCCCGAGCACCTCGACGTCGGCGACCCGCGCGAAATAGAGCGCCAGGCCGCCCCAGCCGCAGCCGATGTCGAGCACGCTCATGCCCGGCTCGAGCCGGAGCTTGGCCGCGATGTGGCGCTTCTTGGCCAGCTGCGCCGCCTCGAGGCTCTCGTCGCCACGAGGAAAATACGCGCAGGAATACTGCATGTCGGCGTCGAGAAAGAGCCGGTAGAGATCGTTGCCCAGATCGTAGTGCGCCGCCGCGTTCGACTTCGCCCGGGACGGCGGATTGAACTGATGGGCCCGGCTCATCGCCCTCCCGGCCCCCTGCGCCACGCGCAGCGCAATGGAGCGCTCGATTTCACCGCGGTTGATCCGCATCAGCGTCAGGAGCCCGTGCAGCGACCCCTCGGCCACGTCGAAGGCGCCGTCCATGTAGCCTTCCGCGAATCGTAGTTCGGGATTGACCAGCAGCCGCCGCCCGAAATCCGGATCATGGATCGCGAGCGCAACCTCCGGCCCCGGCGCCGCCCCCTCGAAAGTCTCGCGGGCGCCGTCCGGTCCGATCAGCGTGAGGCGGCCCCTCTGGATCCGCCCCCGAAAGAGCGCCGTCAGAAGTTTCACGCGCATCCTCTTGCAGCCACAATGGGTCGCCATTCTACCGAAATCCCGGCTATCTATCCAGACGTCAGGGAATCGGTCGAAGCGTCCGGAATCGTGCGCTATCTCCGGTTGTTCAGTGCAACTCTTGCGACTGTCACTTAGCCGCCGGCGCAGGTCCGCCAGGGATCGCCGGACCTCTCGAGCGCGACCAGCGCCTCGAGGCTCCGCCGCGACAGCGCCCCCTCCGCCACGGTGCCGCCGATCACCGTCGATGGCGTGCCGCGCAGCCCGAACTGGTCCGCCAGCCCCTCGGTGACTCGCAGCCGCGCCGCCACGTCCGGCCCGGCCATGGCGGCCTCCAGCGCGCCCACGTCCAGACCGGCTTCCTCCGCCAGCGCCGCGATCAACGCCGGCGTCGCCACGAAGCCGCTGCCGAGCAGTCGCCGGTGCAGCGCGCGCCCGTCGCCCTGCGCCTCCGCCGCCAGCGCCGCCCGCGCCGAAAGCTCCGACGGCGGCCCGAAGATCGGCCACTGGTGCACCGTCAGAGCGACCCCGCCGTCTGAGTTTGCGACCGCCTCGAGGATCGGTTCGAACACCCGGCAGTTGGGACAACGGTGATCGGTGAAGACCGCCACCGGCACCACGCCCGCCGGCCCCTCCGCCGCGCCGAAGAGCGCCCGGCAAAGGGCGGCGCCTTCGAGCGCCGGCGCTACCGGCGCCGTCTCGGCCGGCAGGAGCCCCGCGAACGGATCGATCGGCGCCGAAAGGCCCGGCGCCTCCAGCGCCCGGAACCCCGGCGGCAGGCCGGTCTCGCGGAATGCGAACTCCTGTGGTTCGCGCGGCCAGAAGAGCGCCGCCGCCGTCACCAGCGCAACACCGAGGCCGAGCAGGGCGATGCGGAAGCTCAGCATCGCGCCGCCGCCCGATCCGAAGCCCGACGTCGGGCGTTAACACTTTTCCAAATTGATTTCAGCATCTTGCGCTTTGTCCTAGCTAGGACAGCCCGCAAAGCCCCCCCGATCGCGCCGCGCGGGCGGGTCAATCGAACCGGTTTTCCTTGGGAAACCCCCGCGGCGCCATCCGTCCGGCGCTCGCTCGCGCGCCGACCCATTCGGCCAGGTTGGCCTCGGTGCGGCGTCGCCCGGCCGGGTCGAGCCAGCTCAGCCCGTCGTCGAGATCGAAGGTGGCCGCGTCCGAGAGACCGCCGTCCTTGAAGCGCTGCAGCCGCACGCCCTTGCCGCGGCCCATCTCCGGCAGCTCGGACAGCGGGAAGACAAGCACCTTGCGGTTCTCGCCCACCACCGCCACGTGATCGCCCTGCACGGGTCGGCAGACCCGCGCCCGCGCCTCGCCGCGCAGGTTGAGGACCTGACGCCCGGTCCGCGTCTGCGCCACCGCCTCGTCCTCGGGCAGCACGAACCCGTCGCCCGCGTCCGAGGCGACCAGCAGCCGCCCGCCCGGAACATGCACGAAAAGCGCCACCATCCGCGCCTCGCTGGGCAGGTCGGTCATCAGGCGCACCGGCTCGCCCATTCCGCGCCCGCCCGGAAGCTGGCCCGCCTGAAGCGTGTACATCCGCCCGTTCGAGCCGAACATCAGCAGCCGGTCGGTCGTCTCGGCGTGCAGGAAGAACCGCGGCCCGTCGCCATCCTTGAACTTCAGCTCGGCGCTGGGCTCGATATGGCCCTTCATCGCTCGGATCCAGCCCATCTCCGAGCAGACCACCGTGACCGGCTCGCGCTCGATCATCGCCTCGTAGGCGATCTCCTCGACCTCCGGCGCGTCGTCGAAGGTGGTCCGCCGCGCCCCGCCCGGCGCGTCCTTGCCGAAGGCCTTGCGCGCTGCGCGCAACTCCTCCGAAATCCGCCCCCATTGCAGCGCCTCCGCGTCGAGCAGCGCCGCGATCCCCGCCCGCTCCGCCACCAGGCCCTCGCGCTCGGCGCGCAGCTCCATCTCCTCTAGCCGGCGCAGGTTGCGGAGCCGCAGGTTCAGGATCGCCTCGGCCTGCGGGTCGCTCAACGCAAATTCCACCATCAGCACCGCCTTCGGCTCGTCCTCGTGGCGGATGATCTCGATCACCCGGTCGAGGTTGAGGAACGCGATCAGCAGCCCGTCGAGCACTTCGAGCCGCATCTCGATGCGGCCGAGCCGGAACCGCGACCGCCGCAGCAATACCTCGCGGCGATGGTCGAGAAACGCCCGCAGCGCCTCCTTGAGCGAGGTCACCTGCGGCATGCGCCCATCGATCAGCACATTCATGTTGACCGCGAACCGCGTCTCCAGATCGCTCGCCTTGAAGAGCATCTCCATCATCACCGCCGGATCGACAGACCGCGCCCGCGGCTCGAGCACGATGCGCACGTCCTCGGCGCTCTCGTCGCGCACGTCCGCCAGGATCGGAACCTTCTTGGCGTTGACGAGATCGGCGATGCGCTCGATCAGCTTGCCCTTCTGGACCTGATACGGGATCTCGGTGACCACCACCTGCCAGGTCCCGCGCCCCAGATCCTCGACAGCCCAGCGCGCCCTCAGCCGGATCGAGCCGCGCCCGGTGGCGTACGTCTCCTTCAGGCTCGCCCGCGGCTCGACAATTATCCCGCCGGTCGGAAAATCCGGACCCTGCACATGGTCGAGCAGGGTCTCGTCCCGCGCGTTCGGCGCCTTGATGAGGTGGAGGCACGCCCCGATCAGCTCGTCGATGTTGTGCGGCGGGACGTTGGTCGCCATGCCGACCGCGATGCCGCTCGAGCCATTGGCGAGCAGGTTCGGGAACGCCGCTGGCAGCACCACCGGCTCGCGCTCGGAGCCGTCGTAGTTGTCGCGAAAATCGACCGCGTCCTCGGTCAGCCCGTCGAGCAGCGCCGCCGCCGCCGCCGTCAGCCGCGCCTCGGTGTAGCGTTGCGCCGCCGGGTTGTCGCCGTCGATGTTGCCGAAGTTGCCCTGCCCGTCGACCAGCGGGTAGCGCAAGTTGAAATCCTGCGCGAGCCGCGCCAGCGCGTCATAGATCGCCTGGTCCCCATGCGGGTGATAGTTGCCCATCACCTCGCCGACAATCTTCGCGCATTTTCGGAACGGACCGGTGGGCTCCAGCCTGAGCCCGCGCATCGCATATAGGATGCGCCGGTGCACGGGCTTGAGCCCATCGCGCGCGTCCGGCAGAGCCCTGTGCATGATCGTCGACAGCGCGTAGGTCAGGTATCGCTCGCCGAGCGCCCGGTCGAGCGGCTCGGAGATCAACCCGTCGTGCGGTATGTCGGGGTCGTCGGTCACGTTTGACATAGATGTTGTGATACCCGCGCCGGAGAAACCCGTCCAGCCAAGTTTGGCCCGCGGGCTGGGCGGCATTGACAGCGGACCGCCCGCCTCGCCAATTCGACCGGCCTCTAGCGGAGGGCGCGCCGCCATGGTCGCCAGAACGATCCTGATCACCGGCTGCTCGTCCGGCATCGGCCTCGACGCCGCCCGCACGCTGGCGCGCCGCGGCTGGCGCGTGCTCGCGACCTGCCGCAGCCCCGACGACTGCGCGCGCCTGAAGGACGAGGGGCTCGAGAGCTTCCCGCTCGACCTCTCCGACGAGACCGGGCTCGCGACGGCCGCGGCCGAAGCTCTGCAGCGCACCGAAGGACGCCTCGACGCGCTCTTCAACAACGGCGCCTTCGCCATTCCCGGCGCCATCGAGGACCTGCCCCGCACAGCGCTGCGCGAGATCTTCGAGACCAACCTCTTCGGCCAGATCGACCTGACCAACCGCGTCCTGCCGGCCATGCGGGCGCGCGGCGCGGGCCGGATCGTGATGAACTCCTCGGTCCTCGGTTTCGTCTCGACGCCCTGGCGCGGCGCCTACTCGGCGACGAAGTTCGCGCTCGAGGCGATGACCGACGCGCTGCGCATGGAACTCTCGGGAACGGGCATCGCCGTGAGCCTGATCGAGCCCGGCCCGATCGACACGCCGTTTCGCCGCAACGCGATCCCGGGCTTCGAGCGCCACATCGACTGGCGCGCCTCGCCGAATCGCGCCGCCTACGAGGCCAGCCTCCTGCCCCGCCTCTACGCCGGGGACGCAGGGACCGACCGGTTCGAACTGCCGCCCGCGGCCGTCACCGCGGCGCTCCTGCGCGCACTCGAAAGCCCACGGCCGCAGCCACGATACTTCGTGACCACGCCGACGCATGCAGCCAACCTTCTTCGCCGGATCCTGCCGACGCGCGCCCTCGACGCGATCCTGCGCGGCCGCTGAGCCGCGCTTGCGTCGCGCCGCCGCGACGGTCTATGGAAACGCTGGGCGGGAAAGACCTGACCGCGTATGGCGGCCCGAGACGCAGACCCCCATGGATCAAGACCCGCTCCGCAACCGCCGCCCCCTCGCCTCGCGAACGACCGCGCTCGCCGCCGCGGTCACCCGAGCGCTCCTGCGCACGCCGATCACGCCCAACGCCATCTCGCTCGCCGGGATCGTCTTCGCCTGCGTCGCCGCGGCCGCCTTCACGCGGGGCGGGGTCGCGGGGTTCCTGCTCGGCGCGGTCTTCGTCCAGTTGCGCCTGGCGGCCAATCTCTTCGACGGGCTCGTCGCTGTCGAGGGCGGCCGCGGCTCGTCGCTCGGCCCGCTCTTCAACGAAGCGCCGGACCGGATCGAGGACACGGTGATCCTCGCGGGCTTCGGCGTCGCGGTCGGCGCGCCGGCGCTCGGGCTCTGGGCGGCGATAGCGGCGCTCTTCTGCGCCTACGTGCGCGTGCTCGGCGGCGCGCTCGGCCAGGAGCAGGACTTCGCCGGCCCGATGGCGAAACAGCATCGCATGGCGGCCGTCACCGCGGCCTGCGTGATCAGCGCCGTCGAGACCGCGCTCGGCCGGCCGCCCGCGCTCGCCGGACTCGCGCTCTGGGCGATCCTCGCGGGCGCGCTCTTCACCTCCGGGCGCCGGCTCTCGCGGATCGCGCGACGGCTCCGGGGCGCACCGTGAGAACCCGCGCGGCGCTCGTCGGAGTGATGCGCTTTCTGGTGGGCGGGCGCGCCTTCTGGGTCGGCTGCCGGCCGTCGAACCGCCAGCGCGTCTATTTCTGCAACCACGCCAGCCACATGGACAGCCTCCTCGTCTGGGCGGCGCTGCCGGCCAGCCTGCGCCCGCGCGCGCATCCGGTTGCGGCGGAGGACTACTGGGGCCACGGCCGGCTCCGCCGCTTCTTCGCGCTGGAGGTGCTGGGCGCGGTTCTGGTGCGCCGCGGCGGCGGAATGGAGGCGCTCGCCCCGATCGAGGACGCGCTCGACGCCGGTGAAACGCTCATCTTCTATCCCGAGGGCACGCGGGGGGAGACCGTGCTGCCCGCGCCGTTCAAGTCCGGGCTCTACCACCTCGCCGCGAAGCATCGCGACGCGGAGTACGTGCCCGTCTATCTCGACAACCTCAACCGCGCGCTTCCCAAGGGGGCCTGGCTGCCGGTGCCGGTCAGCGCGTCGGTGTTCTTCGGGGCGCCACTGGCGCTGGAGCCCGACGAGAGCCGGGACGCCTTCCTCGCCCGCGCGCGCTTGGCCATCGTCGCGCTCGCCCGTGGCGTGCATCCGGAGCTCCGCGATGACTGACGCACTGGTCGCGAATGTCACCGAAAACACCGCCAGGATTGCGCTCTGCGCGTTCGTCGCGGAATGCTCCGAGGCTGAAGACGATCTTGCAAAGCGCCCTGAGACAGACTAATTGCGGATCGGCCGATTTTGGCTCTGGTGCGGACGGCAACGTGATCCGGGCCTTCGCCCAGTTTTCAAGAGATCGGATCGCACTTGGAGGTGCTTGGCTATGAAAAGACTGCTTATCGCTAGTGTTTCTGCGGTCACTCTGTCGGTGGCGATGCTTGGAACGGGAACCGCATTCGCGCAGGACGCTCAGCTGTCCGAAGAGGTCGCCTCGAAGCTGACGATGCTCGGGATCGGGCTGCCGATCGCTGTCACCGAAGACCAGCTGTTGCAGATTGAGGACGTCCTGAACGGCACTGATGACGACGACACCAAGAAGATGGCAATCGAAACCATCGTCGCCGAGTAACCTCGGCTGACGGACGCGGCCCCCGCGAGGGGGCCGCGCATTGGTTGCAACTGGCTCGGGCGGTCCCGCATAGTTCCGCGGCACCCTTTGGCCCACCCCTCGCCGGCGACCACTTCGGAAGCAAATCCGCCTTACGCGTCGGCGCGCACTGGTCCATGCTGGACCCAAATGCCTGACCTTCTCACCCACCCACTCCCGCAGCTCTTTGTCTTCGTCTTCGCGTTGCTCGCGCTGGCGACGCTCATCGCCCGCCTGCTCACCAGGCGCGGCGGCGACCTGGAGATGCTGGAGAACCTGCGCGAACGGATCGCCAGCTGGTGGGTGATGGTCTCGGTCCTGGCCGTCGCCTTCGCACTCGGTGCTGGGGCCACCATCGGGCTCTTCGCGCTGGCCTCGTTCTGGTGCCTGCGCGAGTTCCTTTCGCTCACCCCGACCCGGCCCGCCGACCACTATGCGCTCGCGGCGGCGTTCTACATCTTCCTGCCCCTGCAGTACTGGCTGCTCTGGATCGACTGGCTGGCGCTCTTCTCCATCGCCATCCCGGTCTACGCCTTCCTCGCGCTGCCCGCGCTCGCCGTGGCCCGGGGCGACACCTCGGAGTTCCTCCAGCGCGTCGCCAAGATCCAGTGGGCGCTGATGCTCGCAGTCTACTGCCTCAGCCATGCGCCCGCGCTCCTGATGCTCGATCTTCCCGCCCAGAGCGCCGGCAGGTTCGGCCCGCTCGCCTTCCTGCTCCTGGTCGCGCAGGGCAGCGACGTGCTGCAATACGTCTTCGGCAAGAAGTTCGGCCGCCACCGGCTCGCACCCTCGGTCAGCCCCAACAAGACCTGGGAGGGGCTTCTCCTCGGCGGCGGCGCGGCGGTGCTGATCGGCGCGGGGCTCGGCTTCCTCACGCCCTTCGGGACCGCCGGCGCGGCGGCGATGGCGCTGGTGATCGTCGCGGCCGGCGCCATCGGCGGGCTGGTGCTCTCGGCTGTGAAGCGCTCGCTGGGGGCCAAGGACTGGGGCGCGATGATCGAAGGACACGGCGGCATGCTCGACCGCATGGACAGCCTCGCATTCGCCGCACCGCTGTTCTTCCACCTGACCAACTACTTCCACGCGGTCTGACCGGACCGCGTCGGCGCGAAGCGACCTCCCGCCCTTGCATTGCGCCCGGATTCGGCTAGGTCACGCGGCTATCCGCACGGGAGCCGAACATGGCCAGCGATCCCCTCTTCATCATCGCCGCAATCGCCTGCCTCGCCGTCGTCGGCGTGCTCATGGTGGGCATTGGCGGTTTCGCCCGCGGCGGCGCGTTCAACAAGAAGTACGGCAACAAAATGATGCAGCTCCGGCTGCTCGCGCAGTTCATCGCCGTCGTACTGATCCTCGTCTTCGTCTATTTCTCCCAGCGCGGAGGCTGAGCCCGGTGGTCGTTCTCAACAAGATCTACACCCGCACCGGCGACGCCGGCGAGACCGCGCTCGGCAATGGCGCACGGGTGGCGAAGCATTCGCTCAGGGTATCCGCCTACGGCACCGTCGACGAGACCAACGCCGCCCTCGGCCTAGCTCGGCTGCACGCGACCGGCGATCTCGACGCCGGCCTCGCGCGCGTCCAGAATGATCTCTTCGACCTCGGGGCCGATCTCTGCACCCCCGACATCGAGAACGACGCGGACGCCCCGTACCCGCGCCTGCGCATCGTCGCAGCCCAGGTGACGCGGCTCGAGACCGAGATCGACGCGCTCAACGCCCGGCTCTCGCCGCTCCGCAGCTTCATCCTTCCCGGCGGCACGCCGCTCGCCGCCCATCTCCACCTCTGCCGGACGATCTGCCGCCGCGCCGAGCGGCTGGTGGTCGAACTCGCCACGCTCGAGACCATCAACGACGAGGCGGTGAAATACCTCAACCGCCTCTCGGACTGGTTCTTCGTCGCGGGACGCATCGCCAACGACGACGGCCGCATCGACGTGCTCTGGGTTCCCGGCGCGAACCGCTAGGGGCCTGGCGCCACACACGCGCCGCGAAATTCACCAATGTGATCTGGAACACGGCGCAATTCGCCAAGAATGCGCTACATTGAATGTCAGGCCGCGACTCGCAGCGGGTCGCGGGCCTTCGGGGGAAGGAGGTGCGGGTCGATGGCCATCGCACGGTCGCAATCAGGATACTCGCGGGCGGAGCGCCTCTCCGACGCTGCCGTCCACATAACCGGTGTGCTCTCCGCCCTCGTGGCGGTTCCGGTCCTGGTCACCCTCGCCGTGGTCTGGATCGGTGATCCGCCGACCGTGGTCGCCGCCTTCGTCTACGGGCTGAGTCTTCTGGCGATGCTGTCCTGCTCGGCGCTCTACAACCTGTTCCCGCTCGAGGAATGGAAGCGCGTGCTCCGCCGGCTCGACCAGACCGCGATCTACCTCAAGATCGCCGGCACCTACACGCCCTTCGCAGTGTTCGCCGGCGCGCACGCCGGATGGTTTCTCACCGGCGTCTGGGGCGCGGCGCTCGCCGGCGTGTCGATCCTGCACTTCGGCCCGAAGAACGCCCGGTTCGCCACCGTGGCGCTCTATCTGGCGATCGGCTGGGCCGGCGTCGTGTTCGGCCGGCACATCTTCGCCGAGCTTTCGCCCGCGGCGCTCCAGCTCGTCGTCGCCGGCGGGCTGCTCTATACGGCCGGCGTGGCGTTCTTCCTCTGGGAGCGGCTTCCGTTCCACTACACGATTTGGCACGTCTTCGTACTCTTCGCGAGCTGGCTGCTCTACGCGGCGGTGTTCGTCGAGCTCTGGTCTCGCGCCGCCGGCGCCTGATGCGCCGTTTTCGACGCGCCGCGGCGCGAATACGACTTTTTTCGCCGCTGTAACCGCCAACGATTAGAGTATACTTCCCAACGGCTGCGACACTCGGGTCTTGGGGGCAATCCATGGGTTGGTACAACGGCACGGAAGGCGCCGACATTCTGATCGGCGGCAACGGCTGGGATTTCATGTTCGGGCGCGGCGGTCCGGATCGGATCTTCGGTCTCGGCGGCAAGGACGTCATCGAGGGCGGCGACGGCGACGACGAGATCGACGGGGGCAGCGGCAACGACCTGATCAAGGGCGGTCGCGGCGCCGACACCGTGCATGGCGGCGCCAACAGCGACGTGATCCTCGGCGAGGGCGGCAACGACGACCTGTCCGGCGACGGCGGCAGCGACACGATCTGGGGCGGCTCCGGCAAGGACGAGGTCTTTGGCGGCTCCGGCAACGACAAGCTCCACGGCGAGTCGGGGGCCGACGACCTGTTTGGCGGCGACGGCGTGGACTACCTCTATGGCGGCGGCGGCAACGACCTGCTCGCTGGCGGCCGCGGCCACGACTACCTCGCCGGCGGCGCCGGCCTCGACGAGTTCGTCTTCAAGGCGGGCGACGGTCTGGACGAGATCGCCGACTTCAATCCCGGAAGCGACGAGCTCAACATCTCGGATTTCGGCCTGGCCTTCGCGCAGGCGATCGCCGCGGCCACCGACGAGACAGACGGCGTGCGTTTCGATTTCGGCGCCGGCGACGAGGTCATGCTCTACGGCGTCGAGAAGGACGATCTGTTGCCGGGCGACTTTATCCTCTAGGGACAACCGGCGCGCGCCAACTTCCTGTTGCGCGGGCGCGCGCCGGGCCCTAGACCTGCCGCGAAAAAATAACCACGTCGGAGGTCGTTTTCCGCCACGCAGGCGACGCGGCTTCTTGGCATGGAGCGACCAAGCCGCGCCTGTCCGAAGGGAACCCGCCGATGAAGATCCTCGTGCCCGTCAAACGCGTGATCGACTACAACGTCAAGGTCCGGGTCAAGGCCGACGGCGCCGGCGTCGATCTCGCAAACGTCAAGATGTCGATGAACCCCTTCGACGAGATCGCCGTAGAGGAGGCGATCCGGCTGAAGGAGAAGGGCGTGGCCGAGGAGGTCGTCGCGGTCTCCATCGGGGTGAAGCAGGCGCAGGAGACGCTGCGCACCGCGCTGGCCATGGGCGCCGACCGGGCGATCCTGATCGTCGCCAGCGAGGACGTAAATCAGGACATCGAGCCGCTCGCAGTCGCCAAGATCCTCAAGGCGGTGATCGACGCCGAGGCCCCGGGCCTGGTGATCGCCGGCAAGCAGGCCATCGACAACGACATGAACGCGACGGGCCAGATGCTCGCCGGCCTGCTCGGCTGGCCGCAGGCGACCTTCGCCTCCGAGATCGCCGTCGAGGGCGAAATCGCGAAGGTGACCCGCGAAGTGGACGGCGGGCTTCAGGCGATCGAGGTGAAGCTGCCGGCCATCGTCACGGTGGACCTGCGCCTCAACGAGCCGCGCTACGCCTCGCTGCCCAACATCATGAAGGCCAAGAAGAAGCCGCTCGACGAGAAGACCCCGGCCGACTTCGGCGTCGACGTGACGCCGCGCCTGAAGGTGCTCAAGACCGTCGAGCCCGAGACGCGCAAGGCCGGCGTCAAGGTCGGCTCGGTGGACGAACTCGTCGATAAACTCAAGACCGAAGCGGGAGTGCTCTGATGGCCGTCCTCATCCTCGCCAAGCACGACAATGCGACCCTCAACGACGCCACCGCCAAGACCGTCACCGCGGCCAGGCACATGGGCAGCGACATCCATGTGCTCGTGGCCGGCCACGACTGCGCCGCCGCCGCGGCGCAAGCCGCCACGCTCGACGGCGTCGCGAAGGTGATCCATGTCGACGACGCGCTCTACGGCCACCGGCTCGCCGAGCCGCTCACCGAGTTGATCCGCGGCATGGCGGACGGCTACGACCACATCGTCTTTCCAGCCACGACCACCGGCAAGAACGTCGCCCCCCGCCTTGCGGCGCTTCTGGACGTCATGGTGATCTCCGACATTACCGGCGTCGTGGACGCCGACACCTTCGAGCGGCCGATCTACGCCGGAAACGCCATCCAGACCGTGCAGTCGGGTGACGCGAAGAAGGTCGTGACCGTGCGCGGCGCGAGCTTCGATGGCACCGGCGAACAGCCACCCTGCCCGGTCGAGACCGCCGGGGCCGCGGCCGATCCGGCGCTGTCGGCGTGGATCGAGGACAGGGTCGCCGCCTCCGACCGGCCCGAGCTCGCCTCCGCGCGCATCGTGGTTTCGGGCGGGCGCGGCGTCGGCTCGGCGGAGAACTTCGAGATCATCAGCCACCTCGCCGACAAGCTCGGCGCGGCGGTGGGCGCCTCGCGCGCCGCGGTCGACTCGGGCTATGCCCCGAACGACTGGCAGGTCGGACAGACAGGCAAGGTCGTGGCCCCGGACCTCTACATCGCCGTGGGCATCTCCGGCGCGATCCAGCATCTCGCGGGCATGAAGGACAGCAAGGTGATCGTCGCGATCAACAAGGACGAGGAGGCGCCGATCTTCCAGGTCGCCGACTACGGCCTTGTCGGCGACCTCTTCCAGATCGTGCCCGAGCTTGACGCGAAGCTCGGCTGAACCGGCGCCGCGCCGACCCCGCGCGACGCCTTCGGCGGCGGCCCTGCTTGGCGGTGCGCTCGCCGTCGCGCCTGCGCCGGTTCACGCCTGGGAGGCGATCCTCGGTCTCGGTGCCGACGCGGTCCTCGACGACGCGCACGCCACGGTCGCCCTCGACCTCCGCGCAGCGCCGCTCTGGACCGGAACGCTGGCGGGCCAGCCGGTCTTCGTGACCGTCGGTGCGGCGATCGAATACGACACGCCGGACGACCTCTGGGGCGGCGCCGGCGTGGTGGCCGGGGTGTCGGTGCTCTCCGATCTGCGGATCGAGGCGTCGGTCTATCCCGGCGGCTACCGCCAGGGAAAGGGCAATGATCTGGGAACGGACTTCCCGATGATCCGCTCCCAGCTCGAGATCAGCCAGCCGGTCGCGGAGGACTGGCGCGTCGGCCTCGCCGTCAGCCACAAGTCCAATGCGCACACCGCCGTCCAAAACCCCGGCGTCGAGACCCTGCTGGTCACGCTGCGGCGCACGTTCTGAGTGACTGTGTTTCGCGTCAAGCGTTTTGCCATGGCTTTCCTTCCCGGAGGATCGCGTTGAGGATGGTGAGGAGCTTGCGCATAGCGGCGACCAAAGCGACCTTGGCGGGCCGGCCACGGGCCCTGAGGCGGAGGTACAGGTCGCGGATGGGCGGGTTCCAGCGGATGGCGGTGACGGCGGCCATGAAAACCACGCGGCGCACATCCGCCCGCCCCCCTGCGATGGCGCGGTGGCCGCGCATCGCGCCAGAGTCGCGGTTAATCGGCGCTACACCGACCAGCGCGGCGAGGCGGCGGCGGCCGATGCCGCCGAGTTCGGGCAACTCGGCGATCAGCGTGCGGGCGGTGATCCTGCCGATGCCCGGAACGGAGGTGAGCAGGTCCTCGGCGGCGCGCCAGGCCGGCGAGCCACGCACCTCGCCGTCGATCTCGCGGTCGATGACAGTGAGCGCGGCTTCCAGCGCCTTGAGGGTGCGGGCGAAGCCCTTGAGCACCTTCGGACTGCGCGCGGTACGCTGCCGATTGCGTTCCATTCCGATCATCTCGACCAACTGGCGGCGGCGGGCCACCATCTCCGCAAGTCCTTGCGCCGCCTTGCTCGCCAGCGGCCGCGGCTCGGGACGGACCGCCTCGGCGAAGTGGGCGATCAGCTCGGCATCGAGCCGGTCGGTCTTGGCGAGCCGCCCGGTGGCACGCGCGAAGGCCCTCACCTGGGCCGGGTTGACCACCGCCAGCGGCAGCCCGGCCCCGGCGATCCCGGCCGCCACGGTGATCTCGAAGCCCCCCGTGGCCTCGAGCACGACGAGCACCGGGCCGATCGGTCCGAGCCGGTCGACCAGCGCCGCGATGCCGGCATCGTCCCGGCTCACGGCGAAAGCTTCTCCCGACGGGCGAATGTGCACGTCCAGGCGATCCTTGGAAACGTCGATGCCGACGAACATGGGCCCTCTCCCCGCTGTCGCGTCCGCCGCCCGCGCTTGTGAATTCGGGCTCGCCGCGCGGCCCCAGCGACTGTCCGGGCTCTCGGACCTGATGGCGAACGGGGCGCCACACTCAGAAGCGGGCTCGATCGCCCCAGCCCTGCACGGGCTCCCGTTCGCCGCCAGCCTCGCCCCGCGGGGCGAGGCTGGCAAGTGAGAGATACAAGCCGCCACCCCGCGCCGCGCCCGGCCGGCGCGCGTCAGGGTTTCGGCCTGATCTCCTCAGTCCCCTGCGCGGGGCCCCGCTCCTCGAAGGCTCGGGTCTGGCGCACAAGCCCCAAGAGGTTCTTCGCCCCGAAGTCCCCGACGTCGAAACCCGCGCGGATCTTGCGAAGGCTTGTTCCGACCGCGCCGAGATGCGCCCACCCATCCTCCCGGGCAGTCGCCTGGACGGCGCGTCGGATCAGGTCTGCGGCGTCTCCTGCCGGACGTTTCGCAGCTTTGGCGCACGTCGCCTTCGCAGCCTTCGACGCAACCGCCGTCGGCTTCAGCAGCGTCTCAACGGCGATGAACTCCGAACATGCCTTCTTGAAGGTCGCCGCTGCATCGGTCTTGCCCACGCCCCGCACCTTCCTGCCCTCCTCCCGCAACCGCCAGGCCAGACGGGTGAAGTCGCTGTCGGACGACACAATGCAGAACCCGTCCATATGCCCGCGGTGCATCAGATCCAGCGCGTCAATCACCAGCGCGATGTCCGCGCCATTCTTGCCAGTGACCATGTTTCGCAGATGCACGGGCTCGATGGAATGCCGCGCACCGGCGACCTTCCAATCCTTGTGATTGCCGTCGAAGTTCGCGAACATCCGGCGCACGGCGGCGTCGCCCCAGGCCGCCGCGCGCGCGAACAGCGGATCGGCCACCTCGGCCCCGACGTTCTCCGCGTCGATCAGAACCGCCCACCGCTCGACCATCGCCCCGCTCCGCAAACCCCGGGGTCGGGTTTGCCAGCGAAACGTTGAAACAATCTCAAGAACTACTTCAGCTGGATCTCGATGGTGCGGTCCTTGCGCCGCCGCTCCTCGAACGCGCCCGTGCGCCGCACCAAAGTCGAGAGCTTGCCGCTGCCGTAGGTGCGCGGGTCGAAGTCCGGATAGAGATTGCCGAGCGTCTGGCCCAGCACGCCGAGATCCATCCAGCCGTCCTCGTCGGCGATCTGGTCGATGGCCTTGCGGATCGGCTCGATGGCGTCCTGCGCGGTCTTGGCCGAAGCGGCGGACCTGCCCTTCGCCGGCCGCGCATCCGGCGTCTCGTCGCCGTCGCTGTGCGAGACCCCGAGGTTCTCGGTGTAGATGAACCGGTTGCAGGCGTTGATGAAGGCCTTGGGCGTCTTGTTCGCCCCGAACCCGTAGACGATCAGCCCCTGCTCGCGAATCCGACTCGCCAGACGCGTGAAGTCGCTGTCCGACGAGACGAGGCAGAATCCGTCCACCCGCCCCCCGTGCAGCATGTCCATCCCGTCGATCACCAGCGCGATGTCGGCGGCGTTCTTGCCGGTGGTGTAGTTGAACTGCTGCACCGCGTTGATCGCGTGCCGGTTGAGCACGTCCTGCCAGCTCTTCTGCCTGGTGCCGGAAAAATCCCCGTAGATTTGCCGGACGCTCGCCTCGCCGAGCCCGGCGATCTCGTCGAACAGCTTGTCGGCGATCGCGGCGGGCACGTTGTCGGCGTCGATCAGCACCGCCAGCCTGCGTCGTTCCTCGGCCATGGGTCTCTCCGTGACTTGCGCCGCCGCACCCTGACCGGCGCGACCGCGGGGCGCAAGCCCGGCCATATGCGGTTGCCGGGCGCCGGCCCCTCACATAAGCTGCGCGCGCAGCGGCTGCACGGGACGCGTTCTTCCATGGAAATCAAGAAGGTCGGCGTCGTCGGGGCCGGTCAGATGGGCAACGGCATCGCGCATGTCTTCGCCCTGTCCGGCTACGACGTCGCCCTCAACGACATCTCCCAGGAGGCGCTCGAGCGGGCGCGCGCGACCATCGACGGCAATCTCGAGCGCCAGGCCGCGCGCGGCCGCATCACCGCCGAGGAGCGCGACGCCGCGCTGGCGCGCATAACGCTGGAGCCCGACCTCGCCCGGCTCGGCCCCAGCGACCTGATCATCGAGGCCGCCACCGAGCGCGAGGCGCTCAAGAACGAGATCTTCGCGGGACTTGCGCCCCATCTCGCCGATCACACGCTGCTCACCTCAAACACCTCGTCGATCTCGATCACCCGGCTGGCCAGCCACACCGACCGGCCCGAGCGCTTCATGGGGTTTCACTTCATGAATCCCGTGCCGGTGATGCAGCTCGTCGAGCTGATCCGCGGCATCGCAACCGACGAGGCGACGTTCAAGGTGATGACCGGCGTGGTCGAGCGCCTCGGCAAGACCTGGTCGGCCTCCGAGGACTACCCGGCCTTCATCGTCAACCGCATCCTGATCCCGATGATCAACGAGGCGGTCTACGCGCTCTACGAGGGCGTAGGCTCGGTCGCCTCGATCGACACCTCGATGAAGCTTGGCGCCAACCACCCGATGGGCCCGCTCGAGCTCGCCGACTTCATCGGCCTCGACACCTGCCTGGCGATCATGAACGTCCTGCACGAGGGACTGGCCGACACCAAGTACCGGCCCTGCCCGCTTCTGGTGAAATACGTCGAGGCGGGCTGGCATGGCCGCAAGACGAAGCGCGGCTTTTACGATTATCGCGGCGAGACGCCCGTCCCGACCCGCTGAGGGTGCCGTTCTGCTTTCGCGTGTTCTCAAAAAGCGAATCTGAATAAATCTTTACTTGCGCACGTTGAACGTGCTTACATCGTTCCGGGTGGTGGGAACCCTTCCGCAGGCTCCGTGGGCGCGTCCGGCGCGGAGCATTTTTAGCGGCAAGGGACACTTTTGCCGTGGGGGTGACCAACGATGCCGAAACCGACTCCGCCGCGCATTCTCGACTGGTTGATCGGCTCCAGGGGCGCCGACGTTCTCGACGCCACGCGCACCCATCAGGGCGTCCAGGGCCTGGGCGGGCGCGACGTGCTGACCAGCGACTTCAGCGCCACGGCGCTCTACGGCGGATCCGGTTGGGACAGGCTTGTGACGACCCTGGCGCTGCCCTTCGGCGGCGCGCGGAACGCCGATGCGCGCGCCTGGCAGGAAGGCGGCAACGGCAGGGACAAGCTCTCGGTGAGCATCCTCGCCCAGGCCGACGGCGCGGCGCGCTCCGAGGCCGTGCTCGACGGCGGTGGCCACCACGACAAGCTGGCCCTGACCATCGAGACCGAAGCGCGCAGCGGTCCGGTGGAGGCGCTCGGCTTCCTCTGGGGCGGCTCTGGCAACGACAAGATGACCGCCTCGCTCGCGGCGACCGGCGCCGGCGCCGGCGGCGCCACGACCTTTCTGGAGCTGGACGGCGGGACCGGGAACGACGCGCTCGCCGCCGACATCGACGTCGTCGCCGACGCAGGCCCGGTGAGGGTCACGGCGAAGCTCGACGGCGGCGCCGGGGATGACACGCTGGAGATCACGCTGACCGCGCTGGCCGCAACCGACGCGCGGGTGTCGCTTAGGCTGTTCGGCGGCGACGACGACGACATCATCTCGGCGATCACCAGCGTCGGCGGCGAGGACAGCGCTTTTGCGCGCGTGGTGGTCTACGCCGGCCGCGGCGACGATGCGGTGACGGTCGAGACGCGTTCGTCTCTGTGGACCAACGGCGAGATAGACAATCGCATCTTCGGCGGGGCGGGCAAGGACGCCATAACCGCCACCGCCACCGCCAATGCGGGCGGTGATGATGGCGACGCACGCACCCGCAATGTCGTGCACGGGGGCGGCGGTAGCGACCGGATCACAGCCGTCTCCTACGCAAATGGATACTATGGTGTCACCCTCGCGGTGAACGAGATCACCGGCGGCGGCGGCCACGACGTCATCGACGCGACCGCCTCCGCGGACGAGGATGACCTCATGGACTCGACCGAGCCCTTCGCGCGAAACCAGATCGACGGCGGCGCCGGGAACGACCGGATCACCGCATTGGCGGGGGCCGTCTCGGGCGGCTCCGGGGTTTCCGCCGAGAACCGCCTGATCGGCGGAAAGGGCCACGACACCCTGATCGCCACCACTTCCGGCTACGGCGAATACGGCTTCCCGGCCCTCAACTTCCTCGACGGCGGCGACGGAGACGACGTGCTAACCGCGCTGGCGTTGGGTGTCGACTACTACGGAGGCGAGAACACCAACAGGCTCACCGGCGGGGCCGGAAACGACCGCCTCACCGCCTCGATCACCGGCCGGGGCGACGAGGGTGCCTATGACGGCATCCACCGCAACATCCTCGCCGGCGACGATGGAAACGACACGCTGACCGCGCTGATCGAGGTGGGCGAAAACGCCCCGGACGGCGGCTATTGCGCGGTGTCGAACCGGCTCGACGGCGGCGACGGCGACGACGCGCTGACCGCGATGAGCCGGATCGACATCTACTACGCCTCCCAGGCGACGGCGCTCAACGTCCTCGCCGGGGGCGACGGCGACGACGTGCTGACCGCCACGGCCGAGACAAGGCTTGGCGAAGGTTACCCATGGGCGAACGGCGACGGCATCTGGGCCCGCAACGAGCTCGACGGCGGCGACGGCGACGACACGCTGAAGGCGACCACCACGAGTTGGCTTCAGTACGGCGAGGCCTCCAACGGGGCGGTCAACGTGCTGTCGGGTGGGGACGGCGACGACAGTCTCGTCTCCGACCTTACCGTGGTCTACGAAAGTGAAGACCCGCGAGATTTTCCTGCGGCGTACGGCGAGACGACTCTTCGCGGCGACGCGGGCTCGGACACGCTTGACGCGACAGTCTACGGCTGGAGCGGTCGCGATCTCTCGCTCGACGTCGACATGGACGGCGGCGCAGGCTTCGACGTGCTGACGCTGGATCTGTACGGACGAGCAGAGTACTTCTCCAACACGAACGCCATCCTCACAGGTGGCGCGGGCAATGACAAACTGACGTCTAACATCGAGACTTGGGGGTTCAACGCTGGCAACGCCATCGCCACGCTCAATGGCGGCGGTGGTGACGACATCCTCAAGGCGGTGAGCACCCACGACCGGAATGTGAACGACAGCGGCGACCTCAACAACATACTGTCCGGCGGCGATGGCAACGACGTGCTCGAGTCGATCATTGAAGCCAGCGGCTCGTACATCTATGGCTACGAAGCTTCCGCGAGGGCCTTCGCCACCCTCGCTGGCGGCGACGGCGCCGACAGGTTGCTTGCGAAATCAACCGCATCCGCCGAGGATACTGCCCTGATCGTCGAGAACCGTCTGAGCGGCGGCGCGGGTCGCGACGACATCGAGGCGATAGCCCAAGCCAACGCCTCCGTCTTTCCCGGCCAGCCCCTGCCCGACGGCATGGAGGCGCGCGTCCTCAACGCGCTTGACGGTGGCGCTGGCAACGACAGGATCGTGGGCCGGGCCGAAGCCGACCATCCCGGCGTGACCTCGGTCCGCAACATCCTCTCGGGCGGCGACGGCGACGACGTGCTCGCAGGCCACATCCTGAACGGCTCGAACGGGCGCAGCCTGCTCGACGGCGGCGACGGCGCCGACCGGCTGATGGTCTTCGGCGGGACCGACAACCGGCTCGACGGCGGCGCCGGCGCCGACCGTCTGATGTCGGGCGACGGCGACGACGTCCTGATCGGCGGGGAGGACGCCGACCGCTTCATCTTCGACCTCCGCGTCGACCAGGGCGATGACGTGATCGAGGACCTCGACCGCGTGATCGACCAGCTCAAGTTCTTCGGGGTCGGGTCCCGCGCCGCGCTCGACGCCGTCTCCACCGTCACCGACGCCGGCCCCGGCGGCGACGTGACGATCGCCTTCGACTCCGGCGCAACCCTGACCGTGCGCGGGGCGGGAACCGGCGCGGTCGACAGCATCGCCGACCTGCTCGCCGACCCGGGGGACCAGCTGCTGTTCTGATCGGCCCTTCGGGCCGTTAACACTTTTCTTCAATGAAAACAGCGTGAAATCGACTCGCCAAGCTTGGCAAGTCGATTTCGGGGCGCGCTGGACTCCCCCAACGGGGCCCTTGGAGACTCGCTGCGTCAGGCCTCCGCGACGCCTGTCAGCTCGAAATCCGCTCCGCCCAGCACAGCACCGTTGACCAGTATCTCCACCCGGTGGCCGCCGTCGTGGTAGACCCGTGTGGTGATCGGCCGCATCGGGTGGCGGCGACGGAATCGCGCGCCCTCGCCGGCGCGCAACTTCAGGACCTTGCCCTTGAAGACCTTCGCGCGCGTTTCACCGTTCGCCTTCCGATGATGAATCGCATAGTCGAGCACCACGTTTTGGTCCGCGTCGCTTTCCGAGACCACTTCCGCCTCGAACTCCAGCGCCCCGCCGAACCGCACCACCGGCGTGCGTACGTCGAGCGCCCGGAGCGCGACCCGCGGCGGTCCGAAGCCCAGCGCCGCCAGCGCCGCCGGATGCCCCTGCTTGACCAGCGTGCGGCAAGCGTGGCGGACGAGCCGCGCCCGCTCGGGTGACGCGCCCCGGATCCACTCCGCCGCCACCACCGCGACGAGGTCCGGATGATCCCACGCGATGTCGTTGAGATTGTTCGCCACCGACCGCCGCACGTACTCCACCGGATCGTCGCGCAGCCGCGCCAGCAGCGGGACGAGCGGCGAAGGATCGCGCACGAACACCGCCAGCTGCATGTTCCACGGCAGCCGCGGCCGCGACCCCTCCGACGCCAGCCGCCGCACGTGGAAGTTCCCGTCCTGGGCCCAGCGATGGAGCCAGATCAGTGCGCGTTCCGGATCGGCGGCGATGAACGGTCGCACCGCCCCCTCCGCGGTGAACCGCCGGGTCATCTCCGCCAGCGTCGCCATCGAGAGATCGAAGCTCCCGAGCCCGCGCGCCGCCACGAAGTCCGCCATCGGCATCACGGCCCAGCCCCGCACCCCTAGATCGTCGATCCCCTTGCCGCTCAGATCGACGTCGTCCTCGGGATGCAGCGCCGCAAGCAGGAGCGCGCAGGCAGCACCAAAGTCCGCCGGCAGGTGGGCCTCCAGCGCTCGGGTGATCTGCGCCGAACGCGCCTTCAGCTCCAGCCTCTCCAGCCCGTCGAGCGCCATCGCCTCGAACCTGCCGCGGTCGAAGTCGGGCGCGCGCCGTGCGAGGTGGCCAGCGAGCCCGGCGACCAGCGCCGGATCGAACAGGTTCTTGAACGGCTCCGCCATACGCGCATGTGATCGGTCGCGGCCCCGGTCGGCAAGCGCCCGCGTGCCTTTCGGTTCGGAGACGCTATTGTGGAGTTCGTCGAAGGATGGTGCCGCCAGTGCTGAAGGTCCTGCTCGCGTTCCTGCTGCTCGCCGCCGCGCCCGCCACGGCGCGGACGTGGAGCCTCGACGCGTCAACGAGCGTCGCAGTGGACGTGACCTGGCGGGGTTCCGTGGTCGAGGTGCGCTTTCCGAGACTGTCCGGGCAGATCGAGTTCGACGAGACCCGACCCGAGACCGCCCGCGCCCGCATCGTCGCGGCCGCAAACAGCGCCACCACCGGCGTCGGCCCAGTCGACGCGCTGGTGCGCAGCCCCGACTATCTCGGGGCCGCGGCGTTCCCGGAAATCGTCTTTGATCTCGAACGGCTGGAGCAGACATCGAAATCCACCGCCGATGTGTTCGGCCGGATCACCTTTCGCGGCGTCACCCTTCCCCTGTCGCTCAAGGCGGAGGTGTTCCGCTACGGACCGTCATCCTCCGATCCGGAGCGGTTCGAGGCGGGATTCGATCTGACCGGATCCATCGATCGCACGCTCTTCGGCTCGACCGGCGGGGCCCCGGAAGTTGCGGCGGTGCTACCCCTGCGCATCCGCCTGCTTATGGTCGCCGAGTGATGCGCGCGAGCCTCGGCTGACGAGGTCGGATGCATGCGGGTGCGCAATACTGACGAAAGCTGGGGGCTCGTGGCGCGGGCGCTTCACTGGTCGATGGCAGGGTTGATCGTCTTCCAGCTCGGGCTTGGGGTCTACATGACCTCACTCTCCGACCTGCTCGAGCAGTTCCGCCTGATCCAGATCCACAAGAGCTGGGGTTTCGTGATCTTCGCGCTGGCGCTCGCGCGGCTTCTCTGGCGCTGGGTCAACCCGACACCGGCCGCGCCGGAGGGCGCGCCGCACTGGCAGGTCCGCGCCGCGGCGATCAGCCACGCGCTTCTCTATTCCCTCATGCTCGCGTTGCCACTGTCGGGTTGGGTGATGGTCTCGGCGGCGCCAGTCCAGGATCTGCTTGGGATCGACAACATGGTTTTTGACTGGTTCGCGCTCCCGGACCCTTGGACGCCCGGTGTCGAATCAATCGAAGCCGCCGCCGCGGGCGTTCACCGCTTGGCGGCGATCTCGCTGGCGCTGCTTCTTCTCTTTCACGTCGCCGCGGCGCTGAAGCATCATCTAATCTCGCGCGACCGGGTTCTTTCGAGAATGACGCTGGGGCGCTGACCGTTCCGGCGCCATTGTCCGCCAAATCACGGCCCTTTCACCCGTTCGGGCGAAGCTTGCGCCGTCGCTTCCGAGCAAACTCCCGTCTCTTCGGGGGGGGAATAATTGTGTCGCTTCTGCAATTCGTGTTCGTTGCATGCTTGGGCCACGATCCCGATCAATGCCGACGTGTCCCGGGCCCGGTGTTCTCGCCACAGTTCACCCGGTCCGAATGCCTGGGCGAAGGCCCTGCGATCACGGCCGCTTGGCTGGACCGAAACCCCAGCCACATCGTCACCGAATGGGCGTGTGTGGTGGCCGCGCCCTCCAGCGCCTGAAATGCAACAGTGAAACCGCGCTCGGGTGAGCGCGGTTCCGTTGGTGGATCTCAAGGATCAACTCGCGGTAGGGGTCATCGGAGTGCGCGCAGCCATGAACTGATCGAACTCCGCCTTGTCCTTCGCCGCGCGAAGCTGCTCCAGGAAGGAGGTAAAGGCTTCGCGTTCGTCTTCCAGCCTCTTCAAGGTCTCCGACCGATAGGCGTCGAAGGCGGCGTTGCCGGTGCTCCGCGGTTCATGACGATGGTGATGGGCGCGACCCCAGGAATTGCAACTCATGCGCTTGCTCCAGATCATGTAGAACAACAGGCCCAGTCCGATCGGCCAGAACAGCAGGAAACCGGCGATCATGGCCACGATCCACGCGGCGCGGCCGCGGTCGTCGAGCCAGTCCCGTCCACGCTCCAGCATGCCGCGGGCGCGGTTCGGCCAGTCGCGTTCGCGATCGACCCAGTCTTCGGCAGTGTGCATCAGGCGCTCCTTCCATGTTAATGTGAATTACATTTACATAGATGGGCGAAGCCGAACCGCCTGTCAACGCCGTCGACAATAAAATTTGCAGCGCACTTTCGGTCGCGCTCACGATGGGATCAGGCCAAGCCCGCGCAGGTAGATCATGGCGCCGCTCTCCAGCATCTCGTCAGCCGAGTATGGAGCCCGGCCGCCCGGCGTGCCGCGCGAAAATAGCTCGACCACCCCGTGGCTCAGCGCCCAGATGTGGTTGGCGACCATGCGCGCCGGTGGGCGTCTGTCCGGCGGGAGGCGTTCTGCGAGCCGCGCAGCCGCGCGCTCCAGCGCCGACATCGCCCGCTGCGCCGCCCGGGCGAGGTCGGGATTGCCCGAGATGGACACGCCGCTCTCGAACATCGCCATGTAGTAGCCGGGCTCGCTGCGCGCAAAATCGAGATAGGCTTGGCTGGTGGCGAAGAATGCGCTCAGCGCGGAAGGCTTGCCGTCGTTGAATGCGGCTTCAAGCCGGTCGGCGAAGATCTCGAATCCCTGCCGCGCGACCTCCTCGATCAGATCGTCGCGCCCCTTGAAGTGGCGGTACGGCGCCGCCGCGCTCACACCCGCCCCACGGGCGGCTTCCGCGAGAGTGAAGCCCAGCGGTCCCCGCTCCTCGATCAGCCCGAGCGTCGCCTCTACCAGCGCCTGCCGCAGGTTGCCGTGGTGGTAGGACTTTCGCCCGCCTGATCCGGTGTCTCCCATCGCCACCGTCTAGCCGCGCCCGCAACGGCCGACAAGCGCGCCGCCGAAGCGCTTGACCCGGATCGCCGGTCCTGTTGTCCTGCACGCATGACCAGTTCGATCATCGAGTCCCTCTCGCTCGACGAGCCGCCGCACGCGTTGTCCGAGCCGCACAAGGCGCTCTGGTGGCTGCGCAAGGGGGGTCTCCGGACAGGTCCCGAATGGGACCGCGCCCACGAGATCTGTCAGGGCGGCGAGGGACAGGCGGGGTGCGACCTTGTCCATGCCCTCGCCCACCGCATCGAGGGCGACGCGACGAACGCCGCCTACTGGTACAGGCGGGCCGGCGCGACGCATGATCCGGAACTCGATCTTGAGAGCGAATGGGCCAGGGTGGCGGCGGCAATCCACGATTGAGCCCGCGCGACCTCGAGTGACTGGACTGGCCCCTCGCTTCGGCTCAGGATGGAACCCGGCCACAGGGAGCGGCTCATGCCCGACGCCTTCATTGCGCGCATCCGAGACGAACTTGACGCCATCGACGTCGACGGCCTGACCAAGCACGAGCGGGTGATCCGCTCGCCGCAATCCGGACGCATCCTCACCGATCCGGGCGGCGAGGTTCTGAACTTCTGCGCGAACAACTACCTCGGCCTCGCCAATCACCCCGATCTCGTCGCCGAGGCCAAGCGCTCGCTCGACCGATATGGCTACGGCATGGCGTCGGTCCGGTTCATCTGCGGGACGCAGGAGGAGCACAGAGCGCTCGAAGACAGGCTGGCGCGCTTTCTCGGCATGGAGGACGCGATTCTCTATTCCTCATGCTTCGACGCCAACGCCGGGCTCTTCGAGACCCTGCTCGGGCCCGAGGACGCGATCATATCCGATGCGCTCAACCACGCCTCGATCATCGACGGCGTTCGGCTCTGCAAGGCGCGCCGCCTGCGCTACGCCAACAACAACATGACCGAACTCAAGGCGCGGCTCGTGGAGGCGGCGGACGCGCGCACGCGCCTGATCGCCACCGACGGCGTCTTCTCGATGGACGGCGTCATCGCCGACCTGCCGGCGATTTGCGACCTAGCCGAGCGCCACGATGCGCTGGTCATGGTCGACGACAGCCACGCGGTCGGCCTTGTCGGCGACGGGGGACGCGGCACGCCGGAGGCCTGCGGGGTGATGGAACGGGTCGACATCCTCACCGGAACGCTAGGCAAGGCGCTTGGGGGCGCATCCGGCGGCTACACCGCCGCACGGGCGCCGGTGGTGGCGCTGCTCCGCCAGCGCTCAAGACCCTATCTCTTCTCCAACACCCTAGCGCCGGTGATCGCGGCCACGACCCTGCGCGTGATCGATATGATCGAGCATGGCGCGCCGTTGCGCCAGCGCCTGGCGGCGAATTCAGCGCGCTTCAGGCGCGAGATGATGGCTCTGGGCTTCACGCTCGCCGGAGCCGACCATCCGATCATCCCGGTGATGCTGGGCGACGCGCGGCTCGCCCGGGACTTCGCCGGCGCAATGCTCGAGCGCGGGATCTACGTGGTGGGCTTCTCCTTCCCGGTGGTGCCGAAGGGCGCGGCGCGGATCCGCACCCAGATGTCGGCCGCCCACGGCCCCGGCGACATCGAGACCGCGGTTGCGGCCTTCGAGGACGTCGGGCGCGAGCTTGGGGTCATTGCATGATGCGCCTTGGGGGGCCGGACCGTCTGCGGTCGGGCGGTGCAGGGGTTTCCTGCGGCGAATTGCTGCCGTGACAAACCAGATGCGGGCGCTGGTGAAGTCGCGACCGGAGCCCGGCCTCTGGATGGAGCAAGCGCCGATCCCGAAACCCGGGCCGACAGAAGTGCTGATCAGGGTGGTCAAGAGCGCCATCTGCGGCACTGACGTGCATATCTGGAACTGGGACGAATGGGCGGCGCGGACGGTCCCTGTTCCGATGATCACCGGGCACGAATTCTGCGGCGTGATTGCGGACGCAGGAGCGGCAGTCCAGAGGTTCCTGCCCGGTCAGCGGGTGTCCGGCGAGGGTCACATCGTCTGCGGGGCCTGCCGCAACTGCCGCGCCGGCCGGGGTCATCTCTGCCGCAACACCAGGGGCGTGGGCGTCAACCGCCCGGGCTCGTTCGCCGACTACCTCTGCATACCCGAAGGCAATGTCGTTGCCATCCCCGACGATGTTCCGGACGAGGTCGCGGCGATCTTCGATCCCTTTGGCAACGCGGTCCACACGGCGCTGAGCTTCGATCTGGTTGGCGAGGACGTGCTGGTGACCGGAGCTGGACCGATCGGGGTGATGGGCGCGCTCGTGGCGAAGCGCGCCGGAGCCCGCAAGGTGGTGATCACCGACATAAATCCCTATCGCCTCGATCTCGCGCGAAAGATGGGCGTGGATATCGTCGTCGACGCGGTGCGCGAGAACCTCGCCGACGTGATGGCGCGGATCGGCATGCGCGAGGGTTTCGATGTCGGCCTCGAGATGTCCGGCGCAGCGCCGGCGATGCGCGACCTGATCCGCCACATGAACAACGGCGGCAAGGTGGCGCTTCTCGGGATCGCGCCCGAGGGCTTCGCTATCGACTGGAACGAGGTCATCTTCAAGATGCTGACGATCAAGGGCATCTATGGGCGCGAGATGTTCGAGACCTGGTACAAGATGATAGCGCTGGTTCAGAGCGGGCTCAATCTAGCGCCGCTCATAACCCATCGATTCCCTATTGAAGATTTCGCGCAGGGCTTCGAGGTGATGCGCTCGGGAAGCTCCGGAAAGGTGATCCTTGACTGGACCTGACCGCCGCGCCACGAAACCGCGACGTTTACATCTCCTCGCCGAACATGGCCGCCACCAGGGACTTAAGCGCGGCGGCCGCTTCCCTCGCCTGGGGTCCGGACACCTCAACTTCGATCCGAGTGCCGTAGGCTGCACCGAGCATCATCAATCCCATGATGCTGTCGCCTGAGACCTCCATGCCGTCCTTCCGGACGGCGACCCGCGCGTCGAAGCGCTCGACGGTCTCCACGAACTTCGCGGAAGCCCGGGCGTGAAGGCCCTTGGCGTTGACGATATCGAGAATGAATCGCATCGACGCTCCGGCGCGGTTTCGCTCAGAGGGCGATCGGTCGCACGTCCCGGTCGGACCCGTTGAAGGAGTTGATGTACTTGCGCCCGGCGGTCAGGGCGCAGGCGACCAATTCCGAGAGCGGCATGTGCCGCGTCTTGGCGAGCTGGATGAGCATCGGCATGTTGGCGCCATAGAGCATCGTGCGATCGCTGCGCCGGCAGGGCTCGACAGCGAGGTTGGACGGTGTCCCCCCGAAGATGTCAGTGACCACCACGACGCCGCTTCCGGAATCAACCGCGTCGATCGCCGCCGCGATCTCGGCCTCCTTGGCGGCACGGTCGTCATCGGGGCCGATCGAAACGGCTCTGGCATCGGGCAGCGCTCCGACGACATGCTGCATCGCGGAGAGGTACTCTCTCGCCAATCCGCCATGCGCAACGATCACGATGCCGATCAACCCAACCCTACCTCCCGGAGGCTCGGCGCAGCGAACTGACCCCGCTCCAGGTCCCTGTGACGAATAGACACTTGCCAGCCGTCCTCCGCAAGCGTTTTCGCCAACGTTTCCACCAACATGACCGATCTGTGCCGCCCCCCGGTGCAACCCAGACCGAGCGAGAAGTAGCTCTTTCCCTCCGCGCGATAGGCGGGCAGCAGGAATCGCAGCAACTCCAGCAGCCGGGCATAGAACTCGGCGAAAGCCGGGTCAGCGCGCACGTGGGCGGCCACGGCGGGGTCGCGCCCATCACAGTCACGAAGGCTCGCGTCCCAATGCGGATTGCGCAGGAAGCGCACATCAATGACCATATCCGCCCCACGCGGCACCCCGCGGCGGTACGAGAAGGACTGGAGGCTGACTGCGAGCCGGCCTGTCTCGCCGTCGCGGCCAAACATGCGCGTCATTTCGTCGCGGAGATCGTGCGGGGTCAGGGCGGTTGTGTCGATCAGGACTTCGGCCCTGTCGCGCAGCGGAGCCAGAAGTTCCAACTCGCGCTCGATCCCGACGAGCGCTGTCTCGTTGGGGCTGAGCGGATGCCGGCGACGGGTCTCGCTGTAACGCCGCACCAGCGTGGCGGCGTCGCAGTCCACGTAGACCAGCGTCGCTGCGATTCCGGTTGAAGCGGTGATCTCGGCTATCGCGTCCAGTAACCGCTCCACGCCGAAATCGCGCGTCCGCGTGTCGACACCCGCCACCACGCAATGCTCAAGCGGAGGCCCGGAAAAGAGCCGTGGCATCAACGAGATGGGCAGATTGTCGATCGCCTCGAAGCCGATGTCCTCCAGGGCGGCGATCGCGGTCGATCTGCCGGACCCGGCGGGGCCGGTGACGATCACGATCGTATGGCCCACGTCTCGACGGTCGGCGTCGGTCACCTTTTCTTTCGTTCGTTCCCACATCTTCAGCGAAATCCTAGGTCTCTTCGACCCCTTCGTGATGCGCCAGAGCCATCAGGACGCTATCAAGATTTGGGACGTCGCGGCCCGATAGCAAACGGATATGCACGCCCAGTCGCGTGAATGTCACCGATTGTGGCAATCGCGCCTCTGGCGACCGGTCCAGATCGACCGCGAGCGCCAGACGGACGGAGTCGCTGACCGGAACCCGCAGGATCCCGATGCCGCGGGCTTCAATCAGCCCGCGCAGCCTGTCGGGCGCGGAGGCCCAGAGGCCGCCGTCACAACGCCGAAGGCTGACGCGGTCGTCTGCAACGAGCGTCGCGCCGAGCGCCATGAGTCGCAGCGCGAGCCCGGACTTGCCGGAGCCGGACGCGCCGAGGATGATCACTCCACACCCGGCGATCGCAACCGCGCTCGCATGTACGACATCGAGGTCGGGCTGGGGCGTCAACGCCGCCGATCCCTGCACTGATGCAGTTCAGGCTTTCGTTTACCCGGATTGCGAAATGAATTGAACACGGACTTCAACATCGAGCGACACCATCCGTAGGCTTTAACGCTGTTAGGACGTCGTTAACCCACTTGACCACGTTCGTCCCTGCGCCTGCCATGCTATATCGACAAACATCCGGTCGCAGCCTCTGTGTCGCGGCGCGGGAATCGAGGCAATGCGCCGGTTGGCCGAAACCGCCTGCGCAGTACTACGAGGGCAGCGCCATGGTCGGTCAGCGGGTGACGGTCAATCCAGAGCAAGCATTGGAAGCGACAGGCTTCACTGATGTGGGGAGAGCCCACTACAACCTGCTCGAGCCGGCCCTCGTCCAGGCCGCCATCACGCGCGGCGAAGGTGTTCTCGGCAAGGGCGGCGCGCTCCTCGTCAGCACGGGAAGCCACACCGGACGCTCGCCGAAGGACAAGTTCGTCGTTCGCGAGCCGTCCGTCGAGCCGCATGTCTGGTGGGAGAACAACCCGCCCATGGAAGCGGCGCAGTTCGACACTCTGCTTGCCGACATGCGGGCCCACGTCGCTGGAAGCGAGCTGTTCGTGCAGGACCTCTACGCCGGCGCCGATCCGCGGCACCGTCTCAACGTACGGGTCATCACCGAACTCGCCTGGCACAGCCTTTTCATTCGGCACCTGCTGCGTAGGCCTGCGCTCGACGAGCTTGCGGACTTCACACCCGAATTCACCATCTTCAACTGCCCCGGCTTCGTGGCGGATCCCGTCAGGCATGGTTGCCGGTCCGGGACCGTGATCGCGATCTCGTTCGAGAGACGGCTCATCCTGATCGGCGGTACGGAGTACGCCGGCGAGAACAAGAAATCCATCTTCACCGTTCTGAACTACCTGCTGCCTGAACAGGGCGTGATGCCGATGCACTGTTCGGCCAACCACGCCTGCGGCGACCCGGAAGACGTCGCGGTCTTCTTCGGCCTTTCGGGAACCGGCAAGACCACGCTTTCCGCCGACCCCGCGCGGGTTCTGATCGGCGACGACGAGCACGGCTGGTCCGACGAAGGCACATTCAATTTCGAGGGCGGCTGTTACGCCAAGACGATCTCGCTGTCGCCCGAAGCCGAGCCCGAGATATTCGGCACGACGACACGCTTCGCGACGGTGATCGAGAACATGGTCCATGACCCGGTCACCTTCGAACTGGACTTCGAGGACGACAGCCTGACCAAGAACATGCGCTGCGCCTATCCGCTCGAGGCGATCTCGAACGCCTCCGCAACGGCGCAGGGCGGGCAGCCGAGCAACGTCATCATGCTCACCTGCGACGCGTTCGGCGTGCTGCCGCCCATCGCGCGGCTTTCGCCGGCCCAGGCGATGTATCACTTCCTCTCGGGCTTCACCTCGAAGGTCGCCGGGACAGAGCGTGGCGTCACTGAACCGCAACCGACCTTCTCCACCTGTTTCGGGGCGCCATTCATGCCGCGTCGGCCGGAGGAGTACGGCGCCATGCTGCGCGATCGCATCGCGGCGCGCGGGGCCACTTGCTGGCTGGTGAACACCGGCTGGACCGGCGGCGCCTATGGCGCCGGGCGGCGGATGCCGATCGCCGCCACGCGGGCGCTGCTGTCCGCAGCGCTCGAGGGCTCGCTTGCGGCCGGCAGCTTCCGGCGCGATCCCTATTTCGGCTTCGAGGTCCCGGTCTCTGTGCCGGGAGTCGACGATCGGCTGCTCGACCCGCGCGGGACATGGCCCGACCCCGAAGCGTACGACGCTCAGGCCGCTCGCCTGGTCGGGTTGTTCTGCGAGAACTTCGCACAGTACGAGGCCCATGTCGGCGAGGACGTTCGCGCCGCGGCGGTGCGCGCCGCCTGAGAGCGCGATCCCCACTCAGACCTCAAAGGACCTGCGCAGGAGGTTGAGACCGGCCAGGATCAGCACCGCCAGCGTGACGCGGCGGAACACTTCCTGGTCGAGCCGGTCTTGGATGCGGTAGCCGAGAAACATCGCCGCCATCGTTGGCAGGACCAGCCAGGCCGAAACGGGTATGGTGACGGCGTCGAGAACGCCGGAACGAAGGTGCGCGCCAACGAGGACCAGCGAACCAGCGAAGAAGGACAGGCTCTGGACCCGCACCATCTCGACCTTCGGCGTGTCGAGCGCCAGCAGGTACATCGTCACGGGCGGCCCCCAGATCCCGGATATGCCGCCAAAGAAACCGGCTACCAGAGCGACGCAGACCTCGACGATCGTCCCGTGCGCCGGGGCGAACCGCAGGCGGAACCCCAGAAGCTGGCTTGCGCCGAAGACGGTGATCGCCACCCCGAGCAGCGCGAAGAGCGCCCGAGACGGCAGGACGGTGAGAAGCTGGGCGCAGAGTGCGATCATCAGCATCAGAATCGTCAACAGAAGTCGGTACTTGAGAAGGCTCTGCCAGGCGGCCCCGAAACCATTGCGCATCGACTGGAAGGCGTTGGACACCAGCGTCGGAAGGATCAGCAAGGCCACCGCGACCTCGAACGGCAGGAATGAACCCATTGCGCTCAATGAAACGAGCGGCAGGGCGAAACCGACGACGCCCTTGGTGAAGCCGCCCGCCGCCAGCGCCACGCCGGCGCCGGCCAACGCCGCCCAGCCAAACTCCGTCATGAATGCCTCGAGCCCGAGCATGTGCGTCCCGACCAATGCGTCGACCGGGCTGTGGCAGCGGGGCAGCGGGGTGGCAATCGAAATTTTCTTGCTTGATGGCGGAGCAGTTAGTCAGAATTGTTGCGCGGAGATTGACGCGGGCAACGTTCCGCCCTAATCGATTAGCAACTGCGGCAGATGCTGTCGCACCGCACAACGAAAGAGTGAATTCGCGCGAGGATCGAACCATGAATCAGGCCGCCCGCCTGCAGCCCGACCCCCCGATAGCGATCGACGACCTTGATGGCCTTTGCCAGGAAGCGGCCGAGGCCGCGGGTAAGCTTCTCTCGGCGGCGCGGGCAAGCGTCCTGGCGCGGATCGGTGGGGCCGGGGGCCGGGTTTCGACGGCGGGGCTCGAGGCGGAGCAGAGCGCGGCGCACGGACTGTCCTGGATGGCGACCTACGTGGCGAGTCTTGAGCAGATGCGCGGCTGGGCGGGGCGGCTGCGCGCGGAAGGCGCCTTCGGGGAACTGGAACAGCTGATCCTCCAGATCGCATTCGGCGAATATCTCTCCCAGCTTCGCGGCGGCGTTCCGATGTCGCAGGGAGAGATCGCGCGCGGGCGCGACATCGGTCTGGACCCGGAGGAGGAGGCGGCAATCCTCAACATCCCCGCCGTCAGCACGCTGATGCAGGCGGGCAACACCGATGCAGCCCGCCGCCGGCTTGTCGAGCTGATGCTCGAGCGCGCCGGCGCGGCGAGCTACGGGGCGACCGGGCTCGACGCCGAATACGAGATGATCCGCGACCAGTTTCGGCGCTTTGCCGACGACAAGGTGCTGCCCGAGGCGCACGGCTGGCACATGGAGGACGCGCTGATCCCGATGGAGATCATCGCGGAGATGAGCGCGCTCGGCGTGTTCGGGCTGACCATTCCCGAGGAATACGGCGGCTTCGGCATGTCCAAGACCGCCATGTGCGTGGTCTCCGAGGAGCTGTCGCGCGGCTATATCGGCGTCGGGTCGCTCGGGACGCGCTCCGAGATCGCCGCGGAGCTGATCCTGTGCGGCGGCACCGAGGCGCAGAAGCAGGCGTGGCTGCCGCGGATCGCCAGCGGCGAGATCCTTCCGACCGCGGTGTTCACCGAGCCCAACACCGGCTCGGATCTGGGAAGCCTGCGGACGCGGGCGGTGCGCGACGGCGAGGACTTCGTCGTCTCGGGCAACAAGACCTGGATCACCCACGCCGCGCGGGCGGACGTGATGACGATGCTGGTGCGCACCGATCCGGCGACGGACAACTACGCGGGTCTGTCGATGCTGCTCGCCGAGAAGCCGCGCGGCGGCGACGATGATCCGTTTCCCGCGCAGGGCATGAGCGGCGGCGAGATCGGCGTGCTGGGCTACCGCGGCATGAAGGAGTACGAGCTCGGCTTCGACGGCTTTCGCGTGCCGGTGGCCAACCTGCTCGGCGGGGTCGAGGGCCAGGGCTTCAAGCAGCTCATGCAGACCTTCGAGAGCGCCCGCATCCAGACTGCGGCGCGGGCGATCGGAGTGGCGCAGTCGGCGCTGGACCTGTCGCTGCGCTACGCGCAGGATCGCAGGCAGTTCGGCAAGCCGCTGATCGCCTTCCCGCGGGTCTACGGCAAGCTGGCGATGATGGCCGTGGAGATCATGATCGCCCGCCAGCTCACCTATTTCTCGGCGCGCGAGAAGGATGCAGGGCGGCGCTGCGACCTCGAGGCCGGCATGGCCAAGCTCCTGGCGGCGCGGGTCGCCTGGTCGGCGGCGGACACCGGGCTGCAGATCCACGGCGGCAACGGCTTCGCGCTGGAATATCCGATCAGCCGGGTGCTCTGCGACGCGCGCATCCTGTCGATCTTCGAGGGGGCCGCGGAGATCCAGGCCCAGGTGATCGCCCGGCGGCTGCTGGAACCCAAGGGTGTGTTATAGGGTGTGTAACACGCGTGCAATTCGGCTTAAGTACCTGAAATAGATTGCGTTAATCTTCAATAATTTTCGGTGAACGCCGCAATTGCAGCCACGGCGCGGGCGCGCGCCGCCGGCAGCGCGCCGCGCGGAAGGCCGGGGGCCACGCGCGATTCGAGAAAGAAGCCGGTGAGCCCGAGCGCCGCGGTCACCTCGGCGCGCGGCGGCGGCGCGTCCCAGCCGGCGCGCAGGAAACCGGGCAGCGCCAGCAGCCGGTCGGCCCAGGGCGCGCCGGCGCCGCGGCTGACCGCCCGGCCCGACTTCGGGGACACCCAGACGAGGTCCTCGGCCGCGCCGGTCACCGCGCAGCGCTCCAGATCGAGCCCGAAGCCGAGATCGGCCAGGAGCGCCAGCTCCCAGACCGCGTAGCGGGCCGGCCAGTCGGGCGCCGCGCCCAGCGCATCGAGAAGCTCGCGGGTTCGCACGTAGAGCGCCGGGTGCGCCTCGCGTTCGGGCAGGCTCACCGACACCAGCGCCGCGACGCCGCCGAACGCCGCGAGCGCCGCGCGATCGTTCATCAGGCGCGCGGCCGCGGTGCGGACCGGATCGACGCGGAAGGCGCCGATGTGCTCCTCCAGCCGCGCCGACCATTCGAGCGACAACAGCGCGCCGGGTTGGAGGATCGGCGCCATTCGCCGCCCGCCGCCGCCCCGCACGACGCCGAAATGGCGGCCATGCGCGGCGGTAAGCGCCTCGATGATCGCCGCGCTCTCGCCGTGCCTGCGCACGGTCAGAAGAATGCCCTCGTCGCGCCAGTCCATGCGCCGGACCCTAGCGCGCCGCCGCGGCCGAGCGAAGCGCGATGCGGAACTTCAACGATTTCAAAATCATTGCCAATAGACGCCGAAGGCGGGACCGTGTTCATTGCTGACAACCAGTTGGAACGGACGTTAGGCGTAGACTCACAAACCAAGTGCGACACCGGCTATGTCCGGAGCCGCCATGGGAAAGAGATATAGCCACCTCAGCCTTGAGGAGAGATGCCGCCTGCGCGGCATGATCGAGATGGACCTGAGCGTCAGCGAGATTGCGAGGCGGATGGATCGTCACCGGAGCACGATCCAGCGCGAACTCGAGCGCAACCGTTGCGCCGACGGCTATCGGCCGGACAGCGCGGGCCGCCGCGCCTGGGCGCGCAAGCTGCGCGGCTCGAAGATCGAGCGCTCCACCCGCCTGCGCGCCCACGTCGAGGACCGCCTTGCCATGGGATGGTCCCCGGAGCAGATCGCGGGGCGGATGGAGCTGGAGGGAGCGAAGAGCAGGGTCAGTGCGGAGTCGATATATCGCCATGCCTACAGCCCGGCGGGTCGGGGCGCGGGCCTGCCGAGGCTGCTGGCGCAGCGCAGGCCGAAGCGGGGTCGACGGCGACGCAACGGCCGGCGCGAGCCCGCCATCCCCAACCGCATCCCGATCCACCAGCGACCGACAAAGGCCCATCTTCGCAGCCAGTTCGGCCACTGGGAAGGCGACCTGATGCACTTCCGCCGCCAGCGTGACATCCTCCTGACGCTGCAGGAGCGGCGCTCCCGGCTGACCCTTGCCCGTCGTCTTCTCAGCAAAGACGCCGACCGCACCGCCGAGGCCATCGCCGCGGAGCTGGGCGGGCTGCCGGCCAGGGCGTGCCGCACGATCACCCATGACAACGGCGGCGAGTTCGCGCGGCACGAGACCGTCACCAACGCCATCGGCCTGGACGCCTACTTCTGCGATCCGCACAGCCCCTGGCAGCATGGCTCGATCGAGAACGCGAACGGCCGGCTCCGCCGCGACCTCCCCAGAAAGACCAGCCTCGAGGAATACACCGATGCCGACATCGACGACGTCATCTGGAACCTCAACGCGACGCCTCGGAAGTGCCTCGGATACCGCACGCCCATCGAGGCATTCGCAGCCAACCTCGGTGTCGCACTTGAAGTGTGAATCCAGCAGGAGCCAGAAAGGACTTCCATGCCCCCGCCAACAATTAGCAAGGCGACCGCCCAAGACGCCTCCTTCATTCTGGAGATGAGTGAGGTCGCGGGGCACGGTTTCTTGCCGCACTATTTCAAGCAGTTGCTGCCGGAGGGCCAAGACCTGCACCGGTTCATGCTGTCTCGCGTAGAAAAGCCGCACGGCAAGATGTCTTTCACCAAGTGCTGGATCGCCGAAATTCAGGGTTTACCTGTGGGAATGATCAATCTTGACGCCATCTCGGACCCTCCAGAACCGATTGATCCTGATTTGCCGCCAATGTTCAGACCTCTCGCCGAATTGGAGGTCTCCGCGCCGGGAGCCATGATCATCGAGTTTCTTGCTGTCTTGACCGAAGCGCGCGGCAAAGGCGTAGGAGCCGCGTTGATTGAAGCCGCTGGAGGTCAAGGCGGTCCGGGAGGGGTAGCGCTGGTGGTCTCGAACAACAATGTCGCCGCCCGTGCGCTCTACAAGAAGGCTGGATTTGTGGAAGCGGACCGCAGACCTATCGTGACCCAAGGCTGGCAGACCACGGGAACCGAATGGATCCTCATGAAACGGTCATGATCCATTCGAGTAGCGGGTTGTGCTCAGCAGCAACCAAGAAGCCTAGGCAGCCATGTCTGCTCCGTCCGCATGGCGCCAGTTCGAAGCTGGCGCCGGGAAGATCCGCACTCTGCGCAAAGCCGTTCTGCCTGTCGCGAGGAAGGGCCTCGTCACGCGGCGTCGGGACGCAGAGGACCGGCGCTCGGTGCGGGTCCACCTGACCGAGGCGGCGACCTGCTTGAGCGGGTGATCGCGAACGCCCGCGCCGCCGCGCCGCCCGAGCCGGCGCCCCCGCCCTACCCCGCCAGTCCCTCCTCGCCGAGCAGTGTGCGCCCGGCGCGGTCCTCCACCTCGAGGATCCAGAGGTCGGGGTCGAAGCCGCGCTGGCGACCCAGCGCCGCGTCCACCTCCGCCTCCTGCCCGTCGGCGAGCACGGTCCAGACCCGCGCGCCCGTCGCGTCGTAGCTGCGGGCGAAGGCCGCGGCGGTGCCGTCGAGGCGGTTGAGCTTCACGATCACCGCGCCGGCGTCGGCGTCGCCGCGGGCGGTGACGAAGGCCGGGATGTCGGCCAGACGCAGGCGGGCGAGATAGGCCTGGACCCAGAACTCCGCGGTCAGCCGCGGGGTCACGCGTCGCCGTCTGAGAAGTCGATGCCGATCTGCGCGTACCGCTCGGCCTCCTCCTGCCAGCCGGGCCGGACCTTGACGGTGAGAAAGAGATGCGCGGGGCGGCCGAGGAACGTCGAGATCTCCTCGCGCGCCGCCTGCCCGACCGCCTTCATCGTCTCGCCCCTGGGGCCGAGCGCAATGCCCTTGTGGCCGTCGCGGGCGACGTAGATCACCTGGTCGATGCGCACCGAGCCGTCCTTGCGCTCCTCCCAGCCTTCGGTCTCGACGGTGAGCTGGTAGGGCAGTTCCTGGTGCAGCCGCAGGGTCAGCTTCTCGCGGGTGATCTCCGCGGCGATCTGGCGTTCGGGAAGATCGGCGATCTGGTCCTCGGGATAGAGCCAGGGGCCCGGCGGCATCCGCTCGGCGAGCCAGGCGCGCAGGTCGTCGACGCCGTAGCCCTTCTCGGCGGAGATCATGAAGGTGGCGTCGAAGGCGCGCGCTTCGTTCAAAGCCTGCGACAGCGGCAGCAGGCGCTCTGCCGAGGTGCGGTCGATCTTGTTGATGGCCAGCGCGACGACCGCGCCGGGCGGAAGCTGGGCGTCGAGGCTCTCGAGGATCGCGCGCACGCCGTCGGTCAGGCCGCGGTGCGCCTCGACCAGCAGCACGGTCACGTCGGCGTCGGCGGCGCCGCCCCAGGCCGCGCGCACCATGGCGCGGTCGAGCCGGCGCCGCGGCCGGAACAGGCCGGGCGTGTCGACGAAGACGATCTGGGCGTCGCCCTCGATGGCGACCCCGCGCAACCGGGCGCGGGTGGTCTGCACCTTGTGGGTGACGATGGCGATCTTGGCGCCGACCATGCGGTTCAGGAGCGTCGACTTGCCGGCGTTGGGTTCGCCGATCAGCGCGACGAAGCCGCAGCGGGTCTCGGCCTCGGCTTCAGTCATCGCCGCTCTCCAGCCGGGCCAGGAGCCCGGCGGCGGCGGCCTGCTGGGCGGCGCGCTTGGACGCCGCGCGCGCCGTGGCGACTTGGCCGTCCTCCAGCGCCGCCTCGACGGTGAAGAGCGGGGCGTGGTCCGGACCCTCGCGCTCGAGGTCGCTGTAGCGCGGCGGGGCGAGCCCGCGGGCCTGGGCCCATTCCTGCAGCGCGGTCTTGGCGTCGGTTCCGATCTCCGGCGCCGCAGCGAGCCGCGGTCCCCAGAGCCGCAGGATCAGCGCCCGCGCGGCCCCGAGCCCGCCGTCGAGGTAGACCGCGGCGATCACCGCCTCCATCGCGTCGCCGAGGAGCGCGGCCTTGCGCCGACCCCCCGTGAGCATCTCCGAGCGGCCCATGCGGAGCGCCGCGCCGAGGTCGACGCTCTGGGCGATTTCCGCGCAGGTCTCCTTGCGCACGAGCGCGTTCAGCCGCGGGGCGAGCGCGCCCTCGCTGGCCCCCGGATCGGCGGCGATAAGGGCCTCGGCGACGACGAGGCCGAGCACCCGGTCGCCGAGGAACTCGAGCCGCTGGTTGGAGGTCTCCGAGCCGAGAGAGGGATGGCTGAGCGCCTCGATCAGCAGCTCGGGCCGCGCGAAGTCGTGCCCGAGCCGCGCGGCCGCTTCGGTCGCGGCCCGGCCGGGTTTCACTCGATCGCCACGAAGAAGCGGTCCGGCCTCCAGGTCCAGAACGCCAGCATCGAGGGGCCCGCGGAGGAGAAGATCACCCGGTCGGCGCGCCCCACGAGGTTCTCGAAGGGCACGGTGCCGACGCCGCCGGCGCTGCGGGGAAAGCGCGAGTCCATCGAGTTGTCGCGGTTGTCGCCCATGAAGAAGTACTCGCCCTCGGGCACGGTGAAGGGCCCGGTCGAGTCGCCGAAGCCCCGGTCGATGTCGAGCACCATGTGGTCGCGGTCGCCGGGCAGGGTCTCGATGCTGACCGGCTTGAGGCACTGCCCCCCCGGTTCGACCGGCCCGTTGGCGCAGCGCGGCATTGACCGCATCGGTCCCTGCGGCGCGTTCACCTCGACGAACTCGCCGTCGAGCGTCTGCGGGGCGAGGTCGCCGTTGATGTAGACGAGGCCGTCAGCGACCTGGACGGTGTCGCCGGGCAGGCCGATCAGCCGCTTGATGTAGTCGGTGCCGTTGGTGGGGTGCTTGAAGACGATCACGTCGCCGCGCTCGGGCTCGCGGCCGAGGATGCGGCCCTCGAACGGGCAGAGCGAGAACGGGCAGGAATGCCGCGAGTAGCCGTAGGCCATCTTGTTGACGAAGAGGAAGTCGCCGATCAGCAGCGTCGGCTTCATCGAACCCGAAGGGATCCAGAACGGCTGGAAGAAGATCGTCCGGATCAGGCCGGCGAGCAGCAGAGCGTAGACGATGGTCTTGACGAGTTCGACGAACCCGCCCTTGGCCTTGCTCTTGGATGCCATGCTCACCGTCCGTGCCGTGCCGCCCGCGCGCGTATCCGGCCGCTTGTGGCCCTTGCCCCGGGGCGAAGTCAAGCGCGCCGCCCCGGCGCCCGTCCGGGGTGTGTTACGGGGGCGTAACACGCGTGCAATTCCGGTTAAATGTCTGATATTGAATGGATTAATCTTCGATAATTCCTGATGAACGCCGGTTGGACGAGGGTTTGGGCCGCGCCGGATCGCGCGGCCGTCACAGGGTTGGCGGGGTTGCGGCGGGAGGTCGCCGGTGACGCGGAGACAACGGGGATGCTTGCGACCCCTGCCGTGGCGCAGACGCGTGGCGGCGGGGAGTGGGGTGAGACGCGCGCCTGCCCGAGGGGTGGCGCTGCAACGGCCAGGCTGCGAACTTGCCAGTGGATTGAACGTGACGAAGGAGTCCGGATTGGGATTCCGTTCGGGCTTGCGTTGTGCGAGTCATGCTGATGCGCACAGGAATATCCTTCTTTGCCTCAAGCGAGGATCGATCCCGGCTTGAGGCGGTTTGCGGCACCGAAAGATCGAAAGGCTGTTTGGCCAAGCAGCGCATGGACGATCCTTGATGACCTTGATGCGCGCGGGATCAAGCGACTCTGAAGCAAGTCCATCGATCGCGGGAAATCGCACCGGCGGTTGCAACCCTGCACACAAAGCGGGAGGCTTGGTTGATCCCGCCAGACTTCGTTACCCTCGTCCCGGAGGTGGTCCCCGGCTATCCCGACCGCCTCCTGCCCGTCGACGACGCCGCGGCGGCGGTGCTGAAGAAGCGCAACCTGACCAATCTCTACAACGCCCGGCCCGCCCTGGCTCGACAACGCCCACGCGGCGCTGGAGGCAGCCGTGGCCGAGGCCTAACGCTGGGGCGACGACTGGCGCTCGAGCAAGCTCACCGACGACAAGATCCTCACGCAGCTCTTCGCGCTGAACCAGAAGCGGCCGCCCGTTAACTCTTCCAGATCCGCCCGGCGGGAGTCCTACGGATATCCTACGCATAAACTACGGGATTCCTACGCGACTCCCCGCGGGTTAACGTCACCGTCGCGGCGGCCTTGCCCGGGCGCACCGCCGCGTCTATGAAGTCCGGCGGAGCGTTGAGGGAACCCGATGGCGGAGCTCGCCTACACCGAACCCGAGCCGAAGATCATCCCCGGCGCCAAGGGCGACTGGGAGCTCGTCATCGGCCTCGAGGTGCACGCCCAGGTCACCTCCAACGCCAAGCTCTTCTCCGGGGCCTCGACCGAATTCGGCAAGGATCCCAACACCAACGTGAGCCTTGTTGACGCGGCGATGCCCGGCATGCTGCCCGTCATCAACGGCTACTGCGTTCAGCAGGCGGTGCGCACCGGGCTGGGGCTGAAGGCGCAGATCAACCGCTTCTCGCGCTTCGACCGCAAGAACTACTTCTACCCCGACCTGCCCCAGGGCTATCAGATCAGCCAACTCTACCATCCCATTGTCGGCGAAGGTGAAATCCTTGTCGACCTCAGGCCCGGCGTCGCCCGCCGCGTCCGGGTCGAGCGCATCCACCTCGAACAGGACGCCGGCAAGTCGATCCATGACATGGACCCCGCGCTCAGTTTCGTCGACCTCAACCGCACCGGCGTCGCGCTGATGGAGATCGTCTCGCGCCCCGACCTGCGCAGTCCCGAGGAAGCCGCTGAATACGTTCGAAAACTTCGCCAGATCCTGCGTTACCTCGGCACCTGCGACGGCAACATGCAGGAAGGCAGCATGCGCGCCGACGTCAACGTCTCGGTGCGCCCGAAGGGGTCCAAGGAACTCGGCACCCGCTGCGAGATCAAGAACATGAACTCGATGCGGTTCATCCAGGCCGCCATCGAGTTCGAGGCCCGCCGCCAGATCGCCATTCTCGAGGACGGCGGCGCCATCGAGCAGGAAACGCGCCTCTACGATCCGGACAAGGGCGAGACCCGCTCGATGCGCTCCAAGGAAGAGGCCCACGATTACAGGTACTTCCCCGACCCGGATCTCCTGCCGCTCGAATTCGACCAGGCCTTCGTCGACGCCATCGCCGCCGGCCTTCCCGAGCTGCCCGACGCCAAGAAGGCGCGCTTCGTGCTCGACTACGGCATGACCGAATACGACGCCGGCGTGCTCACCGCCGAGGTCGCCGCCGCCGACTACTTCGAGGCGGTCGCCGAAGGCCGCGACGGCAAGCAGGCAGCGAACTGGGTGATCAACGAGCTCTTCGGCCGCCTCAACAAGCAGGGCCGCGACATCAGGGACAGCCCGATCGCGCCCGACAAGCTCGGCGGCCTGATCGACCTGATCGCCAAGGGCGACATTTCGGGAAAGATCGCCAAGGACGTCTTCGAGATTCTCTGGACCGAGGGCGGCGACCCGGCGGCGATCGTCGAGGCGCGGGGCCTGCGCCAGGTTACCGACATGGGCGCGATCGAAGCGGCGGTCGACGCGGTGATCGCCGCCAACCCCGACAAGGTCGCGGCGGCGCAGGCCAAGCCGTCGATGGCGGGATGGTTCGTCGGTCAGGTGATGAAGGCGACCGGGGGCAAGGCCAATCCGAAGGCGGTGAACGAACTGGTGAAGACGCGGCTCGGGCTGGACTGACGCCGCGTCGGGAGGGGGATCCCATGAGCTACTACGACTACAAGGTGGTGCCGGCGCCGACCCGGGCCAAGAAGGTGCGCGGCGTCAAGGCCGCACCCGAGCTGGTGGCGATGGCCATGGCCGAGGCGATCAACGAGGTCGCACGCCAGGGATGGGAATACCTGCGCGCCGAGACCGTCTCGGCCGAGGCCCCGGGAGGCTGGCTGCGCCGGGGCGCCGCGACGGAGGTCGCCGTGCTGGTGTTCCGGAGGCCGCGAGAGCATCTGAGCCCGCGCCTCGCCGCCGAGCGTGATCACGTCGAGGCCGAACCCGCCGCGAAGATCGTCTCTGTGGCGCCTGCGTCCCAGCGCGCGCACCGCGCCGAATTCGTCCAGCCACCGGCCCGGGTTGCCGAGGCGGCCGAGCCGCCGCCGATCGCATGGCGCCCCGGGCCTCGGCTGGGACCGGCCGAGAAGCCCTGATCAGCCGCCGGAGCCGGCGAGCTCGAGCGCCAGCGCGTGGACCGGCCCGGCGAGTTCCTCGTGCAACGCCGCATGCACGGCGCGGCTGCGCTCGACGCGCGACATCGCGTCGAAGGCCTGCGCCCGCATGCGCACCCGGAAATGCGTGCCCCCGCCCTCGCGCCAGCCGGAATGGCCGCGGTGGCGGTCGCTCTCGTCGATGACCTCAAGGCTCGCCGGCGCGAAGGCCGTAGTCAGCTTGGCCTCGATTCGCGTGCCGACTTCGCCTGCATCGCCGTCCAATTGCCGCTCCCCGGTCGACGGGACTTGGCCAGCCCCGCCAAAACACTAGACTGTGCGGCCCGAGTTCGCAAAGATGAAAGGACCGGCGGCACGATGCCTCGCCCCTCGCCCTTCAACTTCGACATATCCGTGTCGGCGGACAAGAAGCGCCGGGCCCGTTCGCGCGGGGCGTCCGGGGCCGTGGAGACCTCGAGCCGGGTCTGCGCCAAGGACGGCTGCGGCAAGCCCGGCAAGTTCCGCGCGCCGAAATCCCCGGACCATCTCGAGGAGTTCCTGTGGTTCTGCATGGAGCACGTGCGCGAGTACAACCTGCGCTGGAACTTCTTCCACGCCCATTCCGACGACGATCTGGAGCGGCAGTTCGCGGCGGACCGGATCTGGGAGCGGCCGACCCGGCCGTTCCGCGAGGCGGCGCGGCAGGGCGGCGGCCAGCCCCACGCCGACGGCCAGGCCTGGCGGCGCTTCGGGCTTGACGACCCTCTCGAAATTCTCGGCGAGAAAGGCACGCTGAATCCCGGCGCCAAGGCGAGCGGGACGCGGGTGCGGCGCCGGCTGCCGGCGACCGAACGGCGCGCGCTGGAGATCCTCGACGCCCGCGACGACCAGACCAAGACCGAGATCCGCAAGCAGTACAAGGCGCTGGTCAAGGACCTTCACCCCGACATGAACGGCGGAAAACGCGACGACGAGGCCCGGCTGACCGAGGTGGTCTGGGCCTGGGAACAGATCAAGGTCAGCCGCAGCTTCCGCGACTGAGCCCGCCGCAATCGCAGGTCGCCGAGCGGGCGCCCGGGTCGGACACTTAAATCGCCGCGGCGTTTGGGACACATAGCCCTCGGGTGGGTATCCTGCGGCATTTCATCTGGATTTCGGGCGAGCGAACATGGCGGACGGCGGATTGGACATGGACAGCGGCGCCGAACCAAAAGTCGACGTCGACGTGCGCGACGTCTTCGGGGTGGACGTCGACATGACGGTGCGCGGCTTCGCAGACCGCACCGAGCGCGTGCCCGATCTTGATCTGACCTACCGTTTTGACCCGGAGACCACGCTCGCGATCCTCGCGGGCTTCACCCACAACCGGCGCGTGATGATCCAAGGTTATCACGGCACCGGGAAGTCGACACACATCGAACAGGTCGCGGCCCGCCTCAACTGGCCCTGCGTGCGCGTCAACCTCGACAGCCACATCAGCCGCATCGATCTGCTGGGCAAGGACGCGATCCGCATCCGCGACGGGATGCAGGTCACCGAGTTCCAGGAGGGCATCTTGCCCTGGTGCCTGAACAACCCGGTCGCGATCTGCTTTGACGAATACGACGCGGGGCGGCCGGACGTGATGTTCGTCATCCAGCGCGTGCTGGAGACCGACGGCAAGCTGACGCTCTTGGACCAGAACCGGGTGATCCGCCCGCATCCCTATTTCCGGCTGTTCGCCACCGCCAACACCATCGGTCTCGGCGACACCACCGGCCTCTACCACGGCACCCAGCAGATCAATCAGGGCCAGATGGACCGCTGGAGCCTCGTGGTCACGCTCAACTACCTCGAGCACGACGCCGAGGCCGACATCGTGCTCGCCAAGTTCCCCGAATACGCCACGCCCGAGGGCCGCAAGACCGTCAGCCGCATGGTGACCGTCGCCGACCTGACCCGCGCTGCGTTCATGAACGGCGACCTCTCCACGGTGATGTCGCCCCGTACGGTGCTGAACTGGGCCGAGAACACCCGCATCTTCGGCGACATCGGCTTCGCGTTTCGGCTGACGTTCCTCAACAAGTGCGACGAACTCGAGCGCCAGACCGTCGCCGAGTTCTACCAGCGCTGCTTCGACAAGGAACTGCCCGAGAGCGCGGTCAGCGCCAGCCTCGGCTGAGACGCTCGCTCAGGCCGGCCGGCGGCGCATCGCCAGCCCGGCCAGCGCCGAGATCCCGGCGAGAAGCGCGCCGATAGCCGGGGGCAGAGGGATCTGCGCCGCTGGAACGTCGGGGAAGCCAGGCACGAACGGCTGGCAGTTCGGTCCGTCCGCTGCGCAGTTGTCCGGCGGCGGCAGACAGAACACCGTTCCGGCCACGCAGTCCAGCAGCGGCCGAGGATTGTAGAGATCGGCGATGTTGATCTGGCTTGCGGTCGTCCGAAGGGAGCGGATTGGCTCTGCAGGATGCTTGGTTACTGCCGCGGAAGGGCCGCAGACGATCCCCACGACAACGGCCGTGAGCAGAATGGGCGTTCGCATTGAATCCTCCATCCTTGCATATCGCAATCCGATGCGCCCCTCGCGCCCTTGCGTCAAGCCGCCCGCGACGGCTAGCGACTGTTCGCAACTGACCGAGAGCTCGGGGGGCGTCCGGACGCGATCACGTCATTCCCACCGTCAGCAGGAGACTGTTGGGTCCGACCCACTCCTCCGGCCCCTGAAACGTGTCGAGTTGATCGGCCATGTCCGCCCAGGCCGCAACCTTCGTCTTGTCCGACAGCGGCGCGAGGATCTGGAGGATCGGACCTGCGGCGTCCCGAATGAATTCGAGATAGCTTGCCGTCGTCGGCATCCGGAACGGGGCGTCAACTTCGGTCGTTGCGATCTCCGAGAAGGCGGCTTGCCGAAACAGTGCGTCGATCGCGCCCGGCCGACCAAGACTGAGCAGCCCGCCGGGCTGGAACGGATCGCGCGGCGGCAAGCCCGCGTGGCGCAGGGCCGTCGTCACCAGGATGCGCAGGCAAGGGTTGCGATCGGGTCCGGCGAACACGAGGCTGCAGAACCGCCCGCCCGGCTTCATGACGCGGTGGACCTGGCGAAGTCCGGCCACCGGGTCGGGCAGAAACATCAGTCCCAGCCGACAGACCGCCACGTCGAATGCGCCGTCGTCCAGATCGAGGCGCTCGGCGTCCGCGCGGTGGGTCTCCACATTCTCGTATCCCGCCCGCGACGCATTGCGCGCGGCGAGGGCGAGGATCTGCGCGGAGATGTCGCTCGCGACGACCCGACCCGTTGGCCCGACGCGTGCCGCCAGATCGAGCGTCAGATCCCCCGCGCCGGCCGCCAAGTCCAGAACCCTATCCCCGGGCGCTATGCCCGCCTTGGTCAGCATTGCGTCCGTGGACTGTCGCAGCCAGTCTCGGATCGCCGGCGCGTGCCTGTCCCAACCGGTCGCGGCAGCGTCCCAGTCCGCGCGCGCGCGATCCTTGGCGCAATTGCTTGGCGATGTCGTCTCGACTGTCATTCGCGCGTCTCCCGTTCGCGGGCCTCGTGGCGTTCGTATGACCCGTCCTGCATGTTCGTGGCCGCTGGCGTGTCCCGAGGGTCGCGTCTTGCGGACCTTCACGACAATACCGCTTACTTGCGGGTCCGCGCAGCCGCATCCTTGCGGAACGGGGTCGCAGATTTGCGGGGGACCATGTTCGACTGGAACGACCTGCGCTTCTTGCTGGCCGTGGCCGATACCGGCAGCACGCTCGCCGCGGCGCGGGCGCTCGGCGTCAATCAATCCACCGTTCAGCGAAGACTGGCGATCCTCGAAGCAAGACTGGGCCAGCGCCTGGTGGAACGGCTGCCCGCCGGCTACCGGCTCACCAAACTCGGGATAGCCGTCCTGCCGCAGGCACGCGCCGTGGCCGCTGCCGCCGAAGGCTTCGCACTGGCCGTGCGCGACGAGGGCCGCGCCCTCAGCGGCGTCGTCCGGCTGACATGTCCTGAACCCATCGCATTGCGGCTCGAGCGATCGGGGTTCCTCGACAGATTTCACGCGGCCAATCCGGGCCTGACGGTCGAGTTCGTGCTCAGTGACAAATACATCGATCTCGCCAAGGGAGAGGCGGACGTGGCGCTCCGGTCCGGCGATACCGACGACGGCGCGCTCGTGGGTCGCAAGATCGCGGATTCGCTGTGGGCGATCTACGCCAGCGGGAACTATGTCGCGAAGCACGGAGCGCCTCGGCGGGTCTCCGAACTCGCCGACCATCCGCTGATCGGATTCGAGGAAAACATGACCCGCCACCGCCTCGTCATCTGGCTCCGCGAGGTCGCCCCGCAAGCCACGTTTGCCGCCCGCACCAGCAGCGTGCTCGGATTGATCTCGTCGGCGAGAGCCGGCGTTGGCGTCGCGGTCTTGCCGATGGCGCTCGGGGATGCCGAACCCGACCTGTTGCGTGTCCTCGGCCCCGTGCCGGAGTTGACCCGTGCCTGGCGCATCCTCGCCCATCCCGATCACAGGCATAGGCCTCGCGTAGGGGCCTTCTTCGACTTCGTGCTCGGCGAAACGGAGGCGCTTCGCCTGGTCCTGACAGGGTGAAGGCGATTGCGCCTCGAGCCAGCGACCCAGGCGGCGTGCGTGTCAGCGCAGCTGCGCCAGCAACTCCAGCGACGGCTCGCCCGTCACCGGCAGTCCCGCCTGCGCCTGGTAGCCGCTGATCGCGGCCCGGGTCCGCGGCCCGATCACCCCGTCGCTGCCCTCGGTGTCGAACCCCGCTGCGGTCAGCCGGCGCTGCAGCTCCTGGCGATCGGCGATGGTCATGCCCTGCGCGTCGGGCGGGAACGCCCCCCGGATCGGCGACCCGCCGACAAGCCTATCCGAAAGATGGCCGATGCCGATCGCGTAGCTCTCGGAGTTGTTGTAGCGCAGGATCACCGCGAAGTTGGGGAAGATCATGAACGCCGGGCCACCCGCGCCCATCGGCGCCAGGATCGAGGCCGGACCGTGGTCGGGGACGGGCCTGCCATCCATGTCGCGCACCCCCTGCGCGGCCCAGGCGGAGGCGCTGCGCGTCGTCCCGCGCCCGACGGGACCGGAGAAACCGGGCGGCAGTCGAACCTCGACGCCCCAGGGCTGGCCCTGTCGCCAGCCCGACCTGTCGAGATAGGCCGCCGTCGAGGCGAGCGAGTCGGTGGGATCGTCCGACCAGATGTCGCGGCGCCCGTCGCCGGTGAAGTCGACCGCATAGGCGAGATAGGAGGTCGGGATGAACTGGGTGTGCCCCATCGCCCCGGCCCAGCTTCCGGTCATGCCCTGCGGGCTGGTGTCGCCGTTCTGCAGGATCCTGAGCGCGGCGACGAGTTGCTGCTCGAAGAACGCGCCCCGCCGCCCCTCGTAGGCCAGCGTCGCCAGGGCCGAGATCACCGGCACGTCACCGCGCCGCGTGCCGTAGCTGCTCTCCAGCCCCCAGACGGCCACGACGACCTGCAACTCGACCCCGTAGCGCGCCTCGATCTGCGCGAGCGTCGGCCCGTACTGCCGCAACGCCGCCTGGCCATTGCCAACCCGCTCGTCCGAGGCCGCGATCGCAAGATAGTCCTCCAGCGTCCGCGTGAATTCCGTCTGGTTGCGGTCGCGCTCGACGACCCCGGGCACGAACCCCGCGTTCCGGAACGCCGCATCGAAGGTGGCGGGCGAGATGCCCTGCGCCTCGGCGCGTGGCCGGAACGCCGCGACCCAGGCGTCGAAGCCGGCGTTGGGAACCGGCTGCATCGCCGGATCCGGGGCCGCGCGGCCTGCGGGCGCGCCCGTGCCAGACCCTCCGGCGCAGGCCGCCAGCGCCACCGCCGCGATCCCGATAGCCGCCGCCCGTCTCGTCGTTCGCATCCGCCTACCCGCCGTTCCTGATCCTGCTCCCCACCCCATAGTCGATCGCGAAGCGAGCGGAAAGCTGCGGCGCGCGCGATGGCCCAGGCCCAGATCGCCACTTGCGTTCCCGACCCGCCCGGCTATCTACCGAAAGCCATGTCCAGGCCCTCCGACAATCCCGCCGACCACTTCAAGAAGGCGCTGACCGAGGCGACCCGCGCCATGGCGGGCGACGCGGAGCTCACGGTCTCCTACACGGTCGATCCGCCCGGCGTCGCCAACGACACGATGCGTCTGCCGCAGGTGACGCGGCGCATGACCCGGTCCGAGGTGATGCTGGCGCGCGGCACGGCTGACGCCTTCGCGCTGCGGCGGCGCTACCACAGCGACGCCACCCACGGCCGATACGTTCCCCAGGGCGAGACCGCGGCCGCGATCTTCGACTCCATGGAAACCGCCCGCTGCGAGGCGATGGGCGCGCGCGCGATGCCGGGTTCGGCGGGCAACATCGACGCCAAGATCGCCGAGGAGGCGCGGCGGCTCGGTTTTGCGGAGATCACCGACGCCGAACGCGCGCCGATGGCCGAGGCGGCCGGCTACCTGGTGCGTCAACTCGCCACCGGCCGTGAGCTTCCGCCCGGTGCGCGCAACGTGCTCGACCTCTGGCGCGCCGAGTTCGAGACCCGCGCCGGCGGCACGCTCGAGGGGCTCGACGCGGTGCTCTCCGACCAGCGCGCCTTCGCGCGTTTCGCGCGCAGGGTCATCGACGATCTCGGCTACGGCGAACAACTCGGCGACGACCCCGACCAGGACGAGGAATCCGACGACGAGGCCGGCGACGACCCCGAGGACGACCAGGACGAGGACGACGGCCGCTCCGAGGAGGGCGGCGAGGAGAGCCAGCAGCAGGACGGCGTCGAGGACGCGCCCTCCGAGCAGACCGGCGATCCGCAGGATCTCGACGCGGACGCGACCGAGGGCGAGGACTCCGACCTTGGCGCGGACGCCGAACTCGAGGAGGGCGATCCGTCCGACCGGCTGCCGCCGCCCTATTCCGACGCCGACCCCGCCTACCGGGTCTTCGAGACGCGCTTCGACGAGGAGATCGCCGCGGAGGATCTCGCCGATCCCGCCGAGCTCGAGCGGCTGCGCGTCTACCTCGACCAGCAGCTCGAACCGCTGCGCGGCGCGGTGGCGCGCCTCGCCAACCGGCTCCAGCGTCGCCTGCAGGCCCAGCAGAACCGCTCCTGGGAGTTCGACCTTGAGGAGGGCACGCTCGACGCCGGCCGCCTCGCCCGGGTGGTGGCGAACCCGCTGACGCCGCTGTCGTTCAAGCGCGAGCGCGACACCGAGTTCCGCGACACGGTGGTGACGCTGCTGCTCGACAATTCCGGCTCGATGCGCGGGCGGCCGATCTCGATCGCGGCGATCTGCGCCGACGTGCTCGCGCGCACGCTCGAACGCTGCCAGGTCAAGGTCGAGATCCTCGGCTTCACCACCCGCGCCTGGAAGGGCGGCCAGAGTCGCGAGGCCTGGCTCGCGGCCCAGCGCCCGAGCCTTCCCGGCCGGCTCAACGACCTGCGCCACATCGTCTACAAATCCGCCGAGGCGCCTTGGCGGCGGGCGCGGGCCAATCTCGGGCTGATGATGAAGGAAGGCCTCCTGAAGGAGAATATCGACGGCGAGGCGCTGGAATGGGCGCACCGGCGTCTGACCAGCCGGCCCGAGGCGCGGCGCATCCTCATGGTGATCTCCGACGGGGCGCCGGTCGACGACAGCACGCTGTCGGTGAACCCGGCGAACTATCTCGAGAAGCACCTGCGCGACGTGATCGGCATGGTCGAGCGTCGCCGCGCCGTCGAGCTCATCGCCATCGGCATCGGCCACGACGTCACGCGCTACTATTCGCGCGCGGTCACCATCACCGACGTCGAGCAGCTCGCAGGCGCAATGACCGAGCAGCTCGCCGCGCTCTTCGACAACGATCCCGTCCGCGCCACCCGACGCCGGCGGCTGGCGCGGGCCTGAAGGCGTCGGCCGCAGAAGAAGGAGTTCACACCCATGCGCCCCGAAGTGTCCGGTTTTTTCGGCCTCGTGCTGCTGGTTCTCAACATCTGGGCGATCATCTCGATCGTCAATTCCAACGCGGGAACCGGCGCCAAGGTGATCTGGGTCCTGGTGATCCTGTTCCTGCCGTTTCTCGGCTTCATCGCTTGGCTGATCTTCGGCCCGAAGAGCCGCGGTCGCTAGCGGTCAGATCCCGACGGCTGGTTCCGACCACCCATCGTCCGACGCGCGGCGCCGGTCGCACGAGCTCACAGGACGCGCCCAGCTCTTCGAGCATCACGTGGGGTATGAAGGCGCTCGTCGCAGAGTCGAAATTCCCCCAGACGTCTCACGCCGTGTGGAGGGCGCCAGCGGGGTCTCTTGAGCCCAGCGGATCGATTCGCGTCAGGTATCCGGGGGATGTTCACTGGTCGAGAACGGGACCCCATCACCTTTGCGCGTCGACGGGGCACCAGATTTTCACCGCTACGCCCGGCGTCCGCTCCGGCGGCTCGAGAGCCAGATCAACCCGCCGCAGAGCGCCAGCACCGCCGCCACCGGCACCGCCATCACCGTGGCGCCGACGGGATCCCAGGCGTAGGGCACGCCGCTGCTGCGCCAGAACACCTTCATGGACTCGAACTCGTCCGGCCAGGCGTTCTGCATCATCACCCCGATCGAGGTGAACCTGTAGGCGTAGCCGTTGCCGATGGTCGCCTGCCAGTCCACAAGGGCGCGCCAGAGCGCCGCCGTCAGGAGCAGAACCGCCACGAAGATCCGTATCCGCATGAAGCACTCTACCTTGAGATGATTCACGTTCCTGAAGCTATCGCAAATTGGCCGCCACGACAAACGGCCCATCCTTCAAACTCGATGGAAATCTGAAAGGAATTCGAAAGTGTTCCAGCACTTCGTGACCCGCAGCGACCCGACCGCAGGCGCGGCGCGGCTGCGCGCCCTGCGCGCGGCCATGGCTCAAGCGGACGTCGACGGGTTTCTCGTGCCGCGCGCCGACGCCCACCACGGCGAAACCGTGCCGCCCCGCGACGAGCGGCTGGCCTGGCTCACCGGCTTCACCGGATCGGCGGGGCTCGCGGTCATCACCCGCGACCGCGCCGGGCTCTTCGTCGACGGCCGCTACCGGCTCCAGGCGCGCGGGGAAATCGACCTCAGCCAGTTCACCATCCTGCGCGCGCCCGAGGACGCGCCCGGCGACTGGATCGCCGAGGTCAGCGCGCGCGGCGCGCGAATCGGCTACGATCCCTGGTTGCATCCCGCCCGGCAGATCGAGGACATCGGCGCGCGGCTGGCGCGGGCCGGGGTCGGGCTGGAGCCCGTCGCGAACCTCGTCGACGCGGTCTGGGAGGACCAGCCGCCGCCGCCCGCAGCCCCGGTCACCGCCCATCCCGACGCGCTCGCCGGTCGCGACGCGGCCGAGAAGCGCGCCGAGATCGCCGACGTCCTGCGCGAGCGCGAGGCGGCGGCGGCGATCCTGACCCTGCCGGAGTCCGTCGCCTGGCTTCTCAACATCCGCGGCTCGGACATCGCCCGGACGCCGGTGGCGCTGGCCTTCGCCATCGTCGCGGCCGACGGCGCGGTCGAGGTCTTCCTCGACCCGGCCCGCGCCGAACCTGGCCTCCTGGAGGCGCGCGGCCCGCAGGTGCGCTGGCTGCCGCCAGAGGCCCTGCCCGAGCGCGTCGATGCGCTGGAGGGCCGCGTGTCGCTCGACCGCGACACCGCGCCGGTCTGGTTCCGCGACCGGCTGGCGGCAGCCGGCCGGACCGAGATCGTCTGGGCCCGCGACCCCTGCGCGCTGCCGCGGGCCTGCAAGACCCCAGCCGAGATCGCCGGCGCGCGCTCGGCCCAGTTGCGCGACGGCGCCGCGGTCTCGAACCTGCTCGCCTGGATCGACCGGGCCGCGGCCGAGGGCGGGCTCGACGAGATCGCCGTGGTGCGCGCGCTCGAGACCGAGCGCCGGCGCACCAACGCCCTGCGCGAGATCGCCTTCGAGACGATCTCGGGCTCGGGCCCCAACGGCGCCATCGTGCACTACCGCGTCAGCGAGGCGTCCAACCGCCCTATCTCTCCCGGCGAGCTTCTCCTCATCGACAGCGGCGGCCAGTACGCCGATGGCACCACCGACATCACCCGCACCGTGGTCGTGGGCGCACCGCCGCCCGAAGCCGTCAGGCCGTTCACGCTCGTGCTCAAGGGGCTCATCGCAATGTCCCAGCTGCGCTGGCCCACGGGCCTCGCCGGCCGCGACCTCGACGCGGTCGCGCGGGTCGCGCTCTGGCGGGCGGGGCTCGACTACGACCACGGCACCGGGCACGGGGTCGGCTCGTATCTGGGCGTGCACGAGGGACCGCAGGGCCTGTCGCGACGCGCCACGGAGGCGCTCGCGCCCGGCATGATCCTCTCCATCGAGCCCGGCTACTACCGCGAGGGCGCCTTCGGCATTCGCACCGAGAACCTCGCGGTGGTGCGCGCGCCCGAGATCCCGCCGGGCGGCGAGCGCGAGATGCTCTCCTTCGAGACGCTCACGTTAGCGCCCATCGACCGACGCCTGATCGACCCGGGTCTGCTGGCGCCCGACGAGATCGCCTGGGTCGACGCCTACCACGCCCGCGTCCGCGCCGAGATCGGCCCGCTGGTCGCACCCGAAGCCTCGGGCTGGTTCGCCGCAGCGACGGCGCCGCTCGGCGCGTAGGCCCGGACCTCCCGCCGGGCTCGACACGCCCGGCGGCGGCTGTCATGCAGGAGACACGAAACTGCGGTTAGCTTGCGCAGGAGGCGCATTGGCCATGTTTTCAGGCAATGTGACGATCACGCCCGCGGCGGGCGTCTGGGTGGTGCGGGCAGGCGGCGCGGTGCTCGCTGAATCCAAACGCGCGCTCGAAGTGCGCGACGGCGACTACCCGCCCGAGATCTACTTTCCGCGCGAGGACATCGGCATGGAGTTCCTTGAGCGCACCGAACGCACATGGGCCTCGCCCAAGCGCGGCAACGCGACCTATTACGATGTCTCCGCATCGGCCGGGCTGATTCTCGGGGCGGCCTGGTCCTTCGAGGCGCCCTACGCGGGCTTCGAGCGCATCGCCGGCTATATCGCCTTCGACAGCGACCACGCGGCCGTCGAACAGGTCTGAGCCCGGCTCAGGCCGACAACAACGCCTTCGCTGCTGCGCGCGCCTCGCTGGTGATCCGGTCGCCTGCAAGCATCCGGCCGATCTCGTCTATCCGCGCCGCCGCGTCGAGCGCAACCACTTCCGTGCGCGTGTCCTCCGCAGCCCCGCGCTTGCCGACGCGCCAGTGATGCGCGCCCTGCGCGGCGACCTGCGGCGAATGGGTGACCACCAGCACCTGCGCCGCGTCCCCGAGCGCGCGCAGCCGCCGGCCGACCGCATCGGCAGTCGCGCCGCCGACGCCGCGGTCGATCTCGTCGAAGATCAGCGTCACCGCGTCGGTCGCGTCGCTCAGGCAGACCTTGAGCGCCAGGAGGAACCGCGACAGCTCGCCGCCCGACGCCACCTTCTCGATCGGCCCGGGCTCCGCCCCGGCGATGGTCGCGGCGGTGAAGCGCACGCGGTCGGCGCCGTCCGGCCCGGGCTCGCCGGGCGTCACCTCGGCGACGAAGACCGCGCGCCCAAGCCGGAGAGGGGCCAGTTCCTCGGCCATGCGGGCGTTAAGCCGTCCCGCGGCCTCCACCCGCAGCGCGCTCAGCCTCTCGGCCGTCGAGCGCCACTGCGCGTCCGCGGCCCCGAGCGCCGAGCGCCGCGCCCGCACCGCGTCGTCCCCCGAGGCGATCTCGGCGAAACGCGCGCGCAGATCGGCCGTCAGCCCCGCCAGCGCGTCGGGCGCGACGTTGTGCTTGCGCGCCAGCCCGCGGATCGCAAAGAGCCGCTCTTCGACGCGCTCCAGTTCGCCCGGATCGCCCACCAGCCCGGCCCGCGCCTCGGCGAGCGCATCCGCGGCGGTCCCGAGCTCGGCCAGCGTGCGCTCCAGGGCGGCCAGCGTCGCGTCGAGCGCCGCGTCGGCGGCGGCGCTTGCGCCCTCGGTCCATCGCAGCGCGTCGAGGAGCGGCCCCTCGGCCCCCTCGGGTCCGAGCGCGGACGCCGCGCGGCCCAGGTCCTCGGCGATGCGCTCCGAGGCGCGCAGCGTCCGGCGCCGCGCGTCGAGCGCCGGCTCCTCGTCAGGGGCAGGATCGAGCGCCTCAAGCTCCGCGACCGCATGGGCCAGGTATTCCTCGTCGCGCCGCGCCGCCTCGAGCCGGCTCTCGGCGTCGGCCAGCGCCCGCTCGGCTTCCGCGCGGGCGCGCCAGGCGGCGCGACTCTCGGCCACCGTCTCCCCGGCCCCGGCGAAGGCGTCGAGCAGCCGGCGGTGGCCGCGCGGATCGAGCATGCCGCGATCGTCCTGCTGTCCGTGCAGCTCGATCAGCGTGTCCGAGAGACGCCGAAGCGTCTCGGCCGCGGCGCGGCGATCGTTGACGAAAGCCTGCCGCCGGCCGTCCGCCCCGACCGTGCGCCGAAGGATCAGCTCGTCTCCCCCGGGCAGGCCCGCCTCCTCGAGGATCGCACGAGCGGCGTGCCCGGGCGCCAGCGCGAAGCTCGCGGCCACCTCGCCCTCCTCGGTGCCGGCGCGCACCAGCTCCGCCCGGGTCCGCCAGCCAAGCACGAAGCCCAGCGCGTCGAGCAGGATCGACTTGCCCGCCCCGGTCTCGCCGGTGAGCACGTTCAGCCCCGGCCGGAACCGCAACTCCGCCGCCTCGATGAGCACCATGTCGCGGATGGCGAGCGTCAGCAGCATCTGTCAGCCGCGCCCGTCGCGGGTCAGCGCCATTCCCCGAGCACGACCTGCCGGTAGGTCCGGTTCAGCCAGCCGTCGCCGCCGCTCTGGGGCGCGAGCCCGCGGCCGGTGAGCAGCGCATAGCTGTCGCGATACCAGGGCGATCCCTGGAAGTTGTAGCCCAAGATCGCCGCGGCGGCCTGCGCGTCCTCCACGAGGCCGAGCGAGAGATAGGATTCCACCAGCCTGTGCAGCGCCTCTGGGGTGTGGGTCGTGGTCTGGTACTCTTCCACAACCACCCGGAACCGGTTGATCGCGGCGGTGTAGTGGCCGCGGTTCAGGTAATAGCGCCCGATTTCCATTTCCTTGCCGGCCAGATGGTCGAGGGCGAGCTCGAACTTGAGCTGCGCGGAAACGGCGTATTCGCTGTCGGGGTAGCGCTCGATGATGTCGCGCATCTCCATCAGCGCGTCGAAGGTGGCGGTCTGGTCGCGGCCGATGTCGACGATCTGATCGTAATACGACAACCCGATCAGGAACTGCGCGTAAGGCGCGTCCACGTCGGCGGGATAGAACGCCAGGTACCGCTCCGCCGCAGACCGGCTCTCGGCATAGAGCGCACCCTCGTGATAGGCGAAGGCCGACATCAGCATCGCCCGCTTTGCCCATTCCGAATAGGGATAGAGCCGCTCGACCTCGCCAAAGGTCTCGCCCGCCGAGCGGGGCTCGCCTTCGGCGAGCTGCGCCTCACCGGCGAGGTAGATCTGCTGGGGGGTCAGCGCCTCGATCGGCACCTCGTCGCGACCGAAGGACGGCAGGTAGTCGTTGAACGAGCGCCCGCCGCAGCCCGAGAGGGTCAGGGCAAGACAGGCCGCCAGCGCCATGCCCCGACTTGTCACTCCCGCACGCACCATCAATGCCCTCTGCGCCGGCGCGCCTCCGCCGGCCCGTATCCGTCAACGGGACCACCTAGCACAGGCCGAAGCGGCGGGACAAAGGAAAACGACAGGCTACCGGGGTCCCGCGGGAGGCCGGAACGCCGCGGCGTCAGCCCGCCCGGGCCAGGTCGGCGAGCGCGACGCCTGCGCCCGGAAGCCTGTCGGCGGCGCTGGCGTCCACGCTGACCTGCTCCCAGGCCTCCGCATCGGCGAAGAGCGCCCGCAACAGCCGGTTGGTCAGGCCATGGCCCGCCCTGGAGCCGCGGTACGCCCCGAGGATCGGCGCGCCCGCCAGCGCAAGGTCGCCCAGCGCGTCGAGCATCTTGTGGCGCACGAACTCGTCGCGTCGCCGAAGCCCGCCGGGGTTCAGGATCTCCGCGCCGTCGACCACGATCGCGTTGTCGAGCGTGCCGCCGAGCGCCAGCCCCGCCGCCTGCATCGCCTCCACGTCCGCGCGCCGGCAAAAGGTCCGGCAGTCGGCGAGTTCGTGAACGAAGGCGCCGTTGCGCATCGAGAGCCGCTTGGCCTGCCGGCCGATCGCCGCGTCGTCGAAATCGATCTCGAAATCGATCGTAAGCTCGTCGGCCGGAGACAGCTCCGCCCAGGCGTCGCCCTCGGTGACCCGCACCGGCTTGAGCACGCGCAGCGCCGCGGTCTCGCGCTCGATAGACGCCACGCCGGCGCGCAGGATCTCGCGCGCGAAGCGCTGGCTGCTGCCATCCATGATCGGAACTTCGGGACCGTCGATGTCGACCAGCGCATGGGTCACGCCCGCGCCGGCGAAGGCCGCCATCAGATGCTCGACTGTCGAGACCGAAACCCCGGCCGCGTTGCTCAGCCGAGTGCACAGCGTCGTGTCGGTCACCAGGTCGTAGCGGGCCGGGATCACGTTATCCCGGTCGGTGACGTCGGTGCGTCGGAAGCGAATGCCGCCCGCCTGCGCCGGACGCAGCACCAAGCGGGCCGGACGGCCCGAATGCAGCCCCATACCGACGAGGCTCGCCTCCGATTTCAACGTGGTCTGCATTGTCGCCCCCGATTCTTGGCCCGCATCTTTGCCGGCGGGCCGCCTGCTCTGTTGCACTGCAAGATAAGGACGTGACAGTCCTGCGACAAATCAAGCTTTATGACTGATTGCAACAGTCCTAACCCATTGGCGACGCGCAAGAAAATACAACCGCCGCGCAAGGGAAAAAGGCGCCCGGAAACCGGACGCCTTCTGGACGCATCACCCGCAAGCAACGGGGGGATAGGACCCGCGGGCCCGTCCTAGTTGGCCTGCCGTCTGAGGAAGGCGGGTATGTCGACGCGTTCGCGCTCTTGATCCTCGTACTCGTCCGTCGCCGCCGGCTGACCGCGCAGCGAGGGCTGCGCTGCCGGGCGCGGCGGCGTCGCCTCCTCGCGGGCCACCTGGCCGGTCATGCGGTGGATGAGGCTGTTGATGGTCATGCGGCTGTTGCGCTCGGCGTCGCGCGGGGCGGCGCTCGGGCTCATCGGCGCGGCCTTGGGCACGTTCTGGACCGCGCGCTGGAGCCGGCGCAGCGCGTCCGGCGAGGGCTCGCCCGGACGCCGTGCCTCGGCCTCGCCGCGGCCCTCGATCTTCGGCTCCCCGAAGGGCGCAGTGCGCTCGTAGGCGTGCGCGGGCTGCGGCGGCGGGACGTCATCGACCTCGGGCTCGTCGAAGAACTCGCGGCGCTCGGGCTCGGGCGCTGCGGCGCGCTGCACCGCGTACGCGGGCTCGGAGCGCGCCGTCTCCTCGGCGGGCGCCGCCACCGGCTCGGACCGGGTGTAGTCACTGAGGGGCTCGGCCGCCGACCGCGCCACCGCGTCGATGCCGGTGGCGACCACCGAGACCCGCATGGTGCCGTCCATCTCCGGATCGAGCGTCGAGCCGACCATGATGTTGGCCTCCGGGTCCACCTCGGAGCGGATGCGGTTGGCGGCCTCGTCGAGCTCGAAGAGCGTCATGTCGGGGCCGGCGGTGACGTTAATCAGCACGCCGCGGGCGCCCTTGAGGCTGATCTCGTCCAGAAGCGGGTTGGCGATCGCCTTCTCGGCGGCCTGCACCGCACGATCCTCGCCGGCGGCCTCGCCCGTGCCCATCATCGCCTTGCCCATCTCGTTCATCACCGAGCGCACGTCGGCGAAGTCGAGGTTGATGATGCCGGGCCGGACCATCAGGTCGGTGACGCCCTTCACGCCCTGGTAGAGCACGTCGTCGGCGAGGCTGAAGGCCTCGGTGAACGTCGTCTTCTCGTTGGCCAGCCGGAACAGGTTCTGGTTGGGGATGATGATCAGCGTGTCGACGTGCGCCTGCAGCTCCTCCACGCCGGTCTCGGCCTGGCGCATCCGCCGCGAGCCCTCGAAGTGGAATGGCTTGGTGACTACGCCCACCGTCAGCACGCCCATCTCGCGGGCGGCCTTGGCGATGATCGGAGCGGCGCCGGTGCCGGTGCCGCCGCCCATGCCGGCGGTGATGAAGCACATGTGGCAGCCCGCGAGCTTCTCGACGATGTCCTCGATGCTCTCCTCGGCCGCCGCGGCGCCCACCTCTGGCCGCGCGCCCGCGCCGAGCCCCTCGGTGACCCGCGCGCCGAGCTGGAGCTTGTTGGTCGCGCGGCTCTGCTGGAGCGCCTGCGCGTCGGTGTTGGCCACCACGAACTCGCAGCCCTCCAGCGCGTTCTCGATCATGTTGTTGACCGCGTTCCCGCCCGCGCCCCCGACGCCGATCACCGTGATGCGAGGGCTGAGATCGTTCGTTACCGGAATGCTGAGATTTAGCGCCATGGGTCCTATCCGCCTGTCCTGTTGCCCCTGCATTCGCGCGTTTCGGCGCGAAATCCTCATTGCTCTTGATTCGAGATCGTAGCCGAACGCGGCCCAATCGTCACGCATATTCCGAAAATTTTCCACAATATCTTGCGGTTGGCTACTATATAAAGCGATTTTATGTCTCTGCTACACAAGTTACCAATTCTCCTTAAACCAGCGCAGGGCGCGGGCGACGCGGCGGGTCCCGTAGGCGTCCGCGGGCATCTCGAAGTCCCAGAACTCGTCCTGCGGATGGGAAACGTGCATCGCCAGCCCGACCGCAGTCGCGAAGGCCGAGCCGGTCGCCGATTGCGGCAGGCCCTGCACGCGCAGCGGCTTGCCGACCCGACACTGCCGCCCGAGGATGCGCGCCGCCGTGCCCTCCAGCCCGGGGATCTGCGCCGAGCCGCCCGTAAGCACGATGCGCTGGCTCGGCAGATACTCGAAGCCCGAGGCGTCGAGCCGGGCGCGCGCCTCCTCAAGGATCTCCTCGACCCGCGGTCGCATCACCCCGATCAGCTCCGACCGGCTGATCTGCCGACGATCGTGCTCCCAGTCCCCCAGGATCGACGGCAGCTCGATCATGTCGCGGTCGTCGAGCCCCGTGGCGACAAGACCGCCGTGCATGGTCTTGAGACGCTCGGCGTCCTGCATCGACACCTGCAGCCCCTGGCAGATGTCGGAGGTGACGTGCGCGCCGCCCATGCGCACCGCATCGGCATAGATCATCTGGCGTCGCACAAAGATCGAGATGCCGGTGGCACCGGCGCCGATGTCGATGCAGGCCCCGCCCAGTTCCTGCTCGTCTTCCACCAGGCTGGCGATCCCCGAGGCGTAGGACGCGGCGACGATGCCGGCGAGCTCAAGATCGCAGCGCCGGATGCAGTGCAGGACGTTGCGCAACGGCGTCGAGGCGATGGTCAAGAGATGCATGTCCACCTCGAGCCGCCGGCCGATCTGGCCGCGCGGATCGGTGAGGCCCGAACGCTGGTCGAGGCAGAAGTTGACTGGCAGCGCATGGATCGGCTCCGCGTCCGGGCCGTGGTCGGGCAAATCGCAGGCCGCGAGCACGTGCCCGATGTCGCGCTCGGCGACGGCTCCGTTCATCACGTCGGTCTCGCCGGTGACGCCGTAGGAGCGCGGCCGCCCGCCCGAGAAGCTGACCATCACGTGGTCGACCCGCATCCCGGCCATCTTCTGCGCGCCCTGGATGGCGGTGCGCACCGCGCGTTCGCATTCGTCCATCGCCGCGATCTCGCCGAAGGCGACCCCGCGCGAGCGGGTGTTCGCCGCGCCGATCACCCGGAAGGCGCCCTGGCGCAACGTCGGGCGCGTCGCGCCCTCGGGGCCGTCGTCGGGCACAAACTGCAGCACCAGGCAGGCGACCTTGGCGGTCCCGATGTCGAGCACCGCGATCACGCCGCGCTTGAGCGCGCTCTCGCGCCGCGCCCGCATCGCCCGCTGCACTTCGTAAAGCTCGCGCCTCATGCGTCTTCTCCTGCCGCCATCGCCCGCAACCGCTCCAACTCCGCGCGCGCATGCTCCGTCAGCCGCGCCAGCGGGCGGTCGGGGTTGCGCATGTCGATCACCGTCACGTCCCGCCCCAGCAGGTCGCTGCGGGCATGGATCTCCATCACCATGCGCAGCGCCGCGTGCGGGTCGTTCTCGGGAAGGCGGATCACCTGGTCGCGGTCGAGCACCAGGTCCCAGCGGCGTCCGCCGATGCGCACCAGCCCGCGCAGTCGCGACGCGACCGGCTTGGCGAGATCGAAGAGCGCCAGCGCCTCGGGAACCTGGTCCCCGGCGGCCTCGCCGGCGATCAGAGGCAGGTCGATGCGCCGCAGCCGGCTGTCGACTTCGGCCACGCGCACCCCGCCCTGGTCGAGAAGCTGCACCCGGTCGCCGTCGCGCCAGACCACCACCGGCGTCCGCTCGATGGCCCGAATCTCCAGCACGCCGCTGGCCAGCGCCCGCACCCGCGCGCGCTCGACCGCGGCCAGCCCCTCGATGCGTTCGCGCACCGCGGCGACGTTGACCTCGAGCGAATTGGCGGGAAGCGCCACGAAGGCCGCGGTGCGGATCTGCTCGGCCAGATCCTCGCTGACGTCGGGAATGGCGATCTCGGTGATGATGAACTGCGGCCGGTCGATCAGCGCGTCGCGCACGGCCGCGACCGCCTCCGCCGAGCGCGTCCGCAGATCGAGCTCGGCGGCCAGCGTCCAGGCCCCGAGCACGCCCACCAGCATCGGCGCCCCGAAGTTGACCAGCCGGCGGAACCCCGGCCGCAGCCAGAGCCGGTTGAGCCGGTAGCGCAGCCGCGAGGGCGCGGGGTCGCGGCGGGCGGTCCTCACCGGGAGCACGAGGCGTCCTCCACCATCCAGCGCACCATCTCGCCGAAGCTCAACCCGGCGTGGGCCGCCTGCTCCGGCGCCAGCGAGGTGGGCGTCATGCCCGGCTGGGTGTTGATCTCGAGGACGATCAGCCCGTCGATCCCGCGCGCCTCGTCCCAGCGGAAGTCGGTCCGGCTCACCCCGCGGCAGCCCAGCGCTTGGTGCGCCCTGAGCGCATGGTCGAGACAGGCCGCCTCGATCTCCGCCGGGATCCGCGCCGGCACCTCGTGGCGCGACCCGCCGGCGGCGTATTTCGCGTAATAGTCGTACCAGCCGTCGGTGATGATGTCGGTGACCGCCAGCGCCCGGTCGCCCATCACCGTGGTCGTGAGTTCGCGCCCCGGCACGAAGGCCTCGACCATCAGCACCTCGGGCATGTCGTCTGACACCTGCGCCGGCCCGTTCGCGCCCTCCATCACCAGGTAGACGCCGACCGAGGAGCCCTCGTTCACCGGCTTGACCACGTAGGGCGGCGCCATCGGATGCGACCCGCGGACCTCGTCGCGGCAGGCGAGGCGGCTCTCGGCGACGGGCAGGCCGTTGGCGGCGAAGACCGCCTTGGCGCGAACCTTGTCCATGGCCAGCGCGGAGGCCAGCACGCCGGAATGCGTGTAGGGGATCGCCAGCCACTCGAGCAGGCCCTGGACGCAACCGTCCTCGCCCCAGCGCCCGTGCAGCGCGTTGAAGGCCACGTCCGGCGCGGCCGCGACCAGCCGCGCGGCCACGTCGGGACCGGCGTCGATCTCGACGACCTCGTAACCCTCTGTCCGCAACGCAGCGGCGCATTCGCGTCCGGAAACGAGCGACACTTCCCGCTCGGCCGACCGGCCGCCCATAAGCACTGCGATGCGGGCGCGTGTCCTGCTCGACATGCCCGCCTCAACGTCACGCCCCCTCGCCTTTGCGGCCTTGTCGGGGGTCTTGCGCGCGCCTTACGATCGTCCGACGCGCATGATTTCCCACTCTAGCGTTATTCCACTGGAATCGAAAACCTTTTTTCGAACCAATTCTCCGAGTTTTTCCAGCTCCGCCGCCGTCGCCCCGCCGGTGTTGACGAGGAAATTGGCGTGCGCGGGCGACATTTGCGCGCCGCCGAGCCGCGCGCCGCGCATGCCCGCGTCCTCGATCAGCTTCCAGGCCTTGAGCACATGCTCGTCGTCCGCGCGCCCGGTCGACGAGAACCCCGCGGGATTGCGAAACGTCGAGCCCGCCGAGCGCTCCCTGGTCGGCTGGGTCGCGTCGCGCCGGGCGATCTGCTCCTCCATCCGCGCCGCCAGCTCCGCCGGATCGCCCGCCGGCCCCTCCAGCGTCACTTGCGTCAGCACGCAGTCCGGCGGCAGCTCCGAGTGGCGATAGGCCAAGCCCAGGTCATCCGGCCCCAGCGTCGCGCGCCGCCCGTCGCGCATCACCGCCTCGGCCGACACGAACACGTCCGCGACATAGCGCCCGTAGCAGCCGGCGTTCATCCGCGCCGCCCCGCCGATCGCGCCGGGAATGGTGCGCAGGAACGCAAGGTCCACGCCCGCCTCCGCCGCGCGTCGCGCCACATGCGCGTCCAGGGCGGCCGCGCCCGCCGTCACCCGCGCGCCCTCGACGCTGATGCCGTTGAACCCGCGCCCGAGCCGGACCACCACGCCGTCGATCCCACCGTCGCGCACGATCAGGTTCGAGCCCACGCCGACCGCCATCACCGGGGTTTCTGGCGCCAGCGCCCCCATAAACGCCGCGAGATCCTCCGCGTCCGCGGGCTGGAACAGCCAGTCCGCCGGCCCGCCGACGCGCAGCCACGTCAGATCGGCCATCGGGCGATCGGCAGTCAGCGTCCCGCGCGTCTCCGGCATCGCGAACGTATCCCCGGCCGAGCCGGTCATCTGGCGCCCATCATCCTGTCGAGCCCGGCGCCAAGCTGGCGCATCCGGCCGAACATGTCCGCGACCGTCAGTCTGCTCGGCGTCAGCTGCGATTCATCGACGATCACCACCGTGCCCGAAAACGGCGAGGGCGCGCCCGGCAGATAGACGACCACGCGCCCGTCGCTCAGCCGTTCGGCGACAAAGCCGATCGAGGTCTGGTCGTCGAAGCGCACGAACACCACCTCGCCGTCCGTCTCGGCGTCGTCGCGGGCGTCCATCGCGGTCGAGGTCTGGACGTGGATCGTGCGGCTCAACAGCCGGTAAGACGGAAACCGCATCAGGACCGTCGATTCCAGCGCCGCGAACGCGCGCGCGCCCAGCGGGCTGATCGCGAAGAGCCCTGCCAGGAACGCCAGCAGCACCAGCATCAGCACCGCGAAGATCGTCGCGCCGACCTCGCTGGCCGCATGCGGCATCAGCACCGCCCGGATCGCATCCCCGGTGGGCCGCACGATGCTGACGAGCTTGCCCAGCACGATCACGACCAGGCCGAACGGCAGAAGGAACGCCACCCCGCCCAGCAGCGTCGCCCCGAGGAACCCGCCGAGACCGCCGCGCCGCCACCCGCCCGGACCGTCGTCGCTGGGCCGGCGGAGGTTCATTCCGCGACCAGTTCCTTCTCGCCGTTCTGCGCGTCGAGCTCTCCCGGCAGCGCGTTCGCCCAGGCGCTGATCGACCCGGCGCCGAGACAGACCAGCATGTCCCCCGGCCGGCACTCGGCCCGCATGAAGTCGGCCAGCGCCTCCTCGCCGCCGAGCGGCAGCGCCCGCCGGTGCCCATGCGCGATCAGCCCGCCGACCAGCGTGTCGCGGCTGATCCCCTCGATCGGGGTCTCGCCGGCGGCGTAGATGTCGGTGATCGCCACGGTGTCGGCCTCGTTGAAGGCCCCGCAGAACTCTGTGAAGAGATCGCGCAGTCGCGTATAGCGGTGCGGCTGGTGCACCGCCACGACCCGCCCCTTGGTCGCCTGCCGCGCGGCGCGCAGCACCGCGGCGATCTCGACCGGATGATGCGCGTAGTCGTCGATGATCGTCACGCCATTGCGTTCGCCGACGCGGGTGAAGCGGCGGTTGACCCCCTCGAAGCGCGCCAGCGCCCCCCGGATCGCCTCCTTGGGGATGCCCAGATGCCGCGCAACCGCGACCGCCGCCAGCGAGTTGGAGACGTTGTGCTCGCCGGTCATCGGCAGCGTCGCGCCCTCGATCACCCGCTCCTCGGAATTGAGCGCGATGTCGAAGCGCGCGCCGCCGTCCTCGAATACGAGGTTGCGGCCCTGCACGTCCGCCTGCGGGTTGAAGCCGTAGGTGATCACCCGGCGGTCGGTGATCCGCCCCACCAGCGCCTGCACCTCCGGATGGTCGATGCAGGCGACCGCCACGCCGTAGAACGGGATGTTGGAGACGAAGGTGTCGAAAGCGGCGCGCAGCGCGTCGAAGTCGCCGTAATGGTCCAGATGCTCGGCGTCGATGTTGGTGATCACCGCGATCGTGGCGGGCAGCTTGTTGAACGTGCCGTCGCTCTCGTCGGCCTCGACCACCATCCACTCGCCCGCGCCGATGCGGGCGTTCGAGCCGTAGGCGCGGATGACCCCGCCGTTGATCACCGTCGGGTCGAGCCCGCCCCCGTCGAGGAGCGCGGCCACCATCGAGGTCGTCGTGGTCTTGCCATGAGTACCTGCGACCGCGACGTTGGACTTCAGACGCATCAGTTCAGCCAGCATTTCCGCCCGCCGCACCACCGGCAGGTTCTTGGCGCGCGCCGCGTCGAGCTCGGGATTGCCGCGCTTGATCGCCGAGGAGATCACCACCACCTCCGCGCCCTCCAGGTTCTCGGCCTTCTGGCCGATGAACAGCCGCGCGCCCTTGGCCGCCAGCCGCTCGGTGATCGGCGAAGCTTTGGCGTCGGAGCCCTGCACCACGAAGCCGTGGTTGAGCAGCACTTCGGCGATCCCGGACATGCCGATGCCGCCGATGCCGATGAAATGGATCGCCCCGATGTCGTGGGGCAGCCGCGTCTCTCCGTTCATGCTCGCGTTCCTCTTTGGGCGAGTTCTTCCACAAGATCGGCCAGCCGCGCCGCCGCGTCGGGGCGGCCCTGGTTGTAGCTGGCCTTCGCCATGGCCGCCGCGCCCTCGGGATCGGCCAGAATTGCGCTGATGTGCCGCGCCAGCGTCTCCGGCGTCAACCGGTCCTGGAGGATCATGAAGGCGCCGCCGGCCTCGACCAGCCCGCGGGCGTTCGCCGCCTGGTGGTCGTTGGCCGCGTAGGGATAGGGGATCAGCACCGCCGGGCGGCCGATGGCGGTGATGTCGGCGATCGAGCCCGCGCCGGCGCGGCTGATCACCAGGCTCGCCTCGGCGATGCGCCGGGGCGCGTCGGTGAAGAAGGGGCGCAAGTCGGCGTCGACGCCGAGCTGGTCGTAGGTGAAGCGGGTCCGCTCCATGTCCTCGGGGCGGACCTGCTGGGAGAGGCGCAGCCGGTCGCGCAGCCCGCCGTCGAGCCGCCCGATCGCCTCGGGAACCACCTGCGAGAACAACCCCGCGCCCTGGCTGCCGCCGATCACCACCAGACCCATCGGCCGATCGCCGGGCGCGCGATAGGCGGCGCCCGCATAATCGAGCACCGCGCCGCGCACCGGATTGCCGGTGTGCACGGTCCGCGCCGCGTCCGGCGCCTCGGTCGGCCAGACCCCGCAGGCGACCGCGCCCACCCGGGCCGCGAACGCCCGGTTGACCCGGCCCAGCACGCCGTTCTGCTCGTGGATCAGGCAGGGAACCCGCAGCGCCCGCGCCGCAACCAGCGCCGGCAGCGACGGATAGCCGCCGAACCCCGCGACGCAGGTCGGCCGGTCGCGCGTCATCGCCGCGACGTTGGCCACCACGCCCGCGGCGATGGCGAAGGGCGCGGTGATCCGCGTGAGCGCCCCGCCCTGGGCGAAGCTCGCCGCCGACGTGACCGAGCGCGCGACCGCCGAAGGGAAACCGTCGGCGTAGCGCGCGCCGCGCTTGTCGGTCGCCAGCCGCACCCGCCAGCCGCGCGCCAGCATCTCCTCGGCGAAGGCCTGGGCGGGGAACATGTGGCCGCCGGTGCCGCCGGCGGCGATCACGAGCAGCGGCGCGGCCATCAGGCGATGCGCCCCGGATGGGTCAGGATGTCGTCGACCTCGTGCTGCGGCCGCTTGCGCGTCATCGCCAGCAGCACCCCGAGCCCCACCGCCGCCGCGATCAGCGACGAACCGCCGTAGGACACCAGCGGCAGCGTCATGCCCTTCGCCGGCAGAAGCCGCACCGCGACCCCGAGGTTGATCATCGCCTGCATGCCCAGGAGCGACGCCAGCCCGACGCCGGCCAGCCGCACGAACGGATCGCGCACCCGGACCAGCCGGAACATCGAGCGCACCACGATCGTCGCGTAGAGCGCCATGATCAGCACGCACAGAAGCAGCCCGTACTCCTCCGCCGCCACCGCGATGATGAAGTCGGTGTGCGCGTCGGGCAGGTTGTTCTTAACCGTGCCGTTGCCGACCCCGACGCCGAGGAATCCGCCCTCCTGGATCGCGTTCGTCGCGTAGCCGATCTGCGTCCGGGGATCGACCTCCGAGGACAGGAACCCGTCGATGCGCCGGGCGACATGCTCGGAGGTGTTGTAGGCGAACCAGCCGAAGGCGACCACGCCCGCCCCGACGCCCCCCAGCAGGAGCACCGGCGCGCCGGCGGCGAAATACATCAGCGCCCATCCCGCGATGATCAGCCCGGCCTGCCCGAAGTCCGGCTGCGCCGCCAGCATCACCGTCAGCAGGACCGCCGTCACGAAGGACATCGCCTTGCCCGGCGGCCCCTGGATGTCGTGGTTGGCCGCCATCAGCCATGCCGCGAACACCGCGAAGGTCGGCTTGAGGAATTCCGAGGGCTGCAGCGAGACCACGCGCAGCGAGTACCACCGCACCGCGCCCTTGCCGAAGTCGGTCCCAAACACCGGCAGCAGCGCCACCGCCACGAAGGACAGCACGAAGCCGATCACCATCACCCGCCGCAGACGGGTCGGCGACATCATCGACATGACCAGCATCGCCGCCAGCGCCACGAGGCCGAAGAGCGCCTGACGCCAGACGTAGTGGAACGGCTCGAGCCCGTTGCGCATCGCCAGCGGCGGCGAGGCGGCCTGCGCGAGCAGGAGCCCGATCAGGAACAGCCCGATGATCGCGGCCAGCGACCATCGGTCGATCGTGCGCCACCATTCGGGAATGATCGGCTCGCCCGGCTCCGCCGGCGCCGCGCGAAAGACCATGTCGGTCATCTGGGAACTGCCCTTTCCCGCTTGCCTGTCCGCCCGTCCGCCCGGGGTTGTCCCCCGCGGCGCGGCGCGGCCGCACTTTAGCCGCCCGTCGCGATTATTGCCAGCGATACCGAAGCACCCGTTAACGTCGACGGGTGACGCGCCGGCCTTCTTGCGGGATACTGCCGATCCAGATCGCCCGGACGCCGCCGCCCATGCTCCGCATCCTCGCCGACCCGACCTACGCCCGGCTCTTCGCCGCACATGTCGTCTCGCTGCTCGGGACCGGGCTGATGACCGTGGCGCTGGCGCTCCTCGCGTTCGACCTCGCCGGCGACCGCGCCGGGGCGGTGCTGGGAACCGCGCTCGCCATCAAGATGATCGCCTATGTCGGCCTCGCCCCCGTCGCCAGCGCCCTGACCGAGCGCCTGCCGCGCAAGGCCGTTCTCGTCGGCGCCGACCTGCTGCGCGCCGCCGTCGCCCTGGCGCTGCCCTTCATCGACGCGGTCTGGCAGGTCTACGCGCTAATCTTCGTGCTGCAGGCCGCCTCCGCCGCCTTCACGCCGGCCTTCCAGGCGCTGATCCCCGAGGTGCTGCCCGACGAGGCCGACTACACCCGCGCGCTCTCGCTGTCGCGCCTCGCCTACGACCTTGAGAACCTCGCAAGCCCGGCGCTCGCCGCCGCCCTCCTTCTCGTGATCAGCTACCACGGCCTCTTCGTCGGCGCGGTGCTCGGTTTTCTGGGCTCTGGCCTGCTCGTCGCCGCCGCCCGCCTGCCGCCGCGCGCGACGCCCGAAGCCGCGCGCGGATTTCTCGAGCGCGCGACGCGCGGCCTGCGCATCTACCTCGCGACCCCGCGGCTGCGCGGCCTCCTTGCGCTCAACATGGCCGCCGCCGCCGCGGGCGCCTTCGTGATCGTGAACACCGTGGTGATCGTGCGCGCGGGCTACGGCGGCGGCGAGGCGGACGTGGCCGCCGCCCTCGCGGCGTTCGGCGGCGGCTCGATGCTCACAGCCCTCCTGCTGCCGCGCGCGCTCGACCGTCTCCCCGACCGCGCGGTGATGACGCCCGCCGCGGCGTTGCTGGCGGCGCTCACCATTGCGCTCGGGGTCCGTGCGCTCGGCGGCCCGCTCGCCTGGACGCCGTTCCTCGGCGCATGGGCTGCGCTGGGCGCGCTCTACGCGGCGGTGCTCACGCCGTCCGGGCGGCTGCTGCGCCGTTCGGCCCGACCCGAGGACCGGCCCGCGCTCTTTGCGGCGCACTTCGCGCTGTCCCACGCCTGCTGGCTGGTGACCTATCCCGCCGCGGGCTGGCTCGGCCAGGCCTTCGGGCTCGCGCCGGCGATGATAGCACTCGGCGCGCTCGCAGCCCTCGCCGTCGCCCTAGCCGCGCATCTGTGGCCCGCCGCCGATCCGGGCGAGATCGCCCACGATCATCCCGACCTGCCGCCCGACCATCCGCACCTGCGGCGCCACGGATGCGCCGGCCACCACCACGTCTTCGTCATCGACGACGAGCACCACGCCTGGCCGTCGCGGGGCTGACAGGCGCGGCTAAGCCCGGCCCGCGCCAGCGCCACCGGGTGCAGGTCGCAGTCGGGATCCTCTCCGCCCATTGCGGCTATAGACGCCCCGGAGCGCCTCCGGGGCGGCCAGATCAGGCGCGTCCGCCATGGGTCGCGGCGCCCGCCTGGACCCCGCGCCACGCGTCGATGATCTCCGCAACCAGCAGGTCCGCATGCGCGTCCTGCGTCGCGTAGCCGATGACCGAGCACCGGATGATCTTCCGCCCCACCCACTGCCCGTGCGAGGGATAGACCTTTCCCCGCGCCTGCACTTGCTCCAGAACCGCCGTGGTCTGCGCGTCGCCGGACGGCCCCTCGCCGCAGGCGACCGCGACCTGGTTGCTGTGGATTTCGTTCAGGACGCGCAGCCCCGGCTCGGCGGAAATCGCCGCCGCGATCCGCTCCGCGAGCCGGCAATGCCGCGCCACCAACTCCCGCACCCCGGAACGGCCGAGATGGCGCAGGATCGCATAGCTCGGCACGCCGCGCGCCCGCCGCGACAGCTCCGGCGTCGAATCCGACGGCTCCCAGTGTCCAGTGGTCTCGGCGAGGTAGGATCCGCGCGCCGACATCGCCGCGACCAGCGGCGCCCGGTCCCGCACCACCACCATGCCGGCGTCGAAGGGGGCGTTCAGCCACTTGTGCAGGTCGACCGCTCAGCTGTCCGCCGCCCAGACCCCGGCCAGCCGTTCGGCGAGTTCCGGGACCGCCGCCAGCCAGAGGCCGAACGCGCCGTCCACATGCGCCCAGCCGCCGCGCGCGCGGACCAGCGGCGTCAGCGTCTCGAACGGATCGAACGCGCCGGTGTTGATCTGGCCTGCCTGAAGAATGACCAGCGGCGGCGCATTGCACGTGCCCAGCGCCGTCTCGAAGGCGCCCACGTCGATCCGCCCCTCGGCGTCGGTGGCGACCGTGGTGACGCGGCCCGCCCCGAGCCCGGCGTAGCGCAGCGCCGCGAGCGGCGCCGAATGCGCGGCGGCGCCGATCAGCACCGGGATCTCCGGCGCGCCGAAGAGACCCCGCTCTTCGACGTTCCAGCCCTGCGCGGCCAGCAGCGCATGGCGCGCGGCCATCACGCCGACCATGTTCGCCACTGTCCCGCCGGTGACGATGCCGGCGCCGCTCTCCGTCGGCAGCGCCAGCAGGTCGATCACCCAGTCGCAGACCGCGCGCTCCATCCCGGTGATCGCCGGCGTTTCAAACGACATCCCCGAGTTCTGGCCCCAGGCCGAGACCAGGAAATCCGCCGCCACGCCGACCGGGTGCGACCCGCCGAGCACATAGGCGAAGAAGGTCGGCGCCGACATCGCATGCAGCCCTCCCTCGGCGTCGCGCACGATCTGCTCGATGACCGCGGGCTCTGGCATGCCGTCCTCGGGAAGCGCGCCGCGGAACCGGCCGACCGCCGCGTCGAGGCCGAGCGTCGGTCGCGCCGGCGCCGCGGCGAGACCGTCGCGGTAGTCGACGGCGGCGGCGCACGCCGCCCGCATCGCGTCCCGCTGCTCTTGGGTAAGCGAAACGCCCTTGTCGGCCGGATGGGTCATGCGGTGCCTCGTGCTGCTGCGGTCACGCTCTGCGACCCCGCGGCGCGCCCGAAAGGCGGCGCTCAATGTCGCGGCGCAGCCGTGAAACCGGCGGAAGTCCAGCAATTAACGAATCTTAATCCATTTATTTTCAGATAGATAGTCGGAATTGCACGTGTGTTATGCGTGTTATAACAAACCCCTGACCCCGTCCCCGGTCGCCGCGGCAACCGCGGCCTCGAAGGCTTCGCCGCGGGCCTCGAAGCCCGAGAACTGGTCGAAGCTGGCGCAGGCCGGGGCCAGCAACACCGTCTCGCCCGCCTCCGCCTCGCTGAGCGCCGCCCGGGTCGCCGCCGCCACCGTCCCGCAGATCTCGTGCGGCGTCTCACCCAGCGTCGCGGCGAAGCCTTCGGCCGCCTCGCCGATCAGGTAGGCCTTGACCACGCGCGGGAAGAACGCCCGCAGCGGCTCGATCCCGCCCTCCTTCGGCCGCCCCCCCGCGATCCAGCGGATGCGCTCGAAACTCCCCAGCGCCTTGGCCGCGGCGTCGGCGTTGGTCGCCTTGCTGTCGTTGACGATCCGCACGCCCCGATGGGTCGCGACCGTCCGGCAGCGGTGCGGCAGACCGGCGAAGCTGGCGAGCCCTGGCTCGATCTGGCGCGGCCCGAGCCCGAGCGCCCGCGCCGCCGCATAGGCCGCGCAGGCGTTCTGATGATTGTGCGCCCCCGGCAGCGCCAACATCGGGCGCAGGTCGATCGAGGCCGTCTGCCGCCCGCCGCGCCACTCCGAGAGAAACCCCTTGCGCGCGCTCACTGACCACCCGGGCCCCGCCGGCCGCTTGCCGGTCGACACCGTGATCACCGGATCACCGCTCCCCGCCGCCTCGCGCATGACGTTGGCCAGAAACCGCCCCTCGATCTCGTCGATCCCGACGATGCTGCGCTCCGGCCCGCCCTGGGTGAACAGCCGCCGCTTCGCCGCGAAATAGCCGCCCATTCCGCCGTGCCGGTCGAGATGATCCAGCGAGAGGTTGAGGAACACCGCGATGTCGGGCTGCAGCGCCCGCGCGAGCTCGATCTGGTAGGAGGAGAGCTCGAGCACTGTCGTCTGCCCGTCCTCCGCCGGATCGAGATCGAGCGCGCCGCGACCAATGTTGCCACCCATCTGCGCCCGCCGCCCCGCCTGAAGCAGCACATGGGTCAGGAGCGCCGTCACCGTCGACTTGCCGTTCGAGCCGGTGATCGCCACCACCTTCGGCGCCCGCTCGAACTCCTCCCACTCTGGCGTCGCGAAGGACCGGAAGAAGAGCCCGATGTCGTTGTCGACCGCCACCCCCGCCTCCCAGGCGGCCGCCACCGCCGGGTGCGGCGCGGGGTAGAGATGCGGGATGCCCGGGCTCACGATCAGCGCCGCGACGCCCTCGAACGCCCCTGGTCGCGCGAAATCGGTGATCATCACCCCATCGGCCGCCACCGCCTCGCGCGCCGCCGCGCCGTCGTCCCAGGCGACAACTTCGGCCCCGCCGGCCGCAAGCGCCGCCACGGTCGGCCGCCCCGACCGCCCGAGCCCGAGCACCGCGACCCGGTGCCCGTCGTAGCCGCGCACCGGGATCATCGCGGTCTCCGGTCCGCCTGACCGACCATCAGCGAAGCTTCAGGGTGGCGAGCCCGATGGTCGCGAGGATCAGCGAGATGATCCAGAACCGGATCACGATCTGCGGCTCGGCCCAGCCCAGCTTCTCGAAATGATGGTGGATCGGCGCCATCAGGAACACCCGCTTCCTGGTCCGCTTGTAGTAGAGCACCTGGATGATGACGCTGAGCGCCTCGACCACGAAAAGCCCGCCGACGATCGCGAGCACGATCTCGTGCTTGGTCGCCACCGCGATCGCGCCGAGCATGCCGCCCAGCGCCAGGCTCCCGGTGTCGCCCATGAACACCGCCGCCGGCGGCGCGTTGTACCAGAGGAACCCCAGCCCTCCGCCGATCAGGGACGCGACGATCACGGTGATCTCGCCAGTGCCGGGAACGAAGTGCACGTCGAGATAGGTGGTGAAGTCGACCCGCCCGACCACATAGGCGATGACCCCGAGCGAACCGGCCGCGATTATCACCGGCATGATCGCCAGCCCGTCGAGCCCGTCGGTCAGGTTCACCGCGTTCGCCGCCCCGACGATCACCAGCATCCCGAACGGCACGAACAGCCAGCCCATGTCGAGCAGGAAAGCCTTGAACACCGGAAACGCCAGCTTTCCGGTCAGATCGTCTGGGTGCAGATACATCGCCCAGAACGCGGCGATCATCGCGATGGCGAAGCCGAGCGCCAGCCGCATCCGCCCCGATACCCCTGCATGGGTCTGCTTCTTCACCTTGGCGTAGTCGTCGGCGAACCCGATCAGCCCGAAACCCAGCGTCACGAACAGCACGAGCCAGACGAAGCCGTTGTCCCAGCGCGCCCAGAGCAGCGACGAAAAGAGCAGCGCCGACAGGATCAGCAGGCCGCCCATCGTTGGCGTTCCGGCCTTGGCGACGATGTGACCCTCCGGACCGTCGAGGCGGATCGGCTGGCCTCGTCCCTGCCGCACGCGCAGCATCTCGATCAGCGGCCGCCCGAAGATGAAGCCGAAAATGAGCGCGGTGATGAAGGCCCCGCCGGCGCGGAACGTGATGTAGCGAAACACGTTCAAGCCGCTGAAGTCAGCTGAAAGTTCGGAAAGGTAATAGAGCATCCGGTTTTCCTGCCGCTACGGCGCGTCGTGGCGCCGCGCCTCTCCCATGCGCCGGATCGCCTCGACGACAAGCCCCACGCGCGAGCCGTTCGAGCCCTTCACCATCGCGATGTCACCGGCGTCCAGGAGCCGGCGCGCCCGCTTTGCCATCGTGTCGGCGTCGGGAAACCACTCGCCGCGCTGGTCCGCCGACAGAGCCTCGTGCAATGCCCGCATCCGCGGACCGGCGCAATGGACGCGGCTGATCGCCGCGAACGCAGGGGCCCGCGCTAGATCGGCGTGCAGCTCCAGCTCCTTCGGTCCGAGTTCGAGCATGTCGCCCAGAAACGCGATGCGACGGCCCCGCGCGACCCGCCCGACGCCATCCTCGGGCGTCTCGGCCGCAAGGACCTCGAAGGCGGCCGCCATCGCAGCGGGATTGGCGTTGTAGCTTTCGTCGATCAGCGTGACCCGACCGTCGATCCCGCCCGGTCCGAGGGCGATCGTCCATCGGGCGCCGCGTCCCTCGGGCGGCCGCCAGTCCGCAAGCGCGATCGCTGCGCGCGCGATATCGCCGCCGAGCGCGTCCACGACCGCGAGCGCCGCCAGCGCGTTCATGGCGAGGTGCCGCCCGGGCGCGCGGAGCCTGAAGAGAAACCGCTCGCCCCGGGCGCGGGCCGCAATCGTCGTGCCTTCGGTGGTGACGCGCGCGTCGTCGAGCCTGAACTCGGGTCGTCCGCTCGCGCCGAAACGCAGCGGCGTGGCGCCGGCCTTTCGCGCGGCCCGGAGAAGTATGGGATAGGTGCTGATGTCCCGATTGAGCACCGCGACCCCGCCGGGGACAAGTCCTTCCACGATCGAGGCCTTCTCCCGCGCGATGCCGGCGATGTCGCGGAACGCCTCGAGATGGACCGCCGCGACCGTCGTGATCAGCGCGACGTGTGGACGCGCCAGTCGCGACAGGGGCGCGATCTCGCCGGGCCCGTTCATCCCGATCTCGATCACTGCGAACGCCGCGCCGCGCGGCAACCGCGCCAGCGTCAACGGAACGCCCCAGTGGTTGTTGAAGCTCCTCTCGGCGGCATGGGTCGAGCCCTGCGCGCCGAGCGCGACGCGCAGCATCTCCTTCGTCCCGGTCTTGCCGACCGACCCGGTGACCGCGACCAGACGCCCGCGGAACCGCGCCCGCGCCGCAGCCGCCAGCCCCGCGAGCGCGCGCGCCACGTCGGGCACGATCAGGAGCGGGGCGTCTTCGGGCACGTTCAGCGGACGGCGCTCGGCCAGGGCCGCCGCCGCCCCCGACGCCAGCGCGGCTCCAATGTAGTCATGCCCGTCACGACGATCCTGCAGCGCGACGAAGAGATCCCCCGGCAAAAGACTCCGGCTGTCGATGGAAACTCCGGTCGCGGTCCAGTCGGTCGGCGAAACGCCGCCGCTCGCCGCCACGGCTTCATTCCGGGTCCAGAGCACGCTCATGCTCCAAGCCCATCGAGTGCGGCCACCGCGACGCTGGCCTGTTCGATGTCGTCGAAGGGGAGCACGTCATCACCCACGACCTGTCCGGTCTCATGACCCTTGCCGGCGATCAGGAGCGCGTCGCCGGGTTGCAAAGCGTCCACCGCGGTCAGGATCGCCTCGGCGCGGTCCGCGATCGCCGTCGCCTCGGGGCAGCCCGAGAGGATCGCGGCGCGGATCGACGCGGGCGGCTCGGAGCGTGGGTTGTCGTCGGTGACGAAGATCACGTCGGCCGCCTCCGCCGCGGCTTCGCCCATCAGCGGACGCTTGCCACGGTCGCGGTCGCCGCCGGCTCCGAAGACCACCAGCAACCGCCCCATCACATGCGGGCGCAACGCCGCAAGCGCGGTCCGAAGAGCGTCCGGCGTGTGGGCGTAGTCGACGAAGACCGATGCGCCGTTGCCGCGCGTGGCGGCGCGCTCCATGCGGCCACGCACCGTGCGCAATCCGGGCAGGGCCGCTAGGACGTCGCGGGCCGGGCTGCCCGAGCCGATTGCAAGCCCCGCCGCAACAAGGGCGTTGTGGGCCTGAAAGCCACCGATGAGGTCGAGCCGCGCGCGGAGTCGACGATCGCCCCACGCGTAGAGAAGCTCCTGACCCGTCGCGTCGAAGCGTTGTTCGATCAGGCGCAGATCGCAGTCTCCCGCCCGTCCCACACTCAGCACGGCTTGCCCGCGCGCCTCTGCGATCGCCCGCACGTGTGCTCCGCGCGGATCGTCGACGTTGATCACCGCCGTTCCTCGTCGAAGCAGCACCCGGTCGAAAAGACCCATCTTGGCGTCGAAATAGGACTCGAAGTCGGCGTGATAGTCGAGGTGATCGCGACTGATGTTCGTAAAGCCCGCTGCCGCCAGCCGGACGCCGTCGAGGCGACGCTGGTCGAGCCCGTGGCTCGACGCCTCCATGGCGGCGTGCGTCACGCCCTCGGCGGCGAGATCGGCGAGCAGCGCGTGCAGCGTCAGCGGCTCGGGCGTCGTGTGAGCAAGGGGCGCGGCCACGGCCCCTTCGACACCGGTGGTGCCGAAGTTGACCGCCTCCTCGCCGAGCGCCTCCCAGATCTGTCTGGTGAAGCTCGCCACCGAGGTCTTCCCGTTCGTTCCGGTAACCGCCACGACCACGTCGGGCTGCGCGTCGTACCAGCGGGCTGCGGCAATCGCGAGTGTCCGCCGCGGCTCCTCGCTCAAGATCACCGGCACTTCAAGCGGGCCGAACTCGGCCTCGACCTGTGCTAGGCCATCGGCGTCCGTGAGCACCGCCACGGCGCCCATGCGCAGCGCATACGGAACGAATTCGGCGCCGTGCATCCGGCTTCCGGGCATCGCAGCGAAGAGTTGACCCGGTTCGGTCAGTCGACTGTCGACCGACAGTCCGGTGAGTTTCGGAAGCGGACCCGACCAATCGCCCGCCCGCTGGGTTCCCGTCAGGAGCCCGAGCGCCTCAAAGCCCTCCAGCCTATCCGTCCGGTCGCTGCCCGCCATCTTCTGTCCGCGTCTGGCTCCAACGGCGAGGGGCTATTCGTTTCCGACCATGGTGTAAAGCAGCGGCCGAACCTCCTCGCCGTCGTCTATCGGGCGCATCCCCATGATGGGCGCGAATCGACGGATGGCGCTGGCTGCGACCGGGACGGCGGTCCACCCGGCGGTCCGCAGCCTTTGCCCGTTCACCACCCGTTCGGGTTCGTCGAGCCCAAGCACAAGAACGTATTGCGGAGCAGAACTCGGGAAGACGCCTGCGAAGGTCGCAATCACCCGCTCACGGGCGTAGCCTCCGTTCGGCAAGGGCTTGTCGGCCGTTCCCGTCTTGCCGCCAACTTCGTACCCCTCAACATCCGCGAAGCGCGCCGTCCCGCGCACCACGACCTGACGCAACATGTCGCGGATCTGGCGGGAGGTTCTCTCTGAGATCACCCGGTCGGCCTCTTCGGGACGCACGTCGCTCGCGATCACGCTTGGTTGCACCCGGAGTTCCCCGTTCAGAAGCGTCGCGTAGGCCGAAGCAAGATGGAGCGGCGTGACTGCGATGCCGTGGCCGTAGCTGATCGTCATCGTCGAGAGCTCCGACCAACGTTCCGGAAGCAGCGGCTCTGTGCGGCCTGCCTCCGTCAGTTCCACCGGAGACGCCTCAAGCATGCCGAGGCGGCCCAGGAAGGCCTTCTGGGCCGCACCGCCACGCTCTACCGCGAGGCGCGCTGTCCCGATGTTGGAGGACTTCACGATGACGTCCTCGACAGTCAGATGCGGTCCGTAGTCGTGGAAGTCGCGAATGGTGAAACGGCCCCACCGCATCGGACCCTTGGTCTCCACGAGGGTTTGGGGCGTCACAATGCCTGCTTCGAGCGCCATTGCGACCGTAAAGGGCTTGAAGGTCGAGCCGAGTTCGTAGCGTCCCTGAGCGGCCCGGTTGAAGAGGGGGCTCTCGGCGGGATCCCCGCTGGTGGGCAATGGCGGACGCAGGTTGGGGTCGAAATCCGGGAGACTGGCGAGCGCACGGATCTGGCCGGTATCGATCTCCATCAGGATGCCGAACGCGCCGCGGGCGTTCATTTCGGACATGCCCTCCCCGAGCACCTCCTCGAGGGCCGTCTGGAGCGCAAGATCGATCGAGAGACGCAGCGGTTCGCCGGCGCGCGCCGGGTCGCGCAGGCGGTCGTCGAAGACCCGCTCGACGCCGGCGGTGCCAATCACTTCGGCAGCACCCACACCCTCGCGACCATAGCTTGCGCCACCCAGAAGATGCGCGGCCACAGCGCCGTTCGGATAGAGCCTGCTCTCGCGCGGCCCGAAGAGGAGGCCCGGCTCGCCGAGGTCATGGACCTGCTGGCGTTGCTCCGGCGAAAGCGACCGCTTGATCCACATGAAGCTGCGGCCGTCGGTCAGCCGGCGGCGAAGCGTCTCGGCGTCGAGATCGGGAAAGATCCGGGCAAGCGCCGCGGCGGACCCGGAGGGATCGACCATGTCGCGAGGCTGGGCGTAGAGCGAGGCGGTGACGATATTGGTCGCGAGAATCGCGCCGTTCCGGTCGACGATGTCGGCGCGGTGCGCGGCGATCGATCCGTGGTCGGCGTCGGCGCGCGGCTCCATCGGCTCGGTCGCGGCGAGAAGCGCCATGCGCGCGCCCACGGCGCTGAAGCCGATGACGAAGGCAAGCCCGAGCAGCAGAAGCCGCGTCTCCGCCTTCTGGCGCTCGACCCGGTGCAACGCCGCAAGGCGTAACGCGCGCTCCTCCGCCTCGACCAGGTCGGGATCGGCCCCTTGGGCGCGGGCGGAGAGGATGCGCGCCAGCGGGCGCAGAGGCCGGCGGATCATTCCACGTCTCCCGAAGTGACGAGCAGCGAAGGGTCGTCGTCAGGCAAGGGCGGATATGCGAACATCTCCACGGCCACGAACTGCTCGGGCGTGAGTGGCGCGAGTTCGAGCGCATCCCGGTGCAGGTCGACCAGCGCCGCCAGCCGGTCCGGGCGGTTAAGGTAAGCCCATTCCGCTCGCAGGACGGCGACCGCCTCTTGCTCGTTTGCGATTTCCGCGCGCAGCGACGCAACTCGCCCAAGCGCCGCCTGGGTGGCGTAGTTCACCCGATAGGCCCAGGTGGCGCAGATCACCACGAGCGCAATCGCGCAAAGATACAACACACCCCTCACCTTTGCAGCTCGCGTATGGCGAGCGCAGGCAACCCAAGCCCTTGGGAATCGAACGGTCGCGGCGGCGCCACGCCTCGCCGGGCGATGCGAAGCCTCGCGGAGCGCGCCCTTGGATTGAGTGCGATCTCCTCCGGCCCGGCGGATACCGCTCCACTGGTGACCATGTCGAACCGCGGCTCCGGACGAAGGCCTTCGGGCGCGTACCGGCTCGCGCGCGCAGACCGTCCAGTGGCTCTCTGCAGGAACCGCTTGACGATCCTGTCCTCGAGCGAATGGAAGGTGACCACCGCGAGCGCGCCACCGGGCGCCAAGGCTTGCTCCGCGGCGAAGAGACCGCGAACGAGCTGGCCGAGTTCGTCGTTGACCGCGATCCGGAGCGCCTGAAAGGCGCGGGTTGCGGGGTCCGGTTCACCGGGTCGCCGCGGCGGGAGCGCGCTTCGGATCACCCCGGCGAGCCGGCCGGTGGTCCCGATGGGAGCGCCAGAGCGCTCGGCGATGATCGCCCGGGCGACGCGGCGCGCAGCACGCTCTTCGCCAAACTGAAAGAGCAGGTCCGCGAGTTCGCGCTCGGTCGAGGTGTTCACGATATCGGCCGCCGAGGGCCCATGGCGCTCCATGCGCATGTCCAGGGGTCCGTCCTTCTGGAAGGAGAACCCGCGATCCGCCTGATCGATCTGCATTGACGAGACGCCGATATCGAGCGCCACTCCGGCGAGCAACTCAACGCCACAGTCCAGCGCAATCGCGTCGAGATTAGCGAAGCGTCCCGCCCGCAGGATCAGCCGGCCGCCGGACGCTTCTGCCTCAGGGCGGGCGGAAGCCAGGGCTTCGGGATCTCGATCGACGCCGATGACCAGGTCGGCGCCGGCCGAAAGAAGCGCACGCGCGTATCCGCCGGCGCCGAACGTGCCGTCGAGCCAGACGCCCGACACCGGCTCTACCCGCGCGATCAGCGCGCTTATGAGGACCGGGACATGGGGCCCCACCGGCGCCATCATCATGAGCCGCCACCCAGATCGATCGCATCGAGCATCGCGAACGGATCTTCGGTCTCGGACAGTGTCTCGCGCCAGTCGTTGAGTGCAGACATGTCCGCCGCGAAGGCTTCCGGCGTCCAGATCTGGAACTTGTCGCCCATGCCCGCGAAGGTCGCTTCGGCGTCGATGCCGAACATTGTCCGGAGCTTCGGCGGGATGACGATGCGCCCGGTGTCGTCGAGCTGGGCGTAGGTGGATTGGGTGTTCAGCCAGCGCTCCAGCGCTCTTCGCGCGGCGCTGAAGGTCGGCATTCGCGAAATCTTCTCGTCGATGGTCTGGATGCCGGCGATCGAGAAGCCCTCGATGCACTGACTCTCCTTGCCGCCGTAGACCAGTACGAGGTTGGGAGCCTGCCCGGGCGTCCAGTCCGGATCTCCCTCCTCAAGGACGCGGCGAAACGGGGCGGGAACCGATACGCGGCCCTTCTGGTCCACCTTGTGAACCAACTCGCCCCTGAAGCGCCGTATCACCGGCCGGTCTCCTGTCCTGCGTGCGTCCTTTCAGCAAATGACGGGCCGTGCTGCCTGAAAGCACGACCCGTCATGAGGTCCCTCTCTGGGCCTTGGCCCGACTGCGTCACGTCCGCCTGTCTGCTCGTTTTTTTCGACGCGTCGGGTCTTCTTTCACTTCGGATGGCTGCGGGCCTGCATGAAACCTGCCTGATTTTCGGCTCGGGTCTTTCGCCCTCATCCCATTTCCGCCGCCGTCCGTGGGATTTGAAGTATCATGGGAGATCGTGGGAATCAATGGATTTTTGTGGGACTTCTTGGAGTTGATCTCTGTTTCAGGGCCAAAAGCGAAGCATGCAAATGTGTACTTTGCTATTCGGACAATTTATGGCATGAAGGCCATGCCTCCACCACAACATGTAGTGTTGAGGGCAACACAACCCTAGGCAGTGTGAAAATCGGTAAAGTTGCATAGATCTGCAAAGTCGACCGATCCGACCACTGCCGCCGGCCGAATCGGTCAGGGAAACAGTGCGCGGACGGCCTGTAAGCCGGATTCTGTGACCCGCGTGAGCGGGCCGGCGACCATTCATCTGGACCCGCCGTCGCCGACGGGTTCCTGCAGTCAACCCGGACCGCTCGGGCGGGAGATGCCCTGGCACGCCGAAGCGCGCCGCGCGGTCCCTATTTGACCTTGCTCCTGGCGGGGCTTGCCGTGCCGCCGACGTCGCCGCCGGCGCGGTGGGCCCTTACCCCACCGTTTCACCCTTGCCGTCGGGCCGAGGCCCTCGGGCGGTCTGTTCTCTGTGGCGCTTTCCCTCGGGTTGCCCCGGGCGGGAGTTACCCGCCGCCATTTCTCCCTGGAGTCCGGACTTTCCTCGCGCCCGTTTGAGAGCACGCGGCCGCCCGACCGTCCGCGGACCGACGCCTTAGGCCCGAACGACGTGACCGTCAACGCGGCCCGACGCATCTGCCAGCGCCTGCGCCGCGGCGATATCGGCCGCCTCCAGCGGGCGCCCGCGCGCGGCGGGCCGGAACCGAAGACGGAACGCGTCGAGCATGGTCTCGCGATCCGCTGTTTCGGGGTATCCCGCCGCCGCCGCGGCCCGGCAGAACGCGTCCCATTCCGGCGCAGGTCCGCCGCGTCCCTCGGCCCAGAGCGCGCGACCCCCGCGCCCGAGCCGGCGCCAGTCTAGCTTCGGGCCAGGATCGGCCTTGCGTTCCGGCGCCATGTCGGAATGCGCGATCACCAGGGCAGGCGGGATGCCCCAGCGGGCGAGGATCGCGTCGAGCAGTGCCTCGAGGGTCGCCATCTGGGCCTCCGGATAAGGTGGATAGCCGGCCACCGGGCCAGGATTGGCGAGTTCGATCCCGATCGATCGCGAGTTGACGTCCGCAACTCCGGCCCATTCGCCGGTCCCGGCGTGCCAGGCTCGCATCTCCTCGGGGACGAGCCGCCAGACACGACCGTCCTCCGCGATCAGATAGTGGGCCGAGACCTCGGCGCACGGATCCCGAAGCCGGGTAAGCGCGGCCTCCGCAGTCTCCATGCCCGTGTAGTGTAAGACGACCATTTGGGGATATTCCCCGCCGCGCCGCAGACCGAAATTCGGGCTTGGCGCCTCCTCCGGAAATGGCGTCATCTGCCGCTATAGAGCATCGCAGTCGACCATCGCCGCTGCCAAACCGCTCGGCCCCCGATGGAACGCTCGTGGCAACACCGGCGCGCGGCGACTTCATGGGCAATCGCGGCGGAAGGTTGCATCGCGACGACTTCAGCCTCCGCCAAGCCCGCTGGCGAGGTCCGGTCTGGATATGTTGTGCTATCGCGTTCCGCGGCCGCCAACGCGAGATCATGGGTCGGGGCTACACCGAGATCTTCTTTCTCGACGAAGCGACGGCGATGGCTGCGGGCCATCGACCGTGTTTCGAATGCCGGCACGCCGAAGCCCGCGCTTTCGCAATGACCATCGCGCGTGGATGCGACCTGCCGAAGACGCCGCGCGCTCGCGAGATCGATAGGCTGCTGCACGCCGAACGTGTCGGCACGGGGACTGCAGCGATGCGTACGCAGCTTCCGGTAGGGGCGATGTATCGTATCGGAGCCGGGTTCTTCTTGCGCGCCCCGGGCGGCGATCTCTCGTGGAGCTTCGAAGGCTACCGTCCTGCTTCTCGGAGTGCCGCAGAGGTCCTCGCCGTCACGCCGCCTACGGTCCGGGCAGCCCTCGCCGCCGGATACGCGCCTCGGCTGCACGCAAGCGCGCGTCAGATCCTGAGGGCCCGATACGGAGCCGGATCCCAGCTGCAGGCGAACCCGTCGCCATCTGAATCGAGATTGTAGCGGTCGGTTTGCGGGCCACCGCCCGCGAGGAACGCGCGCTGCGCCTCGTCCGCCGTCGAGAACCGTCCGCAACTCGAGCCTCCGAGCCCCCGCGAACGCTGGTAGATCCGCTGCCCGACCTGGTTGGTCGTCTGCTGTGCGTATAGCGCGATATTCACGCCCTCCACCCTGTCCGGAAGCGCGCCGGGCTGGACGACCACGAGCTGAGAGCGCGCTTGGGCGAGCTGACGTTCTGCGGCGGCGGCGTCGATCTTTTGCTGCTCCAGCGTGTAGAGCATGAGGTTTAGATTGTCCGCATCCAGTGGCGTCGTCGCAGGGGCAACTCCCACAAGTGCGGGGTCTACGGCCGGACCTCCGGCGGTCGACGTGGCCGACAATGGCGGCGTGACCTCGGTGATTAGTGGCGGCGCGCCGGTCGGAACACCCACCTGCGCCGAGGTGCATCCGACAAGCGCGAAGCACGCCAAGGCCGTCAGGTATTGCATGGTCGTTCGCCTTTCACTTCGGCCCCGTTCCTCTCCCGACGTCACCCTTACCACCATTTCCGTGGTTGTGCAGCAATTCCGCTCGCCCGCTCAAGGGAATACGCGACATTGAGCATTCCCGCCTCGTCCCAAGGCCGGCCGATGAGCTGCAGTCCCAGCGGAAGGCCATGCTGGTCGAGGCCCGCGGGCACCGAAACACCGGGCAGCCCGGCCAGGTTTGCCGTGACCGTAAAGACGTCGTTGAGATACATCGCGACCGGGTCGGTATCCCCTATCTCGCCGATCCCGAACGCCGCCGATGGCGTCGTCGGGGTCAGGATGGCGTCCACGCCCGCCGCGAAGGCGACCTCGAAATCGCGCTTGACGAGGTTCCGCACCCGCTGGGCCCGCAGATAATAGGCGTCATAGAACCCGGCCGAAAGCACGTAGGTGCCGATCATCACCCGCCGACGAACCTCCGGGCCGAATCCCTCGGCGCGAGTGCGCTCGTACATCTCGGTGACGCCCTCCTGAGCGCCGATGCGGGCCCGACGCCCGTAGCGGACACCATCGTAGCGCGCGAGGTTCGAGGAGGCTTCGGCCATGGCCACGACGTAGTAGGCGGGCACGGCGTGCCTTGTGTGCGGGAGTGAGATCTCGACGACCTCTGCGCCGGCGTCGCTCAGCATCTCTGCGCCCCGCGACCACAGCGCCTCGATCTCGGACGGCATGCCGTCGACCCGGTATTCCTTTGGCACGCCGATGCGGCGGCCGCGGACGTCGCCTGTCAGGGCAGCCTCGAAATCCGGAGTCTCGATGGTGGACGATGTCGAGTCCTTCGGATCGTGACCGGCCATGGCTCGCAGCAGGATCGCGACGTCGCGGACGCTGCGCGCCATGGGACCGGCCTGGTCGAGCGAGGAGGCGAAGGCCACGATGCCCCAGCGCGAGCAGCGGCCGTACGTGGGCTTGACGCCGACAATCCCGGTAAACGCCGCAGGCTGGCGAATCGAGCCGCCGGTGTCTGTGCCGAGAGCGCCAGGGCAGATCCGCGCCGCGACCGCCGCCGCCGACCCGCCGGAAGAGCCCCCGGGCGTAAGCGGTCGGTCGTCGCCTTTGCGTCGCCACGGACTGACTGCCGGACCGAAGACCGAACTCTCGTTGGACGACCCCATTGCGAACTCGTCCATGTTGAGCTTGCCGAGACAGACCGCGCCGCCGCGCCAGAGCTGCGCCGTCACCGTGCTCTCGTAGGGCGGACGGAAGCCTTCTAAGATGCGCGAGGCGGCCTGGGTAGGAAGGCCCTGCACGCAGAAGAGATCCTTGACCCCGATCGGCACGCCGCAGAGATCGGGGGCGTCGCCCGCCGCCAGCCGCGCCGCAGCGGCCTCGGCGTCAGCGCGGGCACGCTCTGGCACAAGCGCGCAAAAGGCGTTCAGCGGGGATGCGGCCTCGGCCGCCGCGAGTGCGGCCTCGGTCAACTCGAGCGCGCCGACCGAGCCGTCCCGAAGCCGGTCGCGCGCTTCGGCGACCCCGAGATCGGTCAGATTGGTCATCTACTCGACCACTTTGGGAACCGCGAAGAAACCCTCGCGGGCGTTGGGCGCGTTGGCGAGGATGTCGTCACGGCGGTCGCCGTCGGTGATGGCGTCGGCCCGCCAGGGAAGCTTCATTGGCGTCACCGACGTCATCGGCTCCACGCCCGTCACGTCAACAGCATTCAGCTGTTCCATGAAGCCCAGGATGGCCGACAACTCCTCCGCCAGCGCGTCGAGGTCGTTCTCCGCCACCTCGATGCGCGCAAGATGCGCGACGCGCCGCGCCGTTTCCCTGTCGATCGCCATGCTTTGGTCCCGTCGGGCCTGACCCGGCGAGCGGATTAACGTGGGCGCGCTGGAGTGGCAAGGTCCGGCGCCGCGATGGCGCGGCGCGGACCGCGTCGGGCGGCGACGAGGATCATCCAGCCGAGCATCACGCCGTTGAGGACATGCCAGAGGAAGTGGGTTCCGAGCGGAAAGCCCGAGCAGATCGCCTCGTCGATCGACCGGAAGAAGAGCGACGCGCCGAGGATCGCGGCACCGATCAGAAGGCCGCGCGACGTTTCCGGGTCCCGCCGCACAAGAAGGAGGCCGTAGGCGACGATGAGCAGGAATGTCGGCAGGTACGCAACCGACCCATTGAGCGGACCGACGAAAGCCTCGATCGCCGCCGAGGTGGCGGCCGCATAGGGAACGTAGGCCACCGCGGCGAGCACGCCGGCCCAGACCGGCAGATCGAAGAACCGCACCGTCGCGATCCAGACGTAGATGAGGATGAAGAAGAGGATGGGGATCACGTCCGCCAGCGCCGACCAGACCTGCGCATGGGTATGGAAGAGGTAGGAGCCCACTCCGATGACAAAGAGCGTGACCGTGAGGAGCCGCGCGCCGGCGTCGTTGGAGCCGCGCAGCATCCGCCAGCACAGCAGGGCGGCGATGACGAAGCTCGCGTTGGTCAGGGCGTTGACCGGCTCGGACCAGTAGCCCGCGTCGGTGCGCTCGCAATAGTTGTTGACCGCCTCGAACCAGTCCATTGAACTCCTCCCGATCGCGCAAGCTGACGCGGTCACACATATGCCGGGAACGGGAGGTGGCGACATGAAGATCACGTGGCTGGGACATTCGGGCTTCCGCATCGAGATCATCGACCGGATCCTCCTCGTCGATCCGTGGCTGGGAAACCCGCTCTTCGATCCGGCCCGCCGCGCGGAGGCGGTCGCGGGGGTGACCGACATCTTGGTAAGCCACGCGCACTTCGATCACGCGAGTGACGCGCCGGGGCTGGCGAAAGAGCTTGACGTGTCCGTCGCGGGCGTCTTCGACCTGATGAGCCACTGGGAGAGCGCGCACGGGGTGCGGGTGACAGGCTTCAACAAGGGCGGGACAATCGCGCTCGGCCAGGTGGCCGTGACCATGGTAAACGCCACGCATTCCTCGTCCTTCGCGGGAGAGAGCGGGCCGGTCTACGGTGGCGGTGAGGCGGGGTTCATGATCGCGGGCGACGGACATACGATCTACTTCTCCGGCGACACCGACGTGATGGCGGACATGGGGGTGCTCGCGGAACTTCACCGCCCGGACGTCGGCATTCTCGCCGCCGGCGGACACTTCACCATGGGCATGAAACGGGCGGCGTTCGCGGCGAAGAAGTTCTTCGATTTCCGCACGGTGATCCCCTGCCACTACCGGACCTTCCCGCTCCTGGAGCAGTCGGCCGCGGCGCTGGTGGAGGCGCTGCCGGGGGTCCGCGTGGTCGAGCCGGAAGTGATGCTTCCGATCGAGATCTAGCGCGGATTCACACCACTCGGGCCCATAGCCGGCGGCGGTGAAGTAGTTTGCGCACCCTGGTGGGATGGCCGTGGCGACGGCGGTCCAGAGCGCGTCTTGGCTGCGGGCGGCGACCTTCCAGAGAATGGCGCATCTCGGCCACCACCGCGAGGATCGCCGACCCGACCGCCTCTATCCGGCCCGACCGCGTGTCGCCGCCCTGCGCCCGTGGCGCGACGGAACCGCTCTCCAGCCAGAGCCGAGGCGACTTGACCGCCGCAGACCGAGCGGGCCCCTGGCTGGACTATTCGTCAATCTCGCTTGACGAAATCCCAAAGCCCCACCGATCGAAAAAGGGGGCGGCGTCTGATGGAGACCCATACGCAGCTGGATCCGTAAGCCACGCGCCCGGAACGCGAATATCCAACTTTCAGTGGTCGCGAAGGGCGCCCCCCCGCACGACGCCGAAGCAAGCCGACTGATGACACGCAGCTTGATCGCGTGTAGGTTGAATGCCAATCGGGGGAATCCCGAACGCGGAGGCGAGCAGCTTGCGTACCCAGCATCTTCTTTTTGTCGGCCTCGCCCTCTTCGTGGCGGCCTGCGGCGGCGACCGCCAGGCCCCGGCGACCGAGGCCAGCCGATCGATCGCGACCCATGTGCGCTTCGGCGACCACGACCCCCACGACTGGTCGGGCTCGGCGCCCTGGAACTACCCGGTGCACGGCGTGGACGTCTCACGCTGGCAGGGCGACATCGACTGGCCGCAGGTCCGCGCCTCCGGCGCGGCTTTCGCCTTCATCAAGGCGACAGAGGGCGGCGACGTGATCGATCCGCGGTTCCGGGACAACTGGGACGGCGCGCACCGCGCGGGCGTCGCGCGAGGGGCCTATCACTTCTACTACTTCTGCCGGACCGCGGCCGAACAGGCGGCCTGGTTTCTGAGCCATGTTCCGCGCGACCGCAGCGCCCTGCCGCCGGTGCTCGACATGGAGTGGAACCACAAGTCGCGCACCTGTCCGCACCGGCCGCAGCCGGAGACGGTACGCGCGGAGATGCGGACGTTCCTTCAGATCGTCAGAGGCGCCTACGGCAAGCGGCCGGTCATCTACACGACGGTGGACTTCTACCACGACAACGAACTCTGGCGGCTGCCGGGCTACGACTACTGGCTGCGATCGGTGGCGGGGCATCCGAGCGAGGTCTATCCCGGACGGGACTGGACGTTCTGGCAGTATACAGGAACCGGCAAGGTGCCGGGGATCGACGGCCCGGCGGACATCAACGTCTTTGCAGGCTCGCCCGGTCAGTGGCGGAGCTGGCGCGCGCGCAACGGCGGCTGAGACACCGGATCTCCGGCGCCGGCGCGCGCGTCAATCGCGGATGCGCCAGCCGGTCCGGAAGATCCACCAGACGATCCAGAGGCAGGCCCCGGTGAAGGCGAGGATCGCCACGATGCTCCAGACCACCGGCACGTCAGACATGCCGAAGAACGACCAGCGGAACCCCGAGATCAGGTAGACCACCGGATTGAACAGCGTCACCGTCTGCCAGGCCGGCGGCAGCATGTCGATCGAGTAGAAACTGCCTCCAAGAAACACCAGCGGTGTGATCACCAGTAGCGGCACGAGCTGGAGTTGCTCGAAGTTCTTGGCCCAGATCCCGATGATGAAGCCGAAGAGGCTGAAGCTCAGGCAGGTCACCGCCAGAAAGGCCAGCATCCAGAACGGATGCGCCACCGGCAGCGCCACGAAGAGGTTCGCCGTGGCGTAGATGATCAGCCCGATGAAGAAGGCCTTGGTCGCCGCGGCGCCCACGTAGCCCATGACGATCTCGAAGTAGTTCACCGGCGCGGCGAGCAGCTCGTAGATGGTGCCGAGGAACTTCGGCATGTGGATCCCGAAGGAAGCGTTCGAGACGCTCTGCATCAGCACGGTCAGGATGATCAGCCCGGGTACGATGAAGGCGCCGTAGGCGATGCCCTCGACCTCCTCGATGCGCGAGCCGAGCGCCGCGCCGAAGACGACGAAATAGAGCGCCGTCGACACCACCGGCGAGACGATGCTCTGCCAGAGGGTGCGGAACGTGCGCGCCATCTCGAACCGGTAGATCGCCCAGACCGCCCGCCAGTTCATGCGGGCTCCTTCACGAGCCCGACGAAGATGTCCTCGAGCGAATCCTGCTCGGTGCGGAGGTCACGGATCCTCAGGTCGGCGTCGGCGAGGTCGCGCATCAGCCGCGCGATCCCCGTTCGCTCCGCCGCGACGTCATAGGCGTAAATGAGGCTGCGACCGTCCGCGCCCAGCGTGAGGCCGTAGCGCGCCAGAGAGTTCGGGCGCCTCCTCGATGGGCGTGTGCAACTCGATGATCATCTGCTTGCGGCCGAGCCGTCGCATCAGGGTCGACTTGTCCTCGACAAGGAGGATGCGGCCGCCGTTGATCACCGCGATCCGGTCGGCGATCGCCTCGGCTTCCTCGATGTAGTGGGTTGTCAGGATAATGGTGGCGCCCGCGGCGCGCAGGTCGCGCACCACGGCCCACATGCCTTTGCGAAGCTCCACGTCGACTCCGGCGGTCGGCTCGTCGAGGAAGATCACCCGCGGCTGGTGTGAGAGCGCCTTGGCGATCAGCACCCGGCGCATCATGCCGCCCGAGAGCTGCTTGATGATGTTGTCGCGCTTGTCGGTCAGCGAGAGCTGGCCGAGCAGCCGGTCGAGATAGGCGTCGTCGCGGGGCTTGCCGAAGAGGCCCCGGCTGAAGCGAACGGTGTCGATCACCGTCTCGAAGACGTTGAGCGCGATCTCCTGGGGCACGAGGCCGATGAGCGCGCGCGCAGCGCGGTAGTCCGCGACGATGTCGTGGCCCGCGACGGTGATCTGCCCCGAGGTGAGCGTGGTGATGCCGCAGATCGTGGAGATGAGCGTGGTCTTGCCGGCGCCGTTCGGGCCGAGCAGCGCCAGGATCTCGCCCTCCTCGATCTCGAGGTCGGCCCCGCGCAGCGCCTCGAAGCCGCCGTCGTAGGTCTTGCGGGCGTCGCGAATGGAGACGATAGACGGCACGGGGGCTCCTCGGGGGGCGGCCGGGACCGGCTTAGCGGCTGGCCGCGGGGCCTTCAACCGTCGACCACAAGTTCGGGGAAACTGTCGCGCGCCACCCGGCGGATCAGCTCAGCGATCCGGCGATAGTCGCGTTCGCGGCCCGAGCGCCGGCGCCAGGCGAGCCCGACCGAACGCATGATCGGGCGAGCCGTCAGCCGGCGCACCACGACCTCTCCGGAGCGCCCGCTGATCTCGGAGCGCACGTAGAGCGCCGGGAGAAGCGTTACGCCCATGCCCATGCCGACCATCTGGCGCAGCGCGTCGAGGCTGGTGCCCTCGTACTCCCGCGACACCTCCGCGCCGCATTCCCGGCAGAGGTCGGTGATCAGGTCGTGGAGATGGTAGCGGGGCCCGAGCGAGAGCATCGTCTGGCCGCTCAGGCGTTCAAGCGGCACCGTTTCCTCCGCCGCAAGCGGATGATCGGCCGAAAGGGCGAGCACGAGCGGTTCGCGGAAGAGCCGCTCGGTCACGAGGTCGCCGCTGGTCACCGGCAGCCGGGTCAGCACCACGTCATGCGCGCCCTGGGCGAGCTCGAGCTCCATTTCTCGCGGCGGGCTCTCGCGGATGTAGAGGTTGAGCCCCGGATGGGCGGCGTGCAGTCGCCCCACCACATGGGGTAGCAGGTAGGGGCCCAGCGTCGGCTTCACGCCGAGCCGGATGGTGCCGACGAGGTCCTTTCTGGACGCCGCCACCGCCTCGACGATGCCCTGGGCGCCGGCGAGCACCTCACGGGCGCGGGTCGCTACGTCGCGGCCGACCGGCGTCAGCAGCGCCGGTCCGCGTCCGCGCTCGAAGAGGCGCGTTCCGAGCAGATCCTCGAGCGCCTGGATCTGGGCGCTGAGCGAGGGCTGGCTGACGCCGCAGCGCTCGGCGGCGCGGCGGAAGTGCCCGCAGTCGGCGAGCGCGACGAGATATCTGAGCTGGCGCAAGGTCGGCGTTGGGTCGGGCATAGCAGGCCTTCGGTCGCTGGGTGGTTGATAGGGTAAAACTATCGAAGTTTCGGAATCAATCGGGTTCTCTCGAGGTCGGGGTGCGCCCATGTCGAGGGGGTAAACGAACCAGCAGGAGATCCCGATGCTCGACGCCCTCGCCTTCGACCCCATGCCCGAACCGCGTCTCGCGCCGACGCCGCTGCGCCCCCGCGTTGTGGTGCTGAGCGGCGCAGGCGTCGGCCCGGAAGTGACCCGCGCCGGCATCGCGGCGATGCGGGCGGCGGGCGCGGACCTCGATGTCGAGTCCTGCGAAATGCCCGAGGGCGCCTCTGCGGCCGGGCGCACAGCGCCGCCACGCGACACCCTCGCGGCGATCGAGCAGGCGGGGCTGGTGCTGCGCGGCCCGCTCGACACCTGTTCGGGGCGGGTGATGGGCCCGACGGCGGCGGCGCTGCGCCTCGCGTTCGGACTGAATGCGCATGTGCGGGTCGCCCGCGGCCTGCCCGGCGTCGGCCTCGGACCATCGGCGCAGCGGATGGCCTGCGTCTTCGTTCACGAGACGCTGGAAGGCGCCGCCCGCGCCGCGCTGGAGCGGCGACAGGGATCGCGGCCAGCGTCGGTTCGCCGGGCCGAGCGGTTGGCGGACACCGCGCTCCGGACGGCCGCGCGCGAGGGCCGGTCGCAGATCGCCTCGGCGCTGCGCGACCGGTTCCCCGACGCCGAGGAGACTGCACTCTGGCGGGCGCTGCAGGCCGGCGCGCACGGCGACCGGGACCTGCGGCTGACCCAGATCTCCACCGATGCCTGCGCGCGCCGGCTGGTGGAGGACCCGGCGCGATTCGGCGTGGTGGTCTCCAGTTCGCTCGACGGGGCGGTTCTGGCCGAACTCGCCTCTGGCCTCGCGGGCGGGCGGCATCTGGCACCGTCGGCGGACATCGGGGACGCGGTCGCCGCGTTCGGACCCGTGCACGGCGGCGCGAGCAATCTGGCCGGACGCGACCTGGCCAATCCGACCGCGACGATGCTCTCGGGGGCGATGCTGCTTCGCCATGTGGGGCAGACGGAGGCGGCGCGCCGCATCGAGGCGGGCGTGCACGCCGTCTATGCCACCGGGCGCAGGCTGACGCAGGACACCTCCCACGCGGCTCCGGTGGGGCTGGAGGCCTACACCGATACAGTAATCGAGGCGATCGAGAGACAGGAGGCCGCGAGCGGGATCGCGGCCTGATAAATGAGTGAAATGCCGATGCAAGCAGACAACCAGGGAGAACGAGATCCATGACCATCACGGAAACCGCACTTGGCCCGCGCTACGAGGCGCTCCGCAGGAACCACGCCGCGATCAAGTTCCGGATTCGGCGCGAACAGAGCAGGGCGGTGCCCGACGCGCTCAACCTCCAGCGCCTCAAGCGCGAGCGGTTGCGGCTAAAGGACGAGATGGCCCGCCTTGCCGGGGCGCTGACTAGGCCAGGGCGCGCACTGGGGCGCAGCGCCGCCTGAGCCGCAGGCTCCGTCAGCGCAATCGGTCGAAGAACCCGCGCAGGAGGGCGGCGCAGTCGCTTTGCGCCACGCCGGCGATCACTTCGGGGGCGTGGTGGCACTGGGGATGCGCAAAAACGCGCGCGCCCTGCTCCACCCCGCCCGACTTCGGATCTGCGGCGCCGTAGACGAGGCGCGCGATCCGCGCCGCCGAGATCGCCGCCGCGCACATCGCGCAGGGCTCGAGCGTCACATAGAGATCGAGGCCGACGAGCCGTTCCGATCCCAGTTCCGCGCAGGCAGCACGGATAGCCAGCATCTCCGCATGGGCGGTCGGGTCGCAACGCTCGCGCGTGCGGTTGCCCTCGCGCGACACCACCTCGCGGGTCTCCGGATCCACAACGGCGGCCCCGACGGGAACCTCGCCGCGCACGCCGGCGGCGCGGGCCTCGGCCAGCGCAACGCGCATCAGGGGTGCAAATTCGACCATGCACCCCCTTGGCCCGGAGCCGATGGGCGTGCAAGCGGGATTCGCTTGGAGGCGACTCGCCGCCGGTGTAGGAGCGCGGCATGTCCCAGAAGCCGCCCGCCGAACGCATCGCCAAGCGCCTCGCCCGCGCCGGCGTCGCCTCCCGGCGCGCCGCCGAGGCGATGATCCTCGCCGGCCGGGTATCGGTGAACGGCCAGGTCATCGACAGCCCGGCTCTCAACGTCGGGCCGGGGGACGCGATCCTCGTCGACGGAGTGGCGGTCGCGGAGGCCGAGCCCACCCGGCTCTGGCGCTATCACAAGCCCGCCGGGCTGGTGACCACCGCCCGCGACGAAAAGGGCAGGAACACGGTCTTCAGCGCGCTTCCGCCGGAGATGCCGCGGGTGGTGAGCGTGGGCCGTCTCGATCTCGCCTCCGAGGGACTGCTGCTTCTGACCAACGACGGGGCCCTCAAGCGGCGGCTGGAGCTGCCCGCCACGGGGTGGCTGCGCAAGTACCGGGTGCGGGCCCGCGGCGCGCCGACCGACGCCAGCCTCGGGCCGCTTCGTGAGGGGATGCGGCTCGACGGCGAGCGCTTCCAGCCGATGAGCGTGCAGATCGATCGCCAGCAGGGCGCGAACGTCTGGCTGACGGTGGGCCTGCGCGAAGGCCGCAACCGGGAGATCCGCCGCGCGCTCGAGGCGGTCGGGCTGGTGGTCAACCGGCTGATACGGGTGTCCTACGGGCCATTCCAGCTCGGCGACCTGAAGCCGGGCGAGGTCGACGAACTGCGCCCCAAGGTGCTCCGCGACCAGCTTGGCCTCGATGCGGCCGAGCCGGTCAAGCGGCCGCGGGCACCGTCCGGAAAACGCCTCAGACCCTGAGATTGCCGGCGCTCTTGCGCCCGTCCCGACCGTCAACGAGGTCGAATTCGATCGGCTGATCGTCGTTGAGCGTCTGGAGCCCCGCAGCCTGAACGGCCGTGATGTGGACGAATATGTCCTTTCCGCCATCCTCGGGCTGGATGAAGCCATACCCCTTCTCGGTGTTGAACCACTTGACGGTGCCTTTAGCCATTCAGCAGAGCCCTTCAGTCTTGGCGCCCGGGCACGGCGCCCGGACTTGCGCGACGACCGGGCCGACCTTTCGTCGCGCCGCGAGGCCACCGTTCGGAGGACGGGTCGCCGTGGCCGGAGACTACCGCGAATCACAGCGCTAACAAAGAGGGATGTCCGCCCCGCGGGTGCCCGGGCCGCGCCCCTGGTCGGCCGCCACAGGCGTCCGCCACCCGATATGCCGGCGTTTTGCCGCGAACCTGCGGGGCGAGGGATGCTGAGGGCTGGCGTCGCCCGGCTGCGCACACTATCTTCCCCGAACCGCGGGCAAGGGAGCGCACTCCGGCAAATGCAGGGTCCGACTATGCAATTCGTGGCGTTTGTCGTGCTGGCGGCGATCGTCTTGGCTACCGGATTGGGCGCGATCGGCGCTCACCCGGGGCTTCCGGGCGTCTTCTGATGGCCGCGCAGCGCTTCGGAGGGAAGTATTCTCCCGATGGATCTGCAGCCGACTCAAAGACCGCGCCGCCTCCGCCGCCGTTCCGTAACCGTGTGGCGCGGCGGGTCAGCTTTCGCGCGCGGCTGATGTTTCTGCTGCCCGCGCCGCTGCTCGTCGCTGCGCTCGGGGCGATCGGCCGGGGCAACGCCACCGAGACGCTCGCCGAGCTTCTGGGATTCGCGGGCCTGCTGCTTTCGGCCTGGCTCCTGAACGAGGGGCTGCGGGCTCAGGAGGCGTATGACGCCCGCAGCGTCGCGCGCCCGCCCACTATCCCACGCAAGCTCTTCGCCGCGGCGCTGACCGGGATGAGCGTCTTCGTGGTCGGGGCGTTCTCGCTGGGACAGGGCGTCTTCGCGGGCCTGGTCTTCGGCGGCCTCGCGGCGGCCGCGCATGTGCTCGCCTTCGGGCTCGACCCAATGAAGAAGAAGGGCATGGAGGGCGTGGACGCCTTCGCAACCGAGCGCGTGGCGCGGGCGGTCGACAAGGCCGAGAAGCTGGTGCGCGAGACCACCGGCGCCGCGGCCCGGTTCGGCGATCGGATGCTGCAGGGCCGGGTGGAGCGGCTGTGCGACCAGGCCCGCGAGGTCTTCCGCGTGGTCGAGGAGGATCCCCGGGACTTCTCGCGCGCCCGCACCTTCATGAGCGTCTATTTGATGGGCCTGCGCGACGCGACGGTGAAGTTCGCCGACCTCTACGGGCGGACCCGCGACGCCGAGGCCCGCAAGGAATACGAGGCGCTGCTGAGCGACCTCGAACGCAGCTTCACCGCCCATCGCACCGATCTCTTGACCGACAATCGGAGCGATCTGGACATCGAGATCGAGGTGCTGCGCGAGCGGCTGCAACAGGACGGGCTCCTCGCCCGCGTCGAAACAGGAGACTGATCCATGGCCGACCAAGTGCGCGCGCAGGCCGAAGCCGCGCTGAAGGAGATCGAGGCGATCACCGCGAACCTCCTGCCCGAACCCAAGGGCGAGCTGATCGTCGTGGAATCGGCCGATCCGGCGATGAAGGCCGAGATCGAGCGGCGCAAGGCCGAGATCGACATGACCAACACCCAGTCGATCATCCGCTTCGGCACCGCCGCGCAGGCCGAACTGCAGGCGATCAGCCAGGAGATGCTCTCAGGTGTGCGCAACAAGGACGCGGGACCCGCGGGGGATTCGCTGCGCGAGATGGTCACCAGCCTGCGCGGCTTCTCGGTGCGCGAGCTTGATCCCAACCGCAAGCTGAGCTGGTGGGAGAAGCTGATGGGCAAGGCAAACCCGATGGCGGAGTTCATGGCGCGCTACGAGACGGTGCAGGACCAGATCGACAAGGTCACAGGAGAGCTTCTCACCCACGAGCACACCCTTCTCAAGGACGTGAAGTCGCTAGACAAGCTCTACGAGAAGACCCTCGATTTCTATGACGAGCTGGCGCTCTACATCGCCGCGGGCGAGGCCAAGATCGCCGATCTCGACGCCCATGACATCCCCGCCAAGGAGGCGGCGGTCGAGGCCGCGCCCGAGGATCAGAAGGTGATCGTCGCGCAGGAGTTGCGCGACCTGCGCGGGGCGCGCGACGATCTCGAGCGCCGAGTGCATGACCTGAAGCTGACGCGGCAGGTGACCATGCAGTCGCTGCCCTCGATCCGGCTGGTGCAGGAGAACGACAAGAGCTTGGTGACCAAGATCAACTCGACGCTGGTCAACACCGTGCCGCTCTGGGAGACCCAGCTCGCGCAGGCCGTCACCATCCACCGATCGCGAGAGGCGGCGAGCGTGGTGCGCGACGCCAACGACCTGACCAACGATCTGCTGACTAAGAACGCGGACAACCTCAAGCAGGCCAACCGCGAGATCCGCACCGAGATGGAGCGCGGGGTGTTCGACATCGCCGCGATCGAGAAGGCCAACGCCGACCTGATCGAGACGATCGAGGACAGCCTGCGGATCGCCGACGAGGGCAAGGCCAAGCGCGCCGAAGCCGAAAAGAGCCTTCTGCGCATGGAGGACGACCTCAAGACCACGCTGGCGGCGGCCAGGTCCAAGCAGACCGGGCTTGGAGACAACGTCGGCGGCAGCGTCGGCCGCTGAGACCGGGAGACCCGATGCGCCCTGCCCGACAGATCCGTCGACGCCCCGCGCCCGGGCGGTCCGCCGCGCCGCGCCTCGGCGTGGCGGCGTCGCTCTGCGTTGGTCTGGCCGCCTGCAGCGGGTCGGGACCCGGGGCGGACGGCGTCGGGGAGCGGCCGGCCGCGCCGGCAGCCGCGCCCGAGATCCGCGCCTCTGACCGTGCGGAGCCGTCGCTCGTGGAGTTCTACGCCAGCGTAGAGGGCGATCTGACGGCGAGCGGCCGGATGCGGCGCGAAACGGCGCCCGGCGACGCGCTTTATTCGGTCGATGACCTGGTGGCTAATTTCGAGCGCATCGCGCTTTATGACGAGTACATCGACGTGGGCGGGCGGTTCATGCGGGCCGAGACGCCGGCGCTGCTGCGTCGCTGGGACCGGCCCGTCCGGGTGGGCGTGATGACCAGCGCCTCGGTCACGCCGAGCGAGGCGGCGCGGGATCGGGCGAATGTCGCGGCCTTCACCAACCGGCTGTCGCGGCTGACCGGGCTTGACATGGAGCTGGCCGACGGCGCGGAGGTCAACTTCCTTGTGCTGTTCATGAACAGCGCCGAGCGGGTGGCCTTCGCGGAGCAGGCGTCGCGCAACTATCCCGAATTCGCTCCGGCGGTGATGGACGCGCTGCGCGACACGCCGCTCGACACATTCTGCACCGCCTACGCCTTCGGCGAGCCCGGCGATCCTTCGGTCTATTCGGCGGTGATGATCCTGATCCGCGCCGAGCATCCGCCGCTAACCCGGTTGTCGTGCGTGCACGAGGAAATGGCGCAGGCGCTCGGGCTGCCCAACGACAGCCCCTCGGCGCGGCCGTCGCTGTTCAACGACAGCCTCGAGTTCGCTTTGCTGACGGAACATGACGAGATCCTGCTTCGGATGCTCTATGACCCGCGGCTCAGGCCCGGCATGAGCGCCGTCGAGGCGCGACCGCTGTTGCCGTCGGTGGCCAGAGACGCGATCGCGGCACAGATGAAGGCCGGGCGGGTGGCCGGGCTCAAGACAAACTGAACAAGGGAGCGTGCCGATGGCCATCTTCGATTTCCTGCGCGGCGAATTCATCGACGTCATCCACTGGGTGGACGACACGCGCGACACGCTCGTGTACCGCTTCGAGCGGCAGGGGCACGCGATCAAGTACGGCGCCAAGCTGACCGTCCGCGAAGGGCAAGTGGCGGTGTTCGTGCACGAGGGACAGGTCGCGGACGTGTTCGAGCCGGGCCTGTACATGCTCGAGACCAACAACATGCCGTTGCTGACGACGCTGCAGCATTGGGATCACGGCTTCCAGAGCCCGTTCCTTTCAGAGATCTACTTCATCAACACCCGGATCTTCACCGACCTGAAGTGGGGCACCCGGAACCCGATCCTCTGCCGCGACCCCGAGTTTGGCGTGGTTCGCCTCGGCGCCTACGGCACCTACACGATGCGCGTGGACGATCCGCCGAAGTTCATGGCCGAGGTCGTCGGCACCGACGGCGAGTTCACGACCCAGGAGATCGAGTTCCAGATCCGCAACATCATCGTCACGCATTTCAGCCAGATCATCGCCGCCTCGGGCATCCCCGTGCTCGACATGGCCGCGAACACGCTGGATCTGAGCAAGATCGTGCACGACAAGATCGCGCCGATGATCGCCGACTACGGCCTGAAGCTGCCGGGCTTCTACATCGAGAACATCTCGCTGCCCGCCGAGGTCGAGAAGGCGCTCGACAAGCGCACCTCGATGGGCGCTGTCGGCGATCTCAGCCGCTACACCGATTTCAGCACCGCCGAGGCGATGACGCGCGCCGCGGACAATCTCGGCGGTGCCGGCGACGGCATGGGCGCAGGCCTCGGGGCCGGCCTCGGCATGGCGATGGGCAGCCGCATGGCCCAGAGCGGCCCCTGGGGCCAGGCGCCCGCCGGGGCCACCCCGCCGCCGCCACCCGCGCCCGAGCCGCGCTGGCACGTCGCCGTCGCGGGCGAGGCGAAGGGGCCTTACGGGCAGCGCGATCTGCTCGCGATGGCATCCCAGCGTGAGTTCGACGCGGAGTCGCTGGTCTGGACGCCCGGCGCCGAGGGCTGGATGCGCGCCGGCGACGTCGCCGACCTCGCCCGGCTGTTCTCCGAGATCCCGCCGCCACCGCCGGCCGCCTGAGGCGCGTCGTGGAGCTGCCCCGGCCCGACGGTCCCGTCGCGACCGAGGAGCATCGGTTCCGCTGCTCTTCCTGCGGCTCGGACCTGCGCTACCGGCCTGGCACGAACCTGCTCACCTGCGATCATTGCGGCAACGAGGAGCCGATTGACGAGAGCCGGGGGGGGCTCCAGGAGCTCGACCTGCGGCGCGCCGCGAGCCTCGAGACCGTGCCGGCGGCCGCGCTTGAGGAAACGCGAGTCGCCCGTTGCCAGAGTTGCGGCGCGATGATCGAGTTCGACGCCGAACTGCACGCCCAGGAATGTCCGTTCTGCGCCTCGCCTCTGGTCATCGATACCGGCGTGCATCGCCACATCAAGCCGCAGGCGCAGCTGCCGTTCCTGCTGCCGGAAGACGATGCGCGCGGGCAGATGAAGAAGTGGCTGGGACGGCTGTGGTTCGCGCCGTCCGACCTGAAGAAATACGCCCGCGCCACCCGTGCTATGCAGGGCGTATACGTGCCCTACTGGACCTACGACGCCGAGACGCGCACCCGCTACGCCGGCCAGCGCGGCACGGTCTACTACGAGAGCCGCCCGGTCCGGGTGGTGGTGAACGGCCGCGCCCAGACGGTGATGCAGCAGACCGCGCGGGTGCGCTGGCGCCCCGCGCAGGGACAGGTCGCGCGGAACTTCGACGACGTGCTCGTGCTCGGCTCCAAGAGCCTGCCCAAGCGGTTCACCGACGCGTTGGCGCCCTGGGATCTGAGCGCGCTGTCGCGCTACGAGCCAAAGTACCTCGCGGGCTTTCGCGCCGAGGGCTACACGCTTCAGGTCGACGCGGGCTACGACGAGGCCAAGGAGATCATGAACGCGGTGATCCGCTCGGACGTGCGGCGCGACATCGGCGGCGACCAGCAGCGCATCGACCGGTTGAAGACGGATGTGGGCGGGCTGACCTTCAAGCACATCCTGCTGCCGGTGTGGCTTGCCGCCTACAAGTTCCGGGGACGTTCGTTCCGCTTCGTGGTCAACGGGCGCACCGGATCGGTGCAGGGCGAGCGGCCCTATTCGGCGTTCAAGATCGCGCTCGCCGTGGCGCTGATGATCTTCCTGGCGTTCCTGTTCGCAAGCCTGCAAGTCCGGCAGTGAACACGCGCCCGGTCCGGGCGGCGGCCGCGCTCGCGCTCGCCGCGCTGACGGCCCCTGCGGTCGCGGACGCGGGCTGGACGTTGCGGGCCCTCCCGGACGGAAACCCGGTTGCGGTTGCGCCAGGCCCCGGTTCGGTGGCGGAGGTCGCGGCGTTCTGCCTTTCCGGCGCGCCCTGGCTGATGTTGCGCATGCGCGAGTCCCCCGACGCCGCGATCGCGTCTGTGGTCTTCGGCTTCGCGGGCGGCGATCTGGCCGCCGAGGCCCGGCGCGAGGAAGGGGCGGGCGACGCCTATGTGATCGAGCTGGTCGACGCGCCGCTCGCCGCGAGGCTTGCGGGGCGAGACACCGCCGTCGCGCTGCGCGTCGGGGAGGCGGAGGCGGGCGCGCTCAGCCTCCGGGGGTCGACCGTCGCCTTGCGCGGCGCGCTGGCGGCCTGCCACGATTTCTGAGGCGCGCGGGCGTTCAGTCGCCGCGACGGCTCAGGATCGCGCGCGTCTCCGCATCGGCCGGGGCGGCGGTCAGCGCGTCCTCCGGCGCGGGTCGCATCAGCGCCGCCGCCCCGTGGCCGGCCTCGCCGAGCCAGAGCGCGTGGTCGTCAGCGGCGACAAGCACGGGCATCCGGTGGTGGATCGGCGCGAGCGTGGCGTTTGCCGGGCAGGTGACGATCGCGAAGCTCGCGACCGGCCCCGCGTCTCCGCGGCCCCAGTCCTGCCAGACGCCGGCGAGGGCGAAGGGCCCTCTGTCGCGGGCCCGCATCACCCAGGGGGTCTTTGCGCCTTTCTCGCCCTTCCATTCGTAGAAGCCGTCAAGCGGGACGAGGCATCGCCGCTCGCGCGCCGCGGCGCGGAACGCGGGCTTCTCGGCGATCGTCTCGGAGCGGGCGTTGATGAGCAGCGGGCCGTCGTTCATCGACTTGTACCAGTGCGGCAGGAAGCCCCAGCGCATCGGCGCGATCAGCCGTCCCTCCGCGCCCGAGATCACCACCGGCGCCGCCTGGGTCGGCGAAACGTTCAGCCTCTGCGCATCGGGACCGAGCTCGGTCAGCGTCGCCTCGAAGAGGTTGGCCATAGCCTCGAAGGGCGAGGTGATCATGTAGCGGCCGCACATTAACCGGTGTCCTTAGGGCAATCGTGGGCGGCGCTCAATCCCGACAGTCTGTGCGCCGCGGTTGCCATCGGCCCGCCCCGTCGCCAGACTGCGCGAAGACGCGTCTTTGCCGGAGGTCGGGGACATGAAACGGCTCGGGGTTCCGGTCGCCGCTGCGATGATTGCAGCTGCGGGACCGGCGGCGGCACAGGTGTGCCGCGAGGGCGCGCTCGCCACGGTCACGTGCTTGCCGGGCCCCGCGATTCGGCCAATGCCGCGTCAACTACAAAGCGACGCGCAGGCCCTCGAGCGGGTGCTGCGCGAGGAGTTCGGCGACCGGCGGCGCGCCGGGGCTCACGCCGGCCTGGCGGGTCAACCGCTTCGGCGACACACTTGCGCCGGCCGGCGGGCGGCTCGGGCCAAGCTGCCGCGTCGACAGCCTGGGAAACCTGCGCTGCCCCTGAGGCCGGTCCGTCCCGCCGCCTACTCGACCCGCACGATGCGCCCGTCGGTGAAGGGCGCGTAGCCGGGGTTGGCCGCCAGATAGTCGGCGAGCACGTCCTCCAGATTGGGCCCGAAGTCGTAGGCGTTCTCGCCGTCGTCGCGGAAGACCGCGTAGCCGTCACCGCCGTTGCGCATGAAGTTGTTGGAGGCGACCGCGTAGATTGCGGCGGGGTCGATGGGAACCCAGGTCTCGCCGTCGCGGACCATCACCTCGACGATGCGGCCCTCCATCGGCGCGGCCGAGGGATCCCAGACGTACCTGAGGCCCGCGACCTGCGGGAAGCGCCCCGCCCCTTCCTCGACCTGGCTCACGCCATTCTCCAGCGCGGCGATGACGCCGGCGCCAGTGAGGTTGAAGGTCGCAAGCGTGTTCTGGAACGGCAGCACCGTGACGACCTCGCCCTTGGTGACCTCGCCCGCCTCGATGGAGGCGCGCAGGCCGCCGCCGTTCTGGATGGCGATGGTCACGCCCTGCCCCGCGACCCGGTCGAGAAGCGCCTCGGTGACGAGGTTGCCCATCTGGCACTCGCCGGCGCGGCAGCTCTCACGGCTGCCGTCCACATCGCCGCCGATCTCCGCCACGACGCGGCCCATCAGCTCGTCGATGGGGCCGGCCTTCTCGGCGATGCGCGCTTCCACTTCAGGGTCGGGCGCGAAGCTCGCATCGATCAGCACGGTGTCGCCGGTCGCCGTCGTGACATCTCCGGCCTCGTCGAACTCCAGCGTCAGATGGCCGAGGTACTTCGAATAGGCGCCCGCTTGCACCACAGGGACGGTGCCGCCCTCGGGCCCGTCGGCGAGCAGCGGATAGGGCGGCGCGCCCTCGACCGTGTTGGAGAAGAGCGCATGGCTGTGGCCGCCGACGATGGCGTCGAGGCCCGGCACCGCGGCGGCGATGCGCAGGTCCTCGGGCACGCCGACATGGGTGAGGCCGATGATGTGGGTGACTCCCGCAGCCTCGAGCTCGGCCACTTCGGCGCGCATGTACTCGATGGGATCGACGAAGGAGACCGTCGGCCCGGGGCTGGAGATCTCCGGAGTGTCCGCAGTGACCGCCCCGATGATGGCGACCTTTTCGCCACCGACCTCGAGGACCACCGGATCGGGGTTGAGCGGCCCGAGCGCATTGTCGCCGCTGGTGTCGACATTGCCGTGGATGACCGGAAAATTCGCGCCCTCCACGAAGCGGATCAGCGGATCGAGGCCGAGGTCGAACTCGTGGTTTCCGAACACCATCGCGTCGAAGCCGACCCCGTTCATGAACTCGAGCTCCGCCTGGCCCTCGAAGGTGGTGAAGAAGAGCGAGCCCTGGAACGAGTCTCCCGCCGAAAGCACGATCACCGCCTCGCCCTTCGCCTCGAGCTCGTCGCGGAGCTGGTTGATGGCGGTGTGCATCCGCGCGGCGCCGCCAAAGCACGCGCCCTCCGCCTCGTCCTCCTCCGAACAGCTCGAATCGTACTGGTTCACCGCTTCGATGCGGCTGTGGAAGTCGTTGATGTGCAGGATGTGTAGGGTGAAGGCCTGCGCAGGCGCGCCGGCAAGCGCGAAGAACCCCGCGGCCTTCAGGATCGGAGATACGGACATCGATTTCCCCCGGGGGTTGGCGCGTCCAAGCGCGCGTGATCACTCAGGGGAGAATGACAGCCCGAAGGCCGCGATGGCAAGCCTGCACTCGCCGCAGGCGCGACTCCGGGTTGACCGCAGCCGCGACAGACGCAGGGGCGGCGCGGCCGCAGGGACGCCACCGCGCCGCAGATTGACCGCGATCGCGGCGCGCGCCTATCCTTCGGCTCCGGTCCAGACCGCAGCCCCGACACAGGTCCATCCATGAACCAGCCGCTGAGCAACTCCCAGATGCGCGACGCCGAGGCGCTGCTGCATCCCTACACGAACTCGGTCGCGCTGCGCGAGACCGGCGCGCTCTTCATCGAGCGCGGCGTGGGGGTGCGCGTGTTCGACGACCGTGGCCGTCCCTACATCGAAGCGGTGGCGGGGCTCTGGTGCGCGGGGCTGGGCTTTGGCAACGACGAACTCGTCGAGGCGGCGCGGGCGCAGTTGGCCAAGCTGCCCTACTATCACGTCTTCGCCGGGCGCAGCCACGAGCCTGCGGTCGAACTGGCCGAGAAGATAAAGGAGATCGCGCCCGGACCTATGGCCCGCGTGATCTACCAGTCCTCCGGATCGGAGGCGAACGAGACCCAGGTCAAGCTGGCCTGGTACTACAACAACGCCCGCGGTCGCCCGGACAAGAAGAAGATCGTCAGCCGCGCGAAGGCCTACCACGGCGTCACGGTCGTGTCGGGATCGATGACCGGGCTCGCCAACAACCACCGCGATTTCGACCTGCCGGTGGACCGGATCCTGCACACCGCGACGCCGCACTACTGGAAGGGCGCGCGGCCCGGCGAGAGCGAGGCCGAATTCACCGCTCGGCTCGCCGACGAACTCGAGCAACTCATCCTCGACGAGGGACCCGACACGGTGGCCGCCTTCATCGCCGAACCGGTGATGGGCGCCGGTGGGGTCATGGTCCCGCCGGAGGGATATTTCCCTGCGATCAACGCGGTCTGCGACCGCTACGACGTGCTGACCATCTCCGATGAGGTGATCTGCGGTTTCGGACGGACCGGGGAGTGGTTCGGCGCACAGGCGCTCGACTACCGCGCGACATCCATGTCGATGGCCAAGCAGCTCACCGCCGGCTACATGCCGCTCTCGGCGGTCGCGGTGAACCGCGACATGGCCGAGGTCGTGGAGGCCAACACCGGCCGCATCGGCACGTTCGGCCACGGCTTCACCTATGGCGGCCATCCGGTGAGCTGCGCGGTCGGCGTCAAGGCGCTGGAGATCTACCACCGCATCGACCTGCTCGGTCACGTGCGCCGCGTCTCGCCGCGCTTCGCCGCCCATCTCGACCGCCTGACCGGGCATCCGCTCGTGGGCGAGGCGCGCCGGCTCGGGCTGGTCGGCGGGCTCGAGGTAGCCCCGGAAAAGTCGCCCGCCGGCTTCCGGGAGCCCGGCAAGGTCGGCGCGCGGGTGGCGCTGGAGATGCAGGCGCGCGGCGTTCTGGTCCGCGCCATCGTCGACACGATCGTCTTCTGCCCGCCGATGATCATCAGCGAGGACGAGATCGACGAGATGTTCGCCCCGGCGGAGGCTGCGCTCGACGCGGCGCTCGACTGGGCGCGCGCGGAAGGGCATCTCGGCTAACCGGACCGGGGCATGCGCGGCCGGATCGCCTGGATCGTCTCCCGCATCCTCGGCAGGATGTGGTTCCGGGTCGGGATCTTCGGTCTCGCCGCCCTGGCCGTCGTCGCGCTCGCGGCGATACTGGGGCCGCTCCTGCCCGAGGGGCTGACGCGCCGCATAGAGGTCGGGGCGACCCGCGAGATCCTCTCGATCCTCGCGTCGGCCATGCTGGTAGTCTCGACCTTCTCGCTCGGGATCGTCGTGCAGGCCTTCGCGGCGGCGGAATCGATGGCGACGCCCAGGGCCTCGCGGGTCCTGATCGAAGATCCGTTCTCCCAGACCGTGCTCTCGACCTTTCTCGGCGCGTTCGTCTTCGCCATCTGCGGCATCTACGCCGACAGCCTGGGTTTCATCGCGCCCGAGGGCGAGGCGATGATGCTGCTCGCCTCGGCCGGCGTGATCGCGGTGGTCATCTTCACGCTGATCGGATGGCTTGACCACCTCGCCAGCCTCGTTCGGCAGGACGAGACCATCCGCAAGCTCGAGCGGCGGGCCGAGGAGGCCGCGCTGCGGCTGGCCCGGGCGCCCCTGCTCGGAGCGGCGCCGATCGATGCCGGCGTATCCACCAACTGGCCGGTGCCACCCTCGGCGACCGGCTACGTGGCCCACATCGATCTCGCCGCGCTCCAGAAAATCGCCGATGCAGCTGGCGGCGCTCTGCGCGTGGTCTCCGGGCCCGGAGCAGTCGCGACCCCGGCCGAGCCACTCGTGCGGCTGACGTGGCAGCCGACGGAGGACGACGTCGAAGCGATCCGCGACGCCTTCGCCATCGAACTCTTCCGCTCCTTCGAGGACGACCTCCGCTTCTGCCTCGAGGTGCTCGCGGAAGTGGGCTCGCGGGCGCTGTCGCCCGGCGTCAACGATCCCGGGACCGCGATCACGGTGATCACAGCGCAGCAGCGCCTGCTGACGATGTGGTCGCAGGCCCGGCCCACGAGCGAGCCCGAGATTCGCTATCCCCGGGTCATGGCAGAAGCGCTTGACGCCGACGATCTCTTCGAGGACGCCTTCGCGCCGCTGGCACGCGATGGCGCGGGCCTGATCGAGGTTGGACTTCGCCTGCAGAATGCGCTGGCCGCGCTCGCGGCCATCGGCGGTCAGGACGTGCGGGCAGCCGCTGTGGCCACATCCGCGCGCAGCCTGCGCCACGCCGAGAACGCGCTCCGGCTTGAGGCGGACTTCGAGCGGCTCGCCGCGGCAGCCGCGCCGGTCACCGCCGCCGGGGGGTTGTGAGCGCGCATCGCCGCTCGCATACTCCGTTGCGCGCGGTCCCGCGCCACCGTCCCGAGATCCCCGCACGGAGCGCACATGGAGCCCGAGCCGCATCACAACCCCATGCGCGGCATCGGGCTGAAGATCCTGTCGGTGACGACGTTCACCGCAATGGCGATCTGCATCAAGGCGTCGGCGGCGCACGTGCCGTCCGGCGAGGCGGTGTTCTTCCGCTCCTTCTTCGCGATCCCGGTGATCCTCGCGTGGCTGGTCTGGACCCACAACCTCCGCCACGGGCTCGACACCAAGAACCCCATGGGTCATCTCTGGCGCGGGCTCGTGGGCACGAGCGCGATGGGGCTCGGCTTCACCGCGCTGGGGCTGCTGCCGCTGCCCGAGGCGACGGCGCTCGGCTACGCAGCGCCGCTTCTGACGGTGATCTTCGCGGCGATGTTTCTGGGCGAGACCGTGCGGATCTTCCGGCTGACGGCGGTGCTCGTCGGGCTGATCGGCGTGATGATCGTGCTGTCGCCCCGCATGAGCATAACCTCGATGGAGTCCGCGTCGAAGATCGAGACGATCGGCGCTTTCGCGGCGCTGCTCGGCGCGGTGTTCGCGGCGCTAGCGCAGGTCTTCGTGCGCAAGCTGGTGGCCACCGAGCAGACCGCAGCCATCGTCTTCTACTTCTCGCTGACGGCGGCGATCCTGTCGCTGGCGACGCTGCCTTTCGGCTGGGTCGTTCCGACCGCGCGCGAGGCGGCGTTCCTGGTGTCGGCCGGCGTGCTCGGGGGTGTCGGCCAGATCCTTCTGACAGAGAGTTACCGCCACGCGGAAACCGGCGTGATCGCGCCCTTCGAGTACGTGTCGATGATCCTGGCGTTGATCGCGGGGTATTTCCTTTTCGCCGAACTGCCGACCCGCAGCATGCTGATCGGCGCCGGACTGATCGTTGCGGCGGGGCTCTTCATCATCTGGCGCGAGCGCCGGCTCGGGCTAAAGCGCAGCGCCGCGCGCCGGGTGATAACGCCGCAGGGCTGAGCGCGGCTTGACCGGGCTGGTCGGCTCGGCGAAGGATCGACGCCATGCTCATCTACAAGATCTTCCGGCCCGCCGAATGGGCTGCGCTCGTGCGCGACGGCGAGACCGCCGGCGCGCCGGTGGACGTGGCCGACGGCTTCGTACATTTCTCCGCCGCAGCCCAGGTGGCCGAAACCCTGCGGCGGCACTTCCCTGGGGAGACCGGGCTGATGTTGCTCGCCGTCGACGCCGACGCCCTCGGCGCGGATCTGCGCTGGGAGCCGGCGCGGCAGGGCGATCTCTTTCCGCACCTCCACCGCCGGCTGCGCCACGCCGAAGTGCTCTGGGTCAGGCCAGTTCCCGACGCGGCCGGGCTCGCCGCGCTGGCATGAGCGCGCTCGAACGCGCAGCGCTCCCGGTCCTGCGCAAACTCGACCCCGAAACCGCCCACGGGCTGGCGATCAACGCGCTGCGCGCCGGGCTCGGGCCGCGCGGGGGCCCGGTCACCACCCCGCGCCTTGCGACGGACCTCGCCGGGATCGCATTGCCAAACCCCATCGGCCTCGCCGCCGGCTTCGACAAGAACGCCGTCGCGGTCGGGCCGCTCCTGCGGGCGGGCTTCGGCTTCATCGAGGTCGGCGCCGCCACGCCGCTGCCGCAGCCCGGCAACCCGCGCCCGCGGCTCTTCCGGCTGAGCGAGGATCGCGCCGCCATCAACCGCTTCGGCTTCAACAATGACGGGCAGGAGGCGATCGCGGCGCGCCTCGCGCGACGACCAGCCGGCGGCGTCGTCGGGCTCAACCTCGGGGCCAACAAGGCCAGCGCCGACCGCGCCGCGGATTTCGCCGAAGTGCTCGGCTGCGCCGGGCCACTGGTCGACTTCGTGACCGTCAACGTCTCCTCGCCCAACACCGAGCGGCTGCGCGACCTGCAGGGACCCGAGGCGCTCGCGGCACTGCTCGCCGGGGTGAACGCCGCGAACGCCGCATTGGCGCGACCGACGCCGGTGTTTCTCAAGATCGCGCCGGACCTCCATGCGGACGCCCTGGTGGAGACGGTCGCCGTCGCGCTGGAGGCGGGTGTCGCGGGGATCGTGGCGACGAACACCACCCTCGCCCGCGACGGGTTGCGGGCCGCCGCGCGCGATGAAGCAGGCGGGCTCTCGGGGCGCCCGCTCTTCGCCAGGTCCACCGCCGTGCTCGCGCGCGTGCGCCTGCTCACCCAGGGACGCGTGCCGCTGATCGGCGTCGGCGGGGTCGAGAGCGCCGAGACCGCCTACGCCAAGATCCGCGCCGGGGCCTCGGCGGTCCAGCTCTACACCGCGCTGGTCTACGGCGGGATCTCGCTGGCGCGGCGGATCGCGCTCGGCCTCGACGCGCTGCTCGCGGCCGACGGCTTCGCCAGCGTCTCCGACGCGGTCGGCCTGGACGCGGAGGCGGTCGCCGAAACGCAGGGTTGAAACCCGGCCTCCGCTCCGCGAACATGTCTGCGACGACGGAGGGCCCATGGCCGAGGACGCCGCGGCGACGGAAGTGCCAAGCGAGCAGCGTCGCGCCCAGGAACGGGCGCTGCGCCAGGCGCTGCTCGACGCGCAGTTCGATCTGGCCCAGGCTAAATCCGAGACCCTTCTGGTGCTGCTCAACGGCGCGGATGGATCGGGCAAGGGCGAGGTGCTCAACCGGCTGAACGAATGGCTCGATCCGCGCACCGTAGCGACGATGGCCTACGACATCTCCGACCCAGAAGAGAGCCGTCGGCCCGCCGGGTGGCGCTACTGGCGCGACATGCCGGCGCGCGGGCGGATCGGGATCGTGATCGGCTCGTGGTACCACGTGATGCTCCTGCGCCGCGCCACCGGCGCCGTCGATCACGCGGGCTTCATGTCGACGCTCGAACAGGTGAACCGGGTCGAGGCGATGCTGGGCGCAGAATCCGTGCGCGTGCTCAAGATCTGGCTCGATCTCGATCACCAGATCGCGGAGAAGCGGTTCCGCCTCAAGGCGAAGATCGGCGCAGGCCCCCTGCGACCGCTCGTCGTCGAGTGGGGCGCCGTGGACACGCGCAAGGAGCGCCGGCGGATCATTGAGGCCGCCGAGGAGCTGCGCGCCTCGCCCGGGGCGGAGGAATGGCCATGGGCGGTCGTGCCCGCCCTCGATCGCCACGCCCGCGATCTCGCGGTCGGGGAACTGGTGCTTGCGGCCCTGCGCGCAGCGCCGAATTCCCGCTCCGTGCGCCCGAAGCGCCCGCCCACCGCGCCGCGGCGGGTGTCGCGCGGGCCATCGGCGCTCGCCGCGCTCGATCTCGGGCAGGCGCTCGGCAAGAAGGCCTACGCAAGGCGGCTCCGAGAGGCCCAGGACCGCATCTACGCCCTGACCCGCCGAAAGGCGTTCGCGTCGCGCGCGCTGATCTGCGTCTTCGAGGGCAACGACGCCGCCGGCAAGGGCGGCGCGATCCGCCGTCTGCGCGCCGCGCTCGACCCCATCCAGAGCGAAATCCATCCGATCGCGGCGCCGAGTGACGTGGCGCTCGCCCATCCCTGGCTCTGGCGCTTCTGGAAACGCATGCCAGACCGCGGCGACATCGCGATCTTCGACCGGAGCTGGTACGGGCGCGTGCTCGTGGAGCGGGTCGAGGGCTTCGCGGGGCGCAGCGAATGGCGACGCGCCTATCAGGAGATCGCCGATTTCGAGCATCTGCTGCTCGGGAGCGGCTACATCGTGCACAAGTTCTGGCTCTCCATCGACCCCGACGAGCAGCTCGCCCGCTTCCGCGCCCGGCAGAACACGCCCCACAAGCGCTTCAAGATAACCGAGGACGACTGGCGCAACCGTGAGAAGTGGCCGCTCTACGCTGCCGCCGTGGAGGACATGGTGGCGCTGACCTCGACGCCGATCGCGCCCTGGACGCTGGTCGAGGCCAACAACAAGCGCTACTCGAGGGTGAAGGTTCTCGAGACCCTGGCCGAGCGGCTGGAGCGGGAGCTCTGAGCGGGTCGCGCGCTTACGCGGCCGAAGCTTCGAGCGCCCGATAGCGCAGACCGAGCGTGACGGTCCGCGCGATGTTGAGCGTCATCAGGGCCGCCCAGAGCCCGTGATTGCCGAACGTCGGGGTGAGCGCCAGAACCGCCGTCACGTAGACCGCCCCCGAGATCGCCATGGCGTTGCGCAGGTCACGCGTCCGGGTCGCGCCGATGAAGATCCCGTCGAGCATCCAGGCGGCGATGCCGATCAGCGGCATCGCCGCCATCCAGGGCAGGTACGCGCGGGCCGCGCCGCGGACATCGTCCGCGGTGGTCATGACGTCGATCAGAGATGGGCCGGCCAGCGCGAAGGCCGCGGCGAGCCCGACGGCGAAGATCGCACCCCACTGGGAGGCGAGCAGAGCCGCGCGCCGCAGCGCCGGTCGCGCCCGCGCGCCCATCGCCTGCCCGACCAGTGCTTCCGCTGCGAAGGCGAAGCCGTCGAGCGCATAGGCGGTGATCGCCACGAATTGCATCAGCACCTGGTTGGCCGCCAGGGTCACGTCGCCGTAGCCCGCGCCGAGAAACATGAAGGCGGTGAAGCTCGCCTGAAGGATCACCGACCGGATCAAGATATCGCCGTTCACCGCTGCCATCCGGCGCAGCCGCACGCGGTCCATGACACGGCCCCAGTCGCGCCACGCGGCGCCGCCGAAGGCCGCGCGGCAAAGCCAGAGCCCGAGGGCCAGCCCGACGCACTCCGCGATCAGCGTCGCCGCCGCCACCCCCGCCACGCCCCAGCCGAAGCCGAGCACGAACAGCAGGTTGAGCCCGACGTTGAGCCCGTTCATCACCACCTGCAGCGCCAGCACCGCGCGGGTCCGCTCCATGGCGATCAGCCAGCCGGTCAGCGCGTAGAGCGCGATCGCCGCCGGGGCTCCCCAGATGCGAATCGAGAGATAGACCCGCGCCAGCGCCTCGACCTCGGCGCTGGCCGGCGCCAGCGCGAAGGCCGCAGCAAAGAGCAGGCCCTGGCCGACGATCAGCGCTAGGCCCGCAGCACCGGCGACGATCAGCGCCCGCATCAGGAGCGCGCCCGTCTCGCCGGCGTCGCCCGAGCCGTAGGCCTGCGCGACCATGCCGGTCGTGCCCATGCGCAGGAAGCCGAACACCCAGTAGAGCGAGGTGAGGATGATCGCGCCGAGGCCGACCGCGCCGATCGGGGCCGCCTCGCCGAGCTGGCCGATCACCCCTGTGTCCACCGCGCCGAGGATCGGCACGGTGGCGTTGGAGATCACGATAGGCAGCGCGATCGCCAGCACGCGACGATTCGTCAGCGCAGGGGCGGGCGCGGCGTCCATGCGGCGCGAGCCGGGCTCAGCCCGCCGGGGTGGCCTGCGGGCGGCGGCGGGCGGCGCGGCGCATCAGCCCTCCCCGTCCTGCGCCATCAGGAAGTGCGCCGTCGCCTGCGCGAAGAGGCGATTCCGGTTGTCCTGCCAGGCCTCGACGTGGACGCTGGCGTAACGCCGCCCGGTGCGGTTTATGCGCGCCCGGGCGTAGGCGTCGCGCGGCAGACCGGAGCGCAGGTAGTCCACCGTGAAGTCGATGGTCTTGGGCAGGGCCGGGAACCGGCCGGCCTCGATCTCGGCTGCGCCTTCGCCGCCGCCCTCCATGCGCTCCCAGACCTGGGCCCAGGCGAGCTCCATGAGTGCTGCTATCTCGAGGAAGGCGCCGGTCGCGCCGCCGTGCAGCGCCGGCAGCAGCGGGTTGCCGATCAGCCGGTCGTCGTAGGCGAGGCGCGCGGTCAACTCGTCGCCGCGCCGCTCGAAGCTGACGCCGAGATGCTGGATGTAGGGGACGCCCTCGACCATGCGCGCCAGCGCGGCGTCGCGGCGCTGCTTGACCACCTGGACGGGCTCGGGCCGCGCCAGTGCCATCACCGTCCCCCGCGCTCGACGGTGAACGCGCCGTGCGCCGCCGCCACGGGCTCGTCGCGGCTGTCAGTATAGGCGACGCCGCGCACGAAGGCGACGCTGCGGGTGATCCGGTAGCACTCGGCGCGCGCGAAGACGCGCTTCCCCGGGGGCGCCGGGCGCATGTAGTCGATGCGCAGGTCGATGGTGGCGGTGCCGCCCGGGGCTGCGGGATGGCTCATCACGCTCGCCCCGCCGCAGGTGTCGAGCAGGGCGGTGATCACGCCGCCATGCAGAACGCTGGTTCCGGGATCGCCGATGAAACGCGGATCGTAGTCGAGCGCCATCACCACCCAGCCCGCGCCGATTTCGACAAGCTCCATGCCGAGATCGCGGCTGTGCGGGATCGCCTCGATGAACTGTCGGGCGATCCGGGTCTTCTGGTCCTGGGCGGCTGGTTGGTCCATCGGGGGCCTCGAAGGTCTCGGCCCAGATGCCCACAACGGCGCGCGAGTTTCAAACCGAAATCTCCGACGCCTCCGTGCGGGTTCTACCCAGATTCTACTGAACTCGCCTGCGACGGAGATTGATTCGGCGAAGATGGCCGTGCAGGATTGTTCAAACGATGAGCATCTGCAGCGCGCCGCACTTGGAGGAACTGACGGACCATGAAGAGACATCTTTTTTCTGCGATCGGACTGATCGCGGCGCTGGCCGCAGCGCCGGCGCAGGCCGTGGGGATCAACTTCAGCTATTCGGGTTTCTTCGGCGCCGGCGACAGCCTGACGCCGGAAGGCGGAACCGCCTCGCCGTTTGCGCCGGCCACGCCGTTCCAGCTCGAGGCCACCTTTGACGACGCGGCGCCCAATCTCGCCGCAGGCATCGCCCCGGGCTTTCTCGCGCAGACGCCACTCCGGGCCCGCATGACGATCGACGGCCAGACCTACCGCGTCGCAGCGTTTCCGGATGATCCGGTGGGCGGGATCACCATCGCCATCTTCGACCAGACCAATCCGTTCGTGCCCGGACGCTACGGCCTTGGCTTCATCGTGGACCCGGTGACCGACGGCGCGGGCGTCATCGGGCGCTTCGCGGGGGCGACCACCGATTTCACCATCGACGACCTGCAGGCGGCCACGATGACCGGCTTCATCGGAGCGGGGTTCCGCTCCGGCCCCGGCGCGCCTCCGGGCGCCTGCTACGCCAACCCCGCGCTCTGCTCAACCGTGCCGATTTCGCTCACGGACGCGACCGGGGCGATGTTCGGCCTGACGCTCGCGACGCGACCGGAGAACGTCGAGACCACCGGCCTCGTGCATTCGGCGTCGATCGCGCCGGTGCCGCTGCCCGGAGGCCTCGCCCTGATGCTGGGAGGCATGGCCCTGGCCGGGCTTCTTCGGGCCGGGGGCCGACGCGCCGCCTGACGGCGCGCGCGACAGGCCATCGATGCGGGACATTCGGCGCCCGCCGTCATGGCGACTTTCGTTGCCGCCCGAGGAGCGGCGACGGGTGGCGTCACGCCAGTGCGCGCATGACGTTGCGTCAGGTTGACGTCAACGTCAGGTTTTTCACTTGAACCGACTCGGGCGAGCCCGCATGTTTCGCGCACTCTGACAGTGCGGGACGGCGACGTTGGACGATACGCTCTATACGATTGGCGAGATGTGCGCGGAATTCGGCGTCACGCCGCGCACGCTGCGCTTCTACGAGGCCAAGGAGCTGCTGTTCCCGCAGCGGGCCGGCACGCGTCGCCTGTTCACCCGCGCCTGCCGGGCGCGGCTGAAGCTGATCCTCCAGGGCAAGCGCTTTGGCTTCAGCCTCGAGGATATCCGCCAGTTGCTCGACATGTACGAGATCGGCGATCAGCAAGTCACGCAGATCGCCCGAACCCATGCGCTCGGGCTCGAGCGGCTGCGCGCCATGGAGGCGCAGCGCGACGAGCTTGACGGCGCAATCGCCGACCTGAGACGACAGCTCGACTGGGGCGCGCAGGTGCTCGCCCGCGCAGGCCTCGGCCGCGCCGCAGAATAGACAACACGAGGAGATCCCGCATGGCCGCCTACGCGCCCCCGCTCCAGGACATGGACTTCATCCTGCACGACGTGCTCGCAGTGAAGGAGAGCGGCATCCCCGGCTACGACGAGCTCGACCGCGACTTCACCGCGGCGATCCTCGAGGAAGCCGGCAAGATCGCGCGCGACGCGCTGGCACCCCTGAACGCCGTCGGCGACACCCAGGGTTGCCGGCTCGAGAACGGGGTGGTGCGCACGCCCGAGGGCTTCAAGGCCGCCTACGACACCGTCGCGGAGGGCGGCTGGATCGGGCTCGACCTCGACACCGAGTACGGCGGTCAGGGCATGCCGCACATGCTCAACACCGCCGTCGGCATCATGCACGCCGCGGCCAACATGGCGTTGAACATGTACTGGGGCCTCACCCACGGCGCCTACAACGCCATCGTCGCGGCCGGCTCAGAGGCGCAGAAGGCGAAGTGGCTTCCGAAGCTCGTCACCGGCGAGTGGTCGGCGACGATGAACCTGACCGAGCCGCATTGCGGCACCGATCTCGGGCTGCTGCGCACCAAAGCCGAGCCGCAGGACGATGGCAGCTACCGCATCACCGGCCAGAAGATCTTCATCTCCGCCGGCGAGCACGACCTGACCGACAACATCGTGCATCTGGTGCTGGCGCGGATCGCCGGCGGGCCCGAGGGCGTGAAGGGGATATCGCTCTTCATCGTGCCGAAGTTCCTCGTCGATGACGACGGCGCCCTCGGCGCCCGCAACGCGGTCTCCTGTGGCAAGATCGAGGAGAAGATGGGCATCCACGGCAACGCCACATGCGTGATGAACTACGACGGCGCGGAGGGCTATCTCGTCGGCGAGGCGCACAAGGGGCTGCGCGCGATGTTCGTGATGATGAACGAGGCCCGGCTGGCGGTTGGCGTGCAGGGCGTCGCTCAGGCCGACGCCGCCTACCAGGTCGCCGCGGACTATGCGCGCGACCGACTGCAGGGGCGCGCGGTGACGGGCGCTGAGAACCCGAGCAGGCCGGCGGATCCGCTGATCGTGCATCCGGACGTGCGTCGGGCGCTGATGGACCAGAAGGCCTTTGTCGAGGGCGGGCGGGCGTTTCTGCTGTGGTCGGCGTCGCTGATCGACCGCCATGCGCGGTCGGGCGACGCGGACGCCAACGGCTTGGTGTCGCTGCTGACGCCCGTGGTGAAGGGCTTTCTGACCGACAAGGGCTTCGAGAGCGCGGTGCAGGCCCAGCAGATGCTCGGCGGACACGGCTACATCGAGGAATGGGGCGTGAGCCAGTTCGTGCGCGACGCGCGCATCGCGATGATCTACGAGGGCGCGAACGGGGTGCAGGCACTGGATCTGGTGGGCCGCAAGATGCCCCAGGACGGCGGCAAGCACGTGATGGCGTTCTTCGATCTCCTCAAGACCTTCATCAGGGAGAACGAGGACGACGCCGAGCTCAAGGCCGGCTTCCTCGACCCGCTGAAATCCGCCTCCAAGGACCTGCAGGCGGCGGGCGTGTACTTCATGGCCGAGGGCATGAAGAACCCCAACGCCGCGCTCGCAGGCTCCACCGACTTCCTGCACCTCTTCGGCCACGTCTGCCTCGGCTACATGTGGGCGCGCATGGCCAGGGCGGCGCGGGCGGGCGAAGGCGACTTTCACGCCGCCAAGCTCGCCACCGGTCGCTACTACATGGCGCGGCTCCTGCCGGCGACGAAGCTGCATCTGGCGCGCATCGAGAGCGGCGCCGAGCCTGTGATGGCGCTGTCGGCGGAGGCGTTCTGAGCGTGAATCGCGGGTGTGATTCACGCGTGCAAGAATTGGTAATGGTCTGAATTGAATAGCGTATCTGGATTCCGTTTACCTGAACTCAACACCTGTTAACGTGAGGGGACGGGGGGGAGAATGCGACAGAACGGGACCGGACGGCCGCCAGCGCGCCGGAGGAAGATCGACCGATGAGCGAATACCGCCTTCACAGCTTCGCCCAGTCCGGCAACGCCTACCGGGCGGCGCTGATGCTCGAGCTTTGCGGCGCCGACTGGGAGCCGGTCTTCGTCGACTTCTTCAACGGCGCCACGCGCACCGAGGATTATCTGGCGCTCAACGAGATGGGCGAGGTTCCGGTTCTCGAACACGGCCAGTTCGTAGTCACGCAGTCCGGCGTGATCCTCGACTATCTCGCCGAAACCCTCGACCGGTTCGGCCCCCGCGAAGCAGAGGCGCGGCGCGAGATCCTGCGCTGGATGCTGTGGGACAACCACAAGCTCAACAGCTACATCGGCCCGGCGCGGTTCCAGATGAACTTCCTGGCCCAGGAAAAGCGCAACCCGGATGTGATCGCCTTCCTGATGGGACGCGCGCGCGCCTCGCTCGGCGTGCTCGACCGCCATCTCGCCCATCGCGACTGGATCGTCGGACCCGACATGACCATCGCGGACCTGTCCTGCGTGGGCTATCTCTACTTCGACGACGAGTTCGGCGTGGACATGGGCGAGTATCCCAACGTCGACCGCTGGCGCGGGGCGATCGCCGACCTGACCGGCTGGAAACACCCCTACGACCTGATGCCGGGCCATCCGCTGCCCGGCGCCGCCTGAACCGGAGGCACCACATGACCGACGCCTACATCTACGACGCCGTGCGCACGCCGCGCGGCAAGGGCCGCTCCGACGGCGGACTGCACGAGGTCACGGCGTTGCGGCTTTCGGCGGTGACGCTGAATGCGGTCAAGGAGCGCAACGGGCTCGAAGCCGACGCGGTCGAGGACGTGATCTGGGGCAACGCCACGCAGGTCGGCGAACAGGGCGGATGCCTGGCGCGGTCGGCGGTTCTGGCCTCCGATCTCGGCGAGCGGATCCCGGGGCTGTCGATCAACCGGTTCTGCGCCTCGGGGCTCGAGGCGGTGAACCTCGCTGCCAACCAGGTGAAGGCGGGCGCGGGGACCGGCTACATCGCCGGCGGAGTGGAGATGATGAGCCGGGTGCCGATGGGCTCCGACGGCGCAGCGATCGCGGTCGATCCATCGCTGGCGATGAAGGCCTATTTCGTGCCGCAGGGGATCTCGGCCGACATCATCGCCACCGAGTACGGCTTCTCCCGTGACGACTGCGACGCCTTCGCGGTCGAGAGCCAGAAGCGCGCCGCCGCGGCCTGGGCGGACGGGCGCTTCGCAAGGTCGGTGATGACCGTGCGCGACGTGAACGGCCTCGCCATCCTCGACCGCGACGAGCACATGCGGCCCGAGACCGACATGCAGTCGCTCGGGGCGCTGAAGGCCTCGTTCAAGGACATGGGCGAGGTCATGCCGGGCTTCGACGCCGTGGCGATCCTGAAGTATCCGCATCTGGAGCGGATCAACCACGTCCATCACGCCGGCAATTCCAGCGGCATCGTCGACGGCGCCGCGGCGGTGCTGGTCGGCGACAGGTCCTTCGGCGAGCGCCACGGGCTGACCCCGCGGGCGCGGGTGCGCGCCACCGCCAAGATTGGCACGGACCCCACGATCATGCTCACCGGGCCGGTGCCGGTGACCGAGAAGATCCTCTCGGAGGCGGGCATGGACATCGCCGACATCGACCTCTTCGAGGTCAACGAGGCGTTCTCGGCGGTGGTGCTGCGCTTCATGCAGGCCTTCGACGTCGATCACGGTCGCCTCAACGTCAACGGCGGCGCCATCGCCCTGGGTCATCCGCTCGGCGCGACCGGGGCGATCATCCTCGGCACGCTGCTCGACGAGATGGAGCGCACGGACCGTGAGACCGGCCTCGCGACGCTCTGCGTGGCGTCCGGCATGGGCGCGGCGACGATCATCGAGCGGGTGTGATGGGCGCGCGCGCGCCGTCCGCCAGGACCGGAGGCTGAGCCATGGGCGTCGTGCGTTTCTCCGAACCCGGCCTCGAGACGCCGCCGGCCGGCGCGCCGGCCGGGCTTGACCCCGGTCCGTTCCGCAGCGTCGCGGTGGGTGATCTCGGCGGGCTCAACCAGTATGGCGTGCGCATCGAGACCCTGCCGCCGGGCAGCGCCTCGTCGGTGCGACACTGGCACGATAGTGAGGACGAATTCCTCTGGGTGATCGACGGCGCGCCGACCCTGGTCGAGGACAGCGGCGCGCGGGCGCTCGGCCCCGGCGACGCCTGCGCCTGGCCGGCGGGGCGCGCGAACGGCCACCGGCTGGAAAACCGCGGCGGCGGCGACGTGCGGTTCCTGATCGCCGGCTGGCGCAGCGGCGACGACATCTGCCGCTACAGCGGCCTCGACCGGATGTTCGTGACCTCGCCGGCGCGCACCGGCTACGCCCGGCGCGACGGGACGCCGATCGACCAGACCACGCCGGTCGGACCTTTCGACGACCCGCCCTGCGACCCGGCCACGGGCTGGCTCGATCAGGCCGCGGCGCCGGTGAAGACCGGCTCGATCTATCCGCCGCCCTACGACGCGCAGATGGCCGGACGGTCGTCGATCCGGCTCGGCCAGGCCGGCGGGCTGACGCAGTTCGGCGCGAACGTCGTGATCCTGGCGCCCGGCGCGCGCTCCTCGCTGCGGCACTGGCACGCGCACGAGGACGAGTTCGTGCTGGTGACCGAAGGCCATGTGACGCTGGTGCAGGACGCCGGGCCGACCCTGATGGCGCCCGGCGACTGCGCGGCGTTTCCGGCAGGCGTCGCGGACGGGCACCACTTCATCAACCATACCGCCGCCGAGGCGCGGTTTCTGGTGCTCGGCAGCAAGGCGGCGCACGAGGTCGCGACCTATTCGGACGTCGATCTCGTCGTCGAGATCAGGGACGGCGCGGCGGCCTTCACCCATCGCGACGGCGGCCCGTATCGGGAGCCCGCGTGATGCCGAAGGTGGCGATCCCCGACTGGACCGAGGAGCCGGAGGCCGTCCATCCGGCGATCGGCGCGCGGCTCTCGCCCTATGCGCACCGCAGCCTCGGCGAAGCGGCCGGGCTGACCCAGTTCGGCGTGCATCTCGAGCGGCTGCCGCCGGGCGCGCGCTCGAGCCTGCGGCACTGGCACGAGACCGAGGACGAGTTGATCTACATGCTTTCGGGCGCGGTCGTGCTGGTCGAGGACGTCGAGACGCCGCTCGTCGCCGGCGAGGCGGCGGCCTGGAAAGCGGGCGCGCGCCTTGGGCATTGCCTGGAGAACCGCTCGGATGCGCCGGCGGTCTACCTGACCGTCGGAACCCGCAAGGCCGACGATGTGGCGCACTATCCCGACGACGACCTGATCCTGATCAAGCGCGGCGCAGACCGCCGCTACACGACCGCGGACGGCAACCCCGTCGCGACAAGGAGCGAGCCATGAGCATCTTCACGACCTTCATCGACCGCGGCGGCGTCGCCACCATCACCTGGGACCTGCCCGAGCGATCCATGAACGTGCTCAACATGGAGGGCATCGCCGAACTGGAGGCGGCGATCGATGCAGCGCTCTCCGACGCGGCGGTCAAGGGGATCGTGATCACTTCGGGCAAGCCCGACTTCGCCGGCGGCATGGACCTCAACATCATCGCGAAGATGAAGGAGGGCGCCGGCGAGGATCCCGCGCGCGGGCTCTTCGAAGGGCTGATGCGCATGCACGGGCTTCTGCGGCGGATCGAGCGCGCGGGCATGGACCCCAGGTCGCTCAAGGGCGGCAAGCCGATCGCCGCGGCGCTGCCGGGCACCGCGCTCGGCATCGGTCTCGAGATCCCGCTGGCCTGCCACCGCATCTTCGCCGCGGACAACCCGAAGGCGCGGATCGGCCTGCCGGAGATCATGGTCGGCATCTTCCCTGGCATGGGCGGCACGACCCGGCTGGTGCGCAAGCTCGGCGTGATGGCGGCGGCGCCCTACCTGCTGGAGGGCAAGACGCTCGATCCGCAACGCGCCAAGGGCGCGGGGCTGATCGACGAGGTGGTGCCGGCGGACGAGCTGCTCGACGCTGCGAAAGCCTGGGTGATGGCGGCGACGGACGCCGACATTGTCAAGCCATGGGACGCAAGGGGCTATCGGATGCCCGGCGGCGCGCCCTACAGCGCCTCTGGATTCATGACCTATGTCGGCTCTAGCGCGATGGTGAACGGCAAGACGCAAGGGGTCTATCCGGCGGCGAAGGCGATGCTCAGCGCGGCCTACGAGGGCGCGTTGGCGCCCTTCGACACCGCGCTGAAGATCGAGGCGCGCTGGTTCACCAACGTGCTGATGAACCCATCGTCGTCGGCGATGATCCGCTCGCTCTTCATCAACAAGCAGGCGCTGGAGAAGGGCGCGGTGCGCCCGGCCGCGCCGGACCAGAGCGTCAGGAAGCTCGGCGTGATCGGCGCGGGCATGATGGGCGCGGGCATCGCACATGTGGCGGCCAGCGCCGGCATCGAGGTTGTGCTGATCGACCGCGACCAGGAGGCCGCCGACCGAGGCCGCGCGCATTCCGAGGCGCTGCTCGACAAGGGGCTGGCGCGCAAGCGGGTCACGCCGGAGAAGAAGGCGGAGGTGCTCGGCCGCATCACCGCGACGCCGGACTACGCCGCGCTCGACGGCTGCGACCTCGTGGTCGAGGCGGTGTTCGAGGACGTGGGCGTCAAGGCCGAGACCACCCGGCGCGCCGAGGCGCACCTGCCGCAGGACGCGATCTTCGCAACCAACACCTCGACGCTGCCGATCGGCGAGCTGGCGAAAGCGAGCGGGGCGCCGTCGGAGTTCATCGGCATCCACTTCTTCTCGCCGGTGGACAAGATGATGCTGGTGGAGATCATCCGCGGCGCGGAGACCGGCGACCGGGCGGTGGCCAAGGCGCTCGACTTCGTGCGCCAGATCCGCAAGACGCCGATCGTGGTGAACGACGCGCGGTTCTTCTACGCCAACCGCTGCATCATCCCCTACATCAACGAGGGCGTGCGCATGATCGCCGAGGGGGTGGAGCCGGCGCTTGTCGAGAACGCCGCGAAACAGCTCGGGTTTCCGCTCGGGCCGTTGCAGCTCGTCGACGAGACCTCAATCGACCTCGGGGTGAAGATCGCAAAGGCGACGAAGGCCGCCATGGGCGACGCCTACCCCGAGAGCCCGTCGGACGAGGTGCTGTTAAGGCTGGCCGAGCTCGGCCGGCTCGGGCGCAAGACGACGGCGGGCTTCTACGCCTACGACGACAAAGGCAAGCGGGAAGCGATCTGGCCGGAGCTGAGCGCGATTTGGCCGCCGCGGGCCGAGCAGCCGGGGGTGACCCAGGTGCAGCACCGGCTGGCGATGATCCAGACGCTCGAGGCGGTGCGCGCGCTCGAAGAGGGCGTGCTGACTGACATCCGCGAGGGCGACGTCGGCGCGATCCTCGGCTGGGGCTACATGCCCTGGTCGGGCGGGCCGTTCTCGTGGCTCGACATGCTGGGCGCGGGCAAGGCGGTGGAGATCTGCGACGGGCTCGCCGCGAGCGCGGGGCCGCGGTTCGCAGCTCCGGCGCTCCTGCGCGAGATGGCGGAGAAGGGCGAGCGCTTCTACGGGCGGTTTCAGCCGGCGGAGGCGGCGGCGTAAGCGGCGGCGGGACAGGCGCACGGATTGTGTCGGTCCGTCCCAATGGGGACAGACAGTCAAGTTTCTGATTAGAAAGAATTCCGATGTTCCCGTTAGGAATCCGTCAACGCCGAAAGCCACCCGTTTCGGTGGAGTTTCCGTCGCAGGGCCGCGTTGCGCCGGCGCTGGTGACAAGCCATCGACCGGCGGTCAGACACGCGCCCGAGGGGCGCCCTGCGGCCCCAGCGGGAGAAGACGGACGCGCGGCATGACGGCGCTGGAGAGATACGACTGGCTCGAGGCGGTCGGCCAGTGGCGGGAGGGACCCGACGCGCCGCTGCGCGAGGTGATCGTCTCGTTTCGTGACGCGACGCTGGTGCTCAGCGATCTCGCGGAGCGGCCGCTGGGCCACTGGGCGCTGGCGGGGATGCAGGCGCTGCGTGTCGAGGGCGGCGCGACGGTCTATTCGACCACGCCCGAGGGCTACGAGACGCTGGCGATCCGCGACGCGCAGATGAACGAGGCGATCGCCGCGGTGACCCGGGCGCCAGCGCGAAATCCCGCACCGCCCCGCCGCAGTTTCCGGCTTCCAGCCATGGTCGCGGCGCTGGCGTCGCTCGCCGCGGCCCTCAACTGGGGACCGGGGCTGATCCGGGACCAGGCCCTGCGCATGGTGTCGCCCGAGCAGGCGGCGGAGTTCGGCGACCGGATGCTGATCGAGGCCATGGAGACCACGGGCCCGCTCTGCGCGGCGCCCGCGGGCGTGCGCGCGCTTGACCGCATGGCGGCGGTGCTCGCGGCGCCCGGCGAGACGCTGACGCTGCATGTCACCGATCTGTCCACGGGGCCGGCGGCGCGCTTGCCGGGCCGGCGCGTCCTGCTCGACCGGCAGGCGGTCGAGGCCTCCGAAGGCCCGTCAGACCTCGCCGCGCTCGTCCCGCAGCCGCCTCCCGGGGGCGGACCGACGGCGGACCTGATCGCCGAGACCGGGGTCTTGGGCGGGCTGCGCTTCATCTTCACCGGGCGCATCGACGACGCGACGCTGGCGCGCGCCACCGCCGCGGCGCTCGCCCCGCCGCCGACGACCGCGCCCCCCGCCGAGGCGGCGCCGAACGAGACGCCGCTCCTCGATCCCGCCGACTGGGCGGCGCTGCGCGCGATCTGCGCCGAGGATCCCGCGCCCGGCGCCGGCGGGAGCGATCGTCGGCCTTAAGTCCGTGTTTACGGCTTGATCGCCGTAGTACCGCTCTGGCACGCCAGCGACGGATCGATGCAGCAGACCACGAAACTCCTCGCCCGCGCCCGCGCGGCGCCGCTCGTCCCGCAGTTCCTCGCTGCGGGCGGCGCGGTCATGCTGGCAGCGATGCTGATCATCGGCGCCTGGATCACCCAACGCATCGAGCAGTCCGTCGTGGACAATAGCGCAGCCGCCACAGCGCTTTACGTCGAGAGTTTCGTGTCGCCTCTGAGCCAGGAACTGGCGGCGAGCGATGCGTTGTCGACGCCGGCTCTGATGGCGCTCGAGGAGGTCTTCGCCAAGGCCGGGCTCGCCGAGCGCATCGTGTCGTTCCGGATCTGGAAGCCCGGAGGCCGGATCGTCTACGCCACCGATCCCGAGATCGTCGGCCGGACCTTCGAGCCGTCCGAGGACCTGCGACGGGCCTGGAGCGGGCGGGTCAGCGCCAGCTTCGGCGGCCTCGGCGACGCCGAGAGCGCCCGCGAGGCCGAACTCGGCGTGCCGTTGCTCGAGGTCTATTCGCCGATCCGCGAGGTCTGGTCTGGCGACGTGATCGCGGTGGCGGAGTTCTACGAGGCGGCGCACGAGCTGCAACGCGACCTCGCCGACGCGCGCCGCGCGAGCTGGCTGCTCGTCGCCGGGGTGTTTCTCGCCAGCGGACTGATGCTGCTGGGGATCGTGCGCGCCGGCGGGCGCACCATCGAGCGTCAGCGCGCGCTCCTGAGCGCCCAGGTCGCCGAGAGCCGCAGAGTCGCCGAACAGAACCGCGAGCTGCGCAACCGGGCCGTCAGCGCCTCGGCCCGCGCCGCAGCCCAGGCGGAGAAGAGCCTGCGCCGGGTCAGCGCCGACCTGCACGACGGGCCGGCGCAGTACGTGGCGCTGGCGGCGATGCGCATCGAGAGCCTGTTGCCCGACGACGGGACGGGGACCGGCGAGGCGGCGGCGATCCGCGGGGCGCTCCAGACCGCGCTCGCCGAGATCCGGTCGATCTCGCGGGGGCTGTCGCTGCCGGACCTCGAGCGGCTGAGCCTCGCGGAGGTGGCCGAGCGCGCGGTCGAGGCGCACCGGCCGCACGCCGCCGCGGAGATCAGCCTCGAGATCGCCGGGGCCGAGGACGCGCCGGTCGGCGCCTCGGCGCGGATCTGCCTCTACCGCTTCCTGCAGGAGGCGCTCTCGAACGCCGCGCGCCACGCGCCGGGCGCATCGGTCGCGGTGACGCTCGAGGCCGGCCCGAACGCGGTGCGCGCCACGGTGCGCGACGAAGGCCCCGGCTTCGATCCGGTCAACTCCACCGGGGTCCGCGCCGACGGCGGCGAGGGCCTCGCGGGGCTGCGCGACCGGGCCGAGAGCATCGGCGGCGAGCTCGGCGTCACTTCCGCTCCCGGAGACGGCGCGACGCTGGTCCTGACATTGCCCGTGAAGACATCGGAGACGCCATGACGATCCGGACAATCCTCGCCGACGACCACCCGATCTTTCGCGACGGGCTGGTGCGCTCGCTCACCGAGACCGGACGTTTCGCGGTGCTCGGGGTCGGCGGCGACGCCGAGGCCGCGGTGGCGCTCGCGGCCGAACACCGGCCGGACCTCGCCTTGCTCGACATCTCGATGCCTGGCGGCGGCATCGACGCCGCCCGGCGCATCCGCGCGGCCTCGCCCGACACGCGGGTGGCGATGCTCACCGTCTCGGAGGCCGACGAGGACGTGATCGCGGCGCTGCGGGCCGGCGCCAGCGGCTACGTGCTCAAGGGCGTCTCGGCGGGCGAGCTTGCGCGGGTGCTCGAGGAAGTCGCCGGCGGCGCGGCGCATGTCTCGCCGGCGCTGGCGGCGCGGGTGCTCGCGGATTTCCAGGCGACGGGACGGCGCGCGCGTCGGCCGATCGATGACCTCAGCAAGCGCGAGGAGGACATCCTGCGCCGGGTGGCGAAGGGGCTGAGCAACCGCGAGGTCGCCGACGAGCTCGGCATCCAGGAGAAGACGGTCAAGCACTACATGACCTCGATCCTGGAGAAGCTCCACGCCCGCAACCGGGTCGAGGCGGCGCTGATCGCCCGCGACGAATGGGGCGCGTCCTGAACGGCGCAGGCCGCGGCGTCGCCGCCGCGGCCCGGTCCGTTTGCAAGAAGCCGGGTTCAGCCGCCGGCGATGGCCTTCATGCGGGCGAGGTCCTCGGCCGTGGCGGGGCGCTCGACCACGCTGTTCCCGTTGGGATCCTTGAGCTCGTAGCGGCCGCCCTCGAGCTCCTCCTTCCAGCCGGTGGCGTAGCGCACCTCGACCCCGGCGCGGTTCACCTCGACCGAGGAGACGTCGCCGGAAGGCGGCGCGCCCAGGGCCTTGGCGAAGCCCGACCGGCGCACGTTGGCGCGCAGGCGGTCGAGGTCGGCCGCGGTCGCCGGGCGCTGGATCACGGTGCGGCCGCGCGCGTCCTTCTGCTCGAAGCGACCGTTCTCGATCTCCTCGCGGACGCCGTTGGAGTAGGACACCTCAATGCCCGAGCGGCTTTCCTCGACCCCGATGACGCGGAGGTTGGCGGCGGCGTCGCCGCCCGCGGTCGCAGTCGAGCCTGCGCGCCCGCGCCGGTCGTCGTCGCCGCTGCGGCTGCGGCTGTTGTCGTCGTCCTCGTAGCGGTCGTCGTCGCGGCCGCGCTCGCTCTTGCCGCCGCTTCGGTCGTCGCTGCGGGAGCTGCTGCGATCGTCGTCGCTGTCATCGCTGCGGTCGCTCCGGCCGCCGCCGCGGTCATCGCTTCGGGAACCGCCGCGGTCGTCGTCACGGTCATCATCGCGATCGTCGTCGCGATCATCATCTCTGTCGTCGTCGCGATCGTCGTCCCGGTCCTCGTTCCGGCCGTCCTTGGCGAAGGCGAATACCGGCGCGAGGCGGAACCCCGCTCCGGTCCCCGGATCCACGCCCACCGGCGCCGCCGCGAACGCCGCCGCCATGGCGGCGACGCTCGCCGCCGTCCAACCCAACCGCTTTACAGACATCACACTCTCCTCGGTTCCTCTGGGCGACGCGCCCATTGCAGACACTCTGCGCCCTGCCGGGCGGCGGCGCATCGGACCATGGTCGGGCGGTCGTCGGGACCTTCGCGGCGGGCTCAGGCGGGAACGACGCGCCCCGCATCCAGCCGGAGGATCCGGTCCATGCGCGCCGCGAGGTCGAGGTTGTGGGTGGCCACCAGCGCCGCGAGCCCGGCGCCGCGCACCAGTTCGACCAGAAGCGCGAAGACCCGGTCGGATGTCTCGGGGTCGAGGTTGCCGGTGGGCTCGTCGGCGAGCAGGAGCCTCGGCCGGTTGGCGAGCGCCCGGGCGAAGGCCACGCGCTGCTGCTCGCCGCCGGAAAGCTCCGCCGGACGGTGCGCCAGACGCGCCCCGAGCCCGACCGCCTCGAGCAGCTCGCGCGACCGGGCGTCCGCCTCGGCGCGGCTCCGCCCGGCGGCGCGCTGCGGCAGGGAGACGTTCTCCACCGCGCTGAACTCCGGCAGCAGGTGGTGGAACTGGTAGACGAAGCCGACCGCGTCGCGGCGCAGCCGGGTGCGCGCCGCCTCATCGAGCCGGTCGGTCGCCTGGCCCATCAGACGCACCGCCCCACCGGTCGGCGCGTCGAGCAGGCCGGCGATGTGCAGCAGCGTCGACTTGCCCGCGCCCGAAGGCGCGACCAGCGCCACGGCCTCGCCCGCCGCCAGCGCGAGATCGATCCCGTCGAGCACCCGCACCGGGGCCGGCCCATCGGGGTTGTAGACCTTGGCCACGCCTGCAAGCGCCAGCGCCTCACTCATAGCGCAGCGCCTCGACCGGGTTGAGCCGCGCGGCGTTGCGCGCCGGCGCCAGCGTGATCAGGAACGACAGGCCCAGCGCCATGCCCGCCACGGCGGCCACGTCGCCCAGCCGCAGCCGCGCCGGGATCTCGGTGAGATAGCGGATCTCGGGGTTCCACACCGAGCCGCCCGCCACCCATTCCACCAGCGCCTGGATGTCCTGGATGAAATAGGAGAAGAGGCAACCGAGGATCACGCCCAGCACGGTCCCCGCAACCCCGATCAGCGCGCCGCAGAGAAAGAACACCCGCATGATCGCGCCCTGTGTCAATCCCATGGTGCGCAGGATGCCGATGTCGCGGCCCTTGTTCTTCACCAGCATCACCAGGCCCGAGATGATGTTGAGCGCGGCGATCAGCACCACCAGCGACAGGATGATGAACATCACCCGTCGCTCCACGTCGAGCGCCGAGAGGAACGCGCCGGAGGCGTCGCGCCAGGTCCACAGATACGCGCCCTCCCCGGCCGCGGCGAGCAGCGAGGCGCGCAGATCGTCCACCTGGTCGGGCGCCGCGACCATCACCTCGATCTCGTCGGCGCCGCCCTCGCGGTTGAAGTGGCTCTGCGCCTCGGCGAACGGCATGTAGACGCGGGTGCGGTCGATGTCGAAGCGGCCGACGCCGAAGATGTAGACCACCTCGTAGTCGTTGATGCGCGGCTGGGTGCCGAACGGCGTGTCCATGCCCTGCGGCGAGATCAGCGAGACCACGTCGCCCACCCCGACGCCGAGCTCGCGGGCGACCCCGGTCCCGATGGCGATGCCCTCGTCGAGGCGGTCGAGATCGCCTGCGACCACCTCCGGGCTGGCGACCAGCGGGGTGTCGCGCAGGTCCTCGAGCCGCACCCCGATCACCTCGACCCCGGCGGCGCGCTCGCCGCCCGAGGCCATCACCTGCCCGCGCACCAGCGGCGCGGTCGCGGTCACGCCGGGCACCTCGGCCAGCCGTGCGGCCAGCGCGTCGTAGTCGGCGATCATCCGGTCGGGGGCGCCGAATTCGTCCACCCCGAACTGCTTGTAGACGGTGACATGGGCGTTCGCCCCGATGATCCGGTCGGTGAACTCCTCGCGAAAGCCGATCATCACCGCCTGCACGACGATCAGTGTCGCCACTCCGAGCATCACCCCGAGCAGCGCGTACCAGGCGATGACCGAGATGCCGCCCTCGCGGCGACGCGCGCGCAGGTAGCGCCAGGCGATCGCCCATTCGAAGGAGGCGAAGGGACGGGGATTGGCGGCCAAGGCGGATCCTTCTGGGCTGCGACGCGATCGCGCCTGACTAGGCGGCGGCGCGGCGAATCTCAATGGCCGAAGGCTAGTGTGAGGTGATCACCCGGACCTTGAAGCCCGCTGCGGAGCGCGAGCGGGGGGTACACGACCCGGGGGCCGCGGCCTAGGCCCAGGTCGGCGCCTCCGTCGCGTCTTCCCTGCGCCGCCATACGCCTGGCGGCGCGCCGACGAAGCTCTTGAAGGCGCGGGTGAAGGACGCCTGGGAGTGGTAGCCCACCTCCTCGGCCACGGCTTCGATCGAGAGCCTGCCGTCTCGGAGAAGCCCGGAGGCGACCTGCATGCGCCAGCGCGCAAGATAGCGCATCGGGGTCTGGCCGACGCAGGTCGCGAAGCGTTCCGCGAAAGCGGCGCGCGACATTCCGCACTGCCGCGCCAGATCGGCGAGCGACCAGTCGCGCTCTGGCTGGGCATGGATCAGCGCCAGCGCCGCACGGAGCTGAGGATCGCGCAGCCCTGCGAACCAACCCGCCGCGTCATCGGGCAGCTCTGCGACGTAGCGGCGCAGCACCCGCACGAAGAGCAGTTCGCTCAACCGCGCCAGGATGGCCTCGCCGCCCTCGCGGTGCGTCGCGGATTCCTCGACCGCCTCATGGATCAGACCGACCTCGATATGCGCTCCCTCCGGCTGACAGGCCGCGTGGATGCGCGAGGGCAGCGCCTCGATCAGAGGGTTGAATGGTCCGGCGTCGCAGCCAAGATAGCCGCACACGAAGCGCAGCTCCGGCGCAGCTTCGTCGCCAAGCCGCATCATGATCGGCAGCCGCCCGGAATCCGGCCGCTTGTAGACGTCGATGTCCGGCGGCAGCCGGTCGCCGAGCCGGGTCACGAAGATGTGCCCATCGCCACGCGGATAGAGCACGATGTCGCCTGGACCGAACCGGACCGGCGGCTCCTCGCGGTCGGTCGTCTCCACCCAGCAGGCGCCCTGCAGCATGATGTGGAACGGGATCACGTGCGCAGCGGCGGGCATCACCCGACCAGCGATGTCGCGCATGTTCGGCGTATGCGCGATGAGCGGCGGGCTTGCGGCGACGCTGAAGAACACCGCGCCATTCAATCGCACCGACTGCATGACGCTCGACAATACGTCCATCACACCCTCCTCTGGACGATCGGTCAATTGGCCCGGACTACGTGCAAATAATGTCGTGCTGCCTGGACGATCCGCACAAAACGACCCACGTCACATCATGGCCCGGAATTTCATTCACCGCTAGTCTTCATGATGCGATGACGCGCTCATTGCTTGAATGAATTTGGAGGGCTGATGATGGCAATCGCTTTGGATCTCGTTGATTTACCGGAACAACTTCGCAAGAAGAGTATCTTGCCAGGCGCTGCCGACTACGATGCCGCGCGCGCGCTCTACAACGCGATGATCGACCGCAAACCCGCGGTCATAGTGCCCTGCGCTTCGACCGACGACGTGGTCGCGGCCGTGAACCACGCGCGCGAAGTCAGGCATGCTTCTGGCGATCCGCGGCGGCGGGCACAACGGCGCGGGGCTGGGCTCCTGCGACGGCGGCATGCTGATCGATCTGTCACCGATGAAGCGCATCGATGTCGACGCGGACGCACGCATCGTTCGGGTCGAGCCCGGCTGCACCCAGGGCGAGGTCGACGCGGAGGGAGGCAGGTTCGGTCTCGCGGTTCCCGCGGGCATCGTCTCGACCACCGGCATCGCCGGCCTGACGCTCGGCGGCGGCCACGGTTATCTGACGCGGCGTCACGGGCTGACCATCGACAACCTGCTCTCGGCGCGCGTCGTGCTCGCCGACGGCTCGGTTGTCACGGCAAGCGACACCGAGAACCCGGAGCTGTTCTGGGCGCTGCGCGGCGGGGGCGGCAATTTCGGCGTCGTCACCGAGTTCACCTTCCGCGCCCATCTCGTGGGCGATGTGTTCGCCGGTCCGATCTTCTACGATGTCGGACTTGCGGCGGAGATCATGCGGGCGTATCGCGACTTCCTGCCCGGCTCGTCTCGCGATCTGGCGGTCTTCTATGGCATGAAGCGCGTGCCGGCGACCGCGCCCTTTCCCGAGCCGCTCTGGAGCCGGCCGGTCTGCGCGCTGATCTCGCTGTACAACGGCTCCGCCGAGGACGGCGCGGCGGCGATGGCCCCGCTGCTAAACAAGCTGCCCGAGCCGCTGATGAACGGCATGGGCGCGATGCCCTACGTGGCGGCGCAGGGCATGTTCGACCCGCTGCTGCCCAAGGGCCTTCAGTGGTACTGGAAGGGCGATTTCGTCGACGAACTGACCGACGGCGCGATCGAGGCGCATGTCGCGCACGGATCGAACACGCCGAGCGGGCTGTCGCTCATGCACCTCTATCCGATCGATGGCGCGGTGCACGACGTCGCGGAAGACGCGACCGCCTGGGGCGCGCGGAACTCGCGCTGGTCCATGGTGATCGCGGGCGTCGATCCCGATCCTTCCAAGGCCGGGGCGCTGCGCGACTGGGCGCGCGACTACTGGGCGGCGGTGCACAGCCACAACAAGCACGGAGGGGCCTATGTCAACTTCATCGGCGAGGACGAGGACGAGGCGCGCGTGAAGGCGTCCTACGGGGCGAACCACACACGGTTGCGCGCGGCGAAGCGGCGCTACGACCCGGGGAACCTGTTCCGGGTGAACCAGAACATCGCGCCCTGATCCGGGCGCCGCTGTTCAGAGCCCGCGGTAGATCTCCGCGACCCGCGCCACGGCGTCCTCGGGAGGGAGTTCGACGCTCTCGCCGGTGCGCCGCGAGGTCAGCTCGACCTTGCCGGCCTTGAGGCCGCGCGGGCCGACGGTCAGCCGCCAGGGCAGGCCGACAAGGTCCATGGTGGCGAACTTCGCGCCCGCCCGCTCGTCGCGGTCGTCATAGAGTGGGTCGAGACCGGCCTGGCGGAGGCCTGCGTAGAGCGACAGGCTCTCGGCGTCGCAAGCGTGGTCTCCCTGCTTTAGGTTGACGATGCCGACGTGGAACGGCGTCACCGCCTCGGGCCAGACGATGCCGCGCTCGTCGTGGTTGGCCTCGATCAGCGCGCCGACGAGGCGCGAGACGCCGATGCCGTGCGAGCCCATGTGCACGGGAACGCGCTCGCCCGCCTCGTTGGCGACCATCGCGCCGAGCGGCTCGGAATACTCGGTTCCGAAGTAGAAGATCTGGCCGACCTCGATGCCGCGCCCCTCGACCCGGCGCTCGGCCGGGACCGCGTCGAAGAGCGCCGCGTCATGGGTCTCGTCGGTGCGGGCATAGGGCGTGGTCCATTCGACGCAGATCGAGGCGATCTGGTCGCGGTCGTGGAAGTCGATGGCCCGGTGGCCGAGAGTGAGGTCGGTCACGGCCCGGTCGTAGAACACTGCGCTCTCGCCGGTGGAGGCGAGCACCAGGAACTCGTGGGTATAGTCGCCGCCGATGGGGCCGGAATCCGCGCGCATCGGGATCGCCTTCAGCCCCATGCGCTCGTAGGTGCGGATGTAGCTGACCATGTGGCGGTTGTAGGCGTGCAGCGCATCTTCCTTGGTGAGGTCGAAGTTGTAGCCGTCCTTCATCAGGAACTCGCGGCCACGCATGACGCCGAAGCGCGGGCGGATCTCGTCGCGGAACTTCCACTGGATGTGGTAGAGCGTCAGCGGCAGCTCCTTGTAGCTCGACACGCTGGTGCGGAAGATGTCGGTGATCAGCTCCTCGTTGGTCGGCCCGTAGAGCAGGTCGCGCTCGTGGCGGTCCTTGATGCGCAGCATCTCGGCGCCGTAGTCGTCGTAGCGCCCGCTCTCGCGCCAGAGATCCGCGGCCTGGATCGTGGGCATCAGCATGGCGATGTGCCCCGCGCGCTGCTGCTCCTCGTGCACGATCGTCTCGAGCCGGCGCAGCACCTTGTAGCCCAGCGGCAGCCAGGAATAGATCCCCGCGCTCGCCTGCCGGATCATGCCCGCCCGCAGCATCAGCCGGTGGCTGGCGATCTGCGCCTCTGCCGGGGTCTCCTTCAGGACGGGCAGGAAATACTGGGTCAGGCGCATGGTCGGACGGTCTCCGGGGGGGCTTTCGCAATCCCGACGCCTTAAGCGAAGCGGCCTGCCCGCGCAATCCCGGCGGGCGGGCCGCGCCAGGCGTTCACACCTGCGGCGAGAGGCCGCAAATGCTGTTGCAAATCAAGAGCGAACCTGCGTATGGTCCCATCCGACCGAAAGGCGACGGGGCATGGCGGGATGGAAACGGTCCTTGGGACCGGACATATCCTGCGCTCACGGTACAAGCGCCATCGGCAGGGCCCAAGTCTGGGGAGGAATTGAAAAACGGCCTGCGTCTGCAGGCCGTTTTTTTATTCCCACAGAATGCTCTAGGCCTCAATCTTCCAGCAAGAACTCTGGCGCGACCCCCAACTTTCCGGCCAGCGACTGCAACCGGCGCTCGACCGCCTCGCCCGCGAATCCGCGCGCGGGGCCCCGCAGCGTGAGCCGCAACGCCGCGGCGTCAAGCGCCAGGCCCGCGTCCTGGAGCACCCCGACCGCGGAGCCCGACAGCATCGCGCCGAGCCGCATCGCCCGGCCGAGCGTCACCGCCTCGGCGATCCGCGCCTCGCTGAGCAACCCGCCGTAGCGCGCCGACTCCTCCGCCGACGCCCCGCCCGACTTGTAGCGGTGCATCAGCGCGAAGCCGAGAAACACGCGGCCGGCGTGATCGACGCCGGCGACATTGGCGCGGGTGACGGATTCGAAGCAGAGCTCGGCCCGGTAGTCGGGATGGGCCCGCCAGTTGACGTCGTGCAGCAGGCAGGCCGCCCGCATCAGCCGACGCTCCTCGGCGGGTCGCGCGGCGTAGAGCGGCGTCAGCCAGTCGGCGAGCGCGTCGCCGAAGCCCGGCGCGCGGGCCGCCGCCGCCTCCATGTGCCGGCAGGCCTCGATCAGCGGATCGAGGCCGCGCATCGCCTCGGGCATCTGCCGGAACAAGAGCCCCTCGCGAAGGCCGTAGGCGGAGACGACGATCTCGCCCGGCTCGAAGCGGCGGATCAGTTCTGCGAGCACCCAGCTCGCCTGGGGCGCCAGCGAGAGCCGCTGGGGCGAGGTGCCGGTCATCGCCGAGAGTGTCGCCACTTTCTCCCCGCGCAGCCATTCGAGGGTTTCCAGAAGCTGGGCTGTCGGCGGAGCATAGCCGTGCAGGACCTTCAGCGGATAGCCCACCCGCTCCATGTCGAGCCGCGCGATGGCGCGCCAGGAGCCGCCGACGAGAAAGAGCCGCCCGGCCGCCCCCGTCACCGACTTGCGAAGGCTCTTGATCCCGCGCCGGATCACCCGCGCGCGTTCCTCCGCATCGGCGATGGTCTCGAGGCTCAGCGGACCAAGCGGCGCGGTCGCGCCCCCGCGCACCTCGCCGCCCTCGAGGCGGGCGAGCTCCATCGAGGCGCCGCCCATGTCGCAGACAAGACCGTCGGCCTCCGGCCAGCCAAGCAGGACACCCCGCGCCGAGAGCTGCGCCTCCTCGAGCCCGGAGGCGACGCGGAGCTGCAGCCCGGTCTCGCGCTCGACCTGCTGGCAGAATTCCGGCCCGTCCTCGGCCTCGCGCACCGCCGCCGTCGCCACTGGGATCAGCCCCGAGAGCTCCATTCGGCCGGCGAGCGCCGCGAAGCGGTGCAGCGCCGCCAGCGCCCGCCGCCAGCCCTCGGGGCTCAGCCGGCCGGTCTCGCGCAGTCCGGCGCCGAGCCCGCAGAGCACCTTCTCGTTGTAGAAATAGGCGGGGCTGCGCGCCATGCCGTCGAAGACCACGAGGCGCACGGAGTTCGAGCCCACGTCGATCACGCCGATGCGCTTGAGCCGCGCCTTGGCGGCCGGCGCGATCACGGCGGGGGCCGCCGTCGCCGCGGCTTCGTCCTCCGCGTCGGTCAAGATGCTCGCCGTCCCGGCCATGCGCCCACCTGCGGCTGTCGCGCGCGAAAGGTGGCGCATGCGACGGCGCGCGTCAATCGTGGCGGGGCATAAGCTCCACCACGTCGCGCGCGCCGGCGCGGCCCCGCCCGGAATAGGAAGGGTTCTGCATGAAGAAGGCGTGGCAGGAGAACGGCTGGCCGTCCGTACCTTGCGCCGGTCTGATGTATTCGCCGTCGGGGCCCGCCACCCAGCTGTTGGCCTCGTCGGCCATGTTGGCGGCCATGATCTGGTCGACGACCTGGGCGTGCACGGTCGGGTTGCGGATCTCGACCATGCTCTCGATGCGGCGGTCGAGGTTGCGCTCCATCCAGTCCGCCGAGCCGATGTAGACGCGCGCCTCCGGCGAGGGCAGCCCGTGGCCGTTGCCGAAGCACACGATCCGGCTGTGCTCGAGGAAACGGCCGATGATCGACTTGACGCGGATGTTCTCCGAAAGCCCCGCCACCCCGGCCCTGAGCGAGCAGATGCCGCGGACCACCATGTCGATGCGCACGCCGGCCTGACTGGCGGCGTAGAGCGCGTCGATGACCTGCGGATCGGTGACGGCGTTGAACTTGACCCAGACACGCGCGGGCCGGCCGGCCCTGGCGTGGGCGATCTCGGCCTTGAGGCCCTCCAGGATGCGCGGCTTGATCCCCTCGGGCGAGACCACGAGGCACTCGAGCTCCTGGGGCTTCACGTAGCCGGTGACGTAGTTGAAGACCTTGGCCGCATCCCGGCCCAGCGCCTTGTCACAGGTGAAGAGCGACAGGTCGGTGTAGATGTTGGCGGTGCCCGGATGATAGTTGCCGGTGCCGAAATGGCTGTAGGTGACCAGTTCGCCGCCCTCGCGACGCACCACCGTCGAGATCTTGGCGTGGGTCTTCCAGTCGATGAAACCGTAGACCACCTGCGCGCCGGCGCGCTCGAGCTGGCGGGACTGGCGGATGTTGGCGGCCTCGTCGAAGCGGGCCTTGAGTTCGACGAGCGCGGTCACCGACTTGCCGTCCTCGGCCGCCTCGCAGAGCGCCGCCACGATCGGGCTGTCGCGCGAGGTGCGGTAGAGCGTCTGCTTGATGGCGAGCACGTTGGGATCGCGCGCCGCCTGTTGCAGGAAGCGCACCACGATGTCGAAAGTCTCGTAGGGATGGTGGAGCAGCATGTCCTTCTGGCGGATCGCCGCGAAGATGTCACCGTCGAAGTCCTGCACCCGCTCGGGCATGCGCGGAGTGAAGGGCTTCCAGAGCAGGTCGGGGCGCGGCAGCCGGGCCACCTCGAAGAGATCGGCCATGCCGACCATGCCGGGCAGCTCGATCACCTCGCCGTCCTCGACGCCCAGCTCGCCCACGATGGTCTCGCGCAGATCGCGAGGAGCGTCGGTGGTCATGGTCAGGCGGATCACCTCGCCGCGGCGGCGGCGCTTGAGCGCGGTCTCGAACTCGCGCACCAGGTCCTCGGCCTCTTCCTCGACCTCCAGATCGCTGTCGCGCAGCACCCGGAAGGCGCAGAGCCCCAGCATCTCGTAGCCCGGAAAGAGCCGGCTCAGGAACGCCTCGAGCAGTCCTTCGAGCGCGAGGAGCCGGAGCTGGCCCTTGGGGCCGTCGGGCAGGCGCACGAAGCGCGGCGCCTGCGCGGGCACCGGCAACAGCGCCTCGAGCTTGCCGCCGTCCGCCACGCGCTTGAGCTGGAGGCCCATCGCGAATCCGCCGTTGGCGATGAACGGGAAGGGATGCGCGGGGTCGATGGCGAGCGGGCTCAGGATCGGGAAGACCTGCTCGAAGAAGTAGGTCTCCATCACCTTCATGTCGTTGGCGCGCAGCTCGCCCGGGGCGAGGAACTCGATGCCTTCAGCGCGCATCAGCTTGCGCAGCTCCTGAAGGCACTGCTGCTGGCGCATCATCAGCGCCCGCGCGTCGGCGTCGATCCGGCGCAACTGCTCCTCGGCGGAGAGCCCGTCGGCGCTGGTCGCGGCGACCCCGGCGCGCACCAGCCCGCGCAGGCCCGCGACGCGCACCGAATAGAACTCGTCGAGGTTCGCGGCGGAGATCGCCAGGAACCGCACCCGCTCGAGCAACGGGGTCGCGGGGTCCTCCGCGGCGAAGGTCACCCGCCAGTTGAAGGCAAGCCAGCTCAGCTCGCGGTTGATGAAGCGTTCCGGCCCCGCCAGGTCGAGCCCCTCGATCGCCAGTCCCGGCCCGGCCGAGGAATTGAGAAAATCCCGATCGATCCCGGCGCACGCGTCCGCGCCCTCCGCTTCCGTCGCCGCCGCAGCCGTCTCGGCCATATTCAAACCTCCTGCGCGCCGGCGGGCCCGCCCCGCCTGCGGCGCCGATCATGCCCACGCACCGAATAGTCGGAACCTAGTCGCGCGCCGGCCGGCTTACAATCGGCGCGGCGCCGGGACGGACGACCTATTCCGCCTCGGCGCGCAGGATGTCAGCGGCGAGTCGCGCCGTCACCGGCCGCCGGCGGGCCAGCCCGGCGCGGTCGAGCCGGACCACCAGCGCCTCGGCGGCGGCGAAGGACCGCTCCATGCGCGCCAGAAGATAGGCGATCAGGTCGGGGTCCACCGCGATCTGGCGGTCGGCGAAGAGCTTGACCAGCACCGCCGAGAGCAGCGCGTCGTCGGGCGGCTCCAGCCGGGCCACCGCGAAGGCCCCGAGACGGCTGGCGAGATCGGGCAGCGCCACGGCCCAGCGCGCTGGCGGCGCGCGTCCGGTGACGAGCAGCCCACCGCCGCCCGCGCCGAGCCGGTTGTGCAGATGAAAGAGCGCCTCCTCGGCCGCATCGGACTCGGGCGCGGCGGCCAGCCGGTCGGCGTCCTCGACGGCCACCGCGGCGTCCTCGGGCAGCGTGGCGAGATCGAGCGCCGCCAGGGCCGCCGCCGGCACGATGCGCGCGGCCGACCGCGCCGCCCAGACATGGACGAGATGGCTCTTGCCGGCGCCCTCGGGCCCGACGAGCGCCAGCCGCCGGCCCGGCCAGTCGGGCCAGGTCTCGATCTGGGCCACCGCCAGCCGGTTGGGCGCCGCCACGAAGAAGTCGTCGCGCCCAAGCGCCGGCCTCGCCGGCAGGTCGAGCGCGAGCTGGCGCGGCGCAGCCACCGCGTTCAGGCCGCGTCCCCGGGCCGCCGCCCCGTGTAGATCGGGCTCTGCAGGTAGCGCTCCAGGCCGAAGCGGCCGAGCACGCCGAGCGAGGCGGCGAGCGGGACCGCGATCAGCATGCCGGCAAACCCGAAGAGCGAGCCGAAGACCGACAGCGCGAAGATCAGCCAGACCGGGTGCAGCCCGACGCTCTTGCCCACCAGGTTGGGCGACAGGATGTTGCCCTCGAAGAACTGCCCCACCGCGAAGACCGCCGCCGTGGCGAGGATCCAGAGCGGCTCGTTCCAGAACGCAAAGAGCGCAATGCCGATCGAGAGCGCCCCGCCCACCAGCGCGCCCACGAAGGGGATGAACGAGATCAGCCCGGCGATGGCCCCGACGAGGAAACCGAACGGCAGCCCGATCAGCATGAGCGCGATCGCGTAGAACGCGCCGAGGATCAGGCAGACCAGCAGCTGCCCACGCACGAAGCCCGCTAGCACCCCGTCGATCTGGCGCGCCAGCGTACGGATCGTGTCGGCGTGCTGGCGCGGCAGCCAGCCGTCGATGCGCGCCACCAGCTTGTCCCAGTCCAGCAGGAGGTAGAACGTCACCACCGGCGTGAAGGTCAGGAACAACACGTAGTCGATCAGCTTCATCGACGAGGCCAGCACCGCGTTGATGGCCGCGAGGCCGCCGGACTGGAGCGTCTCCTGCATGGAGGCAAGCGACCGGCGCAGGCTCGACCCCTCGGCGAGCAGGTCGGGAAAGCGCCCGGTGAGATACTCCTGCGCCGCCGCCAGCCACTTGGGCGTCGCCTCGACGAGCTGCTCGATCTGGTCGATCAGGACCGGGATCAGCAGGGCCGCGGCCAGCCCGAAGATCACCAGCGCCGCGACCACGATGACCGTTGTCGCCAGCACCCGGCTCATGCCCTGGCGCTCGAGCCGGTCGGCCAGCGGATCGAGCAGATAGGCGATCGCCGCCCCGGCGATGTAGGGCAGCAGCGTCGCGCCGAGCAGCCACATGAACGCCGCGAACAGCGAGAGGCCCACGCCCCAGAACAGCATCTGACGTCCGGCGCTGACGGCCATGATCGCATCCCCGTTGTCGCGCACATTGGATCGCGCGCATTGGTGACCCAGCGCCCGGGCGCTTGCAAGTCCGGCCGGTCGGCGCTCAGGCGAATTGTTCGCGGATCAGCCGTTCGTCGAGCCCGTGGCCCGGATCGAAGAGAAGCCGGTGGCGGATGCGCGTCTCACTCGCCACCTCGACGCGCACCGGATGGCTGACTTCGGTGGAATCGGCCACCGCCGAGACCGGCCGCTTCTCGGGCTCGAGCACCTCGAAGGTGACGGTCGCGGACTTCGGCAGGAGCGCCCCGCGCCAGCGCCGCGGCCGGAACGCCGACATCGGGGTGAGCGCCAGCACGTCCGCCCCGATCGGCAGGATCGGGCCGTGGGCGGAATAGTTGTAGGCCGTCGAGCCGGCCGGCGTCGCCACCAGCGCGCCGTCGGCGACCAGTTCGGCCATGCGCTCGCGCCCGTCCACGAGGATGCGCAGCTTCGCCGCCTGCGGCCCGGAGCGCAGCAGCGAGACCTCGTTGATCGCCAGCGCCTCGACGGCGCTTCCGTCGGGCACGGTCGCGCGCATCCGCAGCGGGTTGATCACCGCCTCCTCGGCCTCCGCGAGCCGCTCGGGCAGCCGGTCGTCCGAGAAGGTGTTCATCAGGAAACCGACGGTGCCGCGGTTCATGCCGTAGACCGGCGTCGCGCGCGGCTGGCTCTGGTGCAGCGAGCTCAGCATCAGCCCGTCGCCGCCAAGCGCCACGATCACGTCCGCCTCGTCGCGCGGTGCCTGGCCGTGGCGCGCGATCAGCGCGTCGCGCGAGGCCTCCGCAAGCGGCGCGGAGCTCGCCACGAAATGGATCTTCTCGAAGCGCACTGGGGATCCGATCCGGACTGCGGGGAAACACAGTCTCGCGCGCGGGCAGCCCGAACTCAAGCGAGGATCGGCGGATGCGCTGCGATGCGTCGTTTTCGTGGCTTCCCGACCGGGCCGGTTCGCGGTATTGAGCGCCGCATTTCCCGCCGTTGATCCGCCCGGAGGCGCACGCCCGTGAAAGACACCCTTCCCGAAGCCGGTTTCTTCGGCGAAACCCTCGCCGAGCGCGATCCGGAGATCTTTTCCGCGATCTCGCGCGAACTCGGCCGCCAGCGCGACGAGATCGAGCTGATCGCTTCCGAGAACATCGTCAGCCGCGCCGTGATGGAGGCGCAGGGGTCGGTGATGACCAACAAGTACGCCGAAGGGTATCCCGGCCGGCGGTATTACGGCGGCTGCCAGTTCGTCGACGTGGCCGAGGAGCTGGCGATCGAGCGGGTGTGCAAGCTGTTCGATTGCGGGTTCGCCAACGTGCAGCCCAATTCCGGCAGCCAGGCCAACCAGGCGGTGTTTCTGGCGCTGCTCCAGCCGGGCGACACGTTCCTCGCGATGGATCTGGCGGCCGGCGGGCATCTGACGCACGGGGCGAAACCCAACGTGTCGGGCAAGTGGTTCAAGCCGGTGCATTACGGCGTGCGCCGCCAGGACAGCCGGATCGACTACGACGCGGTGGCGGCGCTGGCCGAGGAGCACCGTCCCAAGCTGATCATCGCCGGCGGATCGGCGGTGCCGCGCCAGATCGATTTCGCGCGGTTCCGCGAGATCGCGGACGGGGTCGGCGCGTATCTGATGGTGGACATGGCGCATTTCGCGGGGCTGGTGGCCGGCAAACAGCACCCGAACCCGCTCGACCACGCGCATGTGGCGACCTCTACGACGCACAAGACCCTCCGCGGGCCGCGCGGCGGCATCATCCTGACCAACGACGAGGCGCTGGCCAAGAAGTTCAACTCGGCGATCTTTCCCGGCATCCAGGGGGGACCGCTGATGCACGTCATCGCCGCGAAGGCCGTGGCCTTCGGCGAGGCGCTGCGCCCCGAATTCGCGGAATACCAGGCGGACGTGGTGGCGAACGCCAAGGTGCTGGCCGAGACGCTGATGAAGGGCGGGCTCGACATCGTCACGGGCGGGACGGACACGCATGTGATGCTGGTCGACCTGCGGCCCAAGGGCGTGACCGGCGACGTGACCGAGAAGGCGCTCGGGCGCGCGCACATCACCTGCAACAAGAACGGCATCCCGTTCGATCCCGAGAAGCCGACGGTGACCTCGGGCGTGCGGCTCGGAACGCCCGCCGGCACCACGCGGGGCTTCGGCGCGGCGGAGTTCGCCGAGATCGGCGCGATGATCGCGGAGGTGGTCGACGGTCTCGCGGCCAACGGGCCGGAGAACAACGCCGAGGTCGAGATGGGGGTGCGGGCGCGCGCGACGGCGCTCTGCGCGCGCTTCCCGATCTATCCGGGGCTCTGAGGGCGGCCGACAGGCGCAAAACAAATGGGGGCGTCCCCAGAAGGGACGCCCCGGCGCTCGTCACGCACAACTCTACAGACGACGCGCGATCAGCGCGCGGCGAGCAGGGCCGCCTCGCGGATGGCGTCCATGTCGGCCATCGCGTTCATTTCGGCCGCGATCGCCGCCGGCCTGCCGTGGCGGCCCGTGCCGGACGGCGCGGGCGCCTGCCATGCGGAGGCTCCGGCGAAGACGTCGTTGTCCACGTGAGCCCAGATCTGCTCGGTCTGCTCTCCGGCGTCCCCCGCGGAGACGGCGGCGGCGGCGAGCGTGAAGACGAGGGCGGTGATAATGGATTTGCACATGGTTTCTGTCCTTTGGTTTGCTGTGATTCTGTCTGACGTTTCGTGACCGGCCGGGGCGGCGGGTTCACTCGGTGGCGAGGCCGCAGGTTCCGCGGGTGCAGCCGTTGCGGCCGGCGTCCGGCGTGCCGGCGACCGCCGCCATGAAGGCCCCGGCCGACTGCAGCGCGAGGCGGTCCCGGAGCGCGCGCGGGGCCGTGTTGCGGCCGCCGCTGGCGTCGGCGGAGATCCACGCGGTGGAGGTCTCAGGAGCGGCGCGTTCTCCGCCGTCCCGGGCGAAACCTGAGGTCGCGCCGAGCGTGAGGGCGGCGGCGCAGGCGAAGGCGATGGTCATGGTGCGGCTCATGTCGAGCATCCTCTGTTGACTGGTCGTCCGGGTCCGGTCCGCTTGCTTTCTGGCGTCCCGTTGGTCGTTCCGGCGCTGAAACAGACCTAGCCGGCCCCCGGTCCGCCCGACGTGACCGACATCACGGCGACGTCCCGGAGGCGAGAACGAGAGAAAGCGCACGCCGAAGACGGCTGCGAAGACCGCACGGCAACTCCGCCGTTCTGAGGTGGCGCGCCGGGATGGAAGCGGATCAGGCCGGCGCAGCCGGCGCGCCAGAGAACGCATCACGACCTCGAAGGTCGCCATGGCGTCGACCAGCGCGGGCCGATTGCCAGTCCCGCTCGTCGCGCGAAGCGTCGCCGCCCGTGCGCAGGATCACGCGCCCGGGCGGCGTCCGCCGGTCACGGCGTGTTCGAGTTGAAGGCGTCGCGATAGATCCGCCAGGATCCGTCGTCCTGGCGCCGGAAGATCGTCAGGAACTTGCCGTCAACCGAGAAAGCGTCGTCGCCGGATCCGCCCTCGAGCGTGTAAACGCCCCGCGAGAATGCCAAGTCTCCATCGACCACCGTCTCCGCCGGTCGGATGTCCATCGCCGTATAGTCGACCTCGGCCAGCTCCTTGGGCAGCGCGGCCGCGAGTTCGGCCTTGTCCGCCGCCGGCGCTCCCGGCGGAAGCTGCACACCAGCCTCGTCCCAGAGCGACAGCCACTGCTCGGCGTCTCCATCGATGAGCGCGGTCTCGTAGACGTCCCACATTGCCTCGATCGCAGCGACGTCGGCATCCGACGCGTCCTGCCCGACCGCCGCCCCGAGCGGGACCGCCGCAATCGCGGCGGCGAGAACTTTCGTCAGCATCCTATTGGTCATGGGCTCAACTCCCTTGGTTGGTTGGCTGGCGCTCAGGGCGCGTTCGAGTTGAACGCGTCGCGATAGATCCGCCAGGATCCATCGTCCTGCCGCCGGAAGATCGTCAGGAACTTTCCGTCCACGGTGACCTCGCCGCCGGCCTCGACGGTGTAGACGCCCCGCGAGAAGGCGATGTCGTCCGCGATCACCGTTTCTTCCGGGGTGATGGTCATGGCGTCGACCTTCGATCCCGCGAAGCGCTTCGGGATGGCCTCGATCAGCACCGACTTGTCCCGCGCCGGAGCGCCGGGGGGCATCTGCACGCCCTCCTCGTCCCAGAGGCCGAGATAGCTCTCAGCGTCTCCTGCCTCCACGGCAACCTCGTAGGCGTCCCACATCGCTTCGATCGCTGCGACATCCGCTTCGTCGCCGCTCTGCGCGATCGCTGCTCCGACCGGAATCGCGGCCAGCGCCGCCGCGAGAACCGTTGTCCGAAATGCTCCAGTTATCCTCCGACCTCTTTCCTGGATTCAATTGAGAGGGCTTCATCCTGATGAGAGGGCTTCATCCTGATGAGAGGGCTTCATCCTGACGATCATATGCGCGGGTTCGCATTGATATGGATCATTGCGGTTGGCGCCCGCGGGGCGATCGGGCATGTTTTCGGCTGCAACACCGGCGAGGGAGGGAGCCATGGCGCATCCGGCGATCAGGGAGGGCGCGACCGCGGTCGTGACCGGCGGCGCTTCGGGCATCGGGCTGGCGGCGGCGATCGCCTTCGCGCGGGCCGGAATGAACGTGGTCATCGCCGATCTGGGGCTCGAGCGGATCGCGGACGCAGCGGCGACATTCGGCGTGACGGTCCCGGAGGCGGCGGACCGCTTTGCGGGCTTCGAGACCGACGTCAGCGACCGTGCGGCGCTCGAGAAGCTGCGCGACGCGGTCGACGACCACTTCGGCGGGACCGACCTGCTGATGCTCAACGCCGGCATACAGCCGGGCAGCGCGATGTTCGGCGATCCGGCGGCCTGGGAGCGGGTGATCGAGGTCAACCTCTGGGGGCCGATCCGCGGCGCGCAGGTGTTCGGGCCGGGCATGATCGAGGGCGGCCGCGACGGGGCGATCATCGTGACCGGCTCGAAGCAGGGCATCACCACCCCGCCGGGCGACCCGGCCTACAACGTCTCCAAGGCCGGGGTGAAGGCGTTCACCGAGGCGCTGGCCCACGAACTGCGCCAGACCGAGGGTTGCCGGATCGCGGCGCATCTGATGATCCCCGGTTTCGTCTTCACTGAACTGACCCGGCATGGCCGCACCGAGAAGCCGGCGGGGGCGTGGACGCCGGACGAGACCGTGGCGTTCATGATGGCGCGCCTCGACGCGGGCGACTTCTACATCCTGTGCCCCGACAACGACGTGCCCCGCGCGCTGGACGAGAAGCGGATCGCCTGGGCGGCCGGGGACATCATCGAGAACCGCCCGCCCCTGTCGCGGTGGCATCCCGACTGGGGGCAGGCCTTCGCGGAGTACCTGGAGAAGGGCTGACCCGAGGGTGGGGGCGTGTTATCGCGGCGTAACACGCGTGCAATTCCGATCATGTCATTGAAATGAAACGCGTTAATCTTCGTTAATTCCGGGCGCTGACGTGTGTGGGCTCTCCCGAACGCCCGCCGGAAGCGGCGCCGACACAGTCGGATGGATCAGAGTGATCGCCGGGCTGATCGGACAATCGTCCTCCAGTCACCCGGCGCGACTCCGCCCGTATCGTCCCGAACTGCGGCGCGCGCCCCCGCGATATGACCGGGCCGATCTGGCGCGTTGCGCGTTCGGACTCCGGGATCCTGTCAACATTTCATGAAATGTGCTATGGATGCGCTCACGCGCCGACGGTGATTTCAAGCCGGGCGCAGCGCAGATCCGGGTGCAGATTGGAATCGGTCAGCCCGGTTCGACCGCTGCCTCGCGGACGGCGAAGAGCCGGGAGCAGGATTTCGGAGGGTCGTCGCCGGTCGCGCGACGGCGTCGGGACTGACGACGGGGGGGGCCCGGAATGTTCTTATCGGCGCAGGCGCCCAGCGCCTCTTTCCATTCATTCACCAGATCAATCGGGAGTACGGAAGATGCCGACAGCCATGGAGAGGGTCCGCGATGATTTCGACGCCCGCGAAGACAGGCTGGAGGAAGCCTTCCAGCTGTTCTCGGGCGCCGGGAAGCTGGGCAAGACCGACGATCCCGGGCCCGGGGAGGAGGTCCCGGACCGCCCGGACTGGAACAGCGTCGCGCTCGGCGCCGCCACCGCCGTATCGGGCGGTCTGACGTTTCTCAGCTACAAGGTCCACAACCGGACCAATCCCGCCGAGCCGTTCAAGGAAACGCTGACCCTGTTCCAGGAGAAGATCCACCTCGGCAACCTTCGCGAGAAGGCGCAGGACGGCAAGGACATCATGCAGGCGGTGAAGGCCGGCAAGAACACGACCGAGCTGATGGAGCTTCTGCCCTATGTCGGCGTGAACGTGCGGCGGATGAACATCGACGCGGTCTGGGACGAGATCGAAGACATCCTGAAGGTCATGCAGCTCAACCTCGACCGGGCCCGCCTCGCCATCGAGCCGGTCGACGATTCGATGGACACCCTGCACTCGGTCAGCGGAAAGGCGTTCTACGCCTTCGCCGGGCTAGGCGCGCTCGGCGCCGCGGCGACGGTGATCAGCGCCACGTTCCACAAGCGGGCGTTGCCGGTGGTGGACGACGTCGAGGACGACGCCGGCTCGCTCGACGGGCGGTCGGCGCGAAAGGTCGAGAAGGCTTTCGCCGAGTTCGAGTTCCGCACCTCCTTCGCCCTCGGCGAACTGGACGCGAAACTCGTTCAGGTCGACAGGCTCGTCGATGACCTGCCCGATCCCCGGGACCTCGCGAAGGTCTTCGTCGATGTCGACGCGCTCGTCGACCCGATCGACAAGCTCAAGGCCAACATCGGCGGGCTGATCAAGCCGTTCGAGGACTTCCTCGATGCGGCCGAAGTCATCGGAGCGCCGATCGAGGGGGTGCTGAAGCTCTTCGAGAACCCGCCGAAGGTGCTGCCGACGATCGTCGGATACAAGACGATCACGCCGGGGTTCTGGCTGACCGTGCCCGATCCGACCCTGACCAACCCGTTCCGGACCAAGGAAGTGTGGGTTCCTCCGGTCAAGGCGCCGATCCCCGGCTTCAAGGAGCTCTTCGACCCGATCCCGCGCGACGAGGTCCAGAAGATCATCGACCTGGTCCTCAAGATCGCCGGCACGCCGCAGAAGCTGCTGGAAAAGGCCCTGGCGCCGATCCTGGAGCCGCTGCAGACCCAGATCGACAAGCTCCTGAGGCCGGTCCTCGACAAGCTGAATCCCTTCGACGACCACCTGGACACATTCAAGCTGATCGGGGAGTCGATCGAGGCGATCCGGGAGAAACTCACCGAGGCGCTGGCGGAGATCAGGGCGGCCGTGGACAAGGTCGCGGCGATCGTCCCCGACCTCGATCCGATCGAAGAAATCGGGAGGGTCGACCCCAAAGGTATGGCGACGTTCTTCGGCTCGGACGCCGCTGAAACCATCGTCGGCCGGCTGCCCGACAAGGACGGCGGCTTCATGAAGGGGGCCGTGCTTTATGGTAATGGCGGCGACGACAGAATGACCGGCACCGGGGCGGACGACCTTCTCGGAGGCGGCTCCGGGAAGGACGAGATTCGGGCGAATGGCGGCGCCGACGTCGTCCTGGGTGGCGGCGGAGACGACCATCTCAACGGTGGCGGCGGTGGCGATGTCATCCTTGGCGGTGGCGGCAGGGACCGGATGCTCGGCGGCGGCGGCAAGGACGAAATGCACGGCGGCAACGGGCGGGACAAGATGTCCGGCGGAAACGGCCGGGACGAGATCCACGGCGGCAAGGGCCAGGACATCATGACCGGCGGCGCGGATGCCGACTTCTTCTTCTTCGAAAAGATTTGGGAAACGTCACGGAAGCTGAAGAAGAGCGACCTGATCACCGATTTCGAGGAAAACAGCGACCATGTCGTCCTGCTCGGCATGGACGCCAGCACGGTCCTGCGCGGCGACAACGAATTCCAGTGGAACGGCAAGAAGCGCGGCTTCGGCGATGACCCGGACGGCGAGATCTATTTCAAGCACGTCGACAAGCCGGGCAAGAAGAACGACCTGACCGTCGTCTACGTCGACACCGACGGCGACGCGAAACACGAAGGCATCATCCGGATGACCGGCATCATCGATATCGACAAGGGAGACTTCATCCTCTGAGCGCGCGCGGCGCCGTCGGAACCCCCGCGCCGGCCGTGACGCAGGTCACGCGCCAGGGTGCGCCGCGCTCCTAGGTTTTCCGTGTCCAGAACCGTCTTGCATCCCGCCAGACGAACGGACCGGAGACCGGAGGTAGGTATGTCGCTGATCGACGTGGCGGGGTTTCTTGCCGGAACTTGCGTGATCCTGGCGTTCTACTGCAAGGGCGCGCGGCCGCTGCGGGGCTTCGCGATCGCCTCGAACCTGCTCTTCATCTTCTACGCCGTGGCGCAGGATCTCGCGCCCATCGCGATCCTGCATATCGTGCTCCTCCCGCTCAACGTCTTGCGGCTGCAGGAAGCGCTCGGGCGGAGGGCGCCGACGCGGCCCGCGCCCCCGCCGTTTCCGCAGGCCAACGCTAGCCGGTCGCCTTTCGAACAAGCGATGTCTGCCGCCATTTCCACGAGGTGAGCGCCGTGGGGCGGGCTCCCGGCTTCAGTGGCCGTTCAGCACCAGGGTCTGGATCGGCAGCATGATGGCCTGGACGCGCCGGATCGCGGCGTGCACGGTCCCCACGGCGTCGACGGCGTGCAGAAAGAGCCATCGCCCGAACCCCAGATCTTCCGAGTCAAGCAGGTCGTGGTTGCTGGTGTAGGCGTTGGCGATGCAGGCGCTGCCGCGCGGAATGGCGTCGAGCCCGCCCTCGTACATCGGCTCCATGAAGGCGAGGATCGTGCCCTCGCCGGTCTGGGCGAGCTGGCCGGGATCGGCGAGCCTGTCACCCTGGGCGACCTGGCCCGTCGCGATCGCCTCCTGGACCTGGACCACGACCATCGGCACGATCGTCAGCGGCTTGGAGGCGCAGGTGATCTCGGCGGGCATGCCGGGCCTGAGCACCTGCGCCTCGATCTGGCCGAAGCCGGCGACGATGGTCGGCCGCCCCATCCGGTCGGGAACGAGCACGCCGGCGGGCCGCATGAACGGGTTGACGCTCTCGCCGACGCGGAGCGCGAACTGCTCGACGCGCCCGTCCACGCCGGCCCGGACCACGGTCTTGGAGAGCGCGACCTCGGCCTCGGCCAGCGCCGCCTCCGCGCTCGCCTTCTGCGCGGGCAGCAGCTCCGCGATCCGGGTCTCGACCGCCGCCCTGGACGCAACCGCGCCCGCGACGGCGCCCTCGCGGCTGTCGACCATGGTTTGCAGGCGGTCGATCTCGCGCTGCGCCACGACGTTGAAGTCGCGGACCTGAAGCTCGCGCTTGTTCTCCAGTTCGTTGACGGCCTGGAGATAGGCGCTTTCGGCCTGCAGGATGGCGCCATCGGCGGCGGCGAGATCGTTCTGCGCCACGGCAGCCGACGCCTCGACCTCGGCCACGCGCCGCCGGGCGGTCTCGACCGCCGCCTCCTGCTGCGCGACGTCGAGGCGGAAGATCGGATCGCCCGCCGAGACCTCGGCGCTCACGCCGACATTGACCTCGGCAACCCGGCCGGCGACTTCGGGCAGGATCGGTACGCTGCGGAAATACGCCCCGGCGCTGCGCGCGGTCGGGTGGTAGTAGAAGATCATCGTGATCAGCAGGACCGTCAGCATCAGACATGCGGTGATCCCCCAGCGCAGTTCGTACCAGACCGAATAGAGCGTCATCTCGCTGCCGAAGCGCTTGTCCTGGACATAGCGGCGGTAGAGCCAGTCGGGCAGGATCGTCACGAGCGAGCAGAGGAGGAGCTCAAGCACGGCTCAACCCCTCCCGTCGGAGGCCGGGGGTTGCGGGTCTGGCGCCGCCTCGGTTTCCGCCTCGGACTCGGGTTTCGGCTCCGGCTCCGGCCCGCCGGCGATGCGTTCGAGCGAGCGGGCCATCGTGCCGAGCGGGGAGGTGAAATCGGGGATCTGGACCAGCGCGAGCAGGAGGCCGGCGACCCAGAAGGCGTGGTTGTGCGTCAGCAGCGAGATGAGCCCCAGAACCGCCACGATCTCGAACTGCACCTTGTTGGTCCGATGGGCCATGCGTTCGGGCATGGAGTGGAGCTTGAAGAAGAGGTTGCCGACGAAAAGCAGCGTGGCGATGAGGGACAGGGTAACGAACACCATCAGCGCGTCCGTCTGCCCCGGCGCCGTGATGAACGGCGGCAGATGCGCGGGCGCGAGGGGGTTCAGATCTCCGGACAAGCGCTCCTCCTTTCACGGATCGCGGGGGGGCGTCATCTAGAGCCCGGGCGCCGCCGCAAAGCAAGCACGGGCGCCGCTGGTCAGAAACCGCAGTGGCGACAGCTTCCGCGATCTGGTCGATGCGATGATCGCTGGTCTTCACGTGACGCCCGCAGCCTGAAGCCCCCTTGCAAGGACGCGTCGGCCGGCCCGCGCCTCGGTTCGAGGTGGACCAGAGTGTGGTTTCGCGAAATAGTCCGGGGCGCAAACGGGAGGACTTCACATGAGCACCGAAACCATCGGCTTCGTCGGGACGGGCCTGATGGGCCACGGCATGGCGGCGAACATCCTGAAGGGTGGCTACGCCCTCAACGTCATCGCCCACCGCAGCCGGGCGCAGGTCGAGGATCTGGTCGGGCGCGGCGCGACCGAGGTCGCGAGCCTGAAGGAGATGGGCGCGGCAAGTTCAATCGTGTTTCTCTGCGTGCCGGGCTCGCCGCAGGTCGAGGCGACGGTCGCGGGGCTGATGGAGGGGCTGAAGCCCGGATCGGTGATCGTCGACTGCTCCACCTCCGATCCGGTCTCGACCATCGCGCTGGCCGGGAGGCTCGCCGCCGCCGGCTGCGCCATGGCCGACGCGCCGCTCGGCGGCACGCCGGTGCAGGCCGAGGCGGGGCAGCTCTCGGCGATGGTCGGGGCGGAGGCGGAGGTCTTTGCGCGCATCGAGCCGGTGATCGGCGCCTGGGCCGCGTCGATCCGCCATCTCGGGCCGGCCGGGGACGGCCACAAGATGAAGCTGCTCAACAACTTCCTCTCGCTCGGCTACGCGGCGATCTATTCCGAGGCGCTGGCGCTCGGGGCGAAGGCGGGGATCAGCCCGCGGACCTTCGACAGCGTGATCCGCGGCAGCCGCATGGACTGCGGCTTCTACCAGACCTTCATGGGCTACATCATCGAGGGCAACCCAGAGGCGCACAAGTTCACGCTGACCAACGCGCTGAAGGATCTCGTCTATCTCGAGCGGCTCGCCGACGACGCGCGCCTCGCCAACCCGATCGGCAACGCGACCAAGAACAGCTTCGCCGAGGCGCTGGCGGCGGGCGGCGACGGTCCCCAGGACTACGTGCCGCATCTGGTGCGCTTCGTGGGGGCGCGGAACGGGGTCAAGCTGGAGCCCTGAGCCGGGCGCGCGCGTCCGGGCGGCGCTTCCAGCATGGCGCCAAGCGAAACGCGGTTGACGCGGACCTTGTCGGTCGCCAACATGGCAATGTTAGAATGTCAATGGGGGGGGTCCATCGATGAAGTCCGTTGTCCTGTGCGCAGCCGTCCTGCTCGCCACGCCGGCCGGGGCGGTCACCTACGAATACGTCGGCGAGCCGCTTTTCTGCGACGAGGCTGTATCGGGCATCTGTTTCTTCGGCCCGACGCTGCCGGGCTTCAGCGGCTTCACCTTCGACGCGACGCCGCCCGAAGCGACGTATCGCTACAGCATCGGCTATTACCAGCAGGTGTATCGCATCGACGACAACGGCGTCGTCGACGACATATATTGTTACTCAGGTCCGCTCGCCTGCGACGAGGTGCGACCACCGGATTGGCTGTCTGGCGAGGACATCGATCCGTTCTTCGACGGGCACACGAACTCGGGTTTCGACTACATGACGGATCTCGATCTGGCCTGGGTCGGCGGCCGGCTGTCCGAGTGGACCGTGTTCGAGGGCGCCAACGGGTGCGCGGACAACACCGACATGCTGATCACCAACATCGCGTTCCAGAACTGCGCCGCGACGGACCGATTCGGGGATCAGTTCAGCGGCATCTACCTCGCCGACGCGCCCGGCGAGTGGATCGCCACGCCGGCGCCAATTCCCCTGCCCGCGGCCGGCTGGCTGCTGCTCGGGGCGCTCGCGGGCGGGGCGATGCTGCGGCGCGGACGCCCCCGCGCCGCCTGAGGCCGGCGGAGCGCGCCCTGGCGGCTGCATCGGCGGGACGCACAGGCGCGGCCACCCGCGTGAGGCGCGGACGGCCCCGCGCCGCCTGAGCGACGGCGGCCGGGCCGCAACCACGGTTGGCGGCACATCATGCGTCCTCGGGGATCGTCGACACCCGCCGCCAGGATGGCGAACCGGTGCGGCCTTTTCTGAAATGCGCATAAACATCGATGCAATTACGTTCTGTTAATCGAGGATCTCGAGGGCGACTTCACAGGAAAGCGGGGGAACTTAATTCTCTCCACGAAGAATCATCAAGTGGAGTGTGAATCGTGCGACTTATCGTGGGCGACATCGACACCGAGGCCCTAGCCGAGGAGCTGAAGACCTTCTTCGCGGAGCAGACGCCGGAATCTCTCGACGGCGTGTCCGACGATCTGGAGGAATGGCTCGACCAGAACGAGGAGCGGCTCGAGGAGTGGCTCGACGAGATGATGGAGCGGCTGGGCGACTGGGTCGACGAGGCGTCCGAAGAGCTCCCCGACGCGGCGGCGGACCTGCTGGGCGACTGGCTGGACGGCCTTGAGAGCGACCTGGAATGGTTCCTCGACAACCGTCTGGAATGGCTCGACGACCTGATCGAGGGCACCCGGGAGGCCGAGGAGATCCGCGCCGGAGACGGCGACGACGAGGTCTGCGCCGGCGGGGGTGACGACGCGGTCTACGGGGGTCGCGGCGAGGACCGGCTCGAAGGAGGGCGGGGTTCAGACAGGATTTACGGCGGCGCGGACGACGACGAGATCGCGGGCGGCTCCGGCTGGGACAGGATGTACGGCGGCGCGGGCGACGACATGCTGCTCGGCGGCCGCGGCAAGGACGTCATGAAGGGCGGCGCCGGCGCCGACACGTTCGTGTTCAAGTCGATCGAGCACTCGGCCGTGGGCTCGAAGCGCGACGTTGTCCACTTCGACGCGGACGACGGCGACGAGATCGACCTGCGCCGGATCGACGCCTGCGAGGACGAGGACGGCAACCAGGCTTTCGAGTGGATCGGCGGCAAGGCGTTCTCCGGCGAGGAGGGCGAGCTGCGCTTCAAGAACGGCGTGCTGAGCGGCGACGTCGACGGCGACGGCAGGTCGGACTTCTCGATCAGGATCGAGGGGACGATCTGGCTGGACGACATCCTCGTCTGAGCCCGCCCCGGCGAGCCGCGGCGCACGCAAGCGCGCTCCAGGCCGGCGTGGTCGGAAGCCGCGCCGCGCAGCAGCGTCTCAGTCGCGCTTGTCGAAGCGCACCTTCACGTAGGCGCCCGGGGCCGGCTCGATCACGCCGAGCTTCGCGCCGGGCTCGCGGGCGGCCACCAGCCGCCCCGAGCGGGCCTTGAGCCATTCGTCCCAGTCGGGCCACCAGCTGCCGGGCGTCTCAGTGGCGTCGGCGAGCCAGTCCTCGAGCGTCGCCTTCGACATGTCGGGGTTGGTCCAGTACTGGTACTTGCCAAGCGCCGGCGGGTTGACCACGCCGGCGATGTGCCCCGAGCCCGCCAGCACGAAGCGCACGTCGGCCTTGGTCATCTCCTTGGCGCCGCGATAGACCGAGGCCGCGGGCGCGATGTGATCCTCCTTGGAGGCGACGTGGTAGACCGGCCCGCGGATGTCGCCGAGCCCGACCGGCGCATCGCGCACCGTGTAGTCGCCCTTGGCGAAGGCGTTCTCCACGTAGAACCGACGCAGGTAGTGGCGGTGCACCTTCGCCGGCATCGCGGTGGAATCGGCGTTCCAGTAAAGGAGGTCGAACGGGAACGGATCCTTGCCCAGCATGTAGTTGTTGACGATGTAGCCCCAGATCAGGTCGTTGGAGCGCAGCATGTTGAAGGCGTCGGCCATCTTGGCGGCCGGCATGAAGCCCTGCTCCATCTCCTCCTCGACGACGCCGATGATCTCCTCGTCGACGAAGATCTGCAGCTCGCCCGCGTCCTCGAAGTCGAGCTGCGCGGTGAAGAAGGTCGCCGAGGCCACGCGCCGGTCGCGGGTCCTGCCCATCCAGGCCAGCATGGTGCCCGCCAGCGTGCCGCCGATGCAGTAGGAGGCGATGTGCAGCGCCTTCTGCCCGGTCTCCTCGAGCGCCTTGTCGATGGCGGCGCTGGCGCCCTTGAACATGTAGCTGTCCCAGGTCTCGTCGGCGTGGCGGCGGTCGGGGTTGACCCAGGAGATCATGAAGACCGTGTGGCCCTGGGCGACCAGCCACTTGACCATGCTCTTCTTCTCGTTGAGGTCGAGCACGTAGTATTTGTTGATCCAGGGCGGGATGAACAGCACCGGCCGGGCGCACACCTTGTCAGTCGCGGGCGCGTACTGGATGAGCTGCAGGATGTCGTTCTGCCAGATCACCGCGCCGGGCGAGATCGCGGTGTTGCGGCCCACCTCGAAGGCGTCCATGTCGGTCTGGCGGATCAGCAGCTTGCCCTTGCCGCGCTCGAGGTCGGCGAGCATCATCTTGAGCCCGCGCACCAGGTTCTCGCCCTTCTCAGAGGCGGTGGCCTCGAGAACCTCGGGGTTGAGGGCGAAGAAGTTGGCCGGGTTCAGCGCCTCGACGAACTGCCGGGTGTAGAAGGCGGCCTTCCTGCGGTCCTTGGGATCCATCTCGCCGACCGAGCCGACGCTGTCCTGGATGAAGCCCGAGGTCAGCAGGTAGGACTGCTTGAGATAGTCGAAGACCGCGTTCTCCGACCAGTCCTTGTGGCTGAAGCGCTTGTCGGCCTTGAGCATGTGCGGCAGCTCGAGGCTCTCCTTGGCCTCCGGCGCGCCCATCCACTTCAGCATGGCGTTCTGCCAGAGCGCGTTCTGGGCCGCCCAGTATTCGAGCGTCATGTCCGCGACCTGCTTGGGATTGTCCCACATGGTGCGGTAGAGCTCGGCGAAGGCCGGCCAGGTGTGCAGCGGGTCGGCGTGCTTCGGGCCGCCCTCGGCCATCTGCGAGGCCAGGAACTTCTGCCAGATCTGGCCCGAGATGTCGAAGACCTCGGCCATGTTGTGCGCAAGATGATGACCCTGTTCGGCCAGGGTCTCGCCCTCCGTCTCGCCCTCGGTCTCGTCGCCCACCGCCATCGCCCGCGTCGCCTCCCCTGTTCCGCCGCGCTTGTCGCGTCGCCGCGACCCCGATATTACCGGGCGCAGGCGGCTTTGCCACCAGCGAAATCGACGGAGGGACCGTCCATGCGCCTCGCCGCCGCCGCCGCCCGCGCCACCGTCCTCGCCGCGTGCCTCGGCGCGCTCGCCGGCTGCGAGACGCCGGAGGCCGCCCGCGCCGCGGCAGGGCCCGACGACGCGCCGCCGCCGGAACTCGTCGCCACCGACCGCTTCTTCGAGAGCCGCGCCACCGGCCAGCGCGACATCGCGCGTCTCGAGGCCGAGAGCGCCGCGCTCGCCGCCCGCGCCGAGGGCCTGCGCGCCCGCGCCGCCGCACTCGACGCGCCGGTGATCGACGACGCGGCGCGCGACCGTCTGGAAGCCGGCGCGCAATAGCGCCGGTGGGTCATGGCGGCCGCAGCGGGCCGTGGCGCAGCCGCCAGGCCAGCGCCCGGGCCAGCCCGGCCGGCAGCGCCAGGCCCTCGCGCAGCCGCAAGAGCGCGGTGCGCGGGCCGAGCCGCGCGCCGGCGGGATTGGCCGGCGCCGCCGTCGCCGCGACGCCGAGCAGGCGCAAGGTGAGCACCACGCGCGGCGCATGGTAGGGCTCGCTGACCACCAGCGCCGAGCGCCAGCCCCGCGCCCGCATGATACGCCCGGCGTTGCGCGCGTTCTCGAAGGTGGTGCGCGCCGCCTCGTCGAGCGTGATCGCCGCGGCAGGCACGCCGCGCGCAACCAGCCCGTCGCGCATCACCGCGGCCTCGCTCGGGCCAGCCCCCGCCGCCGCGCCCGAGACGATCACCGGCAGCCCGGTCGCCCGCTGGGCCTCCGCCGCCGCGGCGATCCGGCGGGCAAGCGCCGGGCTTGCAGTCCCGTCGGCGCGCACCTTCGCCCCCGGCGCGACGATGACGTCGGCCCAAGCGGCGGCCCCGGGCGGAAGGGTGACGGGCATTGGCGGAGGATAGGGCGGCGGCGCGGAGGTGGGAACCGGGGTCGGAGCGGGCGCGGTCCCGGCGGTCGCCCCGGCGGGGCGTTGCGGCCCGGCCTGCGCCGCACGGGCGCGGCCAACCCGCCTTTTTGCTTGCGCGACCAACCCGCGCCGCTACCCTCCCGCGACTGCAGCCGGGACGGGCGCCATGACCAACCACCTCCACTACGGCGACAACCTCGCCGTCCTGCGCGACTCCATCGCCACCGAATCCGTCGACCTGATCTATCTCGACCCGCCCTTCAACTCGAACGCCAGCTACAACGTGCTGTTCAAAGGCCCGTCCGGCAACGAAAGCGCCGCCCAGATCGAGGCCTTCGACGACACTTGGCACTGGTCCGACGCGGCCGAGGAGGCGTTCCAGGACGTCCGCCGCTCCGGCAACGCCGCCGCCGCGACGATGCTGACCGCCATGCGCACGTTCCTCGGCGAGAACGACATGATGGCCTATCTCTCGATGATGGCCGTGCGGCTTCTCGAACTGCACCGTGTCCTCAAACCGACCGGCAGCCTCTATCTCCACTGCGACCCGACCGCGAGCCACTACCTGAAGATCCTGCTGGACGCGGTGTTCGGGGCGACTCAATACACCAATGAAATTTCTTGGAAACGGTATGGGTCGCACGGAAATTCAAAAGTATATGGTCGAGTTCATGACATCATACTATTTTATACGAAAGGCAACAAATTCACATTCAATACACAGTACGGCGAATACGACGATGCTTATGTATCGGAGAGATTTCGTTTCACTGACCCAGATGGCCGAAAATGGGCAGAACAGAATTTGGGCAACCCTGCGGTGCGTCCAAACCTGCAATATGCGTTCACCGCAAAGAACGGCGTAACATATGAATGTCCTTCCAACGGCTGAAAATACACTCGTGAGCGGTTGCAAGAACTTGATGACCAAGACCGCCTTCACTATCCAGCAAAAGTTGGCGGACGACTACGGATGAAGAGTTACTTCGACGAGCGTCATGGCCCGCCGGCACAAGACGTGTGGACAGACATTGTCACGCTCGGAGGAAGTAGTCCGGAACGCCTCGGCTACCCCACCCAGAAACCCGTCGCCCTGCTGGAACGCATCCTCTCCGCCTCGTCCAATCCCGGCGATGTGGTGCTCGATCCGTTCTGCGGCTGCGGCACCACCGTCCATGCCGCCCAGAAGCTCGGGCGGCAATGGATCGGCATCGACGTCACCCATCTCGCCATCGGCCTGATCGAGAAACGCCTGCGCGACGCCTTCCCGGACGTGGCCTTCACCACCCACGGCGTCCCCCAGGACCTGTCCGGCGCCCGCGATCTCGCTCGGCGCGGGCGCGAGGACAAGAACTACTATTTCGAATTCGAGAAATGGGCGCTGTCCCTGCTGGCCGCCCAGCCCGGCAACCTCTCGAAAAAGGGCGCGGAAAAGGGCATCGACGGCAACATCTGGTTCGGCAAGACCGGCCGGGCCATCGTCTCGGTCAAGGCGGGCGACAATGTCGGCGTCTCGATGATCCGCGACCTGCGCGGCGTCATCGAGCGGGAAAAGGCCGGGATCGGCGTGTTCCTCACCCTCACCCCGCCGACCCGGAACATGACCGCCGAAGCCGCCGCCGCCGGCCAGTTCACCGACCCCGATTTCGCCCCGGTCCCGCGCCTACAGATCGTCACCGTCGAGGATGCGCTCCACCTGCGCGACCGCGCCGTGCAGCTTCCCGCCCGCCGCGACGACGGCTTCAAAAAGGCCGCGCGCGAGGAGGCGTTGGACCGGCAGGGCAATCTGGAACTTTGACATGGCAGAAGTCTGGCGGACTTACCCGGTCTTCGAAGGTGACGACTGGCACGAGCTTCGCGACGCTCAGTATGACCAGCGCGAAAATGACCTTGCCATCATCATGGGCCGGGTATGCGACATGTATCTTCGCGCATCCGTGGTCATGGCGCGCGAGGACGATCCGGTCGCCGAGGCGATCCGGGCAGGGCGTTTCTTCGACGCGCGATCTCTTATGGTGGCTCACGCCCACTTGGCGGCCTTCTGGAGGCTCAAGCATGGCCACGTGAACCCCAGCCTTCCGGGCATTCTCGACATGTGGTCGTTGCTCGATGCCTGGGAGAACTGGGTGATGCACGAGGTGACCCTCTGGATCCTCGACAACCCTCGCCTGGTCCGCCTTTCGGCGCTCGTCTGCGCCCGTTCGCTGGTGCAGACCCGCGATACCATCGTAGCGGAAATGGACCTCTGGGACGCCCTCAAGGAATACTACGCCCTTCCCCCGCCTGACCAAGGCGATCTCTTTGACGACCCTGCCTCCTACACGCCGTATTCATAAGACGCGCCGCCGGCCAGTTCACCGACCCCGATTTCGCCCCGGTCCCGCGCCTCCAGATCGTCACCATCGAGGACGCGCTGCGCCTGCGCGACCGCGCCGTTCAGCTTCGCCCGCCGCGACGACGGCTTCGGCAAGGCGGCGAAGGAGGAGGCGCCGGGCCGGCAGGGGCGCCTCGATATCTGACGCGACAGGGTCGGCCATTCCTCCACCCCGCGCGCCTGCAAGCTCGGCTTCAAGTCCGGGCTGCGGGCGGTGGTTCTGGCCCCGCCGGCGGACTGCCGGGCGCTGATCGGCGCCGAGCGGCGCGGCCGCGGACTGGACGGGCGACACGGGCGGGGCGGGTTTCGTGCGTCGCTTCGTCACGGCGCGGGCCGATCTGGTCGAGGACGTCCGCCGCTCCGGTTCGTCGACGTGAAGGTCTGCGCGGTCGATGCGACACGGGCGGGGCTGAAGCTGGTGATCCGCAAGGAACTGCGCCGCCGTTAACCTCCCGCCCTGCGGTCCGCGGTGTCCTACGGATAAACTACACGAATCCTACGCTTGTCCTACGGCGGTTTCGCGGGTTAACGGCGGCCGCTTGCTTCGGCGGGGAGCGGGGTATACCAAGCCCGGATTCCGCCCCGAAGGCCCCGTTGCGCCCATGTCCGAAGAGTTCTACCGCATCAAGCGCCTGCCGCCCTACGTCTTCGCGGAGGTCAACCGGCTCAAGGCGCAGTTCCGCGCCGAGGGCATGGACATCATCGACTTCGGTATGGGCAATCCGGACATGGATACGCCCGCGCATATCGTTGAAAAGCTTGTGGAAACCGTGCGCAGGAGCCGCACGCACCGCTACTCGGCGTCCAAGGGAATCCCCGGCCTGCGCCGCGCCCAGGCGGGCTACTACCGGCGGCGCTTCGGGGTGGAGCTCGACCCCGAAACCGAGGTGATCGCCACGCTCGGCTCCAAGGAGGGCCTCGCCAACCTCGCCATGGCGATCACCGCGCCGGGCGACGTGATGCTGGTGCCGAACCCGAGCTACCCGATCCACCCCTACGGCTTCATGATCGCCGGCGGCACCCTGCGCCACGTACCGGCGCTGCATGACGGAAAATTCAATCCCGAAGAGTACTTGCGGGCGCTTTCTCGCGCGGTGGCACATTCGGTTCCCAAGCCGGTGGCGGTCGTGGTCTCGTTTCCGTCGAATCCGACGGCGCAGGTCTGCGATCTGGATTTCTATTGCGATCTCATAGCCTTCGCGAAGAAAAATCATCTCTGGGTTCTCTCCGACCTCGCCTACGCCGAGATCTACTTCGACGGCAACCCGCCGCCGTCGATCCTGCAGGTCGAGGGCGCGCGCGACGTGGCCGTCGAGTTCACCTCGTTGTCGAAGACCTACGCGATGCCGGGCTGGCGCATGGGCTTTGCGGTCGGCAACCGCCGGCTGATCGAGGCGCTGACGCGCATCAAGTCCTACCTCGACTACGGCGCCTTCACCCCGGTCCAGGTCGCGGCCGCCGCCGCGCTCAACGGCCCCGATGACTGCGTCGCCGCCATCCGCGGCGTCTACAGGTCCCGCCGGGACGTGCTGGTGGGCGCGATGGGCCGCGCGGGCTGGCGCATCCCGCCGCCGCCGGCGACGATGTTCGCCTGGGCGCCGGTGCCCGAGCCCTTCGACGAGATCGGAAGCATGGGCTTTTCCAAGATCCTGCTGCGCGAGGCGGAAGTCGCGGTCTCGCCCGGGATCGGCTTCGGCGAATACGGCGAAGGCTACGTGCGCCTCGGGCTTGTGGAGAACGAGCACCGGATCCGCCAGGCCGCCCGCGGCGTGAAGCGCGTCATGGCGAACGCGCCGGCGCTGATGGAGAAGTATCGCGCCGAGGATGCGGCCGCATGACAACGCCGATCCGTCTCGGGGTGATCGGAACCGGCGCGCTCGGCGGCGCGATTACCCGCGCCGCTTTGCGCTCCAGCGTGGTTCATCGTGACAGCCTCGGCCTCAGCAACCGCAGCGGACGGCTCGCCGGTTTCGATGCCTGGCCCGGGCTGCGCGCCACGACCAGGCCGCAGGACCTGCTGGCAGGATGCGACCTTCTGCTGCTGGCGCTCCCGCCCGCGGCGCTTCGTGACCTCGTGCTGGACGCCGGCGACTGCCCGGTGCTCTCGGTGATGGCCGGGGCCACGGTCGCGCAGATCAACGCCCGATCCGGCTCCGCTCGGGTCCTGCGGGCAATGTCGAGCCCCGCCGCCGAACGCGGCCTTGCGTTCTCGCCGATCTTCGCGGCGCCGGGCGTGAGCGATGCCGACCGCATCCTTGCGCAAAGGCTGCTCGACGCCTGTGGCGCCACGGCGTTCGTCGATGCAGAATCCGAGATCGACGTTTTCACGGCGCTGACGGGTCCGGTTCCGGGCTTCGTCGCGCTGTTCGCGCGGGCGATGGTGGATTTTGCGGTGGAGGCCGGCGTGGCGCCGGCCACCGCCGATCGCGCGGTGCGCCAGCTCTTTCTCGCAAGCGGCCGGGCAATGACGGAGGATTCTGCGAGCCCCGCCGATCATGTACGCGCCGTGCTGGACTACGCCGGGACGACCGCGGCCGGGTTGGCTCGGCTCGAGGCGCTCGGGATCGACAGGACGATCCACGAGGGCCTAGCAGCCGCCGTCGCAAGAGCCCGCAGCATCGCGACTGATGACTGACACTTGATCGGCCCCAGGGCGGGCCAGTGGGGCGATTCGATCGCCACTTCCCGATTGCGACGCCCTCGGCGCTCACTTAGGGAGTGGCGCGACGACGTCCGCGCCCGGAGACACCCATGCCCGATCCGCTCCGCATCGCCATCGCCGGGCTCGGCACCGTCGGCGCCGGCGTTCTGCGGATGCTCGCCACCAACGGGCCGCTGATCGCCGCGCGGGCCGGCCGCGAGGTGGAAATCGTCGCGATCTCGGCCCGTTCCCGCAGCCGCGACCGCGGCGTCGACCTGTCGCCCTACGCCTGGGTGGACGATCCGGTGGCGCTGGCCCGGCGCAAGGACGTCGATCTGGTCGTCGAGGTCATCGGCGGCGAGGACGGGCCGGCCAAGGCCTGCGCGCTGACGGCGCTGTCGGCGGGACGGCATGTGGTCACCGCCAACAAGGCGATGCTGGCCCGGCACGGCCAGCTTCTGGCCGAGACCGCGGAGGCGCACGGAGCGGCGCTGCGCTACGAGGCGGCGGTCGCCGGCGGGGTGCCGATCGTCAAGGCGCTGACCGAGGGGCTGGCGGGCAACCGCATCGTGCGCGTGCTCGGGGTGATGAATGGCACCTGCAACTACATCCTGACCCGGATGGAGGCGACCGGCGCGGCCTACGCCGACGCGCTCGCCGAGGCGCAGAAGCTCGGCTACGCCGAGGCCGATCCGAGCTTCGATGTGGGCGGAGCGGACGCCGCGCAGAAGCTGGCGCTGCTCGCCGCGGCGGCGTTCGGCGCCCGGGTCGACTTTGAGGCCATCGCGCTCGAGGGCATCGAGCGGGTGAGCCTCGCCGACATCGAGCACGCAGCCGACATGGGCTACCGGATCAAGCTGCTGGGGGTGGCGCGGCGGTCGGGCGAGGGGATCGAGACGCGGATGCAGCCTTGCCTCGTGCCGGCGGACTCGCCGCTCGGCCAGCTCGAGGGCGTGACCAACATGGTGGTCGTGGAGGGGGATTTCGTCGGCCGGATCGTGATGAGCGGGCCCGGCGCCGGCGCCGGCGCCACGGCCTCGGCGATCCTCGGAGACGTGATCGACGTGGCGCGCGGGCATGTGGGCCCGACCTTCGGCGTGCCGGCGCTTGCGCTGGAGACGGCGCCGCGGGCCCGGGACGAGAGCGCGGCGGCCTACTACCTGCGCTTCGCGCTCGACGACTCGCCGGGCGTGCTCGCGCAGGTGGCCGCGGCGCTCGGCGCGAGCGGGGTGTCGATCAACCGGATGCGCCAGTACGAGCACGCCGCCACCGAGGCGCCGGTGCTGATCGTAACGCATCGGACCGAGCGCGCGCGCCTCGACCGGGCGCTCGCGGAGATCGCCGGTCTGGACGCCTGCCGGGCCGCCCCGGTCGCAATCCGCATCGAGGACGTCTGAGACGCGCGCTTGCCCCACGGCGGCGCGATCGCATAGAAGCGCAGCGAAACCCGGGAAAGGCCGCGTGAAATGTCGGACGAGACGATCTTCGCAGACCGCATGCTGTCGCTCGGCCTCGGCCGCGTCTCCGAGGCCGCGGCGATCGCCGCGGCCCGGCTGGTCGGCCAGGGCGACGAGAAGGCGGCCGACCAGGCGGCGGTGGACGCCATGCGCCGCCAGCTCAACCAGCTCGACATCCGCGGCGTGGTGGTCATCGGCGAGGGCGAGCGCGACGAGGCGCCGATGCTCTACATCGGCGAGGAGGTCGGAAGCGGGCACGGGCCCGCGGTCGACATCGCGCTCGATCCGCTCGAGGGCACGACGCTGACCGCCAAGGACATGCCGAACGCGCTGGCGGTGATCGCCATGGGTCCGCGCAATTCGATGCTGAACGCGCCCGACGTCTACATGGACAAGCTCGCCATCGGGCCAGGCTATCCCGAGGGCGTCGTCAGCCTCGAGATGACCCCGACCGAGCGCATCGAGGCGCTGGCGCGGGCGCGGGGCTGCCTTCCCGCCGACATCATGGTCTGCGTGCTAGAGCGTCCGCGCCACGAGGCGCTGATCGCCGAGGTCCGCGCCACCGGGGCGCGCATCCGCCTGATCACCGACGGCGACGTGGCCGGGGTCATCCACTGCGCCGAGGCCGCCAAGACCGGCATCGACATGTACATGGGCTCGGGCGGCGCGCCGGAGGGCGTGCTGGCGGCGGCGGCGCTGAAATGCATGGGCGGGCAGATGATGGGCCGGCTGATCTTCCGCAACGAGGACGAGAAGGCCCGGGCGCGCAAGCACGGGATCGAGGATCTCGACCGGGTCTACACCCGCGACGACATGGTCACCCAGGACGTGATCTTCGCCGCGACCGGCGTCACCGACGGCTCGGTGGTGCGCGGCGCCCGGCGCGACGGGGACTATCTGGAGACCGAGACCGTGCTGATGCGCTCCAAGACCGGATCGGTGCGGCGCATGTTCTACCGTCAGCGCAACCAGTAGGCGCAGCGCTTGGCCAGCCCGCGCAGCCAGAAGATCGCCATCGGCTTCATGGTGGTCTGGCTCATCTTCTGGATGGGCGGGATGCTGGTGGTGATCTACGGGCTGGGGTCCGCGGCGCTCGGCGGAGAACTCGGCGCGTCGCTAATGATACTGGCCTGGCTCGCGGCGGCGGGACTGGGCCTCTACCTTGGCGCCAAGCGGCTCAAGCAACTTCTCACCGGCGACGAGGCGCCGCCCCGTGCGCCGGGCCGCAACCACGAGTGGGACGACCGCGTGGCGACGTCCGAGGCGCACTCGCCGGTCGATCGAAGCGACCTGCCGCCGCCCCTGCCCAAGGGACAGCGCCTCGACCGCATCCCGACCGTGCGCCGCCGGCCGAGGTCCTAGCCGGCGCGGCGAACCCTTTGCCCCGGGTCTATTCCTGGATCGATTGCAGGAAATAGACCAGTTCGAGCACCTGCCCTCGAACGGCTTCCTGCGCGCCAAGCACGCCGACCTGGCCCGCGAGCTCGGTCTGATAGCGACGCCCGAAGACCGGCATCGGGTCGCCATGGGCGCGGACCGCGGTCCGTCCGTCCACGACCTTCACGATATCGACCACCGGAAACACGCCACCGTTGGCCGCGGCGATGCCGGTGAGCCCGGGCACCGGATCGCGGAACATGGTCGCGATCGGCCCGTTTCCGTCGGCGGCTTCACCATGACAGGCCGCGCAGGCGGCGAGGTACTCCTCCCGACCTGCGGCGAACTCGCTTTCGCCCTGAGCCAAGGCGGCGCCCGCGGACAGGATCAGCGCCAGCCCGGCGACCATGCGTGAGGTATGCATCTTCAGACTCCCTCCCAGAAATGCAGGAGCCGATCCTGCGTCGGATTATCGGAATCATGCATTGATGTATGTCAATCTTTTTGATCCGACGGCTGCCACGCTGGCGTTCGGGGCGAATTCGGGGCATCAGCGGCGCATGGAGGACGGGCAAGCCTATCTCGGGGTGGCGCGGTCGCTGACCGGCCGGCGCTGGGTCGGGCCCGACCCGGCGGAGGAGCGGCTCGCCCGCGCCATCGCGCAGACCGCCGGCGTGCCGGAGGTGGTGGCCGGCGTGCTCGCCCGGCGGGGGGTCGCGCCCTGCGACGCGGCGGCGCATCTAGCCCCGGCGCTGCGCGACCTGATGCCCGATCCCTCGCGGCTGCGCGACATGGACGCGGCGGTCGCGCAATTCGGGCGCGCGCTCACGGCCGGGGAGCGCATCGCCGTCTTCTCCGACTATGACGTGGACGGGGGCGCCAGCGCGGCGCTGCTGCTGACCTGGCTGCGCGAGACCGGGCGCTCGGCGACGCTTTATGCGCCCGACCGGATCGACGAGGGCTACGGGCCAAACGTCCCGGCGATGCGCGCGCTCGGGGAGGCCCACGACCTGATCGTCTGTGTCGACTGTGGCACGCTGAGCTTCGAGCCGATCGCGACGGCGGGCTGCGACGTGATCGTGCTCGACCACCATCAGGCAGCCGAGACGCTGCCGCCGGCGGTGGCGGTGGTCAATCCCAACCGCCAGGACGAGACCGGCGAGTTCGCCTATCTCTGCGCGGCGGGCGTGGTCTTCCTGTTTCTCGTGGGCATGAACCGGCGGCAACGTGCGCGGGGCGATGCTGCGCCCGACCTGATGGCGCTGCTCGACCTGGTGGCGCTGGCCACGGTCGCGGACGTGGCGCCGCTGGTCGGGCTCAACCGCGCCTTCGTGCGGCAGGGGCTGAAGGTGATGGGCGCCGGGCGCCGCGCCGGGCTGGCGGCGCTGGCGAGTGCGGCGGGCGCGCGCGGCGGCCCGAGCCCCTATACGCTCGGCTTCGTGCTCGGCCCGCGGATCAACGCCGGGGGGCGGATCGGCGCGGCGGATCTCGGCGCTCGGCTTCTCGCGACCGCCGACCCGCACGAGGCCGCTGCCCTCGCCGAGCGGCTGCAACGGCTCAACGCCGAGCGCCGCGAGATCGAGGCGGGCGTGGTGGCCGCCGCGATGGCGCAGGCCGAGGCCCGCGACGACGGCGCGCCGCTGGTCTGGGCCGCCGGCGAGGGCTGGCATCCGGGCGTCATCGGCATCGTCGCGGCCCGGCTCAAGGAGGCCTTCGGGCGCCCGGCGGTGGTGATCGGGCTCGACGGGGACGCGGGCAAGGCCTCGGGGCGCTCGGTGCCGTCGGTCGATCTCGGCGCGGCGGTGGCGCGGCTGGCGCGCGAGGGGCTGATCGAGAAGGGCGGCGGGCACGCTATGGCGGCAGGGCTCAGCCTGGCGCGCGAGCAGGTCGCGCCGGCGATGGACCGGCTCGCCGCGCTGATCGCCGCACAGGGCGGCGTCGCGCCGGAGTCGGGGCTGCGCATCGACGGCGTCATCGCGCCGGCGGCCGCGACCCTCGACTTGGCCGAGCGCATCGCGGCCGCGGGTCCGTTCGGGGCCGGGGCGCCGGCCCCGCGGCTGGCGCTGGCCCGGGCCCGCGTCGAGCGGGCGCGCCGCGTCGGTGAGGCGCATCTGGCGCTCACGCTCGGCGACGCGAGCGGCGGCCGGGTCGAGGCGATCGCGTTCCGGGCCTTCGCGGGACCGCTGGGCACGGGCCTCGCCGTCGTCGGCGGCGCGCCAGTGCATGTCGCCGGACGGCTGGAGCTCGACGAATGGGGCGGGCGGGCGCGGGCCAAGCTGCATGTCGAGGATGCGGCGCCGGCGGACTGAACCCGGCGGCCAAATTGCGCCTTGATCCATGGGGGCCGCGACGATAGATAGCCGCCGGTGCGTGCACCCTTCGTCTATCGGTTAGGACGTCAGATTTTCAATCTGAAAAGACGGGTTCGACTCCCGTAGGGTGTACCACCGAAGCGTGCTAGCATGCGGGGTCGGCGCAGACATGGCTCCTTCGTCTATCGGTTAGGACGCCAGATTCTCAATCTGGAAAGACGGGTTCGATTCCCGTAGGAGCTGCCACCGACCGGATCGCGCGTCCTTGCGTTGCATGTTCGTCATGGAAATCGCCTAGACTTCGCTTCGGTTCGCGCGCCGGCGAACGCCCGAACAGCCGCACGGATCTTCATGATTGTTTCGCGCACCGCAACCCGCGAGATCAGCTACGCCAGTTCCGCCAGCAGCCGCGCCGGCAGGGTGGTGATCCGCTCGGTTGAGAACCTCACCGGGCGGCTGCGGCTGATCCATCGCGCCGGCGACTACACCCGCGATATCGCCTGCGGGCGGGACTTCTGGGAGGTAATCGCCGAACGCTACGGGATCACGCTCGACGTCGTGGCAGGCGGGCTCGAGGACATCCCAGCCACCGGCCCGGTGATCGTCGTCGCCAACCACCCCTACGGCATCCTCGACGGGCTGATGATCGGCAACATGCTGGCGCGGCGGCGCGGCGAGTTCCGCATCCTTGCGCACCGGGTGTTCCGCAGGGCCGGCGAGCTCGACCGGGTGATCCTGCCGATCAGTTTCGACGAAACCCGCGAGGCGGTGCGGCTCAACCTCGAGACCCGCGCCGCCGCGCTGGCCTGGCTGACCGGCGGCGGCTGCATCGGCGTGTTTCCCGGCGGCACCGTCTCGACCGCGGCGACGCCCTTCGGCCAGCCGCTCGATCCGGCCTGGCGGCGCTTCACCGCGCGGCTGATCGAGAAGTCCGGCGCCGAGGTGGTTCCGGTGTTCTTCGAGGGCGCCAACAGCCGGCTCTTCCAGGTCGCGAGCCACCTGCACACTACGCTGCGGCTGGCGCTGATGATCCGCGAGTTCCGCGCCCGGGTCGGCGGCCCGGTGCGCGTGGCGATCGGCCGGCCGCTGCCGCGGGCCGAGCTCGCGGCGCGCTCGGGGGACGCCCGTGCGATGATGGACTATCTGCGCGCCGAGACCTATCGTCTGTCGCCCGATCCCATCCCCGATCCGGGCTACGGATTCGACTTCGAGGAAGGTCGCGACGCGCATCATGCCAATCGGCGTCTTTGACAGCGGCCTCGGCGGCCTGACCATCCTCGAGAGACTGCGGCGCTCCCTCCCCGACCAGGACTTCGTCTATCTCGGCGACAGCGCCAACGCGCCCTATGGCTCGCGGCCGGCGCGGCAGGTCTACGACCTGACGGTTCAGAACGTGCAACGGCTCTTCGACGCCGACTGCCGGCTAGTGATCCTCGCGTGCAACACCGCCTCCGCCGTGGCGCTGCACGATCTGCAGGTCGATTGGCTCGATGCGCGCGCGCATCGCGTGCTCGGGGTCTTCGTGCCGGTGATCGAGCATCTGACCCGGCGGGACTGGGGCGACAACGCGCCGCCGACCCACACCGGGCTGCGCGACGTGGCGCTCTTCGCGACGCCAGCGACGGTTGCGAGCGGCGCGTTCCCGCGCGAGCTGCGGTTTCGCGCCCGCGACGTCACCGTCGAGGCGCAGGCCTGCGTGGGACTGGTCGAGGCGATCGAGGCGGGCGATCTTGACGGCGCGCGCGGGATCGCCGAGGGCCATGTCGCAGCACTTCTCGCGCGCCTGCCGGAACCGCAGGCGGCGGTGCTCGGGTGCACGCATTATCCGCTGGTCGAGGAGGCCTTCCGCGCGGCGCTGCCAGCGGGCGTCGAGGTGGTGACCCAGGCGGCGCTGGTCGCCGACAGCCTCGCCGACTACCTCCGTCGCCATCCACGCTTTCAGGACGGGACCGGCGCGGTGCGCTACCTCACGACCGGCGATCCGGTTCGGGTCGGGCGGCACGCGGAGGTCTTCACCGGCCACGCCCTGCCCTTCGATTCGGCGTGATTGAACGGCCGCGCCCGATGCGATAGACGGCCCGCGACCCAGGGAGCGGCAGCGCATGAGCGAGACCTTCGACATCGCGATACTCGGGGCGAGCGGCTACACGGGCGCGGAACTCGTGCGGCTGATCGCCAGCCATCCGGGCTTGCGCATCCGCGCCCTGACCGCCGACCGCAGGGCGGGAGAGAGCATGGGCGCGGTGTTTCCGCACCTGCGTCACCTGGCGCTGCCGACGCTGAGCCGGATCGACGAGACGGACTTCACCGGGCTCGACCTTGTGTTCTGCGCGCTGCCCCACGCCACCAGCCAGGAGGTGATCGCGGCCCTGCCCCGCGACCTGCGCGTCGTCGATCTTTCCGCCGACTTCCGGCTGCGCGACCCGGCGGTCTACGAGCGCTGGTACGGCCGGCCGCATTCGGCGCTCGATCTACAGGCCGAGGCGGTCTACGGGCTGACCGAGTTCTACCGCGACCAGATCCGCACGGCGCGCCTGGTGGCGGGCACCGGCTGCAACGCAGCGACAGGCATCTATGCGGTGGCGCCGCTGCTGCGCGCCGGCGTGATCGATCCCGACGACATCGTCATCAACCTCGCCACCGGCGTTTCCGGCGCCGGGCGCTCCCCCAAGGAGGGCATGCTGCACGCCGAGGTGTCGGAGGGGTTTCACGCCTACAACGTCGCCCGCCACCGGCATCTGGCGGAGTTCGACCAGGAGTTCGGCCGGATCGCCGGGCGGGAGGTCGCGGTCACCTTCGCGCCGCATCTGCTGCCGCAGAACCGCGGCATCCTCGCCACCGTCTACGTGAAGGGCGCGGCCGAGGACGTGCACGCCACCATCGCCGAAGCCTACACCGCGGAGCCATTCCTGGTGGTGCTGCCCTTCGGTGAGGCGCCGGCCACGCGGCACGTGCGCGGCTCGAACTTCGCGCATCTCGGTGTCATCGGCGACCGAAGGCCAGGGCGGGCAATGGTCTTCTGCGCGCTCGACAATCTCTGCAAGGGCTCGTCCGGGCAGGCGCTGCAGAACGCCAACCTGATGCTCGGCCTCGACGAGACGACCGGCCTGATGGCCGCGCCGCTGTTTCCGTGAAGTCGGTCCGGCGGGCCTGGCGGGTTCTCTACGGCGCGATCTGGCGCTTCAACCAGAACGACGGCGCGGCGATGGCGGGCTACATCGCCTTCACCGGCCTTCTGTCGATCTTTCCGTTCCTGATCTTCGCCACGACGCTGACCGGCATCCTGATCGGCGAGGACCAGTCCGACCAGGTGATCGAGGCGCTGTTCCAGATCGTGCCGGAGCATGTGGCGCTCACGCTCAAGCCGGTGGTGGCCGACGTTCTGGACAACCAGAGCAGCGAGGTGCTGACGCTCTCGGCGCTCTTCGCGATCTGGACCGCGTCGAACGCCGTCAACGCCTTTCGCATCGCCTTCGACCGCGCCTACGCCGTCGGGGAGCCACGGGGGATCATCCACAACCGTGCGCTTTCGGTGGGCATGGTGATGATCGGCGCGCTGGTCGCGGCGATCCTCGGGTTCTCGATCCTGCTGAGCCCGCTCCTGCTGCGCCTGCTCGCCAAGTACAGCCAGTTCCCGGTGCCCCCGATCGCCGGCTACATCTCCTACGCGTTCGGGATCCTGGTCTTCATCGGGTTCCTGCTGCTGATGCACCGGGTGCTGCCCGCCCGGCGGCAGCGCGCCTCCCAGCTCTGGCCGGGCGTGCTGATGACGACGCTGATCTGGGTGGCCGCGGCGACGGGCTTTTCGTACTATCTGAGTTACACGCCGACCTACACGGTGACCTACGGGACGCTCGCCGGGGTGATGATCACGCTGATGTTTCTCTATATCACCGGCGCGACGATTATCTTCGGAGCGGAGTTCAATTCCACGCTGATCCACTCGGACGTCCGGGTCGGCGTGGCGGATCGGAGAAAGGCCTGATGGCGGTTTCATTGCGCAAGAAGCGCCGAATCCAGCTTCTCGTGATCGGCGCGGTGATGCTCGCGGTCGCGACCGCCATCGTGGGCTACGCGATGCGCGACGGCATCGAGTTCTTCCGCAGCCCGAGCCAGCTTGCCGACGCGCCGCCGGCCGCCGACGAGCGCTTCAGGCTCGGCGGGCTCGTCGAGGAGGGATCGGTCGAGCGCGGCATGGGCGAGCAGATCCGCTTCATGGTCACCGACGGCGGCGCGAGCCAGACCGTCGCCTTCTCGGGGATCCTGCCCGATCTCTTCCGCGAAGGTCAGGGGGTCATCGCCACCGGTTCTATGCAGGACGGCGTGTTCGTCGCGACCGAGGTTCTGGCGCGCCACGACGAGAGCTACATGCCCAAGGAAGTCGCCGACGCGCTCAAGGAGCAGGGCCATTTCCGCTACGGCGAGGGCGTCAGTCCGCAACCCGACAGCTGAGCGCGCGGGCCGGCTTCACGGGGCCGTTTCAATCAAATTTTAGCCAATCCGTGCCATCGTCCGCCACTTCCTGAAATCGCTAGGAGCTGGCAGACATGCACTCGGTGGAGAGCATCGCGACGGAGATCGTCCGCCGCGAAGGCGGCTACGTGAACGATCCCGACGATCCCGGCGGCGCGACCAACCACGGCGTGACGATCCACACGCTGCGCCGGCTCGGCAGGGACATCAACGGAGACGGCCGCGTCGACGAGGTCGACGTGCGCGGACTGAGCCCGGATCAGGCGGTGGAGATCTACGTCCGCCACTACTACCAGGAGCCGAAGCTGCACCTGCTGCCCGAGCCGCTGCAGGCGACGGTCTTCGACATGCAGGTGAACGCGGGCGCGAACGCCGTGCGCATCCTGCAGCGGCTGCTGGTCAAGCTCGGATTCGGCCTGCGCGACGACGGGGTCGTCGGCCCCGCTACGGTCGGCGCAGCGGCGAAGGCCTACGCCATGGCGCCCGAGCATCTCGCCGACGCCTACGGGATCGAGCGACGCAACTACTACTACGCCATCGGCGACCGGCGGATCGCCAGCCGGAAATACGCGCGCCGGCGTGACGGCGGCAAGGGCGGCTGGATCGTGCGCGCCGAGGAGTTCATCTCCGCGCGCTTCCATTTCAGCCGCGCGCAGCACGACGAAAGGACACGGTCATGGGTATGATGGGGCGGATCTTCGGCGCCGGCGCCGGCGTCAAGGAGGTCGGCGAGGCGGTCGGCGGGGTCGCGGAGATCTTCGTCGGCAACCAGTCGGAGCGCGATTCGGACGCGCACGCGCGCTACGTGGAGTCGGTCGAGCAGTTCGGGGCGGAGTTCGCCGCCGCCGGCCAGGGCTGGTTTCACGACACGATGGACGGGCTGAACCGGCTGCCGCGTCCGCTTCTGGTGATGGGCACGCTCGGGCTCTTCGTCTACGCGATGATCGAGCCGATGGGGTTTTCGGAGCGCATGGAGGGGCTGGCGCTGGTGCCCGATCCGCTCTGGTGGCTGCTCGGCGCCATCGTGTCGTTCTATTTCGGCGCGCGCGAACTGCACTACCAGCGCGCGCGGCAGAGCCTGCGCGGACGGGCGCTGCGCCGGATCACCGGAACGGCGGGCGGCTCGGCCGCGCCCGAGGCGCGCGACGCGGCAGAGCCGCCCGCCGCCCGACCAGCGGAGCAGCCCGCGCCGGTCGCCCGGAGCATCGCGCCGAAGACCGCGCCGACCGCCCCCGCGACCCAGGCCCGCCCGGCCACGGTGGCCGTCAAGGCCGGAGATCCGACCTTCAACGCCGCCCTCGAGGAATGGCGGGCGGCGCGCAGCTGAGCCGCGCGCCTTAGGCGTTTGGAAAGGCGCGGCCGCTAGACCCGCCCCGGAGAGCGCATCTCGACGGGGGCCGCAGGCGGATGGACACGCAGGGACAGGACGCGCGGGGCGCGGGCCTCGAGCGCGATCTCGCGGCGGCGACGCTGGTCTACGTGACCGTCGCCGCCGCGTTCTATCCCGCAACCTACGGCGCGCTGTTTCGCCAGTACGCGCTCACGCATTTCCTCGCGCTGCCCGGCCTCCTCCTGCTCGGTCTCGCCGTCACGGCCGCCCTCGCCGCTCCCCGGGCCCCGATCAGCCACCTCGCCGGGATGCTCAGGGCGCGGGCGGCCGGCGCGGCGGCGACTATCGCACTCTTCTGCGTCGGCCTCGCCGCCTTCACGACCCTCAAGCACCAGATCCCGTTTTGGCTCCCGTTCTTCGCCGACCGGCCGCTCGCCGCGCTCGACGCGCAGTTGCACTTCGGTCAGCCTTGGCGCTGGACGCATGCGGTGGCGCCCGAGGGCGCGTCGCGGCTGCTCTACCTGCTTTACGGTCCGGTCTGGCTGCTGCAATGGCTCGGCCTGATGCTGGTCGCGGCCTTCCTGCGCGACGATGCGCTACGCCGGCGTTACCTGATCAGCCTTGTCGCGGTGCTCGGACTGCTCGGCACGGTGGGCCGCGTCCTCGGCGCGTCGGCCGGGCCGATCTTCTTTGACCGGATGTTCGGCGGCGCGACCTTCGCCGATCTGGGGCCCGAGCTCGCCGCGAGCCCCGGCGGCGCGGCGATGCTCGGCGTGTCGGACTATCTCTTCGAGGCCTACGAGAGCGGCGCGGCGCGCTTCGGCTCGGGCATCTCCGCGATGCCGAGCATCCACGTGGCGATGGCCGCGCTAAACGCGCAGTTTCTCGGCGCGCTCGACCGGCGGCTGGGGCTCGTCGGCTGGGCCTTCGCGGGGGCAATCCTCTTCGGCTCGGTCTATTTCGGCTGGCACTACGCGCTCGACGGCTACGTCTCACTGCTCGCCGTCGCGCTCGTCTGGCGCTGGGCCGGCGCGGTGGCCGCGCGCGGTCGATGGCGCGCCGATCGCCGCCCGGAGATCGCGCTCGCGGCCGAGTGACGCGCCCGGCGGGGCAAGCCGGGACGAGGTGTCACGGCAAAGCCATTTGAACCCCCGGCGCGCAGAGGTCATATTGATCCGGAAAACCGGAGCGGACGGGCGCCATGATCATCGAACTGGGGCATCTCGCCCTCATCCTCGCCTTCGTCGTCGCCATCTTCCAGATGACGGTCCCGATGGTGGGCGCGCACTATGGCTGGCCGGCGTGGATGCGGGTCGGCAATCACGCGGCCACCTTGCAGTTCGTGCTGACCTTCGGGGCGTTCCTGGCGCTGACCTACGCCTTCGTGGTCTCGGACTTCTCGGTGCGGCTGGTTGCGGCCAATTCGCATTCCGACAAGCCGATGCTCTACAAGGTCAGCGGAACCTGGGGCAACCACGAGGGCTCGATGCTGCTCTGGATGCTCATCCTGACGCTCTTCGGCGCGATGGTCGCCTGGTGGGGCGGCAACCTGCCGCCGGGGCTCAGGGCGCGGGTGCTGGCGGTCCAGTCGGGCGTCGGCGTCACCTTCTTCGCCTTCATCCTGTTCACGTCCAACCCGTTCTGGCGGCTGGAGAACCCGCCGCTCGACGGCAACGATCTCAACCCGCTCCTGCAGGATCCCGGCCTCGCCTTCCACCCGCCGTTTCTCTATCTCGGCTACGTCGGGCTCTCGATGGCCTTCTCCTTCGCCATCGCCGCGCTGATCGAGGGCCGCGTCGACGCCGCCTGGGCGCGCTGGGTCCGGCCGTGGACGCTGCTCGCCTGGGTGTTCCTGACCATCGGCATCGCCTTCGGCTCGATCTGGGCCTACTACGAGCTCGGCTGGGGCGGCTGGTGGTTCTGGGACCCGGTCGAGAACGTCAGCTTCATGCCCTGGCTTCTCGCCGCGGCGCTCCTGCATTCGGCCATCGTGGTCGAGAAGCGCGACGCGCTGAAGACCTGGACGATCCTGCTCGCCATCCTCGCCTTCTCCTTCTCGCTGATCGGGGCCTTCGTGGTGCGCTCGGGCGTGATCACCTCCGTGCACGCCTTCGCCAACGATCCCGAGCGCGGGGTGTTCCTGCTGTGGATCCTGGGGCTGATCACCGGCGGGGCGCTGACGCTCTACGCCTGGCGGGCGCCGCGGCTGCGCACAACGGCGGTCTTCTCCACCGTGAGCCGCGAAAGCGGACTTCTGGCCAACAACGTGCTGCTGGTGGTCGCGACGCTGGTGGTCTTCGTGGGCACCATGTGGCCGCTGGTCGTGGAGATCGCCACCGGGCGCAAGATCTCGGTGGGCGCGCCGTTCTTTGACACCGCCTTCACGCCTTTCATGATCGCGCTGGCGGTGATCCTGCCGCCCTTCGCGATGCTGCCGTGGAAGCGCGGCTCGCTGGCGAAGTCGATGGAGCAGCTTCGCGGCGCGCTGGTGCTTTCGCTGGCGCTCGGGGCGCTGGTCTGGGCGCTGCAGACCGGCCGGTCGATGCTGGCGCCGATCGGCATCGCGCTGGCCGCCTGGGTGATCCTCGGCGCGCTCGTCGACCTGACCGCCAAGACCAGGCTCGGCCGCGCGCCAATCGGCGAAACCGCGCGCCGGCTGCGCAACCTGCCCGGCGCCGACTGGGGCAAGGCGCTCGGCCACGCCGGGCTCGGGCTGACGATGTTCGGGATCGCCGCCATCAACGCCTGGCAGACAGAGGACATCCGGGTGATGCGTATCGGCGACAGCCTCTCGGCCGGCGGCTACGAGTTGCGCCTCGATGCGGTCGAGAGCCTCGCGGGCCCCAACTACACCTCCGACACGGCGGTGATCGCGGTGCTGCGCGACGGCGCGCAGATCGGAACGCTGCAGCCCGAGAAGCGATTCTACCCGGTCCAGCGCATGCCCACCACCGAGGCCGCGATCGACCGCGGGCTCGGCCGCGACCTCTACGTGGCGCTCGGCGACCCGCAGGAGGGCGGCGGCTGGGCGGTGCGCACCTACGTCAAGCCCTTCGCCAACTGGATCTGGATCGGCGCGATGGTCATGGCGCTTGGCGGCGTGGTCAGCCTCACCGACCGCCGCTACCGGGTCGGCACGCCCGCCCCGCGCCCGGCGCGCGACCCCGCGGCGGTGCCAGCGGAATGAAGCCGCTGCGCGCCGCGGCGCTTGGCCTCGCGCTCATCGCCGCGCCGGGGGCCGAGGCGGTCCAGCCCGACGAGCTGCTCGACGATCCGGCCCTCGAGGCCCGGGCGCGCGAGATCACCCGCGAGTTGCGCTGCGTCGTCTGCCAGAGCGAATCGATCGACGAATCGAACGCCGAGATCGCCCGCGACCTGCGCCTCCTGGTGCGCGAGCGCGTCACCGCCGGAGACAGCAACCCGGAGGTGATCGACTTCGTCGTCGACCGCTACGGCGAGTTCGTGCTGTTCCGGCCACCGTTCTCGGTGGCCAACGCCCCGCTCTGGCTGGCCGGTCCGGTGTTCCTGCTGCTCGGGGGCGGTCTCGCGATGGCCTTCGTGCGCCGCCGGGCCCGGGCCGGCGAGGCGCCGCCGCCGCCGCTCAGCCCCGAAGAGCTGCGCCGCCTCAAGGAGCTCGGCGAGGGCTGAGGCCCGGCCTGCCGCCGCCGACCCGCGCGCCCGGAACGAAACCGGGTTTCCGCCATCCGGCGGGGCGGCTATCGTCCCGGCCATGCCACAGGGGGGCGCGGCCATGACCTACGACACCATCCTCTTCGACGTCGAGGACGCGGTCGCGACGATCACGCTGAACCGCCCCGAGGTGATGAACGGGCTGAACCCGCAGATGCGGCTCGACCTGTTGCACGCCGTCACCCATGCCCCGGAGCGGGCCCGCGCGCTGGTGCTGACCGGCGCGGGGCGCGGTTTCTGCTCGGGGCAGGATCTTGGCGACCGCAGGACCGCCGCCGACGTCGACATCGAGCGCACGCTGCGCGAGGAGTACGAGCCGCTGTTGCGCGCGATCTACGACTGCCCGATCCCGACCCTCGCCGCGGTCAACGGCCCTGCCGCCGGGGCCGGCGCCAACCTCGCGCTCGCCACCGACGTGGTGATCGCCGCGGAATCGGCGGTTTTCATCCAGGCCTTCGCCCGCATCGGCCTCATTCCGGACGCAGGCGGCACCTACTGGCTGCCGCGCCAGGCCGGCGCCGCCAAGGCGATGGGAGCCGCCCTCTTCGCCGAGCCGATCACCGCCCGGCAGGCCGACGCCTGGGGCATGATCTGGGAGGCGGTGCCGGACGACGCCTTCGCCGCCACCGTCGAGCGCCGGGCCGCACAGCTCGCCTCCGGCCCGACCGTGGCCTACCGGCTGATCAAGGAGGCGCTGCGCGGAAGCTGGGACCGCGGCCTCGACGACCAGCTCGAGACCGAGGCCCGGCTTCAGGGCGAGGCCGGGCGGACCCGCGACTTCCAGGAGGGCGTGATGGCCTTTCTCGAGAAGCGCCCCGCCCGCTACGAAGGCCGCTGATCCCCGGCATGGGCGGGACGCTCGCCGATCGCGTCACCACGGCGCCGAGGCCACACGACGCAGCGACGGCGGACGAGATCGGCGCGCTCTTCGACGGCGAGGAAGACGCGGCGCGTGCGCTGCTCGCCGGGACCGCGGGATGCTCGGGCTATCTCGCCGGCCTGATGCGCCGCGACCCCGACTGGCTGCGCGCGGCGCTGGCCGCCCCCCCCGAGGCCACGCTCGCCGAGACGCTGGCGGCCATCGACGCCGAGGAGGACGGCGGGCTCGACGTGCGGCTGCGCCTGGCCAAGCGCCGCGTCGCGCTGCTCGCAGCCCTCGCGGATCTCGGCGGCGTCTGGGATCTGGAGACGGTGACCGGCGCGCTCACCGAACTCGCCGACCGGGCCGTGCACCTGGCGCTCGTCGATGCGGTTTCGCGCGAGATCGCCCGCGGCAAGCTGCCCGGATGCTCGCCCGAGGACGCCGCCGACGCCGCCGGGGCCTTCGTGCTCGCCATGGGCAAGATGGGCGCGCGCGAGCTCAACTACTCCTCGGACATCGACCTGATCGTGCTCTTCGACGAGAGCCGCCACGCCCCGGACGCCTACGACGACCTGCGCCGCGGCTTCATCCGCGCGACCCAGCGCATGACGAAGACGATCTCGGAGGTGACCGGGGACGGCTACGTCTTTCGCACCGACCTGCGCCTGCGCCCGGACCCCTCGGTGACGCCGGTGTGCATCGGCGCGGACGCCGCCGAGAGCTACTACGAGAGCCTGGGGCGCACCTGGGAACGCGCCGCCTTCATCAAGGCCCGCGCCTGCGCCGGCGCCATCGAGGCGGGCCAGGAATTCCTCGAGCGCCTGCGCCCGTTCATCTGGCGCCGGCACCTCGACTTCGCCGCGATCCAGGACGCCCACGACATGCGGCTCAGGATCCGCGCCCACAAGGGGCTGACCGGCCCGCTGCAGGTCGCCGGCCACGACCTCAAGCTCGGCCAGGGCGGCATCCGCGAGATCGAGTTCTTCACTCAGACCCGCCAGCTCATCGTCGGCGGCCGCGACCCGGAGCTGCGCTCGAGCCAGACCCGCCCGGCGCTGGCGGCGCTGGCGCGCAAGGGCTGGGTCGAGCCCGAGACGGCCGCGGCCCTCGACGCGGCCTACGTCGCCCACCGTACGCTCGAGCACCGGCTGCAGATGCTCGACGACGCCCAGACCCAGCGCCTGCCCGGCTCCGACGAGGGCTTCGCCCGGCTGGCCGATTTCTGCGGCGCGGACTCGGTGGAGGCGTTCTGCGACGACCTGCTCGGCCGGCTCCGCGCGGTGACCGCGCTCACCGAGCCGTTTTTCGTGACCGACGAGACCGAGACGCCGCCGCCGCTCGACACGATCTTCCGCGATCCCGAGGCGGCGGAGACGCGCATGTCCGGCTGGACCCGGCTGCCGGCGCTCAGGACCGAGCGCGCCCGCGGCCTCTTCCGGCGCATCGCGCCCGCGCTCCTGCGCCGGCTGGGCGCGGCCGCCGATCCCGACGCGGCGCTGCTGTCGCTCGACGCCTTCCTCGGGCGCCTGCCGGCCGGCGTGCAGCTCTTTTCGCTGATGCAGGCCAACCCGCAGCTCATGGACCTGCTGATCGACATCTGCGGAACGGCGCCGCAGCTCGCGCGCTATCTGGGCGACAACGCGGCCGTCTTCGACGCGGTGATCGGGCCGGACTTCTTCCGGCCGCTGCGCGGCGAGGCCGAGCTGATCGCCGAACTGACCCGCCGGCTCGACGCCGCCCCCGACTACGAGGCGGCGCTCGGCGCGGCGCGGGTGTGGAAGAACGAACGCCACTTCCGCATCGGCGTTCACCTGTTGCGCGCGCTCGCCACCCCGGAGGAGGCGGCGGAAGCCTATTCGGCGGTGGCCGGGGCGGTGCTGACCGCGCTGGGGCCGCGGGTCGCCCAGGATTTCGCCACCCGCCACGGACCGCCGCCCGGGGCGGGCGCCGCCATCGTCGCCATGGGCAAGCTCGGCAGCCGCGAGATGACGGTGAGTTCCGATCTCGACCTGATCGTCGTCTATGACGCGGAGGGCGCCGAGGCCTCAGAAGGGCCCCGCCCGCTCGCGGTCAGCGCCTACTACGCCCGGCTGACCCAGGCGCTGATCGCCGCGCTCACCGCGCCGATGCCCGACGGCGTGCTCTACAAGGTCGACATGCGGCTGCGCCCCTCCGGCCGGCAGGGTCCGGTGGCGACCGCGCTTGGCAGCTTCCGGCGCTACCAGGCCGAGGAGGCCTGGACCTGGGAGCATCTGGCGCTGACCCGCGCCCGGGTCGTCGCCGGCCCCGATCCCCTGTCAGCGCGCGTCGCCGCCGCCATCGACGAGACCCTCGCCGCATCCCGGGACGCGGCCGCGACCCTTGCGGACGCCCGCGACATGCGCCGCCGGCTCGCCGAGGCCAACAAGGCCGCGGAAGCCTCGCCCTGGGAGGTCAAGCTCGGGGCTGGCCGCATGCTCGACATCGAGCTCGTCGCCCAGTGCGGCGCGCTGATCGCCGGCCTCGCGGGCCTACGCCAGCCGCGCGCGATGCTCGAGGCGCTCGGACGGACCGGCTGGCTCGCGGCGGGCGACGCCGCAACGCTCGCCGCCGCCCATCGTCGCCTCGCGGCGCTCCAGCAGGTGGGCCGGCTCGCCAGCGACCACACGATCGATCCCGCCGAGGGCGGCGCGGGCCTGGTGCGTCTGGTGCTCACCGTCGCGGAGGCGCCCGATCTCGACACGCTGCAGGCCGAGCTTGACGCCTCGGCTGCGCAATGCGCCGCGCTGATCGCGGCCCGGCTCGAAGGTCCATGAGCCTGCCGGTCGTCTACCATCCCGACTACGTCGCGCCGCTGCGCCCGAGACACCGGTTCCCGATGTCGAAGTACGGCTACCTGCGCGCGGCGCTGGTCGAGCGCGGCATCCTGCCAGCGACGGGCGGCGCCATCGCCCCGACCGCCGCCGCCTTCGACCAGGTCGCCGCGGTCCACGCCCCCGACTACGTCGAGCGCGTCGCCGGCCAGCGGCTCTCGCGCGAGGAAGAGCGCCGCATCGGGCTGCCCGGCTCCGCCGCGGTCGCCCGGCGCGCGTTCCTCTCGGCCGGCGGAACGCTGCTCGCCGCCCGGCTGGCGCTCGAGCACGGGCTTGCGTGCAACATGGCCGGCGGCTCGCACCACGCCGGCCCGGACGGCGGCGCGGGCTTCTGCGTCTTCAACGATGTCGCCGTGGCGGCCCGCGCGCTGACCGCCGAGGGCCGGGTCGCGCGCGTGCTCGTGATCGACTGCGACGTGCACCAGGGCGACGGCACCGCCGAGATCTTCGCGCGCGACCCCCTGGTGCGCACGCTGTCGCTGCACGCCGCGCGCAACTTCCCCGCCCGCAAGGCGGTGTCGGATCTCGACTTCCCGCTGCCCGACGGGCTGGGCGATGCAGCCTACCTCGAGGTGCTCGCCCACGCGCTCGACGCCTGCGCGGGCTTCGAGCCGGATCTCGTCTTCTACAACGCCGGCGTCGACGTGCTCGCAGGCGACCGGCTCGGCCGGCTCGCGCTGAGCGATGCGGGCCTGCGCGCGCGCGAGGCGCTGGTCCTCGACTGGGCTTGTCGCCGCGGCGTCCCGATCACCTGCGTGCTCGGCGGCGGCTACGACGACGACCCCGAACGCCTCGCCGACCGCCACGCCATCGTCTTCGAAGAGGCCGCCCTGCGCGCCCGGCGGCCCGCCGCCCTTGACGCATCCCGGACCCCGCCCTAGGCCCTCGCGGGACAGCGAGGAGACGCAGGACATGAAGAGCGGCGCAGCGGAGGTGGATCCGCGCGGGCTGATGCGCGAGGCCTATCGCATGGACATCGGCCCGGCGGAGGCCAGGTCGATCTTTCTCGACTGGGCGATCGGCCTTCCCGACGAGGACGCCGGGGCCGCGATCGACCGGCTGCTGGCCACGCTGGGCGCGGCCCATCCCGAGCATCCGATGACGGCGGTGCTGCGCGAGGGGCGCGAGCGCGGCCCGGCCACCGCCCGGCGGCGCGGCGGGCGGCGGCGCGACGCATCCGACCCAACGACGGGCTGAACCGGCCCCGCGCGCGCAACGCGCATTGACCGCCCGCGCGCTGCGCCCTAACGGCGCGCAGACCAACCACCGGAGCCACGCGATGACCCGCTTCCGCCCAACCGCAATGGCGCTCGCCGCCGCCGTCACGTTGGGGCCGCCCGCCGCGGCCCAGTCCCTCGACGACGGCTGGGAGACCCGGCTCACGCTCTATGGCTGGCTGCCGACGATCGGCGGCACCCAGAGCGGACCGAACGAAACGCCGCTGATCGATCTCGATGCGGAGAGCGTGTTCGACGCGCTGAACGGCGCCTTCTTCGGGGCGGCGACGTTTCGCCGCGGCAAGTTCGGCCTGCTCTTCGACATCGCCTACGCCGACCTGAGCTCGGACGGCCAGCTCAACCGCCTGGGCACGCCCGTCGAGGTCGGCACCGAGCTGACCATGGGCACCGCCGCCGCGACCTGGCGGCTGGCGGAGGCCGACCGCGGCTGGGTCGAGGCGCTCGGCGGCCTGCGTCCCTACAGCGTCAGCGTCAGCGGCTCCATCGACCTGCCCCGGATCGGCGAGATCGACCGCGACGCGACGGCGGAGTGGATCGATCCGATCGTGGGCCTGCGCGGGCGCTACGACCTCGGCGACCGGGTGGGCGTGACCGGGACCGGCGACATCGGCGGCTTCTCGGTCGGCAGCGAACTCCAGTGGGAGCTGCTCGCGTCGATCGACTACAGCTTCAACGAGTCCATCGCCGGGCTGATCGGCTACCGCTACCTGTCGATCGACTACGAGTCGGACGGCCTCAATCTCGACCTGGATCTCTACGGGCCCATGCTCGGCGTGTCGTTCAGCTTCTGAAACGCCGCCCGGCCGGCGCTGGCGCGGAGGCCGTCCGCCTGAACCCTCTCAGGCCCCGGCGGCGATCCAGCCGCCGCCGAGCACCCGGTCGCCGTCCGGCGCGTAGAAGACGCAGGCCTGGCCGGGCGCGACCCCCTCCTCGGGATCGAGAAGCTCCACGTCGGCCGCGCCGGGGCCGCGCGGATGAAGGCGCGCGGGCTTGGGCGGGCGCGTCGAGCGCACCTTGACCGCCGCCTCCCATCCCGCCGCCGGGGCCGCCTCGAATTCCCCGTCGCCGAGCCAGTTCACCTTGCCGACCGTCACGCGCCGGCTCGCCAGCGCCGCCCGCGGCCCGACGATCACCTTGCGCGTCTCCGCATCGAGGCGCACGACGAAGAGCGGCTCGCCGCCGCCGATCCCGAGCCCGCGCCGCTGCCCGACGGTGTAGTGGATGACGCCCTGGTGCTCGCCCAGGACGCGCCCGTCGAGATGCACGATCGCGCCCGGCTCCGCCGCGCCGGGCCGCAGCTTCTCGATCACCGCGGCGTAGGAGCCGTTCGGCACGAAGCAGATGTCCTGGCTGTCGGGCTTGTCGGCGACCGAGAGCCCGTAGCGCGACGCCAGCGCCCGGGTCTCGGCCTTCGACGCGAGCCCGCCGAGCGGAAAGCGCAGGTAGTCGAGCTGGTCGCGGCGCGTCGAGAACAGGAAGTAGCTCTGGTCGCGCGCGGGATCGGCGGCGCGGCGCAGCTCCGGTCCCCGCGCGCCGATGACGCGGCGCACGTAGTGCCCGGTCGCCATGCAATCGGCCTCCAGATCGCGCGCGGTCTCCAGGAGGTCGCGGAACTTCACCCGCTCGTTGCAGCGGATGCAGGGCACCGGCGTCGCGCCGGCGAGATAGGCGTCGGCGAACGCATCGATGACGCTCTCGCGAAAGCGGCTCTCGTAGTCGAGAACGTAGTGCGGGAACCCGATCGCCTCGGCGACCCGGCGCGCGTCGTGGATGTCGCGCCCGGCGCAGCAGGCGCCCTTCTTCGCGAGCGCCGCGCCGTGGTCGTAGAGCTGCAGCGTCACGCCGACGACGTCGTAGCCCTCCTCGGCCAACATCGCGGCCACGACCGAACTGTCGACGCCCCCCGACATCGCCACGAGCACGCGCGTGGCCGCCGCGGGCTTGGGCAGCCCGAGCGAATTGAGCGGCTGGGTCGGCGTCGCCGCGATGGCGTCGGACAGCATGGATCGGGCCCCTTCGTTTGGCGCGAATATAGTAAAACCTTACGAATACTCAAGGGCTTGGTTCATCAGCATTTAAGGGATGAACGTCTAAGTATTCGCATGGGGCGTCGCGAGTAAGGGAGTGAGAGATGTACATTCGCCGCGAGAAAGGGCCGGTATTCGTCGTCTTGCCGGATGGGACGAAACTGACCCGTGGCGATCTTCCGCCATCGAATACGAAGCGCTGGGTGGCGCGCCGCAAGGCGACGGTGGTCGCGGCGGTAGACCACGGCCTGATCGAGCCGAGCGAGGCCTGCGAGATGTACAGGCTCTCCGACGAGGAACTCGATCTCTGGCGATCGGCGGTGCGGGACCACGGCGCGGCCGCCCTGAGGGTGACGGCGATACAGAAGTATAGACAACTTTAAGGCGAGCTGTTAATCTCCTTCTATCGTCAATCAGTCATTAACCAATACCGCGTTAATTGGTGACCTGATTTCGGGGGAATCCCCCCACGGTAGAACGGAGAGCAGCCTGTGCGTATCCTGCTTGTCGAAGACGACCCGACCACGTCCAAAAGCATCGAAATGATGCTCCAGAACGCGAATCTGAACGTCTACGCGACAGACCTGGGCGAAGAGGGCATCGACCTCGCCAAGCTCTACGACTACGACCTGATTCTCCTCGACCTGAACCTCCCCGACATGAACGGCCACGAGGTTCTGCGCCAGCTGCGCATCGCCAAGGTCGAGACCCCGATCCTGATCCTGTCGGGCGCCGACGACACCGAGAACAAGCTCAAGGGCTTCGGCTTCGGCGCCGACGACTACATGACCAAGCCCTTCCACCGCCAGGAGCTGATCGCGCGCATCCACGCGATCGTGCGCCGGTCCAAGGGCCACGCCCAGTCGGTGATCGCCACGGGCAAGTTCGCCGTCAACCTCGACGCCAAGACAGTCGAGGTCGACGGATCGCCGGTCCACCTGACCGGCAAGGAATACCAGATGCTGGAACTGCTTTCTCTTCGGAAAGGCACAACGCTCACCAAGGAGATGTTCCTCAACCACCTCTATGGCGGAATGGACGAGCCGGAGCTGAAGATCATCGACGTCTTCATCTGCAAGCTGCGGAAAAAACTGTCCGAAGCCACGGGAGGCGAGAACTATATCGAGACGGTGTGGGGTCGAGGGTATGTCCTCCGCGACCCCGCGAGCAGCGAAGCGAAACGCAAGCTGGCGGTCGGGGCCTGAGGCGGCCCGAGCGCAGGGCGCGCGCCGGACCTGCGATCCGGGGCGCGCTCCTTTGTTCCCGCCGTCATGCGCCCTCCGCGCCCTGAGAGCCGCTGAGTTCGACCGGAACGCCGCGGCCCCGCGCCCGACTGATTTCCCACCGCCCTGCTGACCATCGCCCTCGCCACTCCGATCGCCGCGGCCTAGATCCGATTCGCCGGCTGCGAGGCCAACGACCTGCGCGGCGAGGGCGGCGAGATCCCGACCGCCCCGGCCCCCGCCGGCCTGCCGCTCGCGGGCGGGCCCGGCCCGGTCGCCGATCGCGCCACGATCGACGGCGCGGCGGGGCGCGACCTCGCCGCGGCGCTCGGCCCCTCGGCCTTCTTCCGCGACGGCGCCGCGCCAGCCGGCCTGACGCCCCGCCCCTTCCCATCCGCGCGCCGCCGGCCTAGATCGGAGGCCATGGCGAGCATAGACCCCATCCACGTCATCGGCGGCGGCCTCGCCGGCTCCGAAGCCGCGTGGCAGGCCGCCGAGATGGGCGTCCCCGTCATCCTCCACGAGATGCGCCCGCACGTCGCCACGTTCGCGCACCGGACCGACGGCCTCGCCGAACTCGTCTGCTCCAACTCCTTCCGCTCCGACGACGACGCGCAGAACGCCGTCGGCCTCCTGCACTGGGAGATGCGCCAGGCCGGCGGCCTGATCATGGCCACCGCCGACGCCCATTCCGTCCCCGCCGGCGGCGCGCTCGCCATCGACCGCGAGCCCTTCAGCGCCGCGATCACCGCCCGCCTAGAAGCGCATCCGATGATCAGAATCGAACGCGGCGAGATCGCCGGCCTCCCCCCCGCCGACTGGTCGTCCGTCATCATCGCCACCGGCCCGCTCACCTCGCCGGCGCTGGCCGAGGCGATCCGCGCCCTCACCGACGAGAGCGCGCTCGCCTTCTTCGACGCCATCGCGCCGATCGTGCACGCCGAGAGCGTCGATCTCTCCAAGGCCTGGTTCCAGTCGCGCTACGACAAGGGCGACACCGAGGCCGAACGCACCGCCTACCTCAACTGCCCGATGGACCGCGCCCAGTACGAGGCCTTCATCGACGCGCTGCTCAAAGCCGAGAAGACCGAATTCAAGGACTGGGAGCGCGACACCCCCTATTTCGAAGGCTGCCTGCCCATCGAGGTCATGGCCGAACGCGGCCGCGAGACCCTGCGCTTCGGCCCGATGAAGCCCGTGGGCCTCACCAACCCGCACGCCCCCGACGTCAAGCCCCACGCGGTCGTCCAGCTCCGCCGCGACAACGCGCTCGGCACGCTCTTCAACATCGTCGGCTTCCAGACCAAGATGAAATACGGCGCACAGGCCGAGGTGCTGCGCATGATCCCCGGCCTCGAGACCGCCGCCTTCGCCCGCCTCGGCGGCATCCACCGCAACACCTTCCTCAACTCCCCGCGGCTGCTCGACGCCTCCATGCGTCTCCGCGCGGACCCCCGCCTGCGCTTCGCCGGCCAGATCACCGGCGTCGAGGGCTATGTCGAGAGCGCCGCGATGGGCCTCCTCGCCGGCCGCCTCGCGGCATCCGAGCGCCTCCGCGCGCCCCTCGCGCCCCCGCCGCCCACCACCGCCACGGGCGCCCTCGTCACCCACATCACCGGCGGCGCCGACGCGAAGACCTTCCAGCCGATGAACGTCAATTTCGGCCTCTTCCCCCCGCTCGACGCCGCCCGGGGCGGCCGCAAGGGGCGCAAGGAGCGGTACAAGGGCTACACGGATCGGGCGAAGGCGGATTTCGCCAGATGGCTGGAGCCGGAGCGGGCGCTCGCCTGAGGCGCCGCCAACGGCCGCCCGCGCCGGCGGAGCGCGCTGCTTCCTCAGACCTCGGCCGGCTCCACCTCGCGCTCCCGGGGGCCGACGTTGCGCAGGCGGATCATGCGCCGCACCGCCGACGCGCTGGAATGCGCGTCGACCCGGAACGCCGGCGAGCGTTGCGATCCGACCAGGATGTCCGCCTTGGTGATCGGCGTGTTGGTCAGGAGCCCGACCTGCGCGGCCACGATCGCCGCCTGGGCGACCGTCTTGGTGCGGAACAGGCTGCAGATCGACCGCTCGAGCGTGATGTAGGAGCCGTAGAGATAGTCGCGGGACCGCAACTCGGCCTCGTTCGTCCCCATCGCCACCGCCCGCAGGATCGACAGCTGGTCGTCGGTCGGCGTGAAGCTGGCCGGCCGGTCGTCGGACGCCAGCTGCGAGAACGCCTCGGTGAGGCTGAACCCCACCGACAGCAGGTCCGACTCGTAATGGTGGATCGTGTCGCGCAGCCCCTCGCGATCGTCGCCGGCGCTGACCGAGATGGCGATCCTGTCGCCGCGCTCGGTGATGATCGGCAGCGTGTAGCCGGCCGGGCCGACCCCGTGCGCCCGGGCGTCCTGGCAGAAGGCCCGCACGGGGGGGGGCGAAACGTCGAGATCCTCCCAGAAGAAGGCGTCCTCGCAGGTCAGGCTCTGGCGGTAGACCGGATCGACGCTGGTGTACCGCCGGTCCACGTAGCGCGCGACCCACTCCTCGGAATAGGTGGTCAGCGCCCGCGTGGAGAAGCTCGACGTCGGCGTCTCGCGGACCACGTGCAGCGTGCAGTGGGCCACGCCGATCGCCGTGGCGAACTCCTTGAGCAGATCGACGAGGTCCGGAAAGGTCTTCGCCTCCAGGAGCGCGCTCGCCACCCGCTCCGACACCGGGCTTCGCAGGATGTCCATGTCCTCGAGCTCGAGCGACGCCAAGAGGCGGCCGAGATCGGATGCGAGGTGGTTCTGGCCCGAACGCGCCAGACAATCGATCGCCTCATACAGCGACGCCTGAACCCAGCCAATCATCACACACACTCACATACAGGTACGCACACGAGGGCAGGGTTGCAGCGATTGGTGAATGAACTGTGAATATGGGCCCCGCCCCGGCCTCGTCCCCTCGCTCGACGCCGCGCGGGGCGGGCGGAAGAGGTGGAAGGAGCGATACAAGGGGTATACGGATCGCGCGAAGACGGATTTCGCGGGGCGGCTGGGGCCGTAGGGGGTGTCGTACAGAGAGGCTACTTGGACCCACATTTAGGATCGACATCCCGGTCATTTTGAAAGAAAATTACACCACGAGCGGTGGAGTCTAAAATGACGTTCAGGCCAATCGAATTAATGATCGAAAGGGTAAAGCGACACGGCGACGACTCCGATTCCGTTCTATTCACGGAATATCTTTACGCAGGTGAACTAATTCTCAAATTGAATGTAGCCGCATTTTTGGCAGCAATTCAAAGTGACCGTCAAAATCTTCGCTATGGAATACTACATCAGCTCATTCGTTCCGATGGTATTGGTGAGTGGTCAAAGTCTCTCGATGAAGCAGTTGCCGGGCCTGCGTCCCAAAGTATATTGCCAACATTTTTCGAAGTGAGGCGAACCTTTAATGAACGAAAGAGTAAGGGGTCGTGGCAGCATGAAGCAACAAAACTACTCTTAGAGATAGTTGCAGACATTAAAGGTGAAACTCCGCAGGTGCCTGAAAAGATTGCCCTTAAGAGTTGGTTTTCGGCCTTTACCGAGTTGCGCAATAAAACAAGGGGGCATGGAGCGACGACGCCAGCCGCAGCCTCGCGATTCGCTCCCATGATCGCCAAATCTATAAACCTTGTCTGCGAAAACAATCCAGTATTTAATTTGCCTTGGGCTTATGTACACAGAAACCTGTCTGGAAAGTATCGCATTATTGGCCTAGGCGGAGACCAAGAATGCTTCTCGAGTCTGAAATCTTCGTCTGCCGTCGATGGGCCTAACTATAAAAATGGGCTTTATTTTTGGGCCGGTCAACCCATCTATGTGGAGTTGATCCACTCCGATTCTGATGCAACGGATTTTTTCTTGCCTAATGGCGGGTTCTCACCCACTTCACTCTCATACGAAATGCTTTCTTTAATCACCGACACCCGCCAGAGGGGCGACGGAAAGCCGTATGCCCTACCCGCTGGTGAAAGGCCCGCCAGTGAGACAGAGGGGCATGGCAGCTTCTATGCTCAAAACAATATATACTCGAATTCTCCGACAAACATTCAAGAATACATTCACAGACCAGCCCTTGAAGATAGAATTCTAGAAATCATTACAAATGATAGGCACCCTATATTAACACTAGTGGGCCGGGGAGGTGTCGGGAAAACTTCTTTGGCACTCTCTACGCTCAATAGTGTGTCAATGTCCGACAGATTCAACGCTGCCATCTGGTTTAGCGCGAGAGATATCGACCTCACATCGTCTGGGGTAAAGCCAGTGCAACCCCGCGTGCTGACTGAGTCGGATATAGCAAAACAGTACATAGCGCTGGTTTCCGAACTCTTGGAAATAAGCCCAGATGAAAATAGGAACGCAGTTCCTACAATGGCTGCGCATCTTAGGAATAGCCCGTTGGGACCAACCCTTTATATTTTTGACAATTTTGAAACTGTTAGATCTCCGGTCGACCTATTTAACTGGATAGATGTAAATATCCGAACGCCAAACAAGGCAATGATTACTTCCAGATTTCGAGACTTTAAGGCAGATTATCCAATTGAAATATTGGGAATGGAGGAGGAAGAAGCAGAGGAACTTATAAAGAGTGTGTCTGCAAAGCTTGGAATACTGAGTTTTATTCACAAGAAGCAAGTTGGTGAGATTTTCGATGCTTCCAATGGGCACCCTTATATTATCAAGATTATATTAGGAGAACTTGCTGATATCGGAAATTATGTCAAACCTGCGACCCTAATTGCGCGAAAAGATGACGTCCTTGATGCGCTATTCGAACGCACATTTGCGAACCTGTCGCCTGCCGCATCTAGAATCTTTTTAACTCTGTGTGGTTGGAAGTCGCTTGTTCCGAGGCTCGCCCTAGAGGCTGTTCTATTGAGGCATGGTTCAGATATCGCCGATCCTGAAGCTGCTATTGACCAGATCGTGAGGATGTCTCTTGTCGAGTCCTCGGTCGACGATCTCGGATACGAAGTGTTCGAAGTTCCCCTGTCGGCAGCGCTGTTTGGAAAACGAAAACTGCAGGTTAGCCCTATGCGGGGTGTGATTGAAGCAGACACGCGATTCTTGCAAGAGATCGGTGCCGCAAGCATCCGAAGTCGAAAAGTCAGTATTCGCCCACAGATCGAGACGTTCTTTAAGAGAACGGCAAAGAGATTGAGCGAAGGGTCGCTTTCGTTTGAGGAGGTGTCTCCAGTTTTGGAGTTTCTAGTGGTTGAGCCCTGACGAAGGATTCCCAAGGCGGCCGCCCTGTGCGAGTTCTCGTTGGATGCGCAAAGGTATCAGCATCGAGGTAAGCACCGCGGACCGTGCCCGATTGGAGGCGGTCGTCGCGGATCGGAACAGCCCGCAGAAGCACGTGTGGCGGGCCGGCATCATTCTGGCGACCGCGGACGGCTTCGGGACGACGGAGATCATGCGGCGGACGGGCAAGTCCAAGCCGTGCGTCTGGCGCTGGCAGGCGCGGTTCATGACCGAGGGGGTGGACGGTCTGCTGCGCGACAAGACCCGGCCGTCGCGCGTCCCGCCGCTCGGCCCCGAGGTGGCGGAGCGCGTGGTGGCGCTGACGCTGACCGATCCGCCGGCGGAGACCACCCACTGGACCGCCGCCATGATGGCGAAGGCGGCCGGCATCAGCGTCAGCTCGGTCCAGCGCATCTGGCGCGCGCACGGCCTGCAGCCGCACCGGGTCCGGCAGTTCAAGCTCTCGAACGATCCGCGGTTCGTCGAGAAGCTGCGCGATGTGGTCGGGCTCTATCTCGACCCGCCGGCGCACGCCATCGTGCTCTCGGTCGACGAGAAGAGCCAGATCCAGGCGCTCGACCGGACCCAGCCCGGCCTGCCGATAAAGAAGGGCCGCGCCGGCACGATGACCCACGACTACAAGCGGCACGGCACGACGACGCTTTTCGCCGCGCTGAACGTGCTCGACGGCACCGTCATCGGCCGGAACATGCAACGGCACCGCCACCAGGAGTTCATCCGCTTCCTCAACACCGTCGAGGCTGCGGTCCCGAAGGACAAGCAGGTCCACGCCATCCTCGATAACTACGCCGCGCACAAACACCCGAAGGTCCGCGCGTGGCTCGACCGCCATCCCCGCTGGACCTTCCACTTCGTGCCGACATCCTGCTCTTGGCTCAACGCCGTCGAGGGCTTTTTCGCCAAACTCTCGAAGCGGCGGCTCAGGCGCGGCGTCTTCCACTCCATCGTCGACCTCCAGGCCGCCATCAACCGCTTCGTCCGAGAGCACAACACCGAACCGAAGCCCTTCACATGGACCGCCGATCCCGACAAAATCATCGCTGCCGTCAGGCGTGGGCACCAAGTGTTGGATTCGATCCACTAGCGCGTGGATTCCCAGATGCATGGATACTGCTGTCCAACCTATCGATTGAAGCGTCTATACCGGACTTCAATGCAAGAGCAGCTGAGTATTTGCGTCGATATCTAGAACTGAATCCTGAAGGTGAGCACGCTGGTGCGGCGTGGGAACAGCTTGTGGTTCTTTATAAATGTTCGGGCGATTCGATCGGGGCCTTAGGAGCGTTTGTTCAACTTGCATCGATTGTTCCGCCACCGGTGGCTCAAGTCAGCGATATCGCGAACATGATCAATAATAGTGCGGAGTTTAAGGATACATTAGAGGTAGCAGATCGTCTCTCTCTACTTCGTCCGCTCATTGGCATGCTCGAAAGTAACATTGAAGTGCTTTCCGCGACCGACGTTTCGCGCCTCGCTTGGCTATATCTCCAAGGCGGAAATAGTTTGAGGGCGTTTGAGCTAGCCGTATACGGCGCTAAATTAGATCCAGAAAACACCCACTGCAGGAGACTGTCGGATCGACTGCAGACCGAGGAGTTGTACTAATGCAGTCGACCGACTTGTGTCAGTAGCGTGAGAATTTCGGTCGACAATCTCACCCCTCCTTCTTCTTCGGCGCCGCCTTCCCCCAGATCTCGTCGCCGCGCCGGTTCCGGTCGCCCCGGCTCAGCACCTCCTTGGAGATCAGCGCCAGCATGTAGGTCCGGAGCACCGCGTTGATCCGGCCGTGGTAGCCCGCGCCCAGCCCCTTGAACCATCGCGCCACCTCCTCGTCGAGCGCCACCGTCACCTTCCTGCGGCGCGGCCGCACCGGCGCCGTCTTCTCCAGCCGACCCCACTCCGCCGGGATCAGCGCCTCGCGCAACCGCGCGTCGCGCACGTCGACCTCGAGGTCGTCGAGCGTCATCATCAGTTTCAAGTGCGCCTGCTCCTGGGCGATCGTGCGCAGCCGGTCTTCCACGGGTCTCGTCTCCTGTGCTGTTCGGGAAAGCCCCGATCCTGCCGCAGATCCGTTAAAATGCCCCTCAAATCTGGCAAGCCGGTTTCCAGCCAGTTTCCAGCCGGGTTCCAACCCCGCCAACTCCCTGAAGCAAAAGCGCAATCCCGCCCGGCTTGCGCCCCCCGCCCGGCCTCCCTATCTCCCTTGCCATGAACTACGTCCTCGCCCTCTTCCTGCCCCCGCTCTCGATCCTGCTCGCCGGGCGGCCCTTCGTCGCGCTCGTCGCTTTTCTCGTTTGGATTCCGGCGGTTGTCTTCTCCGGCGGCCTGACCCATCCGATGTTCATCGCCCTGGCCTGGATCCTGATCTTCCAGTCCGGCGAGGACCGCCGGGTCCGCAGGCTCGACGCCCGCGACGGCTGATCTGCGCACCCGCTTCGCCCCCTCGCCCACCGGCCTCCTGCATCTCGGCCACGCCTTCTCCGCGCTGACCGCCTGGAACGCCGCCCGCGCCGCCGGAGGCGATTTTGTCCTGCGAATCGAGGACATTGACCGCACCCGCTGCCGGCCCGAATACGAGAGGGCGATCCTCGAGGATCTCGCTTGGCTCGGCCTCGCCTGGCCCGAACCCGTGCTGCGCCAGTCGACCGAAGGGTCCCGCTACGCGGCGGCCCTCGACCGCCTCGACGCCCTCGGCGTCCTCTATCCCTGCCGCTGCAGCCGCGCCGACATCCGCGCGGCGCTCGCCGCCCCGCAGGAGGGCGCGCCGGCGCCGGCGGTCTATCCCGGCACCTGCCGCGGCCGGCCGATGGCCGAACGCGGCCCGGACGATGCGCTGCGCCTCGACATCGACCGCGCCCTGGCGCGCGTCGGCGATCCGGTCCGGCTCCTCATCGAGGAAGAGGACCCCGCGCACGTCGGCCGTCGCCCGCTCGACGCCGCGGCCCTGCGCGGCGCGATCGGCGACGTGGCGCTCGCCCGCCGCGACATCGGCCCCGCCTATCATCTCACAGTCACCGTCGACGACGCGCGCCAGGGGATCACCCATGTCATCCGTGGCGAGGACCTGCGCGACTCCACGCAGGTCCACCGGCTCCTGCAGGCGCTCCTCGACCTGCCCGTACCGGTCTGGCTACATCACCGCCTGATCCGCGACGAGACCGGCCGCCGCCTCGCCAAGCGCGACGACGCCCGCGCGATCCGCGCCCTGCGCGCGGCCGGCGCAGCACCCGCCGACATCCGGCGCATGGTGGGCCTGCCCGCGCCGTAAGCGTGCGCTTAGGCGGGCCTGGATAAGAGCCCCGGCGATTCCTGGCGCATCCCGGAAATCCGAGGTTGATCCCGTCGGCGGCGATCGGTCCGCCGGCGGAACCCGAGGAGACTGTCCTCGCTTGTCGCGCTCGCCCCAAGCCTCGCCGCCGCCTCAGAGCCGGCCATCGGCGCCCGGCTCGGAACTTTGCCGGGCGAGATCACCGCGGCTCTGGCAGCCGAAGGCTATGAAATCACCCGCTTCGAGACCGCCGGCGGGCGGATCGACGTCACCGCGATCCGCGACGGCGGCCGCGTCGACCTCACCCTCGACGCCGCCAACGGCGAGGTCATCGCGCTGAGCGACGGCCAGCGGAGGGGCACCCCGGATCGACCGGGCGTCTCGGACCAGGCCATCCGCGCCAGGCTCGAGGCGGAGGGCTACACCATCACCAAGTTCGAGGGCGAGCGCGGCGAGATCGAGGTCTACGCCACCCGGGCCGGCGCGCCCTTCGAGATCAAGATCGACCCCCGGAGCGGCGAGATCCGCCGGATTGAGGGAGAGGACTGATGCGCGCCGACGGGGCGACGGCGGAGGGCGGGCGGGTCTGGGACCCGCTCGTCCGCTTCACCCACTGGGGCGTCACCCTGGCGGTGCTACTCTCAACGGGTTCCTGCTCGAGGGCCACGAGATCGCGCATTTCCGGGTTGGCTACGTCGCGCTGGCGCTTCTGGGCCTGCGGCTGGTCTGGGGCGTCGTCGGCCCGGACGAGGCGCGGTTCGCGGCGTTTCCGCCCTCGATCGGCGCCGCGATCCGTCATGTCGCGGACATGCGCGCCGGGCGCGACGCGCCGCACCGGTCGCACAACCCGCTCGGCGCGCTGATGATCTATGCGCTCTGGGCGACGCTGGCTCTGGTGGCGGCCACCGGCGTCGCCATGGAATCCGCGCCCTTTCCCGTTGAAGTGGAGGCGGACGGGCATTACGAGGCGATCCCGCCCGGGCCCGCGTTAACGGACCATCAGGATTCTGAAAGTTAATATTTTCAGTGGCTTGCTTGTGTTTCGCACGCGCGCGCAGTCGTTCAACCGCCCGCAGGCTCCCTCAGCGTCACCTCCCGCCCGTCCCGTACGGCGGTAAAAAAGCAGCTCGGGCGGCCCGTGTGGCACGCGGGCCCGGTCTGCTCCACGATCAGCAGCAGGCAGTCGCGGTCGCAGTCCACCCGGATCTCGATCAACTGCTGGACATGGCCAGAGGTGGCGCCCTTGCGCCAGAGCTCGGCCCGCGACCGCGACCAGTAGGTGACGTCGCCGGTCTGAAGCGTCGCGCGAAGGCTCTCGGCGTTCATCCACGCCAGCATCAGCACCTCGCCGTCCGCCGTCTGGGCGATCGCGGGGATCAGTCCGCGTCCGTCGAAGGCGAGGCTGTCGATCTCGAAGGCCGGCATGTTCACCGCTCCCTTTTGCATTCGCCGAGCTTGCGCTATTTATGGGGAGTTCGGGTGGAAGCAAAGGGATGGCCGGCATGAGCGGCGACACCGACCTCATCAAACTCTACTCGCAGCGCATCCTCGCGCTGGCGGCCGACATCCCCCACGCCGAGCGCCTCGCCGACCCACACTTCAGCGCAAAGCGGCGTTCGCCGCTCTGCGGTTCGACCGTCACCGTGGATCTGAGCCTCGAGGACGGCCGCATCGCCGCGTTCGGCCAGGACGTGAAGGCCTGCGCGCTCGGCCAGGCCTCGGCCTCGGTGCTGGGACGCAACGCCATCGGCCGAAGCCGCGCCGAGATCGCCCGCGCCCGCGAGCAGTTGCTCGACATGCTCAAGTCCGACGGCCCCGCGCCCGACGCGCCCTTCGACGCGCTCGAGGCGCTCGCGCCGGCCAGGGACTACAAGAACCGCCACGCCTCTATCCTGCTGGCCTTCGACGCCACCCTGGCCGCCTTCGACGAGGCCCAGGCCGCCGCCTGACCCCGTCCGCGAGCGCCGGCACAGGCGCCGAAAGGACGGAGCGGCCCGAACCCCGGGAGCACGTCCAGTCCCCGGCCTCCATCGCCCGAACGCCGGCTCCAACCCCGTCCGCTACTCCACCGCGCAAACGCCGCCGCCGGACAGCGATCGTGGCCGTCCGCGCTCACCCACATCGACCGCTTCGACGATTTCGTCGTTCATGAGCCCACCTTCGCACAGGTAGGCCGACATCGCCGTTCCACGGACGCAGCCGCCCTGAGCGCCGCGCGATTCCGTGCGCGCCACCAAAAAAACTTATGGCCCGCCCCGTTGGCAAGTCGGTTGCTGCTGGCTCGGCTCGGTCGTGCACAAACGTATCCGGCATAGCGGCGCTTTGGCCGTCGCCATGATGGAGGTCCGCGCGTCCCGGGCCTCATGAAAGACCCGGCGTCGATGCGCCGTTTTTTGAACCGGGCTCCCGGGGATGCGGGCGTTCGACCCTTACGGCCATCAACCTCCGATCGCCAACCTCATCGCGCCCCGGCGCCATAGCGGCACGGCTCCGGGGCGGAGCTCTTCGTTCACGCCATGGCGGCGCCTGCCGGAATCGGGTCGAACCGCATCTTGCGCCGAGGGGTGGCCAAGGCAATGGGCGAGCTTCGCCGCCAGCGCCGCGACGAGGCGCGAGCGGACCCTGTGCACCGTCTGGAGGTCGAGCCGGTCCCGGCTCTCCAACTCGACGGAGCGCGTTCTGCGCCCTTGGACGATCCCCCGGATCGTTCAAACCACTAGCGCGGACCGGCTCGAACTCGGACGCGGGCAGCTTCCGCGATCCCTTCGGCGTCGTTGTCATCGTTCTTCTGCACTCTGACTTAGGGACGGACGTACTCCGGAGACATCAGCCGCACCTCGTGCCCGTGCGCGGCGAACAGCCGCCCGACATGGTGCGCGCGCCGCAGCACGCCTCCATCCCCACGGTGCAGCGCTCCAGCTCATGGGCAAGCTCGGCGAGGGTCGCTCGCCTGACGCGTCGGCGCAGCACGACGCGTCCATCCGCGTCCAAGCCCACCACGCTGCTCAGGTTCTTGCCGAGGTCAATTCCTAGGGTCACGATCTTCATTGGTCCGCTCCTTTCTCTCAAACCAACCGGCACCCTAACTGGCCGCCGGCAGTAGAAGCGGGCCATCCACCCAAAAAAAAGAGAGCGCCGCACCCTGCCGGAGTGCGGCGCCAGTCAGGCGGCGCGCCAGATGTCCGGCGGAACGGGACACGGCCACCGACAGCCGCGCCCGGAGGCAGACGCCGCGGCGTTCTCAGATCAGCGCGGGCAGGAACAGGCCCGACACGATCGCTGCGGTCAGACCGGCGAGCGCAAGCGCCTCGCGAACGAGCTTGCCGGCGTCCCGCCGAGCAATGTCCTTGATGTCCCGAAGCATGGCGTGTTCCCGTTTCTGTTGCTAATGTTCGTTAAATGTTCTTCCAATCTTTACCAAGTGTCAAGCGATTCGGAACAAAATATGAACATCAACCTGTCGCCAGCAACCCGATCGCCTGGTCGCGTTCGTGGAGATAGAGCAGGGTCCGCGCCGCCGCGCCGCGCGGCCCGGTGAAGTCAGGATCGCCGGCCACAAGCAGGCGCGCGTCGTCCAGCGCCGCGCGCATCAGCGCGGCCTGGGTCTCGAGATCGGCGACGCGGAACCGCGGCAGGCCCGATTGCTGGACACCGAGCACGTCGCCAGCCCCGCGCAGGCGCAGGTCCTCCTCGGCGATCCGAAAGCCGTCCTCGGTCTCGCGCATCATCTCGAGGCGCGCGCGAGCGGTCTCGCCGAGCGGCGGGTCGTAGAGCAACAGGCAGGTGGAGGCGGCGGCGCCGCGGCCAACCCGACCGCGCAGCTGGTGAAGCTGCGACAGGCCGAAGTGCTGGGCCTCCTCGATCACCATGATCGAGGCGTCTGGCACGTCGACGCCGACCTCGATGACGGTGGTCGCGACGAGGAGCCGGGTGCGGCCGGAGGCGAAATCGGCCATCGCCGCGTCACGCTCGGCGTGGGGCATCTGGCCGTGCACGAGACCGACCGCGGTCTCGCCCAGCGCGAGACGAAGCGCGCCGTAGCGCTCCTCGGCGGCAGTCATGTCGGCGGTCTCGCTCTCCTCGACCAGGGGACAGACCCAGTAGGCCTGACGGCCCTCCGCGATCGCCCGGCGCAGGCGTTCGATCACCTGCTCGGTGCGGCCGGCGGAGACCAGCGCGGTCTCGATCGGGCTGCGGCCGGGGGGTTTCTCGTCGAGCACCGAGAGGTCCATGTCGCCGTACTGGGCGAGGGTGAGGCTGCGCGGGATCGGGGTCGCAGTCATCACCAAGATGTCGGGCGCATGGCCCTTGGCGGCAAGCTCCATCCGCTGGCGCACGCCGAAACGGTGCTGCTCGTCGATGACGGCGAGGCGCAGGTCGCGGAAGGCGACCGCCTCCTGGAAGAGCGCGTGGGTGCCGACGACGATCGGGGTCTCGCCTTCGGCCAGCGCGGCGAGCTTGGCCCGACGCTCGGCGCCCCGGTCGCGGCCGGTAAGGATGGCGAGCCCGACGCCGGCCGCGGCGGCGAGCGGGCCGAGCGACGCCGCGTGCTGGCGCGCGAGTATCTCGGTCGGAGCCATCATCGCCGCCTGGCCCCCGGCCTCGACGGCGTTGAGCATGGCGAGGAAGGCGACCAGGGTCTTGCCCGCGCCGACGTCGCCCTGGAGAAGACGGTTCATCCGTTCCGAGCCGGCCATGTCGGCGACAATCTCGGCGACGGCGCGGGACTGGGCGCAGGTGGGCGCGAAGGGCAGCGCGGCGAGCACCCGGTCGCGCAGTGCGCCGTCGCCGGCAGAGGCGACGCCGCGGGCGCGGCGGATGCGGCGGCGGGCGAGCGCGAGGGTGAGCTGGTGGGCGAGAAGCTCGTCATAGGCAAGGCGCTCGCGGGCCGGAGCGGAGGCCGCGAGATCGGCGTCGCCGCGCGGGGCGTGGGCGGCGCGCAGGGCGGCGCGCCAGTCGGGCCAGCGGCGCGCGGCCTTGAGCCCCGGCTCGATCCACTCGGGCAGGTCCGGCGCGCGGTCGAGGGCGGCGGCGACGGAGCGGATCATCGTCCGAGCGGTCAGGCCCTGGGTCAGCGGATAGACCGGTTCGAATTCGGAAAGCTCCGCCGCGCCGCCGGCGGGCAGCACATGGTCGGGATGCACCATCTGGGCGACCCCGTCGAAGAGCTCGGCGCGGCCGGAGACGATGCGGCGCTGGCCGGCGGGGAAGGTGCGCCGCAGCCAGCCCTCGCGGGGATGGAAAAAGACCAGCAGGAACTCGGTCGCGGCGTCGCGCACGTGGATGCGGTAGGGCCGGCCGCGGGATGCGGGGGGCTGGTGAAGGCCGATTTCGACCTCGACGGTGACCACCCCGGGCAGGGCGGCGCCGCGGATGGACGGGCGCAGCCGCCGGTCGACGACGCCGGTCGGCAGGGTGAAGAGCAGGTGCGCGGGACGGGTGACGTCGAGCTTGCCGAGCAGGGCCGCGGTCTTCGGTCCGACGCCATCGAGGGCGGTCGGCTCGCCGAAGAGCGGAAAGAGGACCTCGGGCCGGCTCATGGCCCGCGCGGACGGTCCCAACGGGGACCGAAGGTCAAGCCATTGTTTTCACTCGAACTCACCGAATCCGTTGACTTTTCGTCAACCCAGAAACGATAGGGTTCCGGTGGCGTTTCCATAGAGTTTCCGTCGCCCGCGCCGATGCTCGCCGCTCGCGAGCATACCGACGCGGACGCGCCACCGGAAGGACCCGACCGTGACCTACGTCCGCCGCGACCGCCTGCTCACACCCCGCCCCCACGCTCGCCGACAGGTGCATGTCGATTTTCCGGTGTGGATGATCGAACGGCTCGACGCGGAATCCGAGCGGCTGGGCGTGACCCGGCAGGCGCTGATCAAGCTGTGGATCGCGGAGCGGCTGGGGGAGGGCAATGAACGCGCGGCGGCGGAGTGAGGGTTGGTCGCCGGCGGTTCGGGATGGTCGAAGGTCGTCCACAGTCGTGTCCGGGCGTCAGTTGGTCGGCCTTGGGGTCAGTCCCGCTGTGGGAGAACGTCAAGTTGACGCCACGAGCGCGATCCGGTGGCGCAAAAAGCGTCGAATTATTGGTGAACGTTCTATAGACTACCCTGCGACACCGTCGATCCTGTGTGAGGCGGCCATCCTAGTGAAGGTCTGGGTGATCAGAACAGGAGAACAGGAGAACCGGGTCTGGAACCGCATCCCCGAGGCGATCCGTGGCCAGATCATCGATCTGGCGCTGGAGCGGCCGGAACGGCGGCCCTGAGGCGGTCGCGGGCGGAGCCCCTTATCACATGAACTCGGACATCGAGCCTAGTGTATTGGGAAGGCTCAGGGCGCTAAAGGAAGTCGCTAAGGTAGATGGCGAGATCCGTGAGATCATAGACGCGCGCGACGAAGTGCTCGCCCGCTACTCCCCGATGTTTCAATCACAAGAAATCAATCAGATCAGCGAAGACGCTCTGCGCTCATTCCTTTACTTCGAGAACAACAAGCACTGGACTGGGCTAAACCGGCAGGTGAACCGCGTAAGCGCGGACATGGACGCCACACGTGCCGCCCTGGCGTCTCTGGTCGACGAATCCGAACCTCTAGAGACCAGGATGGAACCGGCTGCATCGATCAAGGGCTTGGGAAAGGGGATCATCACCGCCATCCTGCATGTCGCCTATCCCAATCGCTACGGTGTCTGGAACAACACGTCAGACGCGGCCCTGGTCGAACTGGGCCTGATGCCGGCGATTGCGCGCGGGGCAGCCTTTGGGCAGCGATACGCCGCGATCAATCGCGTGCTGGTGAAGGTAGCGGCCGCGCTTGACGTAGACCTGTGGACGCTAGACGCCCTTTGGTGGCTGCTTGATGATGAAGATGCGCCGCCAGAGGACCAAGACACCGGCGCGACCCTCGGATCGGGGGCAGTGGCCGCGATGTCCTCTTCAAAGGTCAAGGGTGCTTTCGCGCTGGAACGCCACCTGCATTTCTACCTCCTCGATAACTGGGACGGCCTGAGCATCGCCAAGGACTGGCAACTCTATGCGCTGCCGGGAGACCCAGAGGCCGGCTATGAGTTCGCAACGCCGATCGGCAGGATCGATCTACTCGCGCACCATCGGCAGGAGCCGCGCGGGCTCGTCATCGAGCTGAAGCGCCAGGGCACATCCGACCAAGTGGTCGGGCAGGTGCTTCGCTACATCGGCTGGATCAAGGCACACCATGCCGAGCCGGGCGAGACAGTCGAGGGCCTGATCGTCGCCCGCGGGGGAGACCCGCAGCTTCACTACGCCGTGTCCGCGGTGCCGGGACTGTCGTTCATGTCCTACGAGGTCGAGTTCCACCTTTCTGACGGCCCGGCCTTCGAGGAGTTCGCGAATCCATAAGCACCGACCGTCGCCAGGTGCACGTCGACTTTCCGGTGTGGATGATCGAACGGCTCGACGCGGAATCCGGGCGGCTGGGCGTGACCTGGCAGGCGCTGATCAAGCTGTGGATCGCGGAGCGGCTGGGGGAGGGAGAGCCGGGGAGGTAGCGAAGGAGGACTGGCGTGCGCGATCTGATCGACGCGCAAAGCATCAATGGCCGCCCTCCGGCCGCCCGTCGACATATGGCGCGAGGACGGCGCACGTGAACGCGTGCGCCGGCGTTTCGATGCCCAGTTCGGCGCCTCTTCAGACGACCTCGCCCGACAGCCAGTCCAGTTCGAGCCGTTTGCCGCGCAGCAGATCGTCAAGCATGGACGCGTGTATGTCCGGCGGCACGTTCAGGATGAAGTCGAATGCGGCGTCAGCGGCGTCTTCCGGCACGGACGGGTGATCCGCGCGAGCGACCTTGGCGGTCTCCTCCACCAGGGTCCGGAGCAGGCGACTGGATGCCGGCGTTTCGCGGACAGGCCCGATGTCGAGCCGCGCCATCGTCGTCGTCGCCGAGTAGGCCGAGAGGCGAATGAACTTCTCCCAGAGAGTTCTCCAGATATCGTCGGAGAGCGTCGCGCCGATCCCGCTTTCGATCAGGGCGTCCCGCACGACCTGCGCCCGCTCGGTCAATGCGCCGTCATAGGTCCCGAAGACGAGGCCGCCCATTTCGGTTTCCGCGGGAACCCGAATCACTCCGGGCGAGCTTATGCTCGCCGGAGGGTAAACGACGCCCGGCAGGATCCGGTCCGGTCCGAATGTCCTGGCCAGGTGCGGCTGCGCTGACACGCCGTTCTGAACGGTGATGATCATGGCTTCGGGGTTGACCGAGGCGGCGAGGTCCGCCGCCGACCGTTCCACGTCGTAGTTCTTGACCGCGAACAGGACGAGGTCGCTCGGGCCAGCCTCGGCGATCGTCGCCACGGCGCGGACCTTGTCCAGCCGGATTTGTTCGGCGGAGCCTTCGATCAGCAGGCCGTTCGTCCTCATCGCCTCGAGGTGATCGCCGCGGGCCACGTAGCACAGGTCGTGCCCGGCATTCTGAAGCCGAGCTCCGAAATAGCATCCGAGCGCGCCCGCGCCGTGGATGGTTATGCGCATCGCGTTGGCCACTATCCGATCATCTCCAGCCATGTCGCCTCGTCAAGGACGGTGAGGCCGAGTTCGCGGGCCTTCTTCTCCTTGGAGCCGGCGCCGGGGCCGGCGACGACGTAGTCGGTCTTCGCAGAGACCGAGCCTGCGACCTTGGCGCCGAGAGCTTCGGCGCGGGCCTTGGCTTCGGCGCGGGTCATGCGTTCCAGCGTCCCGGTGAAGACAACGGTCCGGCCCGCGATCGGGCTTTCGGCGGCGGGCGGCTCGGCGGGGAGCGGGTCGACATGGGCGAGCAGCCGGTCGAGGGCGGCCTCGTTCTGGGGATCGGCGAAGAAGGCCAGCACCGCGTCGGCGAGCGTTTCGCCCACCCCGTCGATGGCGATGAGCTGGTCGCGGGCGGCCGGGTCGCGCACGGTCTCGCGGAACGCCTCCCAGCTCAGGAAGGTGCGCGCGAACATGCGCGCGGTGGTCTCGCCGACGTGGCGCACCCCGAGCGCGAAGATGAAGCGCGCCAGCTCGGGCCGGCGGCGGTCGTCGATGGCCGCGAAGAGATTGGCGACGGACTTCGCGTTGGTGGCCCGCCCCTTGGCGTCGCGGCGGTGGAGGTCGATCTCGCCGGCCTGCTGGCGGGCGGCGAGAGTGAAGACGTCGGCAGGCTCGGCGATCAGCCCAGCAGCGTGGAACTCCTCGATCTGGCGCGCGCCCAGGCCCTCGATGTCGAGCGCCGCGCGGCTGACGAAGTGCTTGAGATGCTCGACGGCCTGCGCCGGGCAGGTCAACCCGTTGGTGCAGCGCCGCACCGCCTCGCCCTCCTCGCGGATCGCCGGGGCGCCGCAGATCGGGCAGACATGCGGCATCTCGAAGCGCCGCGCGTCGGCGGGGCGGCGCGTGAGGTCGACGTCGAGCACCTTGGGGATCACGTCGCCGGCGCGGTAGACGGTGACGGTGTCGCCCTCGCGCAGGTCGCGGCCCTCGCGGATCGGCGCGCCGTCCGAGCCCACGCCGGCGATGTAGTCCTCGTTGTGCAGCGTGGCGTTGGAGACCACGACGCCGCCGACCGTGACCGGGGTCAGGCGGGCGACGGGCGAGAGCGCGCCGGTGCGGCCGACCTGGATCTCGATCTTCTCGAGCACGGTGGTGGCGTATTCGGCCGGGAACTTGTGGGCGAGCGCCCAGCGCGGGGTGGAGGAGCGAAAGCCGAGCCGGGCCTGCAGATCGAGCCGGTCGACCTTGTAGACGACCCCGTCGATGTCGTAGCCGAGCGTGGCGCGGCGGGCCTCGATGGCGCGGTAGTGGGCGAGCATCTCGCCTGGCCCGTCGCAGCGGACCATCAGCGGGTTGGTGGCGAATCCGAGGGTGGCGAGCCGCGCGATGGCCCCAGTCTGGGTGTCGGCGAGCGGGGCCGAGAGCGCCCCCCAGGCGTAGGCAAAGAAGCGCAGCGGCCGGGCGGCGGTGACGGTCGGGTCGAGCTGGCGCAGCGAGCCCGCGGCGGCGTTGCGCGGGTTGGCGAAGGTCTTCGCCCCGGCCGCGGCCTGGCGGTCGTTGAGCGCGGCGAAATCGGCGTGGCTCATGTAGACCTCGCCGCGGACCTCCAGGAACTCCGGCGCGCCGTCGAGCGTCTCCGGGATGTCTGGGATGGTGCGGGCGTTGGCGGTGACGGTCTCGCCGGTCTCGCCGTCGCCGCGGGTGGCGGCCAGCACGAGCGCGCCGGCCTCGTAGCGCAGGCTGAGCGAGAGGCCGTCGATCTTGGGCTCGGCGGTGTAGGCCAGGGGCGCATCGGGCGCGAGATTGAGGAAGCGCCGGACGCGCTCGTCGAACTCGGTGACCTCGGCGTCGTCGAAGGCGTTGGCGAGGCTGAGCATCGGCACGGCGTGGCGGGCCTTGGCGAAGGCCTCCGAGGGCGCGGCGCCGACACGGTCGGAGGGGCTGTCGGCGCGCTTGAGCGCGGGAAACCGCGCCTCGATGGCGGCGTTGCGGCGGCGCAGCGCGTCGTAGTCCGCGTCCGAGATGAGCGGCGCGTCCTCCTGGTGATAGCCGCGGTCGGCCGCGGCGATCTCGCGGGCGAGCAGCGCCAGCTCGGCCCTGGCCTGGGCCTCGGTCAGTTCCTCGACGCCGGGGCGCGGCATGGCTTGGGTCTCCGACGGACACGGACCGCTCCGGGTTAGCGCGGGCGCGGCGGCGGGTCCAGCGGGTCGAGGCGCTTGATCGGCACCCGCCCGCGGCCTACGCTCGATCCGAGCTGTCCGACCGCCGGGGAGGGACCATGTCATTCACGCGAAAGGCCTTTATGGCCCGCTGGCTCGCGGCGCTGCCGGTCTATCGGCGGCATCGCGCCGCGACGATGATCGAGCGCGATGTCTACTGTCAGAACCTCGCGCTGGTCGCGCTCACGCTGGACGAGATCGACGCCGACGGGCTCGCCTTCGTGGAATGCGGAACCTGGCGCGGCGGCATGTCGGCGGGGCTTGTCGAGACCGGCGGTCCGGACCGGGACTATCACTTCTTCGATTCCTTCGAGGGCTTGCCGCCGGCGAGCGACATCGACGGCGCGGCGGCGGCGAGCTACCAGCGCGAAACCGACCACCCGGACTATCTCAACAACTGCGCCGCGACGCTCGAGGAGTTCCAGGCGACCCTTTCGCATGCGCGGCTGCCCGAGACGCGGATGCACGTCCACAAGGGCTGGTTCGAAGACACCTTGCCGACCTTCTCGGCGCCGCCGATCGCCGTGCTGCGGATCGACGGCGACTGGTACGAATCGACGATGACCTGTCTCAGCGCGCTCTGGGACGCGGTGGTTCCGGGCGGGCTGGTGCTGCTCGACGACTACGGGTCGTGGGAAGGCTGCACCAAGGCCATGCACGATTTCCTCTCAGAGCGCAAAGCGGTGGAATTCGTGCAGGAAGCGCCGCTCGGCTGGGCGTTCTACATCCGCAAGCGCTGACGCGGCGTCGATCGGACCAGTCTCGGCCTCGGCGCGGTGGCGCACCGGCGGATTTCCTGGCGGCGCGAGCTATCCCGCCGTGCTAGGGTGCGCCGCTTGCGGAGCGGAGGGGCGACATGGCGGAGCGACGGACCGGAAGCGGCGCGCGGCGCATCGGCGCGGAGGAGGCGGCCGGGCTGGTTCGGTCGGGCATGTGGCTCGACTACGGCGCGACGCTGAACCAGCCGGACGTGTTCGACAGGGCGCTGGCGGCGCGCAGGGACGACCTGGCGGGCGTGCGGATCCGCGCCTGCCTGACGGTGCGGCCGCGCGCGGTTCTCGAGGCGGACCGCGACGGCGCGCATTTCTCCTGGGTGAACCTGCACTTCTCCGGCTACGACCGGAAGATGCACGACGCCGGCCGGTCGAGCTACATGCCGGTCAATCTCGGGGAGATCCCCGACTACTACCGGCGCTTCATCGATCCGGTGGACATCGTGATCCTGAAGGCCCGCCCCAGGGACGCGGAGGGGACCTTCAACCTCAGCGCCGCGTCGCTGTGGAACCGGGCGATGATCGAGCGCGCCCGCATGGTGGTCATCGAGGAGACCACCGCTCTCCCACATGTGATGGGCGAGGGCGTGTCGATCCACGAGAGCGAGGTGGACTATGTCATCCGGGGCGACGACGCGCCGGCGCCGGAGCTGCCCAACCCGCCGCCCACCGAGGTCGACCGGGCGGTGGCGCGTCTGATCACCGCGGAGATCGAGGACGGGTCCTGCCTGCAGATCGGCATCGGCGGCATGCCGAACGCCGTGTGCGGGCTTCTGGCCGAGAGCGGCGCGCGGGATCTGGGCGTGCACACAGAGATGATGACGGACGGCATCATCGACCTCTACCGCGCCGGCAGGATCACCGGCGCGCGCAAGACGCTGAACCCGGGGCGGATGGTGTGCACCTTCGCGCTGGGCTCGGCGTATCTCTACGAGGCGATCGACCGAAACCCGGACGTGGAGTTCCATCCCGTCGACTACACCAACCTGCCGCACATGATCATGCGCAACGACCGGGTGGTGGCGATCAACAACACCACCCAGATCGACCTGACCGGCCAGGCGGCGTCCGAAAGCGACGGGCACCGCCATCTCACCGGGACGGGCGGACAGGCGCAGTTCGTGCGCGGGGCCTATGCGTCGAAAGGCGGCAAGTCGTTCATCTGCCTCGCCTCCACCTGGGAGCGGCGGGGCGAGCGGCGGAGCCGGATCGTGTTGGGCCTCACGCCAGGCAACGCGGTGACCACGACGCGAGCGGACATGATGTACGTGGTGACCGAGTACGGGATGACCAACCTCAAGGGCAAGTCGATCGCCGAGCGCGCGAAGGCGCTCATCGGTCTGGCGCATCCGGACTTCCACGAGGGGCTGGAGCGCGAGGCCCACGAGAACGGGTTGATCCCGCGGGGGTTCTATCCGGCGGCCGCAAGGCCAGTGGCCGCGGCCACCTGAAGGCGGTCGCGGCCGTCGATCGGGCAACGCGCTGGCGCGGCGCCCGGTGGTGGGCTGAGGTCAGGCCGCGATCGCGGAGGTCCGGCCGGCGCGCGCGTCGAACGAGAACGCGCCGGGGCCGAAGGCCGCGAGCATCAGGAAGCCGCCGGCGATGGTGACGTTCTTGAAGAACTGGTTCATCTCGGCCATTTGCGCAAAGCCTTCGAGGCCCTGGGCGGGAACGAAGTGGTAGAGATAGCCCGCGACCACGACGAAGGCGGCCAGCGCCAGCGCGACGGCGCGGGTGCGAAAGCCGACGAGAATCGCGAGGCCGCCGAGGATCTCCAGCGCGATCGCCGGGATGGCGAGGATCCCGGGGATTCCGCCGGAGGCGGTGTAGGCCATGGCTCCGGAGACGTCGCCGAGCTTGGAGACGCCCGCCATGATGAACATGAAGGCGAGAAGCACGCGGGCCGCGAGCGCCAGCGAAGATTGAATGTCGGTCATGGGTCCTGTCCTTTGTCCTGAAGCGGGAAGCCGCGTTCGCCGGACAGTTAGAACCGGCATTGCAGGAAACAAAGACAGAAGCAATGGACTGACTGTTTCCGTATCTGGATCAGACTTCCGGCCCGGCCTCGACGTCCTCGTCCTCGCCCGCCTCGGCGATAAGCGCCACCGAGACCACGCGCTCGGAACGCGCGGTGTTGAAGACCCGGACGCCGCCGGCGGTGCGCGAGCGGAAAGAGATGCCCGAGACCGGGCAGCGGATCGACTGGCCGGCGTCGGTCGCGAGCATGATCTGGTCGTCGGCCTCGACCGGAAAGAGCGCCACCAGCGAGCCGCCACGCAGCGCCCGGTCCATCGCCATCACCCCCTGGCCGCCGCGGCCGCGCAGGGGATAATCATGGCTCGAGGAGAGCTTGCCGGCGCCGCCCTCGGTGATGGTCAGGAGCAGGTCCTCGGCCTCGGACATCTCGACGTAGCGTCCCTGGCCGATGGCGGCCTCCGCCACGGGTTCGTCCTCGGCGTCGGCGTCGGGTTCGGCGTCGTCCTCGGTCACGCCGGCGACGGCGCGGCGCATCTTGAGATAGGCGGCGCGCTCCTCCGGGGTGGCCTCGAAATGGCGGATGATCGCCATGGAGACCACCTCGTCGCCCTCGGCCAGCCGGATGCCGCGCACACCGGTCGAATCTCGGCCCTTGAACACACGTACGTCGGTCGAGCGGAAACGGATCGCCTTGCCCATGCGCGTGGTGAGCATGACGTCGTCATCCGCGGAGGCGATGCGCGCGTTGATCAGCCGCACGCCCTCGGGGAGCTTCATCGCGATCTTGCCGTTCGACTTGACGTTGGTGAAATCGTCGAGCGCGTTGCGCCGCACGTCGCCCTGGGAGGTGGCGAAGACGATCTGGAGCGCGGCCCAGTCGTCCTCGGGCGCGTCCACCGGCATGATTGCGGCGATGCCGACGCCCTGCGGGATCGGCAGGATGTTGACGATCGCCTTGCCGCGCGCGTTGCGCCCGCCCAGCGGCAACCGCCAGGTCTTGAGCTTGTATGCCATGCCGTCGCCGGTGAAGAACAGAAGCTGGGTATGGGTGTTAGCGACGAAGAGCGTGGTGACGAAGTCCTCGTCCTTGGTCGACATGCCCTGGGTGCCCTTGCCGCCGCGCTTCTGGGCCCGGTAATCGGTCAGCGGCGTACGCTTGATGTAGCCGCCCTGGGTTACGGTGACGACCATGTCCTCGCGCTCGATGAGGTCCTCGTCGTCGAGATCGGCGTCGTATTCGACGATCTCGGACCGGCGCGGCGCGGCGAAGAGTTCGCGCACCTCGCGCAGTTCGTCGGAGATGATCGCCATGATCCGCGCGCGGCTGCCGAGGATCTCGAGGTAGTCAGTGATGCGGCCGGCGAGCTCCTCGAGTTCGTCGGTGACCTCCTTGACTCCGAGCGCGGTCAGGCGCTGGAGCCGCAGGTCGAGGATCGCCCGCGCCTGGGCTTCCGACAACAGGTAGGCGCCGTCCTCGCGCACCCTGTGGGTTGGATCGTCGATCAGCGCGATGTAGGGCGCGATGTCGGCGGCCGGCCAAGGCCGGGTCATCAGCCGTTCGCGGGCCTCGGCGGGGTCGGCGGAGGAGCGGATGGTGGCCACCACCTCGTCGACGTTGGTGACGGCGACCGCGAGGCCGCAGAGGATGTGCGCCCGCTCGCGCGACTTGCGCAGCTCGAAGGCGGTGCGCCGCGCGACGACTTCCTCGCGGAAGGCGACGAAGGCGACGAGGAAGCCCCGCAGGTCGAGCTGTTCGGGCCGGCCGCCGTTGAGCGCCAGCATGTTGCAGCCGAACGAGGTCTGCAGCGGTGTGAAGCGGAAGAGCTGGTTGAGCACCACCTCCTGGGTGGCGTCGCGCTTGAGCTCGATGACCACGCGCACGCCGGTTCGGTCGCTCTCGTCCTGGACATGGGCGATGCCCTCGATACGCTTCTCGCGGGCGAGCTCGGCGATGCGCTCGATCATCGTCGCCTTGTTCACCTGGTAGGGGATCTCGCTGACGATGATGGCCATCCGGCCGCCGCGGGCCTCCTCGATGCGGGTCCGCGCACGGATGATCACCGAGCCGCGGCCCTCGTGATAGGCCTTGCGCGCGCCCGAGCGGCCGAGGATGAGCGCGCCGGTGGGGAAGTCCGGCGCGGGAACGAATTCCATCAGCTCCGCGACGCTCAGGTCGGGGTTCTCGATGAGCGCCAGCGTCGCGTCGATCACCTCGCCGAGGTTGTGTGGCGGGATGTTGGTGGCCATGCCGACGGCGATGCCGCCGGCGCCGTTGACCAGCATGTTCGGGAACCGCGCCGGCAGGACGGTAGGCTCCATGTCCTTGCCGTCGTAGTTCGGCTGGAAGTCGACGGTCTCCTTGTCGATGTCCGCCAGAAGATACGCCGCCGGCTTGTCCATCCGCACTTCGGTGTAGCGCATCGCCGCCGCGGCGTCGCCGTCCATCGAGCCGAAGTTGCCCTGCCCGTCGAGTAGCGGCAGCGACATCGAGAAGTCCTGGGCCATGCGCACCAGCGCGTCATAGATCGCGCTGTCGCCATGAGGATGGTACTTGCCCATCACATCGCCGACGGGCCGCGCGGACTTGCGGTAGGGCTTGTCGTGGGTGTTGCCGGTCTCGTGCATGGCGTAGAGGATGCGCCGGTGCACGGGCTTGAGGCCGTCGCGCAGGTCAGGGATCGCCCGGCTGACGATCACGCTCATCGCGTAGTCGAGATAGGAGGCCTTCATCTCGGCCTCGATGGCGATCGTCGGGCCGGAGCGCGGCGGGCCCGTGTCCGGGCCGCGGTCGTCGTCGTCGGGCGTGTCGGTCAAGGCGGAAATGGTCCTGTCGGAGCCTGCAAGGCGTTGCATTTCCTATATCGGCTGCACCGCGTGGACGCAATCGCACAGGTGAATCGCAGCCGCAGGGCGAATCGCCCCGGGCGAGGCTGCGTCCGGTCCGGTGAATGGACGGGCGGGTCCCGGCGGGATCGTGGCCGGTGCCGGGTTGAGGACCGCGCAGCGGCCGCGTAGGGGCTGTCGCGGAGCCATCGGCAGGGCGGACAGGACATGCTTCGGATCATCGGTCTCGCGCTGCTGGCGCTCGTTCTCGTCGTGCTCGCGGCGCTGTGCGGCCTGGCGATCTGGTTTCAGGGCCCCGGCCCAGAGGCGTTCCGCTACGGCCTGATCGCGATCTGGCTCGCCATCCTTGTCGTCGCCTTCGCCGCGGCGCGCAGGAGCTTCGTATGGGGCGCGCTGACGGCGGTTGTAGCGCTGGGCGCATTCCTGGTGTGGTGGGGCACGATCCTGCCGTCGAACGACCGGGTCTGGCAGCCGGACGTCGCGCGGCAGGTAACGGGAGCCTACGACCTGGCCGACCCGTCGCTGGTGACGCTGCGCGACATGCGCGATTTCGACTGGCGCACGCCGGAGGACTTCACTGAAGGCTGGGTGGACCGGACCTACGATCTCGACGAGCTCACCGGGGTCGACCTGCTCTTGTCCAACTGGTCGGGGCCGAACATCGCGCACACGATGCTGTCCTTCGGCTTCGCCGACGGGCGGCACGTGGCGTTCTCGATCGAGACCCGCAAGGAGGTCGGCGAGTTTATTCGTCGATCCAGGGGTTCTTCAAAAAAAAATTCGAGCTGATCGTGCTGGCCAGTGGAGAGCGCGACCTGGTGCGCCTGCGCACCAACGCCCGCGGCGAGGACGTACACCTCTACCGGCTGGGCATGTCGCCGCAGAATCGCCGTGAACTGCTCAAGCAGTACGTGGATCTCGCCAACGCGCTCGACGAGACCCCGCAGTTCTACCGCACGATCCTCGCGAACTGCACGACGGTGATCTGGGAGATCGCCCGGCGGATCGACGGACGGCTTCCGCTGGACTGGCGGCTGATCCTGACTGGCCATTTCAATGCGTTCGTCTTCGACCGGGGCGGCTTCGACATGCGGTATTCGCTCGAAGAGTTGCGCGAGATTGGCGCGATCACGGGGGTGGCGCAGGCCTCCGGCGGGGATGCGGATTTCTCAGCGGCGATCCGGGCTGGCGTTCCGGCCTTGCCTTCCGATTGAGCTTTCACGACGGTGAGCTAGGGTCGTCCAGACGCAATCGAGGCATGCGCCATGATCACGGTCTATTCGCCGCGCCATGCCGGGCACGCGGGCAACGTCGAGTTGAACTCCGGCGAGGTCTTGCCGGCCTACGAACTGCCCGAGCGCGCCGAGATGATCCGCGCGCGCGTAGAGGAGGTCGGGCTCGGGCCGATCCGAGGGCCGGACGCGCACGGGCTGGAGATCGCCGCGCGGCTGCACGATCACACCTATCTCGACTTCCTGCGCGACGCCTGGGCGCTCTGGACGGCGGAAGGGCGCGGCGGTTCGGCGCTGCCCTTCGTCTGGCCGGCCCGCGGCCAGCGCCGCGACGCGCGTCCGCGCCACATCGACGGGCTGCTCGGCTACTACAGCTTCGACGCCGGCGCGGGCTTCGTGGAGGGCACCTGGGACGCAGTCCGCTCAAGCCTTGACGTGGCCCTGACCGGGGCGGCGATTGTCGCCGACGGCGCGGCCGCGGCCTTCGCGCTCTGCCGCCCGCCGGGCCATCACGCCGGATGCGCTACGGCCGGCGGCTACTGTTATGTCAACAACGCGGCGGCGGCGGCCGAACTCCTGCGCACGCGCGGTGCTTCGCGGGTGAGCGTGCTCGACGTCGACTACCATCACGGCAACGGCACGCAGGAGATCTTCTACGAGCGCGGCGACGTGCTTGTGGTCAACCTGCACGCCGATCCGATGGAGGAATATCCCTATTTCCTCGGCCACGCCGACGAACGCGGCGCGGGCGCGGGCGAGGGGTTCAACGTCAACCTGCCGCTGCCCGTCGGCTCGGGCTGGCGCGAATGGAGCGCGGCGCTCGAGATCGCCTGCACGGCCGTGGCCGACCATCGGCCTGACGCGGTGGTCGTCTCGCTCGGGGTCGACACCTACCGCGGCGACCCGATCGCGGCCTTCACCCTCGACACGGCCGACTATCCCAAGGTCGGCGAACGCATCCGCGCGCTGGAGACGCCGACGGTCTTCGTCATGGAGGGCGGCTACGCGGTGGAGGCGATCGGGCGCAACACGGTCGGCGTCCTGACCGGGTTCGAGAGCGGATGAGCGCACGCGCACCCATGGCGTGCACGCGTCTCGTCATCCTGGTCTTGCTGGCGCTCATGCCGGCCGCAGCCCAGGCTCAGGCCCCGGCCCCGGCAGCAGCGTCGCAGGACCGGCTCCTGATCGGCACGCGCGAAGCGCCGCCCTTCGCGATGAACACCATCGACGGCAAGTGGGAGGGCATCAGCATCGCGCTCCTCGAGGAGCTTTCGGACGCTCTCGGCTTCACCTACGAGCTCAAGGAAGTCGATCTGGTCGAGATGATCGACGGCGTCGCCGCGGGTCGGCTCGACGGCTCGATCGCGGCGATGACGATCACCGCGGAACGCGAGCGGCACGTGGACTTTTCCCACCCCTTCTACCGAACCGGGCTGGGCGTTGCGGTCAGCGCGACCCATCACGTCGACATCAAGGCGTTGATCGACGTACTCACTTCGCGTGCCCTGCTTGGCACGATCGGGCTCCTGCTGAGCCTCCTGCTCGCGATCGGCTCGCTGATCTGGTGGATCGAGCGCAAGCACAATTCCGCGCAGTTCGAACGGCGCCCCGTCAAGGGCCTGTTCAGCGGCTTCTGGTGGGCCGCGGTCACGATGACGACGGTGGGATACGGCGACAAGACGCCGATCACCACGCTGGGCCGGGTTCTGGCGGTGATCTGGATGTTCGCGGCGCTCGCCCTGACCGCGATCTTCACCGCCCAGGTCACCGCGGGGCTCACATCCAGCACCATCAACAGCCCGGTCACGACGATCAACGACCTGTCGCGGGTGCGTGTCGGCAACGTGGCCAATTCCGCCTCGCTCGGACCGCTGCGCACGATAGGGGTGCGGCCGGTGCCGTTTGCAGCGGTGAAGGAAGGGCTGGAGGCGCTGGCGGACAACCGGATCGAGGCCTTCGTGCACGACGCGCCGATCCTGAAATGGGAGGCGGGCGACGTGAACGGGGTGCGCGTCACGCCGCTCGAGTTCGCCCCGCAGGACTACGGGATCGTGCTGCCGGCGGGCGGGTCGAGGCGGGAGGAGTTCAACCTGGCTCTCCTCCGGATCCTGGCATCCGACGCCTGGCCCGCCATCCAGAAGCGATACCTCGGGGAGTGAGCCCGGGGCGCGGACTGACCCTGTCCCTGGGGCGGGCGCTGAGGCGCAAATGTCACGCTCATCTTGTGGACGCGCCCGGCCGCTACCCAAGCGATTGACCGGCGCCTATAGTGATCGCGCTGGCGTTGCGACCGATTGCGGAGACCATTCATGCGCTGTCCGTTCTGCGGCAACATCGACACACAGGTAAAGGACAGTCGTCCGGCGGAGGACCACGTCTCGATCCGGCGCCGGCGGTTCTGCCCGGCCTGCGGCGGGCGGTTCACCACCTATGAGCGGGTGCAGTTGCGCGACCTGGTGGTGATCAAGAAGAACGGCAAGCGCGAGCCCTTCGACCGCGACAAGCTGGAGCGCTCGATCCGTATCGCCATGCAGAAGCGGCCCATCGAGGCCGAGCGGCTGGATCAGCTGATCTCGGGCATCGTGCGGCGGCTGGAATCGCTCGGCGACACCGACGTGCCCTCCGACACAATCGGCGCGATCGTGATGGAGACGCTGGCGCGCATCGACACCGTGGCCTATGTGCGATTTGCGAGCGTCTACAAGAATTTCCAGGAAGCCGACGACTTCGAGGAGTTCGTCTCCGAGCTTCGCCCGCCGCCGGTGAGCGCGGAAGAAGACTGAGGCCGTGACCCCGGCGGAGCGCGACGCGGGCTTCATGCGCGCGGCGCTGGGCCTCGCCCGGCGCGGGCTGGGCCGGGTTTGGCCCAACCCGTCGGTGGGCTGCGTCGTCGTCTCGCCCGCGGGCGTCGTGCTCGGGCGCGGCGTGACCGGCGCGAGCGGCCGGCCCCACGCCGAGACGCTGGCGCTGGCCCAGGCCGGGGCGGAGGCGCGCGGTGCAACGGCCTACATCACACTCGAGCCCTGCGCCCATGTCGGCCGGACCCCGCCCTGCGCCGAGGCGTTGATCGCGGCGGGTATCGCGCGGGCGGTGGTCTCGATCGCGGATCCCGATGCGCGGGTGAACGGCGCGGGGATCGCTCGGCTGCGCGCGGCGGGGGTGGCGGTGGAGACCGGCGCGCTCGCAGCGGAGGCCTCGGACCTTGCGGCGGGCTTCCTGACCCGGGTGCGGACCGGGCGGCCGCGGCTGACGCTCAAGCTCGCCACGACGCTTGACGGGCGGATCGCGACGGCTGCAGGCGAGAGCCGCTGGATCACCGGCCCCGCGGCGCGGCGGGCGGTGCATCTGATGCGCGCGCAGGCCGACGCGGTGCTGATCGGGGCGGGCACGGCGCGGGCGGACGATCCGGCGCTGACCGTGCGCGACCTCGGCCTCGCGGCAGCGAATCCGGTGCGGATCGTGGTGAGCGGCGCGCTGAGCGTCGCGCGGGGTTCGCGGCTCGGACGCAGCGCGACCGAGGCGCCGCTGTGGCTCTGCCACCATGGCGAAGCGGAGGCGGACCGGATCGCGGCATGGCGGGAGATCGGCGCGGAGACGCTGGAGATCCCTTTCGACGCAGACGGCCAGCTCGATCTGGGCGCGATGTTCCGGCTCTTCGGGGCGCGCGGCCTGACCCGGGTGCTCTGCGAGGGCGGCGGACGGCTGGCGGCGGCGCTGATCGGGGCCGATCTTGTTGACGAGATCGTCGCCTTCACCGCCGGGCGGGCGCTGGGCGACGAGGGCACGCCGGCAATCGGCGGGCTGGGGATCGCAGCCCTCGACAGCGCGCCGCACTACCGGCTGGTTGAGACCAGCGCGGTAGGGGGCGACATCCGGAGCCGATGGGAGCGGGACGGGACGGGGAGCGGCGCCGGACCGGGCTGAGCCGGGCGCTGGACATCGAAGCGACGCGCCGCCCTTTCCGATGTCCCCGCGATCTGGCCCGCGACAGATCGCGGCGCTGAGAAATCTTGGCGCCTCTCGGCCTTCGCTTCGGCGGAGGCCGACCGGACCGGGCAGCGCGCCACAGGCGCGCCCCTGATCCGGTCCGGGAGGAAACATGGACCGGAGCTGCAACCCTAGTTGCTGAGCGCCGCCACCGATCCCGCGAGGCTGACCGCGGTCGCGCCGACGCCGAGCACGCGGGTCCAGGCGGCGAAGGGCGCCTCGGTGATGTAGACGGTGTCCTCGTCGCGGATGATGAACTCGCGCGCCGAGAACAGGCCGTCGGGCTGGGTCAGGTTGATGACATAGGCCACGCGCTGCTCGCCGACGAGATCGGACCGGCCGAGCACGGCGTTGGCGATCGAGGAAGGTTCCTGGCGGAAGACGAAGACGCCGGTCGGGTCGGCGGTGCGACCGTCGAGCCCGCCCGCTGCGGCGATGGCCTCGATCGCAGTCATGTCGCGCTTGGTGAAGTTGACGCGCGACTGCTGTTCGGACGCGCCGAGCGCGGTGAAGCTGCGCCGGTCGGTCTCGACGATGATCCTGTCGCTGGGGCGCAGGGCGATGTCGAGCCGGGGATTGTCGTAGAGGTCCTGAAGCCAGATGCGGCCGGTGCGCCCACCGCGCTCGATCTTCACCTGCGCCACGTCCGGGACCACGTTCACCCCGCCGGCGCGGGCCAGCATCGCCGAGAGCCGCCGCGTCGGCGCCTCGATGGGATAGACGCCCGGCACCGCGACGTCGCCGAGAACGCTGACGGTCGCGCCGTCGCCGGCGACCCGGCGCACCTCGACCTGCGGGTCGGGCGTCTGCACGGCGAGGATCTCGGTGATGCGCCCGCGCAGTTCGGCCGGGGTGAGGCCCGCGGCGTCGATCTGGCCGGCGTAGGGCACGTAGATGTCGCCCGACTGGTTGACCTGGATCTCGTTGAGAAATGTCACCTTCTGGCCGACCCCGGCGAGCAGGCCGCTGTCGACGTTCTCCCAGACCGCGACCGAGAGCCGGTCGCCGGCGGCGATGGCGTCGGGCGAGATCGCGCCGGCCCGCACGAACTCCTCGCCGAGCGCCAGCGCCTCGTTGGACCGCGCCGCGACCGCGATGGTGGGCGTCACGGTGACGACATGCATGTTGTACTGTTCGAGATCGGACGCGCGCCGGATCTCGCCGGCGGTGGGTCCCGAGCGCGGCAAAGTGCACGCCACAAGCGCCAGCGCCACGCCCGTGAAAGCGATGGCGCGCGCGAGGCCGCGCCTCCCCCGTAACATGAACCGCATCGACCGCCTCACAGTCACTGTTGGCCAGTGTTGGATGCTATCCTATCCGGAAAGCCCTGCTGACGCCAGCGTCAACGTGCGGAGGCCCCACGAGGCTTGTCGCCCCGCGCCCCGCGGGCTAACACCCGCGAGTTCAGGCAGGCGAGGTAAGACGGGGCGCGGATCGGCCATGTTCACCGGCATCATCACCGACGTCGGCCGCATCGAGCGGCTCGAGGATCGCGGCGACCTGCGCGCGCGCATCACCTGTGCCTACCCGCCCGACGGCATCGACATCGGCGCCTCGATCGCCTGCGACGGGATCTGCCTGACTGTCGTCGATCGCGGCCCCGGGGAGGTGGGCGCCTGGTTCGACGTCGATCTCTCGGCGGAAACGGTGGCGCGCACCAACGTGGGCGACGGCCTGACCGCCTGGGCGGTGGGAAGGCGGCTGAACCTCGAGCGCGCGCTGCGGCTCGGCGACGAACTCGGCGGCCACATCGTGCAGGGGCACGTCGACGGCGTCGCCGAGGTGATCGCGGTCGCGGCCGAGGGCGACAGCACGCGGGTGCGCCTACGCGTCCCCGAGGATCTCGCGCGCTTCATCGCGCCGAAGGGCTCGGTGGCGCTGAACGGCACGTCGCTGACCGTCAACGAGGTCTCGGGCCGCGAATTCGGCGTCAACATGATCCCCCACACCAAGGCGGTGACCACCTGGAGCGACGTCCGGGTCGGCGACCGGGTCAACCTCGAGATCGACACGCTGGCGCGCTATGTCGCGCGGCTCGCCGAAGCGAACGCGGCGTGAGCGGGACCCGGGCGACGGGGCCTCTGGATGAGATCGCCCGGGACATGCGGCGGCCTTCTTCGTAGCGGAAGGGGGACAAGCGTCCGCCGTCTTTCCACCAAGACCCGCAGCGCCTGAGCGCCGCGGTCTGGCCAAGGCGGCGCGTCTGGCTTATTGCACGTCGCGCAAGCAACGGGTGGGTCCATGCTCCAGTCACAGCCGGACGATTATCGCGGCGCCGTCTCCCCCATCGAGGAGGTGATCAAGGACGCGCGCAACGGCCGCATGTTCGTGCTCATCGACCACGTGGACCGCGAGAACGAGGGCGACCTGGTGATCCCCGCGCAGATGTGCACGCCCAACGCCGTCAACTTCATGGCCAAGCACGGGCGCGGCCTGATCTGTCTGGCGCTGAGCGGGGCGCGACTCGACGCGCTGGGACTGCCGCTGATGGCCGCGTCGAACTCCTCGCGCCACGAGACCGCCTTCACCGTCTCGATCGAGGCGCGCGAGGGGGTGACCACGGGCATCTCCGCGGCCGACCGCGCACGCACCGTGGCGGTGGCGATCGACCCGACTTCGCGTCCGCACGACATCGCCACGCCGGGGCACATCTTTCCGCTGCGCGCCCGCGAGGGCGGCGTCCTGGTGCGGGCCGGCCATACAGAAGCGGCGGTGGACATCGCGCGGCTGGCCGGGCTCAACCCGTCGGGCGTGATCTGCGAGGTCATGAACGACGACGGCTCGATGGCGCGGCTGCCCGACCTCGTCGCCTTCGCGCAACTCCACGGGCTCAAGATCGGCACGATCTCCGACCTGATCGCCTACCGGCGGCGCCACGACAACCTGGTGCGCGAGACCACGGAGCAGTCGGTCACCTCAGAATACGGCGGCGAATGGCGGATGCGGGTCTTCGCCGACCAGACCGCGGGCGCCGAGCACATCGTGCTCTGCAAAGGCGACCTGACCGGCGAGGGGCCGGTGCTGGTGCGCATGCATGCGGTCAACCCGCTGGAGGACATGCTGGGGCTCCATCCCGGGCGCACCCACCAGCTGCGCGACGCGATGCTCGAGATCGGCCGCGAGGGCCGCGGGGTGGTGGTGGTGTTGCGCGACATGTCGATGAAGCTCGACACCGGCGACCACGTCAGCCCCAACAAACTGCGCCAGTACGGCGTCGGCGCGCAGATCCTGAACGCGCTGGGGCTGCGCGAGCTGATCCTGCTGACCAATTCGCCCAGCCCCAAGGTCGTGGGGCTCGACGGTTACGGACTCTCGATCGCGGGAACCCGGCCGATCCCCGAGCCGGGCGCTGCGGAGGGCGGCGGCGATGGCCAGCGCTGAGGGCGGGACCGGCCTGGCGCGGCCGGTCTTCGAGACGCCGCCGCGGCTCCTGCTCGTGGTCGCACCGTTCTACCGCGACATCGCCGATCGTCTCACGACCGGCGCGCGCGCGGCGATCGAGGCGGCCGGCGCGGGGCATGAGCGCATCGAGGTGCCGGGCGCGCTGGAGATCCCCACCGCGATCGCGCTCGCCCGGGGCGCGGGGCGCTTCGATGGCTTCGTGGCGCTCGGCTGCGTGATCCGCGGCGAGACGACGCACTACGAGACGGTCTGCAACGACAGTTCGCGCGGCCTGACCGTGCTCGGACTGCAGGGAACCTGCATCGGCAACGGCATCCTGACGGTGGAGACCATGGCGCAGGCGCAGGTCCGCGCCGATCCCGCTGGCATGAACAAGGGCGGCGGCGCGGCCGAGGCGGCGCTGCACCTGATCGCGATCGCGCGTCGGTTCGCGCCGCCCCGCCGCGCCCCCGCCGAGCCGGGCGTGCGGATCGCAGGGGACTTTCCGGCCGGAGACCGCGCATGACCGACGCGGTCGAGACGCGCCGCCCGACCGCGGCGATGGCGCGGCGCATGCGTTCGGCTTCGCGGTTCTACGCGGTGCAGGCGCTCTTCCAGATGGAGGCCGGCGATCAGGGCCTGGAGACCGTGCTTGAGGAATTCGAGAGCCACCGGCTCGGCGCGGAGATCGACGGCGTACGCTACGCCGAGGCCGACGTCGCGCATTTCCGGGTGCTGGCCGCCGCCGCCGTCGACCGCCAGGGCGCGATCGACCAGCTCACCGAGCGGGCGCTGGTCAAGCGATGGCCGATCGACCGGATCGACCCGACGCTGCGGGCGCTGTTCCGCGCGGCGGGCGCGGAGTTGCTGGCGACCGACACGCCGCCGCGGGTTGCGATCAACGAGTTCGTCGAGGTGGCCAAGGCCTTCTATCCCGACGGCCGCGAGACCCGGTTCGTGAACGCCGTGCTCGACCACATGGCCCGCGAGGCGCAGCCCGAGGCCTTCTTGCCGGCGCCTGACGGCAAAGGGGAGTGACGACGCCATGACCGACCCGCGCCCGGCGCTCGGCGTCTTCGGGATCGTCGGCGCCGCCTGCCGGGTGCTCGCTGCGAACTTCGGGTTCCTGTTTCCGCTCGCCTTCGTCCCGGCCCTGGCTTTCGCGGCGATCGAGATGATGGCCGGCGGGTGGGGGCCGTCGCCGACGGATCCAACGCTCTCGGAGGCCTTCGGCTTCGACATGCTGCTGGCCGCGCTGATCAACATGGTCCTCGGCTTCGTGGTCAGCGCGGTGATGGCGCTCGCGGCGATCGACGCTGTGATCGGCACGCGGCACGCGCTCACGGACTACCTGGGGCAGACGCTGCGCTTCTTCGCGCCGATCGTGGTGATCGGGACGCTGGTGTCGATCGCCATCGGGCTCGGCATCCTCCTCTTCGTCCTGCCGGGGCTCTACGTGGCGGCGCGGTACCTGCCCTGGACGCCGGCGATCGTCTTCGAGAACGCCGGCTGGTCGGGCCTGTCGCGCGCGCAGGAGCTGACGCTGGGCTACCGCTGGCCCATCGTCGGCGCGATGATCGTCTTGGGGGCTCTGATGGTCGCGGTCGCCCTCGTCTCGACGGGGATCTTCGCGGCGCTCTCGGGCGGCGGCGAACCCGGGCTCGCGGGGCTCCTGATCGTCGCGCTGTCGACGGCGCTCTACTACGCGTTCGGCGCGGTCTTCACGGCGCTCGTCTATGCGCGCCTGCGCGAGATCCACGAAGGCCTGAGCATCGCCGACATCGCCGCGCTGATCGACTGACGACGCGCCCGCGGGGCCCCGGGGGGCCGCCGGCGGGGAGCCTCCGTTGACATGGATCAACGCGCGCCGGCGGAGCCCGTGCTAGGGGGTCTTGACCGAAAGACGCGCGGAACGGAGGAAGGTGATGGCGGAGCCGATGAAGAACAAGGGGAAAGGCGACCCGCAGGTGGCGGAAACGTCGGCGCCCGAACCGACCCTTGACGTGGCGGACGCAACGGCCCTGGACCCGGCCGCGGCGGCGGAGCCCGGACCGCCCCCAGCCCCCGGGGCCGGGCCCGCCGAGCCGCGCCTCAGTCCGGCCGCCCGGCTCGCGCGGCTTCGCCGCAATCCGACCGAGGTGCGCCGGCTCTTCGAGACCGGGGAATACCCCTACAAGACTCGCATCAGCCGCAAGGAATACGAGCGGGAGAAGGCGAAGCTGCAGATCGAGCTCCTCAAGGTGCAGGAATGGGTCCGCGAGACCGGCCAGCGGATCGTCGTGCTCTTCGAGGGCCGCGACGCCGCCGGCAAGGGCGGCACGATCAAGCGCTACATGGAGCATCTCAATCCGCGCGGCGCGCGGGTGATCGCGCTCGACAAGCCCAGCGAGCGCGAGCGCACCCAGTGGTTCTTCCAGCGCTACATCCAGCACCTGCCGGCCGCCGGCGAGATGGTGCTCTTCGACCGGTCCTGGTACAACCGCGCCGGGGTCGAGCGGGTGATGGGCTTCTGCGATCCGACAGAGTATCTTGAGTTCATGCGCCAGACGCCCGAGATCGAGCGCATGCTCACGCGCTCGGGGATCCGGCTCTACAAGTACTGGTTCTCTGTCACCAAGGCCGAGCAGGCCCGCCGCTTCGCCGCCCGCGAGAACGAGCCGCTCAAGAAATGGAAGCTCTCGCCGATCGACCGGCAGTCGTTCGACAAGTGGGAGGACTACACGGAGGCCAAGGAAGCGATGTTCTTCTACACCGACACCGCCGACGCGCCCTGGACGGTAGTAAAGTCGGACGACAAGAAACGCGCGCGTCTCAATTGCATGCGGCATTTCCTCAACAGCCTGCCCTACCCAGACCGGGATCGGCGGGCCAGCGAACCGCCCGATCCGCTGCTCGTGGGCTCGAGCGTGCATGTCCTCAACGGCAGCGACCACATCCTCGGCAAGAGCCTTCACCCCGACCTGCGTCGGGTCTGACGCCGCCACCGATGACGCGCTCCGCGATTGCGCCGTGACTTGACCGCTCGCCGCCGCTAGAAATGGCGCGGTTCGAGGGTTCTGCGGGACCTGGGCGGCGACGGAGGGCGTGGGGTGGACCAGGAGACGGCCGCGCCGGTCTGCAGGTCCTGCGGCGGCGCCTTGCCGCCGAAGGCCAAGTTCTGCCCCTCCTGCGGGATGCGCATCGTCGAGCATCTGGCGCTCCAGAGCGAATTCGACGGCGAGCATCGCCAGATCACAGTGCTGTTCTGCGATCTCGTCGGCTCCACGGAGCTCGCAGCGCGGCTGCATTCCGAGGATCTCAGGGTGCTCCTGCGCGAGTACCAGCTGATCTGCGCCGAGGCGATCGAGCGCCACGACGGAATGATTTCGCACTATCTCGGCGACGGGGTGATCGCCAACTTCGGCTATCCGCGCGCGCGCGAGGACGCGGCGATCCGCGCGGTGGACGCCGCCCTCGAGATCGTGCGCCGGCTTGAGGCCCTCGACCGCGACTACCTCGCCGGCGCCGGCGCTGGGCTCGCCGCGCGCATCGCGCTCCACACCGGGCGCGTGCTCGTCGGCGAGATGGGCATGGGCGAGACCCGCGAGCATCACGCGCTCACAGGCATCGTGCCCAACATCGCCGCCCGCCTGCAGGAACACGCGCCGCGCAACGGCGTGGTGGTCAGCCCGCAGACCCGGGCTCTGGTCGGCGGCTCTTTCGTTCTGCGATCGCTGGGGGAGAAGACGCTCAAGGGCGTGCCGGGGACGGTTGAGGTGCTACACGTCACCGGCCGGGCCAACCCGACTTCGGTGCTCGGACCGCGCGACATCGATCCGGTCGGCCGCGACGCCGAACTCGCGGCGCTGGCCGGGGCCTGGGGGCAGGCGGCCGCGGGCCGCGCCTGCGTGGTGATCTCCGCCGAGCCCGGAGCCGGCAAGTCGACGCTGGCGGCGGCCTTCCTCGCCCGAGCCGGGATCCCGCGCGACCGGATCATCGAGCTTTCCGGTGGCGAAACCCGCCGCCACGCCCCCTACTCTAGCCTGTCGATGGCGATCGGGCGCTGGCTCGCGCAGGTTCCCGGCCAGCCGGCCGAGGCGGAGAGCGCGCGCCTCGCGGGCTGGTTCGACGCTGATCCCGACGGCGCCGCCCGCCACGCGGAGACCTTCGCGCGCTTGCTGCACCCCAACGCGGAGACCGAGCCGCCCGCGCCGCGCACCGTCTTCGAGGCCGCGCTCGCCTTCGCCCGCAGCCGGACGCAGCCGCTCCTTTTCGTGGTCGAGGACGCGCACTGGGTCGACGCCTCGACCCTCGATCTGCTCGACCAGGTCACCGCCCACCCCGAAGTCAGGGCGATGATCCTGGTGCTGACCCGCGAAGGCGCGGACTTCGCCTGGAGCGGGCCGGTCGACACGCAGCTGCGCCTTGAGGGCCTCTCGCGGGAGGACAGCCTGCGCCTGATCGAGGCGACGGCGGGCGGGCCGATTGAGGCTGCGCTCGCCCAGCGCATCCTCGAGGCCACCAACGGGCTGCCGCTCTATCTGGAGGAGTTCACCCGGTCGCTGCTGGAGAGCGGGGGCGTCACACGGGTACGGGGGGTGTTCCGGGCCGCCAGCCTCGATGCGCCGGTCCGAACGCCGGTTTCGCTCCTCGACCTGATCACCGCCCGCCTCGACACGCTCGGCGAGGCGAAACTGCTCGCCCAGGTCTGCGCGGTGCTCGGCCCGACGCTGGCCCGAACGGCGCTCATCGAGGTCACCGCGCTCCCGACCGAGCAGGTGGACATGGCGATCGCCACCCTGTCGATGGCCGGAGTGCTGTCGGTCGCGCGCGGCGGCGTGCTGTCGTTCCGCCACGCGCTCTTCCAGACCGCCGCGTACGAGAGCCTCGTGCGCGCGGCGCGGCGGACCTGGCACGCGCGGTATCTGGCCTATCTCGAGGCCGATTCCGAGCGGCCGCGCAAGGTGCGCCCGGAAATCCTCGCCCACCATCTGGAAGGCGCCGAGCGGCTGCGCGAGGCGCTCGACGCGTACCTTGAGGCCGGACTCGCCGCCAACCGCGCTTCGGCCCCGCGCGAGGCGGCGGCGCATTTCGAGAAGTGCCTCGATCTTGCTACGCGCGCTCCGACCGGCTCGGTCGACGCAGCCCTCGGGCTCCGGCTCCAGGTGCTCTTCGCCGGGGCGCTGCTTTCGGCGCGGGGACCAGGGTCGCCGGAGGCCCGCGCGGCCTATGACGCGGCGCTGGCGCTGGCGGAGCGCACGCCGGAGTGCGAATGGCAGCTTCCGGCCTACTGGGGCTGGTGGCGGGTCTCGGAGAACTTCGCGGCCATGGCGCAGCGGGCGAAAACCCTGCTCGAGGTGTCCGAGCGCATGCAGGGGCGCGAGTTCCGGCTGCAGGCCCAGCATTGCGTCTGGGCCAACAGCTTCCAGCAGGGCGATCTGGAGGCCTCGCTCAGCAGCGCCTTCGAGGGGCTGGAGATCTACGAGGCCGGCGGCTTCGACGACAAGAGCGTGCTCTACGGCGGCCATGACTGCAAGGTCTGCGCGCTCGGAGAGATCGCCCTGGCGAGCTGGCTCAGGGGCGCCGGCGACGCGGCGGTGGCGCAGGTCGAGGCGAGCCTCGCCCACGCCGAGCGGCTCGGCCATGTGGGCAGCCTCGCGCACGCGCTCGACATCGCGGTGATGCTCCATCACTACCGCGGCGACGCCCAGGCAGTGGCTGGCGTCGCCCGCCGGCTGGACCTCCTCAGCGAGGCGAACGATCTGGAGGAATACCGCGCCAAGGCGCGGCTCTTTCTCGGCGCGAGCCGGCTCGCGGCCGATGACGAGTCCGACGTCGCCGGCGCGCTCTCTGAGATCGAGGCGGGCTTCGCGGTGCTGCGCGACATCGGAACGCCCGAGGATTTCCCGGTCTACCAGTGCATGCGCGCCGAAGCGCTGCGCCGGCTGGGCCGCGGGGGCGAGGCCGCGGCGGCGCTCGACGAGGGGCGCGCGATCATCCTGTCGCAAGGCGTCAACTACTGGTCGGCGGAGCTCGCGCGCAACGAGGCGCTGGTGGGGGCGACGCGGCCCGATCCGGACGCAGCCGCAATCCGGGACTGCCTGAAAGACGCCGAGGCGATCGCTCGCGGCCAGGGCGCGCTGATGCTCCAGCTGCGCGCCGCCACTTCGCGCTGGCGGCTCGCCCCTCTGATCGGTGACGCCGAGGCGGCGCGCGCGCGGATCGCCGTGTTGCTGGCGCTGCTACCCGAAGGCGCGCGCGGGCGCGACATCGAGTCCGCCCGCGCGGCGACGGTCGCGTGAGCAGCGACAAGCGCTGGCGCGCGGGTGGGCGACGGCTGCGGCCGCCGGAGGAGACCTGGGCGATGCTGGCACCGCTGCTGCCGGTCTTCGGCGTCAGCCGCGTGGCCGGCATCCACGGGCTCGACCGGATCGGGATCCCGGTGTTCACCGCCTGCCGGCCCAATTCGCGCTCGCTCTCGGTCTTCCAGGGCAAGGGGCTCACCCGCGATGCGGCTCGGGTCTCGGCGGTGATGGAGGCCTACGAGACCTGGTGCGCGGAGAGCCCCGACCTGCCCTTGCGCTTCGGCAGCGTCGAGGAGCTGCGCTTCGCGCACCGGCTGATCGACGTGACCCGCCTGCCGCTGGCCCGGCCCGAGGGCCTCGACCCGCAGCGGCCGTTTCTCTGGATCGAGGGCCGCGACCTGATCGGCGGCGGCGCGCTCTGGGTTCCCTTCGAGATGGTCCACGCCAACTACGCCGCCCCCGAGCCGCCGCATTCGGGGGCGTTCCCCGCGACCACCAATGGCCTCGCCTCCGGCAACAGCCGCGACGAGGCGGCGCTGCACGCGCTGTTGGAGGTGATCGAGCGCGATGCGCTGACGCTCTGGCGGCTCGGGCCGGAGGCCTGGGGCGACGCCACGGCGCTGCGGCTCGACACGGTGGACGACCCCGCCTGCCGGGCGCTGCTCGGCGGCTTTGCGGGGGCGGAGATCGACGTGGCGGCCTGGGACATCACCTCCGACATCGGGGTGCCGGCGTTCGTGGCGATGATCAACGACGCGCGCGGCGCGACCGGCGCGGCGGAGATCGGCGCCGGGGCGCATCTCGCCCCAGACGTGGCGCTGGCGCGGGCGTTAACCGAGGCGGCGCAGGCGCGGGCGACCTTCATCGCTGGAGCGCGCGAGGACATCGCCGCGGAGGACTACGCCGAGGCCGCGGTCGCCGAGCGTCGCGGCGCGGCGCGCGCGATCCTCGGCGGTCTGCGTCCGCGCCGCGACTTCGCGTCCATCGCCGGGCTGGAGACCGACAGCTTCGCGGGCGACATCGACGCGGCGCTGGCGGCGGTCGGCGGCGTCGGGGTGAGCGAGGTCGCAATGGTCGACCTGGCCCGGCCGCCCTTCCCGTTCGGGGTCGCCCGGATCGTCGCGCCGGGCCTCGAGGCGGCGTTCGAGGGCGCCGCCGAAGGTTACGTCCCCGGACCCCGCGCCGCGCGGTTGCTGCGCGAGGCTGCCGAATGACGGTGTGCGTGTTTTTGGGGCCGACGCTGCGGGGCGCCGAGGCGTCGGCGGCGCTCGACGCGGTGCTGCTGCCGCCGGCCCGGCGCGGCGACGTGGTGGCGGCGGTGCGCGACCGGGGGGCGACGACCATCGCGCTCGTCGACGGCTATTTCGAGCAGGCGCCCGCGGTCTGGCACAAGGAGATCCTCTGGGCGCTCAGCGAGGGCGTGGCGGTGTTCGGCGCGGCCAGCATGGGCGCGCTGCGCGCCGCGGAGCTGGCGCAGTTCGGCATGACCGGGGTCGGTCGGGTCTTCGAGGCCTACCGGGACGGGCGGTTCGCGCCCTTCGAGGATCCCTTCGAGGACGACGACGAGGTGGCGGTTGTGCACGGACCGGTCGAGACCGGCTACGCGGGCACGCTGGCGCTCGTGGACGCCCGGGCGACGCTGGCGCGGGCGCAGGCCGAGGGCGTGGTCGATGCCGCCACGGTGCGCGCGGTCGCCGCGGCCGGCAAGGCGCTCTTCTACAAGGACCGGAGCTGGCCCGCGATCTTCGCCGCCGCACGGGCCAAGGGCGGGGCGGACAAAGCCAGGCTCGACCGGCTGGTGGCGGCGCTGCCGCGGATCGCGGTGGCGCAGAAGCGCGCCGACGCGCTGGCGCTGCTAGCGCTGCTCGCCGCAGGAGACCGAGCGGACGCGACGCCACCGCCATTCCGCTTCGAGCGCACGGCTATCTGGGACGCGGCCTTTCCGGAGCCGGGCGCGGAGGCGGCGCATTGGCTTTCTCGCTGAATTCCTTCTTCGCGCCCACCGGCACGCGGTTCCGCCTCTTCGCGCAGGCGCCGGTGCTGACCGCATTCGCCGTTCCCGAGACGGTCTGGGTCTCCTCGCCGGCGGGAACGCTCGGGCCCGGCCCCTCCGATCACCGGATGTACGCGCTCTCGCCCATCGGCAAAGAGCCCTACGGCCCCGAGGACGCGCCGCCCTACCGCGGTCCGTCGGGGCCGCCGGCGCTGCCCGGCGCGGACGGTCATTTCGACTGGATCGACGTCGAGGACCCGGCGTTTCTCGCCGCCCATGTCTTCGGCAGCGCCCGGCGCATCCTCGACATCTGGGAGATCTACCTCGGCGGGCCGATCAACTGGCACTTCGACGCCACTCACGACCGGCTGGAGCTGATCACCCGGGTCGACTGGGACAACGCCCATTTCGGCTGGGGTTTTCTCGAATGCGGATCCGGCGCCGACGACGCCGGCGAGAAGCGCGCCTTCGCGCTGAACTTCGACGTGCTCGCCCACGAGATCGGCCACGGGCTGGTGTTCGGGCTGGCGGGCGTGCCCTCGCAGCAGGGGCTGACCCGCGACTATCGCGGCTTTCACGAGAGCGCCTCGGATTGTGTGGCGATGATCTCGGCACTGCATTTCGACAGCTTCCTCGACCACGTGCTGCGGGTGTCCGAGGGCGATCTCTACGTGGCCAACGAGATGAACCGCATCGGCGAGCTGTCGGCGACCCGCCAGATCCGGGTGGCCTCGAACGCAATCCGGCTCACGGAGCTGCGCCCCTCGACCGTCCCTGCCGCGGAGATGGGCGGCAAGGAGGTGCACGGGCTCGGCGAGCCGATGACCGGGGCGTTCTTCGACATCATGGTCGAGTACTACGAGGATCGGCTGGTGGACGCGGGGCTCCTGTCGCGAACGCTGGCCGAGAAGACCCGCGCGGACGCCGCCGAGGACCGTCTCGACCCGGAGGTGGGCGCGGCCACCCGCAACGCCTTCCGCGAGGAACCCGAGGGGTTTCGGATGGCGCTCTGCGACGCGCGGGACATGCTGGGCCTGCGTCTCGCGGAGACCTGGCGGCGGCTCGACCCAGAGCATCTGAGCCTCGCGCGGGTGACGCGGACCTTTCTCGACGCCGACCGGTTCATGAGCGGCCGCGACCACCGGAGGCTCGCGGTCGAGGCGTTCCGCTGGCGCGGTTTCGAGATCGACTGAACCGGGTTCGCGTCGCGGTGGAAATGCGGCGCGCGCTCCTGTAGCATCCCCTGCAGCATTTCAGGACGCAGGCGATCGCGGAGGGGCGGCGTGGTGGACAAGAAGCAGATGATGAGCCTGTCGCCGGGGCGCAGGCTCCGGCTCTACGGCAAGCTCGTGGAGGCGCAGGTGATGAAAGGCGCGGTGCCCGAGCGGTGGTTCCGCGCGCCGGCCTCGGCGACGACGACGACCCTGGCGCAGGTCACCGGGCTGAACCTGCCGACCGATGCGGGCGCCGCCATCAGCGAGACCGTGGCGCTCGACAACGCCAACACCCGCGTGCTCGAGGTGCTCGACGGCGGGCTGGTCTTCGTCTTCGGCTACATGCGGGGCGCGCAGATCATCCGGCTCCCCGAGCCGGCGATGCTGCTGATCGGCGTCGCGCCGGACGCGGCCGGCGGCGAGCCCGACACGGACACCGCGGAGAAGGCGTTTCCAGCCACGGAATACCTGCGTTGGACGCTGGAGGACGACATCTCGGTGCTGGCGCTCGACCCGGAGGAGAGCGAACTCGGCGCGGCGCTCGGGATCGGCCCCGGCGACGGCGCGGTCCCCGAGGCGGGAACCGGCGGTTTCACGCTGCGCGGATCGGACGGCAAGCTCTACTACGTGCCACAAGACCTCGACGGGTTCACGGTGCTCGACGACGGTGACCGCGGGGCGCTGATGCTGGCGCCCGGCGTCGACCGGGACGACCTGCGCGTGCGCGAGCTTCACGACGACGGCTCGGGCGGCGTTATTCAGAACCGGGCCATGATGCAGTCCCGCGCGATGATGCAATCGCGCGCCATGATGCAGAGCAGGGCGATGATGCAAAGCCGCGCCATGATGCAGAGCCGGGCGATGATGCAGGCGCGCGCGATGATGACCGGCAACCTGCACGACAAGGGTCACCGCGGCGGGGACTGAGCGGCCGCACCTGCCCCAAGCCGCTTTTTTCTATGCAACTTCTCCCCTGCCCGCTATCGTGCGCTGGTCCGGCGGCGCGAACGACCGCCGGCCCATCGCGAATGCACATTTCCTGGGGAGGAACCACCATGATGTCGAGAAAAGCCCTTTGGGCGGTGTCCGTCAGCGCGGCCGCGCTCTGCGCCGGCCCGGCGCTCGCCGGTCCGGAGAAGGTTTCCGGCCCGGGCCACGATCCGGAGTGCTTCGCGCCCTGGAGCGACGAGATCGGCTACTTCCAGTGGGAGCCGCGCGAGGGGCCGCACAAGATCGCCGTGGTCAACGGCTTCGTGGGCAACACCTGGCGCATCCAGATGATCCAGACCGCCAAGGCCTTCGTCGAGCAGCCCGAGATCGCCAGCCAGATCGAGGAGTTCAAGGCGGTGTCCACCGGCACCGATGTCGCCGCCCAGCTCGGCGCCATCGAGGACTTCATCAACCAGGGGTTCGACGCGATCATCACCATCGCGGTCTCGCCGGAGGGCTTCGACCGGGTGATCCGGCTCGCTGATCGCGAGAACGTGGTGTTGGTGCCCTTCGACAACGTGCTCGACACCGACGCGGTGATGCAGGTCAACGAGGACCAGCTCGAGATGGGCCGCATGTATGGCCGTTGGCTGACCGAACAGCTCGGCGACGCGACCAGCGGCAAGATTCTCGAGGTGCGCGGCCTGCCAGGCAACTCGGTGGACCGCGACCGGCATCTGGGCTTCCGCGAGGTTTTCGAGCCGACGGGCGACTGGGAAATCGTCGAGGTCGTGGGCAACTGGGACGACGGGACCGCGCAGAAGGTCACCGCCGACGCCATCGCTGTGCATGGCCAGTTCGACGCGGTGGTCGTCCAGGGGGGAACCACCGGGGCAGTGCGCGCGATGCTCGACGCCGGCCATCCGCTGGTGCCGATCGCCGGGGAATCGGAGAACGGCTTCCGCAAGCTTCTGGCGGAACACGGCGAGGCGGGCCTTAAAGGCACGTCGATCGGCCAGTCGCCGGGCATGGTCGCCATCGCGATCAAGGCGGCGCTCGCGGCGCTTGACGGCAACGTGATGCCGCAGCTCATCTCGGTGCCGATCCCCTACGCCAACTACGACGAGCTGGAGGCGGGCAAGAACTACTGGCCCGACCTGACCGACAACTTCTTCACGGTGAACGAGTTCCCACCCTGCGACGTGAACATCACCGCGACGGAGATCATGGCGAAGGACGCCGAGAACCAGTGACGCCGACGATCCGGGCCGTCCCCTGCGGGGCGGTCCGGGCCGCGTCCCTCCGTCCGGAGCAGCCCCGATGACAGAAGCCGGCGCCGCGGCCCCCGCCCGCCCCGCGCACATGACGCTCGACGGCGTGACCAAACGCTATGGCGGCGTCATCGCGCTCGACGGCGTGGACTTCGCCTGTGCGCTCGGTTCGATCCACGCCGTGCTCGGCGAGAACGGCGCGGGCAAGTCGACGCTCATAAAGATCATGTCCGGCGCGGTGCAGCCCGACGAGGGGCGCATGACGCTGGCCGGACAGCCGGTGGCCTTCTCCGGGCCGAAAGCCGCCAACGACGCGGGCATCGTGTGCATCTTCCAGGAGCTCTCGCTGCTGCCTGACCTCAGCGTCGCCGACAACGTCTCGATCTCCGATCCGCCGCGACGTCTGGGGCTCATCGACCGGCGCGCCCAGCGCCGCCGCGCCGAGGAGCTTCTGGCGAGGATCGGCTGCGAGGACGTCAACCCGGTGTCGCGCGTCCGCGACCTGCCGCTGTCGCGCCGCCAGCTCGTCGAGATCGCCAAGGCGCTCGCCAAGGATCCGACGCTCCTGATCCTCGACGAGGCGACGTCGGCGCTGACGGCGGCGGACGTCGAGCGGGTCTTCACCATCCTGCGCCGGCTCCGCGACGAGAACATCTCGATCCTGACCATCTCGCACCGCATGCACGAGATCGAGGCGATCGCCGACCGCTGCTCGATCTTCCGCAACGGCCGCCACATCGAGACCTTCGCCCAGGGCGCGCGCAGCCCGGGCGAGATCGTGCAGATGATGATCGGCCGCGAGATCTCGGCGCACTTCCCGCCCAAGCGCGCCTTCGTCGACCAGGGAACGGCGCTGGAGCTCGCGAAGTTCCGCTGGGAGGGCCGGCTGAAGGACATCGACCTCAAGGTCGGCCGCGGCGAGATCGTCGGGCTCGGCGGCCTCGATGGCCAGGGCCAGAAGGAGCTGCTGCTCGGGATCTTCGGGGTGCTCAGGAACACCGCCGGCGAGATCCGCATCGAGGGCCGGCCGGTCGCGATCGGCTCGCCGGTCCAGGCCAAGAAGGCGGGCGTCGAGATGGCGCTCATCCCCGAGGACCGCAAGACCGAGGGGCTGCTGCTGCCGATGTCGATCGCCGACAACCTGACGCTCGCCTCGTTGTCGCGGCTCTCGGTCGGGCCGTTCGTCGATTCCGCCGCCCTCGCGCGCGCCGTCGACGACGGAGTGGCGCGGATGCGCATAAAGGTCGGCTCGACCCGCGATCCGGTCTCGAGCCTGTCGGGCGGCAACCAGCAGAAGGTGGTGATCTCGAAATGGCTGATGACCGAGCCCAAGGTGATCCTGCTCAACGACCCGACCCGCGGCATCGACGTCGGCACCAAGCAGGAGATCTACCGTCTCCTGCGCGAGCTTGCGGAGGCGGGTGCTGCGATCCTGTTCTACTCCACCGACTACGAGGAGCTGATCGGCTGCTGCGACCGGGTGGCGGTGATGTATGACGGCCGGCTGACGCGCGAACTCGCCGGTGACGCGATCACCGAGCGCAACATCATCGCCAGCGCGCTCAACATCGGCGAGGCGGCCGCGTGAACGCGCGCGCCCCGAGCCGCCCGGGGGATCTGCGCATCCTCGCGGGGCAGAACGCGGGGCTGCTGACCGTCATCGCGGTGTTCGCGGCCTTCTATGTCTTCTACAACCTCAACCATCCCCGCGGCTTCTCCACTGCCGTCTACATCCAGAACGCCAACGAGGCCTTCACGCTGGCGATGGTGGCGATGGCCCAGACCCTGCCGGTGCTGCTCGGCGGGCTCGACCTGTCGGTCGGCGCGATCATGACGCTGGTCAACTGCCTGGCGAGCCATCTGCTGAGCGGCGGGCCGTTCCAGCTCTTGCTCGGCATCCTCGGCTGCCTCGCCGCCGGCGCAGCCTGCGGGTTTCTCAACGGCTGCGTGGTGGTCTACGGCCGCATCCAGCCGATCATCGCCACGCTCGCCACCGGCGCGATCTATCTCGGCCTCGCGCTCTTCCTGCGTCCCTCTCCCGGCGGCGACGTCGACGGCGACCTGTCCTGGGCCGCGACCAACGATCTCTTCGAGGTGGCCGCAACCTACGGCTTCGCCGGCGACGGCGATGCGCCCTGGTTCCAGCCGATCGCCTGGGTGCCGGTGCCGCTGGTGCTGCTGGTGCTGGTGGCGGCGCTGGTCTGGGTCCCCTTCGCGCGCTCGGTGACCGGGCGCACCGTCTACGCCATCGGCTCGGGCGAGGGCGCGGCCTACATGTCAGGGCTCGCCATCGACCGCGCCAAGCTCGCCGCCTTCACGCTCGGCGGCTTTTTCGCGGGCGTGGGTGGGCTCTACCTGGCGCTGCAGACCTCCTCGGGCAACGCCGACATCCCCCAGGCGGGCGCCTACACGCTGAACTCGATCGCGGCGGTGGTGATCGGCGGCACCTCGCTGCTCGGCGGGGTGGGCTCGGCCATCGGCTCGATCTTCGGGGCGCTGGTGCTGCGCACCATCTCGTTCAACTTCCGCATCTTCGAGATCGACCCGCTGCTGCAGCCGCTCTTCGAGGGCGTGGTGCTGCTGCTCGCGGTCAGCCTCGGAGCGCTGCGCGTGCTGCGGGTCAAGAACACGCTTGAGCTCTTCCGGTGAGGCCGCGATGACCGACCTGCCCGCCGCCCCCGCCGGCCGCAGCTTCCGCCTCGGCCCCGAGGACAAGCCGATCGTCATCGCGGCGGCCTTCATCCTCGTCATCCTCGCCGTCGGCACCGCCTACACGCTCACGACCCAGGGCACGGCGACCCTGCTCTCGCCCACCTACCTCCTGCAGCAGCTCCAGGTCGGGGCGTTTCTCGGCATCGTCGCGGCGGGCATGATGCTGGTGATCCTGCTCGGCCACATCGACCTCTCGGTGCCCTGGACCATCGCCGCGGCGGCGATGATGGCGACGGCGGTCGGCGGTCCGGCGGCGATCCCGGTGGGCCTCGCGGTAGGGCTCGCCGTCGGGCTCTTCAACGGCTTCGGCGTCGCGTTTCTGCGCATCCCGTCGATGATCTTCACGCTCGGCGTCAACGCTGTGATGCGCGGGCTGATGGTCGCCTACACCGGCGGCTTCGCGCCGCAGACCTCCGCCACCGACCTGATGGAATTCCTCGCGGTCGGGCGCATCGCCGGCGTGCCGGTGGCGCTGCTGGTGTGGGCGGCGGCCTCGGTGGGGATGCTGCTGGTCCTGACCCGCACCTCGCTCGGGCGCTACATCTACGCCATCGGAAACAAGGAGGCGGCGGCCTATCTCTCGGGCGTGCCGACGCGGCTGGTGATCGTCGCGGCCTTCGCGCTCTGCGGCATGGCCTCGGGGCTCGCCGGCACGCTGCTCGCGGGGTATTCGACCAAGGCCTACCAGGGCATGGGCGACGCCTATCTCCTGCCGGCGATCGCCGCGGTGGTGATCGGGGGGACCAACATCCTCGGCGGGCGCGGGCGCTATCTCGGCACACTGGTCGGCGTGATCCTGATCGTGCTGCTCAACTCGGTGCTCTCGATCATGCAGATGCCGGAAGCGGGCCGCCAGGTGATCTACGGAAGCGTCATCATCGGCATGCTGCTCGTCTACGGCCGCGGGGCAAAGGTTACGCAATAGGAGGGGGACGACGTGCTCACCGACACTTTCGAGGTCCGCGACAAGCGCTTCACGAAGCTCGTCTTCGGCAACGTGCACCGCGAGGTGCTCTACAAGGGCACGCGCTGGTCCGAGGGTCCGGCGTATTTTCCGGCGGGCAAGTACCTCGTCTGGTCGGATATCCCCAACGACCGGCTGATGCGCTTTGACGAGACCGATGGCTCGGTCTCGGTGTTCGAAACACCTTGCAACAACCAGAACGGTCACACGGTCGACCGAGAGGGCCGGCTCGTCGCCTGCGAGCACCGCGGCCGCTGCGTCAGCCGGGTCGAGGTGGACGGGTCGCGCACGGTGCTGGCGTCGCACTACGGCGGCAAGCGGCTCAACTCGCCCAACGACGTGGTGGTGAAGTCCGACGGCTCGATCTGGTTCACCGATCCCTCCTACGGCATCGACAGCGAATACGAGGGCGACGCCTCCCCGGGCGAGCTCGACGGCGCCTGCAACGTCTACCGCATCGATCCCGACAGCGGCGCGGTGGCGGCGGTCGCCACCGATTTCGAGAAGCCCAATGGCCTCGCCTTCTCGCCCGACGAGAGCATCCTCTACATCGCCGACACCGGCGCCACCCATGTCGAGAACGGGCCGAAGCACATTCGCGCCTTCCGCGTCGGCGGCGCGACGCTGTCGGGCGGGGAGGTCTTCGCCGAATGCGAACTCGGGCTCTTCGACGGCTTTCGCGTCGACGTGCAGGGCAACATCTGGACGAGCGCCGGCGACGGCGTGCACTGCTACACCCCCGAGGGCGCGCTGATCGGCAAGATCCTCACCGGCGAGGTGGTCGCCAATGTCGAGTTCGGCGGGATCAAGCGCAACCGGCTCTACATCTGTGCCACCACGACCCTGCAATCGGTCTATCTCAACACCCGGGCCGCGCCGCGGCCCGGAGCCGCCTGAACCGGGGGGGCCGCGCGATGGGTTCCTATCTCTTCCGCAACGTCCGGGTCTGGGACGGGATCGACGACGCCGCCTATCCCGGCGAGGTGGTCGTCGAGGGCGACCGCATCCGGATGGTCGCGCGCGGCGCGGGCCAGATCGACGCGGGCGCCGCCGAAACCGAGATCGACGGCGAAGGGCGCTTCCTGATGCCGGGCATGGTCGAGGGGCACTGCCATCTCAGCTTCGTCGGCCCGGCGCGCAACCAGGACCTCGGCGAGATCCCGCCCGAGGAGCATCTGCTGCGCACCATCCGCAACGCCGCCAAGATAATCGATCACGGCTTCACCAGCGCCTATTCGGCGGCCTCGGCCAAGCTGCGCCTCGACGTGGTGTTGCGCCAGGAGATCGAGGACGGCTATGTCGCCGGGCCGCGCTACCGGGCCGCCAGCCCCGAGATCACCACCACCGGCGGACTGGGCGACGAGCGCCGCGCGCACATGCACGCCGAGAGCTTCGGGCTGATCGCCGACGGCGTGACCGAGATGCTCAAGGCGGTGCGCATGTGCTGTCGCGAGAACGTCGACAACATCAAGATCAACATCTCCGGGGACGAGTTCGTCAGCCACGCGCGCGCCGAGGTGGTCTCGATCTCCGAGGAGGAGCTCGCCGCCGTCGTCAACGCCGCCCACGACTGGGGCAAGCGCGTCGCCTGCCACGCCCGCGCGGCCGAATCGGTCAAGCGGGCGGTGCGCACCGGGTGCGACTGCATCTACCATTGCGACTTCGCCGACGAGGAAGCCCTCGACATGCTCGAATCGGTGAAGGACAGGGTCATCATCGGCCCGGCCTTCGGCCTCGTTCACAACGCGGTCTTCGAGGGCGACGTGGTCGGCCTGACCAGGGACATCGCCGAATCGATGGGCCTGCCGCGCAAGCTTGAACACACGGTCGCCACCTATCACGAGATGCGAAAGCGCGGCATTAAGGTAGTGGTCGGCGGCGACTACGGCTTCACCATCACGCCGATGGGACAGAACGCGCGCGACATCGGCCATTTCGTGAAGTTCTTCGGCTATTCGCCGGCCGAGGCGCTACGCTGCTCCACCGCCGTGGGGGGCGAGCTGATGGGCCACAAGGGCGAGCTTGGCGTCATCGCCGAGGGCGCGCTCGCCGACATCCTGCTCGTCGACGGCGATCCTCTGGCCGACCAGTCGGTGCTGGTCGGGCCCGGCAACTTCGCGCTGATCATGAAGGGGGGCGCGATGCATCGCGACTGGCGCCGGCCGGAGATGCGCTCCGAACTGGTCACCCGGAGCTACGACTGACCGATGCGGCTGGCGGTGGCGGCGATCTGGGGCGGCGCGCTGGCGTTCTTCGCACTGGCCTTCACGCTGCAGGACCGCGCCGTCTGGCCCGAGGATGCAGTCCGGGTGATCGGTGCCGACATCGCCCACTTCACCGCGTCCCAGGCGCTTGGCGGGGCTTTGGCGGGGTTCCTGCTCGCCGGGCTCTTCGGGCGCGGCGGCGCCGCGGGCTGGCTCCTGTCGATCCTCGGCGCCATCTTGGCGCTCCTGCTCGGCAGCCTCGCGGGCGGGGCGATCTTCGGGCTGCGCGAGATCCTGTCCGGCGGACAGGACCTCGTGCTGGGCCTGATCCGGGTCGGCATGGGGCCGCTCGGCATCCTCTTCGCCTCGGCCCAAGCGCCGCTACTGGGATTGGCGCTGGTCTTGTCGACGGCGTTTGCCCATCTGGTGGCGCGGCGGCTGCGTCGTCCGGGGGCGTGATCGACGCGTTGACCTTTTTATCGTTTTATTTCAGTTTCTTTCAAACTGTCCAGCTCGGACGCCCGGTCGAAAGCGCGGCGGTCGCTCTGCCCATGGCCGCATGGGATCAGCCCAGATAGACCTCGTCGAGCGGCGGAAAGCCGTTGAAGCCCACCGAGGCGTAGCTGGTGGTGTAGGCGCCCGTGCAGAGGATCCTGATCCTGTCGCCGGACTGCAACGCCACCGGAAGCTGCACCGGGCGCTGCTCGTAGAGCACGTCCGCGGAGTCGCACGACGGCCCTGCGAGGATGCACGGTCCGGTCTCGTCGTCGCCGTGGCGCGTCTCGAACTGGTAGCGGATCGCCTCGTCGATGGTTTCCGCCAGCCCCGAGAACTTGCCGATGTCGAGATAGACCCAGCGGTGCAGGTCGTCGGCGTCCTTGCGCGACACCAGCAGCACCTCCGCGGCGATGACGCCCGCCTCAGCCACGAGGCCGCGCCCGGGCTCGGCCATCACCTGCACGTCCGGACCGAACCAGGCGCGCACCCGATCGATGACCGCGGCGGCGTAGTGTTCGGTCGCGGGCAAGGGCTGGCCGTAGAAGGCCGGGAAGCCGCCGCCGATGTTGAGGATGCGCAGGTCGTGACCCGCAGCGCAGCCCTCGGTCCACAGGGTCGCCGCCGCGTCGAGCGCCATCTCCCACATCCGAGGCTCGCGCATCTGGCTTCCGGCGTGGAACGAGACGCCGGCGATGTCGAGCCCGAGCATCGCGCCGACCTCCATCAGCCGCAGCGTCTCGCGGCGCGATGCGCCGAACTTGCGGCTGAGCGGCCAGTCGGCCTGGGAGGCGTCCACCAGCATCCGCAGGATCACCCGCGCGCCCGGCGCGAGGGCGGCGATCTTGAGGAGTTCCTCCTCGGCGTCGGCGGCGAACTGCTTGACCCCGGCCGCGTGCGCGAAGCCGATGTCGGACGCGCGCTTGATGGTGTTGCCGAAGGCGATGTCGGCCGCCGGCACGCCGAGGCCGAGGCAGAGCTCGATCTCCCCGCGCGAGGCGGCGTCGAACTTCGCGCCCATGTCTGCGAGGGTCCGGATGACCCTCGGCGCCGGGTTGGCCTTGACCGCGTAATGGACCGCAACGTCGCGACCGAGACCCGTGGCGAGCGCAGTGTACTTCGCGCGCAAGAGATCGAGGTCGAAGACCATCGTCGGACGTTCGAAGGTCCGGTCGCGCAGGAACGCGTCCTGTCGTGCGGAAACGGCGGTCACAAGCGGGTGAGGGTCAGCCGATACCGGCGCCCCCGCAAAAGCGGCAGCGTGTCGCATGCGCATCTCCATTAGCCCCAGCGACCGGAACCCGGACGCCGATGTTACCAAAGAGACGTTACCGTCGCTGCGTGTATCCCCGGAGGGATGCTTACAGAGGCGCGTGCGTTGGCGTCAGGATGGGGGATATGCAATCACGTCCGCTTCGAATCAAGAAGAAAATTGTCCCGGAGACTCAATGTCTTCGTTGACGGGCCGAATCGTGGCCGATGCGCAACGCTCTACCTAAAGATGTCTCTCCTGATGCTCAAAATCTACCCAGAGGCGAGTCGGGCGAGGCTCAGGGCAGCCAGCCGCGGTAGAGCGGGTGGCCTGAGCCGATCGGAAGCGACACCGGCGCGCCGGCGCGGGCTGAGGCGTAGATGGCGGTGACGAGTTCCAGCGATGCGCGACCGTCCTCTGCGGTGACCTCGCGCCGCCCGCGCCCGTCGAGCGCATCGGCCGCCGCCTCGAAGAGCCCCGCGTAACCCGCCAGCGGCGCCGGCGTGGCGGCGACCACAGCATCGACGTCGGCCTGGGCGACCGGCTTGCGCGCGATGAAGCGCCAGGCCTGCTCCGCCGGAGCGTAGGGGTCGGCGCCGCTCTCGACGGTGACGCCCTCGAAACAGAGCCGCAGGCGGCTGGTGTTGCCCGCCGCGCCCAGTGTCACCGAACTGGTGATCAGCGCGCCGTTCGCAAGCCGGAAGGTGATCGCCGCGCAGTCCTCGACCTCGATCTCGTTCACAGCTGTCGAGAGTTCGGCGTAGACCCGCTCCACCGGACCGACGAGTACGCCCAGCATGTCGTGGATGTGGATGGCGTGGCCGAGGATCGCCCCGCCCTGCTCGCCCGCCCAGGTTCCCCGCCAGGGCACCGCATAGTAGGCCGCGTCCCGGTCCCAGTGGGTCTCGAGCGTTCCGGCGATGGGCCGCCCCGCGAGCCCGGCGTCGACGAGCGCGTGCAGCTGCGCAGCGCCGAGCCCGAAGCGGTACTGGAAGATCGGCAGCAGCCGCCCGCCGCCGGCTTTCGCGCGCGCGATCAGGTCGTCGGCCTCCGCGAGGCTCGAGACCAGCGGCTTCTCGCAGATGACCGCGCGGCCGGCGTCGAGCGCCCGGGCGCAGACCGCATGGTGCAGATGCGGGGGCAGGCAGACGTCGATCACGTCGAGGCTGGCGTCGGCGAGCGTCTCGTCCAGCGACGGCGTCCAGACAGCCCCGGGCGCCTTCGCAGCCAGCGCGCGGCCCCGCGCCTCGTCGAGGTCGCAGATCGCAGCCACCTCGAAGCGGTCCGGCAGTCGCATGTAGCCTGCAAGATGTGACGCCCCGATCCCCGCCCCGAGGATCGCGACCCGGCGGGTCACCGCGCTTCCGCCTTCGCCTGAGCCCGGAGCGCGAGTTCCATCACCCGGAAGGTGTGGTCCTGTCCGACAGCGGTCTCGGTGCGGTCGCGGACGTCCGCCATCAGCCGCTCGAAGTAAGGCAGCCCGGCGTCGCGGCAGTCGATGCGCGCGTTGCGCGAGCCATTGACCAGAAAGAGACTGTCGGTGACGTGGGGGGCGCCGATGTCGGTGTACTTGCGCAGCTCGATGTGGCCCTCGGTCCCGAGGATGAAGAGCCGTCCGTCGCCCCAGGTCGGCAGACCGTCGGAGGTGAACCAGTCGAGCCGCGCGTAGCCGTGACCGCAGTCTCCGACCAGCGTCATCTCGCCGAAGTCTTGGAACCCCGGATGCTCGGGCATGGTCGTGTTCTCCACCAGCGCATGCGCGATCTCGACCTCGTTCGAGCCGGTGAAGTGCAGGAACTGGTCGATCTGATGCGAGCCGATGTCGCACAGGATGCCTCCGCAACGCTCGCGGCGGAAGAACCAGTCCGGTCGGGTGCGCAGGTTCTGCTTGTGCGGGCCGAGGCCGACGGTCTGGATCACCCGGCCGATCGCGCCGTCGGCAACCATGGCCGAGGCGCGCGTCACCGCCGGCACCTCGAAGCGCTCGGAGAAATTGATCGACCAGATCCGCCCGGTGCGCGCCACGCAGTCGCGAAGCGCCGCGAGCTGGTCGAGGGTTGTACAGCCGGGCTTGTCGACCATCACGTCCTTGCCGGCCTCCATCGCCTCGATGGCGAGTGCGGCCCGGTCGGCCGGCACCGCGGCGATCAGAACCATGTCGACGGCCGGATCCTCGAGGATGCGCCGGCGATCGTCGACGCGCTCGAGGTTGGCGAAGACCTCGCGGAACTTCGTCTCGGTCACTGCGGGCCCGTCGCTCCACCATTGGCGACAGGCGCAGCCGCGCTCGCGCATCCGGGTCAGCATTCCGAAGATGTGCCCGTGATCGATGCCGAGCACGCCGAGGGTCAGTGCGCTGTCCATGTTCTGCTAGTCCTCCCGCAGCACCACGTGGCGCCCCGCCGCGCCGCTTTCCTCGAGCGCGGCGATCAGCCGGTGAACGCCCAGCGCCTCGCGACAAGGCACGCGCGGCGGGCGCCCCTCGGCTAGTGCGTCGGCGAAGTCGGCGATCATGTCGCGATGCCAGTCCGAGGTGAAGGCCATCGGATCGGCGCCCGAGCCGGAGGCGGTCGCCTGGCCGATCGTCTCGCTGCGCCCATCGAGCCAGTCGAGGGTGAGCATGTTGGTGTCGAGCCGCGCGGTCGCCTTCGCGAAGCCCAGCGTGATCGTCTCGCCCCGGCCCGGGTAGCTCGCGGTGGTGGCGAAGACCGAGCCGACGGCGCTGTTGCGAAACCGCAGGCCGGCGCTGACGAAGTCCTCCGCCTCCATGCGATGGAAGCCGGTGGTGGCGACGAGCGCGATCGCCTCCGCGACCGGGCCGGTGAAGCTGAGCATCAGGTCGAGCGTGTGGATCGCCTGGCTGATCAGGACGCCACCGCCGTCGCGGGCGTAGGTTCCCCGGCCGGGTTCGACGTAGTAGCTCTGCGGCCGCCACCAGGGGATGCTCACCTCAACGGTCAGCAGCGCGCCGAAGGCTCCGTCCGCGATCCGGTCGCGGAGCGCTATCGCGGCGGGACGGGCGCGATGGTTCAGCATGACGCCGAGCGAGACGCCGTGCGCCTCGGCGATCTCGCAGAGACGTTCCGCCGCGTCGAGGGTCCGCTCAACGGGCTTTTCCATCAGGATCGGCTTGCCCGCCGCGGCCAAGGTCTCCACGAAGCTCTCCCGCGCATTCGGCGGGGTCGCGAGGATGACGAAGGCAACCGCGTCGTCCTCGGCGATCTCCTCGGCGGAGGCGTAGGCGCGGGTGGTCAGGCCCGGGTGGCGCTCGATCCAGCGCGCGGCGCTCTCGGGGCTGCTCGCCATGACGCCACGAAGCGAAATCCGGTCGGAGAGACCCTCGAGCGCCGCCGCGTAAGTGGGGCTGACCATGCCGAGGCCGACCATCGCCACGCCGGTCTTCGCCGCAGCCGTCATCGCGCGGCACCCGAAGCATCGTCGAATTCGAGCGCCCGCTCACTCTCGTCGGCGAATACGTGGAAACCCGCCGCATCGAAGCTGACGCCGATCTCCTGGCCGCGCCGGAGCGGGATCTGGTGGGCGTGCTGCACCGTCAGGGTCTCCCCGTTAGGGAAGGCGGTGTAGATGTAGGTCACCGATCCCAGCTGTTCGAAGTTCTGCACCTTCACCCGCAGGTCCCCGGTGCCCTCGAGCGACACGCCGATCGCCTCGGGGCGCACGCCGACTGTGGCGGGACCGTCCGGCACCGCGGACCCGTCGCGCAGGCGCAACGCGCGCGTGAGCCCGCAGTCGAGCGTCAGCGCCGCCGGATCGCCGGCGGCGAGTCGCCCTTGCAGGAAGTTCATCTGCGGCGCGCCGATGAAACCCGCGACGAAGCGGTTGGCCGGGCGGTTGTACAGATCGAGCGGGCGGCCGATCTGCTCGATCCTCCCGGCGCGCAGCACCACGATCCGGTCGGCCATGGTCATGGCCTCGACCTGGTCGTGTGTGACGTAGATCATGGTGTTGCCGAGCTGGGCGTGGAGGTTCGAGATCTCGACGCGCATCTGGAGCCGCAACTCGGCGTCGAGGTTGGAGAGCGGCTCGTCGAAGAGGAAGATCAACGGCTCGCGCACGATCGCGCGGCCGATGGCGACGCGCTGGCGCTGGCCGCCGGAGAGCTGTCCCGGGCGGCGATCCAGCAGGGCCTCGATCTGCAACAGCTTTGCGGCGCCGTTGACGCGTTCGTCGATCTCCGCCCGCGGCATCCGCATGTTCTGCAGCCCGAACGAGAGGTTCGAGCGCACGCTCATATGCGGATAGAGCGCATAGGACTGGAATACCATCGACAGTCCCCGCTCGGAGGCCGGCACGTTGTTGACGCGTCGCCCCTCGAGCACGATGTCGCCGCTGGTGGGGTCGTCGAGTCCGGCGATCAGGCGCAGGAGCGTGGACTTGCCGCAGCCCGACGGGCCGACGAAGACCACGAACTCGCCTTCCTCGATGGACAGATCAACGCCGTGGATCACGTGCACCGGCCCGAAGGACTTGCGGATCTCGCGAAGCTCAAGGGCGTGCGCCTGGCTCATTTCAACCCCGTCGTCGCGATGCCGGTGGTGATGAAGCGCTGCAGGTACACGAACACCAGCGTGACCGGCAGCAGCGACACTACGGTCATGGCCAGGATGTAGTGGAAGTCGGAATCGAACTCGCCCGAGAAGGTCGTGAGGCCGATCTGGAGCGTGTGCTTGGCCGGATCGGAGATCAGCACGATCAGCGGCCAGAGGAAGTCGTTCCAGCGCCAGATCATCGACAGGATCGCCAGCACCGATAGCGCCGGCAGCGACAACGGCAGGATGATGCGCCAGAAGATCCGCCACTCGCTGGCGGCGTCCATGCGCGCGGCCTCGAGAAGCTCGTCGGGTATAGTGAGCATGTACTGACGCAGCAGGAACACCCCGGTCGGGGTCGCGGCGGCGGGCACGATCACGCCCCAGAGCGAGCCGAAGATCCCGAAAGACCAGACCACGAAGAAGAGCGAAACGAGAATGATCGAGGACGGGATCAGCAGCGTCGCCACGATCAGGATGGTGAAGGTCAGTCGCCCGCGGAAGCGGTACTTCGACAGCGCAAAGGCGGCCATGGCGTTGATCATCAGGGTGATCAGCGTCGCCATCACCGTCACGAACACCGTGTTGAAGAGGTAGGTGAAGAAGTTGAAGTTGTCCTGGCCGTTCCGTTTCAGGATCGGATCGAGATAGTTCTCGGTGGCGATCCTGATTTCCTCGGACGGGCGCAGGTCCAATCGCGGCGTCTGAAACACCGTTTCGGGATCCTCCACGCGCGCCACATCGGTCATCGCCCGGGTCGGGCCGGCCTTGAACACCTCTGCGATCTCGCCGGTCTCGTCGACCCATTCGTAGATCGGCTTCGGTCCGACGCCGTCGACCTCCCGCTCGACCTGCGCAAGCGGCATGAGGCGCGTGTCGAAGCTGTCGATGGCGCGCTCGGGCTTCAGCGAGCTCAGGAAGGTCCAGCCCACGGGCACCAGAATGATCAGAACACCGAGCAGCAGGTAGAAGTACGCAAAGACGTCCGCCGCCCCGATCGCCCGGGCGCCGTCGTCGGAGCCCTTCGTGCGGGAGATGAAAGCGAGCAAGGGGGACATCGTCGTCAGAACTCCGATTGCCTGCGGGTGATGTAGAGCTGGAAGAATGTGAAGACCGCGATCACAACCGCCATCAGCACCGATCCCGCCGCCGCCTCGCCGTAGGCCGGGTTGTCGCCGGTGAAGGCGGTCTCGTAGATGTTCTGGACAATCATGAAGGTCTCACGCCCAGGCCCGCCGCCGGTCAGCAGCCAGACCTCGTCGAAGATCTGGAAGCTGCGGATCAGCGAGAGCACGAGGACCACCGTCAGCGTGGGCATCACCAGGGGCAGCGTTATCCGGAAGAACACCCGCGGCGCCCGCGCCGCGTCCATCTTGGCCGCCTCGTAGAGGTCGGCGGGGATCGCCTGCAGCCCGGCCAGCAGGATCAGCATGTAAAAGCCCATGTGCGACCAGCAGAACACGAAGACCAGCCAGAAGAACGGCCAGTTGGTGTTCGGCGTCACCAGCCAGTTGATCGGGCGGAAGCCGCTGAAGTCGAAGACCGCATCGAACTGGATGGTCAGCAGCAGCAGGAGCGAGATCGCCGCGAGCGCCATCAGCGCGAAACGCGCCGCGGGATGCGCGACCCCGACCATGTAGAGCGTGGCCGCGGCCACCGCGGCGCCGAGCCAGAAGCTCAGCCCCGACCCGACGCCGACCAGCTGGAGCGGGTCGGCCCAGGTGAAGACCAGCACGAAGAGCGCCCCGAAGAGCGTCGACCAGATGACCAAGGGCTCTCCGCCGCCGCGCAGGGCGCGTTCGCTGGTCACGAAGAGCAGGATCGCCATGAAGATGCTCGCGGCGATGTCGAACCCGGCCAGCCCGGCCAGAGAGGTCATCGATTGCGCGCCGCCGTCGAGCATGGAGTTCAGCATCCCTTTGCGGTGCAGGACCCAGTGCCAGATGTTGGCGATCACCACCGGCGAGAGCATCACCGGATAGAAGAACATCGCCCGCCAGAAGCCACGCCCGGCGAGCGACTTGTTGACCACCAGCGCCGTGGCCAGCGAGACCGCGCAGATGATCGGCACCTGGATCACGACGAACCAGAGCGTGTTGTACATCCCCGTCCAGAAGTTGAAGCCTTCGTTGGAGCAGGTCTTGGGCGAGAAGATCGTCTCGCAGTCGAAGATGCGCGCATAGTAGTCGAGCCCGACCCAGGGCCGGTCGAAAAGCGAGATCGAGGAACCACCGGTGAAGGAAACGTAGAAGTTCAGGATCATCGGCAGGAAGGTGAAGAAGCCGAAGATCAGCATGTTGGGCAGGAGCAGCGCGTAGGGCACGCCCGCCCGTCCCCAGACGCTCTGGGCGAGTTCGACCGGAAAGCCCACCAGATCCATGGCGAACTGAGGCAACTGGCGCAGGGAGTAGCAACGACGGGCGAAGAGCCAGAGCGAGCCACCGACGCCCCAGAAGAGCGCGACGAAGAGCGTCAGCGCAAGGGCTGGCGTCACGTCGCCCCCCCGCGCACCGCTCTGGAGCGCGGCGCTCGGGGATCACACTGGACCGGACGCCCCTTGGGGCGTCCGGCGGAGTTCCGGGTCGGATTCACGCGCTCAGTTGGCGTTTGTGACGATGTCGGCCTCGATCTTCTCGACCGCCTCGTCGAGCGTGAGCTCGCCGTTCATCGCCGCGCCGAGGTATTCGGTCGTGGCGTTGAAGATGACGAAGTTGCTCGGATTGCCCTGTGCCTGGAACGCCTGCGGCGTCTGCTCGGCCGCGGCGGCGACCATCTGCGCGAAAAGGTTCAGCCCCTCCGCGACCGCCTCGGAAGCCCCCGCAGAGGCGTAGTCGAGCCCTTCCTGCTGCAGGCCGGCGTGGGCGGGAATCGCGAAGGTGCGCGTGTACCATTCGCGCGCGTTGTCGTTCTCGCCCATCCAGGCCACGAACTTCGCGGCCTCGTCGGGGTTCTCGCTGTGGTTGAAGGCCACTAGCCCGGCCCCGCCCGGCATCACGCCGCAGCCCGCCGGGCCGCACGGAACCGGCACCACCGCCCAGTCGAACTTGTCGCCGACATTGGCCTGAACGTTCCCGGTGTTCCAGGACCCGGACATGTAGAACGGCACGTCCTCGTTGAAGAACATCTCGTTGCCGTTGGCGTACTTGCCGCCCGAGACCGCGGGCCAGACGTCCGGCGGCATGAGGCCGCTGGCGTGCCAGTCGAGCATGCGCTGGGCGAAATCCTTGAAACCCTGGTCGATCACCCAGTTGCCGTCGGCGTCGAAATAGGCCGCGCCGTAGGACATCGCCGGGCCCGCCATGCGGTGCCCGGAGCGATCCATGACCATGCCCGCGTAGGCGCCGCTGTCCATGACCTCCTGCGTTGCCTCGGCCCAGTCGTCCCATGTCGAGCCCGGAGGCGGAACCTCGACGCCGGCCTCCTCGAACATGGTGAGGTTCACGAAGGGGCCCGTCACCGTCATCTCGGAATGGAAGCCGTAGATCCCGTCTGGCTTGCCGGCCCGGTACCATGGCAGCACCGCGCCGTAGTTCGCCTCCCATTCCTCCGCATCCACGTATGGCGTGAGGTCGATGTAGTAGGGGTTGAGGCCGCCGAGGTTGGTCACGAGCGCCACATCTGGGCCCGATCCGGCCTCGAGCTGAACGGGGAGTTGCTCGCGGATCACGTCGTATCCGACGACGTTCATGGTGATGTTCACGTCCGGCGCGACTTCCTTGTAGCGCTCGATGAAGTCGGCCATCACCTCCGCCTGATTGTCGTTGGCGTTGAACATCAGGTCGAGGTCCACCGCCCAGGCTCCGCCCGCGCTCAGGGCCGCGATCGAGACCGCGCCCAGAAACCGCGCGATGTGTTTGCGTGGGTTGATCATGTTTCCTCCCGAAACTGCGATTGTCGCTTGTTTTGAGTAGATAGTGCGCGAGCCCCATTGGCCCGTCAACTCAAACCCTCGGCGCCGCCCACAGCCGGCTTCGCGAGATGGAGCGCGAGAAAGTCGAGGGTGCGTCGGCGCATGTCCGGCGTCTCCTCGTGCCCGGCGTCGGGCTCCACGACGAAGGCGAGCTGGCTTGCCGCGCCGCGGGCGACGTAGGCCGCCGTCAACTCCGCGCGGGCCGTCTCGAAGCAGCGTTGCGGCGTGCTCCAGTCCCGGAGCCCGACCCCGTGCAACTGCGCGCGCGGCGCGGCGAGGCCGGCGAGCCGTCCGGTGCTGTAGCGTGCGAGCAGTCCGGGAACGGTCATGTACTGGCCGTGCCCGTCATGGGCGTCCGCCTCGATCAGGCAGGCGAGATCCGCAAGGCAGCAGAGGCTGACCGCGGCGCGCACCCTGTCGTCGAGCGCCGAAAGCCACCAGGCGAGCGTGCCGCCCATCGAGACGCCGATCGCGCCGATCCGCCCGGCGTCGACGCCGGGCAGTCCCGCGAGATAGTCGAGCCCTGCGACCTGCTCGCCGAGCATCTGGCCGAACAGCGTTGTCCCCCGCCAGAAATGCGCCTTGGCGGTCGCCAATTCCTGGCGTCCGGCCCGGGCGCCAAAGCAGGGCATTTCGAGGCAGAGCACGACGAAGCCCATCGCCGCCAGCGGCCCCGCGTAGGGTGTGGTCAGCGCCGGGCGCCCCTCGAGCAGCTCCTCCTTGCCGATGTCGTATCGCGCGCCGTGGGCGTGGCAGTAGAGGACCGCCGGCGCCGTAACTGGCGCGTCCGGTGGCGTGACCAGATAGGCGGGGACATCCTCGTCTTCGGCCACGCCGGGGAAAGCGAGGGTCTCGAAGGTGAAGCCGTCGCACACCTCCCGCGCAAGTCGCCGTGGCGGCCCGAACGCGCGTCGCACCGCCACGCCGCCGAGCAGGCTCCAGACGCGTTCGCGGTCCGTCGGATGGTTCTGCATGGTCCGCCTCCATCGGCCGCGGTTGCGTGCGCGGCCTTGATCGCGGATGCTGCGCGCCTGACGACGAATTCTCAAGCATCACGAAGCATGACCGATCCTCTCCCCTGGCGTACCCTCAGGCCCGGCGAGTCCATCAACCGCTGGCGCATGTCCTGCGCGGACGAGCGGCGGTTTCCGGGACTGGCACGCCCGATGCAGGATCGTGTCGACTACCGGTTCATGACCGGATGGGTGGACACCGGCGATCTCCCATGCCGCGAGGCGCTGAAGACGATGGTGGCGAGCGGCCGCGAGATCGCCTTTCGTGAAGGGCCGCTCGACGAGGTCTACGCCGGCGGGGACGCGCCCAATGTCGACTTCTCGCAGTTCAGACACCTGCCGACCCTGATCACGCGAACGCTGCAATGCACCGTGCGCGCCGAAGAGGTCGGCAGCGCCCGTTTCGAGATCGAAACCTGCGGCGGCGTGACGGTCTGGCTCGAACACGTCCGGATCCTCCAGTTCGAGCCCTTCACCCGCAACCATCCGGCGCGGACCACCTTTGGGGCCGCCCTCAGTCCAGAGGCGCAGGACCTGACCGTGCGGCTCGAGGAGTTGCACGAGCGCGACACGGCCTGCTTCTTCCGCCTCACGTTTCTCGACGGAACGGCGCGTCCGGCGGTCGCGCTGCGCGGCGTCGACCCGGTTCGGCTTGGCGACGCGCTCGACACCCTGGGCGACGTCCGGACCGAGAGGGTCTTCTACGAGAGCGGGCCTGTTCGCGCCGTCTCCGACCACGCACCGCGTCAGACCCACGAAATCCGTCTGACGTCCAACGGTCAGTTCCCGCGCGGCGGCATCTCGGGCTTCGAGCGGCGTGACCCGGGCGTCGCCTTCAGGCTTGGACCGCAGGACCCGGGCGCATCGCTCTTCGACGTGGCCGACGCAGAGGCGGGTTGCCTGCGGCTGGTCTTCGAGACCAAAGCCGAGGGGGCCAGGCTCGCCCGCGAGATCGGCGTCACCGCGCTGCCCGCGCCGGTGCGCCTCGATCAGCCCACGCTCGCAGCGCGCAAGGCGGCCGCGCTCGATCGCATCGTCGCCCGCGCCGACTTCGAGCCGTCCGTCGCGCTGGCGCTCCTGAAGGCGGGGGCGGCGCCGGCGCGTGTGGAGAGCATCCTCGGCGTCGCAATCTACCAAGTGAACTCCCGCTTCGACTGCGCCGACTTCACGCTCCTGCCGCTGATCTGGATCTGGGCAGAGGAACGCAAGCGGCTGGTCCCGAAGGTCCGGAGCGCGCTGCGCGCCGCTATCCTCGGCTTCCGATACTGGCTCGACGAGCCGGGCGACGACGTGATGTGGTTCTGGTCGGAAAACCATGTGCTCTGTTTCCACGTGGCCCAGCTCGCCGCCGGCGCGCTCTTTCCGGGTGAGACCTTCGCCAACAGTGGCCGGAGCGGCGCCGCCCTCGCCCGCGACGCCGGCGCGCGCCTTGAGCGGTGGTTCACCTCGATCGAGACCCACGGGCTCGGCGAATGGAACTCCTCGGCCTACTACCCGATCGACCTGCTTGCGCTTCTGGCGCTGCACCGGCTCTCCCCCGATCCCGGCCCCAAGGAGCGGGCGGCGGTGTTGATGGACGAGATCTTCGCAATGTCCGCGCTGCATACGATCGGCGGCGTTCCCGCGGGATCCCAGGGCCGCGCGTACGAAAAGGAGCTGCTGGCGGGTCCCGCGACCGAACTGGGCGCGCTCACCGCCGTGGCCTTTGGCGGTGACTGGCGACCGGGCTATGAGCGCGCGGCGGCGCTCTTCTGTCTCTCCGACTACGCCCCGCCCGAGGGGCTCGCGCGTCTCGCCGCCCCGAGCGCGGGCGATCGGATCCACGCGCGCTATGCTCAGGGGCTCGACCGCACCGCCAAGCTCACGCTCTGGAAGACCGCGCACGCGCAGCTCTCCAGCGTGTCCGAGCACCGCACCGGCGAGGTCGGGCACCAGCAGCACGTCGTGGACCTCCAGTTCGCCGGGCATCCGATGGCGCGGGCCTGGATCAACCATCCCGGCGACCTCAAGCCCTGGTCCGAGCGCCGACCCTCGATGCTCGCGGGCAACGCCCGGCTGCCGCGGGTCGCGCAGGCCGCCAACACCGCGTTTCTGATCTACGACCTCGCGCGCGACCCTTCGGCCATTCCGTTCACGCAGCTCTTTGCGGTGACCGACGCCTTCGACGCCGTCGAGACCCATGGCGACTGGATTGTGCTGCGCTCGGGCCAGGGGCTAGCGGCCATCTGGTGCTCCGCCCCGCTCGCGCCCGTCGACACCGGGCTCTACCGAGGATGTCTCTGGCGCGCCGAAGCGCGTCGGGTCGGCTGGATCGTGCATGTTGATGACGCTGACGCGCCCGACGCCGCGACGTTTCGCGCAACCGTCGCCGCGGCGCGTCCCGGATTCGACCCCGACCGGCTCGCTCTGGAGGTCGCGGCGCTCGGGCCCGAGCGGGTCGATCTGGCCCATGACCGGCCGCTCCTGATCGGCGGCGCGCGCCAGGCGCCCTGGCCGGAGGAGTCGCGGCCGCAGATCGAAATCGGGGGCGCACCGGCGCACTGGCGCGACGCGCTCGCCTGGGCCGAACGCTAGGCGCTGCGCCACTCAGACGACGCGGACGTCGAGCGCGCCAAGGCCCGCGATCTCACCGCGCAGCGCGTCTCCGCACGCCACCGCGCCCACGCCTGCAGGCGTCCCGGTGAGGATCACGTCGCCGGCGGCGATGTCGAAGTACTCCGAGAGATGGGCGATGATCTCCGGCGTCTTCCAGATCATCTGATTGAGGTCGCCCTCCTGTCGGAGCGCACCATTGATGGTTAGCGCGATGCGGCCTGCCGCGGGGTGGCCGACCTCGGCGACCGGCCGCAGCACGCCCGCCGGCGCGGCGCGCTCGAAGGCCTTGCCGATCTCCCATGGCCGTCCCGCCGCCTTCGCCTTCGCCTGCAGGTCGCGTCGGGTCATGTCGAGCGCGACCCCGTAGCCGAACACGCAGTCGAGCGCCGCGGCCGCCGGCACGTCGCGGCCGCCACCGCCCAGCGCCACCATGAGTTCGATCTCGAAATGCACCTCGGCGCTCTTCGGTGGATAGGGGAACTCCCCCGATCCGTCGATGCACTCGGGATTCTTCTGGAAGAAGAACGGTGGCTCCTTGTCCGGATCGTGGCCCATCTCGATGGCGTGTTCGGCGTAGTTGCGGCCGATGCAATAGACCCGGCGCACCGGAAAGACCCCGCCGCCCGACACCCTCAGCGTCGGCCGCGCGGCCACCTCGATCACCTCGTCGCCCATGCGCCGTCCTCCGTTCAGTCCCCGCCGATCGCGGCGATGCTCGGCCCGAAGCCCGGGCTTCTCATCAGCGTCCGGCACCGCGCGAGACGCCCCGTGGCGTAGGCCCAGAAATCCTCCGCCGGATTGCCGTTGGCGTGCTGGATCAGCCCCCAGAGGGTCCAGAGCAGATCGCACATCGCCTTGTAGGCGACGACCCGTCCCTCGGCCGAGCGTTCGGGCGGGCCGTCGAAGTAGGCCTTGAGCATCTCGCGGTCGTGCTCGGGCGCGAACCCGGCCTCGACCGAGAGGTCGGCGAGATCCCACAGAGGGTCGTTCATGCCCGAGTATTCCCAGTCGACCAGCCACATGCGCGCGCCGGTGTCGATGAAGTTCTCGCAGAGCGGATCGCAGTGGCAGGGCGCCAGCGGCGTCGGTGCCGCGTCGAGCGCGGCGCGCACCCCGCCCGCATCGGCCACGGCGTCGTGGTAGCCTTCCGGCAGGGTCGCGCCAAGGTCGCCAAGCACACGGAGATAGTCGTCGATCATCGCAAAGAGTTCGAAGCGGAAGTCGAAGACCTCGCCGCTCCGGTGCAGTGTCCGGAACGCCTGCGCCGCGCGCGCCGGCGCGCCGGAAACGCTGCGGAAGAGCTCCGGCGTCATGGTGCGGCCCTCGACATGGCGGGTGAGCATCAGCCCCAGCTCGGGATCCACGGCAACGACGGCGGGCGAGACCCCCGCCCGCGCCGCGGCGGCGGCGTTCGTCGCCTCGACCGTGCGGTCGATGTAGGCCTCGGTGCCCTCGCCGGGCAGGCGCAGCACGAAGTCCGCCTCTGCGCCCGCTGGGCGCACCCGGTAGACGTGGTTGGTCAGCCCGCCCAGCCGCTCGACCTCGGCCAGCCCGGTCGTCCCGGCGAATCCGGGCAGGCGACGCATCGCCGCGAGCACTTCTTCCTTGCCCATTCCGCGCCCCGCGCAGCATCCTGTGATGCGTGGTGGCCGACAAGACACCGCGTCGGCGACCCGCGTCAACCTCGGGCAAGGAGCAAAGCGATGCCGGACAAGCAGGCCGACGACAAGCTCGGCGCGGTCTACGGGGCCGAGGGCGGGGACGAGATCGCGCGGCTCTACGACGACTGGGCCGAGGGCTACGAGGCCGAAATGGCGGCGCTGGGCTACCGGCATCCGAGCGTGTGCCTCGCCCTGCTCGCGCGGCACCTGCCGGCCGGCACGGGCCCGGTGCTCGACGCCGGCGCCGGCACCGGACTGATCGGCGAATGGTTGGGCATCCTCGGCTACGCCCCTATCGACGCCATCGACATCTCGCCGGGAATGCTCGCGGTCGCGCGGCGCAAGGGGGTCTATCGCGACCTTGTCGAGGCCGATTTCACCCAGTCGACGCCGTTGCCGGAAGCCGCATACGCCGGCGTCGTCTGCGCCGGCGTCTTCACCCGCGGCCATGTGGGCGCGGAGGGCGTCGCGCCGCTCCTGCGGCTGGCGCGTCCGGGCGGCGTGCTCGCGATCACCGTGAAGGAGGGATCCTGGGAACAGGGCTTCGCGGCGCGCCTCGACGCGCTCGCCGCCGAAGGAGCGCTGGAGCGGATCGACGAGACGCCGCCCTACAGCTCCATGCCCGGGCGCAGCGGCAACGCGCCGAGCCGCGGCGTCGTGTTGCGCAGGCTCTAGACGCCTCGAAACATCGGCGCATTGCGAGCATTGGCGGAAATGTGTTGACGCGGCGACGGGCGCCGTCCGACCATGCCAGCCACAGGGGAGCCGCCGGTCACGGACCGGCGTTCAACGGGAGAGAAAAATGTCGACACTGATGAGACGCGCGTGGGCGACGACCGCGCTGGCGCTGACGCTGGCGGCCTCGGGACCGGCGGGGGCGCAGGACTCCGGCGATCCGATCCGCCTGACGCTGCACGACTGGACGGGCCAGCTCATCACCACAGAGATCATGGGCGAGGTGCTGCAGAAGGCCGGGCTGAACGTCGAGTACGTCCAGGCCGACTATCTCGCGCAGTTCGCGGGGCTCAAGACCGGCGACCTGCACGTGGCCATGGAAATCTGGGAGACGACGGGCCGCGAGGCGCTCGACGACGGCGTCGCTTCCGGCCAGGTGGTCAGTCTCGGTGAGACCGGAATGATGGCCATCGAGGAATGGTGGTACCCGCTCTACATGAAGGAGGCCTGTCCGGGGCTGCCGAACTGGGAGGCGCTGCTCGAACCGGCCTGCGCCGAGGCGTTCGGCACGCCCGAGACGCTGCCAGACGGCCGCTATCTCGGCGGTCCGGTGACATGGGGCGGCTTCGACGACGAACGCGCCGAGGCCCTGGGCCTGCCGTTCCAGGTGATCCACGCCGGCACCGACGCCGCGCTCTTCGCCGAGCTTGAGAGCGCCTACCAGCGCCAGGCGCCTATCCTGCTCTGGGTCTACGCCCCGCATTGGGCGCCGATCAAGTACGACGGCGAATGGGTGGAGTTCCCGTCCTATTCGGGCGAGTGCTACGAGGACCCCTCCGTGGGCGTGAACCCGGACGCGGCCTACGACTGCGGCAAGCCGCGCGGGCCGATCTGGAAGGTGGGCTGGGCCGGGCTCGAGGAGAAGTGGCCGACCGCGCACGCCGCGATCACCGGCTTCGACATCAACAACGACGAGATGGGCGACATGATCGCAGCGGTCGATCTCGAGGGGCGAAGCGTCTCGGAGGTGGTCGGCGAATGGATGGAGGCCAACACCGATCGCTGGTCCGGCTGGATCGGCCAGTGACGCGGCGGGGCCTGCGCGCGCACGCGGCGCGGACGTGGGCGACGCGCCGCCGATAATCGCCTGCCGCAACGTCTGGAAGCTCTTCGGCGAGGGCGCGGAAGGCTTCCTGGCGGATCGGAGCGCGACCCCGCCCGAGCCTGCGGAGATCGCCGCCGCCGGCCTCGCGCCGGCGGTGATAGACGCCTCCCTCACTGTCTCGGCCGGCGAGATCTTCGTGATCATGGGGCTCTCGGGGTCGGGCAAGTCCACCCTGGTGCGCTGCCTTTCCCGGTTGGTGGAGCCGACGGCGGGCGAGATGCTCTTCGAGGGCCGCGACCTGCGCCGGGTCTCGGACCGCGAACTGATCGAGATCCGCCGGCACCGCATGGGCATGGTGTTCCAGAACTTCGCCCTGCTGCCGCACCTGTCGGTCCTGCGCAACGTTGCCCTGCCGCTGGAGATCCAGGGCGTCGCGCGCGCCGAGCGCGAACGCCGCGCCCGGGAGATGATCACCCTCGTCGGGCTCTCGGGCCGCGAGGACGCGCTGCCCCGGGCGCTCTCGGGCGGCCAGCAGCAGCGGGTCGGCATCGCCCGCTCGCTCGCGGTTGGCCCCGAGGTCTGGTTCCTCGACGAGCCCTTCTCGGCATTGGATCCGCTGATCCGTCGGGAGATGCAGAACGAGTTCATCCGGCTCCAGGCCACGCTGAAAAAGACGATCGTGTTCATCACCCACGATTTCGACGAGGCGATCCGGCTTGCTGATCGCATAGCCATCATGCGCGACGGGCGCATCGTGCAGATCGGCACCGCCGAGGAGCTTCTCGTCGCGCCGGCGGACAGCTACGTCTCGGCCTTCACCGGCGAGGCGCCGCGCGCGCGTATCCTCTCGGCGCGCGCTATCATGCGCCCGCTCAGCCGCGCCGCGACCTCGGGCGAGATCCCAGCGGCGGCCAAGGTGATCGACTTCGCCGCCGCGGTCGAGGCGGACGACCGCCCTCACCTTGTCATGGAGAACGGTTCGGCGATTGGCGAAATCGGTCGGGCGGAGGTGCTCGAGGTGCTGCTCGGGCGCGGGCCGGGCGAGGCCGCGCCGTGAGCGTCGCGCTCGACACCGCCCCGACGCCGCCCGCGACCAGTCGCTGGATCGCCCGGCTGGCCTGGGCGGCGATCGCGGTCGCGACGCTGGCGTTCGCGCAACTGCCCCGTGGCGCGCTCCCGGGCCTCTGGAAGGAGGTGCCGGGGCGGCTCGAGATCCCGCTCGCCTCTTGGATCTCGACCTTCGTCGACTGGCTGGTGGGCTCGGCGAGCTTCGGGCTGTTCACCTTTCAGGATCTGACGCGCTGGCTGGCGGCGATCCTCGACGCGCCGATGCGCGCCTCCTCCGCCCTGCTCGCCGAGGGGTTGATGCGGGGCTCGGGTTCGGCGGCGGTGCAGATCCTGCCGCCGCTGCCCTGGTTTGCGGTGCTGATCGCGGCGGTCCTGCTCGGGCTGCATGCGGGAGGCCAGCGGCTTGCGCTGCTCATGGGGCTGCTCTTCGGCTACCTCGCGGTCTTCGGCCAGTGGGAGAGCGCCATGGTCACGCTGAGCTCGATCGTCGTGGCGGTGCCCATCGGCGTGCTCGGCGGTCTCCTGCTCGGCGTCGCGGCCTACCGATCGCGCGGCGTCGAGCGCGCGATGGCGCCGGTTCTCGACGCGATGCAGACGGTGCCGGTCTTCGCCTATCTGCTGCCGATCCTGATCCTCTTCGGCTTCGGCCCGGTCTCGGCGTTGATCGCGACGATCATCTACGCGATGCCGCCGATGGTGCGGGTGACGCTGCTCGCGCTCCGCGGCGTCGACCCCGAGATCGTCGAGTTCGGACGCATGGCCGGCGCCACGCCGCGCCAGCTGATCGGCAAGGTGATGATCCCTTCGGCCCGCGCGCCACTGATGGTGGGCGTCAACCAGGTGATCATGCTGTCGCTCAACATGGTGATCATCGCCTCGATGATCGGCGCGGGCGGGCTCGGCTACGACGTGCTGACCTCCCTGCGCCGGCTCGACATCGGCGCAGGCGTCGAGGCGGGCGTGGCGATCGTCGTGCTGGCGGTTGCGCTCGACCGGCTGAGCCAGGCCTACGCCACGCGGCTCGGCCAGCACGGCGAGCCGCTCGGGGTGCGGCTGCCGCTCATCGCGCTCGCCGCCGCCGCCGCGCTCTGGGCGATCGCCTGGGTCTGGCCCGCGATCGCCAGCTATCCCGAGAGCCTGCGCATCTCCACCGGACCATTCTGGGAGGACGCGATCCGCTGGCTCAACGTCAACTATTTCGACACCTTCGAGGCGATCAAGACCTGGGTGCTGCTCAACCTGATGTTGCCGGTCCGGCGGGTCCTCGTCGCGATCCCCTGGTGGTGGGGCGCACTGATAGTGACGGCGGCGATGTGGCGCATCGCCAGCCCGCGGCGCGCGGCGACCGCACTGGCGTTCTGCCTCTTCGTCGCCTTCACCGGTTACTGGGAGCCGGCGATGGTGACGGTCTATCTCTGCGGGGTCTCGGTGCTGATCGCCTGCGCGATCGGCTTGCCGATCGGAGTCGCCTCGGGTCTCGACCCGCGGATCTGGCGCGTCGTGCAGCCGATCATCGACACGCTCCAGACCCTGCCGTCGTTCGTCTACCTGATCCCGGTCGTCATGCTCTTTCGCGTCGGCGAATTCACCGCCATGATCGCCATCGTGCTCTACGCCATCGCCCCTGCGATCCGCTACTCGGCCCTCGGCGTGCGCGAGGTCGACCCGAGCCTCGTCGAGGCGACCCGGGCGATGGGCGCCACCGGGGTTCAGCGCCTCGCCAAGCTGCGGCTGCCTCTGGCGCTGCCCGAGATCCTGCTCGGCGTGAACCAGACGATCCTGCTCGCGATCTCGATGCTGGTGATCACCGCGCTGGTGGGCACCCGCGATCTTGGCCAGGAAGTCTACATCGCGCTCACCCGCGCCGACGTCGGCAAGGGCCTGGTGGCCGGCGCCTGCATCGCGATGATCGCGATGATCGCTGACCGGCTGATGAACGGCGCGGCCTCCGGCGCGCGCCGGCGGCTGGGGCTGACCCGATGATCGCCCCGAACGCCGAAGCGGCGCTCGAGGCGGCGTGTGCGCGCGCCGCCGGCCTCGCCTGCTGGTCGGGGCCAGTGACGCCGGAGCCGCTCGACGGCGGCATCACAAACCTCAACTTCCTGGTCCGAGACGCCGGCCGGAGACACCTGGTGCGCATCGGCGACGACATCCCCGAGCACGGCGTCGCACGGGTCTTCGAACTGGCTTCGAGCCGGGCCGCCCATGCGGCGGGTCTCGCGCCGGCGGTGCGCCACCACGAGCCCGGCGCGCTGGTGCTCGACTTCATCGAGGCTCGCACGCTCGACGCCGAGGACGTGCGCGATCCCGCCAACCTCGGACGCCTCGCCGCGCTCCTGCGCGCATGCCACCGGGAGATCCCCGAACATTTCCGCGGTCCAGCGCCGATCTTCTGGGTCTTCCAAGTCGTGCGCGACTACGCCCGCACCCTGGAGGAGGGCGCCAGCCCGCATGGTGCCGATCTGCCCCGGTTTCGCGACATCTCGCGCCGGCTTGAAGCGATGGTCGGGCCGGTCGAGATCGTCTTCGGCCACAACGACCTCCTGCCGGCGAACGTGCTCGACGACGGCGAACGGCTCTGGCTGGTCGACTGGGAATACGCAGGCTTCAACACGCCGCTGTTCGATCTCGGCGGCCTTGCCTCGAACGCCGGCATGTCCCCCGACGCGCGCACAGCCCTTCTCGAAGCCTACTACGGCCGGCCGGCCGACGCGGACCTGCTCAGGCGCGCCCGCGCGATGACCGCGGCCTCGCTGTTGCGCGAGACGATGTGGAGCATGGTCTCGGAACTGCGGTCGCGGATCGCCTTCGACTTCGCCACCTACACCGCGAGCAACCGCGCGGCCTTCGAAGCCGCCTGGAGCGACATCAAGACGGAGGCGCCCGCATGACCGACCTGCCAGCCGCCGCGCGGATCGTGATCATCGGCGGCGGCATCATCGGCTGTTCCGTCGCCTACCACCTGGCGGCCATGGGCGAGGGCGAGGTGCTGCTTCTTGAGCGCAACAAGCTCTCCTCCGGGTCGACATGGCACGCCGCCGGGCTCGTCGGTCAGCTGCGCACCAACGCCAACGTCACACGACTGCTCGGCTATTCCGTCGATCTCTACGACCGACTGGAGGCGGAAACCGGGCAGGCGACCGGCTGGAAGCGCAACGGCGGCCTGCGCCTCGCCTGCACGCCCGACCGCTGGACGGAAGTGAAGCGCCAGGCGACGACCGCGCGCTCGTTCGGCCTCGAGATGCACCTGCTCACCCCCGCAGAGGCGCAGGCGCTCTGGCCGCTGATGACGGTCGACGACGTCGTCGGCGCGGCGTTCCTGCCCACCGATGGCCAGGCGTCTCCGTCCGACATCGTGCAGGCTCTCGCCCGCGGGGCGCGGCGCCAGGGCGCGACCATCGCCGAAGATGTACGCGTCACCGGAGTGCGCGTCGAGGACGGCCGCGTCGCCGCCGTGGAAACCGACCGCGGCCCCGTCGCCTGCGACCGCATCGTGAACTGCGCCGGCCAATGGGCGCGCGAGATCGGGCGCATGGCCGGCGTGAACGTGCCGCTGGTCAGCGTGCAGCACCAGTACGTCATCACCGAACCGATCGAGGGCGTCGCCCCGGACCTGCCGACGCTCCGCGATCCCGACCGGCTGACCTATTTCAAGGAGGAGGTCGGCGGCCTCAGCATGGGCGGCTACGAGCCGAACCCGAAACCATGGGCGGTGAAAAGCTTTCCGGAGGGCTTCCACTTCGAGCTGCTCGATTTCGACTGGGACCATTTCGAACCGACGATGCGCCTCGCCCTCGGGCGCGTGCCGGCGCTCGAGCGCGCGGGCGTGCGGCAGGCGATCAACGGCCCCGAGAGCTTCACGCCGGACGGCAATTTCATCCTCGGCGAGGCCCCGGAGGTCGCCGGTTTCTTCGTGGGCGCGGGCTTCAACGCCTTCGGCATCGCCTCGGGCGGCGGGGCCGGCATGGCGCTCGCCGAATGGGTGGCGCTGGGCGCGCCGCCCTATGATCTCTGGCCGGTGGACATCCGGCGCTTCGGTCGCTGCCACACCGCGACCGACTGGGTCAGGACGCGAACGCTCGAAGCCTATGCGCGGCACTACGCGGTGGCCTGGCCCCACGACGAATACGCCTCAGGCCGGCCGCTGCGCCGCTCGGCCCTCTACGACCGGCTCGCCGCACGCGGCGCGGTCTTCGGGGAGAAGCTCGGCTGGGAGCGCCCGAACTGGTTCGCGGACGCCGACGCCGGCGATATTCCGCGCGACGCGCCGAGCTTCGGCCGGGCCAACTGGTTCGAAGCGGTCGGGCGCGAGCACCAGGCGTGCCGCGAGGCGGTGGCGCTGTTCGACCAGAGCTCCTTCGCCAAGTTCATGATCGTCGGCCGCGACGCCGAAGCGGCGCTCTCGTGGATCGCGGCCAACGACGTCGCCCGGCCGCCCGGGTCGGTCGTCTACACCCAGATGCTCAACGAGCGCGGAGGCATCGAGTGCGATCTTACGCTCGCCCGCCTCACGCCGGACGAATATTACGGGGTCACGGGCACCGGTTTCGCCACGCACGACGCCGACTGGATCCGTCGCAACACGCCGGCGGGGCTCGACGCGCGGCTTGTCGACGTCACCTCGGCCTACGCGACGCTGGCGCTGATGGGGCCGCGCGCCCGTGACGTCTTGGCGCCGCTCGCCGAGGAGGACGTCTCCGACGCCGCGTTTCCATTCGCCTGTGTGCGCCGGCTCTCGGTCGCCGGAGCCCCGGTTATCGCCCTTCGCTTGACCTACGTGGGCGAGCTTGGCTGGGAACTGCATGTACCCGTGGAGTTCACAGCGACGCTCTACGACGCGCTGATGGCGGAGGGCGCGCGCCACGGTCTGCGCGACGCTGGCTATCGCGCGATCGACTCGCTGCGGCTCGAAAAGGGATACCGGGCCTGGGCCGCCGACGTCGGCCCCGACCACTCTCCGCAGATGGCCGGGCTCGACTTTGCGGTGAAGCTTCGTCGCAACACGCCGTTTCTCGGCCGCGAAGCGCTGGAGGTCGCAGCGCACGCCCCGCCGCCACGCCTGCTCGCGGGGTTTCTGGTCCGCGACCCCGGCGTGGTCCTGCTGGGGCGCGAGACGATCCTGCGCGACGGCCGGCGGGTCGGGTGGCTGACCAGCGGCGGCTGGGGATACACGATCGGCGCGAACATCGGCTACGGCTACCTGCGCGATCCCGACGGCGGGGTCACCGTCCAGAACGCCCTCGCCGGAGACTACGCGCTCGAGGTTGCGACCGAACGCGTGCCTGCGGAGATCTTCTTCAAGGCCCCCTACGACCCGACGCTTGCAAGGGTGAAGGGCTGAGCGGCTCCGCCGACGGCGGCCGGCGAAACAGCAAGCCAGCGCAGCTCCGACGAACTCCTGGCCTACATGGCGCTCCACCTGCGCAACCCAGGATCATCACGCGCAACAAGTGCGCCGGCACCCGGATGGTGACCGAAGTTTCCACCAGGTCGCTGCACCTGCCGCTGGCGCTGCAGATCGAGGCCGAAAGCCTGCAGCGCTTGCTCGCCGTGCGCCGCCAGCTCGAGCTCGAAGCGGCGCGGCTTGCGAGCCTGCACGCCAACGGGCCGTCGCGCGGGACCAAACTCGACCGGGCGGCGGAGCTGATGGCCGTCTACAAGGCGGCCGAGGACTGGCGCCCCGCCGACTTCCGCATTCACGCCGCGTCCACGACGCCACCAAACATGTCCAGCAGGACCTGGTGAAGACCTGCCGGTGAATGGATCCGTCCTCGAGGAAGAAGTCCGCTGACAGGTCGCGCATCGCATCCGCTGGACCCTGCTTCGCGCCGAGCCCCAACGCGTCATCCGTTCCTGCCCCGCAATGCGGGCAGGCGCCCGGTTCGCCGCGCCGCGTCTCAATCGCGCCAAGCGCCTGCATCCGCGCATCCACGCATCCACGCATCCACGCATCCACGCATCCACGCATCCAGAGACTTCAGCTCCGACAGGAGTTCCTTCAACTGTGGGCCGGTCAACTCGTTCAGCGAGCCGCAGAGCTTCCCAAACCCTTTGACATCCATGATTGCTCCCCCCCAAACGTCGCGGCATTCCCGCGCAAGCCATTTTTGAGGCCAGAACAAATCAGAAACAACACGATTTGCAGTCCTGGCCAAAGATTTTCCGCGTTAACATTATTATTCAATGATTTTAGCACTATTTTTGTTTTCCTAGCTGGGACACCCCTGAGAACCGTACCGTCGGCCGCCCCGCGTCCCGGCTGGACAGCCGCCAGCCGCTCCTCTAGACCGCCTCGACCATGGCCCCGAAACCGGAACGCAAGCTCAAGATCGTCGCCGAGAACCGCAAGGCCCGGCACAATTTCTTCATCGAGGACGACCTCGAGGCCGGCATTATGCTCGAGGGCTCCGAGGTGAAGTCCCTGCGCACCGGCAAGGCCAACATCGCCGAGAGCTACGCCAGCGTCGAGGACGGCGAGCTGTGGCTGATCAACGGCTACATCCCCGCCTACGACAGGGCGCGCTCCTTCGGCCACGACGAGCGCCGCCGCCGCAAGCTCCTCGTCAACAAGCGCGAACTGGCGAAGCTCTGGCAGGGCGTCGGCCGCGAGGGCATGACCCTGGTCCCGCTCAGGCTCTACTTCAACGAGAAGGGCCGCGCCAAGCTCCAGCTCGGCCTCGCCAAGGGCAAGAAGATGCAGGACAAGCGTGAGACCGAGAAGAAGCGCGACTGGCAGCGCGACAAGGCCCGCCTCCTGCGCGACAGGGGCTAGGACCGGCCCCCGTCGTCCGCGTCGTCCCCGCCCCTGTCAGCGACCGCGGCGAGCACGAACAGCGCCGCCGCGCCGAAGATCCCCAGCCCGAGCACCCGGCCGAACCGGAGCCGCCCGCCCTGCGCCGCTCCCATCGCCGCAATCATCGCGGCCTGCGAGAGCCGGTTCTGCAGCGCCGCCTTCTGCGCCAGCCTGGCCCGGTCGCGCTGGTCGACCACCACCATCATCGCCACGGCCCCCGCCAGCGCGCAGAAGAACACGAAGGTCATGATCGACAGCGCCGCCACCACCCCCAGCGCCGACGCGAGCGCCGCGGTGATCGCCGCGAGGCCGAACGCTGCGAAGACGAGGCCGAGGGCCGCGACCAGGATCAGAAAGCCGAGTCGGTGGCCGATGCGATCGCGGACGTCCCCGAGCCGACCCGCGCTCAGCGTGACGAAGAGCCTCGCGATCCGGAACATCCCCGTCAGCGGCGCAGGATCAGGCCGACCACCAGACCGACGAGCGCCGCGACGCCCAGCGCCCGTATTGGCGCCTCGCGGGTCGAGGCGACGATGTCGCTCTCGATCCGCTGCAACTCGGAGGTCATGTCGGCGAGCGCGGCCTCGCCCTTCGCGACTCCCCTGGACGCGCGCGACATTACGGTCTTCCTGCCGACCTCGCCGACGGTCGCAACGAGGCCCGACAGGTCCTCCCTCAGCTTCTCGATCTCCTGGGAAAGGGACTCGAGATCGGGTTCTTCCCTTGCTGACTTCGACTTGGATTCTGCGTTCATCACGGCGCTCCCGGCTTGTGCGACTGGTTCCGCCGGACGCTAGGCGCTTTGGCGGGCGGGCGTCAATGGCGCCTCCCGGGACGGCTCAGGCGAAGCGGTTCACCCAGTTCTCGAGCGTTTCCTGGCGACCCGATCGCGGCTGCGGTTCGCCCCCACCATCCGCGACGCGCGCGGCGATCTCCTCCAGCGAGACCGCGCCATCGAGCATCGAACACGCCTCGGGCGAATCCCAGCCCGCGTAGCGCTCGGCGAGCGCCCGCGCGAGGCCGCCGTCTTCGATCATCGCCTCCGCCGCGAGCAGGGCCCTCGCGCAGACGTCCATGCCGCCCACATGGGCCGCGATCAGATCGACTGGATCGAGCGACTGGCGCCGCAGCTTCGCGTCGAAGTTCAGCCCGCCGGTCGTGAAACCTCCGCCCTGAAGGATGTAGTAGAGCGCCAGGGCCATCTCAGGCGTGTTGTTGGGAAACTGGTCGGTGTCCCACCCCGACTGGTAGTCGTTTCGGTTGGCGTCGACGCTGCCGAAGATCCCGAGCGCCATCGCAGTCGCGATCTCGTGCTCGAAGGAATGCCCCGCCAGCACCGAATGCCCGACCTCGATGTTTACCTTAACCTCGTTCTCAAGCCCCGCCCGACGGAGCAGACCGTAGACCGTGGCGACGTCGTGATCGTACTGGTGCTTGGTTGGCTCCTGGGGCTTCGGCTCGATCAGGATGGTCCCCTTGAAGCCGATGCTGTGCTTGTAGTCGACCACCATGTTGAGAAATCGCCCCATCTGGTCGAGTTCCCGCGCCATGTCGGTGTTGAGCAGCGTCTCGTAACCCTCGCGCCCGCCCCAGAGCACGTAGTTGGCGCCGCCGAGTTCATGGGTCACGTCCATCGCCGCCTTCACCTGGGCCGCGGCGTAGGCGAAGATCTCCGGGTCGGGATTGGTCGCGGCCCCGGACATGTAGCGGCGGTTTGAGAACAGGTTGGCGGTGCCCCAGAGCAACCGGACCCCGGTCTCGTCGATCTTGCGGGCGAAGATGTCGGCGATCTCTCGCAGGTTGCGGTTGCTCTCGGCCAGCGTCGCGCCCTCCGGCGCCACGTCGCGGTCGTGAAAGCAGTAGAACGGAGCTCCGAGGATCGAGAACATCTCGAAGGCGACCTCGGCCTTGAGCCGCGCCGCCTCCATCGTGCCGCCGAACCACGGCCGCTCGAAGGTCTGGCCGCCGAAGGGGTCGTTCCCGGGCCAGACCAGGCTGTGCCAGTAGGCGACGGCCATGCGCAGGTGATCCTCCATGCGCTTGCCCATCACCTTCCGGTCAGCGTCGTAGTAGCGGAAGGCGAGCGGATCCTCGGTGTCGGGTCCCTTGAACGGAACACGGTCGATCCCCTTGAAGAAATCGCTCATCGCGCAGCTCCTTTCAGCGCCGGGTAATGCGCCCGATAGCGGGCCGAGGCCTCCCTGTAGAGCGCGGTCAGGCCCGGATCGGGTTCGATGACGCGCAGGATCTTCGGAGCGGCGCAGACCTCCGCCGGCGCGGCGTTCTCCGCCGCGCAGATCGCCAGCCGCGCCGCGCCAAGGGCCGCGCCGAGATCGCTGTCGGCCGGCACCTCGAGCGGCCGGTCGAGCACGTTCGCCACGATCGCGAGCCAGGTCTCCGACCGCGCACCGCCGCCGACCGCCAGGGCGCTCTCGAAGTCGGTCCCCGCCGCCGCCAGCGCCGCCTGGCAGTCGGCGAAGGCGAACGCGACGCCCTCGAGCACCGCCTGCGCCAGATCGGCGACATCGTGCGACTGCGTGAGGCCGGCGAAGGCGCCGCGGGCGGCCGCGTCGTTGTGCGGGGTCCGCTCGCCGGAGAGATAGGGAAGAAAGGTGATGTCGGAGGGTTCCGCCTTCTGCTCGACCATTCCGGCCAGATCCGCCGCGCTGCGCCCGGTGATCCGCGCCAGCCATTCGAGGCTGTCGGAGGCGGACAGAATCACCCCCATCTGGTGCCACGTCTCCGGGATGGCGTGGCAGAAGGCGTGCACTGCGCCGTCGGTGTTCGGAGAGAACGCGTCGTTCGAGACGAACAGCACGCCCGAGGTTCCAATCGAGACGAAGGCCGACCCGGGCGTCACCACGCCGACCCCGCAAGCGGCCGCTGCGTTGTCGCCAGCACCGCCGGCGACCACCACCGGACCGGCCACGCCCCAGCGCGCCGCGAGGTCGCGCTTGAGCTCGCCCGAGACGGCGCTGCCCTCCACGAGGCGCGGCATCTGCGCCCGGGTCAGGCCGGTGGCCGCCAGCAGGTCGTCGGACCAGTCCCGGGCGGCGACATCGAGCCAGAGGGTCCCCGAGGCGTCGGACATCTCCGACACGCGCTCGCCCGTCAGCATCAGCCGCAGGTAATCCTTGGGCAGGAGCACGCAATCGACCTGCTCGAAGAGCGCCGGCTCATGGCGCCGCATCCATTGCAGCTTCGGCGCAGTAAATCCCGCCATGGCGATGTTGCCAGCGACCCGGCGGCTGTCGGGGAACGCCGCCTCGATATCGGCGCATTCCGCGCTGCTTCGCCCGTCGTTCCACAGGATCGCCGGCCGCAGCACGGCGTCGCTGCGGTCGAGGCAGACCGCCCCGTGCATCTGCCCCGAGAGCCCGATCCCCCGCAGGCCCGCCAGCGAATGCGCAGCCGCGATGGTATCGACGGTCTCCAGAACGCCGGCCCACCAGGCGGCCGGATCCTGTTCGGACCATCCCTCGTGCGGCCGCGACACGTGCATCGGCGCGCTCGCTTGCGCCACGAGTTTCTGCGCGCCGTCGAAGAGCACGGTCTTCACCGACGACGTGCCGACGTCTATCCCGAGAAACACCGCTCTCAGACCTTCTCGGGCTGCTTGCCGAGGATGATCATGCCGAGAATGTCGTCCTCGCTGACCTCGGCCACGTTCACCGTGCCGACGAGCTGGCCGTTCTTCATCACGCTCGCCCGGTCGCACATCGCCTTGACCTGGTGGATATCGTGGTCGATCAGGAAGATCCCGATCCCCTGCCGCTTGAGCTCCTGGATCAACTCGGCGACCATCCGGGTTTCCGCGACGCCGAGCGCCGCGGTCGGTTCGTCCATGATCAGGATCTTCGCGTTGAAGTAGACCGCGCGCGCGATCGCCACCGACTGCCGCTGGCCGCCCGACAGCGCCGAGACCGGGGCGGAAAAGCGCCGGAAGTTCGGGTTGAGGCGGGCCATGATCTTGCGCGTCTCCGCCTCCATGGCGGCGTCGTCCACGAAGCCGAGCGACGTGACGAGTTCGCGGCCGAGGAAGAGGTTCGACGCGGCGTCGAGATTGTCCGCGAGCGCCAGCGTCTGGTAGATCGTCTCGATGTTGTAGTTGCGAGCGTCGCGCGGGTTGTTGATCAGCGCCTCGCGACCGTTGACGAGGATCTGACCGCCGTCGCGCGCAAGCGCGCCGGACAGCATCTTCATCAACACCGACTTGCCGGCGCCGTTGTGGCCGAGCACGCCGACCACCTCGCCGGCGTTGAGGGTGACGGTGACGTGATCGACGGCCTTGATGCCGCCGAACGACTTCTGCATGTCGCGCATTTCGACCAGAGGCGCGGTCATGCGCCGGTCCTCCGCCGGTATACGATGTCGAGGAAGACCGCGAGCACCAGGACGAGGCCGACCACGATGGATTGCAGCGGCGCGTCAACGCCGACCATAGCCATGCCCGATTGCAGGCTCTGCATGATCAGGGCGCCGAGAACAGCGCCGTAGATCGTGCCTATCCCACCCGAAAGCGCGGTGCCGCCGATCACCGCGGCGGCGATGACGCGCAGCTCGTCGAGCGTGCCGAGATCGTTGCCGACCGCGCCGAGACGCGCGGACGCGATCACCGACGCGATCGCCGTGAGGCCGCCCATCAGCGCGAAGACCTTGACGGTCAGCAGCCGGGTGTTGATGCCAGATAGCTCCGCCGCCTCGGGATTGCCGCCGGTGGCGAAAACGTAGCGGCCGAACCGGGTGCGTTCGGCCACGATGGTCATCACCACGGCCACCACAAGCAGGATCACCACCGGTATCGCGATCCCGTGGTCGAGCTTGAGGTTCTCGGGAACCGGTAGGCCCTTGCTCTGGTAGATGCGCGCCGCGGCGCGCGCCGGGATCGGGTAGGCGTTCATCACCGCGGTGAAGCCGAGGATCACGAAGGCGATCAGCCCGGCCAGGGTGAACTCGGCCCAGAGCGGCTTGACCGGAAATTCGTGCGCGAGCTTGCGACGGCGGGACGCGAACAGGATGCCGATCCCCACGAGCGTCGCCACCCCGCCGAGCGCCCAGCTCATAGGTTCTCCGAGCGTGCCCTCTGCGCCGCCGCCGAGCAGCTTGAACGTGGGATCCAGCGGCGCGACAGTCTGTCCGCCGGTCACCCACCACGCCGCGCCCCGCCAGACCAGAAGACCGCCGAGGGTGACGATGAAGGCGGGAATATCGAGATAGCCGATCAGCCAGCCCTGAAACGCGCCGATCACCACGCCGACCAGCACCCCGACCAGCACCGCCCCGATCCAGATGGCCGGGCTGCCCTGGCCGAAGAGGTCTGGCAGATAGCTGAGCTGGACCACGCCCATGATCATGCCGACGAAACCCAGGAGCGAGCCGACACTCAGGTCGATGTGCCGGGTGACGATGACGAAGACCATGCCGGTGGCCATGACGCCCACCGAGGCGGTCTGCACCGAAAGATTGAACAGGTTGCGCGGCGTCAGGTAGCGATGCCCGGTGATTACGTCGAAGGTCGCCCAGATGATCAGGAGCGCCCCGATCATCCCGAGCAGGCGCAGATCGATCTCCAGCGACTTGAAGAGCCTGCTGACGGCGCTCACGTCGGATGCCTCCGGTTGCCGGGAGAGGACGGGCGTGACCGGACGGCGCTCGCGCGGCCCGGCCCGCCGGTCAGATCAGTCGCAGACCGCGACCCGGCCCGCCGGGACGGCGGCGCAGAGCTCTTCCTTGGAGATCCAACCGGCGTCGACAACCACGTTGAGGTTCTCCTCGGTGACCGGAACCGGCTCGAGCAGGATGGCGTTCAACTCGTTGCCGCCGGGCGAGGAGAAGGTGATCGCTCCGTCGACGCCGTCGAGCGCTGCGCCGCCCGCAAGCGCGACCGCGATCTCGCCCGCCGCCTTGCCGAGCTCGCGCGCGTCCTTCCAGACCGACACCGTCTGGGTGCCGAGCGCGATGCGGTTCAGCGCCGCCTTGTCGCCGTCCTGGCCGGAGACCGGAATGCCCTCCATGCCCTGCGCGGTCAGAGCCGCCACGACGCCTCCGGCGGTGCCGTCGTTGGAGGCCACGACCGCGTCGACGGCGTTGTCGTTTGCTGTCAGGATCTGCTCCATGTTGCGCTGGGCGTTCGCGGGAACCCAGCCGTCGGTGTAGGCCTCGCCGACGATGGTGATCGCGCCGGAATCGAGCGCGCCCTGCAGCACTTCCTGCTGGCCGCCGCGCAGGAAGTCGGCGTTCGCGTCGTCCGACGAGCCCTTGATCATCACGTAGTTGCCTTCCGGCTGCTGCTCGAGCACCGCGCGCGCCTGCATCCGCCCGACCTCGACGTTGTCGAAGGTGAGATAGAAGGTCCGCGGATCCTCGATGAGCCGGTCGTAGGCGACCACCGGGATGCCCTCGTTGTCGGCCGCCTCGACCGCCGGAATGATCGCGGCCCCATCCTGAGCGAGAATGATCAGCGCGTCGACGCCGCTGGCGATCATCGCCTCCACGTCGGCGAGTTGCTTCGTCGGCGAGGACTGCGCGTCGGCGGAGACGTACTCGGCCCCGGCGGCCTCGAGCGCCTCGACGATGGCCGCCTCGTCGGTCTTCCAGCGCTCCTCCTGGAAGTTCGACCAGCTCACGCCGACAGTCATGTCCTGCGCGAACGCCGTGGTCGCAAGGCCAGTCGCCAGCGCGGCCGCCGTCAGAAGTCCGATCCGTTTCATGCATTTTCCTCCGTTTTTCGGCCCGCGGCCGTTTCTTTGGTCCGCAACTGTCATCATCGAACTTGTCGTCAATTCCGGGTGGCGGGCGCAATGGCCTCACCATTCCGACAATAAATTCGGTTGTCAAATTTATTTTGACACGCCCGCCCGGAGCGTCATCATCCTCTCCAACGGGCAATCGAAAGGCCCGGCGGAGGGAAGGTCGATGCTTCGCAAGCGCGCCAGACGGGCGCCTCATGACCGACAGGGCCCGGGCCCGCCGCGGCCATGAGCCGGGCCGCACGCAGCGAGGGCCCACGCGCCCGTAACCGACGCGTCGTGCTCGCAGCCGTGCGCGAGGGCGGCGAGGTCGCCCGCGTCTCGATTGTCCGCGAGACCGGGCTCAGTCCCGCGACCGTCACCTCGATCACCGCCGACCTGCTGTCCGAGGGGCTGCTCGAAGAGGTGATCGACGCTGGAAACTCCCGCGTCCGCGGACGTCCGCCGGTCGCCTTGAGGATCCGGCCCGACGCCCGAACTCGTCGGCGGGGCCAAGATCTCCGACAGTCGCATCACGGTGGCGCTGATGGATTTCGGGGGGGCCGAGATCCTCCATCACTCGGTCGACCTGAAGCCCGGCGACGCGTCGCCCGGACGACTCGTTCGGTCGCTCTGGCGCGCCGTGGGCGAGGCGCTCGCCCGCATCGGTCGCGCCGAGGACGCGCTTTCGTGTCTGGGCGTCGGCCTGCCGGGATATGTCGACGCCGACTGCGGCTTCGTACACTGGAGCCCCAGCTTTCCGGATCGCAACGTCGCCCTTGGGGCCCTGCTAGCGGAAGCCGCGCCCTGCCCCGTCGTGCTCGACAACGACGCCAACCTCGCGGCCCTTGCGGAGCGATGGTTCGGCTACGGCCGGAGCGAGCGCGACTTCCTGGTCGTCACCGTCGAGCACGGCGTCGGCATGGGCGTCGTGCTCGATGGTCGGCTCTTTCGGGGCGCCCGCGGGGTGGGGACCGAGTTCGGTCACACCAAGGTTCAGCTCGACGGCGCGCCGTGCCGCTGCGGACAACGCGGCTGCCTCGAGGCGTATGTCGCCGACTACGCGCTCGTGCGGGAAGCGAGGACCGCGTCGGGCCACGCCGAACGGCCGACAGGACCCGCCGCCGAACTGGAGGCGCTGTTCGAGGCCGCGGGGGCCGGCGAGCCGCGGGCGCGGGCGATACTGGACCGGGCCGCCCGCATGTTCTCGATCGGGCTCGCCAATCTCGTCAACATTTTCGACCCGGGCCTGATCATCCTTTCTGGCGAACGCATGCGGCGGGATTTTCTCTATCGTCCGGAGGTGCTGGACATGATGCGCGAGAACGCGCTCGCGCTCGACCGCCCGCCGCCGCTGGTTCGAAGTCCACAAGTGGGGCGACCGGCTCTGGGCGATGGGCGCCGCGGCGCTGGCGATCGAGGTGCTGACCGACCGCGCGGTCGGCGGCGCCGACGGCGTGGAACACGAAGCGGCAGGACTTCAAGGGTGACACCCCGACGAGCTCGATGGTAGGACTTGGCTCGAAAAATCGAAACCACAGGGAGCAGAGAAATGAACAAGTTCGCATGCGTTTTCGTGGCCGCATTGGCGCTCGGCGCTCCGGCGTTCGCCCAGCAGCAGCTTTCGGTCGCGACCGGCGGCACCGGCGGGGTCTACTACCCGATGGGCGGAGGCATCGCCGAACTGATCAACAACAACATCGAGGGCTATAACGCCGTCGCCGAAGTGACCGGCGCCTCCGTGGAGAACATGGGCCTGATCAGCCGGGGCGACAGCGACCTTGCGCTCGCCCTCGCCGACACCGTCTATCAGGCCTATACCGGAACCGGCAGTTTTGACGGCCGCCAGATCGCCGACGCACGCGCGCTCGTGGCGCTCTACCCCAATGCGGTTCAGATCGTGACGCTCGCCGGCTCCGGCATCGAGACCCTGGCCGATCTCGCAGGCAAGCGCGTCTCGGTCGGCGCGCCCGGCTCCGGCACGGAGGTAAGCGCGGCGACGATCCTGGCGGCGAACGGCCTCACCTACGACGATATCGACGAACAGCGGCTCAACTTCAACGAGACCGCCGACGCGTTGCGCGACGGCGACATCGACGCAGGCTTCTGGAGCGTCGGCCCGCCGACGAGCTCGATCCTCAACCTCGCGGCCACCGCCGACGTGGTGATCGTGCCGCTGAGCCAGGCCGAGATCGACGCGGCTGTCGCGGCCGAGCCGACCTTCGCGCCCTACGCGCTCGCAGCCGGGCTCTATGAGGCCGACGCCCCGGAGACCCAGACCATTTCTACGCCGAACGCGCTCGTGGTGAACGCCGCGATGGACGAGGAACTCGCCTATCAGATCACCAAAACGATCTTCGAGAAGGTCGACGACCTGCGCGCGATCCATCCCGCCGCGAACGACACCACCGTCGAGTTCACCATGACGGCGCTGCCGATTCCGCTGCATTCGGGCGCGCTGCGCTACTTCGAGGAGATTGGCGCGGAGATCCCCGACCGCCTGCGCGAGTGAGCGGCAAGAGGCGGCGGCCGGGAAGACTTCCCGCCGCCGCGACCCTGCTAGCCACCGCGCTCGTCCCGGTCGCGGCGGCGGCGGATCCCGTTCTTGAGGTGCGAGACGAGGCCGGTCGCGCGCTCGTCTCCGCGCCGCTGCCGCCGGACGGTCGGTGGTGCCTCGCCTGGAACCATTCGGTGACCGGCGAGCCTGTTCTTGATTGCTTCCGCCTCGAGGCTGGGGCCCTCCTGCTCGAGCGCAGCCACCAGATCGACTTCTCCTCCGCCGGGCTCGGCCACATTCCCGACCGCGGCCGCATCGCGCCCGACGGCGCCGGCGGCCAGTGGATCGAGGACATCGACGCGCCGGTCCCTGGCGGAGCACTCGTTGTGCGCGTCGGGGCCGGGCCTGTCGACCACCGGGTCATCGCCGGCGGCGCGGTCCACAGGCTCTCCGCCGTCGCTCCGGGCGCGCGTGTCCGCATCGCCGTGACCAACGCCGCGCCGTGACCGATGCCGACGTCCCACGCCCCAGCCCGGGGGCTGACCGGCCGTCGCCCGCCCAGCCCCGCGTCATGCTCCGGTTGACCGCGCTGGTCGCGATCGCCCTCTCGCTCTTCCAACTCTACGGCGCCGGCGTACAGCCGCTCGGGCTGTTCTACCAGCGCACCATCCACCTCGCCTTCGTGATGACACTCGCCTTCATGATGTTCCCGCCATTCGGCCGCGACCGGCCGCGCGGCGCGGCAGGCTGGACCGTTGATCTGGCCTTCATCCTCGCCGCCATCGCCAGCGGCGCCTACATCGTGGTCTTTCTCGACGACATCATCGCCCGGGCGGGCTTCTGGTCGCACACCGACATCGTCATGGGCGTGATCGCGACAATCACCGTGCTTGAGGCAAGCCGCCGCGCGGTCGGGCTCGGTCTGACGCTGATAGGCGTGTTCGCCATCGTCTACGCGCTCTCCGGAGATCGAGGGGCGCTGCCGGCGCTGGGCGAGTGGCTGCCCGGCATCCTCGCCCACCGCGGCTATTCCATCGACCGGCTGGTCGGCACGCTCTACCTCGGCCAGGAGGGCATCTACGGCCTGCCGATGGGGGTGGCGGCGACCTACATCTTCATCTTCGTGCTCTTCGGCGCGTTTCTGGAAGTCACCGGCGCCGGAAAGTTCTTCATCGACCTTGCCTACGCCGCCACCGGACGCCAGCGCGGCGGTCCCGCCAAGGCCGCGGTGATCGCCTCGGCGGGCATGGGCTCGATCTCCGGCTCGGCGATCGCCAACGTGGTGACGACCGGCGCTTTCACAATCCCGCTGATGAAGCGCCTCGGCTACCGCCCGGCAGAGGCGGGCGGCATCGAGGCGGCCGCCTCGACCGGAGGTCAGATCATGCCGCCGCTGATGGGCGCCGGCGCGTTCCTGATGTCCGAATACACCCGCGTCCCCTACCTCGACATCGTGGCCGTCAGCGTGTTCCCCGCGCTGCTCTACTTCGGCACGGTCTATCTCTTCGTGCACCTCGTCGCGGCAAAGCGCGGCATGGAGGGCATGTCGAGCGGCGAGCTGCCGCAGGTCGGCGCGGTCATGCGGGCCGGATGGCACTTCCTGCTTCCGCTCGTGGCGCTGGTCTACCTGCTCGTCGTCGGCGTGTCGCCGATGCGCGTGGGCTTCTACGCCATCGTCCTGATGCTTGCGGTCGCGGCGCTGCGCGGCGCCTGGACGCTCTTCGTCACCGATCCTCGCGCCGGCGAGCCGGTCAGCGTGGCGAGACTGGGCGACGCTCTACGCGCGGCCTGGCGCATCCTCCTCGACGGGCTCGAACTGGGCGCGCGCAACGCCGTCGCGGTCTCGATGGCCTGCGCCGTCGCGGGCATCATCGTCGGCGTCGTGGGCCTGACCGGACTCGGGCTCAAGTTCTCCGCTATGATGATCGCCTTCTCGGGCGGAAACATCCTGCTGGCCCTGCTGCTGGTGTTGATCGCGAGCCTGGTGCTCGGCATGGGCCTGCCGGTCACGGCCGCCTACATCGTCCTGATCGTGCTGGTAGGGCCGGCGCTCACCGAAGAATTCGGGCTTCCGCTCCTGATCGCCCATCTGGTGGTGTTCTGGTACAGTCAGGACTCCAACGTCACCCCACCCGTTGCGCTCGCGGGCTTCGCCGGCGCAGCCATCGCCGGCTCGAAACCCCTGGAGACCAGCCTCCAGGCGTGGAAGTTCGCCAAGGGCCTCTACCTCATCCCGCTCTTCATGGTGTTCAACCCCGAGATCATCGAGGGCGGCCCGCTTCCGCTGCTGATATGGGACGGCCTGATCGCAATGCTGGCGCTCGCCGCCTTCGCCGCGGCGCTCGAGGGTTTCCTCTTTGGCCGCATGGACCTCGTATCCCGGCTGCTCGTGGTGCCTGCGACTGTCGCCGTGTTCTGGCCGGACTTCCGCGTCGAGGCCGCAGGCGCGGCGACTATGCTGGCGATCGGGTTCCTCAACTGGCGCGCGCACCGTCGCCCGGTCCGAAGCAATTGACGCGCCCGGTGCGATGCTGGAATGTGCCGCGAAACCGCGCCGCGCAGCCTGACGCGCAGGACGGATGTCCGGGGGGAACATGAGGCGACTGGAGGGCAAGACCGTGCTGGCGACGGCCAGCGGGCAGGGCATCGGGCGCGCCACTGCGCTGCGCATGGCCTCCGAAGGCGCAAGGGTCATCGCCACCGACGTGAACGCCGAAACGCTGGCGCTGCTCGACGGCGCCCTCGGGATGGAAACCGCGCGCCTCGACGTGACCGACCGGGCCGCCGTTGATCTGCTGGTGTCCCGGCTCGGCCCGTTTGACGTGCTGTTCAACTGCGCCGGTTACGTGCATTCCGGCGCGATCCTCGACGCGACCGAGGAGGAGTTCGACTTCGCATTCGATCTCAACGTGCGCAGCATGTTCCACACGATCCGCGCTGTCCTTCCCGGAATGATCGCGGCGGGAGGCGGATCGATCGTCAACATCTGCTCGGTCGCGGGCGCGATCACCGGTCCGCCCAACCGCTGTCTCTACAGCGCGTCTAAGGCGGCGGTACTCGGCCTGACCCGGTCGGTGGCGGCCGACTACGTCAAGCAGGGAATACGCTGCAACGCCATCTGCCCGGGCACGGTCGAGAGCCCGTCGCTCGACGAGCGGCTGCGCGCCACCGGCGACTACGAGGCCGCCCGCGCCGCCTTCATGGCCCGACAGCCGATGGGCCGGCTCGGAAAACCTGAGGAGATCGCATCGCTCGCGGCCTATCTCGCCAGCAGCGAGAGCAGCTTCACCACCGGTCAGGCGCACGTCATCGACGGTGGCTGGACCACCTGAAAGGGAAGCCGGCAAGGTCTTGAGCCAAGAAGGGAGACAATCATGAAACTGCTGCGTTTCGGACCGGCGGGCGAGGAAAAGCCGGGAATGCTGGACGCCGACGGCGTCATCCGCGACCTCTCCGGCGTGATCGGCGATCTCGCCGGCGACATGCTCGCCGACCTCGACCGCCTCGCCGGCGTAGACACCGCGAGCCTGCCGGCGGTTTCGGGCGATCCGAGGCTCGGGCCCTGCGTGTCGGGCACGGGCAAGTTAATCTGCATCGGCCTCAACTACGCCGACCACGCCGCCGAAAGCGGGCTCGCCGTGCCCACCGAGCCGGTGATCTTCATGAAGGCGACGAGCGCGATCTGCGGGCCCAACGATCCGATCGTCATCCCGCGCGGCGCGAAGAAGACCGACTGGGAGGTCGAGCTCGGCGTCGTGATCGGCCGCAAGGCCAAGTACGTCTCCGAAGCCGATGCGCTCTCCCACGTCGCCGGCTACTGCGTCTGCAACGACGTCTCCGAACGCGAGTACCAGCAGGAGCGTCAGGGCCAGTGGACCAAGGGCAAGTCCTGTGACAACTTCGGCCAGACCGGACCCTGGCTGGTGACGGCGGACGAAGTGCCGGACCCTCAGGCCCTCGCCATGTGGCTCGAGGTCAACGGCGAGCGGGTCCAGGACGGCTCGACGAAGACCATGGTCTACGGCGTCGCGCATCTCGTGAGCTATCTCAGCCAGTTCTTCACCCTGCACCCCGGCGACATCATCTCGACGGGAACGCCGCCGGGCGTCGGGCTCGGCTTCAAGCCGCCGCGCTACCTCAAGGCCGGCGACGTGGTCGAGCTCGGCATCGAGGGCCTCGGCCGCCAGCGTCAGGACGTGATCGCAGACTCCTGAAGTCGAAGTCATGAAGCCCGAAGCCTTCCTGCGCGCGGTCTTTGACGCCGCGCTCGCAGCGGCGGCCCCGCAGGGCAAGTTCGTCACGTTGCCCGCGCCACCGAAGGGCCGAACCATCGTTCTCGGCGCGGGCAAGGCCGCGGCAAGCATGGCGGCCGAATTCGAGCGGGTCTGGGAGCGGCCCGTGGAAGGGCTCGTCGTCACCCGCTATGGTCACGCCGCGGCGACGCGTTTCGTCGAGGTGGTCGAGGCCGGCCATCCAGTTCCGGACGCCGAAGGCGAGGCGGTCGCGCGGCGCATCTTGGCGCTCGCAGCTGGCGCGGGTCCCGACGACCTCGTGGTGTTTCTCGGCTCCGGCGGCGCATCGGCACTCCTGAGCCTGCCGCTGCCCGGACTGACGCTCGAGGACAAGCGCGCCGTCAATCTCGCGCTCCTGCGGTGCGGCGCGCCCATCGGCGAGATGAACGCCGTCCGCAAGACGCTCTCCGCGATCAAGGCCGGGCGCCTTGCTGCTGCCGCAGCGCCAGCGCCTTGCGTGACTTACCTGATATCGGACGTGCCCGGGGACGATCCGGGCGTCATCGGCTCCGGCCCCACCGTCGCCGCAGGGACCGACGTGAAGCTTGCGCTCGCGATCTGCGCCCGGCGCGGGGTCGGCCTGGCGGCGCGAGTGCGCGCGGTCATGATCGCCAATCCGCCACCCGAGATCACCCCCGGCCCTGTCCACATGCTCGCGACACCCCAGGACGCGCTCGAGGCCGCGGCGGCGAAGGCCCGCGCCCTCGGCGTCACGCCGCATATCCTCGGCGCGAACATCGAGGGAGAAGCGCGCGAGGTCGCGCGGGTGTTCGCCGGACTCGTCGATCAGGTCCGCCGCCGCGGCCAGCCTTTCCCGCCGCCCTGCTTGCTGATCTCCGGCGGCGAGACGACCGTAACCGTGCGGGGCGACGGCCGCGGCGGGCGCAACGCCGAGTTCCTCCTCGGCCTCGCGCTCGCCCTCGAAGGCGCGCAGGGGGTGCATGCGCTCGCGTGCGACACGGACGGGATCGACGGCACCGAGGACAACGCCGGGGCGTGGATAGCGCCCGACACGCTGGCGCGCATCGCCTCCGGCGGCGTCGACGCCCGCTCCGCCCTCGCCTGCAACGACGCGCTCACCGCCTTCGAAGCCTCAGGACAGGTGGTCCGCACCGGTCCGACCCTCACCAACGTCAACGACTTCCGCGCGATCCTCATCACCGGTCCCGCCTGAAGCGCGCAGCCCCTCCGGCCGGTTGCGGTCAGTCGATCCAGCCGCGCTCCCGGTAGAACGCTTCCGCAGCCGGGTGCAACGGCGCGGAGATCCCGCTTCTCGCCATCATTTCGGGCTCGAGCCCGACCAGCGCCGGGTTCAGACCGCGCAACAATTCGAGGCCATCGAAAACCGCCGCGACGATCCGCGCGATGTCGTCGTCAGGCGCATCGGCGCGCGTGGCCAGCGTCGCCGTCACGCCGAAACTCTCGATATCCGCATCCTGCCCTTCATAGGTAGCCGCCGGGATTGTCGCGGACACGTACTGCGGATGCTCGGCCAGAAACGCGTCAACCAGCGGCCCTGCGACCGGCACCAGGGTGGCGCCACAGGCGAGCGTCGCCTCGCGCACCGGCGGCGCAGGGTGACCCACCACGAGCGCGAACGCGTCGATCTCGCCCGCGCAGAGCGCCTGCGCCACGCTGCTCGCCCGCATTTCCGGCTCGTCGGCGAACACATCCTCCGGCCAGCCGAGCGCCGCGCCCAGCGCCTCCATGAGCGAGCGCTGTCCCGATCCGGGCGGGCCGATCGACACACGGCGCCCGGGCAGATCGTCGAGCCCGGCAATCCCCGAATCCGCACGCACGACCAGCGTGACCACCTCGGGGAACAACGACATCACCGTGCGCAATTCGCCAAATGCCGCCTCGTCCGCGAACGGCGCCGAACCGGCGTAGGCCGCGCTCTGCACGTCGGACTGCAGCAGCGCAAGACCGACCGCGCCGTCGCGCAGGGCGCGCGCATTCTCGACCGAGCCCGCCGACGGCCGCGCCGCACACCGCAGGCCGTGGGTCAGCCGCTGCCGATTGACAAGGCGACAGAGCGAGACGCCCGTTGGAAAGTAGACCGCCGCCACGCTGCCGGTCGCCATCTCGATGACCCGCGACTCCGGGGACTGTGCCGCGGCGGGCGCGGCGATCGCCAGCGTCGCGGCGATGGCGAGCGCCCGGATGCCCCCACCGTTCAAGCGACGGCTCTTGCGAGGGCGCAGTGGCGCCAGAGGTCGGAGAGGGCGTTCGCGAGGCGGTCGAGGTCGGCGTCGGTGTGCAGGGGCGAGGGGGTGAAGCGCAGGCGCTCGGTTCCCTTCGGCACGGTGGGGTAGTTGATCGGCTGCACGTAGATGCCCCAGTCGTCGAGCAGGATGTCGGAGATCATCTTGCACTTGACCGGGTCCTTGACCATCACCGGCACGATGTGGCTGGGGTTGGGCAGGTGCGGGATGCCGAGCCGGTCGAGCCGGGCGCGCAGCGCCGCGACGTTGGCGCGCTGGGCCTGGCGCTCGGCGTCGCTCGCCTTGAGGTGGCGGATCGAGGCGCGCGCGCCGGCGGCCACCGCGGGGGGGAGCGCGGTGGTGAAGATGAAGCCGCTGGCGAAGGAGCGCACGAAGTCGATCAGCGGCGCGGAGCCGGCGATGTAGCCGCCCATCACCCCGAAGGCCTTGCCCAGCGTGCCCTCGATCAGGTCGATGCGGTCCATCAGGCCTTCCTGCTCCGCCACGCCGCCGCCGCGCGGCCCGTAGAGGCCGACGCCGTGCACCTCATCGAGATAGGTCATCGCCCCGTGCTTCTCGGCGACCGCGACGATCTCGGCGATCGGCGCGATGTCGCCGTCCATCGAATAGACGCTCTCGAAGGCGACGATGCGCGGCCGGGCGGGGTCGAGCGCGGCGAGCTTGCGGTCGAGATCGTCGGGATCGTTGTGCCGCCAGATGGTCTTCTCGCAGCGGGAATGGCGGATGCCCTCGATCATCGATGCGTGGTTGAGCGCGTCCGACAGGATCACCGCGCCCTCGAGCCTGGAGCCGAGCGTGCCCAGCGCCGCCCAGTTCGAGACGTAGCCCGAGGTGAACAGCAGCGCCGCCTCCTTGCCGTGCAGGTCGGAGATCTCCGCCTCGAGGCGCACGTGGTCGTGGGTGGTGCCGGAGATGTTGCGCGTGCCGCCCGCCCCCGCGCCGCAGCGCTCGAGCGCCTCGTGCATGGCCGCGAGCACCTCGGGATGCTGGCCCATGCCGAGATAGTCGTTCGAGCACCAGACCGTCACCTCGGACGGGGCCGCGACGCCCGCCCGGCCGCAATGCCGCCGCGCCCGCGGGAACTCGCCCCGCAGCCGCTCCAGTTCGGCGAACACCCGGTAGTTGCCCTCCCTGTGGAGCGTCTCCAGATGCCGGCGGAATAGCGCGTCGTAATCCATCGTCTCGTCCTCAGGCTTCGGTCTTGTGAGCAACTGGCGGCGCAGGGTCAAGCGCGTCGCCGGACCGGAAGGTCAGTATAGGTCGGTTACCATCGCCGTGGGGCAGGTCCCGCGTGACCAATCGGCGCAACTCGTTCCTCCGCTCGCTCCTTCCCGGCGTCCCAAGCCCTAGCGCCTCGTGGTTGAGGTTCGGTAACCGGAACGTCAATCTCCGCATTCTGCCTCACCCGGGCGCCGCGCTTCCTTGACGTTGATCAAGCGGCGGCTGGATCGCAGGCGACAGTCTGCTACCATGCGGGCCGGGAGGTCCAGACATGCGTGTCGGCGTCGCTGCGGTCCTGTTGGTGATCTCGGGCGTCCACGCGCAGGCTCAGGAACCGGGTCCGTTCGCGACCTTCGACATGGCCGGGCCCGCGACGCTCAACGACCCTCACGATCTCGCCTTCGGCCCGGACGGACGCCTCTACGTCGCCGACAAGCTCGGCAGCCGGATCGCGGTCATCGATCCCGAGACGCTCGACGTCATCGAGACGATCGCCGAGGGGCTGCTGCCGGGCGTGCGCGACATCTCCTTCGGCCCGGACGGCCGCGTGGTCGTCGCGGTCACAGGCATCGGCGCGGTGATCGTCTTCGACGGCTTCGTCGGGCCGGAGGAGCCCAGGCCCGCGGAGTTGTTGCCCGCCCCGGGGACCGAAGGCGCGCTCGCGCATTCGAACGGCCGCATCTACGCCATGGCGAGTGGGCTTGGCGCGCTGATGGCCTACGAGGACGGCGAAGCCGTTGGCGTCGTGGACGGCCATCCCGGCGCCCACGATGTCGCCGAAACCGCCGAAGGCGACCTCTGGGTCGCCGACAACTTCAACCGCCGGCTGGTGCGTTACTCCGCAGACCTCGCGCAGCTTCAGGTTCTCGATGACGTCAAGTTCGGCTTCCGCGGGCCGCGCTACCTCGATGTCGACAGTCTGGGGCGTCTGGTCGTCGCTGACCAGGACGCCCACCGCGTTCTTCTGATCGACCCCACCGGGCCTGACGGCGGGACCCTGCTCGGCGTGTTGGGCGACGGCGCGCCGGGCGCCGGACCCGGCAAGTTCGATGATCCCGAAGGCGTCGCGGTGCGTGGCAACCGGTTCTATTTTTCCGACTCGGACAACAACCGCGTAGTCCGCTATTCCATCGTCCTGAACTGAGGACGGACCCAGAGCAACGAAGGCTGCGTCCCGAAGCGATTGCTGCTAGAACCTGGCGCGAAACGCAACACCGGACGCCATGGACACGCCGATCGTTCCTGCCGACGCGTCGATCCGCCTGAGCCTGCTCGGTGGCTTCGCCCTTTTCGACTCCGCCGGCGCCGAGCTTGATCTGGCCCCCCGCAAGAGCCGGCTTCTGCTGGCCTATCTCGTGGCCTCCGGTGACCGCGCGCATTCCCGCGACCACCTCGCCGCCCTGCTCTGGAGCGACCGCCAGGACGAACAGGCGCGCGGCAGCCTTCGCACTGCGCTCTCCGATATCCGACGCGCGCTCGGCTCGGACGCGCTCGTCGTCTCCGGTGACGCCGTTCGCCTGCGCCGCGGCGTCCTCGTCGCGGATCTCGACCTTCTGCGCGCCGGCGCTGACCCGCAGACGTCCGCCGAATTCCGACCCGGAGAGTTCCTCGCCGGCCACGATGTCGTCGGAGCCGGCATCACCGACTGGCTGCGCGACATGCGGGACGAATGCAGCGAGCTTGGGCTCAAGGCCCTCGAGCGACGGGCGGATCATTTGTCGCGCACCGGCCGCGCGGTTGAGGCGATCACGCTTCTGCGCCGGTGCCTCGCGCTGGAGCCGCTCAAGGAAAGCAACCACCGCGCGCTGATGCGGCTCTATTCCGCCTCCGGTGAACGGGCGATGGCGCTGGCGCAGTTCCGGACCTGCCGCGAGATCCTGATGCATGAGCTGGGCGTCGAGCCCGCGCCCGAGACAACGACCCTGGCGGACGATATCGCCCTGAACGACGACCGGCAGATCGCGGATCTCAGGGCGGCGGGCGAACGCTCCCATCCGGTGCCGGACTCGACGGAGGCCCCGCTCGCCCCGCCGGCGACCGCGTCCATCGCCGTTCTGCCGTTCGTCAACATGAGCGGGGACGCGGATCAGAACTATTTCGCCGACGGCGTCACCGAAGACATCATCACCGACCTCGCCGCCGTGGAAGGTCTCGCAGTGGCCGCCAACATCGCGAGCCAGATGTATCGTGGCGGCGCCTTCGCGCCGGACCGGATCGCCAGGGAGCTCGACGTGCGCTACATTCTGGAGGGCAGCGTGCGGGCGGCCGGGCAGAGTCTGCGGATCTCGGCGCGGCTGGTCGACGCCCCGGCGAACAGGCAGGTCTGGGCCGAACGCTTCGACCGGCGAATCGAGAACATCTTCGAATTGCAGAGCGACATCGCCAGCGCCATTGTCTTGGCCCTGCGCTCCAACATAGGCGCCGGTTCGACGCCGGTGAGGGTAGCGCGCACCACGCGGCACAGCGGGGCCTATCAGGAATATCTGCGCGCGCGCGGACAGTTGCGGGAAATGACCCGCAGAAGCCTCGAGATGGCGAAAGAGGGATTCCACCGCGCCGTCGATCTGGACCCTGGCTACGCCGAGGCATGGGCTGGATTGGCGGAAAGCAACCTCGAGTTGGCCTTTCACTACTCGGACGCCGACGAAGACATCGTTCAGGCGCTCTCCCAGGCGGCCACCGCCGTCCGTCTTGCGCCCGAATCGGCCGAGGCTCTCGCAGCCCGCGGCTACGCCAGAGTGAGATCGGGAGATGAAGCGGGCGGCGTCGCGGACATCAAAGAGGCGATCGAACGCGATCCGACCCTCTCCTTTCCGCACATCTACCTCGCTTTGGCCCACCTCACGCTGAACGAGATCGAAGCCGCTCTGAGTTGCTGGCGAAACGCATTCGCATGCGCCGAGCAGGAACTCCGGACAGGCATGATGTTCATGTCGATGCTCAACGCCCGTGGCGGCCACGACGAATTGCAGGCCGTGGCGGGCAAGGTGGCTGCGACCTGCCACAGGCGGCTTGCGCTGAACCCGCACGACGAACGCGCGGCCTACGTTCTGGCCGGCGCGCTGTACAACTTGGGCGAAACGCACACCGCCCTGCGCTGGGCCGAGATCGCAGCGGCGTTCGGGACCGAGGATTCCCGGACGCACCACAACCTCGCCTGCCTTTTCGCGCTGCTCGGCGACAACGATCAGGCTCTCAAGTACCTCGCTTTGGGCCTCGGAGCCGGGCACTCGGATCACAAGATTGAATGGATCCGCTACAACGACCCGGATCTGAGCGACCTGCGCAAGGACCCGCGGTTCGAGGCCCTGTTCGCGGCCCCGGACCTGCCAGGGCCGCGCTGACCCGCGCGCTAGAGCGTCACCCGATCAATCTGCATCATATCCAGCGGCTGTGAAGTAGTTGGCGCATTCCTGCGAGGTGAAGACATCGACGAGCCGTCCGATCGCGGTCCAGAGGCCGTCGACGGTGCGTTCGGCGGCCTTGCGCAGCAGGGCCTTGAACTTCGAGAACGCCATCTCGATTGGATTGAAGTCCGGGGAGTACGGTGGAAGGAACCTCAGCCTCGCGCCCTTCGCCTCGATCATCTCCCGGACCGAGGCGCGCTTGTGGCTGGAGAGGTTGTCCATGATCACCACATCGCCGGGCCGGAGGGTCGGGAGCAGGACCTGCGCGACATAGGCTTCGAACCAGTCGCCGTTGATCGGACCGTCGAGCACCATGGGCGCGACCATGCCGTCGAGGCGGAGGCCGGCAATGAGTGTCGTCGTCTTGCGGTGGCCGTGCGGAACCGCCATCCGCAGACGTTCACCCCGGGCGCAGCGCCCGTGAGAGCGGGCCATGTTCGTCGCCGTCCAGGTCTCGTCGATGAAGACCAGACGCTCGGGTTCAAGATCAGGCTGGCTCTCGAACCAGTCGCGGCGCTTCTTCAGGACGTCGGGCCGGTCCTGCTCGGCGGCATGCCCGGTCTTTTTTTGCGCGTCAGGCCATGGCGCTGGAAGAACCGCGAGAGCGCGGAGATCGACGCGGCGACGCCGCGCCCGGCGAGGCGGGCACGGAGTTCCTCGAGGCTCTGGTCGCGCTCCTCCTCCAGCGCCGCCATGACGACCGCGCGCTGCGCGTCGATCCGACGAGAGCGCATGTCGCCACCCTGTGGTTTCGGGGCGTAGCCGCCCGTCGCCCGCCGCGTCGCGTCCCACCTGATGACCGACGAAACCGAAACGCCGAAGCGGCCCGCCGCCGCGCGACGGCTCATGCCGCCGTCCACCGCCGCAAGCGTCCGTCCTCTCAAATCCATGGAAAGTGGCCTGCCCATCCCGTCACCCCGATATCCGCCTCCGGTACACGGAATCAGACTTCGGCGACCTTGGGAATCCCCCTCAACGACTCATGCCGATAGGGCGACGCTCTAGAACCCGTGCGGGATCATCAGTAGCGCGTTCGCCTTTGTCTGCTCGTGACGAAGCATCTCCTGATGTGCGCGCGGATTGAAGAAATCCCGTCTTGCGGGCTTTGCTGCACGGAAACGCGCCAAGAGCCAGGTAAGGGTGTCCAGCGTGCGCTGGAGGGCGGAAGGACCAGTCGTGGCCGGGGCGGCGCTGGCGAAAGTGCTGATCAGGGTCATCTCGAGGCTCCTTGGTTCGATCGACGTTTCGATTGATCCAACCTGCACGGTGCCCGTCAGGCAGGCGTGGGCGGAGCGTCAAACCCCCGTGGGCGCCGCGTCAAAACGCGTCGAAGTCCGTGAACTGAGGGTGAAATCTCACCTGCCCGAATGCGGACTCGCACCGGAAGGGAGTCTATTCCAAATATATTTCAGTTTCTTATGAGCTAGATTGCTCATCTGTCGCCCCGCGCCCGATTGGGAAACGAATCAGCCCAGTCGATCGCCGAAGGCCGCGAACACGGCCTCGTAGGTCCCTCGCTTGAAGGGCACGATCTTCTCGATCAGACGTTCGGGCCGCATCCAGGCCCAGGCGCTGAACTCGGCGTGCTTTCCGCCGATATCGACCAGGTCGTCCGAGCCCTCGAAACGCAACAGGAACCACTGCTGCTTCTGTCCGCGAAACCGGCCCTTCCAGATGCGCGGAACCAGATCGGGCGGGAGATCGTAGCGGATCCACTCCGGAGCCTCCGCCAGGATGGCCACCGCCGAGCCCGGAATGCCGGTTTCCTCGCCGAGCTCGCGCAGCGCTGCTTCGCGCGCGGTCTCCCCACGGTCGATGCCGCCCTGCGGCATCTGCCAGGCGTCGCCGGGATTGTCTATGCGCCTGCCCGCAAACACCGTCCCGTCCGGTCGCGCCACCACGAGCCCGACGCAGGGCCGGTAGGGCAGCGCGGCGATCTCCTCGGGGCTCATCGCGCCCGCGTCAGTCCTGTTCGAGGAACGAGAGCCCGCGCAGGATGTCGATGGCGTAGGACATCTGGTAGTCTTCCGCACGGAGGCGGGCCGTCTCCTCGGCGCGAAGGCGATCCTCTTCGAGCGTTTTCTGCTCATCCTCGGTGAGACTGTCGTTCTCGAGAGAGCCGCGCAGGTCCGCCTCGCTCCGCGGCGGCGGTCCGTTCTCCACCTCCGCCTCTTCCTCGGGCTCTTCGAGCGGCCGGGCCTCCACGATGATGTCGGGCGCAACGCCGAGCGCCTGGATCGAGCGTCCCGACGGCGTGTAGTAGCGCGCAGTCGTCAGACGCATGGCTCCATCGCCCTGCACCGGCATGATCGTCTGGACCGAGCCCTTGCCGAAGCTCTTGGTGCCGACAACGACCGCGCGCTTGTGGTCCTGAAGCGCGCCGGCGACGATCTCCGAGGCGCTGGCCGAGCCGCCGTTGATCACCACGACGATCGGCTTGCCTTCGGTGAGGTCGCCGGGCGTGGCGTTGTAGCGCTCGGCGTCGAGGGGATCGCGACCCCGGGTCGACACGATCTCGCCCGATTCCAGGAACGCGTCGACCACCGAGATCGCCTGGTTCAGCAGTCCGCCGGGATTGTTGCGCAGATCGATCACGAAGCCGGTGACGTTCTCCATGCCGCCCAGCCGCTCGACTTCCGCCTCGAGCTGCTCCTCGAGGTCGGGATAGGTCTGTTCGTTGAACGTCGTCAGGCGCAGGACCACCACGTTGTCCTCGGTCCGCGACCGCACCGCGGCGATGGTGATGGTCTCGCGAACGATCTTGACGTCGAAGGGTTCGTCCTCGTCCTCGCGCAGGATCGTGATCGTGATCTCCGAGCCGACCGGCCCGCGCATCAGGTCGACCGCATCATTGAGCGTCAGGCCCAGAACGCTGTCGCCGTCCACGTGGGTGATCAGGTCTCCGGCCTCGATGCCCGCGCGCGCGGCGGGCGTGTCGTCGATCGGCGCGACGACCTTGACGAAGCCCTCTTCCTGGGTGACCTCGATGCCGAGACCGCCGAACTCGCCCTTGGTCTGGACGCGCATGTCGTCGAAGTCATCGGGCGGCAGGTAGCTCGAATGCGGGTCGAGCGAGGTCAGCATCCCGTCGATGGCGCTCTGGATGAGGTCGGTCTCGGACACTTCCTCGACATAGTCGGACCGGATCCGCTCGAAGATGTCGCCGAACAGATCGAGTTGCTCGTATACCGAGCTCTTCTCGTCCTGCTCCTGCGCGACGATTGGCGAGGCGAACTGCGTGCTCACCAGAATGCCCACGGCGGCCCCTGCGCAGCCCGCCAGCCAGATCTTCTTCATACGGCTTTGTCCTATCCGTCTTCGGCGTCGAACCATGGCCCGGGGTCAACCGGACCCTGACCGTCGTCGACTTCTACATAGAGCGTCTCCGCGGCGCCAGCGCGAGTTATTCCACTGGTCAACGCCAAATGCTCTTCAAGATTGAGAGAGCGCCCCCCCAAAGCGCCGATCAGCGCGCCGCGCGAGATCCGCTCGCCGGTCTTGACCAGCACGTCCGGCAGCCCGGCGACCACCACGCGCGCGCCCGTGTCGGCGTCGAGCACCAGAATGCGTCCGTAGTCGAGAAACGGCCCGGCGTAGCGCACGATCCCGCTTGCCGGCGACCAGACCGGCGCACGCGGAAGGGCCCCCAGGAGCAGGCCAGGCCGGCGGGCGCCGGCGCCGTCGGGCTCGCGGAAGGCGAGAACGACCTCCGACGCGGACAGCGGACGCGCCAGAGATCCCGGCGCGGCGGCGTTCGCCACAGACGCGCGGGGCACCGCCGCGGAGAGCTCCTCCAGGGTTGCGCTGTCTCGCAGCGCCTCGGCCAGGCTGGCGCTCGGCGGCTCCACGCCCGACGCCGCTGCCTCCGCCCTGATCTCCGCCGTCAGCAGGTCCCCGAGCCGGGCCCGTTCCGCAAGGCCGGTCCCGAGGGCGTCGCGACCGCGGGTCTGCGCCGCCTTCGCCGCAGTGATCTCGTCGAGCGTCGCCCGCAGGCTGGCGGCCTGCTGGCGCATAGGCGCGTCCATCGCCTGCAGCATTCCTTCCGCCCTGGCCGCCCCGAGCGGACCGTCGGGATGCAACCGGCGCGACTGTTCCGCACTGGCCGACCGCGACTGCATCAGAGCGAGGAGGCGGGACAGATCGTCGCGCTGGACCAGAAGACCGATCAGCGCCTCGCGTTCGCGCGCCTCCGCCGACAGGATCTCGGCCGCCAGCGCACCGAGGCTGGCGTCGAGCGTGTCGAGGGCCGCCGCGATCGTCGGCGCATCCGCCGCCACGTCATGCGGAGACACGCTCTCGCCGACGCCGTCACCCGAAGCCTCGACCTCGCCCGAGGGCCCAACGGCGCCAAGCCACGCCGCCGCGGCGGCAAGCAGGAGCGCCCTGCGGATCATCGCCGCTCGATGAGGCTCTCGCCGGTCATCTCCGGCGGCGGAGCGACGCCGAGAAGATCGAGCAGGCTCGGCGCGAGATCGGCGAGACGCCCGTCGCGAAGCCGCGCGCCCGCCGGCCCGCCCACGAGGATGACGGGCACTGGGTTCAGCGTGTGGGCCGTGTGCGGCCCACCCGTCTCCGGGTCGATCATCATTTCGCAGTTGCCGTGATCGGCCGTGACGATCATCGCGCCCCCGACCGCCTCGATGGCCGCGATCGCCTCGCCCAGCCCCTCGTCGACCGCCTCGACCGCCGCGACGCCCGCCTCCAGAACGCCAGTATGGCCCACCATGTCGGGGTTGGCGTAGTTCACCACGATCAGGTCCTCTTCGCCGGAGCGGATCGACTTCACCAGCCACTCCGTCACCTCGTCCTCCGACATCTCCGGCTGCAGGTCATAGGTCCGCACCTTCGGGCTCGGCGCCATGTGCCGATCCTCCCCATCCGAAGGCTGCTCCACGCCGCCGTTGAGAAAGAACGTCACGTGCGGGTACTTCTCGGTCTCGGCCAGCCGCATCTGACGCAAGCCCTTGGCGGACGCCCACGCGCCAAGCGTGTTGACGATCTCCTCGGAGGGGAACATCGCCGGCAGATACTCGTTGAGCGCATCGGAATACTCAACCATGCCGAGCAGCGCCGCGTAGTCCGGGCGGCGGCCGACCCCGAAGGCGTCGAAATCCGGATCCACCAGCGCCGCGAGGATCTGTCGCGCCCGATCCGCCCTGAAATTCGCAAAAAAGAGCCCGTCGCCGTCCTTTGCCCCGGCGTAATCGCCGATCACGGTCGGGGTTATGAACTCGTCGGTCTCGTTGCGCGCATAGGCCGCCTCGATCGCCGCCGCGGCGCTGTCGGCGCGCACGCCTTCGCCGCGCAGGATCGCATCGACTGCCTTCTCGACCCGGTCCCAGCGGTTGTCGCGGTCCATGGCGTAGAAGCGACCGGAAACCGTCGTGATCGACGCTCCTTCGGGCAGTTCGGCCTCAAGCTCGGCGATCTGCGCATCCGCCGAGCGTGGAGCCACGTCGCGCCCGTCGGTGAAGGCGTGCACGGCCACCCGAAGGCCTGCGGCCGCCATCGCCGTTGCAACGGCTGCGATATGGCGCTGGTGAGAATGCACGCCGCCCGGCGAGGCGAGGCCCGCCACATGCGCCACGCCGCCGCTCCTGACCGTGGCCGCGACGAACGCCTCGAGGCGCGCGTTCCGGGCGAAACTCCCGTTCGAGATCGCCTGGTCGATGCGCGGCAGGTCCATCCAGACCACGCGCCCCGCCCCGATGTTCATGTGCCCGACTTCCGAATTGCCCATCTGGCCCTCCGGCAGACCGACGGCCTGACCATGCGCGGCGAGCTGCGCATGTGGGCAGGTCTTCCAGATCCGGTCGAAGTTCGGCGTCCGCCCCAGCGCGACCGCATTGCCCTCTCGGGCTTCCCGAAGACCCCATCCGTCGAGGATGCACAGCACAACCGGTCGCATGACGCCTCGCTCAGCTTCTGCAGGCAGCAATACGTCGCGATGCTCGCGATGGCAAACCGCTCTCGGGCGCGGCCCGATCGCAGGCCCGGAACACGGATGCAGCAGTTGCGACCCGAACCTCGCGCGCCCGCGGAGCTTCGAGGCTCAGCACCGCCAACCGTTCGCTGCGGCGCCCGGATGCGGGACATGTGGCGCTAGCCCCGCACCGCCTCCCCCAGGATGCGCCCGTAGGCGGCGATCAGCAGGTCCGCGGCGTTGCGCCCAGGAATTCCCTGGACCATCGCCGGGTCGAAGAGCCCCGGCGGCGCGCCGGCGTACTCGCCCTCGCCCAGCGCCGCGAGCAGCGCCCGCCAGCCGCCCATGGTCCAGACCGTGTCGCAGTAGGGCGTGTCGGTCGCCAGCGCGAGGTTGCCGCTGAACGGCGGCCCGGCTGCGGCGTAGGCGACGAGATCGCTGACCAGATGCGCGTCCCGCTTGGCGCTGATCGGAAAGAACAGGTTGGGATGCGCGAGCCCCGCCGCCCGCGCGCTCGCATACGTCGCCTCCGAGGCGAGGAAATGCCCGCCGCCGCCGCCCATGTGCACCGCGATCACCGGATGCTCGGGATGTCGCTCGGCCACGGCCACCAACCCCTCGGTCGGGGTGAACTCGGTGTCCGCGCCGAAGTGGAAGGCAGGGACCGCCCCGGTCGCTACGATCGCATCGACCACCGCCATCACCATCTCCGAATCGATCCGATAGGCGTTCTGCGCGGGGTTCATCTTCACCACCGGCATGGCGAACTCCGCGACGCAGCGCTCCGCCAGCGCGACCGCGACCTCCACGCCCAGCGCCTTTGGGTCGGTCCAGCCCGCCGGGATCACCCGATCGGGATGCGCGTCGGCCAGCGCCGCGATCCGGGCGTTGGCGTCTCCAAGGCGCGCCACGTTCTCAGCCCGGTCCTCGCCATAGGGCAGCATCGCAGGGTTCTGCCAGCAGAGCGCCATGTCGATGCCGGCGCGGTCGAGCCGACCTACCAGCTCCTCCGCCAGAATCGGCCGCCCATGAAAATATTCGGGGCCCGCCGCCATCCGCGCCGCCGCCTCCGCCGGAACCGCCTCCCGGTCGGTGGGATGCACGTCGGCGTCGATCACCAGCCGGTCGCGATTCGCCTCCAGATACCCCCGCCGCGCCGCCATCCGCGTCCGCGTCGCCTCGCTCGGCTCCATGTCGCCCTCCTCCCCGCCGCTTGTGGCCCGCGCCGCCGCTGCTAGGATGCCTCGGAGCCCGGAACGGACACCCCATGGTCGCAGCCCTTTCGCTTCCCCGCAACGAGGACGGCATCGCCGCGGCGATCGGCGTGCTCAAGCAGCGCTTCGGCGAGCGCCTCCAGACCGGCGCGGCGGTCCGCGAACAGCATGGCCACACCACCAGCTGGATCGAGAACCAGCCGCCGGACGCCGTGGTGACGCCCGCCTCCGCCGAGGAGGTCGCCGAGATCGTGCGGGTCTGCGCGACCCACCGCGCGCCGGTCATCGCCTTCGGAACCGGCACCTCGCTCGAGGGCCACACCAACGCGCCCGCCGGCGGCGTCTGCGTCGACCTCATGGCGATGAACGCGGTGCTCGCCGTACACGCCGAGGACCTCGACGCCGTGGTCCAGCCCGGGGTCACCCGCAAGGCGCTCAACGCGCACCTGCGCGACACCGGCCTCTTCTTTCCCATCGACCCCGGCGCCGACGCGAGCCTCGGCGGCATGGCCGCCACCCGCGCCTCGGGCACCAACGCGGTGCGCTACGGCACCATGCGCGACAACGTCATCGCCCTCCAGGCGGTGACGCCCGACGGTCGACTGATCCGCACCGCGTCCCGCGCCCGCAAGACCTCCGCCGGCTATGACCTCACCCGGCTGATGATCGGCGCCGAAGGCACGCTGGGCATCATCACCGAGCTCACCCTGCGCCTCTACGGCATCCCCGAGGCGATCTCCACGGCGAGTTGCTCCTTCGCCGACATCCACGGCGCCTGCGCGGCGGTGATCGCCACGATCCAGATGGGCGTGCCGGTGGCGCGCATCGAGCTGCTCGACCCGATCGCCGTCACCGCGGCCAACGCCCATTCCGGCCTCGACCTGCCGGTGGTGCCACTCCTGCTGCTGGAGTTCCACGGCACGACCGCCTCCGTCGCCGAACAGGCCGCGACCTTCGGCGAGATCGCAGCGGATTGCGGCGGGACCGGCTTTCACTGGACCGACCGCGCCGAGGACCGCAACCGGCTCTGGCAGGCCCGCCACGACATGTACTGGGCGATCCGCAGCCTGCGCCCCCGCGCGGGCATCGTCAACACCGACGTCTGCGTGCCGATCTCGCGGCTGGCCGACTGCGTGACCGAAACCCGGACCCGCGCCGACGCGCTCGGCTTCCCCGCGACCATCCTGGGCCATGTCGGCGACGGCAACTTCCACGTCGGCATGATGATCGACCAGCACAGCGCCGAAGAGATCCGCGCCGCCCGCGACTTCGTGAGCTGGCTCAACGAGCTCGCCATCTCCATGGACGGCACCTGCACCGGCGAGCATGGCGTCGGTCAGGGCAAGATCGCCTACCTACGCCGCGAGCTCGGCGAGGCCGTCGACGTGATGCGCGCCATCAAGGCCGCGCTCGACCCCTTGGGCATCATGAACCCCGGCAAGGTGCTGCCCGACTGACGCTCAGGCACGGCTTTGGCCCCCGCCATGCGCGAGGGACCGGTCCTGCGCTGCACCCCTACGCCCAGAACGCGTCCCAGTTGTAGAGATCGAAGAAGTGCTCCTTGCCGGACACGATCTTGCCGTCCTTCACCTCGACGGTGATGCAGCGCATCTTATCCAGCTTCCTGCCGTGGCGCGCGCCGCTGTTGCGATGCGCGCCGACGACCTTGCCGTCTTCGCCCGCGGAGACGAACTCGGTGCCGCCGAGACAGGTCCCGTACTGGCCGTAGACGGCTTCGCGCCCCTTACGCAGCCAGGCCAGCGGCGACTGGCCCGGCGTCTCCCAGGTCAGATCGTCAGACGACAGTGTCGTGAACAGGTCGAGATCGCCAGCGCTGAAAGCCTCGTGGCACCGGCGAACGATTTCGGCGGCTTTATCGGACATCTGAGTGGTCTTCGTAGTTGCGGCGGCCGTCTCGACGCGCGCGCGTTTTGCAAGAACGGCGCCGGCGGCGCCCAGGGCCGCCCCGCGCACGCCGCCGGCGACAGGTCGTCGCCACACCCGCCTCCGGCAGTCTCATGCGCCGGCCCGCCGCGTCGGCGAGCGCGCCCACTGCCCGCTAGTGGTACGAAGCCAGATCGTCCGCAACAAGCGTCGATCCGGCCCCCGAGGGCCGAGTTCGCGTTAACCAACCCGCGGTTGCGTCAGGATTCGATTGACGAAATCTTCCTTTGATATCAGAAGCTCAGGAGGCGTCCTAGCTGGGACACCACGCAGCGGCCGGAAACGATCTCCTCGGACCGTCCATCGTCAACGCCGCCAGGCTCCCATGCGGACCCCGAGGTCCTCGCCCACCAGCGCGGCGAACTCCTAGGATCGCGCGACGCTGCGCCGATCGTCAGCGCTTGGAGAACTGGAAGCTCCGGCGCGCCTTGCGCTTGCCGTACTTCTTGCGCTCGACCACCCGGCTGTCGCGAGTGAGAAAGCCTGCCGCCTTCAGCGCCGGCCGCAGGGACGGATCGTAGAGCTGGAGCGCCTGGCTGATGCCGTGCTTGACCGCGCCGGCCTGGCCCGAAAGCCCGCCGCCCTTCACTGTCGCCTTGACGTCGAACTGCCCGCTGACGTTGGCGACCGTGAAGGCCTGCCCGATCAGCATCTGCAGCACCGGCCGCGAGAAGTACTCGTTCATGTCCTTGCCGTTCACGCTGACCTTGCCGGCGCCCGGCATGATCCAGACGCGCGCGACCGCATCCTTGCGCTTGCCCGTGGCGTAGGACCGGCCGAGTTCGTCGCGCACGGGCTCGCGGGTCGGCGCCTCGCTCGCCAGCGGCGTGTCGAGAACCGCGTCCTTGAGGTCTTCGAGCGTGTTCAGTTCGGCCATGTCATGCGCTCCGGGTGTTCTTGGCGTTCATGCCGGCGGCGTCCAGCACTTCGGGCTCCTGAGCGACGTGCGGATGAACCGCCCCGGCGTAGACCCGAAGGTTGCCCAGCTGCTTGCGGGTGAGCGGTCCGCCGGGCAGCATGCGCTGCACCGCCTTCTCGACCACGCGCTCGGGATGCTTGCCCTCGAGGATCTGGCCCGCCGTGCGGTGCTTGATGCCGCCCGGAAAGCCGGTGTGCCACCAGTACTTCTTGTCGGCGCGCTTGTTTCCGGTCATCTGCACCTTCTCGGCGTTGATGACGATGACGTTGTCGCCCATGTCCATGTGCGGCGTGAAGGTCGGCTTGTGCTTGCCGCGCAGCCGCATCGCCACGATGCTCGCGAGCCGACCGAGCACCACGCCCTCGGCGTCGATCACCACCCACTTCTTGTCGATGTCGGCCGGCTTGGCGGAAAAGGTCTTCATTTCGGTTCATTCCTGTCTCAGGCTCGAGCGGCGTTTTACACGGTTCTCGCGCCGCGTCAATGCGAGCAGAACAAGATTCTTGGTTGAAAACCAGTAACTTGAAAATACGGTAATAATATACCCCACTTCCGGCCAGCGCCATTGGCGTCGAGCGCCGCCGAAATGCTTGAGCGCGGCGTCTGGCGACATCAACGTCAACGCAGCGGCCGGCACCCCGCGCGCTTGTGCAACGCAGTCCCTGGGGGCATCATGAAAGCGACCAGACCCGGAGCGGACACAGGCCATGACGACGCCACCTCCACCCCGCGGCCCGGTCGATCTTGCCGTGGACGTCGCGGTCCGGCTCGCCATCCTAGGCCTCTTCGCCTGGCTGGCGCTCTCGCTCGTCGCGCCGTTCGGCGTCATCATCGCCTGGGCTGTGATCCTTGCGGTGGCCGCCAATCCTGCACACGATGCGCTTTCCCGTCGCCTCGGAGGTCGCAAGAAGCTCGCCGCCGCGCTCCTGACCGTCGCGGGGCTCGCGATCATTTTCGGACCGATCACCGTGCTCGCCGCGAGCCTCGTGGGCACGCTCGAACATGTGACGGCGCAGCTGATCGGCGGCGACATCCAGATCCCGGGTCCGGTGGAGCGGCTGCTCGAATGGCAGCCGCTGGGACCCGCCTTGCACGCGTTCTGGAGTCAGTCCAGCGGCAATCTCACGGCCTTTTTCAAGGACTATGGGCACGAGATCGCCGGCGTCGGGACCTTCCTGCTCGGATCGGCGCTGCACGTGGTTCTGAGCGTGATCGGTTTCTCTGTCGCGGTGGTGCTCGCGGGGTTCCTGCTCAACCCCGGGCCAGGTCTCGCTGTCCGCGCCCAGTCGCTCGCAGACAACGTCTTTGGCGCCCGCGGCGCTCACGTTCTCGATCTCACAGGACGGACCATAGGCAACGTGGCGCAGGGGGTCATCGGCGTCTCTCTGCTGCAGGCGCTCCTCATTGGCGCCGGCCTCATGGTCGCGGGGGTTCCGGCGTACGGACTGCTGACCCTGGTCGCCGCTGTGCTCGGCGTCATCCAGATCGGACAGACCGTTCTGGTGGCGCCGATCCTGATCTGGGCCTGGATCGAGCGCGACCCGACTTCGGCGATCCTGCTCGGGATCTGGCTCGTGCCGATCGGCCTGATCGACAACCTGCTCAAGCCGATGCTGATGGCGCGCGGTCTCGACACGCCGATGCCGGTGATCCTGCTCGGCGTTCTCGGCGGCACGCTGAGCTACGGGCTGATCGGCCTCTTTCTGGGACCGATCGTGCTCGCGGTGTTCTACGAGGTGCTGCTGGCCTGGGGAGAAACCCCGCGCGCCTCGGCTCCGGCGCCCGCGGACGATCCACCCGATGCCGGATGAGCCGAACTCCTGCCCCTGCGGCGGCGGAGCCTACGCGCTCTGCTGCGGGCGCTTCATCGACGGCCGCCAGCGCCCCGCCACCGCCGAGGCGCTGATGCGGTCGCGCTACACCGCCCATGTGCGCCGCGACATCCGCTACCTGCGCGAGACGCTGGCGCCGGACCGGCGCGGCGACTTCGACGGGTTGGCGACGAACGCGTTCGCGGCGCGCGATCGCTGGCGCGGGCTGCGTGTTCTCGCCGTGGAGCGCGGCGGTCCGGACGACGACGTCGGCCGTGTGCTCTTCGAGGCTCGCCACGTCTCCGATGGCGTGGAGCGGGTTCATCGGGAGTTGAGCCTCTTTCGCCGGATCGACGGCGTCTGGGTCTATGTCGAGGCGCTTGCCGAACCGCGCCGCGGCCGGCCGCGACCCCACTGACGGCAGGCGCACCGCGCCGAGCCTTGCGCCAGCCGGTCGGTTCGGGCCTGATCGCGCCACGACATGGGGGCGTCGGCCAGCGGTCCTTGCTGCGCCGGCGGTCCAAAATGAACCGAAGGGGGAAGACAATGCGACCAATCACGCTTATGGCGATCATCGCCGCCGCGCTTGCGCTGGCGGGCGCCGCTCCGGGCCGAAATGATCGCCACGACCAGCCCGCATTCCGCGGCGGACACCGTCGACCGGCTCGTCGCGGCGGTCGAGGCCGCCGGAGCGACGGTCTTCGCCACCGTGAACCACGCCGCCGGCGCGGAGAGCATCGGCGAGACGATCCCCGCGAACGTCATGGTGATGTTCGGGAACCCCAAGATCGGCACGCCGGCGATCCAGGCCGCGCCGACCGCCGGGCTCGACCTGCCGCTTCGGGTGGTGATCTTCGAGGACTCCAACGGCGCGGTGCAGGTGGTCTACCACGATCCGGCCGATCTGGCCGCGGCGCACGGCGTGCCTGCCGACGCGCCGGTGGTGGCGGCGATGACCGGCGCGCTGGGCGCGCTGACCGCAGCGGCGGTGGCGCCCTGAAGCTCAGCCGATGGCGCGCGGCGGGATCGAGTAGGTCAGGCTCGCCCGCGCAACCGGCCCGTCGACGCCCTCCGACAGGATCATCACGTCGCCGACCGAGAGCGTGCGGCCGAGCTTGAGCACGCGCGCATCCGCGACGAGATCGCCGGGCCCGGGCTTGCGCATGAAGTCGATCGAGCAGTTCGTGGTCACCGTCAGCGCCTCGCGGCCGATCAACGCCAGCGTGGCGAAGTAGAAGGCGCAGTCGGCGAGGGTGAACATCGCCGGACCCGAGACTGTGCCGCCGGGCCGCAGGTCGCGGTCGTCGGTGCGCATCCGCACCTTCACCCGGTAGGGCGCCATCTCGAGCACCTCGAAGCGTCGGTCGACCTGGGGAAAGATCTCGGCGATGTAGGCGTGCATCTCGTCGATTGTGAAACGCAGGCGCATGATGGGCTTCCGGAGGCGGCGGGTTCGGTGCAGACTGGCGCGGTCCCGTCCCCGTCGCAAGGCCCGCCGCCATGACCGCTTCCCTCGTCGTCCGAGAAACCGCCGACGCAATCGCCGTGCTGACGCTCGACGATCCGGCCCGGCTCAACGCGCTCTCGACCGCGATGATCTCGGCCCTGCGCGCGGAGATCGAGGCGGCGGCGGCGGATCCCGATGTGCGGGTGATCGTGCTGCGCGGGGCGGGCAAGGCGTTCTGCGCCGGGCATGACTTGAGCGAGATGAGCGCAGCGAGGCAGTCGGAGGATTCCGGCCGGGTGTTCTTCGAGCTGCTGTTCGACGATTGCGCAGCGCTGATGAAGGCGATCCGCGTCGCGCCGCAGCCGGTGATCGCGGAGGTCGGCGGGGTCGCAGTGGCGGCCGGTTGCCAGCTGGTGGCGAGCTGCGATCTGGCGGTCGCGGCGGAGGAGGCGCTCTTCGGGGTCAACGGGGTCAACATCGGGCTCTTCTGCTCGACGCCGATGGTGGCGCTGACCCGCAACGTCGGGCGCAAGGCGGCGTTCGAGATGCTGACCACGGGCGCGCTGATCTCCGCGTCGCGGGCGGCGGAGCTCGGGCTCGTCAACCGGGTGGTCGCGCACGACGATCTTGCGGCCGAGACCCACAGGATGGCGCGCACGATCGCCGGCAAGCTCGGGCCGGCGGTGGCGCTCGGCAAGCGGGTCTTTCACGAGCAGGCGGACATGGACATCGACGCGGCCTACGCCCACGCGGGGGCGGCGATGATCGTCAACATGCTGCGCGAGGACACCGCCGAGGGCGTGCGCGCCTTCCTCGAAAAGCGCCCGCCGGACTGGGAGAAATGACCGCTCGCGAAGCGTCCTAGCTAGGACAGACCTCAAGATGCTGATTCAAATCACCAAAAGAGTAAACCGAACCTGAACGCCCCACGAAGACACGTCAGCCGAGCCCTCAGCGCGGTCCGCGATCGATGCGCCGAACGATGAGACCCGACGCCGGCCAGGCCAGCGCCGCGCCAACGAGGATCGACCCTGCGATCGGCAGCCAGCCGACCCAGCCCGCCACCAGCGCCGCTACGAGGAGCACCCCGCCGATCACCGATCCCGCGATCAGCGCGACGACATGGCGAAGACCGCTCACGGCCGCGGCGCCTCAGGCCCGCGCGATGCGCTGTTCGATGGGATACTGCGCGGCGAAGCGGGCGCGGATGATCAGCGCGAAGAGAAGAACGGCGCCGAGCTGGTGCACGATCGCCACCTGCCAGGGCGCGGCGTAGAGCACGGTGGCGATGCCCAAGGCAACCTGCGCCAGCAGCATCAGCATCATCGCGTCGAAGGCCCGGCGCACGTAGACGAGCGCGCTGGAACGACTGCGCCACCAGGCGAAGGCCGCCAGCAGCGTGAGGACATAGCCGAGGACGCGATGGTTGAACTGCACGAGGCCCGCGTTCTCGAGGAAATTGCGCCAGGCCGGCGTCGCGGCGAAGGCGTCGGGCGGGAACACCTGCCCCGCCATCAGCGGCCACTCGGGATAGCTGCGGCCGGCGTCGATGCCCGCGACCAGCGCGCCGAGCACGATCTGCGCAAATGCCACGGCGATGAGCGCCTGGCCCCAGAGCACCAGCCCCTCGTTGCGCCGGCGCCGGGCCTGCAGCAGGTCGGCCTCGTCGCGGCGGAGCAGCAGCACGTACCATGCGATGAAGCCGAGGATCACGAAGGCGAGGCCGAGATGCACGGCGAGCCGGTAGGAGGCGACGCTGGTCATACCGGGCTGGAGACCCGAGGCCACCATCCACCAGCCGATCGCGCCCTGGAGGCCGCCGAGCGCGCCGAGGCCCAGAAGCCGCCCGGTCCAGCCGACTGGAATGGCGCGGCGGGCGAGAAACCACAGGAACCCCGCAGCCCAGACCAGGCCAACCACCCGGCCGAGCTGGCGGTGGCCCCATTCCCACCAGTAGATGCGCTTGAACTCGGCGAGCTCCATGCCGCGGTTGAGGATCTCGTACTGCGGGCTGGCGCGATACTTGTCGAACTCCGCGTCCCAGGCGGCGGCGTCGGCGGGCGGCAGCGCACCGGTCACGGGGCGCCATTCGGTGATCGAGAGGCCGGAATCGGTCAGCCGGGTCATGCCGCCGACCACGATCATGGCGAGCACCAGCGCAAAGAGCAGCATCAGCCACACCGCGATCGCCCGGCGGGCGGGCGCGGGCCGGCGGGGGGCCGGCGCGGGCGGGGCCACGCGCGCCTCGGCCCTTGTTCCGCCGACATCCTCGAAAATGCTGCGTTTGCCGCTCATCTCGCTACTCCCGCCGCGCGATCTATGCGGGCCGCCCCCAACGGGCAAGCGTCATTTGCGCGCGGCCGGGCCGGGGCGCGGACCCTCGTCGAGCGCCCGCGTCACCCCGTGCAGGATGCGCACCTCGGCCGGGGTGAGCGGCGCGCGCCGAAAGAGGTTCTCGAGATTGACCAGCATGCCGGCGCGCCGTTCCTCGGGGTGGAAGAAGCCCACGGCGTCGAGCCGCCCGACCAGCCGGTCGAGAAAGGCGTCCAGCTCGCCCGCGGTGGCGCGCTCCTCCGTCGCCGCCGCGCCGGGCGCCGGCGCCGCGGTGGCGCGCATCCATTCGTAGGCGAGGAGCAGGGCGCTCTGGCCGAGATTGAGCGAACCAAAGGCGGGATTGGTCGGCGCGGTGATCACCGCGGTGGCGCGCGCCACGTCCGCGGTCTCGAGCCCCGAGCGCTCCGGCCCGAAAAGCACCCCCACCCGGCCGCCCGCGGCGATGGCGGCGGCGGCCTCGGCCATGGCCGTCTCGGGCGTCAGCACCGGCTTGGTCATCGCCCGGTCCCGCGCGGTGGTGGCGTAGACATGGGTGAGATCGGCGCAGGCCGCGGCGGTCTCGTCGAAGACGGCGACTTGGTCGAGCACCCGGGCCGCACCGCTCGCCATCGCCTGGGCGCGCGGGTTCGGCCAGCCGTCGCGGGGCGCGACCAGGCGCATCCGATCGAGTCCGAAGTTCCACATCGCGCGCGCCGCCGCGCCGACGTTCTCGCCCATCTGCGGCGCGACAAGCACGAAGATCGGGCCCGGCGCAACGCTGGCCGCGCGTTTTCGATGATCGGTGCCCGCCATCATGTCCCCCGGGTGGCCGCCGATCTGATACGCTTGCAACTTGGGGGCGACAAGGGAGGGCGCGCGGGATGGCCTACGACGAGGGACTGGCGGAGACGTTGCGCGCGGCGCTGGACGATCTGCCCGGCGCGGTGTCGGAGCGGCGCATGTTCGGGGGGCTGTGTTTCCTGTGGAACGGCCACATGCTCTGCGGGGTGATGCGCGACGGGGCGATGTTCCGCGTCGGCAAGGCGAACCAGGCCGCGGCGCTGGCGGTGGCGCACACTCGCCCGATGGCCTTCACCGGTCGACCGATGGGTGGGCTCGTCGAAGGCGAGGCCGAAACGGTGGTCGACGACGCGCTGCGCGCGCAGCTTCTGGCGCTGGCGGTCGATTTCGTGCGATCGCTGCCGCCGAGATAGTCTGCATGCTGGTGTATACCACTCTTTTCCGGAGCGGCGAATTGCGCTAGAGGCTTTCGCGAGCCGAATCCAACCTGGCTGAACGAGGGAGCGAACATGAGCAAGATCAAGGTCGACAATCCGGTCGTCGAACTCGACGGCGACGAGATGACCCGGATCATCTGGGACTTCATAAAGCAGAAGCTGATCCTGCCCTATCTCGACGTCGACCTGAAGTACTACGATCTGGGCATCGAGGAGCGCGACCGCACCGACGACCAGATCACCGTCGACGCGGCCAACGCGATCAAGGAATTCGGCGTCGGCGTGAAATGCGCGACCATCACGCCGGACGAGCAGCGGGTCGAGGAGTTCGGCCTCAAGAAAATGTGGCGCTCGCCCAACGGCACCATCCGCAACATCCTCGGCGGCGTGATCTTCCGCGAGCCGATCATCTGCCGCAACGTGCCGCGGCTGGTGCCGGGCTGGACAAAGCCGATCGTGGTCGGCCGCCACGCCTTCGGCGACCAGTACCGCGCCACCGACTTCCGCTTCCCCGGACCCGGCAAGCTCACCATCAAGTTCGTTGGCGAGGACGGCGAGACCATCGAGCGCGACGTGTTCGACGCGCCGGGCGCGGGCGTGACCATGGCGATGTACAACCTCGACGCCTCGATCATCGACTTCGCGCGCGCGTCGATGAACTACGGGCTCAACCTCGGCTGGCCGGTTTATCTGTCGACCAAGAACACCATCCTCAAGGCCTATGACGGGCGCTTCAAGGACCTGTTCCAGAAGGTCTTCGAGGAGGAGTTCGCCGACAAGTTCAATGCGGCCGGCATCACCTACGAGCACCGGCTGATCGACGACATGGTGGCGAGCGCGCTGAAATGGTCGGGCGGCTACGTCTGGGCCTGCAAGAACTACGACGGCGACGTGCAGTCCGACACCGTCGCGCAGGGGTTCGGCTCGCTGGGGCTGATGACCAGCGTGCTGATGACGCCCGACGGCAAGACCGTCGAGGCCGAGGCGGCGCACGGCACGGTGACGCGCCACTACCGCGAGCACCAGAAGGGCCGCGAGACCTCGACCAACTCCATCGCGTCGATCTACGCCTGGACCGGGGGCCTCAAGCACCGCGCCAAGCTCGACGGAAACGCAGCGCTGGCGACCTTCGCCGACACGCTCGAGAAGGTCACGGTGGCCACCGTCGAGGACGGGTTCATGACCAAGGACCTCGCGCTGCTCGTCGGGCCGGAGCAGAAGTGGCTGACCACGATGGGGTTTCTCGAGAAGGTCGACGACAACCTCAACAAGGCGCTGGCGGGCTGAGGGCGGCCGGGGCGGCGGCGGGGCGCAGATCCCGCCGCCACTCCAGGGCGCAGCGCCGCGGCCGAGCGGTGCGTGCAGGACGACACGCGGCGGCGCATGCCGGCGCTCCGGGGCGGCGCTCCGGGGCGGCGCCGGCTCAGAGCCCCTCGACGATGACCAGATCGCGCTCCGACGCGCCGCGGGCGAATCCCAGCGCCCGCTGGTAGGTCTCCGAGAGATAGCATGCCTCGGCGTCGGCGCGGCTCGGGAACTCGATCACCACGTTGCGCGGATGGGCGCGGCCCTCGAACTGGCGACACGCGCCGCCGCGGGCGAGGAACCGCCCGCCATGCGCGGCGATCGCCTCGCCGGCGAGCCTGGCGTATTCGCCGTAGGCGGCCTCGTCGGTGACGGTGACATGGGCGATCCAGTAGGCGGGCATGGGCGCGTCTCCTGCGTATGGAAAGGGGTCAGGCCTCGAGCAGCGCGCGGGCGGCGGCGATCGCCGCGCCCGCCTTGGAGGGGTCGGTGCCGCCGGCCTGGGCCATGTCGGGCCGGCCGCCGCCGCCCTTTCCGCCCATCGCCTCGGCGGCCGCGCGCACGATGTCGACTGCGGAGATGCGCGCGGTCAGATCGTCGGTGACGCCCGCGGCGACCGCGGCCTTGCCGCCGGCGTCGGCCACCAGCAGGACAACGCCCGAGCCGAGCCGGGCCTTGTGCGCGTCGATCAGCCCGCGCAGGTCCTTGCCCGAGACGCCCGCGAGGCTCTGGCCGAGAAACGGCACGCCCCCGACGGTCTCCGCGCCCGGCTCCTCGGCCGCGCCGGCGCCGCCGCCGAGCGCAACCTGGCGGCGCAGGTCCGCGACTTCCTGGGCGAGCGCGCGGCGTTCGTCCAGGAGCGCCCGGATCCGGCCAGCGAGTTCCTCGGGGCGCGCGCGCAGGAGGCCCGCGGCCTCGGCGAGCGCCGCCTCCTCGCGGGCGACATGGGCGAGCGCGGCCGCGCCGGTCAGCGCCTCGACCCGGCGCACGCCGCTCGCCGAGGCGCCCTCGCCCACAAGCTCGAAGGCGCCGATGTCGCCGGTGCGCCTCACATGGGTGCCGCCGCAGAGCTCGATCGAATAGACGTCGCCGGCGGGACCGAGGCCGCTGCCGGTCGCGGTTCCCATCGACACCACCCGCACCTCGTCGCCGTACTTCTCGCCGAACAGCGCCTGGGCGCCGAGCGCCTCGGCCGCCTCGGGGGTCATCACCCGGGTCTCGACCGGGGCGTTCTGGCGGACGAAGGCGTTGACCTCGGCCTCGACGCCGGCAAGTTCCCCGGCCGTCATCGCCCTGGCATGGGCGAAGTCGAAGCGCAGCCGGTCGGGCGCGATCAGCGCTGCCGCGCTGGGCGACATGATCGCCGAGCGCCCGGCGCAGCGCCTCGTGCAGGAGATGGGTGGCCGAATGGTTGGCGCGGATCGCCGCGCGTCGCTCGTGGTCGACATGCAGGGCCGCGACCGGCGCCGCGGGTCAGCGCACCCCGCGTCACCTCGGCCGACATGGGCGAAGACGCCCGCGTGCTTGCGCACGTCGCTCGACGATGACTTCGGCGCCTTCCGCGACGATCACGCCGCGATCGCCGACCTGGCCGCCCGATTCGGCGTAGAACGGCGTCTGGTTCATCACGACCTGCACGGCCTCGCCCTCGGACGCGCTGTCGACGGCCGCGCCGTCGCGCACGATGGCGAGCACCTGGCCCTCGGCGGTCTCGGTCCCGTAGCCGAGGAACTCGGTCGACCCGAGGCTCTCGGCGAGGTCGAACCAGATCGCAGCCTCCGCCGCCTCGCCCGAGCCCGACCAGGCGGCGCGGGCCTCGGCGGCTGCTGCTCGGCCATCGCAGCGTCGAAGCCCGCGGCGTCGACGGCCCGGCCCTTCTCGCGCAGAGCGTCCTGGGTTAGGTCGAGCGGGAAGCCGAAGGTGTCGTAGAGCTTGAACGCCGCCTCGCCGGGCAGGGTGGCGTCCTCGGGCAGGCCGGCGAGTTCGTCGTCGAGCAGGCGCAGGCCGCGGTCGAGCGTCTTCTTGAAGCGGGTTTCCTCGAGCTCGCAGGGTCTCCTCGATCAGCGCCTGTGCGCGGCTGAGCTCTGGGAAGGCCCGGCCCATCTGCGCGCACCAGCGCCGGCACCAGCCGATGCATCACCGGGTCCTCGGCGCCGAGGAGATGCGCGTGGCGCATCGCCCGCCGCATGATCCGGCGCAGCACGTAGCCGCGGCCCTCGTTCGAGGGCATCACCCCGTCGGCGATCAGGAACGAGGTCGAGCGCAGGTGATCGGCGATCACCCGGTGATGGGTTCGGCCCGGCCCGTCGGGATCGGCGCCGGTCGCCTGAGCGGAGGCCTCGATCAGGCTGCGCATCAGGTCGGTGTCGTAGTTGTCGTGCTTGCCCTGCAGCACCGCGCCGATGCGCTCGAGCCCCATGCCGGTGTCGATCGAGGGCCGCGGCAGGTCGGCGCGGGTCGCCGTCGTCGAACTGCTCGTACTGCATGAAGACGAGGTTCCAGATCTCGATGAACCGGTCGCCGTCCTCCTCCGGGCTGCCGGGCGGGCCGCCCCAGATCTCCGGCGCCGTGGTCGTAGAAGATCTCAGAGCTCGGGCCCGCAGGGGCCGGTCGGGCCCATCATCCAGAAATTGTCCATGGTGGCGATGCGGATGATCCGCTCGTCGGGCAGGCCCGCGACCTTGCTTCCAGATCTCGGCGGCCGCGTCATCGTCGTGGTAGATGGTGACGAGCAGCTTTTCGGCGGGCAGCCCGAAATCCCTTGGTCAGCAGGTCCCAGGCCAGCGGGATCGCCTCCTCCTTGAAGTAGTCGCCGAACGAGAAGTTGCCGAGCATCTCGAAGAAGGTGTGGTGGCGGGCGGTGTAGCCGACATTGTCGAGATCGTTGTGCTTGCCGCCGGCGCGCACGCATTTCTGGCTGGTGGCGGCGCGGCTGTAGTCGCGGTGCTCGAGCCCGGTGAACACGTTCTTGAACTGCACCATGCCGGAGTTGGTGAACATCAGCGTCGGGTCGTTGCGCGGCACCAGCGGCGACGACGGCGCCACCGTGTGCCCGTGCTTCGCGAAATACTCCAGGAAGGTGGAGCGGATGTCGTTCAGGCTCGCCATGTGAAACATCCAGTCGGTGCGTCCGGCGCGACCGGCCCGCGCCCGCGCGCGGCCCGGCTCGGGCAGAATCGAGGTGTTAGCGCCCGCAGGCCCGGCTGTCCACGTCAGCCGCCGTCCGGCCCGCGGGCGCCTGGGCGCCTGGGTCGCGCGTCCAGGAGGGCCTCTGACGGGCGGGTGACGCGCGCGGGCCCTCCCGGTCGGGAACCTTGGCGGGCGGGCGGCGCGCGCGGACGCCGGCCAATCCGGGCTCGCCGGTCCGGCGCGGATCCCGACTGGTGGCTGGAAGCTGGTGCATCGGCGCGTCCCGGTCAGGAACGCGGAACGCCGCGTCCGGCCGGGCGCGGCGTCGGTCCGGGACGACGGCAGGGGCGCGCGGGCGCGCGCCCGGGTGGCTCACTCTTCGAAGACGTCCTCCTGCTCGGCGCCCGCTATGCCGAAATCGAGCCCGTGGGCGGCGCGCAGCTTGTCCTCGATCGCGTCGGCGATGTCGGGGTTCTCCTTCAGGAACGCCTTGGCGTTCTCGCGGCCCTGGCCGATGCGCTCGTCGCCGAAGGAGAACCAGGCGCCGGATTTCTCGACCACGCCGGCCTTGACGCCGAGGTCGATCAGCTCGCCGCGTCTTGGAGATGCCCTCGCCGTACATGATGTCGAACTCGACCTGCTTGAACGGCGGCGCCACCTTGTTCTTGACCACCTTGACGCGGGTCGTGTTGCCGACCACCTCGTCGCGATCCTTGATCGCGCCGATGCGGCGGATGTCGAGCCGTACGCAGGCGTAGAACTTCAGCGCATTGCCGCCCGTGGTGGTCTCGGGGCTGCCGAACATCACGCCGATCTTCATGCGGATCTGGTTGATGAAGATCACCATGCAGTGCGAGCGCGAGATCGAGCGCGGTGAGCTTGCGCATCGCCTGGCTCATCAGCCGGGCCTGAGCGCCGACCTGGGCGTCGCCCATGTCGCCCTCGAGCTCGGCCTGCGGCGTCAGCGCGGCGACCGAGTCGACCACCACCACGAGACCGCGCCGGAGCGCACCAGCGTGTCGGTGATCTCGAGCGCCTGCTCGCCGGTGTCGGGCTGGGAGATCAGCAGCTCGTCGAGGTCGACCCCGAGCTTCTTGGCGTAGAGCGGGTCGAGCGCGTGCTCGGCGTCGACGAAGGCGCAGACGCCGCCAGTCTTCTGCTCCTCGGCGATGACGTGCAGCGCCAGCGTGGTCTTGCCCGAGCTTTCCGGCCCGTAGATCTCGATGATCCGCCCCTTCGGCAGGCCGCCGATGCCCAGCGCGATGTCGAGCCCGAGCGAGCCGGTCGAGATCGCCTCGATGTCGAGCGGCGGGCGTCGCGCCGAGCTGCATGATCGAGCCTTTGCCGAAGCTGCGCTCGATCTGCGCCAGCGCCGATTCCAGCGCCTTCTGCTTGTCCATTTCGCGTCTTTCGCTCAGGTCCAGGATTGGGGTCGCCATCGGTGTCGCCTCTTATTCCACAGTTGCACTGTCCCGGCAATCGAACGGATGTTCCTGCCTTGTTCCGATCTGGAACATGAGATCAAAACAGGAACAATGCAACGGAAATTTTCGGCGAATTCTGGAATTGCGGGAGATTGTTCAAGCAAGGTTAACTGCGTCAACCCTCGATGTGGTCCTTGACGCGCTGGGTGAGCTCGTTGAGCGTGAAGGGCTTTTGCAGGAAGGCGGCGTTGGGCACGCCGCTCTCGCCACCGACGAAGGCGTCCTCGGTGTAGCCCGACATGAAGATCACCTTGGCGTCGGGGCGGGTCTTGCGAGCCTCGCGCACCCATCCGGGGCCGTCGAGGCCGGGCATGATCACGTCCGAGAGCATCAGGTCGACGGCCAGTTCGGGGTCCTTGAGGATCTCCAGCGCCTCCTCGCCCGAGGCGGCCTCCACAACGGTGTAGCCGCGCAGCTGCAACGCCCGCGCCGCAAAGGAGCGCACCGGGTCCTCGTCCTCGACAAGCAGCACCAGCCCGCGCCCGGTCAGGTCGCGCGGGCGGCGGCGCTCGGCCTCCTCCTTGGCCACATGCACGTCGACCCGGTCGTAGGCCGGCAGGTAGATGGTGAAGGTCGCCCCCTTTCCCGGTGCGCTGTCGGCGAAGATGAAGCCGCCGGTCTGCTTGATGATGCCGTAGGCGGTGGAGAGGCCGAGGCCGGTGCCCTCGCCCACTTGCTTGGTGGTGAAGAACGGCTCGAAGATCTTGTTGAGCTTGCCCTCCGGGATGCCGGTGCCGGAATCGGCGACCTCGACGACCACGTAGTCGCCGCGCAGGACCACCGCGCGGTCGCGGCTGAGGTCGGCGTCGAGGTGGACGTTGCGAGTCGAGATGCGCACCTCACCGCCGCGGGGCATGGCGTCGCGGGCGTTCACGACGAGGTTCATGATTACCTGTTCGAGCTGGCGCTCGTCGACGCGCACCGGGCTCAGGTCCGGCCCGTTCTCAATGCGCAGCGTCACCTTGTCGGTCAGGAGCCGGTTCAGCAGATGCGCCAGCTCCGAGAGCGTGTCCTGCAGGTTGATCACCGTGGGCCGCAGGGTCTGCTTGCGCGAGAAGGCGAGCAGCTGGCGCACGAGGGCCGCGGCGCGGTTGGCGTTCTGGCGGATCTGCATCAGGTCGCCATGCTCGACGTCGGCCACGTCGTGGCGCATCAGCAGGAGGTCGCAGTGGCCGTTGATGGCGGTCAGCAGGTTGTTGAAGTCGTGGGCGACGCCGCCGGCGAGCTGGCCCACCGCCTGCATCTTCTGGGACTGGACGAACTGCGCCTCGAGGGTCTTGAGCTCGGTGGCGTCGCTCATCACCGCGAGGATCGAGGTGGCGCCGTTCAGCACCGTGCGGGTGAAGGCGACCTGCAGGAAGATTTCCTGGCCGTCGATGGCGCCGCGGGCGATCTCGGAGCGGCCGAGCGCCCGGCCCTTGGCGGTGTCGGCGAGCCGCTCGGCCATCGGCCGGCCCATGCCCTCGATGATGTCGGTGATGCGCGCGCCCGGGCCCGCCGCGTCCCCAAGAAGCTGCCGCGCGGCGCGGTTGGCGTAGGTGAGCCTTCCATCGGGCTCGAGGCGCGCGAGCGCGACGGGAAGCTCCTCGAGGAAATGGTCGGGCACCATGCCCGAGACCTCCGCCTCGCCCAGCGCGGTCAGCGCGACGTCGCGCATGCCGCCGGCCTCGGCGAGCAGCACCGCGCGCACCGAGCCGCCGCCGCCGGCGAGCGCGTGCACCCCGTCGGGTCGCAGCGGCGGATCGAGCAGCAGATCGTCGAGCGTGTCGAGCTCGGCCGGCGCCAGCGCCCGCGCCGCCGGGTTGGCCGCCGCCACCCGGTCCTCGGCGTCGAGGCGCAGCCAGGCGGCGCTGGCCGCGTCCCAGTCGGGACCGCGCGCGCCGCCGCCCCGGCCCTTCTCGACCCGCCAGAGCAGCGACCGGCGGCCATGGCGGGTGACGACGACGCGGTCGCCGGCGCCGGCGTCCTCGGCCGCGACGCCGTTGGCGCGGGCCTCGCGGGTCAGCCGGTAGACAGCCGCCGCGGCCGCCTCGGTCCAGAGCGTCTCGAGCCCGGCCCGGCCCGCCGAGGGGTTGCGGGCGCGCACCCGGCCGGCGAGGTCGGTGAGATAGACCGGATCGAGGCAGCTTTCGAAATCGTCGATCCCCGCCGCGCCGCCGCGCCGGAGCCGGGCGGGCAGCCCCGAGCCCGCCAGCGCCAGGAACCCGCCGAAAACCAGCATGGCGACCGCCACCGCGGTCGGCGCCACCGCCGGCCCGCCCCAGAGATCGGTCAGCGTCGAGGCGAAGAGCGCCGCCCCGGCAAGCCCGACCGCCGCCGCGACGCGCGGCGCTCCGGGACTCCCGAACTCCTGTCCGAGATCGCCGCCGAACTCGCCGCGGAACTCGCCCATGTCGCGCCTGTCTTCCAGCATTCTGCCCAGCCTGAACGGATCGCGAGCATAGCCCACCGGGTTCCGTTCAACCATAGGGTCAGTTAACGGAGCCTGAAGCCCATCAGGCGGGCGTCCGCCGGGTCCGGCCAGGGCGGCGGAATCGCGCCATGTAGAAGCCGTCACCGCCTTCCAGCGGGCTCAGGCGGCGCGCGTCGAGCGGGGTCCAGTCGCCGTGGCGGTCGGCGAAGGCCGCGGCGCGCTCCTCGTTCTCGGCCCGAAAGAGCGAGCAGGTGGCGTAGACCAGCAGCCCGCCCGGCGCGACTTTGGCGGCGGCGGCGTCGAGGATCTGGTCCTGCAGCTTCGGGAACTGCGCGAGCTTGCGGGCGGTGAGCGCCCACTTGCCCTCGGGCTTGCGCCGCCAGGCCCCGGAGCCCGAACAGGGCGCGTCCACCAGCACCAGGTCGCAGCGCCCGTCGAGCCCGGCGAGGCCGGCCGCGTCGAGGATCTCGACCGTCGCCCCGGCCCGGGCGGCGCGTTGCGGCAGGTCGGCCATGCGGCGCGCGTTGACGTCCCAGGCCATCAGTCGGCCGGACCCCTGCATCGCCGTGGCGAGGCCCAGCGTCTTGCCGCCGCCGCCGGCGCAGTAGTCGAGCACGCTCATCCCCGGCCCCGCGCCGGCCGCCTCGCAGACGTACTGGCTTGCGACGTCCTGGAGCTCGACCATGCCTTGCGTGTAGGCGCGGCTCGCCGCCACCATGCGCGGGTTCTCCGCAACCCGCAGCGCATCGCGCGCCAGCGGATGCGGCTCCACGTGCACGCCATCGCGGGCGAGCGCCACCGTGGCCGCGCCGGCGGTGCTCTTGAGCCGGTTGACCCGCAGGTCGACCGGCGCGCGCTCACGCATCACCGCGAGCGTCGCCTCGAAGTCCGCATCGAGCGAGGCGCGCAGCGCCGCATCGAGATGGTCGGGATAGTCGAGCCGCACCGGGTCGGGGGCGCCGTCGAGACAGGGGCGCAGCGCCGCGCGCTCGGCCTCGCTCAGAGGCGCTGGATCGTGCCCTTCGCCGTCGAAGAGAGCCGCGAAGTCGATCTTGTCGCGCAGGGTCTGGCCGATCAGGACCTGCCGACCCGAGGCGCCGCCGCCGCGCCAGCCGAGCGAGCGCAACTGGCGCAGAGCGTCGTAGACGTGGTCGCGCACCGCAGCGCGGTCCTTGGAGCCGGCGAAGCGGCTCGCCCGCGCCCAGCGCGTCAGCGCCCGCTCGGCGGGCTCGCCGGCGAGGGTCGCGTCCAGAAGCGAGATCGCGGCGGAGATGCGGGCGCCCGGGGTCATCGGCGGACCTTTGCCCGCTCGCGCGCCGGCTGGCAAGGCGGGGGGCGGCGCGCGGCTCTGATCGTCAGGTCGCCGCGTCGTAAGGCGCCCGACGCGTCACGGCGCGAGAGCGGGCTTGCGCAAAAAAAAAGCCCCGGCGGTCCGCCGGGGCCTGCAATGCTGCGCGCGGTTCGCGTCAGGCGGCGACGCGCGCCTCGAGCACCTCGCCGACCGAGGCCTGGGCCTTGTCCTCGCCGACGCCGTTGACTGCCGCCACCTCGCGGGTCAGCCGCTCGAGCGCCGCCTCGTAGAGCTGGCGCTCGGAATAGGACTGTTCGCGCTGGTCGTCATTGCGGTGCAGGTCGCGCACCACCTCGGCGATCGAAATCAGGTCGCCCGAATTGATCTTCTGCTCGTATTCCTGCGCTCGGCGCGACCACATCGCGCGCTTCACCCGGGCCCGGCCCTTGAGCGTGTCCATCGCCTTGCCGACGATGTCGACCGAGCTCAGCGGACGCATGCCGACCGAGCTCGCCTTGGCGGTCGGAACCCTCAGGGTCATCTTGTCCTTCTCGAACGAGATCACGAACATCTCGAGCGACAGCCCGGCGACTTCCTGCTCGTCGATCGAGATGATTCGGCCCACGCCGTGCGCCGGATACACCACGAAGTCGTTGGGACGGAAATCTGCCGTCTTCTTTGTCTTGCTCATGTTGCGCGTCTCTTCCTAACTGACCATCACCGGGGTCATGCGTCAGACCGAGGCGCCGTGCGGGCCCGATCCTGTCGTGGCTCGCCGGTTTCGAATTCGGTCAGACTGTGTACCGCCAGACCCAACTCCGGCGCTTCCCGACGTTTTTCGTATTACTCACCCTAGCAGATAAATGCGCCCGAGGGAAGACAATGGCGCGTTATCGGGCGCGATGCGCCGACCTGAAACGTTTTACCTTGCCGCGGGGCCCAAAGAATGCGCTCGCAGGCCGTGGGACGCAACAAGCGTCAATCGACGGCCGTCAGCTTCCAGTGCCGGGCTTCTCGGAGAAATACTTGTCCATCTTGCCCGCCTCGCCGTCACGGTCGTCCGCGCCCGGCAGGGGCTCGAGTTTGGTGGTGATCACCGGCCAGGCATCGGAATACTTGCGGTTGAACTCGACCCATTTCTCCATGTCCGGCTCGGTGTCGGGCCGGATCGCGTCCGCGGGGCATTCGGGCTCGCAGACCCCGCAATCTATGCATTCGTCGGGGTGGATCACCAGCATGTTCTCACCCTCGTAGAAGCAGTCCACGGGGCAGACCTCGACACAGTCTGTGAACTTGCAGGCGATGCAGTTCTCGGTCACCACATAGGTCATTTGCGTCGCAGCCTCGGTCGTCAGCTCGGTCCGCAGGGCCTGTCACACTCCGCGATCGCACACTTAACAGGCTGGCGGGGCTGTTCAAGGGCCGGACGCGGCCTCGTCGGGTGGCGCGAGGTCGCGGTAGAGCGCCTGCGCTTCCGCCGCCGGGCCGCGGCGCGCGCCGAGCGCCAGCACGCACACCACCCGAACCGCGTCGCCCTGGGGAAAGGCGAGCCCGTCGCCGACCCGCACCGGCGCGGCGGGCTTTGACACCCGGCGGGCGTTGAGGCGCACCTTGCCGGCCGCCACCATCCGGGCCGCGAGCGCGCGCGTGCGAAAGAAGCGGGCCTGCCAGAGCCACTTGTCGAGGCGCATGGCGGGGGCGGGCTCGGGCTCGGGCTGGGCGGTCATCGAGCGTAAGCGCAGCGGGCGCGCTCTCTACGGCGGAACCGCCCGGCCTCCCTTGGCCCGATCAGGCAAGCGCCGCGCCGCAACAGAGTCAGTCGCGCAGCTTCAGCGCCAGAAGCGCGGCGAATGGATTATCCGGATCGACGGCCTTCTCCGGACGCTGCGGGCGCGACCTCGCTGCGACGGGCGGCGTGTCGGCGTCGTCGCGCCGCCCGGGCTTGCCCTTGGGCCGGCCGCCCTCGCCGTTGCGCCGCGGCTTGCCCTTGGGCTTGGCGCCCGCCTCGCCCCGGGCCTCGCTGCGCGGCCCGCGCGCGGGGCGCCGTTTGGGCGCGCGGGTGAAGAGGTAGAAGGTCTCGGTCTCCTCGATCTCCGCGACGGCGCCAGTCTCGGGTGACGGCTCGGCCGACCCCTCCCCGGCGGACGCGGGCCCCTCCGCAGTCGCGGGCTCGGGCGCGGCGGCGGGCTCGTCCGACGGCGGCGGCGCCGCGTCGGCGTCAACCGGCTCGGGCGCCGCACTGGCCCCGGCTTCCACCGTCGCCGCTTCGTCCGCGTCCGCAAATTCTTGCGTTCCAACGGCGGATCCTGGGTCCGCTTCGGTCGCCGCCACGGGCTCCGGGGCCGTGTGCGCTTCCGCCGCCGGCGGCCCGGCGGCGTCCGTGGCGGTCCCGTCCGTCGCCGCGTCGGTCTCGATTTCCGCCGTCACCGCTTCATCCGCGTTCGCTGACTCTTGCGTCTCGGCGGTGGGGGCTCCCTCCGCCTCGGTCGCCTCCACCGGCTCCGGCGCAGTTTCCGCTGCCTCCAGAGGCGCGCCGGCGTCCGTCGCAGTCCCGTCCGTTGGCGCGGCGATCGCCTCCGATTCGGCGGCACCGTCCGCAAGCGTCGCGTCTGCCGGGGCGGCCGGCGGGCGGCGCTTGGGGCGGGTTCCGGGCTCGGCGTGGTAACCCATCCCGGCCATCAGCCGCGCGAACTGCTCCAGCGTCAGCCCGGTGATCGAGAGCATGTCCGGCGTCGCCTCGAAGCCACCGCTGGCGTCGAGCCCGCGGATCATGTCGGCGAGCCGCTCGAGCATGTCGATCCGGATCGCCCGGTCGCCGGCAAGCCGGTAGCCGATGCGCGGATAGTAGCCCTGCGGCGCGCCCGGCGCGGCCGGGATCGTCACGAGGCCGGGCGGCGGCGCCTCGGGGAATTCTTCGAGCCCCGTCTTCAGCGCCCAGAGCACCAGCCGCAGCCGGGTCGGCGCCGGCTTGAGCAGCGCCGGCTGGAACACGGTGAACTGGCCGAAACGCACCCCGTGGCGGCGCAGGCTGGAGCGCTGCTCTTGGTCGAGGTCGCGCACCTCCCGCGAGATCTCGCCGCGCGGCGCGACCCCGAGCGCCTCCACCAGATGGAACGCCACCCCGCGCGCCATGCCGGTCAGCGCTGCGTCGTCGCGCAGGGCGATCAGCGGCTCGAACAGCGCCGCGATCCGCCGCTCGAGCCAGTGCGAGAGCCGCCGGCGCACCTTCTCGGCGATTTCGGGCGGCGCGTCCTCGTCGACGAAGGGCTCGACCTTCGGCGAAAGCGCGTCGGCGCCGGCGACCAGCTTGCCGACCGCGTGCTCTCCCCACATCAGTCCGCCCTGCTCGGTGACGTCGAACTCCGCGTCGGGAGCGTTGTAGAACTTGTCGACCCGCAGCGAGAGCGCCGGTGCCAGCGCCGCCACCCCGGCGGCGCGCAGCGTGCGCGCCTGGTCGGCGTCGGCCTTGGGGTCGAGCCGGAAGCGGAACCCCTCGAGACGGCCGATGAACTGGTCGTCGATCGTCACTTCCCCGTCCTCGGTCACGCTGGCCACGAGGTTCTCCTTCTGTTTCAACCGGCGCATCAGCACACTGGTGCGCCGGTCGACAAATCGCTGGGTCAGCCGCGCGTGCAGCGCGTCCGACAGCCGGTCTTCTACCGCACGGGTCTCGTCCCGCCAATGGTCGGCGTCGTCGGTCCAGCCCCGGCGCTGGGCGAGATAGGTGAGCGTGCGGATGTAGGCGAGGCGGTTCGAGAGCGCGTCGATGTCGCCCTCGGGCCGGTCGATACGGCGCACCTGCCCTGCGAGCCAGTCGTCGGGGATCGATCCGCCGCCATGCAGGAACTCGAAGAGCCGCACGCAGAGCGCCGCGTGCTCGCCCGGCGAGACCTTGCGGAAATCCGGCACCTGGCAGACGTCCCAGAGCAGGCGCACGTCGCGCGGGTTCTCGACCCGGCCGCGCAGGGCGGGCATGTCCACCAGCGCGCGCAGCGTCGCCAGATCGTCGGATTCGCGCGCCCTCACCAGCCCCTCTCGCTCGCTCGGCGCTTCGAGCGAGGCGATCAGCGCCTCGGGCGAGGCGAAGTCGAGCGCGTCGCTACGCCATTGCAGCCGGCCCAGCGGCGAGAAGCGGTGCCCCTCGATCGCGGCGGCGACCTCGGGCTCCAGCGCCCCGGCCTCGCCGGTCACCCCGAAGCTGCCGTCGGTGGTGTAGCGCCCGGCCCGCCCTGCGATCTGGGCCAGCTCGCTCGCCGCCAGCCGGCGCTGCCTGCGGCCGTCGAACTTGCTTAGCCCGGCGAATGCCACATGGTAGATGTCGAGGTTCAGCCCCATGCCGATCGCGTCGGTGGCGACCAGATAGTCCACCTCGCCGTTCTGGTAGAGCGCCACCTGCGCGTTGCGCGTGCGCGGGCTGAGCGCGCCCATCACCACCGCCGCGCCACCCTTCTGGCGGCGGATCAGCTCGGCGATCGCGTAGACGTCCTCGACAGAGAAGGCGACGATGGCGCTGCGCGGCGGCATCCGGCTGAGCTTGCGGCCGCCGGCGTAGCGCAGTTCCGAGAACCGCTCCCGGCGAAGGAACCGCGCCTCGGGCACCAGGTCGGCGATGCGCCCGCGCATGGTGTCCGAGCCCAGGAACAGCGTCTCGTGCAGGCCCCGCGCCCGCAGCAGCCGGTCGGTGAAGACGTGGCCGCGCTCGGGATCGGCGCAGAGCTGGATCTCGTCGATGGCCACGAAGTCCGCGCCCAGGCCCAGCGGCATCGCCTCGACGGTGCAGACCCACCAGGTCGCGCGCGCAGGCACGATGCGCTCCTCGCCGGTGACCAGCGCCACCACCGAAGGCCCGCGCAGGGCGACGATCCGGTCGTAGACCTCGCGCGCCAGCAGACGCAGCGGCAGGCCGATGACGCCGGTGCGATGGGCGAGCATGCGCTCGACCGCATAGTGGGTCTTGCCGGTGTTGGTGGGGCCGAGCACCGCGCTGATCCGCGGCGCGTCATCGAACGCCATTTCTCCGCCTCCGCGTCGCGCGCGCCACCTCTCAGAGGTCAGCGGCCCCTGTCAAGCGTTCGAGTCGTTGCACCGCCTCGTCGAGGCCCGGCCGGTTTGGGCTGATCGCGTAGGCCGCGCGAAGCGCCTCTAGCGCCAGCGCGTCCTCGCCCAGCGCCTCGAGGATCTGCCCCAGCCCGCTCAGCGCCCCGAAGTGCCGCGGCTCAAGCGCCAGCGTGCGCTCTATGTCAGCGACCGAGAGCGCGTATTCGTCCATCAGGAAGAACGCGGTCGCCCGCGCGTTCCAGCCCTCGGCGAAGCCCGGCGCGAGCTCGGTCAGCGCGCTCAGGTGCTCGATGGCGGTCGGGTAGTCCTCCGCCTCCATCGCATCTTGGCCGCGCTTGAGCAGCAGATCCATCGATTCCGAGCCCGATTGCGCCCAGATGCGCAGGATCTCGCTCTCGACGCGCCGCCAGTCCTCGCGCCCGGGTTCGGCGAGCTGGGCGAAGAGCCCGTCGAGCTTCTCCGCGCCCGCGCCTGCGCTAGCGTCCGCCTGCGCAGCCAGCGGCGACGCGGCGCCCAGCCAGAGCGCCGCGGCCAGTATGATCCCGAGTTGGTTCTTTTTAAATCCCGCCATGCTCTCTAAGTTAGCGGTTCGCATTTCCAGATCGAGGGCTCGGCCCTCTCCTCGCGGAGACCTTACCAATGAGCGACATCGTGGACGCCGCCGTCAAGTCCCTCGGAGACCGCATGGCCGGCCAGAACATCGACGGCACCGTCGAATTCGTCATCGAGGACGAAGGCAGCCTCACCATCGACGACACCGGCGTCAGTCCCGGGTCCAGCGGCGGCGCGGCCGACTGCACCATGACCGCCAGCGCCGACACCTTCCAGAGCATCCTGGAGGGCGAGCTCAACCCCACCGCCGCCTTCATGTCCGGACGCCTCAAGGTCGACGGAGACATGGGCATGGCGATGAAGCTGGGAAGCATCCTGGGATGACCGGAGGCGCGCCCTATCACGCGGACCTCGCCGAGGGTCCCGCGGGGGTGGAAGCGCACTGGGCGCGAACGGCCGACGGCGTGCGGATCCGGGTCGCGACCCGGGCCGGCGGCGGCGCCGGCACGGTGATCGTCTTTCCCGGGCGCACCGAGTTCATCGAGAAGTACGGTCGGGTCATGGACCGGCTCGCCGGACGCGGCGTCTCGGTCGCGGCGCTCGACTGGCGCGGACAGGGGCTTTCGGACCGCTTCGGCGCCAACCCCGCGCTCGGCCACGTCGAGGACTTCCGCGACTACCAGCGCGACGTCGGGGCGCTGCTCGGGCTCGAGGCGGTGCGGGCGCTGCCGCGGCCCTGGATCCTGCTCGGCCATTCCATGGGCGGCTGCATAGGGCTGCGCACGCTGCTCGAGCGCGCCGACTTCGCGGCCGCCATCTTCTCCGCGCCGATGTGGCACCTGCAGATGCGCGCCGCGACCCGCGAGCTGACCAGCAAGATGACCCAGCTTGCGAACCTCGTGGGCCTCGGCGGCCGGCTCACCCCGGGCGCGAACCCCGGCCCGACCGCGCTCGCGATCGCCTACGCCGGCAACCCGCTGACCTCAGACGAGGCGACATTCCAGTGGTGCATGCGCCAGATCATCGACCAGCCGGAGCTCGCCATCGGCGGCCCGTCGATGCAGTGGACCCGCGCCGCGCTGGAGGAGATGGCGCGCCTTTACGTGGCGCCGCTGCCGAAGCTGCCGGTTCTTACCTTCCTCGGCACCGACGAGAGCGTCGTCTCCTCCAGCGTCATCCGCACCCAGATGTCGAAGATGGAGAGCGGAGAGCTGGTCGAGTTGCCCGGCGCGCGCCACGAGATCCTGATGGAGCGCCCCGAGATCCTCGCCGAGGTCTGGCCGCGAATCGGCGGCTTTCTCGACACGATGCACCCTCACGAGGCCGGTCGGGTCGCCAACGGGCGCTGAGCGCCCTCCGGTGTCAGTCCGCGCCTCTCAGTCCGCGACCCGGCGCAGGATCTCCAGCGCCTCGGCGTGAACCCGCGCGTCTCCGGCCGCCAGGACCCGTCCGCCGCCATGGGGCGAGCCGCCGCGCCAGTCGGTGACGATCCCGCCCGCCGCCTCGATCACCGCCTGCGGCGCCTGGATGTCGTAGGCTTGAAGCCCCGCCTCGATCACCAGGTCGATCGCGCCCATCGCCAGCATCGCGTAGGCGTAGCAGTCGAGCCCGTAGCGCGTCAGCCGGACCCGGTCCCGCACCGTCTCGAAGCCCGACCGCTCCGCCGGCGCGCCGATCTCGGGAAAAGTCGTGTAGAGGATCGCCGCCGGCAGCCCCGCGCAGGTCCGGGTGGCGATCGGCCGGACCCCGGCTCGGTCGGCGAGCTCCGCCGCTCCGAAGCCGCCGAGAAAGCGTTCGCCGATGAAGGGCTGGTCGATCACCCCGAGCACCGGCCCCGCGCCTGCGTCGACCGCGATCAGCGTGCCCCAGGTCGGCGCGCCGCTGAGATAGGCGCGGGTCCCGTCGATCGGGTCGAGCACCCAGGTCAGCCCGCTCTTGCTGGCGGTGGCCTCATATTCCTCGCCGAGCACCCCGTCGCCCGGCCGGAGCCGGCGCAGCGCCGCCCGCATCGCCCGTTCGGCGGCGCGGTCGGCCTCGGTTACAGGATCGAAGCGGGCCGCGGGATCGCCGGCGGCCTTGTCGGCGGCGTCGAGGCCCGGGCTGCGGAAGAACCGCAGTGTCTCCGCGGCCGCCGCATCTGCGAGCGCGCGCGCAACCTCGCGCAACTCGCCCCGCGTCTCCGGCGTGAGATCAGGATCGCCGCCCATGGTCCGCCCCCGATCCCCACTGGTCCGGAGGCGGTCTCCCCCAACCCGCGGCGCGGGTCAAGCGGCTGACGTCAGGCGACGTCGCTCAGCACGCGCGCCAGGTCGAAGAGCCGGCGCCGCTGGGCCTCGGGGATCGAATAGTACGACCGCACCAGCTCCAGCGCCTCCTTGTCGGCGAGAAGGTCGCCGCGGCGGCCTTCGCGCTCGTTCGCCGGGGTCTCCACGGCGCCGTCCTCGCCCTCGAAACCCTCGAAGAAGAAGCTGATGCTCACGTCGAGCGCCTGGGCGATGTCCCAGAGCCGCGACGCGCTGATCCGGTTCATTCCGGTCTCGTACTTCTGAATCTGCTGGAATTTGATTCCGACGATGTCGCCAAGCTGCTGCTGGGTCATGCCCACCATCCAGCGACGATGGCGCACGCGCCGACCCACATGAACGTCCACGGGATGTTTCATACTCGCTGCTCCAATGTCCAACCGCTGTCTCCTGCCTGTATCAAAGCACGTTTCGTGCCAAGTCTTCTCACTGGGGGTGTCGGCGCGATTCACGACTCAATCAGAGGTGTTTCTTGCGAGTCCCGTGCGCGAGATCACACAATCTGTGAGCGAGTTCCAGAGGCATTGCAAAACCGTAAACGTGCGCCGTAAGTGATTTGCAAAGGAATCGCAAAATGCGAAGCGCAACCGCCGCGCGATCAGGAGGCGGCGGCGCGCGCCTGACGCTTGCGCTCATGCGGATCGAGAGCGCGCTTGCGCAGCCGGATCGCGTTCGGCGTCACCTCGACCAACTCGTCGTCGGCGACATAGGCGATCGCCTGTTCGAGGCTCAGCCGCACCGGCGGGGTCAGCACCACCGCCTCGTCCTTGCCGGCGGCGCGGATGTTGGTGAGCTTCTTGCCCTTGAGCGGATTCACCTCGAGGTCGTTGTCGCGGTTGTGCTCGCCGAGGATCATGCCGCCGTAGACTTGCTCGCCGCCGCCGATGAAGAATCGGCCCCGGTCCTCGAGGTTGAAGAGCGCATAGGACACGCTCACGCCGTCCTCCATAGAGATCAGCACGCCCACCCGGCGGCCGGGGATCTGACCCCGCCAGGGCGCCCAGCCATGGAACACCCGGTTCATCACCCCGGTCCCGCGCGTGTCGGTGAGGAACTCGCCGTGATAGCCGATCAGGCCGCGCGAGGGCGCGTGGGCGACGATCCGGGTCTTGCCGCCCTGGCCGGTGCGCATCTCCACCAGCTCGCCCTTGCGCTGGTTGAGCTTGTCCACGACGACGCCGGAATAGGCCTCGTCGACGTCGATGGTGACCTCCTCGATTGGCTCGAACCGCTGGCCGTCCTCGTCGCGGAGCAGGACCTGGGGCCGCGACACCGAGAGCTCGAAGCCCTCCCGACGCATGTTCTCGATCAGCACGCCCATCTGCAGTTCGCCCCGGCCCGCGACCTCGAAGGCCTCGCCGCCCGGCGTGTCGGTCACGCGGATCGCCACGTTCGACTCCGCCTCGCGCATCAGCCGCTCGCGGATCACCCGGCTCTGAACCTTGTCGCCGTCACGGCCGGCGAGCGGCGAATCGTTGATGCCGATCGTCACCGAGATCGTCGGCGGGTCGATCGGCTGGGCCGGTATCGGCGCGGTCACCGCCGCGTCAGCGATCGTGTCGGCCACGGTCGCCTTCGACATGCCCGAGAGGCTGACGATGTCGCCGGCCTCGGCGCTGTCGACCGACTGTCGCGCCAGACCGCGGAAGGCCAGGACCTTGGAGATGCGGAAGCGCTCGATCTCGCGGCCATCGCGAGAGAGCGCGCGCACGGTCTGGCCGGCGCGCGCCACGCCGCTCTCGATCCGCCCGGTCAGGATGCGCCCCAGGAACGGATCCGCCGAGAGCGTGGTCGCCAGCATCGAGAACGGCTCGTCGCGCCGGGCCAGCTGCGCGGGCGCGGGCGTGTGGGAGCGCACCAGCTCGAAGAGCGCCGAGAGGTCCTTGCGCGGCCCGTCGAGGTCTGCGTCCGCCCAGCCGCTGCGCCCCGAGGCGTAGAGCACCGGGAAATCTAGCTGCGCGGGCGTGGCGTCGAGCGTCACGAACAGATCGAAGACCTCGTCGAGCGCCCGGTCGGGCTCGGCGTCGGGCCGGTCGACCTTGTTGAGCACCACGATCGGCCGCAGGCCAAGCGCGAGCGCCTTGGCGGTGACGAACTTTGTCTGCGGCATCGGGCCTTCGGCCGCGTCCACCAGCAGCACGACGCTGTCGACCATACTGAGGATGCGCTCGACCTCGCCGCCGAAGTCCGCGTGACCCGGCGTGTCGACGATGTTGATGCGCGCGCCGCCCCATTCGACCGAGGTGCACTTGGCGAGGATGGTGATGCCGCGCTCGCGCTCGAGATCGTTGGAGTCCATGGCGCGCTCGGCCACGGCCTGGTTTTCGCGGAACGACCCGCTCTGGCGCAGAAGCGCATCGACCAGCGTGGTCTTGCCGTGATCGACATGCGCGATGATCGCGATGTTGCGGATATCCATCGTCGGGGTTCCTTCGGGCGGCGGCCGCGCCCGGGCGCGGTCCGTCTTCGCAGCCGCAATAAGGCCGGCGGGCCGCAAGCGCAAGCGGGGCGTCCGGCGCGTCCGCCCGGGGCCGGCGCGCCCGCTCATGCAGCGCCGGCGCCGGTCGCCGCCCCGAGCCCCGGCCCGGCGGCGACCGGCGCCACACCCGCCGTCATCGCCTCTTCCGGACCGATCGATCCCATGCGCGCCGGCGCGCAACGCGGCCCTTCACGCCTCGGCCGCCGGAGGCTACCACTCAACCCGGAGAGGGCCGGAGCGGGGGAGGATGTCATGCGGGCAATGCAGATCGTGAACCTCGGCGCGCCGCTGGAGGCGCGCGAGATCCCCGACCCCGCGCCGGGACCGGGCGAGGCGCTGCTGCGGGTGCGCGCCTGCGGGGTGAACTTCGCCGACACGCTGATGCAGCGCGGCGCCTACCAGGAGAAGCCGCCCCTGCCCGCCACCCCGGGCATGGAGGTCTGCGGCGTGGTCGAGGCGCTGGGGCCGGGCGCAGCCGGTCCGCCGCCGGGGACCCGCGTCGCCTGTCACGCCGGCGGCGGCGGCTTCGCCGAGCTTCTCGTCGCCCCGGCCGCCGCCTGCGCGCCGGCCCCCGCGGCGCTGTCGGACGCCGAAGTCGCGGGCTTTCCGGTCGCCTACGCCACTAGCCACATCGCGCTCGCCCATCTGGCGCGGCTGCGCCCCGGCGAGACGCTCGCCGTGCTCGGGGCCTCGGGCGGCGTCGGACTGACTGCAGTCGAACTTGGCCGGCTGGCGGGCGCGCGGGTGATCGCCGTCGCCCGCACGGATGCGGGGCGCGCCGCCGCCGCGGCCGCCGGCGCCCATCACCTGCTTTCGGGCGAGGAGCCGGACCTGCGCGGCGCGCTGCGGGCGCTCGGCGGGATCGACGTGCTCTACGACGCGGTCGGGGGCGCGCAGTTCGAGGCGGCGTTCCGCGCCTGCCGGCCCGAGGCGCGGATCCTGCCCATCGGCTTCGCCAGCGGCGAGATCCCGCAGATCCCCGCCAACATCCTGCTGGTCAAGAACCTCTCGGTCTTCGGCTTCTATCTCGGCGGTTTCGCGCGGCACCACCCGGAGGTCGTCGCGGACGCCTTCGCCACGCTCTTCGCCTGGGTCGAGGCCGGCCGGCTCCGACCGCACGTCAGCCACACGTTGCCGCTCGAAGAGGCCAACGCCGCGCTCGAGCTTCTGCGCGGGCGTAGGGCCACCGGCAAGGTCGTGGTCGTGGTGAACGCGGCCGTGACCCCTGTCACGCAGGCCGGCCCCGATCGCCCCTAGTCTCCATCGGGAAGGGACGCCGCGCGGTCGCGGCGGGACCCGATACCGGAGGAACGACCCATGCCAGCGATCTACGATCCAGCCCTCGTCGACGTCATCCCCGCCCAGCGGCCCTCCGCGCGACGCGGCCTGAAGTCGGCGCTGCAGCGCCTGATCGGGATGGACAGGGAATACCGCCAGATGGCGGCGCTCGCCCGGCTCGACGACGCGCGCCTCGAAGACCTCGGCCTGAGCCGCAGCGAAGTCGACGCCGAACTCGAGCGCGCGGGCTACCGCCGCTGATCGGGCACCACCGGGGCCGCCGCCCGCGCCCCGGCCTCAGTCGCGGGCCCGCGCGGCCAGTTCCAGCACGCTCGGGCCCATGTGCTCGACGATGGCCTCCACGCCGCGGGCGTTGGGATGGATGCCGTCGCCCTGCATCAGCAGCATGACCTGCACGACGTTGCGCCCTTCGCCCATGCCGGCCAGAAACGAGCGGTAGTGCAGCGCCCCGTGCTTCCGGGCGAGCTCTGGAAAGAGCCCGCGGAACGCTTCTTCGTATTCCGCGCCGTAGTTCTTGGGCGCCGGCAGCCCCGCGAGCAGAACCGGAAGGCCGCGCGCGTCGATCTCCGCGAGGATCCCGTCGAGGTTGGCGCGGATCAGCCCAGGATCGAGCCCGCGCAGCACGTCGTTGCCGCCGAGCGCCACGATGACCGCGTCCACGTCCTCGGTCAGCGACCATCCGATGCGCGCCAGCCCGCCCGCCGTGGTGTCGCCCGACACCCCGCCGTTGACGAGCCGGATGTCGCCGCCGCCGTTCGCCGCCAGCCAGGCCTGCATCTGCGGCACGAAGCCCTGCGCCTCGGGCAACCCGTAGCCCTGGGTGAGCGAATCGCCGAAGGCGAGGATGGTCACCTCCTGCGCCGAGGCAGTCCCGACGGCGAGCCCGCCCGCAAGCCCGACGGCGACCGCCACGGCGTGCGCGAGGTTGCGCAATCGGCCCACAGCCCCATATGGCCGAACGAGCCGGGCGACAGCGTCCGGCCTTCCGACGCGTCCCGAGCAGGTTTCCATCATGTCCTCCCCGATGTCTTCTCCGGCGCTGTCTCTCAAGAATGTCTCGCTCACCCTCCAGGGCAACGCCGGGCAGGTCAACATTCTGCGCAACGTCACGCTTTCGGTCCGCCGGGGCGAGACGCTCGGGCTGGTCGGCCCGTCCGGGTCGGGCAAGTCGTCGCTGCTCATGCTCATGGGCGGGCTGGAGACCGCGACCTCGGGAACGGTGACCGCGCTCGGCGCCGATCTCGGCGCGATGGGAGAGGACGCGCTGGCGCGGTTCCGGCGCGACCACATGGGCGTGGTGTTCCAGTCCTTCCATTTGATCCCGACGATGACCGCGGTCGAGAACGTCGCCACGCCGCTCGAGCTCGCCGGCGACGTCGACGCCTTCGAGCACGCGGCGGCCGAGCTTGCGGCGGTGGGACTCGCCTCCCGCGCCGACCACTATCCCGCCCAGCTTTCGGGTGGCGAGCAGCAGCGCGTGGCGCTGGCCCGCGCCGCGGTGACCCGGCCGGAGATCCTGCTCGCGGACGAACCCACCGGCAATCTCGATGGCGTGACCGGCGAGGCGATCATCGACCTGCTGTTCGGGCTGCGCGACCGCCACGGATCGACGCTGGTGCTCGTCACCCACGCTCCCGACCTCGCAGCGCGGTGCGACCGGGTCATCCATCTGCGCGATGGCGCGCTGGAATCCCGGGCCGAGGCCGCCGAGTGACGCGGATTCCGCGGACCAAGGCGAGGCGGCGGGCGTGAAGACGCCCCTGCCCGTGCGACTGGCCGGGCGCGAACTGCGCGGCGGCCTCGGCGGCTTCGCGGTCTTCCTCGCCTGCCTCGCGCTCGGCGTCGCGGCGATCGCGGCGGTCGGCTCGGTGCGCGAGGCGATCGCGCGCGGCCTCACCGGCGAGGCGGCCGCGATCCTCGGCGGCGACGCGCAGATGCAGTTCACCTATCGCTTCGCCACCGACGCCGAGCGCGCGTGGATGGACGAGAACGCCGCCGCGGTCTCGGAGATCGTCGATTTCCGCTCCATGGTCACCCATGCGGCCTTGGGCGGCGCGGAGGAGCGCGCGCTGGTCCAAGTCAAGGCCGTCGACGGCGGCTATCCGCTCTATGGCGCGGCCGAGCTTGTCGGCGGCGGCGATCTGGCGGCGGCGCTCACCCCCCGCGACGGGACGCCCGGCCTCGTCGCCCAACGCATCCTGATCGATCGGCTGGGCCTCGCCGAAGGCGACCTGCTGCGCCTCGGCGAGGCGGAGTTCCGGCTCACCGGCGAGCTTCTCGTCGAACCCGACGGGGCGGCCAGCGGCTTCGGGCTCGGGCCACGGGTAATCGTGCGGCTCCACGCGCTCGAGGGCAGCGGGCTTCTGTCGGAGGGTTCGCTCTTTGACAGCTCCTACCGGCTGCGCTTCGATCCGGAGGCCGATCTCGCGACGCTCGAGGCCGACGCCGTCGCGCGCTTCGCCGAGACCGGCCTGCAATGGCGCGACCGACGCAACGGCGCGCCGGGCATCAGCGAGTTCGTCGACCGGCTCGGCAGCTTTCTGGTGCTGATCGGGCTCGCGGGGCTCGCCGTGGGCGGCGTCGGCGTGTCCGCGGCGGTGCGCGCCTATCTCGAGGGCAAGACCGAGACCATAGCCACCCTCAAGACCCTCGGCGCGACCGGCGGGACGATCTTCGCCACCTACCTTGTGCAGATCGGAGCGCTGGCGCTGGTCGGGGTCGCGATCGGGCTGGCCCTCGGGGCGCTGGCGCCGCTCGCGGTCGCGCCGCTCATCGTCGCGCGGCTCCCGGTGCCGGTGGAGTTCGGGATCTACGCGGGCCCGCTGCTCGAAGCGGCGGTTTACGGCCTGCTGACCGCGCTCATCTTCACCATCTGGCCGCTGGCGCGCGCCCGCGACATCCGCGCCGCCGAGCTCTTCCGCGACGCCGCAAGTTCCCGGCGCGTCTGGCCGCGGCCGGTCTATCTCGCGGTGATCGCGGGCCTCGTCGCGCTGCTGGTCGGCCTCGCGACCGGGCTGTCGAAGTCCGAGACCCTGGCGTTGACCACCGCCGGCGGCGTGCTCGGGGCGCTCGCGATCCTGCTGGTCGCCGCCGCCGCCCTGCGCCGCGGGGCGCAAAGGCTCGCCCGCAGCCGTCTTACCCGCGGCCGCCCGGCGCTGCGCTGGGCGCTCGCGGCGCTCGGCGGCCCCTCCGGCGAGACCGCCTCGGTGGTGCTGTCCCTCGGCCTCGGCCTCACGGTGCTCGCCGCGGTGGGCCAGATCAACTCCAATCTGCGCCAGCTCATCACCAGCGACCTGCCCGAGCGGGCGCCGGCCTATTTCTTCGTCGACATCCAGAACGACCAGCTTGCCGGCTTCCGCGACCGCGCCGAGGCCCAGCCGGGCGTGGAGACGGTCGAGACGGCGCCGATGCTGCGCGGCGTCATCACCCGCATCAACGGCGTCCCCGCCCGCGAGGTGGTGGGCGACCACTGGGTGCTCGAGGGTGATCGCGGCGTCACCTATTCCGCGGCCCTGCCCGCTGACGCGGTGCTGACCGAAGGCGCGTGGTGGCCGGAGGACTACGCCGGCCCGCCGCTGATGAGCTTCGCCGAGGAGGAGGGCCGCGAGATGGGCCTAGCGCTCGGCGACGAGATCACCGTGAACATCCTCGGCCGAGACATCACCGCCACGATCGCCAACTTCCGCGTGGTCGAGTTCGAGAGCATGGGGATCAACTTCATCATGGTCGTCGATCCCGCAACGCTCGCCGGCGCGCCGCACACCCACATCGCCACCGTCTACGCCGAACCCAGCGCCGAGGCGCCGCTCCTGCGCGAGGTGGCCGGCGCCTATCCCAACATCACCGCCGTGCGGGTGCGCGAGGCGATCGACCGGGTCGCGGACTCGCTGCGCGGCGTCTCGGCCGCCAGCCGCTGGGGCGCGGCGGCGACGCTGCTCACCGGCTTCGTGGTGCTGATCGGCGCGGCGGCGGCCGGGGAGCGCCGGCGCGTGTTCGAGGCGGCGGTGCTCAAGACCCTCGGCGCCAGCCGCGGCCGCATCCTCGCGAGCTTCGCCATGCGCTCGGCGCTGATCGGCGCGGCGGCCGGCGCGGTGGCGATCCTCGCCGGGGCGATCGGCGGCTGGTATGTGACGACGATGGTGATGAACGGCGCGTTCCGGTTCGAGCCGGTCTCCGCGCTCGCCATCGTTCTCGGCGGCGCGCTCGCGAGCCTGCTCGCCGGGCTCGGCTTCGCCCTGCGGCCGCTCTCGGCGCGGCCGGCGCGGGTGCTGCGGGCGCGGGAATAGTCTTCGACCGCCGCCCGATCCCTGCTAGGCTGGCCGGCGCATGGAAACCCGGGGAGGGGTGATCCACATGGCGACCGGAACGATGGGGCTGACCTGTCTGGCGATCCTTGCGGCGGCCTCTGCGGCCGGCGCGGCCGAGATCTGGGCGGTCGAAGGCCTCGACGCGGCCGAGAGCGCGCTCTTCGACGCCGAGCGCGGGGTGCTCTAAGTCAGCAACGCCACCGGCGGCTTTCAGGACCGGGACGGAACCGGCTACACCGCCAGGATGTCCCCCGAGGGCGAGATGCTCACCCGAAGCTGGATCGAAGGCCTCGACGCGCCCAAGGGCCTCTCGCTGTCGGGAAACACCCTTTATGTGTCCGACATCGACCGGCTGGTGGCCATCGACGTCGACGCCTGAGCGATCACCGGAACCTGGACCGCCGAGGGCGCGGTCTTTCTCAACGACACCGCCGTGGACGAGGACGGCCGCGTCTACGTGTCGGACATCCTCGCCAACCGCATCCATGTCCTCGCCGACGGAGAGCTTTCGGTCCTCGCCGAGGGCGAGGCGCTCAAGCATCCCGACGGGCTGGCGATCTCGGACGGCGCACTGCTGGTGGCGAGCTGAGGCGAGGGCCTGCGCGAGGACCTCACCACCGATGTCGCCGGCAACCTGCTGAGCGTCGATCTTCAGACTGGCGTGGTCTCGGACTACGGATCCGGAGCGCCGGTGGGCAACCTCGACGGGCTCGAGCCCGACGGCGAGGGCAACTGGCTGGTCACCGACTGGGTGGCCGGCGCGCTCTACCGCGTCTCGCCGGACGGCGGTTTCGAACTGCTGCGCGACCTGCCGCAGGGAAGCGCCGACCTCGAATACCTCGAGGCGACCAACACGGTCGTCATTCCGCTGACGCTGGACTGCCGGCTGATCGCCGACACGCTCGACTGAGGCGGCGGCCGGGGGCCCCTGCGGCGCGCTGTCGCGGGGGCGAATCGATAAACCCAATAAAAACGCTCATAAATAGTGATTCGGAACCCGATTCCGGGTTGAAATGACCGGCGCAGCCCCCAATATCGCCAAGAGCGCCGCGGGGTGACCTGCCGGCGGAGGGTCGTTACGGAGGAACCAATGGCCGAATTCGAGACTGTTCGTCGGACTGGCGCCGGCGTTCGCACGGCGGAGATCGACGAGGGTCTTCGCGCGCACATGAACAAGGTCTACGGCACCATGTCCGTGGGCATGTTGATCACCGGGCTCGCAGCCTGGGCGGTGTCGGGCCTCGCGGTGTCGACCACCCCGACCGAGTATCAGATCGGCGCCGACGCGTATCTGACCGCGTTCGGAGCGGCGATCTACGCCTCGCCGCTGAAGTGGCTGATCATGTTCGCGCCGCTGCTGTTCGTGTTCGGCCTGAGCGCCGGCGTAAATCGACTGTCGGCCGGGGCCGCCCAGACGCTGTTCTACATGTTCGCGGCGGTCATGGGCCTGTCGATCAGTTCGATCTTCCTGGTCTTCACCGGCATGTCGATCGTGCAGGTGTTCATGGTGACGGCCATCGCCTTTGCGGGGCTGTCGCTCTGGGGCTACACCACCAAGAAGGACATCTCCGGCTGGGGGTCGTTCCTGATCATGGGCGTGATCGGCCTCGTCGTGGCGATGATCTTGAACATCTTTCTCGGCAGCCCGGCGCTTGCCTTCGCTGTCTCCGCAATCGGCGTGCTAATCTTCGCCGGACTGACGGCCTATGACACGCAGAACATCAAGAGCACCTACCTGCAGCTTCGCTCGGCTCAGGGCGACGAGTACATCGAGAAGGCCGGGATCATGGGCGCGCTGTCGCTCTACCTGAACTTCATCAACATGTTCATGATGCTGCTCCACCTCTTCGGTCAGCGCGAATAAGTCGCGCGACCACCGCCGAAGGAACCGGGCCGGCCCTCGCGCCGGCCCTTTTCTTTTTCACGAGGCGCCAAACGCCTCCGGCTCTCGCGGCGACCGATCCGGCGCCGCATCGCATTCGGCGCAGCACGCGCCGATGACGGCCGAACCGGGCCCCACGCCCCGGATCCCCCACGCCGCCGCGCGACGGGCGCCTTGCGCCCTGCGGCCCGATGTCCCACCGTCGGCGCGCAAGCAAGGAGACGCGCCATGACCCCCACGATCCCCCGTCAGCCGCTCTTCGCCGGAGGCCCGGAGGTCTCGCGCTTCTGCCTCGGCACGATGCTCTTCGGCGACCAGACGCCCGAGGCCGACGCCGGGCGGATCCTCGACCGCTTCATGGCCGCGGGCGGCGATTTCATCGACACCGCCGACACCTATGTGGGCGGCAACTCCGAGCGGGTGCTGGGGCGGCTCCTCGCCGACCGGCGCGACGACGTTTTCCTCGCCACCAAGCTCGGCAACCCGGTCGCCGGCGTTGAAGGCACCGGCGGCCTCGCGCCCGCCTACATGCGACAGGCCGTCGCCGCCTCGCTCGACCGGCTCCGCACCGACGCCATCGACCTCTACTACCTCCATCTCGACGACAACGAGACCCCAATCGAGGAGTTCGTCGCAACGCTCGGCGAGATCATGGCCGAGGGGCGGATCCGGAACTGGGGCTTCTCCAACTTCCGGCCCTGGAAGATCGCAGAGATGGTGCGCGTCGCCGATCTCCAGGGCGTCGCCCGGCCGGTGGTGGCGCAGCCCTACTACCACATGCTCAACCGCGTCGCCGAGACCGACCTCTTGCCGGCCTGCCGGCACTTCGGGATCGGCGTCGTGCCCTACTCGCCGCTGGCGCGCGGCGTTCTGACCGGCAAGTACCGCGAGGCGACGCCGCCGCAGGGATCGCGGGCCGCGCGCAAGGACGTCCGCATGATGGAGACCGAGTTCCGGCCCGAAACCATCGCCGCGGGCAACGCCGCCGCCGACCGGGCGCGGGCGACCGGCCGCGATCCGGCCGCGGTGGCGCTGCAATGGGTGCTGGCGAACCGGGCGATCTCGTCGGTGCTCATCGGTCCGCGCACACTTGAGCAACTCGAGGGTTATCTCGGGGCCATCGGGGTCGACTACGGGCCCGAGGACGAGGCCGCCTTCGACGCGCTCTGCCCCTCGGGCATGACCCCGGCACCGCTCTACGCCGACCCGCGCTATCCGTTCCGCGGCCGGTTCACGGACTTCGGCGCGACGGGCTGAACCCAGCGCGCCGCTCGGACCTGGCGCGGGGTCTGGCGCGGGCGTTCAGACAGCATTAACTTTCAGTAGTGTTGTCTTTTCAAAGACTTGATCGTGTTTCGCACGCGCGCGCACCGCTGTTCGCGCGGCTTCAGTTGCCCCCGAAGATGCCGTTCAGAACGCTGCGGAACACCGACTGCACCGCGCCGCCGACGTCGCGCGCGATCGCGCCGGGATCGGGCGCGCGCGCCACGACATGCGGCGGCGAAGGCGTCGCCATCGGCAGCGGCCGCGGCGGCACGCCCGCCTCGACCCGCGCCATGGTCTCATGCCAGATCTCCGCCGGCAGCCCGCCCCCCGTCACGCCCGAGAGCGGCGTGTTGTCGTCGTAACCCATCCAGACCCCGGTCACGTAGTTGCCGGTGAAGCCGATGAACCAGGCGTCGCGGGCCGCCTGGGTGGTGCCGGTCTTGCCCGCGGCCGGGCGGTCGTCGAGCTGCGCCCGGGTTCCCGTGCCCTGGGACACGACCTGGCTCATCATCCACACCAGTTGTCCCGCCGCGCGCTCGTCGAGCACCCGGACCGGCGGGGCCGACCCGCCGCCGGTCATCAGGATCGAGCCGTCCGATTTCAGCCGCAACTCGCGCATTCCATAGGGCTGCGCCTTGACGCCGCCGTTGAGGATGCCGGCGTAGGCGGCCGTCATCTCCAGAAGCGTCGCCTCCGAGGCGCCGAGCGCCAGCGCCGGCCCGTCGGCGATCGGCGCGGTGACGCCGAGATCCTGAGCCAGCGCCTTGACCCGCGCCCGCCCGGTCGCCTCCGACACCCGGACGGCGGCTGTGTTGATCAATTCCGCCATCGCCTCCGCCAGCGTGATCTCCCCCGCGAACGCGCGCGTGTAGTTCTTCGGCGACCAGGCCCCCGAACCCGGCACGTTGAGCGTCAGCGGCGCGTCGAGCACCGTGTCATAAGGGCTCGCGCCCGCCTGCAGCGCAGCCCCGTAGACGAAGGTCTTGAAGAGCGAACCGGTCTGGCGCAGCGCCTGCGTCGCCCGGTTGAACTGCCCTTCGCTGCCGCCCAGATCGCGGCCGCCGATCATCCCGCGGACCGCCCCGTCGGGCGCCATCACCACCACCGCGGCCTGCGCCTTCGAACCGGGGCGCACCTTGGTCTCGAAGACGAAAGCCAGCGCTTCCTCCGCCGCCCTCTGCACCCGCGGATCGAAGGTGGTCGCGACCGCCACGTCCTCGGTGGTGCTCCGGGTCAGGAAGTCCGGCCCCGAGGACATCACCCAGTCGGCGAAGGCCCCACCGGCCCGCGCCGCCGCCGCCCGCGACAGGGACGCCGGCTGCGCAATGGCGTTGGCCGCCTGTTGCTGGGTCAGGTAGCCTTGGTCCAGCATGACCTGCACGATTGTCTCCGCGCGGCCCTGGGAGCGGGCGAGATCGTTGGTCGGGGCGAACTTGGACGGGGCCCGCAGCAGTCCCGCAAGCATCGCCGCCTCGGCCGGATCGACCTCGGCCGCCGACTTGCCGAAGTACCGCTGCGCCGCCGCCTCGAACCCTGTCGCCCCGGCGCCGAGATAGGCCCGGTTGAGATAGATCGACAGGATCTCGTCCTTGGTGAACTTGAACTCCAGCGCCAGCGCCGCCGGCACCTCCTTGATCTTGCGCTCGAGCGTGCGCGTGTTGTCGAAGAACAGCAGCTTCGCGACCTGCTGGGTGATCGAGGAGCCGCCCTGCACGGTGCGTCCCGCCCGCAGGTTCACCGCCATCGCCCGCACCGTGCCGATCGGATCGATGCCCGGATGCCAGTAGAAGCGCCGGTCCTCGGTCGCTATAACGGCGTTGCGCAGGTAGGGCGAAACCTCGTCCGCCATGATCAGCCCCTGCTGGTCGCCGCGCCAGGCGAACACCTCTCCCGAGGCGTCCAGCAGCGTCACCGACCCGGTGTCGCGCCCGTCGAGCAACGCCTCGAAGTCGGGGAGCTTGGTGTAATAATAGGCAGTGGACACGGCCAGAACCACCGCGCCGACAATTGCGACGCGCACGCCGATCCACCAGCCCACACGCCAAATCGTCAGCAAGAGCCCGCGGAACATGCGCTCCATCGGCCCGAGGCGCGGCTTCGCCTTCGCCCGTCGTCGTTTCGCCTGGGCCATGCCCGATTATCCTGCTCGCTTGTTTTGGCCGCAGAATACCCGCTCGGCGTGGAAAACGCCACACCTCCGCCGCGGCGCACCAAAAAGCTGTCGCGAGAAGAAGTGCCCGATTAATGATCAGAAGTGCGTGACAGGCGCATTTACGGGCAGAATTTGCTGCAATGCGGCGCCGGGGTCAGCGCGATCGGAGCGGAATCAATATCCAAGCATCTATAATCATTCAGTTTTGAGTTCTTGGCACAAAAGTTGCTTTTCCTGATTGAGCGGTCGGAAACGGCTCCTGAAGCAATTGTGAGGAACGTATGAAACTGGTGGTCGCCGTCATCAAGCCTTTCAAGCTCGAGGAGGTGCGCGAAGCACTCACCGGCGTGGGCGTGCAGGGTCTGATGGTCTCCGAGGTCAAGGGTTACGGACGCCAGTCCGGTCACACCGAGATATATCGCGGCGCGGAATACGTCGTGAACTTCGTTCCCAAGATCAAGCTCGAGCTCGTCGTTCCCGACGCTTCGGTGAGCAATGTGGTCGATACGCTCGCCGCGACGGCGAAGACCGGAAAGATCGGCGACGGCAAGATCTTCGTGATCGACGTCGAACAGGCGCTCCGGGTGCGCACCGGAGAGGTGGGTGAAGATGCTCTGTGACCGGATCGACGAAGTGAGTGGCGATCGACAGGCCCATAAGGCGATCGCGATCGGAAAGCGTGACAAGAACATGAGGACAAACCAGACCATGATGCGATTTGCGACAATCGGTGGCGTGGCGAGCGCCCTGGCGATCATGACGCTTCCCGCCTTCGGACAGGAGGCGGCCGCCACCGAAGCCGTGGAGGCCGCGGGAGCAGGCGAGCCCGCCGCGCAGACCGTGTTCATCTTCAACACGCTGCTGTTTCTGGTGTCGGGCTTTCTGGTCATGTGGATGGCCGCGGGTTTCGCCATGCTCGAGGCCGGCCTGGTGCGCTCCAAGAACGTGACCATGCAGTGCACCAAGAACATCGCGCTCTTCTCGCTGGCGGTGATCTTCTACTATCTGATCGGGTACAATCTGATGTATCCGCTCGGGAACTGGTCGATCGGGAGCGATGAGACCGGCGGTTATCTCGGCGCGTTCGGCGTGGCGGTCCTCGAGGCGGTCGGCATCGGTGCGGATGGCGCGGATGACATCTCATACGCTGCGACCGGGTCGGACTTCTTCTTCCAGGTGATGTTCTGCGCGACGACGGCCTCGATCGTCTCCGGGGCGCTCGCCGAGCGGATCAGGCTCTGGCCGTTCCTGATCTTCATCGTGATCCTGACCGCGTTCATCTACCCGATCCAGGCCTCGTGGAAGTGGGGTGGCGGCTTCCTCGACACCCAGTTCGGCTTCCTCGACTTCGCCGGCTCCACTGTCGTGCATTCGGTCGGCGGCTGGGCGGCGCTCGCGGGAGCGCTGCTGCTCGGGGCGCGCGTCGGCAAGTATCCCAAGGGCGGCGGCGTGCATCCCTTCCCGGGGTCCAACCTGCCACTGGCGACGCTGGGCACGTTCATCCTGTGGCTCGGCTGGTTCGGCTTCAACGGCGGGTCGCAGCTGGCCTTCGGCTCTGTCGGCGACGCGGCAGACGTCAGCCGGATCTTCGCAAACACGAACGCCGGCGCCGCTGGCGGGGCCGTGGCGGCGCTGATCCTGACCCAGGTTCTCTACAAGAAGCCGGACCTGACCATGATCCTGAACGGCGCGCTGGCAGGGCTGGTCTCGATCACCGCGGAGCCGCTGACGCCCACGCTCGGGATGGCGACGCTGATCGGGATGGTCGGCGGGGTGATCGTGGTGATCGCGGTTCCCATGCTCGACCGGATGAAGATCGACGACGTGGTTGGCGCGATCCCGGTGCACCTCTTCGCCGGGATCTGGGGAACCATGGCCGTGCTCCTGACAAATTCAGACGCGACGTTCACGGGTCAGTTGTTCCCGATCATCATCGTCGGCGCCTTCGTGTTCGTCAGCTCGCTGGTGGTCTGGGGCATCCTCAAGGCGGTCGTCGGGATACGCGTCGATGCCGAGGCTGAGATCGATGGTCTCGACGTGGCGGAACTGGGCATGGAGGCCTATCCGGAGTTCTCCAAGGCGAGCTGATCAACCTTTCCTCCCCCGCGCGGGCCCCTCGGGGCCCGCGCGAACCTGATCCAGGCCTCCACAGCCCGGATTTTTTTTCGAGGGTGCGGAGATCGCGCGCGCGAGAAGGCTATTCCGCGGCGACGGTCCGAGCGGGCGCGGGAGCCGCGCTCCTGTAGGGAGACCCATCTCCGGCCAGAACGTTCAGGAGCGCGCGCAGGAGCAGGACGGCGCCCAGCATCTCGAGGGTCTCCTCGTAGATGATCATGCGAAGACGGGACTGGCCGAACGGCATGCTCGCCAGATGGCCCTTGTCGACCGCCGCGTAGATCGAACTCGACGCCGACCGCGCCGGAGAGAAACACCACCGCGGCCGCGATGATGGTGAGCGCGACGGCGGGCTTGAGCCTGAGCAGCAACCGGACGTAGATCGCGCCGATCACCAGCGTGAACGCAGCGCCAACGATCACCCAGGCGTAGGTGAAGAAACCCGAGAAATCCCCTTGGCTCACCACAAAGCCGCCGATCCCCTCATGGACCTTGCCGGCCTCGTCGAGCGACAGGAAGGTGAAGAGCGCAACCATGCCCGCCCAATAGGCTTGATGCCCGTAGCCGCGCTCCTGAAAGACCCGCCAGATCGAGAAGGCGACGAGAGCGGCGGCGAGCCAGAGCACGGACGAAAACCACGTGGGCAGGTTCAACTCCTGACCAAGATCGACGAAGCGGAGCATCTCCGCCGACACCAGATCGGGCCGTCTGTTGTGCAGCTTGTCGAAGGCGACGTGCAGCGCTGCCAGCGCCACCGCAATGATTGCGAGAACCATCGGAATGACAATGGCGTCGCGATCCCGGACGGGACGAAGGGCAGGACCTGCTCCGGTGCGGTGCTCGGACATCGATGGTGTGCCGACAAACTCGAATTGTGACACTATCGTGTCAATTTAACGACTATGCAATCGTGAATATTCCCGAGACGCCACCGCGTGCCCTACAGCCTATTCGGCCGGAAGGGGTCTCGCCGACGGCTCGGCGTAAGGTGACGCTTCGAGGGCGAGCACTCGAAGCAAGGTGTAGAGGAGAAGAATGACGCCGAGTTTCTCCAGCGTTTCCTCCAGGACGACCATACGGCCCCACGTCAGGCCGAAAGGGAACTGGTCGAGCTTGCCGTTCCAGACCGAAGCGCTGACCGACTCGACCCCGACCGACGCGAAAACGAAGATCGCCGCCGAGGCCACGAACAGAACCGCCAGAGCGCGCTGCAACCGCAGAAGGAACCGCAGGTAGATCAGGCCGACCACGGCCACCAGTCCGACCCCGAACAGCACCCATGCGAAGGTGTAGTTGAACACGTCGGGAAGTTCGGCGCGCCGCGCGATCATGTCGCCGACGTTCTCGTGGATCATGGCGGCCTCGTCGAGCGACAGGAAAAGAAACAGCGGGACCATGCCGATCCAGTAGCCGACATTGGGCAGGTTCTTTTCCCTGTGGGCCTGGGCGATCGAGAACGCCAGCAGAGCCGCGATCTGCCAGAGAAGCGCGCTGAACCAGGTCGGCAGGTTCGCCTCACCTGTGAGGTTGACGAAACTGAGGAATTCCGGCCGGACGAGATCGGGATAGTGATGGTCGATCCTGCGGACGCCGAGATAAAGCACCGCGAGCCCGAGCGCTATGGCCGCAAGGAACGCAGGCGCCCAGATCACGTGCCACGGCGCGACCGGCTGGAGGCGGACAGGTGTTGTGTCGTGGCGCTGCTTCTGCGTCATGACGACCAGCAGACGACGATCTCGTGAAATTTCCGTGAACGCCAGCCGGAGGCGGCGACGTCCAGGCCGGTTGGGAGAAAGCCCTTGTCGCTGGACGCGAATGCATGGATTCTGCGCCCATGTCGGATCGACCCGGATTTTCCTCCTGGCCGGAGGTGGCCAGAGACCTGATCGACGTCGCCGCGCGTCGGGCGCCGGCGGATACGGTCATCCGCGACTGCGCCTGGGTCAACGTGCACAGTCGTGAGATCATTTCCGCGACCGATGTCGCCATCAAGTCGGGCCGCTTCGCCTATTGCGGCCCCGACGCGGGCCCGATGATCGGACCCGCGACCCGGGTGATTGCCGCCGAGGGGCGATATCTGACGCCCGGGCTCTGCGACGGACACATGCATGTCGAGAGCGGCATGCTGACCGTCACGCAGTTCGCGCGCGCGGTGATGCCGCACGGCACCACGACAATGTTCATCGACCCCCACGAGGTGGCGAACGTGCTTGGGCTCGAAGGCGTGCGGCTGATGCACGACGAGGCGCTTGCACAACCGATCAGCGTCTACGTCCAGATGCCCTCCTGCGCGCCCTCTGCACCGGGCCTCGAGACGACGGGCGCGGAGCTAGGGCCGGCGGAGGTCGCCGAAGCGATGGGCTGGCCCAACATCATCGGGCTTGGCGAGATGATGAACTTCCCAGGCGTCATCCACGGCGACCCGAAGATGCTCGGCGAGATCGCCGCGACCCAGCGCGCCGGCAAGACCGTGGGCGGCCATTACGCCAGCCCCGATCTGACGGACTTCCACGCCTATGCAGCCGGCGGGCCAGCCGACGATCACGAGGGAACGCGTGAGGCCGACGCGGTGATGCGCGTGCGCCAGGGAATGCGGGCCATGCTGCGGCTCGGCAGCGCCTGGTACGACGTGGAACGCCAGATCACGGCGGTCACCGAACGCGGCCTCGACCCGCGAAGCTTCATCCTCTGCACTGACGATTGCCATTCCGGCACCCTGGTGCGCGAGGGGCACATGAACCGGGTGGTGCGCCACGCGATCGACTGCGGGCTCGATCCGCTGGTCGCCCTGCAGATGGCGACGATCAACACCGCCACCCATTTCGGCCTCGAGCGGGAACTCGGGTCGATCGCACCCGGCCGCCGCGCGGACGCCATCCTGACCTCGGATCTGCGCACGCTGCCGATCGAGACAGTGATCGCCCGCGGGGTGGTCGTCGCCGAAGACGGGCGCTGTCTGGCGCCCACGCCGGATTTCAGATGGCCGGACACCACGCGCCAAACCGTCCGTCTGGGGCGCGCCCTCGTCGACTCTGACTTCGACATTCCTGCGCCTGCGGGGTCGCACATGGTGCGCGCGCGCGTGATCGGCGTCGTCGAGAACCAGGCCCCGACGCGGGCGCTCGAGGCGGAACTGCCAGTCGCGGACGGGATCGTGGGCATGGACGCAGCGGCGGATGTCTGCCAGATCGCGCTGGTCGAGCGGCACCGCGGCACGGGCGGCGTCACCTGCGGGTTCGTCTCGGGCTTCGGCTATAACGCGCCCTGCGCCGTGGCCTCGACCGTCGCGCACGACAGTCACCACATGATCGTCGTCGGCACGTCGAAGCGCGACATGGCGCTGGCCGCCAACCGGCTTGGCGCGGTTGGCGGCGGGGTCACCGTCTGGCGCGAGGGGCGCGAGCTTGCGCTGGTGCGCCTGCCGATCGCCGGGCTGATGTCTGACGCGCCAGCCGCGGAGGTCGCCGAGGCGGCGGAGCGCATGGTCGTGGCGATGAAGGCCTGCGGCTGCCAGCTCAACAACGCCTACATGCAGCACTCACTGCTGGCGCTGGTGGTGATCCCGGCCTTGCGGATCTCCGACCTCGGACTGATCGACGTGGACCGCTTCGAGAAGACCGACCTCTTCCTGCCCGCCTGAGGACATGACCATGAAATCGCACCGGTGGCTGTCGGAGCTTCCCGTTCTCTCGCCGGCGGAAACGCCGGAGTCTTCGCACATGGATCCCGCCGAGGCTGTCGCCGACCTGCGGCGGCGCTACGACCTGGCCACTGGCTTTCTCCGCGAGCGGTTTGCGGCGGTGATGGGCGGCGAGAAACCCGCAGGGCGATACCGGGCCTACTATCCGCAGGTCAGCCTCACCACGACCAGCTTCGCTCATGTCGACAGCCGCCTGTCGTTCGGACACGTCACCGAACCCGGGCTCTATTCCACGACCATCACCCGGCCGGATCTGTTTGCGGACTATCTCGTCCAGCAGATCGGGCTTCTGATCCAGAACCACGGGATGCCGGTCCGCATCGGGCTATCCGACACCGCGATACCGCTGCACTTCGCCATGGCCGAGGGCGCTCATGTCGAGGGCTCGATCGCGGACACGCTCAAGCGGCCGCTGCGCGACGTCTTCGATGTGCCTGACCTGAACACGACCGACGATCACATCGTCAGCGGCCAACCCCGGATCGGTCCTGACGGAGCGCGACCGCTGGCGCCATTCACCGCGCAGCGCATCGACTATTCGCTCGCACGTCTCGCGCACTACACCGCAACGAGCCCCGCGCATTTCCAGAACCACGTGCTCTTCACCAACTACCAGTTCTACATGGACGAGTTTGTGGCCTACGCGAAGACCGTGCTGCAGGATTCGGACTCCGGCTACGTGGCGCTGATCGAGCCGGGCAACGTCGTCACCACTCGCGACGGGACCCAGGGCGCGCAGCCCGGCAAGCAGCCGCAAATGCCGACCTACCACCTGAGCCGTCCGGGCCATTCCGGGATCACGATGATCAATATCGGCGTCGGACCTTCGAACGCCAAGACGATCACCGATCACGTGGCGGTGCTGCGGCCGCATGTCTGGCTGATGCTCGGCCATTGCGCCGGTCTGCGGAATTCGCAGTCGCTCGGCGACTATGTGCTCGCCCATGCCTACATGCGCGAGGATCACGTGCTCGACGACGACCTGCCGATCTGGGTGCCGATCCCGGCGCTGGCCGAGGTGCAGGTTGCGCTGGAAGACGCAGTCGAGCAGGTAACGGGGCTGACCGGATTCGAGTTGAAGAAGATAATGCGGACAGGGACCGTCGCCACGATCGACAACCGCAACTGGGAACTGCGCGACCAGTCCGGCCCGGTCCAGCGGCTGAGCCAGGCCCGGGCCATCGCGCTCGACATGGAAAGCGCCACCATCGCGGCCAACGGATTCCGCTTCCGCGTGCCCTACGGAACGCTTTTGTGCGTATCGGACAAACCTCTGCACGGCGAGTTGAAGCTCCCAGGAATGGCGACCGCCTTCTACCAGCGGCAGGTGGCGCAGCATCTCGAGATCGGCATCCGAGCGCTCGAAAGCCTGCGCGAGATGGCGCTGGAAAGGCTCCACTCGCGCAAGCTGCGCAGCTTCGAAGAGACCGCATTTCTCTGAGGATACAAACTCTTCTCGCGAATCATTTCTGCAACACTCCCGCTTGGATTGCGTTCGGACCTAGGAAAAGAAGGGGTCTGGGGCATTATGCGATTGAGTTTCCGGCGCCGGGAGGGTTAATTGCCCGCCACCTGGCGCGCATTCAAGCGTCGGGCGTGAAATCCGCACCACAGGGAACGCTCCATGACACAGAAGCCGATGACAAAAACGCAGCTTGTGGCTGCCCTTTCGGAGAAGGCGGACATCGACAAGTCGACGGCCAACCGCACGCTCGACGCCCTGACGGCGATCGTGATGCACGAGGTGGCGCAAGGCGGCGCGGTCACGCTTCCCGGACTGGGCAAGTTCGCCTGCCGCGCCCGTCCCGAGCGCATGGTGCGCAATCCCTCCACCGGCGAGCAGATCCATAAGCCCGCCGATCGCGTGGCGAAGGTCACCATCGCCAAGGCGCTCAAGGACGTGATCAACGCCTGAGGCCAGTCCGGCGACATCGTCGGGCGAAAGCGGGCCGCGCATGGGCGCGGCCTGTTTCTTTTTGGGGAGCGCCGCACGTGCTGGACTGGCGATCGCTCGCGCTTGGCCTCGTCTTCGTGACGATGTGGAGCTCGGCCTTCACCTCGGCGCGGATCGTCGTTGCGGGCGCGCCGCCGTTCTTCGCTCTCTCCGTTCGTTTCGCGATTTCGGGCCTCATCGCGCTGGGCATCGGCTTGGCGCTCGGGCAGCGCATCCGGCTCGACCGGCGGCAGTGGACCGCCGTGGTCGTCTTCGGCCTGTGCCAGAACGCGCTCTACCTCGGCCTCAACTTCGAGGCGATGCGCACCGTGGAGGCGAGCGTCGCGGTCATCATCGCGAGCCTTCTGCCGCTCTTCGTGGCTGGCATGAGCCTGCTGTTCCTGGGCGAACGCCTGTCGTTTCCGGCGCTGGCGGGGCTCGCCGCGGGCTTCGCCGGAGTGGTGGTCATCATGTCCGCCCGGCTCGGAGGCGGCGCAGATCCCCGCGGAGTCGCGCTCTGCGTCGTGGGCATTCTTGCTTTGAGCGTGGCCACGCTCATGGTGCGGGGCGCGTCCGGCGGTGGCGATCTCTGGGTCGTGGTCGGCCTGCAGATGCTGGTCGGCAGCGCGGCGCTCCTTCCGGCGGCTGCGGTTCTCGAGACCTGGAGCGTGACGTGGAGCTGGCCGCTCGCGGCCGCCTTCACCTACACGGTTCTGGTGCCCGGGCTCGCGGCGACGATGATCTGGTTCGTGCTCGTTGGCCGGATCGGCGCGACCCGGGCGGCGACCTTCCATTTTCTCAACCCGTTTCTGGGGGTGGCGATCGCGGCGGCGATCCTCGGCGAGCGTGTTTCAGCCCGCGACGTGGTGGGAGTCGCGATCATCATGGCGGGAATTCTCGCGGTGCAGTTGTCACGCAGCGGTCGACGTTGAGCGAGGCGCTTGCGCCGCCGTCGCGGGCCGGACAGAACGGCGGCGATGATCCGACCAACCGGAGGCTGCCTTGCACACTCTGACGACTGACCTGCTCGCCCAGAGGATCCGACGCGCCATCGACGCAAAGACCAAGCCGCCCGGATCGCTCGGTCGCATCGAGGACCTCGCCGCCCAGATCGCGACGCTGCAGGGAACCCTCGCGCCGCGCATGGAAACCTGCACGCTGACCATCTTCGCCGCCGATCACGGGGTCGTGGCGCAGGGCGTGTCTGCCTATCCCGGCGACGTGACCGGACAGATGCTGACCAACTTTCTCGCTGGCGGGGCGGCGGCCACGGTCATCGCCCGGACCCTCGGGGTCGGCGTGCGTGTGGTCGACGCAGGAGTCGCAGTCGAACCGGACGACCATCCCCGACTTCTCTCGCGACGGCTCGGCGCCGGTACGCGGGATTTCTCGGTGGAGCCGGCCATGGACGCCGATACACTCGGCCGCGCGCTGGTGATCGGGCGGGCCCTCGGCGCGGAAAGCCCTGGCGAAGCCGCAGCGTTCGGCGACATGGGGATCGGCAACACCTCTTCCGCGAGCCTGATCTCCCACAAACTGACCGGTCTCGGGCTCGAGACGCTGATCGGCCGCGGCACCGGGCTCGACGACGCTGGGCTCCGCCGAAAGGCCGAAGTGCTGGCCCGCGCGGCGGATAGAGCCCCGCGGCGGCTCGACGCGGAGGCGGCGCTGGCGGAGTATGGCGGCTTCGAGATCGCTATGATCACCGGGGCCATGCTTGGCGCGGCGGAGGCGGGCAAGCTCGTGCTCGTGGACGGCTTCATCGCCACGAGCGCCGCGCTGGCGGCGCTCGCGCTTTCGCCAGGCCTGCGTCGCGCCCTGGTCTTCTGCCATCTCAGCGAAGAGGCGGGGCACCGACCGGTGCTTGATCATCTCGGCGCGCAGCCGTTGCTCGCGCTTGACATGCGGCTCGGCGAAGGGACGGGCGCTCTGCTCGCCTGGCCGCTCGCCCGCGCGGCGGCGGCGATGCTCCGGGACATGGCGAGCTTCGAGAGCGCAGGCATCAGCGGCCCGGCATGATGCGCGGGACGCGCGAGTTCGTGGCCGAGATCGCGCTGGCGACGCAGTTTCTCACCCGGCTTCCGGTTTCCGCGCCAATCTGGTCGGCGGCGCGCATGGCGCGATCTCCGCGCTGGTATCCGCTGGTGGGAGCAGCCGTCGGCGCGCTCTCGGCGGTCGCGTTCGTGGTCGTGGACACGCTTCTCGGCCCGCCCCTCGCTGCGCTTGCGGCCGTCGCGACGGCACTGATCGTCACGGGCTGCCTGCACCTCGACGGGCTCGCCGACCTCTGCGACGGGCTCGGAGGCGGCCGCACCCGGGACCATGCGCTCGCGATCATGCGCGACAGCCGCATCGGAACCTACGGCGTCGTCGCGATCGGGCTCGTGGTGGCGGCGCAGACCCTGGCGCTCGCGAGGACGCCGCTCGAATTCGCGGCCCCGGCGCTCGTCGGCGCACACGCCGCGAGCCGCGCCTCGATGGTGCTGGCGATGGCGACGTCGCGCTACGTGCGGGCGGAGGGCGCGGCCGGATCCGTCGCTGGCGGCGCCGGCCGCGGCGGCGTCGCGCTGGCGCTCGTCCTCGGCGTGGCGGCGTTGCTGCCGCTCGCCGCGTTCTCGCCGGGCGCGGCGCTGGCAGGCGTCGCCGGACTCGCGATCGCCCATGTGCTGATCCGCCGACGCTACGAGGCCCGGCTCGGCGGCTACACGGGGGACTGTCTCGGAGCCGTCCAGCAGACCGGCGAACTCGGGTTCTATCTGGGGGTTGCCGCTTGGCTCTGATCCTCCTGCGCCATACCCGGCCGCGCGATGCGGAAGGGCTGTGCTACGGCCAAAGCGATCTCGACCTTGACGCGAACTTCGAGCGCGATGCGGCTCGGATCGAGGGGGGACTTCCCACGGTTTCGGCGATTGTCTCAAGCCCCCTTGGCCGATGCCTGCGGCTCGCCGAGCGCATGGCGGCGATGCGGGCGCTTCGGCTGGATGTCGACCCGCGCCTTGCGGAAATGGATTTCGGGTCGTGGGAGCGTCTCCGCTGGGACGCGATCCCCCGCGCGCAACTCGACGCCTGGGCCGAGGACTTCGAGCACGCCCGCCCGCACGGCGGCGAAAGCGTGGCGATGCTCGGCGCGCGCGTCGCGGCGGCGCTGCGCGATACCTTACCAGGGGAGCCGCCGACCCTCTGGGTCACCCATGCGGGGGTCGTCCGCGCCGCTTGTGCGGCTGCGGGTCTGGAGGAGGGTTGGGAGACCCGCCTCGACTTCGGGCGCTGGCTGCGGCTCGAGGGGACATCGGATGATCGGTCCAGAACTTCTCCATTGCGATATAGGTGAAGGACGCCGACCATGTGATCAGGATCAGACCGTTAAGCGACTCGACGCCCGCCATGAAGCGGATCGGGCCCTCCGGAATGATGTCTCCGACCCCGAGCGTGGTGAATGTCGCAGCCGAATAGTAGAAGTAGTCCAACGGCGCGTTCTCGATCGACCCGCTGAGCCGACCCAGGGACGGGAAGTGCAATGTCATCCAGTAGGCTAGGGCGTAAAGGGCAATCTGGAGGATGTGGCCGCAGAAAGCCACGATGATCACCACGATCATGCGCACGCGCAGCTGTATCGACAGGCGCGGGATCAGACGCGTGGTGTAGCGCAGGATCTCATAGTGCATCACCACCGTTGTGGCGACGAGCGCCAGCGTGACGCAAGTGATTATGAAGAATTCCATGCGCCGCCGGAGTGGACTACGTCGCGGTCCTTACCGGACAGGGTTCGCGGCGGCAATGCGCGGCCGACTTCAGCGCCAGAGCAGACCCGGCCCCTGTCGCCCGGCCCACGGGCCCACCACGACGTTCTGCTCCTGTAGTTCGGCGATCGCGGTGCGGCTTCCTGCACGGACCTGGTCGAGAAGGATACGGCCATCGCGCGGCTGTCGCCGTTCCACGGCGCTGGCGATCACATCGCGCATGTGCACGAAACCATAGGCCTGTTCGGTCAGTTCGGCGGCGTCGTAGCTCGCCTGTCCGAGACCGACGTAGTGCCGCACCGTTCCGCTGCGCCGCAGCCGCTCCTCGAAGAAGGCGCAGGCGATGAGGCATTCGTCGGCCAGGGCGCGCATGGCGTCGCTCGGCGCGTTGGCTTCCATCGCGCGCGCCGCGCGGACGGTCAGCTGGTCGACCTTGATGGCGGCGCCGATGAACTTGGCGAAGGTAATGGAGAGGTAGGCTTCGAGCGTTTCGGTGAGAGGGACGCCGGCCTTTCGCATGCCGGCCCTGACGTAGTCCGAGGCGATCGACAGAGTGGCGGGGTTCATCGCGCGCCTCCCGCGACCTGAAGAGGTTCCGGCCAGGCCGGAACGATGCGGGGTTCGGGTTCTGGGGGCGCTGATGTCGCCATGTTCACCTCATACCGGGTGGTCTCGGTTCGAATACTCTTGCATAAAGGCGCGGTGAATTCGTTAACGTCCTCCGACGCGCAGAGGACCGAGCGACCGCCGTCGTTCGGGTCGCATGAAGCGATAGCTTCCCGGCCAAGGAATCGGGGAACGCGAAGGTTCGGTGCGGACGAGGACGCAACATGCTACCGGCCATGAATGAAGCGTAACACGAATTGCATCTTCAAACCAACACGTTGCCGCGTTATGCGACAAATTGTGCTGTGCGATACGCCGTGATCGAGATCGAACTCAAGGTCACACCTGACGAAGTGGCGGAGCAGGCGCTCATCCGAGGCGAGCGCATCGCCGGCCTGCGGGTCGCGCCGCGTCGAACGCAATCGCTGCGCTCGGTGTACTACGACACCGCGGACCTTGATCTCTCCAGAGCAGGGATCGCGCTGCGGTTGCGGAAGGTCGGTCGCGGCTGGATCCAGACCGTGAAGCGGAAGCCGGCCGACGGCGGCGGAGGGCATGGGCTCTTTGCGCATCAGGAGATCGAGGTCGCGGCGCCGGGCGGCCGGCTGGCGCTCAACGTACCGGATGAAACGGGCGTCTACGCCGCGATAGCCACGGCTGCAGGGGCGGCGGAGCTCGCGCCGGTCTTCGAGACCCAGGTTCGCCGGATCATCGAGAGGCTGCGCACCGCCAGCGGGGAGGTCGAGATCGCGATCGATCGCGGTTCGATCATCGCAGGTGACCGGTCCGAACCGATCCGGGAGGTGGAGATCGAACTTGTGGACGGCGACGTTCGCGCAGTCTTCGAGGTGGCCAGAGCGATGTTCGAGACCGGGCCGCTGCGATTCGCGACGCAGAACAAGGCGGCCCGCGGCTACGCGCTGGCCCGGTCGGACACGCCGAAGGATCCGTTGCGCGCGCGCAACGCCGGCGTGATGCGCTACGGACCCGACGTTCCGGTCGAGACCGCGGCGCGCGACGTTCTCCGCGACTGCTTCGCGCAGATCGCCCACAACATGGTCGTCGTGACCGAAAGCGACGCCCAGGAAGGGCCGCACCAGCTGCGCGTCGGGCTGCGCAGGCTTCGCACGGCCTTCGCGGTGTTCGGCCCAAGCCTCGGACCGGATTCGGTCGCGGCGCTTTCGGCCGAGGCGAAGCGCCTCGGGCAGATCGTCGGCGGTCTCCGTGATCTCGACGTGCTCATCGGCGAAGTGGTCGCGACGCACGCGGGACGCGGCCTGGACCGTCCGGCGCGTGCGGCGCTGATCGCGGCGCTGGATGAACGGCGGAGCGAAGTCCGCGCGTCGGTCCGCAGCGCGCTTGCTGCGCCGGACACCCTCGGCTTCGTGCTCGATCTTGCGCAGCTGATCGAGGCGCGCGGCTGGCTCACGCCATCAGACTATTCACAGACCGAACGGCTCGCCACGCCGCTGGGAGCCCTTGCCCCGGACGTCATGCGCGCCCGCAGCCGGAAGGTTACGCGCAAGGCCCGCGGGCTGCGCCACCTCGATGACGAGGAGCTCCACGACCTGCGCAAGGAGCTCAAGACGTTACGATACACAGCCGACATTCTCGACCCGATCTACGCCGAGAAGGGGGTGAAGTCATTCATCGAGGCTCTCAAGCGGCTCCAGGACACATTCGGCGGCCTGAACGACATGACCATGGCTGCCGAATACCTGACCGGTCCTGACGCTCCGGGCCGCGCCGACCCCGACACCCAGCGCGCCGTCGGCTGGGTGCTCGGGGCCCTGTCGGTCTCCGCCCCGCGGGATCGCCCGACACTCTTCAAGCGCTGGGCGCAGTTCGAGGGGATTCGTCCCTTCTGGAAGTGACCGGTGGCGCACTGGCCGCCGGAACCGCCCCCTGCTAGCCTCGCGATGAAGAGGGGGCGGACATGGCGGCACTTTCCGAGAAGGCGACCTTTCCCGGGCACGACGGCGGAGCGCTGGCGGCGCGGCTGGATCTTCCGATCGGCCCGCCACGGGCCTACGCACTCTTCGCGCACTGTTTCACCTGCTCGAAGGACATTCTGGCCGCCGCCCGGATCGCCCAGGGTCTGGCGGCGCGCGGGGTCGCCGTCCTGCGCTTCGACTTCACCGGCCTGGGACACAGCGCGGGGGAGTTCGCCAACACCAACTTCTCATCGAACGTCGCCGATCTCGTCGCGGCGGCCGACTGGCTGCGCGCCGAGCATGCAGCGCCACAGATCCTGATCGGCCATTCCCTGGGAGGGGCGGCGGTGCTGGCGGCGGCCGGAGACGTGCCGGAAGCGCGCGCCGTCGTAACGATCGGGGCGCCAGCGGACGCCGAGCACGTCGTCAGGAACTTCTCCGCCGATCTGGGTCGCATCGCGGCGGACGGCGCGGCGCAGGTCACACTGGCGGGCCGCGCGTTCACCATTCGCAGTCAGTTCCTCGAAGATCTTTCCCAGGCGCGCGTGCGCGATCGGATCGCGGCGCTCCGGCGGCCGCTCCTGATCTTTCATGCGCCACGCGACGAGGTCGTAGGCATCGACAACGCCGCCGAGATCTATGCCGCGGCGAAGCATCCCAAGAGCTTCGTCTCGCTCGACGACGCCGATCACCTGCTGACGCGGGCCGCCGACGCGGTCTACGTCGCCGACGTGCTCGCGGCCTGGGCGGAGCGCTATCTCGATCCGCAGGTCGAGGACCTCGCCCATCCCAACCTCGTGACGGTCGCCGAGACGGGCGCGACGCGCTACCAGCAAATGGTGCGCTTACGCGGGCACGCGCTGCTCTCCGACGAGCCGCCCGAGGTGGGCGGCGGCGACACGGGCCCTTCCCCCTACGATTTCCTCGCGATCGCGCTCGGGACCTGCACGACGATGACGCTGCGGATGTACGCCGAGCACAAGAAGATGTCGCTCGGCAAGGTCGGCGTGACCGTCGAACACGCGAAGGTCCATGCCGAAGATTGCGTCGACTGCGCCGAGGGGCGGACCGGACGCATCGATCGCTTCGAGCGGGTGATCTCCGTCGAGGGCGATCCGCCGCCGGAAGTCCGCGCCAAGCTCGTGGAGATCGCCGGTAAGTGCCCGGTTCACAGGACGCTGGAGGCGTCCTCCGTCGTCGTGACCCGGCTCGCCGACGAAGCCTAGACTGCGACCGAATGCCGGGCCGACGAGGCCGCAAGGTAGTCGTCGAAGACCGATGCGACCACCCGCGAGAGCTTGAGGCCGGCCGGGGTGAGCGTGATGCGGTCGCCCTGGCGCGACAGGAGCCCTTCCGCGGCCATGCGATCGATCTCGGTCATCTCGGCGGCGCACCAGTCGGGCCCGCGGCCGAAGTCCGCTCCTATCGCGACCGGGTCCACGGCCCCGTCGCACATTAGCCGCTCGATCACCGCCGCGCGCAGGCGGTCATCGCCGGAGAGCGCAAGGCCCTTGGCGACCGGCGGGGTTGCGGCGCGGACCATGCGGGACCAGGCGCGGGTCTCGGACTGGTTCTGGACGTAGCCCGCGGGCGTGCGGCCGATCGAGGTCGCGCCCAGCCCGATCATCGTCTCCGCCGAGTCTGTGGTGTATCCTTGGAAGTTCCGACGGAGCCGGCCGGCGCGCGCCGCCACGGCCATTTCGTCCTCGGGAAGGGCGAAGTGGTCGAGCCCGATCGCCGCATAGCCGGCGGCCCGCAGCGCCTTGGCGGCGCGCTCTGCCTGTTCGGCACGTTCAGCCGGACCCGGAAGCGCCATCTCGGGGATCATGCGCTGGTTCTTCGCCATCCAGGGCACATGCGCGTAACCAAAGAGCGCGATCCTGTCGGGGCGCATCTCGCGGCAGATCTCGATGGTCTCGAGGAGGGTCTCGACGGTCTGGTAGGGCAACCCGTAGATCAGGTCGAAGTTGATCCCGCCGACGCCGGCGGCGCGCAGGCCCGCGACGGTGCGCGCCACCATGTCGGGCGGCTGGATGCGGTTGATCGCCGTCTGGACCTGGCTATCGAACTCCTGGACGCCGAAGCTCGCGCGGGTGAAGCCGAGGGCGCCGATGGTCTCCGTCATCTCGTCTGTCAGCGTGCGCGGGTCGCTTTCGATGGCGATCTCGGCCGCCGGGGCAAAGTCGAAGCGGTTCGCGAGGTCGTTCATCACTCGGACGAGATCGTCGGGGGCGAGCGCGGTCGGCGTCCCGCCACCCCAATGTAGATGCGAGATCGTCATGCGCGCCGGAAGCAGCCTGGCGACGAGGTCGATCTCGGCCAGCAGATCGTCCACATACTCCGAAACGGGCGCATACCGGGCGGCGAGCTTCATGTTGCAACCGCAGTACCAGCACATCTGCTTGCAGAAGGGCACATGAAAATAGAGCGAGATCGGGTCGGCCGGATCAAGGGCCCCCAGCCAGTCGCGGTAGAGATCCGGCGAGAACGGCGCGGAGAAATGCGGCGCGGTCGGATAGCTGGTGTAGCGCGGCACGGCGCGACGGGCGTAGTCCTGAAGAAGTGCGGTCATCGAGGTCTCCATGCCGGGGCTCTGGGGACAGAAACCTAGCGGATGCGGTGGACCGCCGACATGACGCAGGTCAATCGCACGCTTGCGCAACCGGAAGGAGCGACCAGGGGCGCCGAAAGCCAGCAGATGAATCCCAAGAATTTGATCTTGTTATACTTTCCGACCCGCAACGTTCCAGTTTGGCCATACGGTTGGCGCGACCTCCGGCGAATCTCTGCTCGCCAATCAATGGTTTACCGGTCCGGGGAATCACCCTACGCTCGCGTACGGAAGCGGGGGTCGAATGCGCCTGAGCGGCTGGAACGCAATCATCAGCGGAGGCGCGAAAGGGGCCGGAGGCGCGGCCTCGACCCTCTACGCCCGCGAGGGCGCCCATGTGGCGATCATTGACATCCAGCGAGAGGCGGGCGAGGCCAGAGCGCGGGAAATCGTCGAGGCCGGGGGCCAGGCGTTCTTCGTGCGCGCCGACGTCTCGAAGGCCGACGAGATCGCGGCGGCGGTAGAAATCGTGATGGAGCGCTTCGAGAGAAAGGTCGACACGCTCTATAATCACGCCGGCACGGTGATCGTGAAGCCGTTCCTCGACACCACCGAGGCGGAGTGGGACTGGATGATGGGCGTCAACGTGAAGTCCATGTACCTGATGACCCGCGCCGTGCTGCCCGCGATGCTGACCGCGGGCCGCGGCACGATCGTGAACACCTCGTCGATCTCCGCCGTGGCTGGCACGCCCATGGAGGTGCTCTACTGCACCTCGAAGGGCGCGTGCCACATGTTCACGCGGGCGATCGCGGTCGAGTATCGCGACCGGGGCATCCGCTGCAACGCCGTCTGCCCCGGTTTCATCCGCACCGATCACGGGCTGCGCGAGCTGAAGGAGTTGCGCGCGCTCGGCGTCGAAGTCTCGGAAGAGGACATCAACCGGTTGCAGGGCCGGATCTGCGAGCCGGAGGAGGTGGCGAACGCGGCGCTGTTCCTCGCCGGGCCGGAGTCGAGCTTCGTAAACGGCGAGACGCTCTTCGTCGACAACGCGATGCTTGTGGGGACGTGACGACGCGGCGCAGCAAGCCGCAGGTGAGATTTCAACAGTGGAGGCCACGATGACCAACAACAGCAGACGCCAGTTTCTCAAGACTGCGGGCGCCGGCACTGCGGCGGCGGCGACGCTCGCCGCGCCCCCGGCGATCGCCCAGGAGCCGATCCGGTGGCGGCTTCAGACCTACGCCGGAGCGGCCCTCGGCGAGCATGTAACGAAGCCGATGGTCGACGCGGTCAACGCGGCCGCGAACGGCGAGATGGAGATCGAGCTCTTTTATTCCAACGAGATCGTTCCGACCGGCGAGCTTTTCCAGGCGCTTCAGCGCGGCACGATCGACGCGGTGCACTCGGACGACGACAGCATGGCCTCGCCGACGCCGGTGCGCCAGTTCGGCGGCTATTTCCCATTCGGAACCCGCCATGCGCTCGACGTGCCGGTGCTGTTCCGTCAGTACGGACTGGCGGACATCTGGCGACAGGCCTACGCCGACGTCGGCGTCACCTGGCTGTCTGCGGCGGGTCAGGATCCGTGCAACTTCAACACCAAGAAGGAAGTCAATTCGCTCGCCGATCTGGATGGGCTCAGACTCTACACCTTCCCGACGGCGGGACGCTTCCTGAGTCAGTTCGGCGTCGTCCCGATGAATATCCCCTACGAAGACGCGGAAGTGGCGGTGCAGACCGGCGAACTGGACGGCATGGCCTGGTCAGGCATTACCGAGGACTACAGCGTCGGCTGGGCCGACGTGACCGACTATTTCCTGACCAACAACATATCCGGCGCGTGGATCGGCTCGTTCTTCGTCAACGAGCAGCGCTGGGCCGACCTTCCGGACCACCTGAAGACCCTTGTTCTGGCCGCGACGGAATCCAGCCACTTCTACCGCAACCAGTGGTACTGGGGCGGCGAGGCGCGGCTGCGCGCCGAGGGCGACAAGCTGCAGCTGCGCTCGATCCCGGCGGAGGAATGGAGCCAGGTCGCCGACGCGGCGTCGGTTTTCTGGGACGAGGTCGCGCAGGAAGGCGAGACCGAAGCTAAGCTCGTGGACATCTTCAAGCAGTATCGCGACGTCATCAACACCGCAGGCTATCCCTACAGCCTCGGCTGACCTGCGGAAGGAAGTCAGAAGCCGGGTCGGCGCCTCGCGGCGCCGGCCCTTGATCGTGGGAGCGCGGGTGATCTCGGGAGCGGCGCGATGAACGGCTTCATGGCGGAATACGTCCGCCGGGTCGAGAGGTTCAATTACCGGGTCGGCCGGTTCGCGATGTACGGCATCTTCGCGATGATGGCCGTGCTTCTGTGGTCGTCGTTCACCAAGGTCGCGCCGTTCATGCGGCCCTCGCTCTGGACGCTCGAGACGGCGCAGTACCTGATGGTCGCCTACTACATGCTCGGCGGACCTTACTCGATCCAGCTCGACACCAACGTCCGCATGGACCTGCTTTACGGGGCGATGAGCTTTCGCAGAAAGGCCTTCGTCGACTGCTTCACGGTGATCTTCCTAATCATATACCTTGTCTTCCTGCTACATGGCGGCGTCGACAGCCTGACTTACGCGATTGAGTTTGGCGAGCGCTCGCCCACCGCATGGCGGCCCTATCTCTGGCCGGTCAAGACGGTGATGGTGATCGGCATCGTCTTGATGCTCCTGCAAGCGGTGGCCGAGCTCTTCAAGGACATCGAGCGGTTTCGCACCGGCGAAGCCGAACCGTTCGGACCGGGCCCGGCCGCTGGCCAGAAAGCGGCGGGCGACGTCTGATGGTCTACGATCACGTCGCGCTCCTGATGTTTTCGTCGATGATGCTGCTGCTCATCACCGGGCAGCGCGTCTTCGCGGCGATCGGCTTTGTCGCCGCCGTCTCGGCGTTCTTCCTCTGGGGCACGGGAGGCTCGAACATCCCGTTCTCCGCTGCGATCAAGCTGATGACGTGGTACCCGCTGCTGACGTTGCCGATGTTCATCTTCATGGGTTACGTGATGTCGGAGAGCCGCATCGCCGACGACCTCTACAAGATGTTCCACGTCTGGATGGGGCCGCTCAACGGCGGGCTCGCCATCGGGACCATCGGGCTGATGGTGCTGATTTCGGCGATGAACGGGCTCTCGGTCGCTGGCATGGCGATCGGCGCGACAATCGCGCTGCCGGAGCTTCTGAAGCGCGGCTACGACAAGCAGATGGTCACCGGCGTGATCCAGGCGGGCTCGAGCCTCGGCATCCTCGTTCCGCCCTCGGTAGTGCTGGTGCTCTACGCGATGATCGCCCGCCAGCCTGTCGGGCAGCTCTGGCTCGCGGGCGTATTTCCGGGGCTGATGATGGCGGCGCTCTTCATCCTCTACATTGCCATCCGCTGCAGGCTGCAGCCGGAGCTCGGGCCGGCTCTGCCGCCCGAGGAGCGCTCGGCGCCGATGGCGAAGAAGCTGCGGCTGCTGCGCGCGGGTCTGCTGCCCCTGATGATCTTCTTCGCGATGATGGTGCCCTTCATCAACGGCTGGACATCGCTGGTGGAGAGCTCGGCGATCGGCGCGATCACCGCCTTCATGGTCGCGGTCATCAAGGGCCGGATGAGCCGCGAGGTGTTCGAGAACTCGGTGCGCTCGACGCTGGCCGTCTCGTGCATGTTCATGTGGATCATCCTGGCCGCGCTCGCCTTCGGCGCGGTCTTCGACGGGCTTGGCGCAGTGCGCGCGATCGAGAACCTGTTTGTCGGCCAGTTGCACCTCAGCCCATGGGTGATCCTGATCTTGATGCAGCTGTCGTTCCTGGTGATGGGCACCTTCCTCGACGACACCGCGATGCTGGTGATCGTGGCGCCGCTCTACGTGCCGCTGGTGGGCGCGCTCGGGTTCGATCTGATCTGGTACGGGATCCTCTACACGATCACCTGCCAGATCGCCTACATGACGCCGCCGTTCGGCTATAACCTCTTCCTGATGCGCGCCATGGCACCGCCGGAGATCACGATCTGGGACATCTACAAGTCCATCGTGCCCTTCGTGTTCGTGATGGCGCTCGCGCTGGCGATCGTCATGATGTTCCCCGGCATCGCACTATGGCTACCGGAATACGTCTACGGGAAATGAGGGAGACGGCATGAAACGCTCAGAGGTCAACGAAATCATGCGTGCGGCGGACGACTTCATCCGCTCGTTCGGCTTCATCCTGCCGCCCTTCGCCTACTGGTCTCCCGACGAGATGCGCACGCGGCGACCCGCGGGGATCGTCGACGCGCGTCTCGGCTGGGACATCACTGATTACGGCAAGGGCGACTTCGACGCTCTGGGTCTCTTCCTTTTCACGGTGCGCAACGGCTCGGAGGCCGATCTCAGGCGCGGTGGCGGCATGTGCTACGCCGAGAAGATCATGATCTCGCGCGACCAGCAGGTCTCTCCGATGCACCGCCACATCGTGAAGGCCGAGGACATCATCAACCGAGGCGGCGGGGTTCTGGCGCTCGAGCTCTTCAACTCCGACGTGGAAGGGAACGTCGACCGCGCGACCGACGTGGAGGTCGCCACGGACGGCGTCCTGCGCAGACAGAAGGCGGGCGAAGTGCTACGTCTCTATCCCGGCGAGAGCGTGACGCTCATGCCCGGAAACTGGCACGCGTTCTGGGCCGAGGACGGCGACGTGCTGATCGGCGAGGTCTCGACGGTCAACAACGATCTCACCGACAACATCTTCGCCGAGGAGATCGGGCGCTTCTCCGAGATCGATGAAGACGAGGATCCTCGGCATCTTCTGGTCTCGGACTACCCGAAATGGCTCAGCTGAGCCTCCAGCCCTGAGCCGAACCCTGGATCGCACCGAAAAGGCGGCGCTCGCCAGCGTCGCCGTTGGGGTGCTCGTGTTCGCGCTCAAGCTGGCGGCCTGGCGGATCACCGGCTCGGTCGCGCTGCTTTCGGACGCGCTGGAGAGCATCGTGAATGTCGCCGCCGCGGCGGCCGGGCTGATCGCGATCCGCGTGGCCCGGCGGCCGGCGGACGTGGATCATCCTTATGGCCACGACAAGGCGGAGTACTTCGCCGCCGTGTTCGAGGGCGTGCTGATCGTTCTTGCGGCGGTCTCGATCCTGCGCGAGAGCTACGCGGCGTTTCTTGCGCCCCGCGCGCTGGACGCGCCCGCCGTGGGCGTCGCGATCAACGCCGCCGCAACGACGATCAACCTCGTCTGGGCGCGATATCTGCTTCGGCTGGGTCGGAACTGGCGCTCGCCGGCGCTGACCGCCGACGCGCGCCACATCATGACCGACGTCTGGACTTCCGCCGGCGTGCTGGTCGGCCTCGGGCTCGCAGTGGCGACCGGATGGCGCTGGGTCGATCCGGCGCTCGCGGCGATCGTCGCAGTCAACATCCTGCGCGTAGGCTTCGGAATGGTCCGCGAGGCGGCCGGAGGGCTGATGGACGCAGCCCCGCCCGAGGAGGAGAGGGCGCGCATCTGGCAGATCATCGAGGCCGAGCGCGGCGGCGCGCTCGAGGCCCATGATCTCCGGACCCGGCTCGCGGGGCCGGTGACCTTCGTGGAGTTTCACCTCGTTGTTCCGGGCGGCATGAGCGTCGACGCGGCGCACGACATCTGTGACCGGATCGAGGCTGCGCTCCGGGCGGAGTCGCCGGGCGAGATGGTGATCTCCATCCACGTCGAGCCAGAGCGAAAGGCCAAGCATGGGCCGATTCGGGACCGCTGAGTCCCTTCTCGGCGGCGCGCGATTGCCGACGCAGGTTCCAGCGCGCATGATGGCCGCCGGAACGGTCGACGCGAAGGGAGACATGCGATGAGCACACTGTCGTTCTACGGAGCCGCCGGCACGGTGACCGGCTCCTGCGCGCTCATCGACACCGGGACGACGCGCGCGCTCGTCGACTGCGGCCTCTTCCAGGGCAACCCCTCGGTGCGCAAGCTGAACGAGGAGCCGTTTCCGTTCGACCCGCGCACGATCAACTTCGTGCTGCTCACCCACGCCCACACCGACCATGCGGGGCTTCTTCCCAAGCTGATCCGGGACGGCTTCACCGGGCCGATCCACGCGACACGCCCCACCGCCGATCTTCTGGAGTTCATGATGCGCGACAGCGCCCGCATTCAGGAGTCCGAGAGCGAGCGCGACAACCGGCGACGACAGCGCCGGGGGCAGGCCATCGAGCCGCCGCTCTTCACCATGGAGCACGCCGAAGGGGCGCTGGAGCGGCTCAGGCAGGTGCGCTACGACGTCTGGTTCGAGCCGGCGCCCAAGGTGCGCGCCCGCTACTGGAACGCCGGCCACATACTCGGCTCGGCCTCCATCGAGCTGACCTATCCCGACGGCGGGACGGGCCGGACCATGCGGCTGATCTTCTCCGGCGATCTCGGGCCCGACGAAAAGGCCTTTCACGAGGAGCCTGACGCAGAGCAGGGTTACGACTACGTGATCTGCGAAAGCACCTACGGGGATCGGGAACGCGCCGACTACACTCTCGACGAACGCCGTGCGGCGTTGAGGGCGGAACTGGTCGCCGGATTGCAGCGCGGCGGCAACATCGTCGTGCCCTGCTTCGCCGTCGAACGCACCCAGGAACTGCTGCACGACATCGGGACGCTGCTGGCGCGCCGCGAGATCCCCGAGACCACGGTGTTTCTCGACAGTCCCCTCGCCGGCAAGGTCACCGACGTGTTCATCCGGTACGCCGACACGCTCGAGGACATTGAGGTTCCCGAAGCCGAGCTCTTTCGCGATCCGCGGTTCCGCATCGTGGAGGACGTCGAGGAGAGCAAGGCGATCAACAGGGTGACGGGCGGCGCGATCATCATCTCGGCAAGCGGCATGGCGGACGCCGGCCGCGTCGTGCATCACCTCAAGAACAACATCTGGCGCAAGGAGGCCACGGTGCTCTTCGTCGGCTACCAGTCGCCGGGGACCACCGGCGCGCACATCCTGAGCGGCGCCGACGCGGTGTTCCTGCACGGCAAGGAATACCGGATCCGCGCCACGGTGCGCAGCATCGGCAACTACTCGGCCCACGCCGATCAGAGCGAATTGATGCGCTGGATCCTCGACCGCCGGCCGATCGCCGGAGCGCTCTTTCTAAACCACGGCGAGGATGCGGCCCGGACCCGGCTCGCGGAGCTTCTGGTCGAGGCCGGACTGCCGGCCGACCGCATCCTGCTTCCTGACTTCGACGAGCGCTTCGACCTGACGGCGGGCACACCTGCGTCCAAGGGGCGCGCGGCCGCGCGCATCGACCCGGCGGAACTCGCGGAGGACTGGCAGGACGGCTTCGAGCGCTTCACCCTTGATCTGGAACACTCGCTCGAGGCGGCCCCGGACGCCGCGGCGCGCGAGGCGATGCTCGCGCGCCTGCGCGACGCGCTCAGGCCGGGGTGAGCCCGGTCGATCCGGCAGACGCGGGCGGCGCGCCCGCCCCACCCGAAACCACGGTCTTCGCCGTGCTCGGGGCGCTCAGCCTCTGTCATCTTCTCAACGACACGATCCAGTCGCTGCTACCGGCGCTCTACCCGGTCCTTCAGCGCAACTACACGCTGAGCTTCACCCAGATCGGCTTTCTGCACTTCGCCTTCCAGACCGTCGCATCGGTCCTGCAACCCGTGATCGGCCTGAGCACCGACCGTCGCCCGCGCTTCCGCCTGCTCTCCGCCGGAATGGGGCTGAGCCTCGCCGGGCTCCTGATGCTGGCGTGGGCGGGAAGCTACGCGATGCTGGTCTTCGCGGCCATCCTTGTCGGGCTCGGCTCGTCGATCTTTCATCCCGACGCCTCGCGGCTGGCCCGCGCCGCCTCTGGCGGCCGCTACGGCATGGCGCAATCGGTGTTCCAGGTCGGCGGCAACGCAGGGACGGCGATCGGCCCCCTGCTCGCGGCCTACGTGGTGCTGCCGCTCGGCCAGCCGAGCGTGGCGTGGTTCTCGGCGCTGGCGCTGCTGGGCATGATCGTGCTCTGGCGCGTCGGCGATTGGGCGCGGAGTCAGCATCTTCGCCGGCCGCGCGGAACGGTCGGGGTCGTGGCCGGCGCGGTTCAGCCCCAGGCCCGGCGGGCGCTTGCCGTTCTGGCCGCGCTGGTCTTTTCGAAATATCTCTACATCACCTGTCTCACGAGCTTCTACACATTCTATCTGATCGAGCGTTTCGGGGTGAGCGTGCGGGATTCCCAGCTCTTCTTGTTCCTGTTTCTTGGCGCGATCGCGGCCGGAACCCTGATCGGCGGGCCGATCGGCGACCGCATCGGCCGCAGGGCGGTGATCCAGGCGTCGATCCTCGGGGCGCTGCCGTTCACGCTGATGCTTCCATACGTCGGCCTCGCCTGGACGGCGGCGCTGACAGTGGTGATCGGGCTGGTGATCGCGAGCGCCTTCTCGGCGATCATCGTCTATGCCCAGGATCTCATCCCTGGACGGGTTGGACTGGTCTCCGGGCTTTTCTTCGGCTTCGCCTTCGGGGTCGCAGGGATCGGCGCGGCGGCGCTCGGCGCGCTGGCGGACTGGCGCGGGATCGAGTTCGTGTTCCGCTTGTGCGCGTTCCTGCCGTTCGCGGGCCTGCTCGTGGCGCTCCTGCCGCCGGATCGACGCGCCTGAGCGATCAGGCCCGACTGGCGAGCTGCGCGGTCAGCCGCTCGATGTTGCCGCCCTGGGCCTCGAGCATTGCTCCGATCTCGGCGCGCTCGTTGGCGAGCATCGAGACACCCTCGATCACGAGGTTGACCACGCGCGGCTGGCCGCTTCGGGCGCTCACCTGCCAGTCGACGGCGATCGGTTTGCGGCCCGGGATGCGAACGACCGTGTTCACCAGAACGCCGGCCTCTCCGGCGTCCCGCGCGCCCGAGACGCTCACCGTGGCGTTTCGGTACTCGTTGAACTGTCGGCCATACTTGCGCGCGAGGTAGGACTGGAACGCCGCAACATAGCTGCGCTTCTGGGCGTCCGAGGCGCCGCGCCAGGGCGGGCCGAGCGCCGCCGCCGCCACCGCAGGAATGTCCCCATACCGCGAAAGGATCCGCTCGAAGCCTGCGTTGACCTGCGCCGCTCCGCCACCGGAGTTCACCAGGCTGGTCAGCTCGGCGGCCAGTTGCTGCACCAGCGCGGCAGCCTGGCTCTCGGCGTTGGCGAGCGCGCGCCCGGGCGCAGCGGCCGCGAGCAACACCGCGCCGAGGCCGAACAGCACGGCGCGTCGCCGCGCCGGCCTCAGACGGTCACCGCTCTCAGAAATCCGCATAGACGTCCTCCAGATCCTCCAGGTTCGACCCGCCCTGCAGACGCGCGCGCATGTTCTGCAGGTAAGTGATCCGCTGAGCGGTGTAGCTGTCCTGGGAGGTGTAGAGCAACTCCTCAAGCACCGGGTCGAGCTCGTAGCGATCATTGACGATGTCGAGGGCGGCGACGCCGACGAGCGCGTTTCCGACCGCCACCGGCGCCACGTAGAACATCGGGTCGGCGACGATGTCGAGCGCCCAGCCGGTCCAGTCGCGCTGCGTGCCCGGACCGCCCAGGGGCGCCTCGACATAGGCGCCTTCCGGAACGCCCCAGACATAGAAGGTCTCGTCGAAGTTCGTCTCGTCGTAGGGCAGCCCCATCTCGGCGGCGGGATCGAGCAGCCCCAGGAGCCCGAAGGTGGAGTTGACCGCAAACCGCGTGGCGTTTCGCGCCACCGAGTCGCCGTTGCCCTGGAGCGCGTACTGGATCGTCTCGCCGGGCAGGCTCCAGTGATCGTTGAGATTGCCCAATCCGGTCCGCACGGGCTGCGGCATGATCGTGCCCCACGCCCTCGACGTGCCGCCGAACAACGCGCTGTCCACGGCCTTGTTCAACGCGTGCACCTGACGGTTCGTCGCTTCATACGGGTCATGGTCGAGGCTCGAGGGGTCCGGCGCAGACACACATCCGCCCAGCCCGACCGCGGCGATGATCGAGACGATCGTGAGTCTTTCGCGCAATCTTCCCTCCGACTCGGCGCATCGACCAACCCGACGGTCGGGAACCGGCGAAAAACCTCTGTCGCTGGGTAGCATTCACCGATAGCGTGAAAAAGACCTCATTGTAATGGAGCCATTTGATGTCCTCCCGGATCGACGCGCGACTGTCCGAACTCGGCATCGCCCTGCCCGACGCGCCGGCGCCTGCGGCGAACTACGTGCCTTACATCATCAGCGGGCACCTGGTGTTCGTCTCGGGTCAGGTGAGCCGAGATTCAGGCGGCTTTGTCGTCGGCAAGCTCGGCGCCGACACGACCGTAGCCGAGGGCCGAAGCGCCGCGCGCCTCTGTGCTGTGTCACTGATTGCGCAACTCCGAGAGGCCTGCGGAGGCGACCTCGACCGGGTGCGGCGGGTGGTCAAGCTCAACGGATTCGTCAACGCCACGCCCGACTTCACCGAGCACCCGCAGGTGATCAACGGCGCTTCCGATCTCTTCGTGGAGGTCTTCGGGGACGCAGGCCGGCACGCCCGCGCGGCGGTGGGCTGCGTCTCGCTTCCGCTCGGCGTGGCGGTCGAGATCGAGGGCGTTTTTGAGATCGCCTGACCTGCCCGAGGCGTTCCTTCGCGCTCCGATCGCCCATCGCGGCCTGCATGACCGCGGCCGCGGCGTGGTAGAGAACAGCCGCGCCTCGGTGCAGGCGGCGGTCCTCGCCGGATACGGCATCGAGATCGACGTGCAGCGCTCCGGCGATGGCGTGGCGATGGTCTTTCACGACGCGACGCTCAAGCGGCTGACTGGCCTGGCCGGCCGGGTCGACGCCCATGAGTCTGCGGCGCTCGGCGCGATCGCCCTGCGCGACAGCAGCGAGACAATTCCAACCTTGCGCGAGATCCTCACCCTCATCGCCGGGCGGGCCCCGCTCCTCGTGGAGCTGAAGGATCCCGACGATGCGCTGGCCGATACCGATGGGGCGCTCGAGGCCGATGTGGCCGCGTCGCTGGAGGACTACGACGGGCCGGTGGCGCTGATGTCCTTCAACCCGCATGTCGTGGCGCATCTTGCGAAACTGGCGCCAGATCGTCCGCGCGGGCTGACCACATGCGATTTCGTCGGGCCGAGTTGGCCCCTGCCGGACTACCGGCGGGCCGAACTCGCCGGGATGGCCGACTATAACCGCGTGGGCGCGACCTTCGTGTCGCATAACCACCGCGAACTCGACAATCCCGCGCTTGCCGACCTGCGCGCGCGCTGCGCGCCTATCCTCTGCTGGACCGTGCGGAGCCTCCGCGAGGAGACGGCGGCGCGCGCGCGCGCCGACAACGTGACCTTCGAGGGGTACCGGCCCAGGCCGATCGGGCCGTGAAGCGCGCGCTGGCGGCCGGGGCGCTCTATGCGCTGACGCTGCTCGCCGCGGGCACGTTCCTCGGCGCGCTGCGGGTGCTCGTCGTGGCGCCGGCGCTCGGCGAGGCCATCGCTCTGGCGCTGGAGCTGCCGCTGATGCTGGCGATCGCCGGGATCGCATGCGGGACAGTGCTGCGGCGCCTGCGCGTCGCCACGGCCGCCGGTCCGCGCGCCGCAATGGCGGCGATCGCCCTCGGATGCTTGCTCAGCGGCGAGGCGGCGCTCGCCGCACTGCTCACGGGACAGTCACCGGCGGCTTGGCTGGCGGGGCTGGCGCGGCCGGCGGCCCTGCCGGGTCTGGCGGCGCAGGTGGTCGCAGCGGCGCTGCCGCTGGCGCGACACCGGTCGTGGGGCCCGCATTGACTGCGCGCCGTTCCCCGCCATCTTTCGGAACGTGGCACCAACGGAGAAGGCCAATGGACGGCGGCGAGCGGATCGAGATCACCGTGCTTGGCGGACTCGACGAGATCGCGGCCGAGGACTGGGACGCCTGCGCGGCGCCCGGCTCGGGAGCGCCACCGGACCCCTTCACGACCCACAGGTTTCTCGCGGCCCTTGAAGCATCGGGATCGGTCGGCGCTGGCACAGGCTGGCAGCCGCGCCATCTGGTGGCGCGCGAGGGCGGGGAAATCATTGCGGTCATGCCGCTCTACGCCAAGAGCCACAGCCAGGGCGAATATATCTTCGATCACAGCTGGGCGCACGCCTACGAGCGCGCCGGCGGTCGGTACTATCCGAAGCTGCTTTCCGCGGTTCCCTTCACCCCGGCGACCGGACGGCGGCTGCTGACCCGGCTGGGCTTCGAGGAGACCGGGCGCGCGGCGCTCGTCGCAGGGGCGATGCAACTCGCCGAGCAGAACCGCGTCTCTTCGGTCCACGTCAACTTCTGCACGCGCGAAGAGCGCGACTGGGGCGTCGCGGCGGGGCTGCTGGCGCGCACGACGCAGCAGTTCCACTGGGAGAACCGCGGCTATCCCGACTTCGACGCCTTCCTCGCCGATCTGTCCTCGCGCAAGCGCAAGGCGATCCGCAAGGAGCGCGCCCGGGCGCAGGGCTTCGGCGGTGAGATCGTGGCGCTGACCGGGGAGGAGATCGAGCCCGACCACTGGGACGCCTTCTGGCGCTTCTACCAGGACACCGGAGCGCGCAAGTGGGGCACGCCCTACCTGACCCGGCGCTTCTTTCATGAAGCGCAGGCGCATTTGCGCGACGACATGCTTCTCGTGATGGCGCGCCATTCGGGACGTTGGGTGGCCGGCGCGCTCAACTTCATCGGTCGCGACGCGCTCTACGGCCGCTACTGGGGCTGCGTCGAGGACTACCCCTGCCTGCATTTCGAGCTCTGCTACTATCAGGCGATCGACGCCGCAATCAGCCGCGGCCTCGCGCGGGTCGAGGCAGGCGCGCAGGGAGCCCACAAGCTCGCCCGTGGCTACCTGCCGGTGGAGATCCATTCGCTGCACTGGATCGCCGATGCCGGATTCGCCCGCGCCGTCGGGCAGTTCCTTGAGGAGGAGGCCCGGCACATGGGCGACGAGATTGAGGTGCTGACCGCCTACGGCCCGTTCCGGAGGGTCCCCGAGGACGTTTCGGCGGAGCAGGACTGAGCGCCGGACGTGCGGCTTGCGAATCGTGGCCGGCTCTGGTCGGTTGCGCGCGACCGCAAGGAGGGAAGATGCCCCACGAGCTCGTGTTCTACACCAACCCAATGTCGCGCGGCCGGATCGTGCGCTGGATGCTCGAGGAAGTCGGCGCGCCCTATCGTACGGAGGTCGTCGAGTATGGCCCCGCGATGAAGTCGCCGGCCTATCTCGCGATCAACCCGATGGGGAAGATCCCCACCCTTCGCCATGGCGCCGCGGTCGTCAGCGAGTGCGCCGCGATCTGCGCCTATCTCGCCGATACCTTTCCGGGCGCCGCGCTGGCGCCGCCACCGGGCGAGCGCGCCGACTACTACCGCTGGCTCTTCTTCGGCTCGGGTCCGCTTGAAGCGACGATCATCAACCGCGCGCTCGGCTTCGAGGTCCCGCAGGATCGCATGAGGATGGTCGGCTATGCGCCCTTCGATCGCATGATGGACGCGCTCGAGACGGCGGTCTCGAGCGGGACCTACATCGCCGGGGACCGGTTCACGGCAGTCGACGTCTATCTGGGATCGCAGATCGGCTGGGGGCTCCAGTTCGGCTCGATCGAGGAACGGCCGGCGTTTCGGGACTACTGGAGCCGGGTGTCGGAGCGACCCGCGCGGCTTCGGGCGATCGAGCTCGATGATGAGCTCATGCCCGCGAACCGCGACGCGGGCTGAACGACGAGGCGCAAACGGGAGAGACAGTCGATGGCTGAACTGCTGAACGACGCGGAGCGGGCGGAACACATTCCCGGCCTGACCAACGCCGGCTGGGAGACCCGGGCGGACCGGGACGTGCTCTTCAAGCGCTATCGTTTCCAGAATTTCATCGAGGCTTTCGGGTTCATGACCCGGGCGGCGCTGGTGGCCGAGAAGATGAACCATCACCCGGAATGGTCTAACGTCTACCGCACCGTCGAGGTGACGCTGACCACCCACGACGCCGGCGGACTGAGCGCGCTCGACGTGCAGCTCGCCGGCGAGATGGACCGGCTGGCGGGGGCCAGCGCGTCAGGCTGAACGCACTCCGGATCAGGCGCCGCCGGCGCCGAAGAGCCGGCCGCGCTCGGTGATGGCCACCAGCGCGAACGCCGCCGCGCCGAAGCCCGCGTAGCCTGCAAGGACCGGGACCACGGAGCCGTCGAAACTCTGACCGACCGCCCAGCCGAGGATCGCGGCCATGGCGGTCGTCACGGCCCCGACGAAGGACGACGCCGTGCCCGCGATCTCACCCATCGGCTCCATGGCGATCGCATTGAAGTTCGGCATCAGCAGCCCGAAGAAGAACATCGCCACCGACAGCAACCCGATGAAGATCGGGAGCGGCGGCGGGCCGAACGCGAGGGAAAGCCCCAGGTGGGCGGACGCCACCAGGATCATCCCGATCAGCGCCGCGTGCGAGATGCGGCGCATGCCCAGGGCCATCACCAGCCGGATGTTGATGAAGGCCGCCAGCGCCAGCGCCAGCGCAACCACCCCGAACAGAACCGGAAACCACTCGCCGACCCCATAGACCTCCTCGAAGATCTGCTGGGAGGCGTTCACGTAGCCCATCACCGCGCCGAGGACGCAGCCTGTGGCCAAGGTGTAGCCGAGCGTCTGAGGCGTAGACAGCGTCGTGGCGTAGGCCTGTCCAACCCACCGGATCGAAAAGCCCTCGCGCGCGTCTGGTGGCCGGGTCTCGGGCAGGACCATGGCAATGGCGGAGGCGATCGCGACGCTGACGAGCGCCAGGAACCCGAAGATCCAACGCCAGCCGCCGAGCAGCAGGAGGCCCGAGCCGATCAGCGGCGCGAGGATCGGTGCGATAGTGAAGACGATCACGATGAACGACATCACCTCCGCCATGCGCCGTCCGGCGTAGATGTCGCGCACGACGGCGATCGAGACCACGCGCGGCGCGGCGTTTGCGGCCCCTTGCACCAGCCGTGCGGCCAGCAGCGCCCCGAAGTTCGGCGCAAAGAGGCAGGCGAGCGTCGCCAGGGCGTAGACGCCAAGACCGAAGAGCAGCGTCGGCCGCCGCCCGAACCGGTCCGAGAGCGGGCCGACAACGGTCTGCCCGAGCGCGAAGCCCACCAAGTAGTAGGTGACGACGAGTTGCGGCGCGTTGGGATCGGTCAGCAGGAAGCCCGCCTCGAAATCGGGAAAAGCGGGCAGCATGATGTCGATCGAGAGTGCCGTCAGCGCCATCAGGCTCGACATCAGCGCCACGAACACCACGAAGCACGGCGCGGCGCTGGCGAGGTCGGAACGGGCGGTCTCAATGGTCATCGGTCTCGGATTGGGCCAGCTTCGCGGGGCGCGACGCTCGCCCGATGACTGCGTCTACAGCCCGCGAGCCGCGCCCGCCAGCGTCGCGTCACCGGACGGGCGGTCATTCGCGCGCCGCTACCCCGGCCGCCGGAGCTTGGGCTGCGGCGGTTCCGGCGCCGGCGCTCCGAGCGCCTCCGCCAGACGCGCGAAGCTCGCCGCCACCCCGTCGGGCGCGCGCTCGGCGAACAGATCGTCGAGCGCCGGCCAGATCTCGATCGCCTCGTCGATGGCCGGATCGCTACCCGCGACATAGAGGCCGGTCTGGATCATCAGCGCCGCGTTCTCGTAGGCGGTGAGAATGCGCCGCACCCGGGCGAGTGTAGCGTTCTCGGCTTCTGTCGCGACGCCGGGCAGGCAACGCGAGACGCTGCGCCGGACATCGATGGCCGGAAAGCGGCCACGCTCGGCGATACCGCGGTCGAGCACGATATGGCCGTCAAGCACACCGCGGGTGATGTCGGCGACCGGCTCCTCCATGTCCGAGCCGGCGACAAGCACCGAGAAGACGCCGGTGATGTCACCCTTGCCGAAAGGTCCCGGGCCGGCGCGTTCGCAGAGCGCCGCGATCAGGTTGGCGGTCGACGGCGGGAAGCCACGCAGGCTCGGCGATTCGCCTGCCGTCAGCGCGATCTCGCGGTGGGCCTCGGCGAAGCGGGTGAGCGAATCGAACATCAGGAGCACGTGCCGGCCCTCGTCGCGGAACACCTCCGCGGCCGCCATCGCCATCCAGGCGGCGCGACGCTTGATCAGCGGCGCCTGGTCGGAGGTCGCGGCGACCACGACGGCGCGGTCCATGCCCTCGGGGCCGAGCACATTGTCGACGAAATCGCGCAGTTCCCGGCCGCGCTCGCCGATCAGCGCATAGACGACGATGTCGGCCTCGATGCCACGCGCGAGGTCGCCGAGCAGCGAAGATTTGCCAACGCCCGAGCCCGCGAACACGCCGATGCGCTGGCCGCGGGCGACAGGAAGCGCTGTGTCGAAGACGCGCAACCCGGTGGCGAGCCGCCGGCCCAGCCCCTTGCGGGTCGCGGGCGGCGGCGGTGCCCGGCGCAGCGTCGCGGTCGCGGCGCCGGGCGCGAGTGGCCTGCCGTCGAGTGACGCGCCGAAGGCGTCGACGATGCGCCCGACCCAGGCCTCGGCCGGATGGGCGTCTGCCGGCCCGAGCAGCGTCACCGCGTCACCCACCGCGACCCCGTCGCCCGAGGCGTAGGTCATAGCCCGCGCGTGACGCTCCGAGATCGCGACGATCTCACCGCCGAGCGTCTCGCCGCGCCGCAGTCGGATCGACACCTGGTCGCCGATCCGGGCGTGATGGGTGAGCCCGGCGATCTCGAGCGCGGCCCCGCCGACCGCCGCCACCCGGCCGATGCGGCGGTGGTTGGAGATCCGCGAGAGCTCCGCCTCAAGGGCGGCGAAGTCGGTCAGCATGGGGTTCCTCGGCCAAACGCTGGATGCGCTTACCCTTTGTCAACCATCGAGGATTAATCCCCGGTTGACGACGAAAGCCCCGGGAGAACCCGCGATGGACCTTGATATCGCCATGCTGCGCCTCGCCAGCGGACTGGCCTCGCATTCGACCACCCGCCAGACGGTGATCGCGGAGAACATAGCGAACGCCGACACGCCGGGCTACCGCGCCCGCGACGTCGGCGGGTTCGCCGAGAGCTTCGAGCGCACGGTTCCCGCCTTCGAGGCCCGGGCGACCCGACCTGGCCATCTCGCTTTCGGCGACACTTCTCGCGGTTTCGAGGTGCGCGAAGCGGCTCTCCCGGGCGCGGAGACGCCCAACGGCAACTCGGTCTCGCTCGAGGATCAGATGGTGCGCGCCGCCGAGATCCGTCAGCGCCACGACCTCGCGATCGGGGTCTACCAGAAATCCCTCGACGTGCTGCGCACGAGCCTCGGCCGCAAGTAATCCGGAGAGCCCGATGGACGAGATGATGAAGACCATGGCCGCCTCGGCGAGCGGAATGCGCGCCCAGACGGCGCGTCTGCGGCTGACGGCCGAGAACATCGCCAACGCCGACACGCCCGGCTACCGGCGCAAGACGGTGTCCTTCGAGGAGACCTTCCAGAGCGCCGATCCCCGCGCGGTCCGGACCGGGCCCGTGCGGCTCGACCGCAGCGAGCTGGCGCGGGTCTATGAGCCCTCGCATCCGATGGCCGGCGAGGACGGGTTCTTCGAGGGCTCGAACGTGAACATGCTCACCGAAATCGCGGACTCGCGCGAGGCCAACCGGTCCTACGAGGCCAATCTCAAGATGTTCGATCAGGCCAGGCAGATGGCGAGTTCGCTCCTCGAACTGTTGCGGCGCTAGAAAGGCGGTAAGACGAAATGGACATAAAATCGACGCTGGCGTCCCAGCTCTATTCCCAGACCCAGACGGTCGCGAAGCCCGCGGCCGAGACGATCGAGCGCGGCCCCGCGCAGGCGTTCCAGGCGGCGGCCGCGGATTTCATGGAGACGATGCGCGCCAGTGAGGAGACGGTGAAGGCCGGGCTTGTCGGGCGCGCCGATCCGCAGGCGGTGGTCGAGGCGCTGGCCGCGACCGAGCTTGCGGTGCAGACCGCGGTCGCGGTGCGCGACAAGGTGGTCGAGGCCTACCAGGAAATCCTGCGCATGCCGGTCTGAAGCCGATGACCGAAGCCGAGGTCCTCGACATCCTGCGCCAGGGCCTCTGGACGGCGCTGATCATCTCCACGCCGATCCTGGCGGTGGCGCTGATCGTCGGACTCGGCATCGGTCTCCTGCAGGCGCTGACCTCGGTTCAGGAAATGACGTTGACCTTCGTGCCGAAGCTCGGCGCGATCTTGGTCGTGTTCTGGGCGACGATGAGCTTTTCCGGGGCCACCCTGGTGCGGTTCTTCCAGGACCAGATCATTCCCATGGTAATCGGGAACTGAGCGCCCGGAACGGGGCGGCCGCGTGTGAGCGGGTGCCTCGCCTCAGTTGCCCTCGACCATCGGCACAACCTCTTCGACGCTCATCCGGGTCACGATGTCGGGCATGCCTTTGTCAAGGATGGCGAGTATCTCCGGCGCCTGGCTTTCCTGCAGCTGGTTGACCTGATCGAGCGTGAAGCCCAGCACAACCGCTCTGTCAGCCGTGGCGGCGTCGAGCCTCACGCCCGAAGCGCGGACAAGCGAAGGGCGCGCGCGCCCCTCGCAGGTTCTGGACGATCACTCGGCCTTGAAGATGTCGACGATCATTAGTTCCGGCTCTTCGCCGCAGCGCGAGGCCAGCGTGTCCTGGATCTCGGCGTTGGTGAGTTGTGTGTCCATCTCGGCGTTCATCAACTCCAGTTCCGCAACCATCGCCATCTTGCCGGCGTTGTCCATGGCGGCGTATTCGGCGCAGGCGAGCTCTGCGGCGCCCTGAGCGAAGGCGGGCGCGGTCAGACCCAGAACTGCGGCGGTGAGCAAAAGCGTCTTCATTCGGTGATTCTCCCCCGAGATTTCCGGCCAATTCGTAATCGGCCACGGACACAACATAGTCTCAGGAACATGCTTCTTCTTCTCATATTGCGACACGTCGAACGCAGTCGCTCGGGCTGACGACCCCCGCGGTTAAGCGCTAGACAGGGCCACCCGCGCGCCCGCGCGGCATGCTGCTTCAGGTCACCGGGAGCCGCGTCGTCTCCTTGATCGCCTCCATCACGAAGCTCGCCGACACGTCCTTGAGGTCGATACGTTCGATCAGACGCTTGTAAAGCCGGTCGTAGGCGGCCACGTTCGCGACACGGGCCCGGATCAGGTAGTCCTGCTCGCCCGAGACCCGATAGACGCCGAGGATCTCGTCGATGCCGCGCGTCGCCCGCGCGAAACGCTCCGCCCAGTCGGCGTCGTGGCGGTCGGTGCGGACCGAGATGAACACCGTCAGGCCGAGGCCCACCGCCTCGGGGTTCACCAGTGCAACCCGACCGAGGATCACGCCTTCCTCCTCCAGGCGACGCACACGACGCCAGACGGCGTTGCGCGACAGCCCGACCTCCTCTGAGAGCGCGTCTAGCGAACCGCCCGCATCCCGCTGGAGCGCGCTCAGGATCTTGCGATCGATTGAGTCAGGTTCCCACATCTCCTAGCTATCTTAGGAAATCATCCCAAAGAAAAGCGAAAAAAATGCGATATTCGGGACGAAACCACGCGCTCCGTGGGCCACACTCGACCCCTCACGTCGACCTCAGGAGGAAATCCGATGAACACCGTGGCCCGGCTCTTCACCACCCACCCCGCGGCGGTGGACGAGACCTATCTCGAGCACATGCGCTTCGCCTTCGGCTTCGCGGGCTTGCTGGCGCTCGCCGCACTGGCGGCCCTCGTGCACGCAGTCTTCCCCTTCGCCTGTGAAAGGACCGCAAGCCGCATCACCGCGCGTCTCCACGAACGAACGCGCACCCGCGGCCGCTGAAAACGGGGCCGCCCGGGCCCTAACCCGGTCGGGCGCGAGGCCGCGCCGACGCGCCAAAGCAAGTCCGATCAAGCCCTTGACCGAATCTTTACCATGGCCGGTCCATGGTCGGCCCATCGACGCGCCCCTGCGGCGCGGTTGCGCCAGAACGGCGGAGGGAGCGATGGATCTTGCAGGCTATGTGGCGCTGTCGCGCCAGACCGGGCTCGAGAAGGAGCTCCAGGCCGTGGCGAACAACATCGCCAACCTCAACACCACCGGCTACCGGCGCGAGGGCGTCGTGTTCGCCGAGATCGTCGCGGCACTGCCCACCGACGGCGGCGGCGTAGCGATGACCGGCGCGCGCGGTCGCTTCACCGACGCGCTCCAGGGCGCGCTCGTGTCGACCGGCGGCGCGCTCGACATGGCCATCGAGGGCGACGGCTTCTTCCGGGTGCTGACCCCGATGGGCGAACGGCTCACGCGCGCCGGCGCGTTCACCCGAAATGCCGATGGCGAGATCGTCAACATGGACGGCTACGCGCTGCTCGACGAGGGCGGTGGGCCGATCGCGATCCCATTCGAGGTGGAGAACATCGGCCTCTCGGCGGACGGCACGCTGTCGGGCGACGGAGATCCGATCGCGCTCGTGGGGATGGTGACGGTAGAGGACGAAACCACGCTTTTCCGCGAGGCCGGCGTGCTCTTCCGCGCCGAGGGCGAGACCGTTCCGGTAGGGCGGCCGCGGGTCGTGCAGGGCTATCTCGAGCAGTCCAACGTCAACGCGGTCGCCGAGATCGCCCGTATGATCGAGGTGCAGCGCGCCTACGAGCTCGGCCAGCGCATGCTCGACGACGAACACAAACGCATCAGCCAGACGACCCAGACCCTCGGCCAGAACGTCTGACGTCCGTAACGAGTCAGGAGAGCAGAGAATGCGCGCACTCAACATCGCCGCGACCGGCATGTCGGCCCAGAACACCCGGGTCGAGGTGATCTCGCACAATCTCGCGAACATGAGCACGACCGCCTACAACGCCCGGCGGGCGGAGTTCTCCGACCTGCACTACCAGCAGATCGAGCGCCCCGGCACGATCACCTCGGCGGAGGGCACCGTGCTCCCCGCCGGCGTGCAGCTCGGCCTGGGCGTGCGGCCCTCGGCGGTGTCGATGCTGGTCGAGCAGGGCGCGCTGACCGAGACCAACGGCGCGCTCGACATCGCCGTCGAAGGCCAAGGCTACTTCGAGATCACGATGCCCAACGGCGAGATCGTCTACACTCGCGACGGCGCGCTCAAGCGCGACGGCGACGGGCTGGTGGTGACCTCCGACGGCTTCGCGGTCTCGCCGGAAATCACCATCCCCGAGGACGCGCGGGAGGTGACGATCAACCCCGACGGCGAGGTCTACGCCTACTTCAACGACCAGGTCGACGGACAGCTGCTCGGGCAGTTCACCCTGACCACCTTCGCCAACGAAAAGGGCCTGGAAGCGCTGGGCTCCAATCTCTACCGCGAGACCGAGGCCTCCGGCGCACCCAACGTGGGCGACGCCGGCGAGGACGGGCGCGGCGTATTCCGACAGGGATACCTGGAAAGCTCTTCGGTGGACGCCGTGCGCGAGATCACCGACCTGATCGAGGCGCAGCGCGGCTACGAACTCAACGCCAAGGTGATCACCGCCGCCGACCAGATGCTCGCCGCCACCACGCAGATCCGCTGAGCGATGCGGCGCAGTCTCGCCATCGGCGCGGTCGCCGCCCTACTCGCGGCCGACATCGCCGCGGGACAGGCGGTCGCGCCGGTGCGCCCGATCCGAGCCCAGACGATCATCGCCCCGGGCGACCTGCAGGTGCTCGAGGAGGACATGCCCGGCGCCGTGACCGACCTCGACGCGCTGATGGGGCTCGAGGCGCGGGTGACGCTCTACACCGGCCGGCCGATCATGCCCGATCAGGTCGGGCCGCCGGCGGTGATCGAGCGCAACACGCTGGTTCGCATGCGCTACGCGCAAGGGTCCCTGACCATCGCCACCGAGGGCCGGGCGCTCGACCGCGCCGGCGTCGGCGAGCGGCTGCGCGTGATGAACCTGGCTTCGCGCCAGATCGTGACCGGACGCGTCGGTCCGGACGGAAGCATCGAGGTAGGACAATGACTCATCCCATCCGCGCGGCCGTGCTTGGCCTCGCCGCAGCGCTGGCGCTCGGCGCCTGCGGAGTCGGCCAGCCTCCGGAGATGACCAGCATCGGCGCATCGGAAGAAAACGCCGGGCCGATCCTGACCGCCGAGCGGGCAGCGATCTCCGTGCCCCCGCCGCAGGCGGCGCGCTACGCCTACCAGCAGGGATCGCTGTGGAACACCGGCAAGACCGGGCTGCTCGGCGATCGCCGCGCCAGTGGGCTCGGCGACCTCCTCACCGTCGTCATCGAGATCGACGAGGAAGCCGAGATGCGCAACTCCACCCAACGCACCCGCGGCGGTGAGGAATCGGCGGAAGTCGGCACCTTCTTCGGGCTAGGAAACTACGTGCCGCAGGAGATCGACATGCTGAGCCCGAACGTACAGTTTGGCTCGGATTCGCGGTTCCGCGGCGACGGACGCACCAGCCGCGAGGAACAGATCACGCTGCGGGTGGCCGCGACCGTGGTCAACGTGCTGCCTAACGGGCATCTGGTGATCCAGGGCGACCAGGAGATCCGGGTCAACAACGAGCTGCGCGACCTTCAGATCGCCGGCATCGTCCGCCCCGAGGACATCTCGCGCTACAACGAGATCCCCTACGACCGGATCGCCGGTGCGCGGATCGCCTATGGCGGCCGTGGCCAGCTCACCAACGCGCAGCAGCCGCGGTGGGGTGGGCAGGTCTACGACCGCGTCATGCCCTACTGACGGAGACGGCGCCATGAAACTCGTTGCACCGCTCGCCATCGCGCTGCTCGGCCTCGGGGCCGGGGTCGGCGCCGGCCTCGCGCTCAGGCCCGACCCCCACGCCTCCGACGCCGCCGACTGCGATCCCCACGGCAAGGAGCCCTGCGAGACGGCCGAGGCCGACGATCCGTTCCGGCCCAGGCCCGACAAGGCGCACGCCAAGGAGGATCTTGTCTACGTGCCGCTGAAGAAGCCCTTCATCGTGCCGGTCTTCAGCGACGACAAGGTCACCGCGATGGTGGTGCTGTCGCTCAGCGTCGCGGCGGTGAAGGGGCCGGAGGTCGAGAAGAAGATCGAGGAAATCGAGCCTCGCCTGCGCGACGGGCTTCTCAACGCGATGTTCCGCCACGCCAACGCCGACGGCTTCGAAGGCAGCTTCACCAGCGGCAGGAAGATGGAGGACCTCAAGGCCGCGCTGCGCGCCGCGGTCCAGGAGGTGATGGGCGCGGAGGCCGCGAACGGCGTGCTGATCACCGAAATCGCTCGACAGGACGTCTGAAGCACTCTGCCGTCACGGAAGCGACAAGCCCGCGGCCTATGGTGCGCCCGCGGCGTCCGGACGGTCGGGTTCAGCGTCGTCGCCGCATATGTGCGAAAGTGAACGAGTGGCGTTGTGCGGCGGACGGGCCTGGCGGGCCGTCCGCCTCCGGCCGTTCGGGAAGCGCCCTACTCGAAGACGCCGACCTCGAACACGTCGGGCTCGAAGACATGGGCGAGGTCGGGTCGAGGCAGCGGCCGCGCGACGCCGCCGACTGGCCCGTAGAACGCCGCCACACCGGCCCCGGTGAGGAAGGTCGCCGCGAGAAAACCCCGTCGCGAGACCCCGGACGCAGTCGTTTCGAAGGCCTGTTCGTCGCGCACGTCAGGGCGGGCGGGCCGGGTCATGGCGCGGCGACCACCGTCCAGGGCGCGGCGAAATGGTGCTCCTCGAGGTTCTCGCCCGGGCCGACGCGATCGAGGATCAGGAAGCACCCGGTGCGTCCCAGCGGCGTGAGCACCCCGTGCCAGACGCCGCGCAAGTAGTTCACGCCCTGCGCCCCGTCGGTGAGGAAGGCCCGCGGCGCGCCAGGGGATCCGCCGTGGTCGGGCGCGACCACGACCAGGAAGGGATCGGCGCTCATCGGCACGAAAGCCTGGCTGCCCAGCGGATGGCGCTCGACCATGCCAAGCTCCAGCGGCAGCGGATAGGGGCGCCCGACGCCGAGGCTGACGCCGAGGCGCGCGCCCTCGCCTGTGACCTCGACCCGCGCGAGATCGTGGAACCGGTCGCACATGCCGCCGTTGATCGCGAAATCCGGCGGCCCCGCCGCTTCGATCACGTCGCCGAAGGGCGCGAAGGCCACCGCGGTCAGAGCTTCGGCGACGACGACGCGGCCGCTCATCCCGGGGTCCGCGCGCCGATGCGCAGGCCCGCGTGTCGGTTCACGTCCTTGTAGAGCAGGTAGCGAAACCGACCCGGGCCGCCGGCGTAGCAGCCCTGCGGACAGAAGGCGCGCAGCCACATGAAGTCGCCGGCCTCGACCTCGACCCAGTCGCGGTTGAGCCGATAGACCGCCTTGCCCTCGAGCACGTAGAGCCCGTGCTCCATCACGTGGGTCTCCATGAACGGGATCTCGGCGCCGGGATCGAGATTGACGATCGTCACGTGCATGTCGAGGCGCATGTCCTCGTGGTCGAAGAAGCGCGTTGTCGTCCAGCGGCCCTCCGTGTCGGGCATCGGCGTGTTGGGGATGTCGCGCTCGTTGGCGACCAGGGGATCGGGCGACCCGAGCCCCTCGACCGGCTGATAGGCCTTGCGGATCCAGTGAAAGCGCGTCGCTGCGTCGCCGATATTGCGCGCGGTCCACGGAACGCCTGCGGGAACGAAGGCGAAGCCGCCCGGCGCGAGGTCGTGGAGGGTCCCGTCGATGTCGATCCGCAGCCCGCCCTCGACCACGAAGAGCGCGCCCTCGGCGTCGGGGTCGGGCTCCGGGCGGTCGCTGCCGCCGCCTGGCCGCACCTCCATGATGTACTGCGAGAAGGTCTCCGCGAAGCCCGACAGCGGCCGGGCGATGATCCAGGCGCGGGTCTTCTCCCAGAACGGCAGGTAGCTGGTGACGATGTCGGTCATCACCCCGCGCGGGATCACCGCATAGGCCTCGGTGAAGACCGCGCGCCCGGACAGGAGCTCCTGCTGCCCCGGCAGGCCGCCGTGCGGCGCGTAGTAGGGATTTCGCGTGGCAGGGAGATCCTTCATGGCAGCATGTCCTTCAGGCGCAACTGGGCGATCCGCTCGACCTGGTCGCAGGCGGCGGCGAATTCCGTGGGGCGGTCGTGGGCGAGGCGCCGCTCGAAGGCCGCAAGGATGCCCGCCTTGTCGTGGTCGCGCACGGCGATGATGAACGGAAACCCGAACTTCGCGGCGTAGGCGTCGTTTAGTTCGGTGAAGCGGGCGCGCTCGACGTCGGTGAGCGCGTCGAGACCCGCGCCGGCCTGCTCGGAAGTCGACTCCGGCGTCAGCCGCTTCGCCGCGGCGAGCTTGCCGGCGAGATCGGGATGGGCGGTGAGCACGCCGAGCCTCTCGGCCTCGGAGGCCGTGCGGAAGGCGCGGGCGAGGGCGTTGTGCGCGCCCGCGGCGCTGTCGTGGGTGGGACCGAGCTCGAGCGCGTGGGCGCGCTCGGCGATCCAGGGGGAATGCTCGAACACGCCGCCGAAGCGCGCCACGAAGGCCGCGCGGTCGAGCTCGGAGGGCAGCGCGTCGGGCGCGGCCGGCGGATGGGTCTCGCGCCAGTGCCGGGCGATGTCGGCGCGGCGCGCGATCCAGACCCCCTCGTGGGACTGGACGTGGTCGAGAAAGCGCGCCAGCGCCGCCGCGCGGCCCGGCCGGCCGGCGAGCCGGCAATGCAGGCCTACCGACATCATCTTCGGCGCGCCGGCCGCGCCCTCGGCGTAGAGCACGTCGAAGCTGTCGCGCAGGTAGGCGAGGAACTGGTCGCCGGAGTTGAAGCCTTGCGGCGTGGCGAAACGCATGTCGTTGGCGTCGAGAGTGTAGGGGATGATCAGCTGGTCGCGCCCCGCGTGGCGGCGCCAGTAGGGCAGGTCGTCGTCGTAGGCGTCGGAGATCCAGTCGAAGCCGCCCTCCTCGGTGGCGAGGTCGACGGTGTTCTCGGAGGCGCGACCGGTGTACCAGCCGCGCGGGCGCTCGCCGACGACCTCCGCGTGCAGGCGGATCGCTTCGGCCATGTCGGCGGCCTCGGAGGCGCGAGTGTGATCGCGGTAGTCGATCCATTTCAGCCCGTGGCTGGCGATCTCCCAGCCCGCCTCCTTCATCGCCGCGACCTGGTCGGGCGCGCGGGCCAGCGCGGTGGCGACGCCGTAGACGGTCAGCGGGACCTCGCGGGAGACGAAGAGGTCGCGCAGCCGCCAGAAGCCGGCGCGGGCGCCGTATTCGTAGATCGATTCCATGTTCCAGTGCCGCTGGCCCGGCCAGGGCGCGGCGCCGACGATCTCCGAGAGGAACGCCTCGGAGGCGGCGTCGCCGTGCAGGACGCAGTTCTCGCCGCCCTCCTCGTAGTTCAGCACGAACTGGACGGCGATCCGGGCGCCGCCGGGCCAGCGCGGATCGGGCGGGCGACCGGCGTAGCCGCGCATGTTCCTGGGGTAGCGTCGCACGGTGTCCGGCTCCTCGCGTGGCGGATCGCGGCCAGCATAGACCGGCAGGGCGGCGGCGGCCTTGCAAAAATTTCTTGAAGGAACTTCCACCGAGAAGACGCTGGCGCGCGGCGGCCGGGCGGCCGAAGATGCGCCGCGGCGATCAGTCGAGGGGAGCGCGCCATGGCGACCGAGGCAGGCTACGTCACCACTCATGTTCTCGACGCGGCGCGGGGCTGTCCCGCCGCGGGGATGCGGATCGATCTCTTCCGGCTGGACGGGGAGGCGCGGACGCTGGTGCGCAGTCTGGTCACCAATTCCGACGGAAGGACCGACGCGCCGGTGATTCCGAAGGGGGAGCTCGGCCCGGGCGGGTTCGAGCTGCTGTTTCACGCCGGCGACTACCTGGCCGGGGCGGGCCTGGCCGGGGAGAGTCCGCGCTTTCTCGACCTGATCCCGATCCGCTTCGGCATCGCCGATCCGGACGCGCACTATCACGTGCCGCTCCTGCTCGCCCCCTACAGCTACTCGACCTACCGGGGAAGCTGACCGGGCCGAGGGCGTGTTACGGGGCGTGTAACACGCGTGCAATTCCGGGTATATGATTGATTCTGAAGCGATTAATCTTCGTTAATTGCGAGCCGTAACACGGTCCGGGGCGGCGTCGGAGCAATGCGCAGAGGGCGGCGCCTGCCTGGGCGGGCGCGAAGCGCCTGCCACGGGGGCAGGCAGGCGCTGCCCGGGCTGACGCCCGGGCGGGTCGGCTGTGGCGGGGGCGCGTCAATTCGTGCGGTTTGCGGACGGCTTCACCGGGCGCGGGCCGTTCTTGACAGCCGGCGCCCGGTCCCTGACGCTCGTGCGTCGTCCGACCTTCGCCGGGCGCGGGGGATCCGTCATGCGCGTGCGCGGCCGCACCATCGTCATCGGGGCGGGCATCGTCGGGGTCTCGGCGGCGATCTGGCTGCGCCGGGCCGGCGTCGACGTCACGCTGCTCGACCGCGGCCCGCCGGGCCGGGGCGCCTCCTACGGCAACGGCGGCGTGCTCGCGTCGTGCGCGATCGCGCCGGTGACCGGGCCGGGGATGCTTCGCAAGGCGCCGGGCATGCTGCTCGACCCGGACTTCCCGCTGTTCCTGCGCTGGAGCTACCTGCCGCGGCTGGCGCCCTGGCTGCGGCGCTACCTCGCGCACGCCAACGACGCCGACACGCGGCGGATCGCGGCCGGCCTCGCGCGGATCATCGGCGACAGCGTCGACCAGCATCGCGCGCTCGCCGCCGACACCCCGGCGGCCGACTGGATCGTCGGCAGCGACTACAGCTTCGCCTACGCCGACCGGGCGGCCTTCGAGAGGGACGCCTATGTCTGGGGCCTGCGCCGGGAGGCCGGCTTCGAGCCCGAGATCCGCGAGGGCGCGGAGGTGCGCGCCCGCGCGCCCAGCCTCGGGCCCGGGATCGGGCTCCTTGCGACCATGCGAGACCACGGCTTCATCCGCGACCCGGGCGCCTATGTCGCGGCGCTGGCGGAGGCGTTCGCGGGGCTCGGGGGTAGCGTCGTGCAGGCCGACTTCCGCGGCTTCGATCTCGCGGGGGGCCGCGTCCGCGCGGTCGAGACCGACGCAGGCCGCCTCGACTGCGACGCGGCCGTGCTCGCCACCGGCGCCTGGTCGAAGCCATTAATGCGCGCGCTCGGCGTCGATCCGCCGCTCGAGAGCGAACGGGGCTACCACGTGGTCTTCGAGGACGCCGCCGGCGGGCCGGACCACCCGATCATGGTGGCCAGCGGCAAGTTCGTGGCGACGCCGATGGCCGCGGGACTGCGCTGCGCGGGGATCCTGGAGTTCGGCGGGCTGGCGGCAGGCCCGTCGCGCGCGCCGCTCGCCTTTCTGCACCGGCACGCGCGGCTGGCCTTCCCGGAGCTGCGCTTCCGCGGGACCGTGGAGTGGATGGGCCACCGGCCCGCCCCCAGCGACAGCCTGCCGGTGATCGGCGAGATCAGCGCCTCCGGGGTCTTCGCGGCGTTCGGCCACCACCACGTCGGCCTCACCGGCGGCCCCAAGACCGGGCGGCTGGTGGCGCAACTGGTGACCGGGCGCCGCCCAACATCGACCTTGCGCCCTTCGCCCCGGCGCGGTTTCAATGACGCCATGGACCGACGAGGTTCGAACAGGGAGATCCGAGGATGAAGTCGAAAAGCATTCTGGCCGCCGGAACGGCCGCCATCGCCACCTTCGCGGCGGCCGCGCAGGCCGAGACCTGGGACATGCCGCTGGCCTATCCGGCGACCAACTATCATTCCGAGACCGCCGAGGGCTTCGCCGCCTGCGTGACCGAGGCGACGGGCGGCGAGATCGAGATCGTCACCCACCCAAACGGCTCGCTCTTTCCCGGCAGCGACATCAAGCGCGCCGTCCAGACCGGCCAGGCCCCGATCGGCGAGCGGCTCCTGTCTGCCCACGCCAACGAGGACGCGGTGTTCGGCTTCAACTCGATCCCGTTCCTGGCCACGTCCTTCGAAGACTCGGTGGCGCTCGCAGCGGCGGCCGAGCCGACGCTCGCCGAAGTGCTCGACAGCCAGAACCTGGTCTATCTCTATTCGGTTCCCTGGCCGCCGCAGGGGATCTATGCGCCCAAGGAGATCGAACTCGGTCGCCGACCTCGCCGGGCTGAAGTTCCGCGCCTACAACACCGCCACCGCGCGGCTGGCCGAGCTCGCCGGCATGCAGCCGGTGCAGATCGAGGCGGCGGAGTTGAGCCAGGCCCTGGCCACCGGCGTCGCGGAGGCGTTCATCTCCTCGGGCTCGACCGGCTACGACGAGAAGGTCTGGGAGCATCTGTCGAACTTCTACCAGGTCGACGCCTGGCTGCCCCGCAACACCATCTTCGCCAACAAGGACGCCTGGAGCGCCCTGAGCGCCGAGCAGCAGGCGGCCATGCAGGACTGTGCTGCGACCGCGGCCGCGGCGGGCCTCGCCAAGGCCGAGGAGCTCACGCAGTTCTATCTCGACGGGTTGAGCGAGGGCGGGATGACCGTGGCGCCGCCGAGCGACGCGCTGCGCGCCGACCTGCAGGCGATCGGCGAGACGATGACCGCCGAATGGCTCGCGGAGGCCGGCGAGTCCGGCACGGCCGTAGTGGACGCGTTCAAGGCGGGCCGGTGAGGTCGAACCGTTGAGACGGGCGCCGGAGAGGGCGCAGCGGCGGTGAGCCGCCACCCGCTCCGGCGCGCGCTCGACGCGCTCTACCTCGGGGCCGGCGTGCTCGCCGCGCTCTTCCTGGTGGCGATCCTAGCGCTGATCGTGGCGCAGATGGTGGCGCGCTGGGCGGGCGCGACGTTTCCCGGCGCGACCAGCTACGCCGGCTACGCGATGGCGGCGGCGAGCTTTCTGGCCTTCGCCCACGCGCTGACCCGCGGCGCGCACATCCGCGTCGGCATCCTCTTCAACGCGCTCGGCCCAGGCGGCCGGCGGGCGCTGGAGATCTGGTGCACCGGCGTCGGCGCGCTGCTCGCCTGGTTCCTGGCGCGCTACGCGGTCAAGCTGGTGAGCTGGTCCTGGAGCCTCGGCGACGTGAGCCAGGGCCAGGACGCCACGCCGCTGTGGATCCCGCAGAGCGCCATGGCGATCGGCGCGGTGATCTTCGCGATCGCGCTCACCGACCGGCTGGCGACGCTGCTTCTGGGCGGCGCGCCGGTCACCGACACGGGCGAGGTCTGAGCCGATGCGCGCGCCCCGAGCCGCGATCCGGGGTTCGGCGCGATGAACGAATTCGGGGCCATCGGCGTCTTTCTCTTCGTGCTCTTCCTGCTGCTGGGCACCGGCGTCTGGGTGGGGCTCGCGCTGCTCGGGGTGGCCTGGGTCGGCATGGAGCTTTTCACGTCGCGCCCGGCCGGCGACGCGATGGCCACGATCATCTGGACGGCGTCCTCGTCCTGGACGCTGACCGCGCTGCCGCTCTTTATCTGGATGGGCGAGATCCTCTACCGGACCCGGCTGTCGGAGGACATGTTCAAGGGGCTCTCGCCCTGGCTCGGCGGGCTGCCGGGCGGGCTTTTGCACACCAACATCGTCGGCTGCACGGTGTTCGCGGCGGTGTCGGGCTCGTCGGCGGCGACGCTCTCGACCGTGGGCAAGATGTCGATCCCCGAGCTCCGGGCGCGGGACTATCCCGAGCGCATGGTGATCGGCACGCTGGCGGGGGCGGCGACGCTGGGGCTGATGATCCCGCCGTCGCTGACGCTGATCGTCTACGGGGTGACGGTGCGCGAATCGATCTCGCGGCTCTTCATCGCCGGCATCTTGCCGGGGCTGACGCTGGCGCTGATGTTCATGCTGTTCGTCGCGGTCTACGCGCGGGTCTCGCGCGAATACGCGCCGAAGGCCGACCCGCCGATGAGCTTCGCCGCGAAGGTGCGCAACTCCACGCTGCTGATCCCGGTGATCCTGCTGATCATTCTGGTGATCGGCTCGATGTATCTCGGCTTCGCCACCGCCACCGAGGCCGCGGCCTTCGGCGTGCTCGGCGCGCTGGCGCTCGCCGCGGCGCAGGGCTCGCTCACCCGCGCCACCTTCGCGGAGAGCCTGATGGGGGCGACGCGCACCTCGGCGATGATCGCGCTGATCCTCGCCGGGGCGGCGTTCCTGTCGCTGTCGATGGGCTTCACCGGCCTGCCGCGGGCGCTCGCGGAATGGATCGGCGGCATGGAGCTCTCGCGCTTCCAGCTCCTGATGGCGCTTCTGGTCTTCTACATCGTGGTGGGCTGCTTTCTCGACGGCATCTCCTCGGTGGTGCTGACCATGGCGGTGGTCGAGCCGATGGTGCGCGGCGCCGGCATCGACCTGATCTGGTTCGGCATCTTCATCGTCGTGGTCGTGGAGATGGCCCAGATCACCCCGCCGATCGGCTTCAACCTCTTCGTGCTGCAGGGCATGACCGGCCACGAGATGGGCTTCATCGCCCGCGCGGCCTTCCCGATGTTCCTGATCATGGTGGCGATGGTCTTCGTGCTGATCGCCTTTCCCGAACTCGCCACATGGCTGCCCGACCAGATGCGCAGCGTCCCGAATCCGGGCTGAGCGCCGCGCGCCGCTTGCCGCCGCGCCCCGGCCTCCGCTAGCATCGCCGCGGGCGACGAGGGGGAGCGGGCCATGCGCAGGGTTCTGGGCGTCAGTTTCGACCACATGCACATGGGCGACCTGCTGCGGGAGGTGGCCGCGCACCCGGACGCCGAGATCGCCGGCGTCTGGGACCCCGATCCCGCGCGCATGGCCGCCGCCATCGAGACCTTCGCGATCCCGCCCGAGCGGGTCTTCACCGATCTCGACGCCTGCCTCGACGCGGGCCCCGCCGATCTCGCCATCGTCGGCTCCGCGCCGGCCCGGCACGCCGAACACGTGGAGGCGCTGGCCGCGCGCGGGCTCAACGTGATGATCGAGAAGCCCTTCGCCGCCAGCGTCGCCGACGCGCGGCGCATGATCGCCTCAATGGACGGCGCGGCGGGACGGCTGGCGATCAACTGGCCGCTCGCCTGGTATCCGCCGCACGTGACCGCCAAGCGCATGCTCGACGCCGGGGATATCGGCGCGCTGGTGGAGGTCCACCACTACGGCGGCAACCGCGGGCCGCTCTATCATCTCGCCGACAAGATCGAGGTCACCGACGCGGAGGTGGCGCGCCAGAAACCGGGCGCCTGGTGGTACAAGCGCGCCGCCGGCGGCGGCAGCCTGCGCGACTATCTCGGCTACGGCGCGACGCTGGGCACCTGGTTCATGGACGGCGAGGCCCCGCTCGAAGTGACCTGCGTGGTGGACGAACCACCGGGGCTGGAGGTGGACGAGCATTCGATCGCGGTGCTGCGCTACGCACGCGGGCTCTCCAAGCTCGAGACCCGCTGGGGCACCTTCACCGATCCCTGGACCACCCAGACCCAGCCGAAATGCGGCTTCGTGCTGGTGGGGACCGACGGGACCATCGCCAGCTACGACTACGAGGACCACGTGACCGTCCAGACCCGCGCCCGGCCCGAGGCGACGCCGGTTCCCGTCGATGTCCTGCCCGAGGGACGCCGCGGCGCGGTGGAGTACATGCTCGCCCGCATCGCCGACGGGGCGCCGATCACGGGCCCGCTCGACCCCGCGATCTGCCTGACCGCCCAGCGGATCGTCGACAGCGCGGTGCTCTCGGCCGCCGAGAAGCGCACCGTGGCCCTCGTCCCGTGAGCGAGACCGACATCGACACCTATGCGCTGAAAAGCGCCGCCGTCGCCGAAGTCGCGGCCCCGGACCTCGCCTACCGGCCGCCGGCGCCCGAACGCTGGCGGCCGCGAATCGCGCTTGTGGGCGCGGGCGGCATCGCCGGGGCGCATCTCGACGCCTACCGCACGGCTGGCTTCGACGTGGCGGTGATCGCCAATCGCACGCTGGCCCGGGCGATGGCGCGGCGCGACGAGTTCTTCCCCGACGCCGAGGCCACCGACGACATCGCCGCAACGCTGGCCCGGCCAGACATCGAGGTCGTGGACCTCACGCCGCATCCGGCCGAGCGCCTGGCGATGATCGAAGCCGCGCTCGAGGCCGGCAAGCACGTGCTGTCGCAAAAGCCCTTCGTGCTCGATCTCGACGCAGGCGCACGGCTCGCAGATCTGGCCGAGGCGCGCGGCGTGCGGCTGGCGGTGAACCAGAACGGCCGCTGGGCGCCGCATTTCGCCTGGATGCGCGCCGCGGTTCGGGCGGGGCTGATCGGCGATCTGCAGACCTGCCACGCAAGCGTGCACTGGGACCACGGCTGGATCGCCGGCACGCCCTTCGAGGCGATCGACGACCTGATCCTCTACGACTTCGCCATCCACTGGTTCGACTTCTTCGTCTCGCTCGCCGGCGACCGGGCGACCGAGGTCTACGCGCGCACCGCGCGCGCCGCGGGACAGTCGGCGCGGCCGCCGCTGCTGGCCGAGGCGCTGGTGGCCTTCGACGGCGGGCAGGCGTCGTTCGTCTTCGACGGCGCGACGCCGTTCGGGGCCCAGGACCGCACCGTCGTCACGGGGTCCGCGGGGACGCTCTCGAGCGTCGGACCCGATCTCAACGACCAGGCGGTTACGCTCACCACCGCGGCGGGGGCGGCGCGGCCGGCGCTCGAGGGGCGCTGGTTCAACGACGGGTTCCGCGGCGCGATGGGCGAGTTGCTGCGCGCGGTCGAGGCGGGCGCGCGCCCGCTCAACGACGCGCGCGACAACCTCGCCTCGCTGGCGCTCGGGTTCGCCGCGATCGCCTCGGCGCGGCGCGGCCGGCAGGCGGTTCCCGGCGCGGTGCGCAGCCTCGCCGAGGCCTGCGCCTGACGGGCGGGCGCGATACGCGCGCCGCGATCGCGTAAGCCTCTGACGCCTATGGAGCAATGCTTGCGCGCGGCCGAACGCCGCACTAGGCTGCCCGGGCCCAAAGAGGCGACGCGCCGGGCGGGATCGCCCGGGTCGCGACATGCGACGGGGAGAGAGACGTGAAGCTAGGCATCCTGACTGCGCCGTTTCCGGAGACGCCGCTCATGGAGGTCGCCGACTGGGCGGTGGCGGCGGGATTTACGGCGCTCGAAATCGCCTGCTGGCCGGTGTCCAAGGGGCCGACCCGGCGCTACGCCGGCACCACCCACATCGACGCGGCCGCCGTCGGCGCGGGCGAGGCCGGCGAGATCGTCGCGGCCCTTCACGAGAAGGGGATCGAGGTCTCGGGGCTCGGCTACTACCCCAACCCGCTGCATCCCGACCCCGAGCATCGCGCAACGGTGCTCGCACATCTGAAAAAGGTGATCGAGACCGCCGGCCACATGGGCGTGGGCGTGGTCAACACCTTTTGCGGCGGCGACGCGGCGAAAACGGTCGACGCCAACTGGGCGGAGGCCGAGCGGGTCTGGCCCGAGATCGTCGCGCACGCCGGCGACCACGGAGTGCGGCTCGCCTTCGAGAACTGCCCGATGATCTTCAGCGACGACGAATGGCCGGGCGGGCACAACATCGCCTATTCGCCCCACATCTGGCGGCGCATCCTCGAGGCCTGGGACGGCGCGGTGGGCATGAACTTCGACCCCAGCCACCTGGTTTGGCTGATGATCGACCAGGGCCGCTTCATCCGCGAGTTCGGACCGCACCTGGCGCATGTGCACGCCAAGGACGTGATGATCGACCGCGACGGGCTTTATGCGCGCGGGGTGATGTCGGTCGGCATGGGCTGGCAGATCCCGCGCATGCCGGGCCTCGGCGACAACGACTGGGGCGTGTTCTTCTCCGAGCTCTACCGGGCCGGCTACGACGGTCCGGTGATCATCGAGCACGAGGACCGCAACTTCGAGGGCAGCGACGAGCTGGTCAAGCGCGGCTTCGCGCTGGCCCGCGACGTGCTGCAACCTTACGTGAAATGAAGAAGCGCCACCGGCGGAGCGCCGGGGCGACAACACCGGGAGAGAAACCATGCAGAGACTTGCAATGCTCGCCGCGGCCAGCGCCGTCGCGATAATGGCGCCGGGACTTGCCGCGGCCCAGGACGGCTACACGATCGGCGTGTCCAACACCGTGCAGGGCAACGGCTGGCGCGAGCAGATGATCTGCGCGATCAAGGCCCAGGCGCTGGCGGCGGGCAACGTCGCCTCGCTCAACATCGCGCATCGCAACACCGACGCGGCCGGCCAGCTCGAGGACATCCGCAACCTGATCGCCGCGGGCGTCGATGCGATCGTGGTCAACCCCTCGAGCCCCGAGGGCGTGAACTCCGCCATCAAGGAGGCCACCGACGCCGGCATCGTCGTGGTCGCGGTCGACCAGGCGGTGACCGAGGACTCGGCGTTTGTGCTGTCCAACGACCAGGAGGAATACGCCTATCTCGGCGCCAAGTGGCTCTTCGAGCAGATGGGCGGCGAGGGCGGCGTGGTCTACATGCGCGGCGCGGCCGGCGCGGCGGCCGACGACGACCGCGACGCCGGCTTCCAGCGCGCGCTCGCGGAGTTCCCGGGCGTCAGCGTCGTGCATGAGGTCCACACCGGCTGGCAGCAGGACGTGGGCAAGCAGCAGATCCTCGACTTCATCGCCACCGGCATCCCCTTCGACGGGATCTGGACGAGCGGCATCGACAACGTGATCGTCGATGCGCTGGTCGAGAGCGAATCGCCGCTGGTGCCGGTGGTCGGCGCCGACAACGCGGGCTTCGTGGCCCAGCTCAACTCCGTCGACGGGCTGGTGGGCGCGGCGGTCTCCAACCCCGGCTCGGTCGGCGGCGCGGGCGTGACGCTGGCGATCAACATCCTCGAGGGCCAGGCGCCCGCCGAGCGCGTCGTCCAGGTCGAGCCGGTGCTCTGGCAGAACGTGACCGACGAGGGGCGGGCCCAGCTCGCCGAGGCCGCCGATCCCTCGCTCGATCCCGAATGGCCGGTGTCGATCTCGGTGCCGGACTGGACCACCTACAGCAAGGACCAGATCATCGCCTGCAAGGGCCCGGGCGAATAGAGGCCACGCCGATCGGGGAGGCGCGGCGAGACCGCCACGCCTCCCGCGCGCCCGGAGAGGACCGGCTTTCGTGACAGACACTTCCACGACCGCGCTTCTCGAGGCGACGGGCGTGCGCAAGACCTACGGCGCGGTGACGGCGCTGCGCGACGCCGCGCTCTCGGTGCGCGCCGGCGAGGTGCACGCGCTGATGGGCGCGAACGGCGCGGGCAAGTCGACGCTGGTCAAGATCCTCACCGGCGCGGTGCGGCCCGACGCCGGCCGCATCCGCATCCGCGGCGTCGAGCGGCGCGCGCATTCACCGGCCGACGCGCGGGCGAGCGGCCTCGTCTCGGTCTACCAGGAGCCCGCGCTCATCCCCGACCTCGACGTGGCGGCGAACCTGGCGCTGACCCGGACCGCCCCGGAGCCGGTGCTGGACTGGCTGGGTCAGCTCGGGGTCGCGGACATCGACCTCGCCACACCGGCCCGCGACCTGCCGCTCGCCGTGCAGCGGGTGCTCGACCTGGCGCGCGCGCTGGCGATGGAACCCGACGTGCTGCTTCTCGACGAAATGACCGCGGCCCTGCCGGCCGACCTCGCCGAGAAGGTGCTCGAGGTGGTGCGCGCCCAGAGCCGCAGCGGCCGGGCGGTGATCTTCATCTCGCACCGGATGCTGGAGATCGCGAGCCTCTGCGACCGGGCGACGGTGCTGCGCGACGGCGAGACGGTGGGCGTGCTCGACGTGGCCCCCGGCGTCGAGGAGCGCATCGTCGAGCTCATGCTCGGCCCCCCGCATGGCGCGAGCGCGCCCCGCCGCGGCGCCAGCGCCCCGGCCGCGCCGCAGCCCGCCGCCGCGCCCGACGGACCGCCGCGGGTCGCCGTGGAGAACCTGCGCGCCGGGCGGCGGCTGCGCGACGTCTCCTTCGAGATCGCCCCGGGCGAGGTGCTGGGCGTCGTGGCGCTCGAGGGCCAGGGCCAGGACGAGCTCTTCGAGGCGCTGTCGGGCCTGCGGCGGCCCGCGGCGGGAACGCTGCGCGTCGAGGGCCAACGCGTCGAGTTCCGCCATCCCGCCGACGCCATCGCCGCCGGCCTCGTCTTCGTGCCCGGCAACCGGGCCGAGGCGCTGCTGATGCAGCGGCCGGTGCGCGAGAACATCGCCCTGCCCCACGCCGCCCGGCGCTGGGGACCCATCGACATGACCGCCGAGCGCGACCGCGTCGACGCCGCGATCGCGCGGCTCCAGATCGACACGCGGGCGACAGGCGAGGCGCGGCGGCTTTCGGGCGGCAACCAGCAGAAGGTGACCATCGCGCGCTGGATCGCCGAGGGTGTCCGAACCCTGCTCTGCTTCGATCCCACCCGCGGCATCGACGTGCGCACCAAGCGCGAGATCTACGCGCTCCTGCGCGAACTCGCCGAACACGGCGCCTCGGTGCTGCTCTACACCTCCGAGCTGGCCGAGGTGCCGCTCGCCTGCGACCGGGTGGTGGTGATCTTCGGCGGCCGGGTCGTCGACGTGCTGCCCGCCGCCGGCGCCGACGAGCCGACGCTGATGCGCGCGGCCTACGGCATGACCCGGGCCGACACGGCGGCGGCGCCGGCATGAGCGGCTTTGCGCGCCGCAACGGCTGGACGCTGGCGCTCATCGCGATCTTCGCGCTGCTCCTCGTCTTCACCCGCGCCATCCAGCCCAACTACGGCGCGTCCGGCGTCGGCTCGCTGGCCGGCGCGGCCCTGCCCTTCGCCTTCGCCACCGCGGCGCAGGCCGTGGCGGTGATCGCCGGCGGCATCGATCTCTCCATCGCCTCGATGATGGCGGTGGCGAGCGTCAGCGCGGCGGTGCTCATGGACGGCGCGGGCGAGGCCGCGGCGCTCTGGGTGGTGCCTTTGGTGCTGCTGATCGGAGTGGCGATGGGCGCGATCAACGGGGCGCTGATCGTGCTGACCCGGGTGCCCGACATCGTGGTGACGCTGGCGATGCTCTTCGTCTGGGAAGGCGTGGCGCTCCTGATCCTGAGCTCGCCCGGCGGCGGGGCGGCGGACTGGCTGAAGGCCGCGATCGTCGGACCGGTCTCGATCCCGGGCGTTCCCGACATGATCACCGACTGGATCCCCAAGGCGTTCGTGGTGCTGGTCCTGGGCGTCGGCCTCGTCTGGATCCCGCTGGCGCGCTCGCGCCTGGGGCTCTCGATCTACGCCATCGGCAGTGACAGCCTGGCGGCGTTCCGCAGCGGTGTCTCGGTTGGGCGCACTCGCATCGCCGCCTACGCGATCTCGGGGCTCTTCGCGGCGATGGGCGGGCTGGTGCTGACCATGAGCACCGGCATCGGCGCGCCGATCCCCGGCCCCTACCTGCTGGCCAGCGTCGCGGCGGTGGTGCTCGGCGGCGTCACGCTCGGCGGCGGGCGCGGCGGCATCGTCGGGCCGATCGTCGCGGTCTTCATCCTGCGCCTCGTGCGCACCGACCTGACGCTGCTGTCGGTCGATCCCAACATCACCACCATCATCGAGGGGACCATCATGGTCATCGTCGTCATTCTCGGCGGGCTAGTCGCCATGCGGACGCGGCGGCCATGAGCCAAACGGACGCCCGCCCTTCCGGCCTCGTCCGCCTGCGTCGCTGGCTCGGCGAGCGGCCGATCGTGCCGCTCCTGATCCTGCTCGCGGCCCTGGTGCTGGCGCTCGAACTGCTGCGGCCGGGCATCGTCAACGAGCGCTGGCTCGCCAACACGGTGAAGTTCGCGATCCCGCTGGCGATCCTCGCGGCCTGCCAGACGCTGACCATGCTCACCGGCGGTATCGACCTCTCGGTCGGGGTCGTGGCCACGGTCAGCGCCTTCGTGATGGCGACGCAGGTGGTGATGCACGATCCCCTCATCGCCATCGCCATAGCCCTGGCGCCGGCGCTGCTGATCGGGATCGCCAACGGGATCGGCGTGGGCGTCTTCGGGGTGCATCCGCTGATCATGACGCTCGGCATGAGCCTCGTGGGCGCCGGCGGGCTCCAAGTCTACCAGCGCACGGTGCTGGCCACCGGCTCGGAGATCCCCGAGGTCCTCGCCTGGCTCGGCACCGGGCGGACCGGGGTGCTGCCCAATTCGCTGGTTCTCTTCGTGCCGCTGGCGGCGGCGATCATGTTCATGCTCGCGCGCACCGGCTTCGGCCGGCTGCTCTACGCGATCGGCGACAATTCCGGCGCGGCCCGGCTCTCGGGCGTGCGGACCTGGCGGGTGATGGTGGCGCTCTACGCGCTCTCGGGGCTGCTCGCAGGCATCGGCGGGCTGGTCTACGTCGGGCTGATCAAGGCGCCGTCGCTGTCGCTGGCGAACCCGCTGCTCTTGCCGTCGGTGGCCGCGGCGGTGATCGGCGGCACCTCGATCTTCGGCGGTCGGGGCGGCTATTCGGGGGCGATCGTCGGGGCGCTGATCCTGACGGTGCTGACCACGCTCCTGACCGTGCTGCAGGTGCCCGAGGGCGCGCGGCGCATCCTCTTCGGGCTGATGATCATCGCGGTCACCGCCGCGCATGTGCGCATCACCGAGCAGTCCTGACGCGGCGCGCCTCTCACGCCCGCCCGAGGATCTCCGCCACCCGCACCGCCCGCCCGCCCTCGGCCAGCGAGGTCGCCGCCGCATCGGCGAGGGCCAGCGCCATCAGCCCGTCCTGCCCGGTGGTGGGCGGCGCGCCGCCGCTGGCGATCGCCTCGAGGAACGCCGCGATCTCGGCGGCGTAGGCTGCAGTGTAGCGGTCCATGAAGAAGTTCAGGAGCGGCGGCCGCACGAAGCCGTCCGCGGTCGCCACCGCGACGTTGGCCTCCGCGGTGTTCTCCGCGAAGGCCGCGCCCTTCGAGCCCAGCACCTCGATGCGCTGGTCGTAGCCGTAGGTGGCCCGCCGGGAGTTCGAGATCGCGGCGTGCCGGCCCGAGGCGGTGACGAGGATGACACTGGCGCTGTCGATGTCGCCGACCGCGCCGATCGCGGGATCGACCAGCACCGACCCCGCGGCCTGGACCGTCTCGACCTCCTCGCCGAGGAGCCAGCGCGCGATGTCGAAGTCGTGGATCATCATGTCGCGAAACAGCCCGCCCGAACGCTCGATGTAGGCGATGGGCGGCGGACCGGGATCGCGCGAGGTGATGCTCACCATCTCCACCGACCCGATCCGCCCCGCCTCGATCGCCGCCTTCAGCGCCCGGAAGTCCGGGTCGAAGCGCCGGTTGAAGCCGATCATCAGCGTGGCGCCGGTCTCGGCCACGACGTCGATGCAGGCCCGGACCCGGGCGAGCGACAGGTCGATCGGTTTTTCGCAGAACACCGCCTTTCCGGCGCGCGCGAAGCGCTCGATCAGGTCGGCATGGGTGTCGGTGGGCGTGCAGATCAGCACCGCGTCGATGTCGCCGGCCGCCTCGATCGCGGCTACCGTCCGGGCCTCGGCCCCGTACTCCGCCGCGAGGCTTTCGGCGGCCCCGGCGATGGCGTCCGCCACCGCCACCAGCCGCGCGCCCGGCGTGCGGGTGACCGCCAGCGCGTGCACCTTTCCGATGCGCCCGGCGCCGAGCAGGCCGATTCCCACGGTCATGACAGTCCCTCCCCCTTGTTCGGCGCCGGCGTCCCCGGCTTGACGGGACGCTAGCGCCGGCCGCATGGAAAGGGAACATCTCTCGCGCCGCCCTGAGGAGCCGCGACCCGTCATGACCCCGCTGCGCTACGGACTGATCGGAACCGGCTTCATGGGCAAGACCCATGCGCTCGCCTACCGCAACGTCGGCGCGGTGATGGGTGATGCGCCCCCCGTGACGCTGCGCCGGCTCTGCGACGTGCCGATGGACCGCGCCGAAGCGCTGGCGGCCCAGTTCGGCTTCGAGGAGGCCTGCGACGACTGGCGCGCGATAACCGACGCCGACGACATCGACGTGGTCTCGATCACCACGCCCAACGGCATGCACCACGAGATGGCGCTGCGCGCGCTCGCCGCGGGCAAGCACGTGCACTGCGAGAAGCCGCTGGCGCTGACCCTGGCGCAGGCCGAGGAGATGGCGGCGGCCGCCGATCGGGCCGGGGTGGTGACGATGGTCGGCTACAACTACCTGCACAACCCGGCCGTCCGCCACGCCCGCGCGCTCATCGACGACGGCGTGATCGGCGCGGTCGTGCATTTCCGCGGCTGGGTCGACGAGGACTACCAGGCCGACCCGGATCTGCCCTGGACCTGGCGGGCGCGGCGGGCGGAGGCGGGCCTCGGAGCGCTCGGCGATCTGGGCTGCCACCTGGTCTCGCTGGCCTGGTTGCTCGCGGGACCGATCGAAAGCCTGATCGCCGACACCCAGATCGTGCACGCGACCCGCCCGCTCGCCGACGGCTCCGGGCGCGCCGCGGTCGAGAACGAGGACACCGCCAGCGCCATCGTGCGCTTCGCCTCCGGCGCGCAGGGCACGCTCTGCGCCTCGCGCTCGGCCTGGGGACGCAAGAACAAGCTCGACTTCGAGGTCCACGGGACCAAGGGCATGATCGCCTTCGCGCAGGAGCGCATGAACGAGCTAGAGCTCTACGTGAACGAGGGGCCCAAGGCGCGGCAGGGCTTCCGCCGCATCCTGAGCGGGCCCGAGCACCCGCCCTTCGCCGCCTTCGTGCCGGCGCCGGGGCACCAGCTCGGCTTCGGCGATCTCAAGATCATGGAGGCCGTGCTGTTCCTGCGCGCCATCGCCGGCGGTCCGGCCTGTTCGCCGGGCTTCCGCGAGGCGCTCGACTTCGAGCGGGTGATCCACGCCATCGACGCGGCCGGCCGCACCGGCGCGCGCGTCGGCCTCTGACGCAGGTGCACCGGCGCCGGAACGCGAGGCTGGCGCCGGCGGCGCAGTGCAATACACTCGCGCCCGGCCGGTCCGCGAGGCGACCGGCGACGGCGCAGGGGAGCCCAAGATGGCCGGGACCGGCTACGACTACGTCATCGTCGGCGGCGGCTCGGCGGGCTGCGTGCTCGCCGCCCGGCTCAGCGAGGATCCCGCGGCGCGCGTGCTCCTGCTCGAGGCCGGCGGCCCGGACAGCCATCCGCTGATCCACATGCCCGTGGGCTTCGCGCGGATGACCGGCGGGCCGTTCACCTGGGGCCTCGTCACCGTCCCGCAGCGCCACGCCAACGACCGCGCGATCCCCTACGCCCAGGCGCGCGTCCTCGGCGGCGGCTCCTCGATCAACGCCGAGGTCTTCACCCGCGGGCACCCCAGCGACTACGACCGCTGGGCGCGGGAGGAGGGCTGCGCGGGCTGGTCCTTCGACGAGGTCCTCCCGTATTTCCTCCGCTCGGAGGGCAACACCGCCCTGGCCGGCGACTGGCACGGCGTCGACGGCCCGCTCGGGGTCTCCGACATCCCCGCCCCGCAGCCGATGACCCGCGCCTTCGTGCTTGCCTGCCAGCAGCGCGGCATCCCCTACACACCCGACTTCAACGGCCCCGCGCAGGCCGGCGCCGGGATCTACCAGACCACGACCCGCGACGGGCGCCGCTGCTCGGCGGCGGTGGGCTACCTGCGCCCGGCGCTGGGACGCGCCAACCTCTCCGTCGAGACCCGCTGCAAGGTGCGCCGGGTGACGCTAACCGCCGGGCGCGCCACCGGCGTGGAGTATCTGCGCGGCGGCGAGATCCACACCGTGCGCGCCGACAGCGAGGTCATCCTCGCCGCCGGCGCGATCGGCAGCCCGAAGCTCATGCTGCTCTCCGGCCTCGGCCCAGCCGAGCATCTGCGCGCCGTCGGCGTCGCGGTGGCCGAGGACCTGCCGGGCGTCGGCGAGAACCTCGCCGATCACTTCGGGGTCGACATCGTCGCCGAGCTCACCGACCATCTCAGCCTCGACCGCTACGGCAGGCCGCTGGGCATGCTCCGGGCCGGGCTCGAGTACGCGCTGTTCCGCAGCGGCCCGGTCACCTCGAACGTGGTCGAGGGCGGCGCGTTCTGGCGGTCGGACGACGCGGGGCGGGGCGTCCCCGACCTGCAGTTCCACTTCCTCGCCGGCGCCGGCGCGGAGGCCGGCGTGCCGTCGGTGCCGCCCGGCGCCTCCGGCGTCACCCTCAACTCCTACACTTTGCGCCCGCGCAGTCGCGGCACGGTGCGCCTGCGCTCGGCCGATCCCAGGGCGCCGGCGGCCGTCGATCCGAACTTCCTCGCGGAACCCTCGGACCTCGCCACCTCGGTCGAGGGCCTGTGCATCAGCCGCGAGATCTTCGCCCAGCCCGCGCTGGCGAAACACTTCCGCGCGGTCCGGCACCCGGCGGCGGGCGCGATGACCCGCGGCGATCTGGAAGCCTACGTGCGCGCCTTCGGGCGCACCTCCTACCATCCGGTCGGGGCCTGCCGGATGGGGGTCGACGACAGGGCGGTCTTGACCCCGAGACTGCAGGTGCGCGGCGTCGACGGGCTGCGCATCGCCGACAGCTCGATCATGCCGAGCCTGATCGGCTCGAACACCAACGCGCCGACGATCATGATCGCCGAGAGGGCCAGCGACCTGATCCGCGCCGACCGCTGACAGGGACGCCGCGCCGCCGGAATCGGCAACCCACTGACCGCGAAGTTGGAAATCAGCCCGGCGCCGCGCGATCCTCCCACCCCGGTCGGCGCTTGATCCGGCATCGCCCAGAGGGCATAGTCCTGATAACCAATCGGTTACTTGTGAGGTCGCGGGCCATGGCCAATCGCTCCAAGCAGGTCACCGCCGCCGAGGCGGTGGCGCGGATCGCGGACGGCGCGGTCGTCGCGGTCAGCTCGTCAAGCGGGCTCGGCTGCCCCGACGCGGTGCTCGCGGCCCTCGGCGCGCGCTTCGAGGCCGAGGGCGCGCCGCGCGACCTGACCACGCTCCACCCGATCGCCGCCGGCGACTGCTTTGGCACCCGGGGCGTCGATCACATCGCCCGCAAGGGCTGTCTCGCGCGCATCATCGGCGGCTCGTATCCCTCGGGGCCGACCAACATCGAGCCGCCGCTGATCTGGCGCATGATCGGCGACGAGGAGGTGGCGGCCTACAACGTGCCCTCGGGCATCGTCTTCGACATGCTGCGGGAGGCCGCCGCCCACCGGCCCGGCGTGCTCACCAAGGTCGGCATGGACACCTTCGTCGATCCCGCGCAGGAGGGCTGCGCGATGAACGCGACGGCGCGGGCCGCACCGATCGTGCGGCGCGAGCATTTCGACGGCGAGGACTGGCTCTATTTCCCGGCGATCCGCCCGGACGTGGCGATCATCCGCGCCAGCACAGCCGACGAGCGCGGCAATCTCGGCTTCGAGCAGGAGGGCGCCTATCTCGGCGCGCTCGAGATGGCGCTCGCCGCCCACAACACCGGCGGGCTCGTCATCGCCCAGGTGCGCCGCGTCGCCGCCAACGGCTCGCTCCGACCCCATGCGGTCCATGTGCCCGGCGTGCTGGTCGATCTCGTCGTCGAGGCGCCCGACATGCTCCAGACCACGGCGACGCCCTACGACCCGGCGATCTCGGGCGAGGTGATCCGGCCGCTGGACAGCTTCGAGATCCCCGAGTTCGGCGTCGGCAAGGCGATCGCGCGCCGCGTCGCCCAGGAGCTGCGCGACGGCTGGGCGGTCAACGTCGGCTTCGGGGTCTCGGCCAACGTGCCGCGCATCTTCCTCGAGGAGGGCCGGCACGGATCGGTCACCTGGGTGATCGAACAGGGCGCGGTCGGCGGCGTGCCGCTGCTCGGCTTCAAGTTCGGCTGCGCGTCGAACGCCGAAGCCTTCGTGCCCTCGCCACAGCAGTTCTGCTATTTCCAGGCCGGCGGCTTCGACGCCTCGATGCTGTCGTTCCTCGAGATCGACGCGGAGGGTTCGGTCAACGTCTCGCGCCTCGCCGCCACGCCGCACCGCACCGCCGGCGCCGGCGGCTTCGTCGACATCACCGCCCGGGCGAAGCGCATCTTCTTCTCCGGGACCTTCAACGCCGGGGCAAAGACCCGCATCGTCGACGGCCGGCTGGTCATCGACAAGGAGGGCGCGATCGCCAAGATCGTGCCGAAAGTCGATCAGGTCAGCTTCTCGGGGCGCCGTGCGATCGCCACCGGCCAGCAGGCGACCTACGTGACCGAGCGCGGGGTGATCCGGCTGACCCCGGAGGGGCTGGTGCTGACCGAGATCGCCCCGGGGATCGAGCTCGAGCGCGACGTGCTCTCCCGCGCCGACACGCCGCTGATCGTCGCGCCGGACCTGCGCGAGATGGACGCGCGGCTGTTCCGCCCCGAGCCCATCGGCCTCGAGCCCTGATCGCCGGGTCGGACATGCACCTCAGCGACACCCACATCCAGATCCGCGACGCGACGCGGACCTTCGCCGAGCAGGTGATCCGTCCCGAGGCCGCGGCGCTGGACGCCGAGGAGCGCTTTCCGGCGGAGATCTACGCGCAGATGGCCGAGCTCGGCCTCTTCGGGATCTGCGTGCCAGAAGAGATGGGCGGCCCCGGCCTCGACACGCTGGCCTACGCGGTGGTGATGGAGGAGCTCTCCCGCGGCTGCGCCTCCGTCGCCGACCAGTGCGGGCTGGTGGAGCTGATCGCCACCCTGCTGGTGCGCCACGGAACCGACGCCCAGCGCGCCCGCTGGCTCGCCGACGCGCTCGCCGCGCGCGCCCGCGTCGCCTATTGCATCACCGAGCCCGAGGCCGGCACCGACGTCTCGGGCATCCGCACGACGGCGGTCCGCGACGGCGACGGCTGGGTTCTGAACGGCGCCAAGATCTGGATCCACAATGCCCCGGTCGCCGACGTGGGCTTCGTGCTCGCCCGCACCGACCCGGCGGCGGGGCGGCGCGGCATGTCGATCCTGATCGTCGATCTCGCCGTCCCAGGCGTCGAGCGCGGCCGCAAGGAGCACAAGATGGGCCAGCGCGCCAGCCAGGTCGGCGCGCTGACCTTCACCGACGTGCGCATCGGCCCCGAGGCGCTGTTGGGCGCGGAGGGCCGGGGCTTTCACATGATGATGAGCGTGCTCGACAAGGGCCGGGTGGGCATCGCCGCGCTCGCCGTCGGCATCGCCCAGGCCGGGCTCGAGGCCGCCGTCGACCACGCCCGCGCCCGCCGCCAGTTCGGCCAGGCCATCTCCGAGTTCCAGGGCGTGCAGTGGCTGCTCGCCGACATGGCCAAGGACATCGCCGCCGCCCGCCTGCTCACCCACGACGCGGCGGGGCGCCTCGATCGCGGCGAGGACGCCACCATGGCCTGCTCGATGGCCAAGTGCTTCGCCGGGGACATGGCGGTGGCGCGCACCTCCGACGCGGTCCAGGTCTTCGGCGGCTCGGGCTACATCCGCGGCGTCGAGGTTGAGCGGCTGTACCGGGACGCCAAGATCACCCAGATCTACGAGGGCACCAACCAGATCCAGCGCATGATCATCGCCCGCGAGCTGATCCGCAACGGAGCCCGCACGTGACCGGCGCGGTCGCCCTCGTCACCGGCGCCGGCCGTGGCATCGGCCGCGCCACGGCGGAAGCCCTCGCCGCCGAGGGCTTCGCGGTCGTGCTCAACGACGCCGCCGAGGACGCCGATCTCGCCGACGCAGTCGCGGCGCTGCGCGAGGCCGGCGCCCGCGTGGTCGCCGCGCCCTTCGACGTGGCCGACCTCGCCGCCCATGGCCCCGCCCTCGACCGCATCGAGGCGGCGCTCGGCCCGCTGACCCATCTGGTCAACAACGCCGGCGTCGGCGCGATGGCCCGCGGCGATCCGCTCGACGTCACGCCCGCAAGCTGGGACCGCTGCATGGCCGTCAACGCCCGCGCGGTGTTCTTCCTCACCCAGGCGGTCGCCCGCCGCATGACCGCCCGCCCCGCCCCCGACGGGGTCTTCCGCGCCATTGTCACCGTCACCTCGGCCAACGCCGGCGCGGCCGCCGTCACCCGCGCCGAATACTGCGCGTCGAAGGCCGCCGCCGCGATGGTGGCGCAGTGCTTCGCCGTCCGGCTTGGCGCGGAGGGCGTCGCGGTCTATGACGTTCGCCCGGGGGTGATCGCGACCGACATGACGGCGCCGGTGATGGACGCCTACGCCGCCCGCATCGCCGCGGGGCTGACGCTCGAGCCCCGCGCCGGGACGCCCGGGGACGTCGCCCGCGCGATCGCCACCCTCGCGACCGGGCGGCTGCCCTACGCCACCGGCGCGCGCATCGCCATCGACGGCGGCCTGCTGGCGCCGCGCTTCTGAAGGAGGACCGCGAGACATGCGGATCGAGTTTCCTGACGCGAGCGGCGCGCTGACGCCCTACGAGATCAAGGGCGCGCCGCTGCCCGAGGCCCGGCTCGGCGCCGACCCGGCCCGGGTGGTCTTCTCCGCCGCGCATGTGGTCGCCGACCCCTTCACCGCCAACGACCCGTCCGGCCCGGCGGCGGTGGACTGGGAGGCGACGATGGTCTTCCGCCGCCACCTCGCCGGAATGGGGCTCGGCATCGCCGAAGCGATGGACACCGCCCAGCGCGGCATGGGGCTCGACTGGCCGGGCGCGCTCGAACTGATCACCCGCACCCGGGCCGAGCTGCCCGACGCGCTGGTCTTCAACGGCGTCGGCACCGACCAGCTCGACCCGGCCGCCGCGCGCGGCCTCGACGACGTGCGCCGCGCTTACGCCGAACAGCTCGAGGCGGTGCAGAAGATCGGCGGCCGGGTCATCCTGATGGCGAGCCGGGCGCTCGCCCGCGTCGCCGCCGGGCCCGACGACTACCTCGCCGTCTACAACGAGGCGCTCGAAGCCGCCGACGCGCCGGTGATCCTGCACTGGCTGGGTGAGATGTTCGACCCCGCGCTCGCCGGCTACTGGGGCGCGGACGCGTTCGAGCCGGCGATGGAGACGGCGCTCGCGGTCATCGCCGCCAACCCCGCGAAGGTCGACGGCATCAAGATCTCGCTTCTCGACAAGGAGAAGGAGATCGTCATGCGCCGCCGCCTGCCGGACGGCGTGAAGATGTACACCGGCGACGACTTCAACTACCCCGAGCTGATCGAGGGCGACGCGCAGGGCTATTCCCACGCGCTCCTCGGCATCTTCGACCCGCTCGCCGCCGCCGCCGCTCGGGCGGTCTCGCTTCTGGGCGAAGGCGACGCTGCGGGCTTTCGCGCCACGCTCGACCCGACCGTGCCGCTGGCCCGCCACGTCTTCCGGGCGCCGACGCAATACTACAAGACCGGTGTGGTGTTCCTCGCCTGGCTCAACGGCTTCCAGGACCACTTCATCATGCTCGGCGGCGCCCAGGCGATGCGGCCGCTGCCCTATTTCGTCGACTGCTTCCGCATGGCCGACGCCTGCGGCCTGCTGCGCGACCCCGACCTCGCGGCGGCGCGCATGAAGCGGCTGATGGCGCTCTACGGGCTCTGAGATGCGCGACTTCTCCTCCGACCATTCGGCGCTGGCGCTCAACACCGCGACGCTCGGCCACAATGTCGAGGGCGCCGGCGCCGGCTGGTCGCCCGAACGGGTGATCGACGCCTGCGCCGAGCGGGGCTACGGCGGGATCGTGTTCTGGCGGCGCGAGCTGCGCGGACGCGCCGCGGCGATCGGCGACCGCGCCCGCGCCGCCGGACTGGAGGTGATCGGCCTCTGCCGGTCGCCGTTCCTCGTCGGACCACTGTCGGACCCCGCGCCGGGCGCGGCGCGCGACGGCCTCCACGCCGCCATCGACGACGCCGCGGCGCTGGGCGCCGGCTGTCTGACCATCGTCGGCGGCGGCGTGATCGAGCACAGCCACTCGATCACCGCAAGCCTCGCCGCCGTCACAGAGATCGTCGCCGAGGCGGTCCCGCATGCGAAATCCGTCGGCGTCAAGCTAGCGCTCGAGCCGCTGCACCCGGTCTATGGCGGCGACCGCTCGTGCCTTGTGACCGTGCGCGACGCGGTCGACATCTGCGAGCGCATCGGCGACCCGATCGTCGCCGTCGCCGTCGACGTCTACCATGTTTGGTGGGACCTCAGCCTCGGGCCGGAGCTGCGGCGGCTCGGCGGCGAGCGCATCGCCGGCTACCATCTCTGCGACTGGCTCGCCGACACCACCGACGTGCTGCTCGATCGCGGCATGATGGGCGACGGCGTCGCCGACCTCCGGCGGATCCGCCGCGCCGTGGAGGGCGCCGGCTATTCCGGGCTCTGCGAGGTGGAGATCTTCTCCGCGACGAACTGGTGGAAGCGCGGCCCCGAGGAGGTGCTCGACACCATCGTCGAGCGGTTCCGCACCGTCTGCTGAAACCCCGACCGCGTCCGCTCACGCCTGCCCCTCTCGCTGCGCCTCCCGGAGCGCGCGCCGGATGAAGGCGTGCTTCGCCTCCGCGTAGGCGCGCCGGTCGGTCGCCTGCGCCGCCGCCTCCCGCTTCAGCGTGCCGTAGTCCGCGGCGACTTCGGGATGCCGGCGCAGATGGTCGCGGAACGTCACCCGATCCCAGTGGGGCGACCCGGGCGGCGCGACATGCACGTGATGCGTGCGCCGGCCAGCGGCGTCGCGGCGGATGAACCAAGCATAGGCGATATCGGCGTCCCCGGGCGAGGTTGGCCGCCACAGGAACTGGTAGCCCGCCGTCTCGAGGATCGGCGCGATGCTCCGCCGCACCGTCTCGAGGTCGGGGACCTCGACCATCAGGTCGACGATCGGCTTGCCCGCGAGGCCCGGCACCGCCGTGGCGCCGATGTGCTCGATCCGGCCGACAAGCCCGCCGGGCAGCAGCCGGCGCAGCCGCGCCGCCTCGGCCTCGAACCGCCCGGGCGCGGCGGGATCGTAGGGCGCGATCTCGATCGGCTCGGCCGCCGCCGTCGCCGGATCGTCACCGCCGCCCATGGCGCGCTCCTTTCGATTTGGTGGATGCGTTCGTGAGGCCCATCTCTTTTCGGCAGCCGGACGTCTTCCCCTGCGCCAGTCGCCCTCCCCGCGTTTCACGCGCCTTCCCTTCATCGATGCCGTATTCCGCCCGGCTGCGCCAGCCGCTAGACCCGGCCGCGACTCAAAGCCGAGGCGCCGATGATCTACTCCACCCATCCGCTGCACCCGCGCGCTGCCGCGATGCTGGCCCCCGTCGGCGACGTGCGCGTCGCCTCCGCCCACGACGCCGCCACCCTCGCCCGCGAGGGGCGCGACGCCGAGATCGTCATCGTGCGCGTGCCGATCCCGGCGGCGCTCTTCGACGACCCGCCGAACCTGCGCGCCGCGATCCGCCACGGCGCCGGCCTCGACATGGTGCCGATGGAGGCCGCCACGCAGGCCGGCGTGCTCGTCGCCAACACTCCCGGCGTAAACGCCCGCACCGTCGCCGAGCACGTGATGCTGATGGCCCTCGCCCTGCGCCGGCGCATGGTCCCGATCGACCGGGCGCTGCGCGGATCGGGCTGGGCGGCGGGGCGCGCGGCGACCGACGTGGCGCACGAGCTTTCCGGGGCGACGCTGGGCATCATCGGCATGGGCGACATCGGCCACGAGGTCGCCGCGATCGCCACCGCAGGCTTCGGGCTCCGGGTCATCGCCCACACCCGCACCCCCGCCCGCATCCGCGCCGCGGCCGAACCGGTCGGACTCGTCGCTCTGATGGAGCGCGCCGACATCGTGGTGATCGCCTGCCCGCTCACCGAGACGACGCGCGGCATGATCGACGCCGCCGCCATCGCCCGCATGAAGCCGGACGCCTATCTCGTCAACGTGGCGCGCGGCGCGATCATCGACGACGACGCGCTGATCGCCGCCCTCGGCACGGGCCGCATCGCCGGCGCGGCCCTCGACGTCTTCGCCGAGCAACCGCTGCCGCCCGATCATCCCTACATGTCGCTCCCCAACGTCATCGTCACCCCGCATGTCGCCGGCGTCACCGACGAGAGCCTGATGCGCATGGCCACCGGCGCAGCGGCCGAGGCGCTGCGCGTGCTGTCGGGCGCGCTGCCCGTCAACCTGCGCAATCCCGAGGCCGTCGCGCGTTACCGCGCCCGTTTTCCCGGCTGAGGCGCGCGCGCGCCCTGCGGCGCCCTTGCGGCGCGGGGGCGCGCGTGATTCACTCGCGTCCCGAGGCGGCGGAACGGGCGGCATGAGCAGCGCGACGGTCACCATTGAGCGTTCGGACGGCGGCGCGCGCCTCGGCTTCGCCGGCGACATGCTCATCGGCGCGCTCGAGAGCCTGCGCCGCCAGATCGACGGCCTCCCCAGCAGCGGCGAGGCGGTGATCGACCTCGCGCGCGTCGACCGGCTCGACACGGCGGGCGCATGGCTGGTGGTCGATCTCGTCGGACGGCTCAAGGCCGAGGGCGTCGAGACCCGCATCGAAGGCGCCTCGCCCATCCACCTGCAACTCATCGAGACCGTCACCCGGAGCCTGCCGGTCGAGCATGTCGAACGGCCCCGCGACGGCGGCTTCGCGGTCTGGCTCGAGCATCTCGGCCGCGAGACCGCGCACATCTACGAAGGCTTCATCGAGATGACCGGCTTTCTCGGCCTGGTGATCGCGCGCACCGTCGGCGTGCTGGCGCGCCCCTGGCGGCTGCGCTGGACCTCGGTCGTGCACCACATGCAGGAGGTGGGCTACAACGCCGTGCCGATCGTGGCGCTGATGGCGTTCCTCATCGGCGTCGTGCTCGCCTTCCAGGGCGCGGCCCAGCTTCGCCAGTTCGGGGCGGAGATCTTCGTCGTCGACCTCATCGCCATCTCGCTCCTGCGCGAACTCGGCATCCTGCTGACCGCGATCATCGTCGCGGGCCGGTCGGGCTCGGCCTTCACCGCCGCGATCGGCTCGATGAAGATGCGCCAGGAGATCGACGCCATGCGCACGCTCGGCCTCGACCCGATCGAGGTCCTGGTGGTGCCGCGGATGCTGGCGCTGCTCCTGATGCTGCCCATGCTGGGCTTCATCGCAAACCTCACGGGGCTCTTCGGCGGCGCGCTGATGAGCTGGATCGAGCTCGGCGTCTCGCCCGGCGTGTTCCGGGTGCGGATGCTGGAATCCGTCGACGTCTCCAACTTCGTCGTCGGCATGGTCAAGGCCCCGTTCTTCGCAGTGATCATCGGCCTCGTCGGCTGCTACGAGGGGCTCAAGGTCGAGGGCAACGCGGAATCCCTCGGCCAGCGCACCTCGCGCTCGGTGGTGATCGCGATCTTCATGGTCATCGTCACCGACGCGCTCTTCTCCGTCTTCTTCTCGCTGGTGGGCGTCTGATGGCGGAGGCGGGGATGGCGGAGGCGGGCGCGCGCGAGGTGATCATCCGGGTCCGCGGCCTGCGCAACCAGTTCGGCGACCACGTCGTGCACGAGGACCTCGATCTTGACATCTACCGCGGCGAGGTGCTCGGCGTCGTCGGCGGCTCGGGCACCGGCAAGTCGGTGCTGCTGCGCTCGATCGTCGGCCTGCAGACGCCCACCGCCGGACAGATCGAGGTCTTCGGCGTCGAGACCCTCGGGGCCCCGGACGCCGAGCGCGCCGAGATCGAGCAGCGCTGGGGCGTGATGTTCCAGGAGGGCGCGCTCTTCTCGTCGTTGACCGTGGCGCAGAACGTCGAGGCGCCGATGCGCGAACAGCTCGATCTGTCGACGGAAGTCCGCGAGGCGCTCGCCGAGCTCAAGGTCTCGATGGTCGGCCTGCCCGCGGACGCCTGCGCCAAGTACCCGTCCGAGCTCTCGGGCGGCATGCGCAAGCGCGCCGGCCTCGCGCGCGCCCTCGCCCTCGATCCCGAGATCGTCTTTCTCGACGAACCCACCGCCGGCCTCGACCCGATCGGGGCCGCCGCCTTCGACGATCTGATCCGCGATCTGCAGAAGAGCCTCGGGCTGACCGTGTTCATGGTGACACACGACCTCGACAGTTTGCACGCCATCTGCGATCGGGTGGCGGTCCTGTCCCAAAAAAAGGTACTGGTGACAGGGACTATCGCCGACATGCTCAAGGTGGACGACCCGTGGGTCCACGAATATTTCCACGGGCCCCGGGCGCGGGCCGCGTTCGGAACGCAGTGAAGGGTCGCACGAAGAGATGGAAACCCGCGCCAACTACATTCTGATCGGGCTCTTCACCCTGCTCGGGATACTGGCGTCGCTGGGATTCTTCGTCTGGCTGGCCAAGATCCAGATCGACCGCCAGTACGACTACTTCGACGTGCTGTTCAACAGCGTCTCCGGTCTCTCGACCGCCGCCGAGGTGCGATTCAATGGCATCAACGTCGGCCAGGTCACCCAGATCGCGCTCCATGACCCGGACCCCAGCAAGGTGCGGGTGCGCATCGAGGTGGCGGCCAACACCCCGATCAAGGCCGACACCACGGCGCAGCTCCAGTCCCAGGGCGTCACCGGCGTCTCCTTCGTGGCGCTCTCGGGAGGCGATCCCGACGCGGCCGACCTCGCCGACGTCGCGCCCGGCACCGTGCCGGTCATCCAGGGCCGGCGCTCGGTGGTCCAGCAGCTCACCGACGACGCGCCCGACATCCTCGCCGATACGGTGTCGCTCCTGAAGAACCTCGAGGGCCTCACCGGCGCGCAGAACCAGGGCTATGTCACCGGCATCCTGCAGAACGTCGACAGCGCCTCGGGCGAGCTGCAGACCGCGCTCAACGACTTCGCCTCGGTCACCGAGACGATCAAGACCGCGACCGCCCAGATCACCACCTTCACCGAAAAGCTGACGCCGCTGGCCACCACGGTGGACAGCGCGCTGAAGACCGCAGACGAGACGATGACGGTGGCGAGATCGGCGCTCGCCCAGGCCGAGACGACGCTCTCGACCGCCGACGGCGCGATCTCGAGCGTGCAGACCACCTTCGACAGCGCCAACACCCTGATCGTCGACCGGGCCCCGGCGCTGATCGACCAGGTCGAGGCGACGGTGGCGTCGCTGGCCGCCACGATCGAGGCGCTCGAGACCTCGGCCAGCGCAACCCTCGCCGAGATCGGCGACGCCTCGACCGAGGCGACGGCCCGGCTCGCCGAATTCAAGACGACGGTCGCCGCGGCCAACGAGGCGCTCGACGGGGCCCGCACCGCGCTCGCCTCGATCGACGCCGCCTCGCGCAGCGTCGACACCCTGGTGAGCGGCGAGGGAACCCAGCTGGTGTCGGAGGCCCGCGCGACGCTGGGGGCCGTCGATCAGTCCGTCGCCGAGATCAACCGCGTGGTCACCACCGAGGTGCCCGCGATCGTCTCGGACGTGCGCAGCGCCGTGGAGACGGCGAACCGGGTGATCGACCAGGTCGGCGGCGACGTGACGCGTTTCACCGCCAGCCTCGACCCGCTGACCGCCGACGCCGAGGCGGCGCTGCAGGGCGCCACCGCGACCTTCGCGCGCGCCAACACCTCGCTCGAGCGTCTCGACGTGGCGATGGGAACCGCCGAACGCACCCTCGTCGCCGCCCAGACCACCTTCGAGGACGCAACCCGGATCATCGACACCGAGGTCGGACCGACCGCCGCCGACATCCGCGCCGCCGCCGCGGACCTGCGCACGGGCGTGGAGAAGGTGACGGCCGACCTGCCCGCCATCACCGCGCAGATCCGCGCCACCACCGAACGCGCCGACCAGGTGCTGGGCAGCGTCGAGGCGGTCACTTCCACCAGCGGCCCGCCGATCCAGCGCTTCGCCACCACCGGCCTGCCCGAGTTCACACGTTTCGCCGAGGAGGCGCGCGCCCTCGTCATCCGCCTCGACCGGCTGACCGCGCGCATCGAACGCGATCCGGCGCGGTTTCTCATCGGCAACCAGCCCCCCGAGTTCAGGAGATGATCCCGACATGACGCTCAAGCGCTGGACCCTCGCGCTCCTTCTCGCAGCGATGCTTCCCGGCTGCGCCGCGCTCTCGTCGATCTCCGGCGCCTCGCGGATCCTGCCGACCTACGAGCTTCTGCCCGCGCCGCCGCCGGCCCAGTCGCCCGCCCGTCTCGACCGCAGCGTTATCGTCTCGCCGCCCACCGCCTCGGCGGCGATCGACCTCGAGCGGGTGCTGGTCAAGCCGAGCGCGCTGCAGGTCGAGTACCTGCCTGACGCGCGCTGGGTCGACGCCCTGCCGACGCATTTCCAGAACCTGCTGGTGCGCTCGATCTCGAACACCGGCGGGGTCGCCTTCGTGACCAGCGACGTCTCCGCGCCGCTGCCCGATTTCGTGGTGATGACCGAGATCCTCGACTTCCAGGCCGAACTCGCGCCGGAACCCGCGCCGGCGGCCCAGGTCCGGGTCCGGGTCAAGCTGACGCTGGTGCGCGACTCCGACCGGCGCATCCTCGCCACGCGCACCTTCGAGGCCGTGCAGGCCGCGGCGAACACGGAGACCGCGACGCTGATCCTCGCCTTCGACACCGCCACGCGCGCCGTGCTCGCCGAGGCCGCGCTCTGGACCGTGAACGCCGCCGCGGGCCGGACCTCCTGAGCCGGTCGCGCGGCCAGGCCTGGGTGTGTTCTGTGAGAATTAATCTTCCTTAACGCCATTTTATTCAATGACTTGACCGGAATTGCACGTGTGTTACGCCCCCGTAACACACCCCCTGCGAACCGGACTGCCGCGGCTCCGCGCGCCGTTGCCCGGCCCCCGCCGCCGTCCTAGGGTCGCGCCATGCGCCCGGCCGACCTGCTCCAGCCCCGCCCCGAGGGCCTCTACTGCCCGCCCGGCGACTTCTACATCGATCCCGTCCGCCCGGTGGCCCGCGCGCTGATCACCCACGCCCACGCCGACCACGCCCGCCCGGGCCACGCCGCGGCCCTCGCCACCCGCGAGACGCTCGAGATCATGGCGATCCGCATGGGCGACGGGGCGCCTGCGTCGACCCAGGCGGCCGCGTCCGGCGAGCGCATCGAGATCGGCGGCGTCGGCGTCACCTTCCGCCCCGCCGGCCACGTGCTCGGCTCGGCCCAGATCACCGTCGAGGCGAAGGGGCTGCGCATCACCGCCGCCGGCGACTACGCCCGCGCCCCGAACCCCACCTGCGCCGGCTTCGAGCCCGCGCCGTGCGACGTCTTCATCACCGAGGCGACCTTCGGGTTGCCGGTGTTCCGCCACCCCGACCCGGCGGCCGAGATCACCCGGCTGCTGACCTCGCTCGCGCAGTTCCCCGAGCGCACCCATCTGGTCGGCGTCTACGCGCTCGGCAAGGCCCAGCGGGTGATCCGCCTGCTGCGCGACGCCGGCTACGATGCGCCGATCTACATCCACGGCGCGCTGCGCCGGCTCTGCGACTACTACGCGGCGCAGGGGATCGACCTCGGCGAGTTGCCCGCCGCCACGATCGACCGCGGCCGCCGCCGCGACTTCGCCGGCGCGGTGGTGCTCGGCCCGCCCTCGGCCTTCGCCGCCGCCTGGGTCCGGCGCTTCTCCGATCCGCTGGTGGCCTTCGCCTCGGGCTGGATGCAGGTGCGCGCCCGCCAGCGCCAGCGCGGGGTCGAGCTACCGCTCGTGCTGTCCGATCACTGCGACTGGGACGACCTGACGCGGACCATCGCCGAACTCTCGCCCGGGGAAGTCTGGATCACGCACGGACGCGAGGAGGCGCTGGCGCGCTGGTGCGCGCTCAACGGCGTGGCGGCGCGGCCGCTCAACCTCGTCGGCTACGAGGACGAGCCCGACTGATGCGCCGCTTCGCCGCCCTGCTCGACCGGCTGACGCTGACGCCCGCGCGCACCGGCAAGCTGCGGCTGCTGCGCGACTATCTCGCCGATGCGCCCGACCCGGACCGGGGCTGGGGGCTCGCCGCGATGACCCGCGACCTGAAGCTCGACACCGTCAAGCCCGCCGCCCTGCGGGCCATGGTGGCCGAGCGGGTCGACGCGGAACTCTTCGCGCTCTCCTACGACTTCGTCGGCGATCTCGCCGAGACCATCGCGCTGATCTGGCCGGACCCGCCGCGGCCCGGCGGCGACGTGCCGCTCGGCGCGGTCGTCGCGCGGCTGCGCGCGGCCTCCCGGCGCGAGGCCCCGCAGGCCGCAGCGGCGCTGATGGGCGAACTCGGCCAGTCCGAGCGCTACGCGCTGGTGAAGCTCGTCACCGGCGGCCTGCGGGTCGGCGTCTCGGCCCGGCTCGCCAAGACCGCGCTGGCGGAGTTCGGCGGCCGCGACGTCGCCGAGATCGAGGAGATCTGGCACGGGCTGACGCCGCCCTACGGCGATCTCTTCGCCTGGTTCGCCGGCGGGCCGCGGCCGAAGGCCAGCGCCGCCAGCGCCTTCCGGCCGGTGATGCTCGCCCAGCCCATCGACGCCGAGGGGCTGTCGGCGCTCGAGCCCGGCGATTTCGTCGCGGAATGGAAGTGGGACGGCGTGCGGATGCAGGCGGTGGCCGGCGACGGGACCCGGCGGCTCTATTCGCGCACCGGCGACGACATCTCCGCCGCCTTCCCGGACCTGACCGAAGCGATGAACTTCGTGGGCGCGATCGACGGCGAGCTGCTGGTGACCCGGCCGGACGGGATCGCGGCCGGGGTGGCTCCCTTCGCCGATCTCCAGCAGCGGCTGAACCGCAAGACCGTGACGGCCCGGCAGCGCGCCGCCTATCCCGCCTTCCTGCGCGCCTACGACCTGCTGCACGACGGGCGCCGCGATCTGCGGCCGCTGCCCTTCGCCCAGCGGCGCGCCCGGCTCGAGGCCTTCGCGGCGGGGCTCGATCCGGCGCGCTTCGATCTCAGCCCGGCGGTTGCCTTCGCGAGCTGGGAGGACCTCGCCGCGGCGCGCGCCGCCCCGCCCGACCCGGTCATCGAGGGGGTGATGCTGAAGCGGCGCGACAGCCCCTACCTCGCCGGCCGCCCGAAAGGACCGTGGTTCAAGTGGAAACGCGATCCGCACGTCATCGACGCGGTGCTTATGTACGCCCAGCGCGGCCACGGCAAGCGGTCGGGCTACTACTCGGACTACACCTTCGGGGTATGGGCGGAGGACGGCGCGCTGGTTCCGGTCGGCAAGGCCTATTTCGGCTTCACCGACGCGGAGCTAACCCTCATCGACCGGTTCGTGCGCGCCAACACCACCGACCGTTTCGGTCCGGTGCGCGCGGTGCGGGCCGAGCCCGATCACGGGCTGGTCTTCGAGGTGGCCTTCGAGGGCCTCAACCGCTCGACGCGGCACAAGTCCGGGGTGGCCATGCGGTTCCCGCGGATCAGCCGGCTGCGCTGGGACAAGCCGCCGGCGGAAGCCGACCGGATCGAGACGCTGCGGGCGCTGCTGCCGCGCTGAGGGGTGTGAATGACGCCCCGGATTCACGCGTGAATCTTTGGCCATGTTGTTGGGATAAAACAGCTTTCAGAAACGCGTTAAGTCCGTTTCAACAGGTGTTAACGCGTCGCGCCGCCGTGCGGTTCTGTGAAACCGACGGGGAGATGGCGATGGGCGGGCGGCCCGAGACGGGGCGGAGATGAGCGGCGAGGACACATCCGGCCTTTTCGACAGGCCGGTTCTGACGCTCGACCCGGGTTTCCACACCGCGCCGATAAAGTGCGCGGACGTCGACGCGGCGGGCCAGATCGCGGTGACCGGCTCGCATGACGGCACGGTGCGGGTGTGGTTGCTGGCGGATGGAAGCCTGAAACGCACGATCCGCCTGCCGAAGGGGTCAGGGAACATCGGCAAGGTGTTCGCCGTGGCGCTAAGTCCGGACGGGAACTGGATCGCCGCGGGCGGCTGGACGCGCGCATCGGAGGCGGATCCGCAGGAACAAATCTACATCTTCAGCGCGGTCAGCGGCATGATGCGCCAGCGCATCGAAGGGCTGCCAGAGGTCGTGAACCACCTGACGTTCTCGCCCGCCAGCGACCGGCTGGCGGTGGGACTCGGCGGAAAGAACGGCATAAGGTTCTACGCGCGCGACGGTGCGGACAAATGGGCCGAAGTGGCGGCGGACACGGACTACGGCGACCAGAGCTACGGCCCCGGGTTCGCGCATGACGGCCGGTTCGCCACCACTAGCTTTGACGGTCGATTGCGCCTCTACGACGCCGACGGAGGTTTTCTGCGTTCAGTCGCGACGCTACATGCGCGACCATTCGGCCTCGCGTTCAGCCCGGTCGACGGGCGGCTTGCGGTCGGCTTCGAGGATGCGACGGCTGTATCGACCTTCGACGGCGAGACACTCGCGCCGCTGCCGTCTCCGGACGTCCGTGGCATCGACAATGGCAACCTCTCAATTGTTGCCTGGTCGGCGGATGGAGCTACGCTGTTCGCGGCAGGGCGCTACGAAGACGGGAGTGGCGCTCCTGTCGTCGCCCGGGACGACGGGGCAGCCGGACCGGGCCGGACGCTACCGGCGGGCACAAATTCGGTGACGAGCTTGCAGCCGCTGCCGGACGGGGCATTGCTGGTCTCGGCTGCCGATCCCTGGCTCGGCGTGCTCGAAGCCGACGGTGGGCCGCGCTGGGTCGAGGTGCCGCGGCAGATCGATACGCGCGATCAGTGGAGCAATTTCGCGGTGTCGCAGGACGGCATGCGGGTTGTGTTCGGCCCGAAGCCATTTGGTACGAAAGACCGCCTTTGCTTCGATCTTGCGGCGCTGCAACTTCTGTCGGCAGGCGAAAATGGCCGCATCGCGCCGCCAATGCAGGACAGCCTGGCCATTGCCGACTGGATCAACTCCACCAAACCAACTCTTGACGGCAAGGCCCTGCCGCTGCTGCTCCACGAGACTGCGCGTAGCCTGGCGATCGACCCGGACGGAGACCGGTTCATACTCGGGACCGACCGGTTGCTGCGCGCCTTCGACGTGGCCGGCAAGACGCTCTGGTGGCGGCCGGTTCAGGGCGCCGTCTGGGCGGTCAACATCAGTGGTGACGGGCGGCTCGCGGTCGCCGCCTGCGGCGACGGCACGATCCGCTGGTATCGAATGGAGGACGGCGTGGAGCTTCTCGCGCTGTTCCCGATGCTCGACGGGGAGAACTGGGTGGCCTGGACGCCGGAGGGCATCTATGCCGCGACGCCCGGCGCGCGGAGCATCCTGCGCTGGCATGTCAACCGCGGCTGGGACCGCGCGGCCGAGGCGATCCCGGTCTCGGAGATCCCCGAGACCCACCGGCCCGAGGTGATCAGGCACGTGCTGCCGCAGATGGGCGCGGCGGGCGCGCTGGCGGTCACGGAGTTGGCGAAGATCCGGGGGGCGGTGCGGCGCGCCACCGGATCGGACGTGACGCCGGGCGCGCGGCTGCACGTGCTGACCATCGGCGTCAGCGACTACGGCGAGGCGGCGCGGCATCTGAACCTCGTCTACGCCGACCGGGATGCGCACGACGTGGCGGCGGCGCTGCGGCGCTCGCAATGCGGGCTCTACGCCGAAGTGCGCGCCATCGTTCTGGTCAACGAGGAAGCCAGCAAGACGGCGATCTTCGCCGGTCTGGAGCAGATCCGGACGGGCATGGCGGCGGGCGGCGGGGCCGACCTCGCCCTGATCCAGTTCTCGGGGCACGGCGACATGGTGGACGGGAAGTTCTACCTGCTGCCGCACGGGATCGACGACGGATCGGCCGCGGCGGTCAAGGCCAACGGGTTGCCCGCGGTGCAGTTCCACGACGAGATCGCCGCCATCGCCAGGCATGGCCGGGTGATCGTGCTGGTGGACGCCTGCCGCTCCGGCGGTGCGACGTCGCTGCCCGACCGGTCGCTGCGGGCGATGCTGACCGGCGCCAACGTGACGGTGTTCACCTCCTGCGCGCAGGGGCAGCTTTCGGAGGAGGGCATGGAGTGGGAGAACGGGGCCTTCACCGAGGCGCTGCTGGAGGCGCTGGGCGGCGCCGCCGACTACGACCATGATGGAATAATCGGGTTGAGCGACCTGGCGCGTCGTCTGGGCGAGCATGTGCCGGCGCTGACCGGCGGCGCGCAGCGGCCAGAGGTGGAGATCCGCGGCTCGGACGTGCGGATCTTCGCGGTGGCGCTCTGGGTGGAACCGGATCGCACGTTCCACGTCTGCATGACGTGACCCCCGCTCTTGGCCGGAACACCGACTTTGCAGGCGCAAGGCGTCCAAACCGTCGTAGTCCCCGCAAGTCAGCATCGGCGCGTTGATGCAGCGCAAACGCCGCGCCGATCGCCGGAATGGAACCCCGTCGAGAACGTCTGGCAGTTCCTCCGCGACAACTGGCTCTCCAACCGCGTCTTCCGCGGCTACGACGACATCGTCGCCCATTGCTGCGACGCCTGGAGCGAGCTCATGGGCCAGCCGTGGAGGATCAAGTCGATCGGCCGGCGCGAATGGGCCCATGGGTTTTGATCAACGGGCGCTGGTATGAGGCACGGCCAAATGGCTCTCTCACCTCGTCATGACCGCGAGTGGATTTGGGCTCCTAGACGCGGTCGAAAAACCCCTCGTCTTCCTCCGAGAGATACTTGCGCGCTCCGTCCGGGTCGATGTCGAGGCCGAGCCCCGGGCCGGACAGCAGGTCGATCATCGAGTCCCGTACGATCTGCTTCGGCAGGCCGACGACGATGTCCTCCCACCAGGGCTCGGACGCCGTGGGGTATTCGAAGGCGATGAAGTTGGCGGGCAGGGTGGCGCACACGTTGATCAGCGCGCCCAGGCCGAGCAGGCCGTTGGCGGTACCGTGGGGCGCCATCATGATCGAATGCATGTAGGCGTGCTCGGCGACCCACTTGAGTTCCGCGATCCCGCCGATGTCGGCCGGATCGGGCCCTACGACCCGCACCGCCTGCGTTTCGATCAGCTCCTTGAAGTTGTAGCGGAGGTAAATCTGCTCGCCGGTGTGGATAGGCACTGTCGTCGACCGCGTCAGCTCGCGGTAGGCCTGCGGGTTGACCCATGGCACGTAGTCGCCGGTCAGCATGTCCTCGAGCCACATCGGGTAGTACGTCTCGACCGCATTGGCGAAGCGGATGGCGTCGGACAGGAACCAGCCGGGACCGCAATCGAGCGCGAGGCTGACCTTGTCGCCGAGCACCTCCTTCATGGCTGCCACGCAATCGATCGCATGGGCCATGCCGCGCTCGCCGATCTGGCCCTGATCCATGGCGCCGTGGTACCCGGCCTTGTTCTGGACGACGCCGTAGTGGAAGTCGGGAACCGTATCCTTCATGTTCGAGTGGAACGTGATCCCCTGCTTCACCATGAAGAAGCCCTCGGGCTGCTCCATCATCCATTTGACGTCTGCCGCGTAGTCCTCGGGCCGGTCCCCCGCGCGCTTGCGCCGCCGGTTGCCGTTGTAGCAGCGCACCTTATCGCGCACCTTGCCGCCGAGCAGCTTGTAGGCAGGAACGTTCAAGGCCTTGCCGGCGATGTCCCACAGGGCATGCTCGATGGCGCTGACGGCGGCGCCATAGGGCTTGAAGCCGCCGCGCTGCCTTATCTTCAGCATGCAGCGCTCGACATCGGTGGGGTCCTCGCCGATGAGCGCCTCGCGAAAGTGCAGCACCCAGGGCTTGAGGTAGGGCTTGGTGAACTCGACCTCGCCGAGGCCGTGGATGTTCTCGTCCGTCACGATGCGGACGATGGGATGGCGGCCGATGACGGCGCAACGCAGGTCGACGATCTTCATTCCGTGAACGGACCTTTCGCGGGGGGGAAGGATGTGGCTCTGACCGATGCCGGTCAGCCCGAGCGCCAGGGGGCGACAAAAGCGCATTGGTTAGGCCTCGATCGCATTGGCCTCGAGGAAGCCGCGGTTCATTTCGATCCCCAGCCCGGGCAGCCCGGTAAGCTTCAGGCTGCCGTTCGAATTGTCGAGCGGCCGGTCGATCATCTCGTCGTACTTGTGCAGGTTCCACTCCGACGTCTCGAGCTTGTAGAAGTTCGGCACTGTCATCATCACCTGCGCCCCGGCGACGACGTTGATCGGACCCGCGGCGTCGTGGGGCGACACCGGGACGTAGTAGGCCTCGCACAGGGCCGAGATCTTCTTGAGCTCAGTGATGCCGCCGGTCCAGGTGACGTCTGGCATGATGTAGTCGGCGAGCTTGTTCTCTAGGATCGGCACGAAGTCCCATTTGGTGTGGCCGCGTTCGCCCCAAGAGATCGCGGCATTGACCTTGTCGCGCACCTGCTTCAGCGCGTTGAAGCTCTCCGGCGGCACAGGCTCCTCGAACCAGTCGATCTGGCCTGCGTCCTCGAGCGTGCGGCAGAGCCGGATCGCGGTCGGGACGTCGAAGCGGCCGTGCGCATCTATGAGGATCTCGATGTCCGGGCCCGTCGTCTCGCGGATCAGCGCCGTCAGCTCGGCCGCCTCACGCTCGTCCTTGCGCGTCATCGAGCCGTCGAGGTAACCGTCGTCCTGCTCACGCCCGCCCCGCTGAAAGGGGAAGGGATCGAACTTGAGCGCGGTGTGGCCGGAGGCGACGATGTCGCGGATCTCGGCGACCACGCTCTCCCGCGTGGTGAACTTGCGCTGGTCGGGGTGGGTGTAGAGCGCTATCTCGTTTCGGACCGGGCCGCCGAGCAGCTCGTAGATCGGCTGGCCGAGCGCCTTGCCGCGTATGTCCCACAGGGCGATGTCGATGGCGCTAACGCATTCCACGGCGGCTCCGCGGCTGCCCATGTAGGTGAAGCTGCGGAACAGCATGTGCCACAGCCGCTCTATATGCGCCGGATCCTCTCCGGCCACGATGGCGCCGATCTGCTGTAGCATAGCGCGCAGCGCCCGGTTCGCGAGCTTGGTCGTGGTGGTGATCTCACCCCATCCGCTGATGCCCTCGTCCGTGGTCACCTCGACGAACAGGAATTCGCCCCAGTAGGAGCCGCCGGACTTTACCAGCCACGGGGTCACGCCGGTGATTTTCATGCGTCAGTACTCCTGTTGCGATGGGATGGTGCGCGGGTCACTCGGCCACGGCGGCGTCATGGGCGCGCATCTGTTCCAGAACGTGGCGGCCCGATCCTTCGACGTGGCGGGCGATGGTTTCAGCTGCCTTGTCGGCGTCATGGACCTTCGTGAGTTGGATGAGTTCCCGATGCTCGCGGATGACGGTCGCGCGCCTGGCGAGAGTGAAATTGAAGCGGCGGCTGACGGAGCGCAGGACTTCGCGGTGCTTCCACCAGAGCACGGCTGCGTGCCGGTTGTAGTGGCGGCGATACATGACCGTGTGAAACGCCGTGTCCAGTTCGCTGTGCCGCAGCGGATCGGCAAAGTCGTTTTCCTCGATCAGGTCCTGGAGAAGCTCGAGCTCGGCGATGTCCTCTTCGGTTGCCATGTTGACGAACCAGCGGGTCAGGGCAGGCTCGATCAGCACGCCGATCTCGTAGATGTCGCGGACGAAGTCCTGGTCGATCGGCCGCACCCGCGCGCCTCGGTTCAGCGCAAAGGTGACGAAGCCTTCCCCCCGGAGGAGCTGGAGCGCCTCGCGAACGGGGTTCGTTGAGGTGCCGTGACGGCGCGCGAGGTCGGCCGCGACGAGGCGCTCGTTCGGTTTGAGCCGCCCCTCGATGATGTCCTCGCGGATAAGCTGGTAGACGGAGGCACCTTCGCTGGAGGATCCGATGGGATCGACCCCGGCGGGCGGCCTTGCTTTGAAGCTGTCCGACCCGCCCAACTCCGGCCCCCTCCCCTCCACGGCTGACGCGCGCCCCTTCTGACATCATGTGCGACTTCCGTCAAATAGTACACGATCCTTTCGAATTGACACGCAATCCCGATTCTGGGAGGTTCCAAACCATCGAAGGGAAACGGAGCAGGAAGACCTCGCACCCTGCGGTCTTAGGCATAAGCGCCTGCCAGCCAGGCAACGTCCAAACGGGAGGGTTAGAATGATAATGTTGACTTGTCGCAGCGGCTTTCTGCGTGGTGCAGCAGTCTGCGCACTGACGGCGTCGCTGACGGCGACGCCGGTGCTTGCAGAGCCGCCCGTCGACCTCAGCCAGTGGTCGCCTGAGTATGTGCGCTCCATCGCTGGCACCGAGGAATTTGACACGGCGGAGGCGTGCAGCAAGATCACGCCGCTCGACTACGAGGGCCGCCTGACGTTCTGGTATCAGGGTATGTTCGAGGGCGACCCCGACGTGGCGCGCCAGAATTACGCGGATTTCTTCAAGACGTTCCGTGAAACCTATCCCAACATCCAGCTCGAAGAGCAGGCCCTCACCTACAACGACATGCTCGACAAGTTCCGCACCGCGCTGCTCGGCAACGCCGCGCCGATGGCGATCCGCCTGCAGATCCTCGGCGGCACCGAATTCGCCGCCAAGGGCTATCTGGAGCCGCTCAGCCCCGAGGATGTCGGCTGGTCGACCGAGGACTTCTGGCCCGGCGCCATGAAGGCCGTGACCTGGGACGGGGCGTCCTATGGCATCCCCACCAACAACGAGACCATGGCGCTGATCTGGAACGCCGACATCTTCGAGCGCGCCGGTCTCGATCCGGACTCGCCGCCGGCAACGTGGGACGACGTCATCGCCTACTCCAAGCAGATCCACGACACGCTCGGGATCGCCGGCTATGGCCTCGTTGCGCGCAAGAACGCCGGCAACACGCCCTACCGGTTCATGCCCCAGCTCTGGGCCTACGGCGGCGGCGTGTTCGACGAAGCCGATCCTGAGCCGAACTATGGCGAGATCAGGCTGAACAGCGAAGCCAGCAAGCGTGCCCTGCAGGCGTCCTACGACATGTACGTCCGCGACCAATCGGTGCCAGTTTCGGCTCTCACCAACCAGCAGGCGGACAACCAGCCCCTGTTCGCTTCTGGCCAGCTCGGCATGATGATCTCGCACCCCTCCGACTACAACGTCATGCTCGACATGCAGGCGAAGGCCACGGGCGAAGACCGGGACAAAGCGCAGGTCGTCATCGACAACATGCGCTACGGCCTGATCCCGACCGGTCCGGACGGAAGGCGCGCGGTGGTCTTCGGCGGCTCCAACATCCACATTCTCAAGCCCGAGTATGTTGAGGGCGGCGTCGTGGACGAGCTGGCCGCGAAGGCGATCATCTGCTTCTGGACCAGCCCGGAATGGTCGCTGAAGATGGCCTATGCCGGCTCGAACCCCGGCAACCTCAACGGCTTCAAGACCGTATGGATGAAGGAACGTCTGGACAACACCAGGTTCCTTGACGTCACGACCTCGATGCTTCCGTACGGCATCCCGTTCCCGGCCCTGCCGGAAGCTCCCGAGATCATGAACATCATCATCCCGGACATGCTGCAGAACGCGCTGACCGGAACCATGACGATCGAAGAGGCGGCCGAAGATGCGGCCGCGAAGGTCGACGCGTTGATGGACGGCGGGCTCTAGGCAGCGCCTGTCTCGGACACGGCCGGCAGCCTTCGCGCTGCCGGCCCACACGTCGCACCTGACAAGGGCTAGCCCACAATGACCATGGTGAAAGGCGAGGCAGGCCCGGCCCGCCAACCGCGCGCGAAGCGCACCGGCCTAGTCCGACAGGTATGGAGCAACAGGGCTGACTATTTCTACGTGCTGCCCGCCATCGTGGTGATGCTCGTCGTTATCGCCTACCCGATCTACTACACGGTCGAGCTGTCCTTCTTCAACACTCCGCCCGGGCTGCAGCTGCGGGACAAGATCTTCGTCGGCCTGGACAACTACGTCGCCATCCTCTCCAGCAACGTATTCTGGCGCGTTACAGTCAACACGGTCATCTGGACGCTTTCCTCCACCCTCATCGCCTTCGTGCTGGGCTTCGCGCTGGCGCTGGCGCTGCACCGCAACTTCCTCGGGCGCGGCCTGCTGCGCGGCATCTTCATCGTTCCCTGGGTGATAAGCGCGGTCGCCGCCTCCTACATCTGGAAATGGATCTACCACTCAGATTTCGGCATAATCGGCGTAGTGCTGGTGCAGATGGGGTTCGTAGACCGGCCGCCGAATTTCATCGACAGCACCGGCACGGTCCTGGCCTCGCTGATCGTCGTCAACATCTGGCGCGAGTTTCCCTTCGCCATGATCATGATGATGGCCGGGCTGCAGACCGTCCCCGAGCAGCTGCTGCGCGCCGCGCAGGTCGATGGCGCTAACGCCTGGCAGCGCTTCTGGCACGTCACGTTCCCACATCTGCGCGGGGTGACCACCGTCACGATCCTGCTGCTCGCGGTGGCCAACTTCAACTCCTTCATCATCCCCTGGATCATGACCGGCGGCGGCCCCGCCAACGCCTCGCACATCTGGATCACCCACATTTACGAGCTCGCCTTCGGGCGCCAGCGCTGGGGGGTGGCGTCGGCCTATTCAGTGCTCCTGTTCACCATCCTGATGACGCTCGGCTACTTCTACGTCCGCGCGCTCACCGGCGGCGACCGCAGGGAGGCCGCGCGATGACTTCACCGACGATGCCCCGCCGGCGGCGGATCGACGGCTGGCGCTGGGTCGGCCGCCTGTTCCTGGGGTTCATGCTGGCCTACACCGCCCTGCCGATGGTCTGGATGCTGCTGACGTCGATCAAGTCGGCCTTCGCGGCCATGGCGTTCCCGCCCGAATGGTGGCCGAGCGAGCCGACGCTGGCGAGCTATCGCAGGCTGCTCGATCCCCAGAACACCGTAGGCAAGGACTTCCTGACGTTCTTCTGGAACAGCCTCATCGTTTCGACCCTGACGACGGTACTCTCGGTGCTGGTCGCGGTGCCGGCGGCCTACGCCTTCTCGCGCTTCAGCTTTCCGGGGCGGCAGTTCCTGTTCTTCTCGGTGCTCCTGCGCAACATGTTCCCGGCGGTGATCTTCCTGGTCCCGCTCTTCATCCTGATGCGCTTCCTCGGCCTGGTGAACACGCACGGCTCGCTGGTCCTCACCTACATGACCTTCGGCCTGCCGCTCGCCATCTGGCTGCTCAAGGGCTTCTACGACAACATTCCGGTGCAGCTCGAGCAGGCTGCGCGCATCGACGGGGCGACACGGTTTCAAGCCTTCTTCCTGATCGTGATGCCGCTCTCGGTGCCGGGGATCATCGCCACGGCGATCTACTCGTTCATCGGGGCATGGAACGAGTACATCTACGCCTACACGTTCATCTCGAGAAACGATCAACTGACCTTGCCGGTCGGCGTCCAGCGGTTCTTCTCAGAAAATACCACCGACTTTCCCGGACTTATGGCCGCGAGCTTCATGATGAGCGTGCCTGTCGTGGTCCTGTTCCTCGTCCTCCAGAAATTCTTCGTACGCGCGCTCACGGAAGGCGCGGTCAAGCACTAGGAAACAGGATTCATGGCCGACGTGAACCTCAAAGATCTCGTCAAGACCTATGGCCCGGTCTATGCGGTGCGGGACGTGTCGCTAACCGTCGATGACGGAGAGTTCGTCGCACTCGTCGGCCCGTCGGGATGCGGCAAGACGACAACGCTGAACCTGATCGCAGGACTCATTCCGATCACCAGCGGCGATATCATGATCGGCGACCGCGTAGTCAATGACCTCGATCCTAAGGACCGGGACATCGCGATGGTGTTCCAGAACTACGCGCTCTACCCCAACAAGACGGTCTACAAGAACCTCGCCTTCCCGCTGCAGATGCGCCGGATGTCATCCTCCGAGATCGACGAAAAGGTGCGCGACGCCGCGCGCATGCTCGACATGACTCACCTGCTTGAGCGCAAGCCCCGGGAGTTGTCGGGCGGCCAGCAGCAACGGGTGGCACTCGGCCGCGCGCTCGTTCGCAATCCAGCCGTCTTCCTGATGGACGAGCCATTGTCCAATCTCGATGCCAAGCTGCGCGTGCAGATGCGATCCGAAATCAAGCGGTTCCACCAGGATTTCGATGCGACGATCGTCTACGTGACCCACGACCAACTCGAGGCGGTCACCATGGCCGACAAGATGGCCGTCATGAGCGGCGGCTACTTGCAGCAGTACGACACGCCCGCGCAGGTCTTCGCCAATCCCGTGAACCTGTTCGTCGCCAGCTTCATCGGCAGTCCTGCGATGAGCCTAATCCCGCTGGAGGCGACTACGGCCGACGGCCGAACGGTGCTCACCAGTGCCGAAGGATGGGCGCTTACGCTTTCGGACCAGAATTCGCGCAAGGTGCATAACGCGACGTCGCGGAAGGTCGTTCTGGGTGCGCGTCACTCGACGATCCAACTGCACAAGTCGCAGGAGGACGCAAGCGTGCCGGCCAAGGTCTACACGGTCGAGCCGACCGGCGACGTCACCTTCGTACAGGTGTTCCTGTCGGGAGCGATCGTCAACATCAGCCTGCCGCCGACCTTCGATGTCGAATCCGATGAACAGGTCTGGCTGGAGTTCGATCAGGAGCGCATGCACCTCTTCGACGGCGCAACCGAACTGGCCCTGCAAGCGTGATCATGCAACCGAAGCTCAAGATCACCGCCATCAAGCCCTATCCGGTCTGGGTCGGCATCCGCAACCAGCTGATCGTCAAGGTCGAAACCAACCAGGGGGTGCATGGCTGGGGCGAAAGCGGCCTGTCTTCGCGCGAAAAGGCGGTGGTCGGCGCCATCGAGCACTTGAGCGCGTTTCTCATGGGCCAGGACGCCATGCAGATCGGCCGAATCTGGCAGGAGATGTATCGCAGCCAGTATTTCGAAGGCGGCCGCGTCCTGCAGGCGGCGATCTCGGCGATCGACATCGCCCTGCACGACATCAAGGGCAAGGCGCTCGGCGTGCCGGTCTACGATCTGCTGGGCGGCAAGCAGCGCGATCTTATTCCGACCTTCGCGACGACGCGTTCGGAGGCCTCGAGCGAGGAAGTCGTCGAGCAGGTGATGGAACTGAAGGAACAGGGATGGGAGGCGATCCGCCTGATTCCGGCCGGCCAGCGCTCGGAGAAGGTGTACGAGCCGCGCGAAAGCATCGCCGAGACCGCCAGGTGGACGGTCAGGTGCCGAGAGGCCCTGCCGGACGCGGTTCTCGGCATCGACTTCCACCACCGCCTGAGCGTGGCGGAGGCGGCGAGCTTCTGCCAGAAGATGCCGCGCGGCACGCTGGACTTCCTAGAAGAACCCATCCGCGATGAGACGCCCGGCGCCTACGAGGCGCTGCGCAAACTGACTGACGTTCCTTTCGCAATCGGCGAGGAGTTTTCCTCCAAGTGGCAATTCCTGCCCTTCATCGAGCGGGACCTCACCCAGTTCAATCGCATCGACATCTGCAACGTCGGCGGCCTGACCGAGGCGATGAAGGTCGCCGGCTGGACCGAGGCCCATTACATTGACATGATGCCCCACAACCCGCTCGGCCCCATATGCACCGCCGCCACGGTGCATTTCGCGGCCGCCGTCGCTAACTTCGCGTGGCTCGAGACACGCGCTTCGCCGGGCGAACTTTACCACGGCTTCGGCGACCCCGACCTCTTCCCCGGAATGCTGACCCTCGAAGGGGCTTGCTACCGGGTCAGCGCCCGCCCGGGCCTCGGGGTCGACGTTGACGAGGGGCTGGTCGCAAAGCAAAGCTACCGGCCGTGGGAGGCGCCCCATCTCGTGCGCAGGGACGGCTCCGTGACGAACTGGTAGGAGCCGCGACCGTGCCGCTACGCCTTCCCGCCGCGCAGGCCTTCCAGCACGATGCGGATATTCTCCTCTGCCGAATGCTGCTTGCGATTGCGCCGACGGATCTCGCTCGAGACCCTCTCGGCTGGCGGCTTCGTATTCCGGGTTTCTGTCTCATCTCCACTCCTTGGTAGTTTCGATGAGCCAGAAACCCTCCGTTACAAAATCACATCAGATGTCCCAAGGGCACTGACGGGGGACACGCAGGTGCGACATGCGGGAGATCGCCGCCACGTCGCGTTCGTAGAGTCCGGCCACCTGCGCCTCCCCATCAAGTGTCGAAAAAGCCTAGCGTCTCGTCAAGGCGCGCGACTTGGCAGTAGACCATATTGATGATTCTCAACTCGGCGTTGTGCAGTTGCGGCCGCGCAGCAATCCTCGGCGACAATGACGTTGAAGCTCTCGTCGGCGAGGTTGCGGACGGTCGAGGACACGCACTGATCGGTGAAGATGCCGGCGCAGATCACGTCGGAGATGCCCATGTTGTGCAGTATCAGCCGTAGGTTGGTGCCGGTCAGCGCGCTGTCGGTGGTCTTGACGATTTGGACTTCGTGCTCCTTCGGCGCGAGCTCCGGCACGATCTGCGCGTCATCCCGATCTTTGGACAGCAGGAGGTTGTTGAAACCAGGCTTCTTCTGGCTAAACGAGCGGTCGCGGCCGTCGTGGGTAAGGCAGCCGATGCGAGCGTGTATTACCTCGACACCCTTGTTGCGGCACTCCGCGATCAGGCTCGCGCAGTTGGGAATCACAGTTTCCCTCATCCGGTTGTAGAAGGGCTGCCAGCGCGCCGTCTCCTCCGGCCGCTCCTTTTCCTCCAGATACGTCTTCTGCACGTCGATAATCAGAAGCGCCGTGCGCTTCGGGCGAGACCGACTCGACCTTTGGCGCGCAGGCCAGCGCCACCACGATGTCGGCGGCATGCGCCTCGGCGTTGACGTTCTCGGGGCTGGTGTTGTCGCCAACCTCACGGCGCACGACTTCTGTCGCGTAGGCGAACTCGCCCGAGGCCGGGATCAGGGTGACGGCGCGCACCTGGCTCTCGGCGTTCGCGCCGTCGAGGATCGGGCGGAAGACCTCGAAGCAGAGCTGCGGCAGCCGGTTGCCGAAGCGATCGAGCGGCAACTCCTCGAAGACGACGTAGGCGGCGCCGCGGTAGGCCGGGGTGTTTGCCGCGCCCGTCTTCGCGGCGATGAACGGGTCGGGCGCCTGGTCCTCGTCCCCGAGGTGCACGCGCATGGTTACGCACAGAGGTGACCGAGTACTTCTACTTCGCCTCGCCCGCCACCTCCGCCGTCACCCTTGCCGCCGCCGCCATGACGCGTCGTCTCGGTCTCCTCGCGGAAGTCGGTGGCCCAGATGATGTTGCCGCCCACCCGCATGCGCCCGTAGACGCGCGGGATCACCGCGCCCTCGGTCGAGGCGGTGATCTGCAGCGTGTCGAGGCGCTGGCCGCCGATCTTCTGGGTCGGCGCCATCGAGGCGACGAGCCAGGAGTCGATGGCGGCGCCCGCCAGCGAGCCGACCGCGCCGCCGATCGTGGCGGCGCTGACGCCGAGCACGGCGCCGCCCACCGAGCCGCCGATCGCGGCGCCGGCCGCAGCCAGGATGATGGAGGCCATGGGCTTACTCGGCTATGGATTCTGCGCGACGGTGACGGAGGCGGAAATGCGGCGACGGACGGTTCTCGGTCTCGGGCTGCTCGGCGGTGCCGCCTTCGTTGGCGGCGCAACGCGGCGCGCCTACGCCCGCGATCTCGCCGCGGCACGTGCCAGGATCCGCGGCAGGAGCGAAGTGTTCGAGAGCCAATTCGGGGGGATGGAGTATTCGATCGCCGGGTCCGGTCCGCCAGTGCTCATGGTCCACGGCACCGGCGGTGGTTTCGACCAGGGCCTGGCGTTTGCGGAACCGCTTGCTGCCGCGGGCTGGCAGGTGGTCGCACCCTCCCGCTTCGGCTATCTGCGCTCCGACTTCCCCGACGATCCGTCCGCGGAGAACCAGGCCGACGCCTTCGTCGATCTCCTCGACCGTCTCGGGATCGACCGTGTGCCTTTGATCGGCGGATCGGCCGGAGCGCTCTCGGCGATGGCGTTCGCGATCCGCCACCCGGACCGCTGCGCGGCGCTGGTTGCGCTGGTGCCTGCCGCCTTCGCGCCAGACAGGCCTCCGCCTCGGCCACCGAACGCGCTCGCCGAGGCGATCATCGCCTACGGCCTGCGCTCCGACTTCCTGTTCTGGCTTGGCATGACAATGGGCGAGGACGCGATGATCGGCGCCTTGCTCGCGACCGATCCTTCATTGGTGCAGGCCGCCAGCCCGGACGAGCAGGCACGTATCCGCGCGATCCTCCACGACATCCTCCCCGTGAGCGACCGCGCCCGAGGTCTCCTGAACGACGGCAAGCTCGCCGGCTCGCCCGAGCCTATGGCTCTGGAAGCGATCTCGGCGCCGACGCTCGCGCTCTCGCTCGAGGACGACCGCTTCGAGACGCTGGCGGCCGCCCGCCACATCGCGGCGACCGTGCCGGGCGCACAACTCGTGAGCTTCCCGAGCGGCGGCCACGTCTGGGTCGGGCGCAACGACGAGGTCTGGGCGGCAGTGAACGCGTTCCTGTCGCAGGCAGTCTGAGATCAGGTTGCCGCAAACAGGAACGCGAAGGCGATGCGCCGCCGCCCGATAGGATCGAGCGGTTCCTCGATCACGCCGAGCCGCTCGTAGGCGTGGATGAAGGTGTCGGGGCCGGTCAGGATCCCGACATGTTTGGCGATGGCGCAGGCTTCATGCGGAAGAGGACCAGTGCGCCGGGACCGGCCTCGGCAGCTACGATCTCCGGCATGATCCGCCGTGCGCCCTCGGCCAGACCCTCGCGCGGTCCGGTCTCGCCCCAGTCGCGGCTGTAGGCCGGAATTGGGAACGGCTCGGGGCCGACGACCTCGCGCCAGACGCCGCGTGCCAGCCCGAGGCAATCGCAGCCGACGCCGCGCAGGCTCGCCTGGTCGTGGTAGGGCGTGCCGAGCCAAGCGCGGGCCGCGGCAATCACCATGTCCGGATTGGCGGCTGAACCAGCCGGAGTTGATGCCACTGAGGCCGGACGCGGTGAAGGCCCGGTCGCGCGGAAGGTCGATGACGGCGCCGGCGCCCTTGAAGGTCGGGTCGTCCAGATCGACTCCGTAGCGCGTGTCGCCTAGGGCCGCATCGCAGGTCGCCTGAAAGGTCCGCCCGACCGTCTGGCCTGGGCCAGCGAGCGGACCTCCGGCACGAAGGCCAGCCGCCCACGCCGGATCTGGCCGATGGCCCCGGGCCGCATCAGCACGCGCTGGCCCGTGTCCGCCCAGTTCACGCGCCAGACCTCGACCTCGGCATTGTCCCAGCGGCCGTCGAGAATATCGGTCTCGGTGATCGTGTCCGAGGTCAGCACGCCCTCGGCGTCCTGCGCGTCGACGGCGAGATCGGTCCCGCTCCGGATCTCCGAGGCGGCGAACCCGGAGTCCGGCTCGTAGGTCACGCCGCCGAACTTCAGCGGCCGGTCGTGGTCGGTGAGCCGAAGTTCGCGCCATCGGCAGGACCTGGCCAGGCTGGCGCGAACGAGCAGGTGAGGCTATCCTCCAAGGGGGAGGTGTCAGGTGCCCATAATCATCGACGAGATCGGAGGCTCTCCGGAGCGGCCGCCCCGCCCCCCGAGTGCTCCGCAGGACGACAAGGCGGCTGTCGAGGCCGCCGCCAACGGCACGCTCGCCCTGATGGCCCTCGACCGCGAACGGGACGCCCGACTTGCGCCGCCCTGAACCGGACCGTCTCGCTCCCGCACGGCCCGTCGTCCTCGTCGAGGGTCGCCGCCGCAGTGACGTCGAGGCGGCGCTCGCGATCATGGACATGCGTCTGCCACGGCATGGCATGGCCCATGTCGAGCTTCGACTTCTGGCCGCCCCTGCGCTCGATGGCTTTCCCTTCGCCGACATCTCTCATGGGGCGCGGCTCGCCGTCGGATACGGATCGGCGCGATCCGCGCCGGTGTTCGAGGGCGAGGTCACGGCGGTGGAGTTCCGCATGGGAGACGGCCCCCCGGAACTCGTCATCCTGGCCGAGGACGCGCTGCACCGTCTCGCCCGCCAGATGCTCCCGCGCAGCTTAATCGAGATGCGGGCCGACGACGTCGTCAACCTGCTGGCGCAATCCGCAGGTCTGCAGGCCGACGCGACGCTCGGCGGACCCGTCCAGACGTTCGTCAAGGGCGCCGAAAGCGATCTGGCCTTCCTGCTCCGGATGGTCGCGGCACGCGGCGCGGCGTTGCGCCTCGAGGGGGATCGGGTTCGCGCCGGACCCGAGACGACCGATCCGGCGCCCCTCCCGATCGACGCCGGTTCTTTGAGCGAGCTCCGCATCATCGCCGACCTCAACTGGCTGCCCGGCGCCGTGACGGTGCGGGGCTGGAACCTGGCCGAGGCGGTCCCGGTGGAGACCAGCACGGTTCCCGCGCCCGCACCGCAGCCAGAGCTGCAGAGCGGGGCCGCATTGGCCGATCAGCTCGGCTGGGGCGCGGACTACTTCGTGCCCCGCGACTTCGTCGGAGCCGCGGAGGCGGACGCGATCGCCACTGCGGAGGCGTCCCGTGCCGCCGAGCGCTTCCTGCATGGCGAGATTGTCGCGACCGAGCGCAGACTGGTGCCGGGCGCGGAGATCGAAGTCACCGGCGCCGACCCGCGTTTTGAAGGTCTCTACCGGGTTGGCGACTGCCGTCACCGTTTCTCGGTGACCGGCGGCTTCACCGTTCGGGCGCAGATCGCTCGACCGACCTGGCGAGCATCACCACGGAGGCAGCCCCGATGACGTCCGAGACGCCCGCCATGACCGCCGGCATCCACCTCGCGCAGGTTGTCGACGACAGGGATCCGATGAGCCTCAACCGCCTCCAGGTTCACCTGTCGGGTCTCGGATTGACCCTCTGGGCGCCGGTGCTGATCCCCGGCGGGGGCGCCGGTTATGGCGTGGCGCTGACGCCGAGGAGAGACGAGACCGTCGCCGTGGCCTTCGCCGGCGGCGACCTCGCGAACCCCGTCGTTCTCGGTGCGCTGTGGTCGGGTGAGCGCGCCCGGCCGCAGGCGGCGGGCGCGGCCGGCGAGAGCTATGCGATCGTCTCGCCGGGAGGGGCGGTCATACGAATGGGAGAGACCGGGGACGGGCCTGACCCGGCCATCGTCGTCGAGTCCGACAGTCGAACAAGGATCCGAATCGAGGCGGGGTCTGACGGAAGGATCCGGATCGAACACCCCGGTGGCTCGATCACCCTCGACGCCGGCGGGGTCGCCGTGACCAGCGCGACAGCCGTCTCCGTCGCGGCCTCGACGGTCAGGATCTCCGCCAGCGCCGTGACGATCGATGCCGGCATGACCAAAGCCAGCGGTGTCGTGCAGTGCGACACCCTCATTGCGAACTCGGTGGTCGGAGGCAGCTACACGCCCGGCCCGGGCAATGTGTGGTAGCACGTCGTCAGCTCGCGGCGGCGGCGGCCCATGTCGAGAATCCTCGCTGACGGGTAAGGACCGGTCACCTCTGCAGCGACAGCAGAAAGATGAGTGTGGCGACCGCGAGGCCGACGCGCAGGCGATGGCGGAAGGCGCGGCACGGGTCGCTGTCGTCGCAGCGCAGCTGCGCGACCACGCTTAGAAGCTCATGCATCCGTGTCGTCTCCCGGACCGGCGCGCAGCATCCGGATGCGCGCGAGCGTCACCTCGATCACCGCCGGGCCGAACACGCCGACGAGATAGGCGGCCGATCCCGCCGCGCCACCGGCCGGCACCGCCTAGGGCGGCAGGCCAAGCCAGCGGGTGACGACCGCCATCGACAAGCTGCCCATGCCGGCGGCGATGACGCCGCCGAGCACGAGAGATCGCGGAGTGCTGCTGGAGGACGTTCCTCTGAGTTGGCCCCTCTTGGCCAAATACGAGGTCTTTCATCAGAATCTCCCACTACCGACCTCCAACGGTCGATTGCTCGCTGCTTCCCTTTCTCTTGCAATTGCGATCGGGGCCTCCCGCAGTGTGGTGGTTTGATTGGGCGTCCGTTACGCAGACGCGCCTCGCAACTGCTCCGTTTCCGTTATCCGACGCCATCCTCAGTCAACTGCTGCGCGAGCCTGTCTGAAATCTGGCGCGTACGCTTCCGAAGTAGCGCCAAGATCGACCCCACGAACTCCGGCGTCATCCGCTGAATCACGCCGCTCACGCTGATCGCGCCGACGATCTCGCCGAACGGACCGTGGAGCGGCATGCCGATGCAATAGGCTCCGAGCTCGTTTTCCTCCTTGTCGATCGCGTATCCGCGCTCACGTACTTCGCCGAGATCCTCCTCCAGCACAGCGACGTCGCAGATCGTGTGGGGCGTCATCCTCTCGAGGCCCACCTTGTCGTATATCCAGTTCCGCTGCTCTTCGGGAAAATAGGCAAACATCGCCTTGCCGCAGGCGCTGGAATGATAGTTCGAACGGGCGCCTGCATAGGCGGTGGCCCGCACGGCCTGCTGGCTTTGCAGGGCCTCCACAATGATCGCCTCCTGCAGGTAGGGTACTGCGAGGTTCACCGTCTCGCGTGTCTGCTGGCAGATGTCGCGCAGGATCGGGCGGCTGACCTCCAGAACCGGAAGTGTCTTGGAGAAATGCCGGCCGAGCTCTAGGCAGCGCAGGCCGAGCGTGTAACCCTTGGGCTCGCTCGCCCGGGCGAGAAATCCCAGCGAGACTAGGCTCTCGGCGAGGTTGAAGACCGTCGTTTTGTTGAGCCTCAGGCCCGAGGCGATTTTCGTAAGGGGTACGGAGCGATGCCCCCCCTCCATGACCACGGACAGGATGGCGTCCGCTCGGGCCAGCGACTGGATCCGGACCGATCCCGATAGCGTGCCCTTTGCGATGCGGCTCGATGCTTGGTCTTCCATACCCATTCCGGCTTTTCTGCCCGTAATTCTATAATGTATAAACCGGATGTTGTCATCAACCACATTATAAAACACTCTGGGTTCCCTTTAGCGGGACGAAGGTGAAGCGATGGCCGTCTCGAAGACTGCATGGGGACGCGTCGATAGGCAAGCAGTGCACAGGTTCACCGTGACGAACTCGCAAGGAGCGTCAATCGTCCTCAGCGACTACGGGGCGACTGCGCTGGAGATGAATATGCCTGCCCCCGACGGGACGCTGGCCGACGTGATCCTCGGCTACGACACCGTGGAGGAATACCGAGCGGCCCAGACCTATTTCGGCGCCACGGCCGGCCGCTTCGCGAACCGGATTCGCCGCGGAAGGTTCACGCTCGACGGAGCCTACTACACCGTGCCTGCCAATGAAGGCGAGAACGCCCTGCACGGGGGACCAAGGGGCTTCGACAAACATGTCTGGTCGGCGGAGACCACGCCGGAGGAGGACGGCGTAGTCTTTTCCATGACCTCACCTGAGGGCGACCAAGGCTTTCCTGGAACGCTCCGAGTCACGTCGAGCTACCGGTTGACGGACGAAAACGTACTCCGGCTCGACATTCGCGCCACGACGGATCGTCCGACGCTGTGCAACATCGTGCACCACAGCTACTACAACCTCGCGGGCCATACCTCTGGCGACGTGCTGGGGCAGGAAGTGCAGATCAATGCTGATTTCTACACGCCCGTCGACGACGAACTCATCATTTCGGGCGAAGTCCTGAAGGTCGCGGACACGCCGTTCGATTTCCGCGCGCTGCGCACCATCGGCGCCGCGATGGACGCCTTGCCAAAGAACGCGGGCGCAGGCCGGCTTGAAGGGGACGGCACTGGCGGCTATGACCACAACTGGTGCATTCGCGGCGAGGTCGGACGCCTGCGCCATGCCGTGACGGCCCACGACCCCGCCTCGCAGCGCGGCTTCGAACTCTGGTCGACCGAGCCCGGCGTGCACTTCTACACTGGCGGCTACCTCGGTCCCGAAATGACGGGCAAGGGCGGCCGGCCGCTTACGAAATTCGGCGGCTACACCTTCGAGACCCAGCGCTTTCCTGACGGTCCGAACCTGAGCCACGTGCCGCAATCGCGGCTCGATCCGGGCGAGGAAAACCATCATGTCATGGAGTTTCGCTTCTTCACCTGAGGCGCATCGCACCCCCTTCCCCGCGACGACGCAGGACCGGACATATGCAGAACCGATTGCAGGACCAACTTAAGGACAGCTACGACGTTGTTGTCGTCGGCGGCGGGCACAACGGCCTAGTCGCGGCAAACTACCTGGGCCGCGCGGGCAAGTCAGTGCTCGTGGTCGAACGCCGGGGTATTCTCGGCGGCGCTTGCGTTACCGAAGAATTCTTCCCCGGCGCGCGGTTTTCCTCCTGCAGCTTCATCCAGGCAGTCCTGCGCCCGCAGGTGATTGAGGACCTGGAGCTCACCTCGCGCTTCGGACTGGAGATGTATGCCCCCGACCCGCAGGGCTTCGCACTCTTCGACGACGGCTCGCACATCCTTTTGTGGCAGGACATCGACCTCACGCTGAAGCAGCTCGAGAAGATGGCGCCCGATGATGCAAAGGGGCTGATTCGGTTCGGCTCTCGGCTCAGGCGCTTCGGGGGCATGACAGCGCACTGGACGCTCGACAATCCGCCCACCCGGTCGCAGATGATCGCCGAGTTCGAAGCGGCTGGCGAGGAAGAGCTTCTGAACGAGTTCCTGTTTGTGTCCATGCGCGACCTTCTGAGTCGCTACTTCACCTCGCCGCAGGTGCGCGGCTTCTACACCTTCTTTGGCATCGTATCGATATGGGGCGGACCCTCGACGCCAGGCACGGCCTATCTCTTTGGTTACCACGCCTCGGGCGAGTTCGAGGGCACCTTCAGCCGCTGGGCCTTCCCCAGGGGCGGCATGGGCTCGATCACCGCGTCGCTTGAGCGTGGCGCGCGCGCACACGCGGTGGACCTCGTCACCGGAATGCCGGTGCGGGAGATTGAGATCGAGGGCGGCAAGGCCACGGGGGTCCGACTTGAGGATGGACGCCGCTTCGGCGCGAAGGCCGTGATGTCGAATGCCGATCCGAAGCGCACGCTGGGCTGTGAACCCCGGAGACAAAGTGGGCCACGGAAGCGGTCGGATGTTCACCGTCGACGGCCTCTGGACCGCGATCGGACGGCTCGTCGATGTCTTCACCTCGCAGGAATGCGTCAACTACTTCACAGCCGCTGGATATGATGCAGATTGATCGGGTGACGCTCTAGGCGAGACTTCTATCGGCAAGACATGCTGCCGCGGTCTCCCCCAAGCCATCAAACTCGGGCGCGCCGACAGACGAAATAAATCAGCCGACCTTGCAGACCCAGAAAGACGTGTGGTCGGCGGCGAAGTAGCCGTCCGCGATCCGGAAATACCCCTGCAGCTCGACGGTATCGCCCGCAGTGAGCGGCACCATGGTCTGCAGCCAGATCGCGGTGGCGAGCGAGACGTGGGTGGCGGAACTCTCGCCGAAGGAGCCGCCATCGCATGAGCGAAAGTGCGAAAGAGTCTGGACGCTGCCGTTCAGTACGAGCCGCCCGCGCATGCGCGCCGTGGTGCTGGCGTTGACCTTGTAGAGCAGCGTCGCGCCGAAGAGGTAGGCGCTGTCGGCAGGCGCGACGAAGAAGTTGTTGGCCGCGTCGAGCGCGCCCTGATCGTTGGAGTCGATGTTGTTCAGGCCGATCTTCGTCCAGGTCCCGACGCCCACGTACTTGTCGCGGCAGCTGCGGCTGGTCGACGATACCGTTGGCGTTGTCGACGATCAGCCCGTCGAAGAAGGTGCTGCCGTCGGCCGAGACCGCGAGGCGGAACCTGTCCGAGCCTAACAGCCCAGCGAAGATGCTTGGCGTCTACGCCGCCCTGAACCCCGGGCGAGCATCGGTCGCGGCTCTCCTCGCGCCGGTCAGGCAGGACGGCGTCGCAGGCTGAGACCGGGCATCTGCTGGCAGCCTCGATCGCCGTCCTGCGCGCCGGGCCGGGATCGACCGAACTCGCGTTTCAGGCTACGTTGAGGTCTGTTTCGTTCAGACTGACAGGATCAAGAATGCCAACCACCCTGGTTACCGGCGCGAGCAGGGGCATCGGCCTGGAAGTCTGCGCTCAGCTGAAGGCACGGGGCGATGAGGTCATCGCCGTCTGCAGGACGGCCAGCCCTGAACTCTCCGCACTGGGTGTGCGCGTCATCGATGGGGTCGATGTCAGCGATGCGGAGTCCGTCAACCGGCTCAAGACGGAACTCGCCGGACAGAACCTCAATGTGCTGATCAACAACGCAGGCATTCTGAACACCGACTTGTTCGGCGCGCTCGACTACGAAGGAATGCTCGAGCAGTTCCGCGTGAATGCCCTGGGCCCGCTTAGGGTCACCGAAGCGCTCGTCGACAACCTCAAGGAGCGGTCGAAGGTCGCGATCGTCAGCAGCAGGGTTGGCTCGATCGCGGACAACGGTTCGGGCGGCAACTATGGCTACCGGGCCTCGAAGTCCGCCGTCAATCAGATTGGCATGAACCTGAGGCATGAGCTCATGCCGCGTGGCGTCGCTGTAGTTCTGCTCCATCCTGGGATGGTTGCGACAGGGATGACCGGCGGGCGCGGCATCTCCCCGGAAGTGGCAGCGCGGGGTCTGATCGAGCGCATTGACGCATTGGACATGCAATTGAGCGGCAGCTTCTGGCATGCCGAGGGCTACGAGCTTCCATGGTAGTCTCAGATCGCCACGCGGCTGCCAATTTCGAGATCGAAACTCAGAGCCTCAGTGCAACGCAGGGCTCCTGCCAGCGCCGACTCTGTTGAGGAGACTTCTGGAGCCAGGCGCGAAACGGTCGTCCGAGCCCTTGGTCCTGGTCGTCCGCGTTGAGGACGGACCCGCAATCAGGCGGTCGGCGGCTCACGAGAGCGCCTTTTGCAAGGCACCTTTCAGGATAACGTACAGGATCTTTCGCACATTGCTGGGCGAGGCGGCTCCTTTCAGGATAGCTGATAGGAGCATGAGATGGACGAGAAGCCAGAGACGAAGCCGATGGGACAGGTGATCCAGATCGACGAAGCGCGGATCAGGGATCACCTTGGCGAGATGGTCCGTGGGACGGTCGAGGAGGCGCTGAACGCGATGCTCGACGCGGAGGCGGACCGGTTGTGCGGCGCCGGACGCTACGAGCGCAGCGAAGCGCGCAAGGACACGCGGGCTGGCAGCTACGAACGGTCGCTGGAGACACGGGCCGGCCAGGTCAGCCTGAAGGTTCCGAAGCTCCGGCGGCAAACCTTCGAGACGGCGATCATCGAGCGCTACCGTCGCCGGGAGAGCTCGGTCGAGGAGGCGCTGATCGAGATGTATCTGGCCGGGGTCTCGGTGCGCCGGGTCGAGGACATCACCGAGGCGCTGTGGGGCACGCGGGTGAGCCCGAGCACGGTCTCGAACCTCAACAAGAAGATCTACGCCAAGATCGAAGCCTGGCGGAACCGGCCGATCGAGGGCGAGCATCCCTACGTGTTCCTCGACGGGATCGTCATGAAGCGGACCTGGGCCGGCGAGGTGCGCAACGTCTCGCTGCTGGTGGCGATCGGCGTCAATGCAGAGGGTTTCCGCGAGATCCTCGGCATCTGCGAGGGCGCCAAGGAGGACAAGTCGGGCTGGTCGGCGTTCCTGCGCCACCTCGTGGACCGCGGGTTGAAGGGCGTGGAGCTGATCATCTCGGACGCCTGCCGGGGGCTGGTCGAGAGCATCGACGAGTTTCTGCCGGACGCCCGCTGGCAGCGCTGCGTCGTGCATTTCTACCGCAACGTCTTCAGCCACGTGCCGGCGACGAAGGTCCGGGAGGTCAGCCACATGCTCAAGGCGATCCACGCCCAGGAGACCCGGGCAACCGCCGAGGCCAAGGCCTCGGCGGTCGTCGACGAGCTCCGCCGCCAGCGTATGGGGCGCGCTGCGGAACTCGTCGACGCGCACGTCGAGGAAACGCTGACCTACTACGCCTTCCCGGACTGCCACTGGATCAAGATCCGGACGAACAACCCACTCGAGCGCATCATGCGCGAGATCCGGCGACGGACCCGCGTGGTCGGAGCATTCCCCGACGGTCAGTCCTGCCTCAACCTCGCCGCAGCCCGACTCCGGCACATCGCCGGCACCCAGTGGTCGACCCGCAAGTACATGAACATGGCGCCGCTCTACGCGGCGCAGAACGAAGCCCACGGAGCCGCCATCGCATGAGCGAAAGTGCGAAAGAGTCTGGACACTACCCGCCTCGGTCCGCGATCCGCCGTCCAGGATCACCGCCAGCGCCAGAAGCCGCCTAACCTGCTTCGCATCCCGGCTGGACCGCGCCAGCCGTCGCAAATCATCGCCAGTGAAGTCGCATCGAACCCCGATCGCCGCCGCCATGGAAAATCCTCGCCTGTTTTCCATGATGAATTACCACACGACCGCTTTGGGAATCCCCTTGTGAGTTGGACTTACCGTGGGTCGGTCTTATTGGGCAATCACCGCATGATCTCCAGAATCTCCGCCTCGAATTCTGCTTGGTGCACCGCAAGCCATGCCATGCGATAGGATTGCAGATACCGCTCCCGAAGACTGTCTTCGTCCTTGAAGGCTTCCCCAAGAACCACGCGCACACAACTGTCCGCGATCCGTTCGCCCAAGCCTTGCATCTTAACCAGGACGGGGGGGATCGTCGTCGAAAGGCGGATGCCAGCAGGCCACTTCGACTGGCGCCTTGACCCCGGTCCCACTGGTCAGGGACCACAATCGGTTGGCGTCCCGATGGCGCTAGGCTGTAATCATTTGCATCCTGAAACGATGCCCGCGCGCTATCAGGGTTATCATAGAGATAGAAATACACTCCCGTCTGGGGGTCGACAGAACTGTCGGTAAAGACGACTTTGGCCCGCAGCCCGGACGCCTCGGCACCGTAGGCGTCATAGCTCTTGGCGGCCGTCGAAAAGAGCGGCGGCAATTCGGCACCCCTGAACTCGTTCTTGGTGATGGCTCTGCCAATCTCTTCGGGATCGAAGTTCTCGACTGGCTGTGTCGGTCCTTCTGAGAGCCGAGAGCCAAGAGATTGATCAACGCTGCCACGCAATTCAGGGTGTCGCGGCAAGGCAGCACTGCGTTCGGCTTGTCCCTGACGGCGACTTCGGTCGAATTGCGGAGATCGAGAACCTGTCCGCTGAGGCATTTCACCTCGGCGTCGGGAGCGCAGGACACAAACAGCACAGCCTCGAAACTCAATGCGCCAGAGGGTTCGTTGTCTATGTAGCTCTCCTCAGGATCCACCGCCTCGACGTTATCTGGTCGACAGAGATCTCGCGAATGCCATCCGGGTCGCAGCGTCGGGTCCACCACCTGCGTCGTCGGACAGATCTCACCGACGAACTGCAGTGTCTCCGCGTTTTTCATGCCTGCAGCCAGCACGTGGTAGGTATAGTTGACGCCTTGCGCGGTTGGGCCCAGGACCCCTGCCCGCCCCCGATTGCTGCGACGATGACGACATCTCCCGTAGTCCAGTCGTCGGGCGCATCCGACCGGGTACGCAAGTGCCGATCCGCCACGAGAAGCCGCCAGATCGACAGCAGTGCCTCCGAACAGGTCGACACGGGGCTGCAAGGAAAGATCTCCGACTTCTCCAGATCAGTCCCCCAGACGGATTGGCTTTCAAGGCATGTGCCGTCGTGGGCGCACACCAATTTGAGCGAATACGTCGGCCAAGTCAGCTCGCGGTTGAGGCCGCTTTGCTCAAGGGACAGTTCCGATGGGTCGATGTCGATAAATCTGTTAGAGATTTCACCGTTCTTTGCATTGCAGACCTCGCCCTCACGCGCTTCGGAAAAGCAAATGGTTTGCTTGATCCGCAGCTTTCCCTCGGTCGCGGAGACCTCGTCGTTCGTGATTCGAACTCGCCAAAACCCATCGACAGGCTCGGTTCGATCAAGTTGAAAGAATTCTCCCGACAACGCTCGGCCGAGTACCTGCAGCGGATCGTCGATTGGTTCGGCACTCAATGGCGTTGTTGCCGATACCGCCAGTGACACAAGAGCGGCCAATAGGCGCAGCATTGACCCGGTCTTTCCGAAGTGAGTGACGTTCGATGGCATGGTGCCTTCTGCACCGCTTTTTGGCAACGCCATTCGAACTGAGGCGTCCTCTGCGAGCCCTCGTGAACATCCGATGCCGCCGACAGGGGCCTTCGTCAGTCGCCGTTGGACACCAGATGCCCATCGATTGCGGGCCGCAAACGAACTGGTCGAGCCGGTTTTCCTTGTTCTTGTGGGGCGGAGCTGTCGTCATGTCGCCACCGGGGGCGCCCGTAGACGCTGGATCGCGGCTATGACGGCGTGGACCATCGGCCCCGACGCGGCAACCTCGGCCAGTTGGAAGGTGATGTAGCGGGCATGGCGCACGACGCGGGCGCCGATCTTGATCAGCTTGAGCTGCAGGCTGATCAGAGACCAATCCCCCATCGGCTCGGGCAAACCGACGTTGCTGAGAAAGACCATGAGATTGTAAGCCAACGCGTGGGGCCGACGACCGTTTGCGAGACGTCGCTAAAGAGGTCGAACATGGTCGGGTTGTCGACCGGGGATTGCTACGCTTCGAACCAGGGCGCGCGAACCTCTACGCGCAGTTGCCTGCTGGCGAGGAAATCCGGGTCGCTCTCAGCCCGACGAAGCAGCGGGTCTGCATCACCCGCATCGACCGGGACCACAGGGTCGAAGCCTCGGCCGACCTGCCGCCGCACCTCGTGGAGCGGGGCCAGTGAGCGTCGACGTCTCGTCGCTCCCCAGCGCATTGGCCCTGGCGTTCGCGCACGGCCCGCTCGCCGGGGTTGCGCCGGCGCATATCGCCGAGCGTGACGGGGCGGTGTGTGACCTTGCCCCCAGATCCCGGACCAGGGGTTAAAGTAGCCTCTGAACCGGGAGAAGCAGATGACGAAGAAGACGAGGCGGCGGCGACAGCCTCGAGTTCGTCGGCGCCGTGGAGGCTGAGGTCGGTGCCCTTCGGGAAGTACTGGCGCAGCAGCCCGTTCGTGTTCTCGTTCGTACCGCGCTGCCATGGGCTGTGAGGATCGCAGAAGTAGACCGGAGACCGGTGTCGATGCGCAGATCGTGCGTGCTTCGCCATCTCCGCTCCCTGATCCCAGGTCAGCGACCGGCGCAGCTGCTCCGGCAGCGTCGTGATCGCGCGGGCGATGGCGTCGCGGACGGCCTCGGCGCCGTGACCGGCGAGGGCGGGGCCGTTCTTCACACGCGGGCCGTCGCCGTGGCCGGGCATGCGGCGGCAGATGAAGCAGCATCGTGAAACGCGTGGTGCGCTCGACCAGCGTCCCGATCGCCGAGCTGCCGAGCCCGAGGATCAGGTCGCCCTCCCAGTGGCCCGGCACGGCGCGGTCGGCGGCCTCGGCTGGACGCTCGCTGATCATGACCTCGGGCGTCACGAAGGACTTGCCGCGGCCGCTGAGGCGTGACCTCGGCAGGCGCAGCGCCCGGCCCGTGCGCAGGCACGCGGTCAGTTCGCGGCTCAGCGCGCCGCGGCCCTGCACGTACAGGGACTGGTAGATGGCCTCGTGGCTGACACGCATCGTCTCGTCCTCGGGGAAGTCGAGCCGGAGCCGGCTGGCGATCTGCTCCGGGCTCCAGGCCTTCGCCCATCGTCGGTCCTGCCGTCGGCCGGGCCGGCGGCCGTTCCAGGCCACGCTCGGCCCGTCGATATCCGCGCCGCCCGGCGCGGCGATCGCGCCGGCGAGCCGATCCTGCACATAGTCGCGCAACCTCGCGTTCACGGCCAGCTTGGCCGGCTTTGGACGCCGCGCCGCGCGGTCGGCGTGCCACTGCGCGGCTGTGGCCCGATACTCGAAGCCACCGCTGCGCGTAGCCGCGTTGCGCCGCAGCTCGCGCGACAGCGTGGAGGCCGCCCGGCCCGAGACGTCGCGCGATCTCGCGCACGCCGTAGCCCTGAACGCGCAACAGCGCGATCTCCTCTCGCTCGGCGAAGGACAGGTATCGCCCCGACGGCGGCTTCGCCGACGGCGCAAAATGCGATGGTGGCATGCCGCCAGCCTCCCGGAACCACCTGGTTCCCACCGACGGCGATACCCCGGCATCAATGGCGGCGTCTTCGCTCGTACGTCCCGCCGCGATCGCCGACCAGAACCTGCCGATGCTCGCGCCTCGCCACCGGTGGTCGTCCCGGCGACGAAGGTTCTTCCGCGTCCAGGAACGATCCGAGCGCCGCCTTCCCGGCCATCGCAACCTCCTTCAGCAGAGTGTTGCGACGACCGGTTGAGTCCGCCCAATACACCAGCGACAGCTACCGGAAACTGCTCGGACTTCATCGCATCACCGCCTCGATGAGCCGCAAGGGTAACTGCCTCGATAACGCCCCGATGGAGAGCTTCTTCAGTTGACTGAAAACCGAAATGGTTCACCGAACCAAGTTCCGGACGCGGCGCGAGGCAAAGGCCGCGCTCTTCGAATACATCGAGATTTTCTACAACCGCCAGCGGCGCCACTCCAGCATCGGATACCGAACTCCGGCACAGGCAAGGATGGACATGATGCCCAAAATGGCGGCCTAATCCAACAAGCCCCTGGTCCGGATTAGGGGGCAAGGTCAGGCTGACCGTGTTCGGGTTCGAGGTCCGGGGACGCGACGTCACGGTCCTCACCGGCCCGCGCGACGAACGTCCGCAGGCGACCGCGCCGGAGGCCGATCTCTTGGATCGCTGGTTCTGCGCGAACGCGCGCACGAGCGATCCGGAGAGCGTCCCGTCACGGAAAAGCAATGAAACCAGCGTCATATTCCCTTGATAGTCCGCCAGAACGGAGCGTCCGTGTCGGTTGGGGAACGGGGGAATAGGGACGCATGCCGGCGCGCTACGACACCATCATCGTCGTCCGGAAGAAGAACGCCAGGGCGACGAGGTCGAGTACCACACGGTCGGCCGGAGGGGTCCGAGCATCTGGCGCACGGGCGAGCTGAACCCGCCCGGCACTCCGGCTACAAGTCCGCATACAACACGGCAATCGGCGTGCGGACCATGCTCGAGCCACCCGAGACGGGCCATGGCGGGCAGTCCGTGAACGACCTGCTCGACGCCTATGAGCGCTCCCGCGAGTTCTGTCGCCACGCCCCGCGCACCCGGACCGACTATCTGAAGGGACTGGCCGACGTGCGGGCTCGGTACGGCAACGCGCCGCTCGGCATCATCAACAGCGTCGCGCTCAAGGGCAACGTGCTAGACTGGATTGAGGTGACATGGGCCGGCAAGGCCGCCGACAAGCGCCTCGACCCGTTCAAGTTCGCGCTCAGCTGGGCGACCGGTCGCCACCCCGAGCGGGTGCCGGTCAACTACCTCCACGGCATCCCGCGCTTCTACGAGGGCGCGGACCGCGCCGAGATCATCTGGGAAGACGCCGAGGTCGGCCTGTTCTGCCGGCGCGCTCCCGCGCTGCATTCCGACGCGGTGCGGCTGGCGCGGGAAACCGGCCTGCGCATCGGCGACCTCGTCGAACTCGAGCGCAGCGAGATCAGACGAGCGCCAGACGGCAGCCGCGCGATCATCCTGCGCCCGAACAAGCGGCGGCGGCGGATCGTCAACATGCCGCTCACGCCCGCCGCCGAGGCCATCATCGACAAGGCCCCGCGCTCGCGCCGTCTGATCCTGAAGCCGAAGCGCGCCGACGCATGGGACTCCGGCCCGGCTCTCCCGCGAGGTCCGCGAATACGTCACCGCGTTCGATATTCGCCGGGAGCTCCGGTTCAACGACATGCGTGGAACGAAAGTGACCGAAATGGTGTGGTCGGGGATCAGCGTGCCCGACCTCGCGATCCGCGTCGGGTGAAGATCGAGACCGCCGCGAAGATGCTTGGCGTCTATGCGGCGTTGAACCCGGGGCGGGCGATGCTGATCGCTCTCCCCACGCTGGTGCAACAGGATGACATCAGTGCTAATATACGTTAGTCTGGTGTCGGAACCGGGACATAGCATGGGCCGTCTGTAGATCCGCCCGTGACCGACGCATAAAAGATGGACAGCGCCCTCCCCGGTGTCTCCCGGAAAGCGCGGCTGCATAGAGCGGAAGGCAGCCGCCGTTGACCGCACGTTTGTCGCCCCGATCTTCCGGCGCCATCTGTTCAAGGATGCGGAATGCACGCATCCCGGTAGACCGTCAGAACCCGCAGCACGGCGCCGATGAGCAGGGTCGACGGCTCCGCGCGAAGCTCGCCGGCCGCCACGGTCGGATAGAGGGCCGCGAGGTGCTGGCTGACCAGTGTCTCGGGGATTGTCCGGCCGGCGAGCCGCTCGTCGAGGCGGCCGACGGCGGCGGCGGCCGTCGGATCGGGCCAGTAGTAGCGGAGGCGGTCGGAGTAGCTGAAGTGACGCTGCAGCCGGAGTTCGTCCGCCGTGCCGTGGTAGTATTTCTGCCAGTTTCCGGGTTTTCTGAGCATCACGACGCTCCATTGCAGGCATGCAGCTCCACGGCGCCGGGGCGTCCTTCGAGGTCCGCGGCGATGTGGTCGAGCCCGTAGAGCGCCTCGCGCAGCGCGAAGGTCAGCCCGGGGCCGACTTTGAGGATGGCGAAGCCGTTCGCGGACCAGGGCGGCCAGGCGGCCTCGCGTCTGGTAGTCGGTTGAATGCGCCTCGAAGACGAACTGCGGCATGTCGGCAAGGAGCGCCGACGAGCGCGCGGGCCTTCGCCGGCTCGTAAACGGATCACGTCCGTCGTTGCCGAACTCGACGCCAGGCTGGACGACGAGGCCGATGACCCGGGCGAAGGCGTCGTCCAGCCCGGCGGCGGCAAACGCCCGGCGGTGAACCGCGAGGTCTCGGCGACCGCTTCGGGCGTGGTCACGGCTGCAGTCGGTCGAGGTCTTCGAGCGCGCCGCCCGGCACCGGGACCTCGGTGCCGACGATGTAGACCGGCGTCGAAGGCTCGGCCTTCGCGGCTGCCTCGGCGACCGCGGCAAGGCGCGCGGCGCGTTCGGCGGTGGTGGCGTCGGGCAGCGCCACGGGCTCGCCGGCGCAGCCCATCGAGGCTGTCGAGGTGGAGCTTGGTGAAGCCGGCCTCGACGAAGGCCGCGATCATCATCTCGCGCCTCGGCCATCGCCTCCTCGGCGGGCAGGTCCTTCCACGGGTTCGGGCCGAGATGGTCGCCGCCGAGCATGATCGGTCGCGGGCGAAGCCGACCTTGTCCGCGATCCTCTCGACGAAGGCGCGGAAGTCGGCGGGCGTCATGCCGGTGTAGCCGCCCTGATGGTTGACCTGGTTGCAGGTCGCCTCGATCAGCACCGGGCTCCGCGGTCCGCGCCCTGGCGCAGCGCGGCCTCGATGACGATCGGATGTGCCGAGCAGACGGAGGTCATCCCGAACTCGATCGCCTGCCGCATGGCGCTTCGGCAGGTCGAGCAGGACATCGCGGGTCATGGCAGCCTTACTGAATTCTGACTTAGAAAGGCCTTGAGCTCGGCCTGGGTGGAGGTCCCTTCCATTGGACCCCTCTTCCCTACTGCGAGAGCACCTGCGGCGCTGGCCAAGTTCAGTGCGTCCCAGTGCGGCAGGCCTCGGAGCCAGAAGGTGACGTAAGCAGCGCCGAAGGCGTCCCCAGCGCCGGTCGGATCGACCTCCTCAACCGCGAAGGCAGGGACGCCACATGTGCTGGCTGCGTCATAGCTCGTCGCCCCATCGGCGCCCTGCTTGACAACAATCGTGCGGATGCCGCGGTCAATAAGCTCGCGCGCGGCGGTATTGGGGTCGGTGGCGTCCGAGACGAGGAAGATTTCCTCGTCGCTTGGGAGGAAGAGATCGGTCTGAGCGAGGACCTCCTCGAGCGCGTCGCGCATGCCGGGCGCCGACAGAAGTTCCTTGCGCAAATTCGGGTCGAAGGAGACCGTCCCGCCGCGGGCGCGGATGCGGCCAAGGGCGTCAAGGACCATCGCTGCGAGGGCGGGCGACGACAGCGCCGAGCCCATGACGTGCAGGTGGTCGGCGCTCTTGATCAGCGCGTCGGAGAAGGCGGTCGGCTCGATCGCCCCGCTGGCGCTGTGGCGGATGTTGAACACGAAGCCCCGGGAGCCGTCGGGTCGATAGCGCACAAAGGCGCTGCCAGTCGGCCGTCGGTGTCGATGCGGACCCGGAAACGTCGACGCCATCCCGTCCAGCCGCGCCAGATTGACCCGGCCAAAATCGTCATCGCCGACGGCGGAGATTATGCCGACGGGTTGACCGAGTTTCGCGGCCTGGTCCGCGAAGATCGCCGGCGCCCCGGAAGGAAACGGGCCGGTAAGGGGCTGCGGAGCATCGAACCCCTCGCCGACCAAGTCAGCCATGAACTCGACCAGGATCTCTCCGATGACGACGATCTTCTTCATTCACGATCCCACGTGCGGACCTGGCCCTTCCGGCCATGGAGCGAACGGCCTAGAGCGTCGCACCCATCATCATTCGCACGATCTCCTCGTCGTTGGTCTGCGCGGGGCGGCGCTCGCCGGCTACGACGCCGCGGGCGAGCACGATGATCCTGTCCGCCGCCGCAAAGATGTCGGGCAGGTTGTGGGAAATCAGGATGATCCCGACGCCCTTCGATTTCAGCCGCGCGATCAGGGCCATCACTTCTCTTTGTTCCGGCACGCCGAGCGCGGCCGTCGGCTCGTCCATGATGACGAGCTTTGCGTCCCAGTGGACGGCCCGCGCGATCGCGATGGCCTGGCGTTGACCGCCCGAAAGGTCTCTTCACCGGCGAGGACGGATCGGGTATCATGATCCCAAGGCCCTTCAGGACGCTCACGGCGTTCCGCCGCATCTCTGCCCGATCGAGAAATGGCAAACCGAGGAAGCGGCGCGTCACTTCACGTCCCAAATACAGATTGAGGCCTGGGTCGAGATTGTCCGCCAGGGCTAGGTCTTGGTAGATGGTTTCGATGCCCGCGCTTCGGACCGCCTCCGGCGGCTGCCCGGTCAGCGTGCGCCCGAGGAAACGCACTTCTCCCTCGGTCGGCGTGTGCACGCCGGAGATCATCTTGATGACTGTGGACTTTCCGGCCCCGTTGTCTCCGGCGAGCACCACGCACTCGCCGGCATAGACGTCGAAGCTGACGTTGCTCACGGCCTCGTTGCCGCCGAGCCGCTTTCGAGGCCGACAACCTGGAGAAGCGGCTCCATCACCCGAGCCCCGTCCAGGCGGCCCTTGAACTGATCAACGAGCACCGCCACGATGATGACCAGTCCCACGGCGACGAATTGCCAATACGGGGGCAACCCGCTGAAGACCAGTCCGAACTGGATGACCGAAATGATGATCGCGCCGATGACGGTTCCGGTCACGGTCCCCTGTCCGCCGGTCAGCGATGCGCCCCCGATGAAGACGGCCGCCACGGCGTAGAGCAGGATCGGCTCGCCTGCATTCGCGGCACCCGCGGAGAAACGTCCCGTATAGATCAGGCCGCCAACGCCAGCGGTGAACGCGGAGATCAAGAAGAGCAGCATCAGATGGCGTTTCACATCAACGCCCGCGCGCTCGACGGAGGCCCGATTGGCGCCGAGCGCGTAGGTGTGCACGCCAAATCTCGTATGCGCGAGGATGTAGTGGCAGGCTATCGACAGCAGCACCGCTACCACGACGGCGCCGGAAAGCCCAGGATATCGCCGTTTTCCGAACGACCGCGCCTCTTCGCTGCGGATTGACACGGTGGCACCGCCGGCGACGATCAGGGCGGCACCGCGAGCCACCCCGTAGGTTCCCAGCGTTCCGATGAAGCTCGGCACATTGAGGATCGCCACGAGCCAGCCGTTCACCACGCCGACAACGAGGGCCGCTCCGATCCCGACGGCCATGGCGAAGAGAACGCCTGGCCAACCCGTCTCCGGTCCGACGAAACGGATCAACAAAGCCATCACCACCGCGGAGAGGCCGGTGGTGAAGCCGATCGACAGGTCGATGTGTCCGGCCACGACGACCAAAGTCAGGCCCAGCGCGAGCAACAGGATCTGCGACGCCGCGATCGCGATGGATTGCAGGTTGTAGACCCGAAAGAGAAACGTGTTGCCAGTCTCGATCTGCGCGTAGACCTCGAAGAAGCCCAGGATGATCAGAAGAAAGAACCATGACCAAGACTCCAGGAGGAGCTTCAGGATCGAAGCCCCTCCCTTCGCCGGCCCGGTCGTCGGGCTCACTCGGAGTAGATGAACTTGGCGATGCCCTCATCACCGACATTGTCGGCGTTGATCACGGTGAACCCGGTGCCGATCGCGGTCGGAACCGACTGACCTGTCAGGGCCGCATAGGCCGCCATGACCCCGAAGTAGCCGATTTCGGCGGGATGCTGCGCAATCGCGGCGTCGACGAGCCCCGTCGAGATGTTGTCGACGATGCTCTGCGGAGCGTCGAATGCGATGACGGTCACTTCGCAGCCTTGTCGGCGCCTCGAACTTCGTTGCCGCGCCAGCGCCGAGAACAGGTTGGCTCCGAACACGCCGCCGATATCGGGCGTCCGCGCCAGCACGGCCTGGAACTGCGCTGCGGCGAGCGAGGCGTCATTCTCGTTGTACTGGGTGTCCAGGACTTCGATGTTTGGATAGTTCTCGGCCATTCGGCCTTGAAACCTTCCTCGCGCTGATCCGTCGTGGAGATGCCGGGCCGCACGTTGGAGACATAGACCTTGCCCTCGCCGCCCATGGCTTCAGCCATGAAGCGCGCGGCCATGCGGCCGCCGCCGACGTTGTCGGACGCAACATAGGACAACGGAAAATCGCCATCCCCGGCGCCGGTCTGAAAACGTCCGTCGTCGATGAAGGTGTCGACGGTGATGATCGGAATTCCGGCCTCATTGGCGCGGCGCAGAGGCTCGATCATCTGCGTGCTGTCGGTGGGCGCGATCAGGATCGCATCGGGGCCCCGCGCGATCACGGCGTCGAGCACCGGGATTGGAGCACCGGATCGAATTCCTCCGCTCCCTGGAAGTCGACAGTGATGCCGAGCGCCTCCGCCGCCGCCTGGGCCCCGCGGTTCATGGTGATGTAGAACGCGTCCGTGGTCAGGCCCGGCACCAGGGTGATGGTGATGTCTTCCTGCGCCTGAGCCGCGCCGGCTGCTCCAAGCGTCGCCGCCAGCGCCGCATACCTCAAGAATTTCCTCATGGTCTGGTCCCCTCCCAAGGATCGCGACCCGTATCCGGTGTCGCTGAGTCGTCGCCAGACTAGCTCGCGCCAACTCGATTTCAGGATTTCAGATTGCCCAGCAGGCATTTCCAGCGCAAGAATTTATTTCCCGAAATTTGTTTCCAGGCGGCGATGCGATGCCCAAGATCGGAAACCCGACCGGAGCTTGAAAATCCAAGCCTGATGCACACGGCTGCGACGCTTCACTATCGGGAAGGTCTGGCTCAGGTCGAAGTGTCGCGACGGATGCGCGTCTCGACGGCGACCGTTTCGCGACTGCTCGCTCGAGCGCGCGAGGAGGGGATCGTCCGCATCCAGATCGCTGATCTCGACGAGGCGCATAACATCGGGGGGGTGCTCGCCGAAAGGTTGCAGATCTCCGCGGCCCGGGTCGTGGAGACCGACAAGACCGCGGCGCTTGCGGCCCAGGTCGGATTGCTCCTGAAGGGCGCGAACCTGCGCGAAAACGCGATCATCGCAATCGGCTGGGGGCGCGCGGTTCAGAGCGTGATCTCGACCGGATTGCCGAGAAAGACTTGCCAGGCGTTGTGATTGTACCGACGGCCGGGGGCATGCACGAGACCGCGTCCCATTTCCAGATCAACGAGTTCGTCCGGAAGGCGGCCGTACAGACTGGCGGCGACGCCGAGTTCCTCCATGCGCCTTCAACCCCTCCCTCGAGCTGCGTCGAGTGCTTCTGCGCGATCCCGACACCATGCGGATCACGGAATACTGGTCGCGGGCGAATGCGGCCATCCTGGGCATCGGCAACGTCCCGGACGCGTTGGCGCCCCATGCAGGTTATGTTCCCGAAGTTCGGAACCGGCGTCGTCGTTGGCGACGGGGTGCGCAACTACTTCAACATCGATGGCCGCGAGATCGTTCAACCTGGCCACCTCAATCAGATGGTGATAAGCCGAGACCATCTGCGCCGCATACCCCTTGGCATCGGAGTCGCGAACGGTGCTTCCAAGGCGCAGGCGATAATCGGCGCGGCGCGGTCCGGTATGGTCACCGCGCTGGTCACAAACCACATCACGGCGAGAACAGTCCTGGATGTCCTGAGAGATGCGGATTGAGCCCGCGAGCCTAGCTGGAGTCGCTGGCCAAGCACCATGGGCCTGATGTCGGGTCGCTTCATTTGAAATTTGTTTCTGCAAAATGTTGTTGAACAGAGGAATCCCGAGGGCTAGTCGTGAGAGAGATGAGGTTCATGCGGGATCGATTGAACGGACTGTCGGCCATTCGGGCGGCGAACTCTTGCATTGTCGGAAGGTTCAACATTCGATGACGGTGAAGATGACGACTGCGGAGCGCCGGGGATACCAGCAGATCTGCGGCTCCAACGGTCTCATGATGGTGGTTGCCTGCGATCAGCGCGGAGGCATGCGCAAGGTGCTGGCCGACACGCCCCAAGAGCAGGCCGCGATCGACGACGCCCAACTGGGCATCGTCAAGAGCAATATCGTGCGCCACCTGGCCAACAAGGCCTCCTGCGTGCTTCTGGATGCGGTCTGCGCGGTCCCGGGCGTCGTGGCCAGCGGGGTTCTGGCGCGCGACACGGCGCTCCTCATCGGTCTTGACGCGTCGGGCTGGGACACGGACCAAAGCGGCCACCGGATCTCTCCAAACTCGTGCCCGGCGTGACCGCGCGCAGGGTGCGCGAGCTAGGCGGCACGGGCGCAAAGCTGATGGTGTATCTTCGTCCCGACCGGCCTGAAGCGAATGAGACGAACATCTCCATCATCAATGACTGCCTCGCCGACTTCAGGGCGAAGACCTTCTGCTGGTCGTGGAGATCCTCACCTACCAGATCGAAGGCGAGACCCAGAAGGAATATGCCCGGGTCTTTCCTGACCTGATCGTGGAGAGCGCCCGCATCTCGGTCGATCTCGGCGCCAAGGTTCTCAAGCTGCCCTTCCCGGGAGCGGCAGAGGCCTGCGGCCGCATCAGCGCCGTCTGCCAGGGGGTTCCATGGGCCGTCCTCTCCGCCGGTGTGGATCATCACGGGCACCTTCATCGGCCAGGTCGCTGCGGCAATGGAAAACGGGGCCTCGGGCGTGATCGCCGGGCGCGCCTTGTGGAAGGATTGCATCTCGCTCGACCCGGACGTCTGCCGCACGCGGCTCGAAACCACCGCGAGCGCCCGCCTCCGGGAGATCCAGGCCATCCTTGAGAAACATGCCCGCGCCGCCTGAAACGGCCGTCGGAGTGGACGTCGGCGGCACCCACATCAGGGTCGGTCGGGTTGACCGGTACGGCGCGCTCACAGCCCATCTCGTGGAGCCGGTTCAGGCGGACCGGAGGGGTTTCGCCGATCAGGTGCTCCGGCTTGTCGAGATGACCAGAGACGAGACGAGCATCGCAGTCGGCGTCGGCATACCGGGCCGCGTCAACCCGGCGGCGGGCGACATCCTTTCGGCAGGTTATCTCGACATCGGTGGCCTCGATCTGGGCGCTCTCGTCTACCGCGCAACGGGCCTTCCGACACGGATCGAGAACGACGCGACCATGGCGCTTCTGGCCGAGGCGCGCGCGCATCCGCAAGGCGCATCGGCGATCTTGCTGATGCTCACGGTTGGCACCGGCATCGGCGGGGCGGTCCTCGCGAATGGCGCGCCGTGGCGGGGTGGCGGCGTCTCCGGACAGTTCGGGCACATCGTCGTCAGCGACACCGGACCACCCTGCAATTGCGGACGCTCCGGCTGCGTGGAGACCTTCAGTTCCGGCCCGGCGCTGCGCCGGCTTGTCGCAGCAGCAGGACTGGACGAGCAGACTGAGGTCTCCGATCTGCTGGGTCGGTCGGACGACGGCGATGCGGTCTGCCGCACGGTCCTGCAGGCTTGGGCCGCGCCGTTCCGCCGCGCGCTCGAGACCCTCGTCGCCGTCGCCGATCCAAGGGCCGTTCTCATCGGTGGCGGACTTGGCCACAACATGGTTCGGGCCCTGGACCTGTTGCCGCCCCCGAACGGATGGTTCGGCCTGCCGGTCGAAGCCGCCCGGCTGGGGGACGCGGCCGGCGTCATCGGCGCGGGTCTCGGCGCGATCAACTCGGGCGCGCGCGCGGAAGGCCGGGCGGGATGAAGCAGGCGATCCTCGTCAACGGCGTGCCCGCGAGCGGCAAGTCGACATTGACGGATCGGTTGACCCGGCGCCTTCTCGAAGAAGGCGTGCCGGCGGTCCCGCTCAGCCTGGACGCCATAAAGACCGGATTGTTTCTCCATCTGGGTTCCGGCGATCGGCTGCGCAACCGGATGCTTGGCCGGGCGAGCTACCAGGCCATCTTCGACACCGTAGCGGGCTTTCCCGAGCAACTGGTCCCCGTGATTGACGCATGGCACGGATTTCAGGACATCGGCGTCGTGCGAGACCACTTGTCGCGTGCGGGTCTTGCGCGGGTGATCGAGGTCTGGTGCGCGATCGAGCCTGCGACGGCCGCGGCCCGCTACCGGGCGCGGAGCGCAGACCGGCACCCGGGGCATCCGCCTGCCTCCTACGCCGACGAACTGCAGGATCTGGCCGCGCGCGCCACGCCTCTGTCGCTGGGACCCGTGGTGATGGTTCCCACCGAAGATCCGACTCCCGTCGCGACCTTCGCGCGCATAAGGGACCTGCTGCGCACTGGGACGCGGGAGGCCGCGCCATGATGCTTGCCGCGAGGGGGCGTCGCCTGTTCAATCGACTGCCTGAAAGCCTGCAAAAGGGGAGGACCGCGCAATGACATCCTACGACAGGGGCCCCATCCTCGTTACCGGCGCGAGCGGGGGAATAGGGGCCGCGACGGTCCGGCATCTCGCCGGGAAGGGCGCGCGCGTCGTCGCCAGCGGGCGCGACCAACTACGGCTTAAGCAACTGGCCGACGAGACCGGGTGCCGGACGCTCGCCTTCGACCTGACCTCGGAGGACGCCGTCGCGGGAGCGATAGGCGATCTGGATCTCTGGGGCGTCGTCAATTGCGGGGGCTTCGGCGGCGAGATCGCGACGCCGATGGAGACCGACATCGCGGTGTTCGACAAGGTCATCGCCGTCAACGCCCGCGGCGCGCTTCTCGTCACGAAGTACGCATCGCGCAGCATGGTTCGACTGGGAAACGGCGGCGCCATCGTCAATGTCTCGAGCCAGGCGGCGCTCGTCGCCCTCCGGGGCCACATCTCCTACGGCGCCTCCAAGGCGGCGCTGGACAACATCACGCGGGTGTCGGCGATGGAACTCGGGCCCTACGGCATCCGCGTGAACGGCGTGCATCCGACCGTCGTGATGACCGAGATGTCGGCCTTCTACTGGGGTCGGCCCGAAATCGGAGAACCGTTCCTCAAGCAGATGCCGCTGGGCCGCTGGGCGACCGAGGAGGACATCGCCGCACCCATCGCCTTCCTTCTCAGCGACGGGGCGGCGATGATCTCCGGCGTCTCGCTGCCGATCGACGGGGGCTTCACGGCCTGCTGAAACGATCCATGACCTCATCGTGGCGCGGTCTCTCGTGGCGACGGCTGCTATGAGTTGAACGGAGTGTAGGATTGCACGATTCAGCGAGACACCTTCGATAAGCTCCGGCGCGGAGAGGGAGGGTGCATAGCCGCCCTGATGGTTGACCTGGTTGCAGGTCGCCTCGATCAGCACGGGGCTTTCGTCGGCCGCGCCCTGGCGAAGGGCGGCCTCGATGACGATTGGATGGGCGGAGCAGACGGAGGTCAGCCCGACTCGATCGCCTGCCGCATGGCGCTTCGGCAGGTCGAGCAGGACATCGCGGGTCATGGCAGCCTTACTGAATTCTGACGATTCAGAAAGGCCTCGAGCTCGGCCTGGGTGGAGGTCCCTTCCATTGGACCCCTCTTCCCTACTGCGAGAGCACCTGCGGCGCTGGCCAAGTTCAGTGCGTCCCAGTGCGGCAGGCCTCGGAGCCAGAAGGTGACGTAAGCAGCGCCGAAGGCGTCCCCAGCGCCGGTCGGATCGACCTCCTCAACCGCGAAGGCAGGGACGCCACATGTGCTGGCTGCGTCATAGCTCGTCGCCCCATCGGCGCCCTGCTTGACAACAATCGTGCGGATGCTTCGCCTACTCCAACAACTATCTGGTCGACACCGACAACGCGATCATCGTCGACGTCCAGGCGAGCCGGTCGGTGCGCACCGGTGAGACCCACGCCACCCGGATGATGATCGACCGGGTCCACGAGCGCTTCGAACTCTGGCCGGAGCGCCTGATCGCCGACATGGCCTACGGGTCCGCCGAGATGCTCGGGTGGCTGGTTGAGGAGCGCGGGATCGAGCCGCACATCCCGGTGATCGACAAGTCGACGCGCACCGACGGCACGTTCTCGCGTGAGGACTTCGTCTACGACCACAGGACCGACGCCTACATCTGCCCGGCCGGCAAGGAGCTGCGCCGGAGCTGGCGCCGGTTCGAGACCATCCGCCCCGGGCCGATGGACCCTGACAACGTCAAGTACGGCGCGCGCAAGGCCGACTGCCAGGCCTGCGCGCTCAGAGAGCGATGCTGCCCGAAAGGCGCGCCCCGCCGGATCATGCGCTCGGGGCACGAGGGAGCGCGGCAGATGGCCCGCGACATCGCCAGGACCGACGAATACGCGCTCTCCTGCAAACTCAGGACGAAAGTCGAGATGCTCTTCGCCCACCTAAAGCGCATCCTCGGCCTCGGCAGGCTCCGATTGCGCGGTCCATGCGGGGCCAACGACGAATTCCTCCTCGCCGCGACCGCCCAGAACCTCAGGAAGCTCGCCAAGCTCATCCCGATGCCGAGAACGCCGAGACCCGCATGACCGGCGAAGGCGCGCCTCTTCTTCAAGCGACCCCCGCTCAATCCTGGACGATTTCGCAAAGCGACTTCTTCAACGAAATAGGCCCCTCTCGGCCATCCTCGCCTCGGCGCTCCGCGGGCGCTTGTGCTGGCCCACCACGCCGATCTCTTGGAACAGACGGCCGGCCGCTCCTGCCGGAAGCGACCTTGGCACATCGATGCCGCCGGAACAGAGTTGACCGTGGACAAGCTGGGCGAGACACGCGGCGGGATTGTTGTGCCGACCCCGTTCTACGATCCGAAGAAGTCGCTCGCTGTCTCAAGCTGACCTTGTGGCGGGACCGGATCACTGTTCTGTGCCGCATGCGGCTTTGACAGATGGAGGCAAATATGCGCTCGGCGACGCTGAAGGCAGACATCATATTCGTCGCGGCGGCCGAAAAAAAGACATGGCCAATGGCGCAATTTCCTAAAGGCAGACACATCCGTTTCGCGGACCGCGCCATCGGCACACCCGTCAGATCGTCAACTGATCCGGCTTTAGGCAGCCCGCTGCGGAGACGGCTGATCCGGCATGTGAACACGCATGCACAGGCTCGATCGGCCTACCATCCGAAGCGGCGCGATGCTTACATGACACAGAAATCGGCCTCCGAGCCTTCCGGCGTTTTCGATCGAGAACTCTCCCGGGGCCTGACCGCCCCGCACCGATGATCGGCACCCCTGCGCGGTCGAGGAATGCGTCCCGAAGGTGACGGCAGAATGTATCGAGCTCGCCTCATCGCTGTCCGGCACGCCCCTGCCTTTGAATGGATCTACATGCGCCTTGAGCGCGCGTTGATCCGGCTGGACCCGCTGTTCTCGCGGCTCGGCTACAACCGGGTGGAGCGCCCGGTCGCTTTGGTCGAGCGCGGCGTGAAGAGCTTGCTCTTCGATTGCCGGATGTGCGGCCAGTGCGTCATGTCCTCGACCGGCATGTCCTGCCCGATGAACTGCCCGAAGGAATTCCGAAACGGCCCCTGTGGAGGCGTCCGCGAGGGCGGCTTCTGCGAGGTCCGTCCCGAGATGCGCTGCGTCCGGGTCCTCGCATGGGACGGAGCGGCGCGAATGCGCGCCGGCGATCGCATTCGGGACGTGCTTCCTCCCGTCGACCACAGCCTGAAGGGATCGTCATCGTGGCTCCGCGTCAGCCGCGAGAAAGCGGCCCAGCTGCGCGTCGCCGAAGAGGCGGCGAGGACGACCATGGCCCGGGCGTTCGCGGCGGCGCGGGCGGCCGAGCCCTCGACCGCGCCGCTCGCGCCGGAGCCGCCGAACGCGGTCGACAAAGGAGTTGGCCGGTGAGCCGGCCGGACGAACCGCCCGGCGACAGCTATCCGAGCTATGAGGAGCCTCCAGCCGGCCACGTCTCCGGAAGCAGGCTTGAGAGGGTCCTGCGGGCCGGAAGGTTCGCGGTGACCGCGGAGCTGAATCCGCCCGACAGTGCTGACCTGGCGGACGTGCTCGAGGCGGCGCGCCCGCTCGGAGAGGTCGCGGACGCGATAAACGCCACCGACGCTTCCGGCGCGAACTGCCACATGTCCTCCATCGGAATATCGGCGCTGCTCACTCGCGCCGGATACGGCACGGTCTACCAGATATCATGCAGGGACCGGAACCGGATCGCGATGCAGGGCGACGTGCTCGGAGCGGCCGCCATGGGCGTCCGCAACATCCTCTGCCTGACCGGTGACGGCGTCGCCGTGGGGGCGCGACGCAGCTAAAGTTCCCGATAGAGGGCGGGCCGATGCCGAGATCGAGGGGGTGGTGGCCGAGGCGTCCGCCGCCGACTGGCCCGCGCTGGACGCCTATGACAAGCACGCCATCACCGCTCTGCTGCACGCCTGCGGCACATCCACGGAGGCAGTGGTCTACACCGTTCCGACCACACTCGCCGCCACGTCGGACGCGCGCCACCGTTGCTCCTGAGCTACGTCGACGTGGTGGTGCAGGGCTGACTGCGGGTGTTCGGTGTGGAAACCGCGCAGCGGGTCTTCGCCACGACCCACCGCTGGGACTGTTTGATCCCCGATGATCGCGCCAGCCCCCGCTACAGCCGTCACCAGCAGCTGACGGCGCGGGAGACCGCCCATGTCGATGCCGCGCTGGCCGTGTTACCGGCGACGGTGCATCAAGCTCATTAGCCGAGCCTGCCGATCGAAGCGCTCTTCCGGCGCGGCGGCGCCGGCCTCGCCATCCATCATCCGCCGCACCATCACGGCCGCCACGCCGGCAAAGATCACGCCGCCCAGCGCCTGCCCGATCAGCACCCCCGCAGCACCGAAGAGCGCGGAGATCGACGCGGCGACGCCGCGCCCGGCGAGGCGGGCACGGAGTTCCTCGAGGCTCTGGTCGCGCTCCTCCTCCAGCGCCGCCATGACGACCGCGCGCTGCGCGTCGATCCGACGAGAGCGCATGTCGCCACCCTGTGGTTTCGGGGCGTAGCCGCCCGCCGCCCGCCGCGTCGCGTCCCACCTGATGACCGACGAAACCGAAACGCCGAAGCGGCCCGCCGCCGCGCGACGGCTCATGCCGCCGTCCACCGCCGCAAGCGTCCGTCCTCTCAAATCCATGGAAAGTGGCCTGCCCATCCCGTCACCCCGATATCCGCCTCCGGTACACGGAATCAGACTTCGGCGACCTTGGGAATCCCCCTCAACGACTCATACCGATAGGGCGACGCTCTAATTGTACCATCTCCGATCTCGGCGGGGTCCCAGTGGTTGCCGATTGGGACCCCGCTGCCAAGCAGAATTCATCCATTGCTGCAATGGCTTATCTTGGTGCCACCTGGGGTCACGGTCGGACGCCGGTTCACAACCGCCAATTGCCGTGACAGTGCCCACCCCATCGCTTACCCAGGATATAGGGCAGCGTAAGATGGGTCGTGGCGCCCCGCGCGCCAATGTCACGTGCCGTGAACCACGCCGGCGAGCGCCCGCAGAATCTGGACTGGATCAGATCGCTGAAAGACGTTGCGGCCAAACATCAGGCCCGCCGCTCCGGACTGCACCGCTTGCTCGGCGAACGCCACGAGCCCGGCCTCGTCGCCGTCGATCGCTCCGCCCGCAACCGCGACGGGCGCCATTGACTGCTTCGCCACCCGCGCAAAGCCCTCGGATCCGCACCAGTCGGTCTTGATGACATCGGCACCCAATTCGCCCGCCATCCGGCAGTTGAGGCTGACGATTGCAGGGTCCTCGGCACTGGCGAAGCCGCCCTTGGCAGCCATTGCTTCGATGAAATGGACAAGACCGAAGCGCCGTGCTTCCCGCCCGACGGCGGCGCAGATCATGAAGCAGGCTGTTTCCTCTGCCGGGTCGTTGTTGCAGGTGAACAGATAGGTGATGACCGCTTCCGCCCCCATCTGGACCGCTTCCTCAACATTGAAGACCTGGCGCGTGTGGGTGTCGGCGTAGCCGTTCGGCCCGCCCGTGCGCCACATGGTTGTCTGGTCGAGCCGCAGGATCACTGCCGGTCCACCTTCGAACCTGCGATGGTGCCGCATCAGCGTGCCCGGGTTCACGATCACCGCATCCACACCCGCAGCCTCGACCGCGTCGAGGATCGGCCCAGGATCGGCAATACCCTCGATGGGGCCAACCATCATGCCATGATCCAGAGGCAGGCAGAGCATCCGCCCCAACTCTGCGCGAAACAGTTGTGCCATACGACGCGCCTTGCCGACTGCAGTCATCTCTTTTCTCCCATGAGAGTCTGGCCGTCTCGGGCCTCAGACCAGTTCAAAATTCACCCCCGCCTCGCGCAGGTGTTCAATCTTCTTCTGCGGCACGTCGCCTGTTAGCAGCACCAAGTCGAAGTCGGTCAACTGTGCCACGTAGTTCAGCGCGGTGAACTGGAGCTTCGTGGCGTCGGCCAGGAGGATACGTCTGCGCGCGATCTCCATCATGGCCTGTTTCGCCCGGACCACGGTTTCGTCAGGCGTGTACAGGGACAGGCCCTGGATCGTCGTCGTCGACAGGATTGCCACGTCCACGTGAAAGGACCGGATCGACCGCTCGCAGGGGGCGCCAAAATAGCCGTTGTAGCCCGGGTGATAGCGCCCGCCGGTCGAGATCAGGTCGATCTCCGGTACGTTTCGAAGTCTTTCGAGGATCGGCGCGGCATTCGTGATGACCGTGAGCGGCGTGACCTCGTGCAGGAAGTCCGAGATATGATAGGTCGTCGTGCTGTCGTCGCAGATGATGGCATTGCCTGGTTGCAGCCGTGCAACCGCGGCGCGAGCAAGGCGGCGTTTCTCCTCGACCTGCTTTCGTGTGCGGTAGTTGTAGCTGCTCTCGAAGAGCAGAGACTTCTCGGCAGAGACGGCCCCCCGAAGTCGACGGACAAGCCCTTCCTTCTCCAGATCCGCAAGATCCCGGTGAATAGTCATGACACTGACGCCCAAGTCGTCCGCAAGCTCACGGATTTGAGCTGTGGCGCCCGACATCAGGGTCTGAAGGATTTGTGCCCGACGGCGTTCGGACTTCGACAGGGCGCCATGACCATCGAAACTGTTCGGTTCCACGCCGGGACCCCGCGAGCATCTTAACATTTTGAGAGTCATCCCTCATCCACTCTGATAAGTCTAGACGCAATGAATCCGGTGATGAATGCGATGAATTAAAAGTTCGGTTTGCGCTTTAAGAATTTGAAATTATTATATTATTAGTTTAGAGGAGCCCTGTGGCGTGTCTGTCTTTGAGGGCCGCGCCGTGCGCGGAGCCCCATTTCTTGTGATGTTTTTAACATTATTGTTGATCGAATGTTCGCCTTGATGTTTAGTCCCCCTGTGGGCGTCTGCGGGAGAGGAGTCCGTTGCGCCCGTTTAGGGAGGAAAGAACGATGAAGACACGTAACGCTCTGATAGCGTCTGCGGCGGTCGGCGGGCTTGTGTTCGCCGCTTCTGCCGCGACCGCCGAAACAACGCTCACATTCGTCTGGCACGCCGGCACCTGTGCCGACGCGATTGTCGAGATCGCGAGCGATTATCCCGACCAGTCTGTCACGATCGTTCCGGCGCTGGTCCCTTACGGACCGGAGTGGCACAACAAGATTGCGTCGGAGTTCGCCATTCAGGGGGACGCCTTCGACTTTGCCATGTGGGACAGCCAGTCGACCGCAGAATTTGCCGGTGGCGGCCACGCGGTGCGGATCAACGACATCTTCGACCAGTCCGAGTATCTGACCGCCGATATCTTTCCGGCATCTTCGCTGTCCCAATATGGTGAATATCCCGATGGGTCGGGCGAATTCTTTGGTCTGCCGGTCAACCAGGATGCCTATGGGCTGATGTATCGCACGGACCTTTTTGAGGATCCCGCCGAGCAGGCCGCGTTCCGCGAGAAGTATGGCCGCGATTTGCGCGTGCCGGAAACCTATCAGGAAGCCCGTGAGGTCGCCGAATTCTTTACCCGGCCGGATGAGGGTCTCTATGGCTGGGGTCAGATGGGGGGACGGGATTACGACTTTGCAACTACGGCTTCAAACAGCTTCTTGTGGTCGTTCGGGGGCGAACTCTACAATCCCGAAACCATGGAGGTCGAAGGCTATCTGAACTCACCCGCCTCGATCGACGGGGTACAGGCATATGTGGACATGTTCCAGTACGGCCCCCCGGGCAGTGGCAACTGGGGCTTTGACGAGGTGAACGCCTCGTTCCAGCAGGGTCAGCTCGCGATGGCCATGCAGTGGTTCTACTTTAACGGTTCCAACGCCGATCCGGACGTGAATCGGTTCGCAGAGTTCTACGGCCTTCGGCATCCTGCCGGGCGCTGTCGGGCGCGACGAACTGTTCCGGCGCCAGTTCAGCGTCGGCGGACAGGGCATGGGGATCAACAAGTATTCCGAGAAGCTGCCCGAACTGATCAATTTTATGGAATGGTACTTTCAGCCCGAACAGCAGAAGCGCTATGCGGCGGTCTGCCAGACCGGCCTGCAGCAGGTTCTCGAAAGCCCGGAGTGGCAGGATCTGAATAGCTACAACGCCCAGTTCTCTCAGGCGCTGCAATACCTGAACGATTATTGGCACCTGCCGGAATATCCGGTGCTGCTCGACATCCTCCAGGAGGAGGTGTCAAACGCGATCTCCGGGTCCAAGACCGTGGAATCCGCGCTAAACGATGCGGCGTCGCGCCACGAACGCACGCTGGAGCGGGCCGGCTACACGATCGAGAGGCGGGGTAATGCCCCAGAAGTGCCCGACACAATGATCTCGCCAGTGGGTCAGGAAACGATCACGCCTGTCAACAACTGACCGCAGGCCGGCGCCGTCGACTCCGGTCCGCGGCGCCTCCTGCCCATGCTGCATTTCAGGGGCTGCGCACGTGGCCTCCTGCTGTCCCCTCCGGTAATCGACGGTCGAACCATGCACGCATCTTCCGCCCGCAGCGCCATCGTGACCCGCTGGATTCTTCTGGCTCTGCTGGTGACTTACACGATCTACAATCTCGGTCCGATCCTATGGCTGATGATCTCATCGCTAAAGAGCCGTGCCGATTTGTTCACGATGCCGCCGACGTTGGTCTTCACCCCCGATTTCTCTGGGTATCAGAGCGTGTTCGGCGTCGGTGCGGCGCGCGGAAACGCCTCTTCGATCGGTGTGTTCGACTCGCTGGTAACCAGCGTTCTTGTTTCATCCGTTGGGACCGCAGTGGCCGTGGGGCTGGGTACCCTGGCCGGATACGTCTGCTCGCGCTTCGAGTTCCGAGGCAAGAGTGACTTCATGTTCTTCGTGCTTTCGACGCGGATGCTGCCGCCGGTGGCGGTGCTCGTCTTCTATCATCAGATGTTTGCCCGCCTCGGATTGGCCGATACCCGGTTAGGGCTGATGCTGATCGCGGTCTTCATCAATGTCGGGCTTGCCACGTGGATCATGAAGGGGTTCTTCGACGGCGTGCCGCGGGAAGTGGAGCAGATTGCTATCGTCAATGGCTACAGCCGCCTCTACGCCTTTCGAAAGCTGGTGCTTCCGATGGTCAAGGGTGGCATCGCGGCCACCGCAGGCTTCTGCTTCATCTTCGCGTGGAACGAATATGCCTTCGCCTCAATCCTGACCACGACACAGGCACAGACCCTGCCGGTGAAGATCGCCACCGCCTCTGGCGCCACCGGCATTGAATGGACGCAGATCTGTGCCGCAGGGGTCGTGCTGATCATTCCGGTTCTGATTTTCTTCTTTCTGATCCGCAAGCACCTGCTGATGGGCATGACTTTTGGCGTGCTGGGCAAGACCTGATGCAGGCGCCGCTGAAAGCACGCTCCTCCGGACGCGTGATGATCGCGGGCTTCCTGTCGCCCACGATCTTGCTTCTGCTGTTCATGGTGGCCTATCCAATCTTTTCGCTGATCTACTTCAGCTTTTACGATTTTTCAGCCCTGCGCCCGGATCAAGGGATGCGCTATGTCGGCATAGATAATTACAGCTACCTGCTAAGCGACACGGGCATTTGGCAGCGGTTCATCTTTACCGGGAAGTTCGTGTTTCTGTGCGTGACGCTTCAGATGATCATCGGAATTTTTGTCGGCTATCAGCTGCAAAAGGCATTTCGCGGCAGGGACGTGCTTTTCACCGCTCTTATGCTGCCAATGATGCTGTCGCCTGTCGTGGCCGGGTTCCTGTGGCGCTATATGCTGAATTCGGAGTGGGGCGTGGTGAATTACATCCTCACCGTTTTTGGCGGCTCCAAGATCAACTGGCTGGGACAGGCCGATGCGGCGCTCTGGGCTGCGGCGCTGGTCGATACCTGGATGTGGACGCCGTTCATCATCTTGCTCGCCACCGCGGCCTTTCGCGGCATCCCTCAAACGATTTATGAGGCCGCTGAGGTCGATGGCGCGAGCCCGGCCTATGTCTTCTTTCGACTGACCTTGCCGATGTCGGCTCCCGTCCTGTTCATCGCGCTGATCCTGCGGTTGATCGACAGCTTCAAGCAGTATGACCTGTTCATTGCCCTGACTGGCGGCGGCCCGGGATCCGCGACCGAAACCGTTTCGTTCGCCGTCGCCAAGATCGCCTTCAGGTTCTTTTACACCGGCGAGGCATCCGCACTCGCCGTGATCCTTTTGATGATCATCATCGGGCTCGCCCTGATCCTCGTGCGACACCTGTCGCAAATGGGAGAACGGCACTGATGGCGAAGGTCGAGCTCAAGAACCTGTCGATCCTGTTCGGCGACTTTCAAGCCGTAGATGACGTGAACCTGACGATCAATGACGGAGAGTTCGTGGTATACCTCGGCCCCTCCGGCTGCGGCAAGACAACGACGCTGCGGGCCATCGCGGGACTGCAGCGCACGACCTCGGGGGACATCCTGTTCGATGGACAGCGGGTCAATCACCAGAAACCCAACGAGCGAAACATCGCAATGGTGTTCCAGTTCGTCTCGCTCTACCCCACGCTCAGCATTGCGGAGAACATCGTCTTTCCGCTCAAGGCGCGCGGGATGGCGCTTGCCGAGATCGCCAAGAAGCTCGACTGGGTCACCGACATCTTCAAGTTGGACGACGATCTGCGCCACTATCCCGCAGCCCTGCCCCCCGGAGCACGACAAAAGGTGGCGCTGGCGCGCGCTGTCATCCGCGACCCCGCGGTGCTTTTGCTAGACGAGCCCCTGTCCGCTATCGACGAGCAATTCCGCGAGGAGATGCGGTGGGAACTCGGCCATCTGCAGCGCGAGTTGGGTGTGACGACCATCTACGTCACCCACGATCAGCGCGAAGCCATGTCGCTGGCCGATCGGATCGTGCTGATGAACGAGGCGAGGATTGTGCAGGTGGCTGAGCCTGGGCGCATCTTCCATGAACCCGTTTCGGTCTTTGCCGGGCAATTCATCGGCTCGCCCTCGATGAACCTGATCGACCTCGTCCCGGTCGCGGGCGGATTGCAGCTTGGAGACAGCGCCGTAGTTCTGTCGAAGTCCGAGCTTCCCGAGGGTCTGGACCAGAGTAGTCCGCTTGTCTTGGGGATCCGCCCGCGCGACCTGCGGCTGGTCTCCGGCCCCGGCCATGCGCTTGGCGTCGACGACACCTTCGTGGTGGGCCGCGAACGGTTCTTTGCCTTCCGAATTGGCGAGACGATCCTGCAAGGCACAGATCACCGCGACCAGCCGGGGACGGGAAGCATAGTGTTCGAACGGCAGGGGATGGTGTTCTTCGATGGACGAACCGGGATGCGCATCGCGGAAAGGACCGTGGCGTGAGCGCGATGCTGGACATTCGCGGCCTGCGCAAGTCCTACAGGGGTAAGCGCGCGCTGCGCGGCATCGACATGGCGGTCGAGGAGAACGAGATCCTCGCGCTCCTTGGCCCGACCGGCGCGGGAAAAAGCTCGAGCCTGTTGGCAAGTGCCGGGTTGATCGAGCCCGATGCGGGGACAGTGCTACTTGGCGGCCGCGACGTAACCGGTGCCGAAGCCTCCTCGCGCGATGTGGCCGTGGTGTTCGAAGGCTTCAACCTCCTCCCGGTGCTCAACGTCCGAGACAACATTGCATTTGCCCTGCGCTCTCCCCGATACCGCGAGCCCGAAGACGAAATCGCCCGTCGGGTCGACCGAACGGCGGAGCTGCTACGGATCGGTCACCTGCTGGACAGGGACACCGGCACCCTTTCGGGAGGCGAGAAGCAGCGCGTTTCGATTGCCCGCGCATTGGTCCGTCGCCCAATGCTGTACCTGCTCGACGAACCGCTTTCGGCACTGGACCTCAAGCTGCGCGAACAACTGCGCGCCGAGCTGCGGCAGATCCACCGCGAGCATGGCACGACCATGCTCTACGCCACCCATGACTACCATGGCGCCATTGCCATCGCAGACCGGATCGCGATCATCAACGAAGGCCGCATCCACCAGATCGGCAAGGTCGAGGAATTCTATGCCCGCCCCGCCGATGCCTTTGTCGGTCGATTGTTCGGCAGCCCATCGATGGCATTCTTCAGGGCGGAAATCACGGAGAACTCGGTTCAAGTGCCAGGCTGGTCCGAAAGTCTGGCCTTCTCGCGCTTTGGCCGACTGTTGGTGGGGGCGGGACCGGTCAATCTCGGGGTCTGGCCAGAGGATATAGAACTTTCCGACACTGGCGAGCCCGGCCGCATCTATTCCGTCGACAACCGCGGGTACGAATCCGCCGTTCAGATCGAAACCGATGCAGGATCATTCCGCAAGGTCTTGGAAGACAATCGCACCCTGCAACTCGGCGATCCAGTGGCCTTCAGGCTCCGCCCCGGCGCGGGATTTCTGTTCGACGTGTCGACCGGCGCGATTGTCTCGCATGGGGATGGGCGGCCATGAAGACGGCGTACCGGATCGCTTCGGGGCTGATCATCGCGGGCTTCGTCATGCTTTGCCAGCCATTCACGCATCTCCTGTTCGTCTGGGGGTTTCCGGTGCTTCTCTGCGGCACGATCCTGTTCATGACTCTCGATCACATCCCCGCCCAAAGACCGAATAAGGAGGAAGGCCATGGCTAAATCCGCAAAGAAGATCCTCAACGATCCGCGACAGGCGGTGACGGAAATGATCGACGGCCTTGTGCTGGCCAGCGACGGCCAGACGCGGCGCTTGGGCAATCTGGACGCCATCGTCAGGGCCGACATTCCCGATGGAAAGGTTGCCCTTCTGATTGGAGGCGGGTCCGGGCACGAGCCGCTGTTTCATGGCTTTGTGGGCGAGAATATGGGGGACGGAGCGGCCTGCGGCCAGTTCTTTGCCGCCCCGGCACCGCACATCATTTACGAGGCCGCCCACGCGGTTCATCGCGGCAACGGGATCTTGTTCCTCTATGGCAACTATGCCGGGGACAACATGAACTTCGATATCGCCGCCGAGATGCTGCAGAACGAAGGCCTCGACGTCCGCACCGTCCGCGTCACAGACGACGTGGCGGCGGCACCGCCCGACCGCACCGATGACCGGCGCGGCATCGCCGGTGACATATTGATGATCAAGATCGCAGGTGCCGCCGCCGCCACCCTCGACAGCCTCGACGAGGTGGAGCGCATTGCGCGCAAGGCCGTCGCGAACGTGCGCTCCATGGGCGTGGCCGTGTCGGCCGGGTCGATCCCCGAAACGGGCAAGCCCACGTTCGAATTGGCGGATGACGAGATTGAGATTGGCATGGGCGCCCACGGCGAGGCGGGGATCGCCCGCCAGAAACTCGCACCTGCCGACGCGGTTGCTGATCAACTCATGGCAAAGATCCTGCCCGACATCCCCTTCTCGACCGGGGACGAGGTGGCGCTGGTGCTGAACAATCTTGGCGCCACGACTATGATGGAGATGCTGGTCGTCAACCGCCGCATTCGCACGATCCTGGAGGAGAAAGGCATCCGCGTACACCGGACGGATGTAGGCACGTGGTTGACCGTGCAAGAGATGGCGGGCTTCTCGGTCACGCTGATGAAGCTGGACGAGGAATTGAAGCCCTTGCTCGACATGCCGTGCCGCTCGGTAGGCTTTTCCAACATGGGGGGTCTGTGATGGCGGAATTGGCTCTGGATACGGAAGTTGTGACAGAAATGCTGCGCGGGGTCGCGCACGCGGTGATCGCCCAGGTGGATGTGCTGACCGACGCCGATCTTGCGATCGGCGATGGCGACCACGGGATTGGAATGCGCCGGGGCTTCGAAGCGGCGCTGATCGCCCTGGAGGCGACGCCAGCGACCATCGATGTTGCCTTCCGCACGACCGGCATGGCGATCATGGCCAACACAGGCGGGGCAGCCGGCGCGGTTTTCGGCACGCTGTTCACAGGCGGAGCAAAGGCCTTTGCCGGGTGCGAGACGATCACAGGCGACAGCTTCTGCGGCTTTCTCGATGCCGCGCAGGCGTCGGTCGCCAAACGCGGCGGGGTCGTGGAAGGACAAAAGACGATGCTTGACGCGCTGGGCCCCGCCGCCCGCGTGGCCAAAGGGATCGAAGGCCTGCCAGAAGCCATCGCCGCAGCCGCTCAAGGCGCCAAGGACGGGGCCGAAGCCACCAAGGACATGATCGCGACCACCGGCAAGGCCCGCAGCCTAGGCGAGCGCAGTCTAGGTCATCCCGACCCGGGCGCAATCTCGGTCGCGATCATACTGGACGCAATGAACGGCTTTGTCGCCGACCGGCGGGCCGATCGAAAGGAAGGAACCAATGGCTGATCTCGACGACATCCAGGACGGCAGGGACTGGGGCCGCGATCGTCCCCCCGATACCAGTCGCTTTTTCTTGAAGGGTGGGGCCAACCACGACTGGGGCATGAAGGCGCGGCTTTCGCAGATCTTTCGCCCGGACACCGGGCGAACGGTGATGCTGGCTTTCGACCACGGCTACTTTCAGGGGCCGACCACGGGGCTGGAACGAATCGACCTGACCATTGCGCCGCTGGTGCCCCATGCGGACGTGCTGATGTGCACCCGCGGCGTCCTGCGCGCCTGCATAGGGCCGGAGGTGCTCAAACCGGTGGTCCTGCGCTGCTCAGCGGGCAATTCGATTCTGACCGAGCTGTCCAACGAACTGGTGGGCGTCGACATCGACGATGCGATAAGGCTCGGCGCCAGCGCAATGGCGGCACAGATTTACATCGGGGCGGAATACGAACACAAGTCGATCTCTAACATCGTGAAACTGATCGACAGCGGCACGCGCTACGGTATCCCCACCATGGCTGTCACCGGCGTGGGCAAGGATATGGTGCGCGACGCGCGTTACTTTGGCCTCGCGACGCGCATCGCCGCCGAGGTCGGTGCTCAGTTCGTGAAAAGCTATTACGTAGAGGACGGCTTCGAGAAGATCACCCTGGGCTGCCCGGTGCCGATTGTGATTGCAGGTGGCAAGAAATTGCCCGAGCGCGATGCGCTCGAGATGGCCTACCGCGCAATCGATAAGGGTGCCGCGGGCGTGGACATGGGGCGCAACGTGTTCCAGTCCTCCGACCCCGAGGCCATGCTGAAGGCCCTTACGGGCGTCGTCCACGACGGGCTGACGGGGGAAGCGGCACACGAGCTATTCCGCGATCTGGAACTCAAGACGGCCTGACTCGGACAGTCAGTGGAATGCGGTCCCCACTCGTGGGAGCCGTCGGTGCCCGCTTGCCTAAAGCAAGGGAGGACGCAATGCGCAACCAATGGGACGAGACGATAGCGTCAAGAATTCCGGCCGGGCTGGAGCTGCGTGCCTATTCCTCGCGGCTGATCGGCATGGACCGGTCGCTCGTGATGCACGGTGGTGGCAATACCTCATTCAAGGGGACAGTGACCGACCGTTTCGGCGCCACCCAGCCGGTTATCTGGGTCAAATCCTCCGGCTTTGACATGAGCAGGATGGGGGCGGAGGGCTTTACCGCGCTGTTGCTGCCGCAGGTGCGCAGGCTCGCGGAACTGGAGACGCTGTCAGATCGGGATATGGTCACCGAGGTCAACCGCGCGCGGCTCGATCCGTCGGCCGCAACGGCGTCGATCGAGGCGATCGTCCATGCGCTCTTCCCGTCAGCCTTCGTCGATCACTCGCACGCGGACGCGGTCCTGACCTTGTCGAACGGTGGGGGACGGGCGCTTCTGGAACGGGTCTATGGAGGTCGAGTGCTCATACTGACCTATGTCAAACCAGGCTTCGATCTTGCCCGCCAGATCCGCGCGGCCATTGCTGATCCAGGGCTCGAAGGGGTCGATGCGCTCCTCCTGGAGCATCACGGCGTCTTCACCTGGGGCGACACGGCGCAAGAAAGCTATGACCGGATGATTTCCGTCTGCGCGCAGGCTGAGGACTGGCTGGCAGCAAACACGCCTCCGCTCCCCGACATCGGCGGCGAAGCCACCGTACCCCTTCAGGTCGCCCGCCTGCGCGGAGAAGTGTCCCGGCTCGCCGGGAGGGCGGTTCTTTCGCGGCCGGCCGGGCAGCTGCCCGTAGCCGAGATCGAGGGGGTCGCTGAAAGGTCGCGGAACGGCACCCTGACACCCGAGCATGTGATCCACAACAAACCCTTTCCAGCGGTGATCGGCGACGACCCCACGGTCTCGCTGCAGGGTTTCGCCGAGGAATACGCCGCTTATGTCTCCAGGGCAGAGGAACCCGGCTTGATCCGGCTTCCCCTCCATCCGCATTGGGCGATCCTGCCGGACGGTCATGTCCGCAGCTTCGGTCCTACGCTTGCCCGCGCCGGTGTTTGCGCAGACGTCGCGGCGGCAAACGTCCGGGCGCTGCGGATAGCAGGGCATCTGGGTGGATGGCGGGGTCTGGCCGAGTCCGACCTTCGCGCGCTGGAATACTGGGACCTGGAACAAGCAAAACTGCGGGCGCAAGGCACGCCACCGCCGCTGTCAGGCAAGGTTTCAATCGTCACGGGGGCCGCCGCCGGGATCGGCCGCGCCTGCGCCGAGGCGCTGCGCGACCGGGGTGCTGTCGTTGTCGGTCTCGACGTAGACGCCCTTGTGCGCGAACATATGAACCAACTTGGCTACGCCGGCATCGTAGCGGATCTCACGGAAGAGTCGGCGGTGGCGTCGGCGCTTGAGCAAATCGTTCAGTCCTACGGCGGGATCGACATCCTCGTCTCCAATGTCGGGATCTTCCACACAGGTGCGCCGGTCGAGAGCGTCTCGGATGAGGTCTGGGACCAGACGCTCGCGGTGAACCTGACGTCACACCGCAAACTCCTGAAATGCGCGATCCCCTATCTGCGCCACGGGGTGGACCCGGCCGTCGTCTTCATCGGCTCGCGCAATGCGACCTCCCCGGGAGCCGGGGCCGCGGCCTATTCGGTCTCGAAGGCGGGGCTGACGCAACTCATGCGGGTTACCGCGCTGGAGCTGGCACCCGAGGGGATCACGGTAAATGCCGTTCACCCCGACGCGGTCTTTGACACTCGGCTCTGGACAGAGGAGGCGCTGGCCACGAGCGCGCGGCGCTACGGCCTTACCGTCGCTGAGTACAAGTCCCGGAATCTGATGGGCGCAGAGGTGCGGTCAACGGATGTTGCACGGGCAGTGGTGGCCCTGGTGGACGGCACGTTCTCACGTACGACAGGCGCGCAGATACCGGTAGACGGCGGCAACGAGCGCGTCATCTGAGGCGAGGAAGCCGGAACCGCACGGCCCGCCGAAGGGCGCTCTACGCGCTCCAGGAAGTCCGACCAGCCTCCCCAATTGCCAGACAGAAACGCACCTTGAAAGACGACCTCGGCGCCTTCTGCCTGTAAATCGGCGTCCGACCGTGGCTCTGACTCACTTTCGGTGCAGCCGATCGGCTTGGCGGATAGTCTCCGGCTCTGAGCCTAGAGCGTCGCCCTATCGGTATGAGTCGTTGAGGGGGATTCCCAAGGTCGCCGAAGTCTGATTCCGTGTACCGGAGGCGGATATCGGGGTGACGGGATGGGCAGGCCACTTTCCATGGATTTGAGAGGACGGACGCTTGCGGCGGTGGACGGCGGCATGAGCCGTCGCGCGGCGGCGGGCCGCTTCGGCGTTTCGGTTTCGTCGGTCATCAGGTGGGACGCGCCGCGGCGGGCGGCGGGCGGCTACGCCCCGAAACCACAGGGTGGCGACATGCGCTCTCGTCGGATCGACGCGCAGCGCGCGGTCGTCATGGCGGCGCTGGAGGAGGAGCGCGACCAGAGCCTCGAGGAACTCCGTGCCCGCCTCGCCGGGCGCGGCGTCGCCGCGTCGATCTCCGCGCTCTCGCGGTTCTTCCAGCGCCATGGCCTGACGCGCAAAAAAAGACCGGGCATGCCGCCGAGCAGGACCGGCCCGACGTCCTGAAGAAGCGCCGCGACTGGTTCGAGAGCCAGCCTGATCTTGAACCCGAGCGTCTGGTCTTCATCGACGAGACCTGGACGGCGACGAACATGGCCCGCTCTCACGGGCGCTGCGCCCGGGGTGAACGTCTGCGGATGGCGGTTCCGCACGGCCACCGCAAGACGACGACACTCATTGCCGGCCTCCGCCTCGACGGCATGGTCGCGCCCATGGTGCTCGACGGTCCGATCAACGGCGACTGGTTCGAAGCCTATGTCGCGCAGGTCCTGCTCCCGACCCTCCGGCCCGGCGATGTGGTGATCATGGACAACCTCTCCAGCCACAAGCGCGCCTCGGTCCGGGAGATGATCGAGGCGAAGGGCGCGAGGCTGAGGTTCCTTCCACCGTACTCCCCGGACTTCAATCCAATCGAGATGGCGTTCTCGAAGTTCAAGGCCCTGCTGCGCAAGGCCGCCGAACGCACCGTCGACGGCCTCTGGACCGCGATCGGACGGCTCGTCGATGTCTTCACCTCGCAGGAATGCGCCAACTACTTCACAGCCGCTGGATATGATGCAGATTGATCGGGTGACGCTCTAAGGGGAGGATGGGATGGGTCGGAGCCGATCGTCGGCGTCTTTCTTGCCACCGGGACTGATCAACGAGCACGTGCGCATAGATGATGGCGGAGTGGCGGCGGTCGCCCGCTCGCGGGATATCGGGTCGACCTGCCCATGCTGCGGCAAGCTTTCGCGGCGGGTCCACAGCCGCTATGTGCGATCGCTTTCCGACCTGCCGGCCCATGGCCGTCGCGTCCGGATCGCGCTCACCGTGCGACGGTTCCGGTGCGGCAACGATCTCTGCCCGAGGGTGATCTTCGCGGAACGGTTCGGCGACGACATCGTCGCCCCCTACGGCCGCCGCACGGCGCGGCTGCAGACCATCGTCCACCATCTCGGCCTGGCGCTCGGCGGCCGTCCCGGCCAGGGGCTCGCCCGGCGTTTGCTGATGCCGGTGAGCAAGGACACGCTGCTGCGGACCGTCAAGGCACGGGCGCCGGAGGCGCGGCCAGCATCGCGAGTGATCGGCATTGACGACTGGGCGTGGAAGCGCGGGCGCCGCTACGGCAGCATCGTCTGCGACCTGGAGCGGCGCGAGATCGTCAATGTTCTTCCCGACCGCGAAGCCGCCACCGTAGAGGCGTGGCTTGCGGATCATCCCGAAGTCGAGATCGTGTCGCGGGATCGCGGCGGCGGCTATGGCCAGGCCGTCGCCCGAGCGGCGCCGGATGTGGTCCAGGTCGCCGATCGCCGGCGCCTGATGGAGAACGCCAGCCAGGCATTCCTCGACGTTGTGCGGCGGTCGATGACCCCGATCCGCCGTTCGCTCGGCGCGGGCACCGTGAACCCGGAGATGTTGACCTGCGCCGAGCGGCTGCAGTACGAGGGCTTCCTGCGCCGAGAGGAGATAATCTCAGCCGTCCGGGCCTTGGCGAAGGACGCCGTGCCGATCAAGGAGATCGTCCGCCGGACTGGCTGCAGCCGGCAGACGGTGCGGCGCATCCTCCGCGGCGAGCGCGACGATGTCTTCCGCGTCCGCGCTAGTTCGCTCGAGCCCTGGCTGGTCCAACTCGACGAAGCCTGGTCCGGCGGATGCCGCAACGGCGCCGAGCTCTGGCGTCGTCTCCGCCTCGCCGGCTTCGGCGGCAGCCTGCGTGTCGTAACCGAGTGGGCCACGCGTCGTCGGCGTGCCGAGACGGCGCGGGCCTCCGGTCCCCGCAAGTGCCCCTCCGCCCGGAAGATCGCGATGATGCTGACGAGCAAGCGCGACTATCTCACCCGGGAGGACGCGGTGACCGTGGCGATCGTTGAGGCCGACGTCCCGGTTCTCGCTGCCGCCCGGCGCCTCCTCTAGCGGTTCCAGGCGATGATCCGGAAGCGGGACCCGTCCGCGCTCGATGCCTGGCTCGACGAGGCGCCGGCCGGTCCCATGGCCTCGTTCGCCCGTGGCCTTCGCGACGACAAGTCCGCCGTCATGGCAGCCCTCTCGCTCCCATGGTCCAACGGACAGACCGAGGGCCAGATCGCCAAGCTCAAGCTCGTCAAGCGCCAGATGTACGGGCGAGCCAAGCTCGACCTCCTCAGGGCTCGGCTCCTCCGTGCTACGTGATGACCGGCGGGCTGCACCGAAAGTGAGTCAGAGCCCAACCGTGACCCTCGATGGCGCGGTTCATGTCTCTCTGAGATCTTCGACCGGCAGTCGTGCGAGAACGCGAGATGTTGCCATTTCGCCATGCTTGTTAACAATGTGTCAACTTGGGCGACTGCGCGCTCGACGTGTATCAACTCGCCCATAGGATGTGTGACACGCCCATTTAGAAGGCTGCCATCATGTCTCAGAAACTCTCACACTGGATGTATCTGTCGCAGGTCATCGCGCAGCGCGTGACGCTCGTGTCGATGTTGTCGCTCGCCATGGCGAGTGCGCTGTGGACGGTGGCGGCAGCGGCGGGTCTGGTGCCGTGGCTCGAGCTCCAGGTGGCCCTTGGCGGCGTTCCGGTCGACGCGGGGATTGCCGTGCAGCTTGCCCTGACGCTGCTGCTTCTCGGCCTGTGCTTCTTTGTTCCGATGAACGATCGCGTGATGCGCCTGGAGAACTCGCATCGCAATTTCCGGGTCACGATGTGGGACGTCGCGCAGGCCTACCAGGCCGCGCACGCCGCTGACCGGGACGGCGTCTTCAGGCTGAAGAGCGAGTTCGACAGCGTGCGCGAGCGTCTCGAGCATCTCCGGCGTCATCCGGACCTTCGGAAACTCGAGCCCGAGATCCTCGAGATGGCGGCGCAAATGAGCCATGAGAGCCGGGACCTGGCAGAGATCTACTCGGAAGAGCGCGTGGACCGGGCGAAGCAATTCCTACAGCAGCGACAGAAGGAAGCGGACCAGATGAGGGAGCGGGTGCGCGCCGCCGCCGTGACCTGCCGCGAACTGAGGTGCTGGTTCGAACGCGTCGAGGTCGATGAGGATCAGGCGCGATCAGAGCTCTCGCATCTGAAGGACGAATTGGAGCCGCTGCTCCATGCGCTCGCACTGGAACCGGTCGAGGCATTTGGATCCAACGTCGAAGCTCTCGGCCAACGCACGTACGCTGCGGAATAGACGTCTCGTGCCGCACTGCGGCGCGTTCGCTTCGATGCAGACTGGGTCGCGGACACAGCATCGGCCGTCACCCATGACCATCTGCTTCAGAACTGAAAGACCGCTTCCTGATGGTGGCGTCACGGCTCGGATCATTGCTATCGTCGGGCCATGGAGGAACTTCACCGCACCGTAAGGCTGCTCTACACAGGTCGAAGCAAGAAAGCCCAATGGTTCCGATATGGGCTGATCGTCTTCGACACCTTGAGCATCATTTATTTCATCGCGGCGACCGCTCTTCCCTCAACGACCGTCACCAGGCTGGTGAACACCCTTCTTGGTGTCCTGATCCTCCTGGACTTGGTTCTGCGTCTGTGGATCTCGGATAACCGGCGGCGGGAGATGACCCGCATCTACACGGTCGCAGATGTCATTGTCGTCGCCTCGCTTCTCCTGGCCCCGATCTTCAGCGACAACCTTGGCTTCCTTCGCGTCCTGAGGGGCCTGCGGGTGATCCACGCCTACCACCTCCTGCGCGATCTGCGGCGCGAGAGCCCGTTCTTCCGCCGGAACGAGGACGTGATCCTCGCGGCGGTCAACCTCCTTGTCTTTGTATTGGTCACGACGTCGCTCGTGTTCGTCATCGGGTTCGAGAAACACGCCGGCGTCGCGGGCTATGTCGATGCGCTCTATTTCACCGTGGCGACGCTGACGACCACCGGCTTCGGGGACATCACGATGACCACGCCCGGGGGCAAGCTTCTGACCGTCTTCATCATGGTCGTCGGCGTGGCGCTTTTCGTCCAGCTTGCGCGCGCCCTCTTCCGGCCATCCAGCATCAGGTACAAGTGCCCGGAGTGCGGGCTCACCCGGCATGATCTCGACGCGATCCACTGCAAACACTGCGGCGAACCCCTGAAGATCGAAACGGAAGGGATCGACGACTGAGCGCAGCATGAGAACGGCTCGGCCTCCGATGTGGATCGGGGGTCCCGCAGCGTGCCGATCCACAGTCTACAACCGGCGCTTCCAGCAGATGTGCGGGCACTACTTGGTCGAGCCGGTGGCGTGCACGCCGGCGTCGGGCTGGGAGAAGGGCCAGGTCGAGAACCAGGTCGGCACGGTACGGCAGCGGTTCTTCTCACCGCGGGTTCGGGTGAGGAGCTACGAGGAGCTAAATGCCTGGCTCTTGGACCGCTGCATCGCCTGGGCGAAAGCCCAGCCGCATCCGGAGGTCCGCGACACGACCTGGCAGATGTTCGAGGCGGAGCGACCGAGCCTCGTGCCGTACGTCGGGCCCTTCGACAGCTTCCATGCGATCCCTGCCTCGCCGTCGAAGACCTGCCTCGTCCGCTTTGACAACAACAAATACACTGTCGCGGCCAGGGCCGTGGGTCGGCCCGTCGAGACCGGGAACGAAAGCTGGCGCTTCAAGAACCGCGCCTGAGCCCCCGGATGGTGGCCTGATCCGCCTCCGCCACACCAACTGCTGCGCCGGATCAGACCACCATCCTCACGTCGCGAAATGGGTCAAGGTTGGACGCCGATCGTGGGTTCAGGATTTCAGGCCGATTGACAGTCGGGCGGGGCACGATCGGGAACGGATGCGAACTGGATATGAATCGCCCCGTTTTCTCCGGAGGCGATTTAGTTGGTTTCAGGCGGCCATGTTGAGGCCTGCCGCGGTTTCATGGAAGGCCCTTTGGCATCGATGGTCCTCCAGGAAAAGCGGAGGTGGATGGTCTCAACCGGTCGTCGCAATTCTCATTTTGGGCATCCCGTGCCGCGAGACGGCTCCGACGACCACCTATCGGAGGTTGGCAAGCCGCCGCGGAGTGACGCCAAGGCCGGTGGCGCAAGGCCCGCCAAGACGCTCGCGGGTGGCGGGAGCGGTCGCGGGAGCGAGATCGGTGCCTGTCTCGCCAGTTTGCTCAGGTTGCAGCCCTCTCATGCGGATGCCGCGCGTGCGCCGAAGCGGCGTTCATACATGGTGCGATAGGCCTCGGCAGATGCGGGAAGGTGGGCGCGCACCGCGTCCACGAGTGCATTGATCGACGTGCCACGCATCGCTTCGATGATGTCGAAATGTTGGGACACGATCGATTTCATGTGATCGGCGTCATCATACTTGACCACGCGAATAGGTTGCGCGGCGCGCGCGTGGTTGCCGATCAGTTCGGCTAGTCGCGGATTGCCGCAGCACGAGTACTGAACCTCATGAAACTCCTGGTTCAGCCAGAAGACCGCGCGAAAATCCTTTTCCTTCGCGGCCTGTTCGTGCTGCCGCGCTATGACTTCGAGCCTGTCAGTAAGTTCCGGGGAGCATGGTAGTCGCGTACGCTCCGCTGCGGCACTCTCGAGGACGATCCTCACATCATACAGCGCATCGACTTCGTCAGGGGTGAACTCGACAACCTCGACGCCCTTATTCAGCCTGTGAATCAACAGTCCGCGCGACTCCAGTGCGGCAAAGGCGTTCCGCACCGCGTGACGCTTCGCGTCATACCGTTCCATGACGCGATCTTCGATGATTCGAGCCCCTGGAGCGAAGAGGCCGAAGATGATGTCATTTTCCAACTCTTTGACCAGCGTGTCATGCATGTCTCTACTCCGCCGGATTGCTCGAGGCTTGTCAAAACCGTCTAACATATGGGCTTTCCGCGCGCCACGATAATATTATCAATAATTTTATTGACGAAAATGGCGTTCTTCGCTTAGGGTAGGCGAAACAATCGGGAGGACGATTATGAGAACCACGACCAGCACCCTTGCCATCGCGGTATCGCTGTTTGGCGCGCAGGCCTTTGCCTGGGAGGCCACCGAGGGCCGTCCGTACGAAGGGCAGACCGTAAACGTGCTCGCCGTGAAATCGAGCCAGTTCGAGGCGCATGAAGCCCGGCTGGCGGCCTTCGAAGAGGCGACCGGGATCGACGTGGTCTATGACTATGTGCCGTTTCCGAACATGAAAGAGGCGTTGACGACCGAAATGGTCGCCGGTGGCGGCGATTATGACGTGGTGTCGGTCATGGACCAGTGGGTCCCTTCACTGCAATTGCTGCTTCAGCCGATCGGCGTCGAGATCGAGGCGCAGGGCACCGACCTCAGCGATTTTCCCGCAGCGCATATGCGCCACGGCATGCTGAACGGCGAGCTTGTCGGCCTGCCCGTCCGGGGACACGTCCAGCTTCTGTTCTATCGGACCGACCTTCTGGAGGCGGCGGGCGTCGAGCCGCCGCAGACGTGGGAGGAGATGGTCACGGTCGCCAAGGCCATCCAGGACAGCAGCGACGCGGCGGGCGTGGCTTTGCCGTATGGCAAGTTGAGCGGGCAGAACCTTATGGTCTGGATGAACCTGCTCTGGGGCAAGGGCGGCGATCTGTTCGATGCGGATGGCAACCCGATCTTCAACTCGGAAGCGGGCGTCGCGGCGACGGACATGTATATCGGTTTCCTGCGGGAAGACGAGATTGCGCCGGCCGGGTCGGCGGTGTTCGTCGAGCAGGACGCCGTCAACAGCTTCAAGCAGGGCAACTCCGCGATGCTGCCGGTCTGGTGGTGGGTGCGTTCGCAACTGGCCGACCCGGAGCAGTCCACGCTGACGGCTGATCAGGTTGGCTTCAGCGCGCTGCCGTCCATCGCCGGTTCCGACCGGACGACATACACCAACACTTGGATATTCGGTGTAACCGAAGGGTCGGACAACAAGGACGCCGCCGCCGAATTCCTCGGATGGCTCACAGATCCGGCGCTCGAGCGCGAAGTCCTGCTCGATCCCGAAGGGAGCGAAGTGGTGGCGGTTCACATGTCCAACCTGACCGACTCCGAAGTGAACGCCCGGTGGGGCGGCATGCATCAGGCCGCGGCCGATGCGCTCGCCACCGCCGAGGGCCTCGAATTCGGTGAGGACTGGCCACGCATCGCCGAAATTCTCGAGACCGCGATCTCGAGCCTCGCCTCGGGCGAGCAGACGGACACCCAGGCCGCCCTTGACAAGGCCGCCGAGGAAATCGCCGCGATCAACTGATCCTGAGCGCAGGGGCAGGCCGAGATGCGGCCTGCCCCTGGTTATTCATCCTCGGAACACATTGCAGACGGGGGCCGGCGTGAAAGAACGAACGCTATCCTACGCGCTCCTCGTCCCGGCCTTCGTAATCGTGCTGGCGACAACGTTGTATCCGCTGGCCTATTCCTTTGTCACATCGTTCCGCGAATGGGACCTGACCAAGCAGCGGCGGCCCGGTGACTTCGTCGGCTTCCAGAACCCATCGGAGCGGTACTTGTGACGGACCGCGTGTGATCGGAAACGGTCGGTCAGGATGGCATAGGCGCACGTAACTATCCGATGAAATCCGAGCGCCGCTCGAGCAGGCTTTCGTAGAGGAAGTCGACGAAGAGCCGGACCCGCTGCACCCGGCGCAGATCGCCGTGCATCAGCACCCAGGTCGACCGGCCTTGGTCAAGCTCGGTTCCCGGCACCCGTTGAAGTTCGGGAAAGACGCTCTGAACCCAGGCCGCGAGGAAGGTCATGCCAGCGCCGGCCCGCGCAAGATGCATGTGCATCGCCGGATCCGGAATGGCATGTCGAACCGTCGCGCGCGGAAACGGCGAGGCGGCAATCATCTCCTGCAATTCCGGCACTTCGCCGTAGCCCAGCCACGTCAGCCTTTCGCCGCGCGGCCCGGCGTCATGCAAGTTGCGGTCGATATAGGCGCGCGACGCGAAGACCCCGATCGAGAGCGGAAACAGCTTGCGCCCCACCGCGTCGACGGTGAGGTCGCGCACATGGCGGATCGAGACGTCGGTTTCGAGCTTTTCGATCGAGTTGATGCTGTAGGACAAGTTCATGTCGATGTGAATGTCGGGGTAGAGCGACAGGAACTCGCCCAAAACCGGGGCCAGCAGGAAATGCGCGGTCATCGGGTCAGCCGACAGGCGGATGCGGCCCGCCGCCTCGCTGTCGAGCCCGCGGACGGCGTTGAATCCTTGCCGCAAGGACGTTTCGGCCTCGATCGCCTGCGGCAGCAGCTTGCGGCCAGCCGCCGACAGTTCCAGCCCGCCCGCGCTGCGCCGGAACAGCTGTACACCCAGCTGCTCCTCCAGCCCCTCAACCTGTCGGCGCACGGTCGCGTGCGTGCCGTCCAACTGCTCGGCAGCCCCGCGCAGCGATCCCGCCCGCGCAACAGCCAGAAAGGCCGGAAGAGGTTTCCAATCCATCAGCTCGGTTCACTTTCGAACCACTACGGTTCGTTTTGGTCAATATTCGGATTGAAAGTGGGCCGATAGAACGTCCTCGTCAACTCAAACGAAGGACGATCCCGATGACTGCCACCCTCACCGCCTGGAGCATTCAACGCTACGGCTCTCCCGACCAACTCGCCCCGGTCAGCCGCCCGATCCCCACCCCCGGCCCCGGCGAGGTTCTGATCCGGATCCGCGCCTCGGCGGTATCGCGCGCCGACGGCATGATGCGGGCGGGCACGCCACGCTTCGCCCGGCTGTTCCTTGGACTGCGTCGTCCGCGCCATGACCTTGTCGGCACCTGCCTCTCGGGCGAGGTCGCCGCCACCGGCCCCGGCGTGTCCCGCTTCACGGTTGGCGAAGATGTGTTCGGACTTGCAGGCCTGAATTTCGGCGCCAATGCCAGCCACATCTGCCTCAGCCAGACGGACGTGCTGATGCCGAAACCCGCCGCGCTGTCGCACGAAGAGGCCGCGGTGATGTGCGACGGGCCGCTGACCTCGCTGAACTTCCTGCGCGAGGTGGCCGGGTTGCGTTCCGGCGAGAAGGTCCTGATCCTCGGCGCTTCGGGCAGCCTCGGCAGTGCCGCGGTGCAGATTGCCGCCGCGATGGGGGCCGAGGTCGCCGGCACCTGCAGCGCCCGCAACGCCGACATGGTGGCCGCGCTCGGGGCCAGCCGGGTGATCGACTATAGCCGCGAGGATTTCACCGCCCAGGCCGAGCGGTACGACGTGATCTACGACACGCTCGGCGTCTCGTCCTTCGCCGAGGCGAAAGGCAGCCTGACCCGCTCCGGCCGCTACGTCTGCCCGGTGCTGGGCCTCGGCCTGCTCGGCGCGATGCTGCGCACGTCGATCGTAGGCACGCGCAAGGCGCGCTTCTCCGCCACCGGGATGCTCAAGCCGGAGGTGCTGCGCCCGATGCTCGGACGCCTCATCGAGATGGCCGGGGATGGCACGCTCGCTCCGGTCATCGACCGGGTCTATCCCCTGGCCGACCTGATCGAGGCGCACCGCCATATGGAGACGGGTCACAAGCGCGGCAATGTCGTCGTAGTTTGAGCGCGCGCCACACCGTCATCTGAACCACCAATTCAATCGGAGAGACAACTATGAAAATGAATTACTTCGTCGTCGCAACGAACGACATGCGCGCATCGAAGGCCTTCTACGACGGACTTTTCGCGGGCGCGGGACTTCAGACCATGTCGCCCTCGGACGGCATGACCTACTGGCTCGGCGAGGACTTTGCCTTCGCAATCGCAACACCCTTCGACGAAAACCCGGCAACCAATGGGAATGGCACGATGGTTGGCTTTTGTGTCGGGGCAAAGGAATACGTTGTGAGGATGCACGGCCTGGCCCTTGAATTGGGCGGCACCTGCGAGGGCGCGCCGGGTCAGCGTGGGCCGAAATTCTCGGCCTATGTGAGAGACCTTGTTGGCAACAAGCTGTGTCTGTCTGACTAGGGAATACAACGCCCGATACATTGGTCGGCACACCATCCTCGGGTCGCTTGCGTCTGGATGGGCTTGGCTACGGATAGCCCCGGCTTGATGGCTCCACGCAGTGACCGCGGCCAGGATCGAAAGGAATACAATGTCCCGATTGAACACCAAGACCTGCATCGTCACGGGTGCTGGGCGCGGCATCGGCGCCGCGATCGCCCGCGCCTTCGCCCGAGAAGGTGCCACCATCGTCGTGACCGACAAGGACGAGGCTAGCGCCGCCGATGTCGCCCACCAGATCGGCGGGCATCACATGCGCCTCGATGTAGCGTCCGAGGCCGACTGGGCCGCGCTGGCCGAGGGGTGGCCTGCCTGCGACGTCCTGGTGAACAATGCCGGGATCACCGGCTTCGAGGAGGCCATGCGCCCGCACAACCCCGAGCACGCCTCGCTGGCAGATTGGCGGGCCGTGCATGCGGTCAATCTCGACGGCACGTTCCTCGGCTGCCGCTACGCGATCGGCGCGATGCGCGCCAAGGGCACGGGATCGATCATCAACATCTCGTCGCGCTCGGGCCTCGTGGGCATTCCGGCGGCGGCGGCCTATGCGTCATCCAAGGCCGCCGTGCGCAACCACACCAAGTCCGTTGCGCTCTACTGCGCCGAACAGGGGCTGAACATCCGCTGCAATTCGATCCACCCGGCGGCGATCCTTACTCCGATTTGGGAGCCGATGCTGGGCGACGGGCCAGACCGCGAGGCGCGCATGGCTGCCTTCGTGGCCGACACGCCGATGCGCCGGTTTGGCACGGTCGAAGAGGTCGCCTCCATCGCGCTGCTGCTCGCCTCGGACGAGGCCGCCTACATGACCGGGACGGAATTGACGGTGGACGGTGGGCTGCTTGCGGGCTCTGCTGCCGCACCGAAGACGGACTGAACCTCGCGAAACGAGGTCTTGGTCCCTGTCCTTGTTGAAATGGCCCAACCTCCCTTACCGCTGGCGGCCTTGCAGATTTTCCGGAAGGACTGACACCATGGCCGACCTCACCCTGAACCCAAGACCTTGTGCGCAAGATCCGCCTTGCGGGACTGTTCTATCTGATCATCATCGTCGCTGGCCTTGGCGCGGAACTTGGCCTGCGCGGTCCTCTGGTCGATCTCCAGGACGCCGATGGGACCGGCGCCGCGATCGTTGGCGCGCCGGGCCAGTTCCGGCTGGCCATCGCCGCCGACCTCGTCATGGCGCTGTGCGACGCGGGGCTGGCGATCCTGCTCTACATGATCTTCCGGGCCACCGCTCCGGCGCTGGCCCTGTCAGCCATGGTGTTCCGGCTGATCCAGACCGTGCTGATCGCCGCCAACCTCATGGCGATGCAGGCGGCGTGGCTCCTGATTTCGGGCAGCGACGGCCTTGCCGATGCCAACGCCCTCGCCTTGATATTCCTCGATGTGCATGGCCATGGCTATGACCTCGGCCTGGTGTTCTTCGGGATCAACAGCCTGATCATGGGGGCGCTGGTCTGGCGGTCGGCGCTCTTCGCGCGCGGCTTCGGTGTGGGTCTGGCAGTGGCCGGCTTGGTCTACCTCGTGGGCAGCGGCTTGCGGTTCTTCGCGCCGGAGCTTTCATCCGCATTCGCCCCGGCCTACGGCTTGACGATCATCGCCGAGACGGCCTTCTGCCTCCGGCTGCTGTTTCAGCGGGCCGCAGCTTGAAGCGTGGCCGCCTGCACTTGGGTCATCCACAGCAGCCCGAAGAGCAGAAGGGCCGCGGACACCCCGCATGCCAGCGTCCGGACGGTGTTCCAGAAGGTCCAGCTCGGCAGATAGGTGCCTGTCCAATAGGCGCGGGTCGCGTCCTCGGACAGGTTCATGCCCGCCAAAGCCTCGTTCATCGGAACATTGAAGAACACGGTGACGCCGAAGCAGCCGATCAGGTAGACAAGCCCCGCCGCAAGGATGAGCGCGCCTGCCGGATGATTGAGGTTGGCGGCGCCATATCCGGCGATTGCCAGCGACACGGCCGCCATTCCGAGGAACAGCGCCATGAACACCCAGCGAAACACCTCACGGTTGATGACCTGCATCGCCTCCACGCCGCCGGTTCCACCGGTCAACGACAGCGAACGCATGATGAAGTCCGAAAAGGCGAGGAACACGCCGCCGACCAGCGCATAGGCGAGGATGGCGAATTGCATCAGGATGAAGAAGAGCAGCGACATGAGGGGGATCCTTTGGGATGGCGTGCGGTGGTGGCGAGAGGCGAAGGCCTCCCACCATGAACCGGATCAGGCGACGGTAAGTCGACTGCCGGCGCGACCCGACGCGCCGGGACGCAGCCGGTGGCGAAAGGCGGTGAGGCACAGGGCGGCAATTGCTACCTCGAGCACCAACGCCCCGATGATGCTGCCCGACGGTATGCCATCGACCAGCAGTCCGACCAGCCGCCCGGCCGGGAACGCGAGGAACACGGTCAGCGCCGCCACGATGGCGACCTGGCTGAAAGCGCTCCGCACAAGCCCTGCCAGCATGACGACGCCGAATGCAGCGAGGCCGGCCGCCGGAGCCCGCAACTCGCTGAGCAGGCTGGCGTCATTGCCGAGCGTGATGCCATAGCTTGTGTAGAACGTATGCGGGGCAGCCAGGATGAAGCCCCCGATACCAAGGGCCGTGATACCGGAGATGCCGAGGATGACTTTCTCGAACCGGGTGAGAGTCATGGGATGTCCTTTCCTAATGAAGGCGGTGGAGATGTCAGGCGGCAATCGGCCAGGTGCCGGTTTCGGCCGCGGTCCTCGCGAATTCGCTGAAATCGCGGGGCGGACGACCGAGGGCACGCATCACCCCGTCGGCGACATGAGCATTGCGCCCATCCAGTGTCTCGCGCGCGATTGCAGTGAACACGTCGGCCACGAACGTGTCTCCCGACTTGGCGATTTCGGCGTGGAACTCCTCGAAACTGATCGGGATGTGGCGGATCGGGCGGCCGATGGCTTGGCTCAATGCGTCTGCCATGTCGGCGAAGGTCATCAGGCGCGGCCCCGTCACCTCGTAGAGTTCGCCCTTGTGACCGTCTTCGGTCAGCGCGGCCACGACGACATCGGCAATGTCATCGATGTTGATGATCGGCTCCGCGATATCGCCGCCGGGCATGGGCAACACGCCGCCGAGGATCGGATCGCGCAGGTAGCCTTCGGAATAGTTCTGCGCGAACCACGCAGAGCGGACGATGGTAAAGTCCACTCCCGAGTTGCGCACGACCTCCTCGCCCAGACGGGCATGGTGCTCGCCGCGCCCCGACAGCAGGACCAGATGCTCGACGCCCGCGTCCTTCGCGGTCTCGCAAAGCGACTCCAGCTTCTCGACTGCGCCGGGGAAGGCAAGATCCGGGAAGTAGGTCACATAGGCAGCACGGGCCCCGGTCAGGGCGGCGGCCCAGGTCTCGGGCGCTTCCCAATCGAACGGGGTCGCGGAATTCCGCGCGCCGTGGCGCACCGGTAGGCCCTTGGCCTCCAGTCTGGAGGCGACGCGGCGGCCGGTCTTGCCGGTGGCGCCGATGACGAGGATGGGTTGGTCTTGCATGGGTCTTGCTCCTTGGCTCTAAGTGATGGCCAAGGGGTAGCAGCAGGGGCACGGCGCGGTATTGACCGGCCTTGCCACCGTTTTGACCGCCGTCGCCAAAAGCGGCGTCAACGGCTCATGCGATCCTTGCGGTAACTCGCCGGCGTCGTGCCCACCCAGCGCTTAAAAGCCCGTGTGAACGAGCTCTGTTCGGAAAACCCTGTCAGGAACGCGATCTCGGCAAGGGAATGGCTTTCGTCTCGCAAGAGCCCTTCGGCCAGGTCGAGGTCTCAGACCGCAACGATCTGACGCCAGTCTGCGAAGGACTTGGTGCGGAGATCTTGAGCGTGCGGCGGGAGGTCAGGTGGCGTTGAACGTTGAAGTGATTAGCGATGGCGGCGTGGGATGAGAGGAAGCGCTGTACCGATCCTGGCGATCTGAAACGGAGCAGCTGCCTCTCTCGGCGTCGGGTCGGCTGATGCGAGACCTCCGCCCGGTTGTTCGAGCGCCCGCCGGTGAATGGCGATCGGCCAAGCCGAGGTCGCGCAGGGCAGCGCTGTATGATCGAAGCCGGTCCGTCACGATCGCTTCAGGGACATGCCCCTGCCGCTTCAGAAGTTTCCGCAGCAATTTCAGCGCCGCTCAGCGCGAACCGGAAGTAGAGCCAGACGGCGTGCTGGATGATGACAGGTGGGAACCGGTGCCGGGCGTAGGAGATCTGGCGCATCCCAGATTTTACCGTCGAGCCCTTTCGGTCGCCACCGGTCAACGTGACACTGCCGCTGAAACCGCCCAGCTCTTTTCGGGTTGGGCTCTTAGAGCTTCCGGATCGACCCCGGCAATTCGGTCGCCTTCGCCGGACAGCGCGCCACGGTCGACGGCTTGTTCCCGGATTTCTTGGATCGCCAATGTCAGACGCGGAAGATCCGCGTGGCGCGGTCTGCGATTTCACGCGGAGGGAGCTTCCAGTGCGAATCCTCGTAGTCAGCGTCAAAGCGGCCGTCATCAGAGAAGATCTCCACGTCGTAGTGGCCCTGAAAGCCTGCGGCATCGAGACCGTCGAGGATTGCGGCCATCGGGATTTCGCCCTCTCCCGGGAAGGCGCGGTCGGCCCAGGTGCGGGTGCCCTCACGCCAATCGGCGACATGCACGCCGCCGATCATGGACACATGTTCGGAGAGTTGATCCATGACGTCGGGAGTGTCCCAAAGGTGCCACGTGTCCACCAGAACTTTGAAGCTCGGCTGGTCGAGTTGCTTGAGCAGCGCAAGCGTACCCGGAAGATCCCAGATGACGGTGAACACCTCCCTGACGCTCCGGTGGATCGGCTCGAGGGCGACGGTAACGCCAAGGTCGCTCGCCACTCGACCGATCCGCTCGAAGCCCTCAAGGCAGAGGTCGGTCACTTCCTGAGTTCGAACGATCGCCTTGCGGTCCGGTGATAACAACGATGCTTTCGGGGTCGAGCTTCGCCATCCGCTCCATGCGCGGCAGAAAGGCCTCGACCCTTTCGCGCGGATCGGCCGGTTCGGGGCTCAGGACGTATGGCAGGATCGAGTTGCCATCCGGGATGCAGTTCGTGGCGGCGAGCCTGTGGCGTCGCAGCAGGTCGAGCGCGCGATCAGGGCCCAAAGCGTCCATCTTGAAGCCCCAAACGCCGATACCGTGGCAGCCAATGTCGGAATAGAGCTTCACATCTTCCTCGAAGGAGAGCCTGATCGTCGTGACTTCACTGATCGAGAACTTGCGGTTCATCCGTCGTTTCCTCCGGTGGCCAGGTTGCGGGGGCGCGCCGAACGCGCGCCGCGGCGCTTGCGATATTGATCGATGCCGACCGCAATCAGCAACGCAAGACCAGTGACGATGCGCTGATAGAACGGCTCGACGTTCATGATGCTCATGCCGTTCGCGAGAATCGAAATGATCAGCACGCCTGCGACTGTTCCCCAGATGCTCCCTTGCCCTCCGGTGATGCTGGCGCCGCCAAGAACCACCGCCGCGATCACGAGGAGCTCCAGTCCTTCGCTGCTCGCCGCCTGACCGGATCCGAGCCGCGATGCGAGAATGACGCCGGCAAGGCCGGCTGTCGCGCCACCGATGACATAGACCCAGACCTTGACCCGGTCGACGGGGATGCCCGAAAGCCGCGCCGCCTCCTCGTTGCCGCCGACCGAGTAGACGTAGACGCCGAAGGCGCTTCTGCGAAGCGTGATCCAGGCCAGCAGCAGAATGAGCGCCATCAGAACGACCGGAACCGGCAGCACGCCGGGAATGACAAAACCGCGCCCCAGCCCCTGAAAGCTCGGAGGCACCCCGAAGAGCGAAACGCCGCCCGTCAGCAACAACGCCAGACCACGACCGATGGTCAGCGTGCCCAGCGTGGTGATGATCGGACTGATGTGCAGGCGCGTCACGATCAGGCCGTTCACAAGACCGAAGAGCCCGCCGACCAGAACGCCGATGGTCCAGCTCAGTTCCGCGCCCCCGGGAAAATCCAGCACGCGCGCGGCCATCGCAGCGAGAACGCCCGAAAGCGCCGCGTTGGAGCCGACCGAAAGATCGAGCCCGCCGGAGAAGATCACGAAGCTCGCCCCGAAGGCCGCCACGGCGAGCACCGACATCTGCCGCAGAACGTTGAGCCCATTGGTGGTGCTCATGAACCCCGGCGCCATGACTGCGAAGAAGACGACGAGCGCCAGCAGGAAGAGCCACAGTCCTGCATCGGCGGGACTTGGAAGCCGCGACGAAACCCGGCCTCCCCGGCCGGAGAGGCTCTTGTCTTTAGACATGCGCCTCCTCCAGCTGCTTCTCGCCGAGCGCGCTCCGGATGACGTCCAGCGAACTGGCCCCGTGTCCAACGAGTTCCTGCACCAGCCGGCCCTCGCGGATCACCAGGATGCGGTCGGCCAGGGTGAGGATCTCCTCCATTTCCGATGAGATGAGAAGCACGCCCTTGCCTTCCCCGGCGAGGCCGAGCACCAGGCGATGGATCTCCGCCTTCGCCCCGACGTCGACGCCGGCCGTTGGCTCGTCGAGGATCAGTATGGTCGCCCCCGAGGCGATCGCGCGCCCCAGGACCACCTTCTGCTGATTGCCGCCGCTCAGCGTCTCCACCGGACGGGTCTCGGCGCCGCGCGGGCGAATGTCGAACTGCTCGACCGCATGCGCGACCGCCCCGCCGCTTCCCACGCGGTCGATCAGGCCACTAACTCGTGTGTGCTGTGGCAGAGAGGAGAGCAAGAGATTGTCTGCGACGCTCATCATCGGAACGATGCCCTGTCCCTTTCGATCCTCCGGAACCATCGCGAGCCCGGCGCGCACTGCATGCGCGGGGTCAAGAACCGGACCGTCGCCGCCGGGAAGGTGGACGACGCCGGCGTCAAGATGATCGGCTCCAAAGAGCGCGCGGGCGATTTCGGTGCGCCCTGCGCCGACGAGGCCGGCGAGCGCCACGATCTCGCCCGCATGCACCGTGAAAGAGATATCCGAGAACACGCCGACCCGCGCCAGTCCTTGGGCGACCAGAAGTGGTTGCCCGTGGGGCGTCCGCGCGCGTCGCGTCTCTGCGCGCAGTTCGCGGCCGGCAATCATCGACACGAGGTCATCACGCGAGACGTCCTTGACCGAGGCGGTGGCGATGTGGCGTCCGTCCCGCAATACGGTCACCCGGTCGGCGATGGTGTAGACCTCTTCGAGGCGGTGGCTGATGTAGAGAACCGACGCGCCAGCGCGTCGGGTTTCGTCGATGATGGCGAACAGTCCGCGGATTTCAGGGTCGGTCATCGATGCGGTCGGCTCGTCGAGGATCAGCAGCTTTGGCGCGCGCAAGAGCGCCTTGGCGAGCGCCACCAGTTGCCGCTCGCTGGCCCGAAGCGTCTCTACGCGCTGGCCCGGCTCGATCCATGTCGCGACCGAGGCCAGCACCTCGGCGGCGCGACGCCGTTGTTCGTCGCGTCGAACGAGCCCGAAGCGGTCGGTCGGCTCCTGGCCGAGAAAGATGTTCTGCTCCGCGCTCAGAAACGGCACCAGAGCCGGTTCCTGGTAGAGGACGGTGATGCCACGATCCTTGGCGTCGTGTGGATCCGTGTGACCAACGGCGACTCCATCGAAGACGATCTCGCCGGCGTCGCGCGCGACGGCGCCGGCGAGAAATCTTGATCAACGTGGACTTGCCCGCCCCGTTGGCCCCGAGCAGGGCGTGCACCTCGCCGCGCGCCACCTCGAAGGCGACACTGTCGAGGGCCTGGACCCCGGCGAAGGCCTTCGAGACCCCAGAGAGTTCAAGGAGCGGCGCCACGCGAGGCCTTCCCTACTGGTCAAGCCACTGGCCGATGTTGTCCTGGGTCACCTTGATCATGTCCACATATGTCATCTCGGGGATTTCCTCGCCATTGCCCAGCTGGACGACGAGGTCCATCGCCTCCTCCGCGATGCCCTGGTGGTTGAGATCGACGGTGCCGAAGATCTTGCCGCTCTCGATGTACTGTCGCACCTCGAGATCGTTGTTCGGCGCGGCGATGCACAGGGTCTCGGGATCGATGCCGGCCGCCTCGAAGGCGGCGATCGCTCCGAGGCTGGAGCCGTCGTTGATGCTGACCACGGCCCTCAGGTCCGGGTTGGCCTGAAGCGACGACGAAACTGCCTGGTCTCCCTTTTCGCGCGTGCCGCACTCCTGCTCGAAGACCCATTCGATCTCCTTGCCGGTGCCGCCTTCGACGGCGATCTTCGACGCCTCGATCCGGCGAACGGTGGACGGCCATTGCGGCCAGCCGCAAGCGCCGACCTTGATTGTTTCGGCGTCCGGATCCTTGGCGTTGAGACAGTCGGCGACCAGTTCGCCGGCAAGCCTGCCCATGTCGGCCTCGCTGTAGCCGACATTGCCTGTCGCCCAGCCGACATCGGTCGGCTCCTGACCCTGGAGCACGAACGGAATGCCGGCGTCCATCGCCTCCTGGGCGGAAGCCTGCGAGGTCGCCGGGTCGATGACAGAGGCGACGATCGCATCGACGCCCTGGGTTATGCAGTTCTCGATCGAGCTGGCCTCGCGCGCGGGATTGTTCTGCGAGTCGATGGTGATCACCTCGATGCCACGGGCCTCGCCCGCCTTCTCATATTCGCTGAGAAGCGTCGCGAAGTACTCGATCTCGGTCGTCGGCACGATGGCGCAGACCGTCATGTCCTGCGCCTGGCCGAGCGAGGGAAGCAGCATTGCTCCGCCAAGGACTGTCGCGAGCACGCCCGGCCTCAGAGAACCCGAAGCGAGGGACGCAGCCACCGAGGTCATTTTGGTATCCATGTGTAGTTCCTCCTTCTGTTGCAAAACCCAGTCATGCGGGCCTTCAGACGCGACGGCCTCGGAGCCGAATCGCGCCTCGTGCGTCATAGCCGGAACGCCGTGGTCGGTTCGTTCATGGCCTGACGTCTTCAGAAGTCCGGTTGGGCTCGGACCGAACTTCCGATTTCCTTTGGTCCGCCATCGGGCCGTTTCCCAAGCCTGCGGCGCTCGCAGGGTTGTCCGACCGCGGACGCGGGAGCGAAATGCGCGACTCGGGCGCACCCGCTCCGAAAAGCGTGTTCTGCAGCAGCCCAAGTCCGACGGCTGCCGCTCCGGCGAGCGCCGCGTGCGGCCCGAGAACGCTCACCTCGACATCCACGGGCGATGCAAGGCAGAGCGGCAGAACGTTTCGAACTTCCGCGATCAGTTCGGGTCGCGCGCCTATGGAGCCGCCCAGAATGATCTTCTGTGGGTTAACTACCGCGCATATCGCGGCGATTCCAGCGGCGAGCAGCCGGGCGGTCTCCCCAAGAACGGCCAGCGCGTGTTCCTCGCCGGCGCTCGCGCGCTCGAAGATCTCCGGCACGCTCGCCACGGCCCCGGCTCTGGTTGCATAGCGGCCACGTATTCCCGCCGAGGCGACGGCGCGCTCGAAGGCCCCGCACCGACGCGACTCGGCCTCGAAGGGATCGGTTCCGATCGGAAGAAACCCGAGTTCACCGGCGGCGTTTCCCGACCCGCGCACGAGCTCTCCCGAAACGATCAGCCCGCTCCCGATGCCCGTGCCCAGCGCTATGTAGGCGAGGTCGTCGACGTTCCGTCCTGCGCCCTGCCAGGCCTCGCCGAGAGCTGCGAGGTTGACGTCGTTCTCGAGGACCACGTCAAATCCGAAGGCGCGCTCGAACGCGGAAGCGACATCCATCGTGTCGAAGCCGGCGATGTTCGGCGCCATCCGGATGCTGCCGGTCGCCGGGTCCGGGGCCCCCGGAACGCCCACGACGGCGAGCCTGAGCCGAGCTTGGTCGAGCCCGCCGGCTTCCGCCGCCTCGCGGCACATGCGCACAATCTGACCGATGACATGATCGACGCCACGGCTGTCTGTCAGCTCAATGGCCTCCGCCTCGAAGCGGCCCGCCAGATCGGAGATCCCGATGCGCACCTTCGTGCCGCCAAGATCGATCGCCGCGATGTAGGCCGCTGAGGGAACCATTTCGTAGGTGAGCGCGGTGCGTCCGACATGTCCGATGGTGCGGCCGGTTTCGGCGACCCAGCCCTCATCCTCGAGTTGGCGAACGATCTCGGAGATCGTCTGCTTCGAGAGGTGCGTCTGCTTGGCCACCGAGGCCCGGGAGATCGGCCCACACTTCAGGATCGTCTCGACGACGGCGCGCCTGGAGAGGTTGCGTGAAACCCTTCGCACCCGACATTTCCCCCGAGCGAGTTTGTTCGTACTGAGACCGAATTAAAGAGTGAATTAGTCCTCATGGTCAAGACGGAACTGCGTAAACTCACAAACCAAGTGCGACACCGGCTATGTCCGGAGCCGCCATGGGAAAGAGATATAGCCACCTCAGCCTTGAGGAGAGATGCCGCCTGCGCGGCATGATCGAGATGGACCTGAGCGTCAGCGAGATTGCGAGGCGGATGGATCGTCACCGGAGCACGATCCAGCGCGAACTCGAGCGCAACCGTTGCGCCGACGGCTATCGGCCGGACAGCGCGGGCCGCCGCGCCTGGGCGCGCAAGCTGCGCGGCTCGAAGATCGAGCGCTCCACCCGCCTGCGCGCCCACGTCGAGGACCGCCTTGCCATGGGATGGTCCCCGGAGCAGATCGCGGGGCGGATGGAGCTGGAGGGAGCGAAGAGCAGGGTCAGTGCGGAGTCGATATATCGCCATGCCTACAGCCCGGCGGGTCGGGGCGCGGGCCTGCCGAGGCTGCTGGCGCAGCGCAGGCCGAAGCGGGGTCGACGGCGACGCAACGGCCGGCGCGAGCCCGCCATCCCCAACCGCATCCCGATCCACCAGCGACCGACAAAGGCCCATCTTCGCAGCCAGTTCGGCCACTGGGAAGGCGACCTGATGCACTTCCGCCGCCAGCGTGACATCCTCCTGACGCTGCAGGAGCGGCGCTCCCGGCTGACCCTTGCCCGTCGTCTTCTCAGCAAAGACGCCGACCGCACCGCCGAGGCCATCGCCGCGGAGCTGGGCGGGCTGCCGGCCAGGGCGTGCCGCACGATCACCCATGACAACGGCGGCGAGTTCGCGCGGCACGAGACCGTCACCAACGCCATCGGCCTGGACGCCTACTTCTGCGATCCGCACAGCCCCTGGCAGCATGGCTCGATCGAGAACGCGAACGGCCGGCTCCGCCGCGACCTCCCCAGAAAGACCAGCCTCGAGGAATACACCGATGCCGACATCGACGACGTCATCTGGAACCTCAACGCGACGCCTCGGAAGTGCCTCGGATACCGCACGCCAATCGAGGCATTCGCAGCCAACCTCGGTGTCGCACTTGAAGTGTGAATCCAGCCTGGCCCTGCCACCCACCTGTTTTCAGACAGCGGGGCTCATCGTAACCGCCAAGGAGTGGAGATGAGACAGAAACCCGGAACGCCCCTGCGCGGCGAGGACTTTTCTGAACACTATTCGTGAAAATCACATTCACCACGACAGGCATCGTTAGGCATTTCACCCCTGTATTGTTGCTTTTGTCCCGCAATGTAAATCGGCGTTCGATCGTGACCCCTGCCGGAAGTCGCATACGATACTGAAATAATTGTACCATCTCCGATCTCGGCGGGGTCCCAGTGGTTGCCGATTGGGACCCCGCTGCCAAGCAGATTCATCCATTTCTGCAATGGCTTATCTTGGTGCCACCTGGGGTCACGGTCGGACGCCGGTTCACACCTATGACCGGTTCAGGTGACGATTATCCAGTTTGCTCCCCGTTGTCCCCTCCCACCGCTCTCACTCACGCTGCTTCGTTACTTGTTTATCAAGATGCCATTCATGCGTCTTGGCGCACTCGCGTTGGCGTACCTGAAAGCTCTTCGAAGAGGCGCGCCACGGCTTCAGCTCCCGGATCATTATGGCCGGCGAGGCTCTCCTCCGAGAGATAGCTCGCGCGACCAGCACGCGCCCGGGTAATTCTCGAGGTGGCGTCTGCCCCCTCGCGAGCCGCGCGAGCGGCGGCATCGAGGCCCAGATGCAGGCCTTCCAGCGCGGGGAACAGCGCGTCGATCATTGTGCGATCGCCCGGCCGCGCGCCGCCCACCTGCTGGATGCGGTCGAGGCCGGCCTTAAGTGCCCCGATCGGATCCTCTCCCGCCGCCGAGCCATCGCCTGCAGCGGCAAAAAAGAGCGCCAGCAGAACGCCCGAGGAGCCACCCATTGTCTGGCTGAGCTCTAGGCCAATGGCCCGATAAAGCTGAGTCTGATCAGCGAGCGGCAACCGGTCGAGCGCATCGATCAGCGCCCGGCCGGCCGTGGCCAGCGTGCTGCCGGTGTCGCCATCACCAGACTTGGCATCAAGCGCGTTAAGATCTGCCTCCGCCTCGATCAGTATGGTGCAGCAACGCTCGATCAGCGCGCGCGCCGCGTCGTTCTTGGCAGGGATCGGCTGGATCGGCGTCAGCCCGTCGGGAAGAGGTTCGATCGCAACCTCTCTGACTGAGAGGCAGCCAGGCCACGCCCAAGGCGCGACTGGCGCGATCAGCGCCGCCTCGTCGGCCTTCGTTGCGGGCAGGAGCGACACCGAGAAACCCCGCATGTCGAGCGAGGTCATTAGGGGCGCGGGTCCCACCAGCCAGCGGATCTGCTCCCCGATCCGGGACCGGGTAAGCTCTTCAGCCAGCACCGCCATCTCCAGAGGTGTGGTGCTGCCCAGATTGTTGAGGAGTGCAGCGTGAGGGCCTGGTCCGATATTTGGGGCAAGCCGGTCGACAACCATCTCCATGGCTTCGCGCGCGGTCGAGCACTCGACCTGCTCGATCCCGGCCTCGCCGTGGATCCCGAGGCCCAGCTCAGCCTTGCCGGGCGGGATCCGGTCCTCCTTCGGCGAGCCTGGAACGGTGCAGGTATCGAGCGACATCCCGATCGAGACGACTCCCTTGATCACGCGTTGGGCCGCTTCCATGACCGTGTCGAGATCGGCGCCCTGTTCGGCGAGCGCGCCGGCAATCTTGTGCACGAAGAGTGTGCCCGCTACTCCCCTTGGTTGCGGCAGATCAGGCAGCGCGACGTCGTCGTCGACAACCACCATGTTGACCTTTAGCCCCTGCGCCCTGGCGCGTTCGGCCGCGAGCCCGAAGTTCAGACGATCGCCGGTGTAGTTCTTGACGATCAGCAGACAACCGGCCTTACCGGTAACTGCGAGAATGCCGGCCAGCACCGCGTCCACCGATGGCGATGCGAACACCTCGCCGCAAACCGCCGCCGTCAGCATGCCCTGTCCGACGAAGCCGGCATGGCTTGGCTCGTGCCCGGACCCACCGCCGGAGACCAAAGCGACCTTCGAGCGGTCCCAGTCGGTCCGCACCACGACCTTGATGTGCGGATAGCCGTCGAGGCGCGCGAGCCGCCCACCCGCAGTACGCAGCATCCCGTCAATCGCCTCGGTGACGAGGGTCTCCTTGGTGTTGATGAACTGTTTCATTGGCTTTCTCCTCAGGCGATCCGGGCGCCGGCGGCGTCGAAGTACAGGGCGTTGCGGGGTTGGATTGCGACGGTGTCACCGGGCTCGAGCTCGGTATGCACATCCGCCAGTGTAACGATGTTGTTGCCTTCGAGGGTCAGATGCAGACGCGTCTGATCCCCTAGATGCTCGATCCGCACGACTAGCGACGTCTTTCCCGCGCCATGCTGGATGTGCTCGGGGCGCAGGCCGATCGTTGCGGCACCCGTCGGCGCGCCTCCGAAGAGATCGGCGGGCAGGGCGTTGATGCGCGGCAGCCCGAGGCGGCTAGCGACGTAGAGGCTCACGGGATTCTCATATATTTCCCTTGGGCTGCCGGTCTGCACCAGGCGGCCTGATTCCAGGACACCGACCTGGGTCGCGAGGGTCATGGCCTCAATCTGGTCATGGGTGACGAAGAGCAGCGTCGCGCCGAGGCTTGCCTGGATCCGCTTGAGCTCGACACGCAAGTCGGCCCGCAGTTTGGCGTCGAGGGAACTGAGCGGCTCGTCCATGAGAAAGATCGCCGGCCTGCGCACCAACGCCCGGCCGATGGAGACCCGCTGCATTTCGCCTCCCGACAGCGCAGTCGCCTTGCTGTCGAGCTTGTGTGCGATGCGCAGCACCTCTGCGACCTCGCGCACTTTGCGCGTCACCTCGTCTTCTGGCGTGCGCAGGATCGGCGACCGGAGCGGGAAGGCCAGGTTTTCCCGGACGGTCATGTGCGGATAGAGCGAGTACTGCTGGAAGACCATCGCCACGTCTCGCTGCGCCGGGGTCTCACCGACGACGTTGCGGCCATCTATGAAGATCTCACCACTGTCGGGCCGCTCCAGGCCTGAGATCAGTCTGAGCGTCGTGGTCTTGCCCGCGCCAGTGGGGCCGAGCAGCACGACAAACCCTCCGTCTCGAATGTCCATGGAGATGCCGTCAGTGGCAACGGTCGCACCGAAGGACTTGGAAACATCCCGAAGTGCAATGTCAGCCATGCGACAACACCCCCTCATTCAATTCCGAGCGGATCGCGAGGCCCGATTGGTTGTCAAAAAGCGTGACGGTCGCCGCATTGAAGTCGAGGCCGACCGTCTCGCCGACGCGCGCCGCCTGTTCCGAGGCGATGCGGGCCTTCACCTCGCCGTTGTAGGTGGTCAGCGTAACAATCTGTGTGGTGCCGAGATATTCGGTCGCGACGATCTCGCCTCGGTAGCCGGAGTCGTCGGTCAAACGGACATGCTCCGGGCGAACGCCGAAGACCATGTCGCCAGCAAAGGGTTGGCGCAGGGCCGGAACACCAAGCGTCTGGTGGTGCATCGTGACCGAGGTCGCACCTGCCTCATGACTGCCGTGGAACTTCAGGAAGTTCATTGGCGGCGACCCGATGAACTCGGCCACAAACAACGTGGCGGGCTTGTCGTAGATGTCCTGCGAAGTTCCAAACTGTTCGATGACGCCGTGGTTCATGACAACGATCTTGTCGCCCATCTGCATGGCTTCGAGCTGATCATGGGTGACATAGACAGTCGTTGCACCTACGCGGTCATGTAGGCCGCGCAATTCCTCGGCCATTCGCTCGCGAAACTCCGCGTCGAGCGCGCCGAGCGGCTCGTCCATCAGGAAGCATTTGGGTTCGCGCACGATGGCGCGGCCCAGCGCGACGCGCTGCCGATCTCCGCCGGACAGGCCCCCGACCGGCCGGTCGAGAATGTGCTCGATCCCCAGGATGCGGGCGACCTCGGCCACTTTTTCGCGCACCTGCGCCCGTGGCATTCCCTGGCTCACCAGCGGATAGCTGATGTTCTTGCGCACATTCATGTGCGGGTAGAGCGCGAACATCTGGAACACGAAGGCGATGTCACGCTGGCTCGCGGGTTTTTGCCCCACCTCCTCGCCATCGATGTAGATCTCGCCCGAAGTCGGAAGCTCCAAGCCCGCAATCATCCGCAGAGTCGTCGTCTTGCCACAGCCCGAAGGGCCCAACAGCATGAAGAACTCGCCGTCCTCGATCTTGAAAGACGATGCCTGCACGGCGGTGAAATCGCCAAACTCCTTGCGCAGCTGACGGATTTCGATTTCAGCCATCCTTCACTCCGGGAAATGGCTGACAATGATGAACATCACCGTGCCCGCCAGCGTGATGATGAAAGAGTAGGTGAACGCCCAAAGGACGAAGGGCTGCATCAGCATTACCACACCCACGGCGATGAGCACGCTGGCGACGATCTCCCACGGGTCGCGGCGAAACCGCCGTAGGCCATCGAGAAAACCGCTCATTTGCGTACCGCTCCGAAGGTGATGCCCCGAAGCAGGTGCTTGCGCAGCAGGATGGTGAAGACCATCACCGGCATAAGGAATATCGTCACCCCAGCGGCTACTGCGGGCCAGTCCTGACCGCCGACCCCGATGATCGTGGGAATGAAGGGCGGCGCCGTTTGCGCGTTGCCCGATGTCAGCAGAACCGCGAAGGCGTATTCGTTCCAGGCAAAAATGAGACAAAAGACGGCGGTTGCGGCGATCCCGGTCGCCGCCTGCGGTAGGACGACTTTGTAGAAGGCCTGGAACCGGCTGTAGCCGTCGATCAGCGCGGCCTCTTCGTATTCCCGCGGGATCTCGTCGATGAAACCCTTCAAGAGCCAGACCGACAGCGACAGGTTCACGGCCGTGTAAAGCAGGATCATTCCCGCATGGGTGTCGCTGAGACCCAGCGACCGGAACATCAGGAAGATCGGGATCGCGACCGCGATCGGCGGCATCATCCGCGTCGACAGGATGAAGAACAGCAGATCGTCCTTCAGCGGGACGCGGTAGCGCGAGAACGCATAGGCCGCAAGCGTGCCGAGAAAGACCGACAGGAAGGTCGAGCCGAAGCCGATGATCACCGAATTCAGGAACCGCTCGCCGAACCGTGACGGCCCCGCGATCACCAAGCCCTTGTCGTGAACGATCTCCTCGTACCAGGTCGTCGGCGGGTTGGCCGCGAGGTACTCCGGGGTCTGCCGTGTCTGAGCGGTGAAAAGGTTGACGTAGCCTTCGAGCGACGGCTCGAAGAAGATCTTGGGCGGATAGGCGATGGCATCCGAGGACGACTTGAAGCCCGTCGCCAGAATCCACAAGAGCGGCAGCAGGGTGATCAGCGCGTATCCCACTACGAGAACGCCCGCGATCCATTTCTGCCGTTGCGACGGCTCGGAGATGGAATAGGCGCTCATCGCTCTTTGACCCTGTTGAGCGCCTTCACGTAGATCGAGGCGAGGCCGAACATGGTCACGAAGAGGATGATGGCGTAGGCTGAGGAGAAGCCCGTGCGCCATTTCTCGAACGCCTCGCGCTTGAGATCGATAGAGGTCAGCGTCGTGACATTTCCGGGACCACCGCCGGTCAGCTGCACTACGAGATCGAACATTTTGAAGTTCTCGATCCCGCGGAACAGCACCGCCAGCATTAGGAATGGCAGCACCATCGGGACCGTGAGAGTCCAGAACTGCCGCCACTTTGACGCCCGGTCGCATTCCGCCGCCTCGTAGATTGAATCCGGGATCGATCTCAGCCCCGCGAGGCAGATCAGCATCACGAACGGCGTCCACATCCAGGTGTCCACGATCACGATCGCCCAGGGTGCGAGATGCACGTCTCCGATCATCGAGAAGCTCGTCGGATCAGCGCCGGTGAAGAAGCCGACGATGTTATTGAAGAGCCCTATTTGGGGCTGGTAGAGCAGCGTCCAGAAATTGCCGACCACGGCGGGCGACAGCATCATCGGCAGCACGATGATCGTCGTCCAGAGATCGTTGCCTTTGAACTTTCGGTTGATCAGCCAGGCAAGGGCAAACCCGATCAGCACCTGAAAGAAGATCGTCCAGAACATGAAGTGCGCCGTCGCCTGCATCGTCTGCCAGATGTCGCTGTCAGTCAGGATGCGTTCGTAATTGCGCAGACCGACCCACTCCACCTCGGCATTGGGCCGGTTGGCGCGGAAGTTCGTGAAGCTCAGCCGGATCGTCCAGATCAGCGGAAAGATGTTGACCGCCAGCAGCAGGAAGATCGTCGGCGCGACGAAGATCCAGGCGATGGCCCGGTCGGACAGCCCGGTGATCCGGCGCGCTGTCGTCTGCGGCGTCGCCCGGGCAACGCGCTCCATGGCTGTGTCGGACATCCGGCGTCCTCTGGCTGGAAGGGCGCGGGGCTAAGGGCGAAAGCAGGCTCCGCGCATTCGCCCGGCCCGCACGGGAGTTCGCGGGCCGGATCCCCGTTTCAAGACTTGATCAGAGCTTGCCCTCGTCTTCGAACACTTCGGTCCAGTCCTCGACCAGCCCATCGAGCGCTTCCTGCGCGGTGCCCTCGCCGGCGATGACGTAGTTGTGGATGCGCTCCTGCATCGGCAGCAGCAGCGAGGCATAGGCGGGCTCGGCCCAAAAGTCCTTCACGATCGCCATCGAGTCGAGGAAGGTCTGCGCATAGGGCTGGCTTTCGGTGAAGCTCGGATCCTCAACCACGGCCCGCAGTGCGGAATAGCCGCCCAGTTCCCACCAACGGGCCTGGACCTCGGGCTGAGCAAACCACTTGATGTATTCGAGCGCCGCATCCTGGCTGTCGGAATAGGACACGACCGATATGCCCTGACCGCCGAGCTGGGCGAAATGCCCGCCCGGGCCAGCCGGGTTTGGAAAATAGCCGGACTTGTCGCCGCCGACATTGGGGTCTGCGTTCACGCCGGGCCAAATGAAGGCGAAGTTCATCTGCATGGCGACCTGGCCAGATTTGTATGCGTCGATGTTCTCGGACATGTACCAGTCCGACGACCCCGGCGGCGTGCAGCAATCGTAGAGCTCCCTGTAGAACTCGAGACCGGCCACCGCCTCGGGCGAGTTGACGAAGCCGTCCAGCTCATAGGGATTGTCGGGGTTCTCATAGAGGAAGCCGTAATTATAGAGCGCATTGGTCACACCCATCGTGATGCCCTCCGAGCCGCGCTCGGTGTAGATCGCGGCACCGTAGACCGTTGTGCCGTCGATGTCGCGACCCTGGAAGAACTCGGCAATGTCCTTGAGTTCTTCTAGCGTTTCCGGCACAGCGAGGTCGCGGCCATAGGTCTCCATGAACTCTTCCTGTAGTTCGGGCCGCTCGAACCAGTCCTTGCGATACGTCCAGCCCACGACGTCGCCGAAGGCGGGAAGTGCCCAGAAATTCGGCGTACCCTTCGGCCACTCGGAATACCCGGTTACGGTGGCCGGGACGAAGTCGTCCATCTTGATCCCTTCGGCCTCAAAAAAATCGTTCAGCTGGATGTAATGCCCCGCTTCGGCCCCCAACCCGATCCACTGGCTGTCGCCTATCATCAGATCACATAGCTGACCACCAGAGTTCAGTTCATTGAGCATCCGGTCTGCAAAGTTCGGCCAAGGCACGAACTCGAAGCTCATCGTGTGGCCTGACTGCTCCTCGAAATCTTTCGAAAGCTCGATCAACGCATTGGCCGGGTCCCAGGCGGCCCAGCACAACGTGAGGTCGTCGGCCCGGGCGTCTGCGGCACTGAGCCCGAACGCCGCCGTCAGGGCCGTTGCAGCCAAAAGGTGGGTCTTCGTCATCGATGGGTCCTCCCGTTTGCTGGACGCGTCCGTCGGGGCGTCACACTTCCGCGGCATTTTGCGGCCATCCAGTATGATTATCTGAGGGACGTACCTCTATTCAAGAACAATCCTGAGGGACGATCCGCCGACCGTCTAAGAGGCACAAGACTCCATCATATCCATCCGCCACTCATCCCTCATCTTATCAGTAAGTTGGTTGTGCGTACCTGCCGACTCTAAGGCTCGGCAGGGATCACTTGGCCTAACGGGTCAGGTGGAGGGATGGGTGCCGTGGTTCATGTTTCTTGTCGGCTGATTCGGGTCCACGGGAAACGAGGGGACCGGCATCACGGAAGGTTCTCGCGCACGATGATCTCGATGCGCACGCGCTCCTGGTCCTCGAATATCGGCAGGTCGTCGCAGACATTGCGCAGCACGCGCAGCGCGCTGCGCGCGAGATGTCCGACATTCTGGGCAATGACTGCAGAAACCTTGCTGTCAACCAGCGCCTGCCGCGTTGTCGGAGTCAATTCGTGGGTGATGACAACAAGCTCGTCCGAGCGACCACTCTTCCGCAGGGCCTCGAGCAGCGTCGCATTCCCGGATCCCATGGAGTAGATTCCGACCAGGTTTGCGCGCCGCCGGACCACTTCGCAGATAATGTGCTCCATCCGTGCCGGATCATCGTGGGATTCAATCGACGGAAGCGCGGTCAAAGCACTGAAATCTTGTGACATTACCGCATCAAAGCCTAGCCGCCGCTCCAGACTGTCGCGCGACCGCATCGAGTTCGCAACCACTAGGATCTCGCCCGACGCCGGCGCAAAACGCCCCATCAGCAGCCCCGCCGTCCGGCCAGCCGATTCGCTGTTGATGCCGACGAAGTAATCGCGCGGCGAATTGGGCAGGTCTGAGACAAGGGTCACGACAGCGAGGCCCGCCTCCTTGAGCCGAGACACCGCGTCGCGAACTTGCGGCGTCTCCGGCACCATGATCGCGAGGCCGTCGAGTTGGTCGGCGTTGAGCGACTTCAGGTGCCGCACTATGGCATGGGGGTCCCGCAACGGAACACGCACGACTTTCAGCTGCGTGCGCTCGGCAATGTGAGAGGCATAGGCTTCCTGCAGCGCCGATTTCAGGGAATCGGCGAACTGGCTCGGGCCCTCGGGCAGGACGAAGGCGAACCGGTACTGGCGTTGCCTGGCCAGGTTGGCAGCAGAGGTGTCGCGGACATAGCCGAGGCGTTCGACAGCGCCATTGACCTTTGCAATTGTTCTTTCCCGCACACCGGGTCGCGCATTTAGCACGCGATCCACGGTGGCAAGACTTACCCCCGCCTCCTTGGCAATATCGTGGACGGTGGGCCTGCCCAAATCTGCGCTCCTCTGGGCGAAGGATAAGGACGCGCATGAGGTACGTCAATCACAGCTGCGTCGTGTCTGGCAAGACTGCCATGGGACGAGAGAGCCTAATGATTGCGACCGCAATGTGAACCTCCCGAGACTTCCGACCAAAAGACTCATACCAACCTGCACTGAGGATCACCCATGCGCCCATTGGCGCATTCCGATGGACATTTGATCTTCCATGGTCGGTCGACGAGGTTGTTCCAGGCGTCGCAGCAGTGCGCCACGATGTCCTCGTAGGATTGGAAGACCCGGTTCGAGAGCCAGTTGTCGCGCATGAACTGCCAGATGTTCTCGACCGGGTTCAGCTCTGGAGATCGGGGCGGCAGCGGCGGCAGGGTGATGTTGTCCGGGACGGCGAGCTTGGCGGACATGCGCCATCCGGCCCGATCGAGCATCAGCACGGCGTGGGCGCCGGCATCGACGGTCGCGCTGATTTCGGCCAGGTGGGCGGCCAGCGCCGGCGTATCGCACCAGGGCATGACCAGCCCGGCGACCTTGCCCTTCTTCGGGCAGATCGCGCCGAAGGCGAGCCTTTGTCCGCCATTGGTCCGAGGACAATGGCGGACAAAGGCTCGCCCTCCCAGATCCACTGCGCAAGATCGGCCAGCCGCCACCGCACCACCTCGTGGATCGCAGGGATCGGACCGCGCTCGACGCTGGCGGCCAGGGCCTGACGTTGGGCATCGTCAAGCCTGGACGCGTTGCCCGGCGCCTTGCCGCCGATCAGCCCGGCAGGCCCCCGGGCGTTGAAGCGCAGAACCCAGTCGCGGATCGTCTGCAGACCGACCCCGCAGACCCGCGCCGCGTCGGAGCGGGAACCTCCGTCGCGGATCTCCGCAAGCGCCAGAAGCCGCCGCGGGTCGCGATACGCCTCGGAAACGCATCGCGCGCTCCTCGCCGCTCACGGCCTCGTCGGCTCCATCGAGGAGGAGCCATGACGGACGAACGAGACACCAAGGCGGGCTTGAAGGAGCGCGCCCATCACGCAGGCGACAGCAAGCCCGCCGCGCCGCGCCGGCGGCGCATATCGGCGCGGGAGGCTGTGCTGCGGGTCTTGCGCGGCGAGGGTCTGGAATAGCTCAGTCGCGAGATCGCGACCACTGCTGCGGATTTGAGCGCTTGGCGGGACGGATTTCTGGATGCGGGAGAAGCGTCCTTGAAAAGCCGCCCCGACGATGACCGGGATCGAGAGCTGAAGGCGATGCGGGAAAAGATCGGGGAGATGACGATGGCCAATGAGCTTCTGGAGGCCAAGATCGACCGCCTGGAGGCCGGCGACCCTTTTCGGCAGCGGAGGTCGAAGCGATGAGCCGGACCTTTTCGATCTCCGTGATGCTCGATCGGGCCGGATGGCGCATGTTCGCCAAGCTCGCCGTCCCGGACAACATCAACCTGCCGCCGCTGCCGCCCCGATCTCCAGAGCTGAACCCGGTCGAGAACATCTGGCAGTTCATGCGCGACAACTGGCTCTCGAACCGGGTCTTCCAGTCCTATGAGGACATCGTGGCGCACTGCTGCGACGCCTGGAACAACCTCGTCGACCGACTATGGAAGATCATGTCCATCGGAATGCGCCAATGGGCGCATGGGTGATCCTCAGTGCAGGTTGGTATCAGGGTACGGCCGGAACTACGCTGAGAACGGCCTCGACCTCCACCGTAATTCCGCCCGGAAGCGAGGCCACGCCGATCGCACTCCGCGCATGGACGCCGTCCGGCCCGAAAACCTGGTGGAAGATCTCCGAACAGCCGTCGATGACGCGCGCATGCTCCTCGAATTCCGGGACCGCGTTCACGAAACCGAGAAGTTTCACCACGCACTCGATCCGGTCCAGGCTTCCGAGGATGCGCCGTGCCGCCCCGAGCAGGACCAAGCCCACCCGCATTGCGTGATGGTGCGCCTCCTGCGGCGTGACCTCACGTCCAACCTTGCCGACAGCCAGAACTCCGGTTTCCAGCAGCGGGCCTTGACCCGAAAGAAACAGGAGCCTGCCCTCGATTCTCCCGTGGCAGAACCGGCCGATCGGTGTCGGCGGAACGGGCAGCACGATGCCGAGCGCCTGTAGCTGCGCCTCGGCGCTTCGAGCCTCGACCATGTCAGGCACCCTCCTCGACAAGCGACCTTAGTCGCGCAAGAAAGCGCCGGTCCACGGCGAAGTCATGGGCGATTCCATGAGGCAAGCACTCCTCGCGCACGAAGTCCGCGAGGCCGGTCAGCGCGTCCTCGACCTCGAGCCATCTCAGGCCCATCGCGGCCGGTCGAATGTCTACCCCAATTTCGGCGACCGCGCGGCGCAGATCCTCGGCGCGGCGATCATGCATCAGCGCACCCGCGATCAGGCCGAGGCAGACGGCTTGACCGTGCAGGAACTTGCGGCCCGTGGCCGCCTCCAGTGCATAAAAGACATGGTGCTCGACCCCTTCGATGTGGCGCGGGCACCAGCCGGCGGCGTGATACGAGGACCCGCCCCACTGGAATGCGTCCACCATCAGCCGCATGCCCTCTGGCGTGAGGTCGCGGATCGCGTCGTGTCCTTCCAAAGCGCGCTCGGCGAACCCGAGCGAGGTGGCAGCAAGCCCCGCGTCATAGGGCCAGCGTGGCTCGCACCTGCCCGCAGCCTGCGAATATTCCCAGTCCCAGACCCCCGTGAAGAAGCAGAAGACGTCGCCGATTCCAGCCCGGTTAATGTGCGGCGGCGCGGCTTCGAGAATGCCGAGGTCGAAATAGACCGTCTCGGGCACCGCCCAGCCGAGATAGCGGACGCGTCCATTCTCGCGCAAGCCCGCGCGCTGGCCGAACATAGCATCCACCGAGAGCGACGTCGGGAACTGATGCAGCTTGAGCCCCCGGCGCCACGCGAAGTATTTTGCCACGTCGATTGCCTGTCCGCCTCCGAGGCCGATCACCGAGGCGAAGCCTTCGACCTCCGGAAGCGCCGCCTCCAGATCGCAGCGCTCGAGGCTCTCGACAAAACGCACCGCCGTACCGGCGGGCAGGCATGGACCGAGAGCAGGCCAAAGATCGGCCATCGTGACGACGAGGTAGGGCGGCGCCGCGAAGTTCGGCACTTCGCACAGCAGGTTGCGACCGAATACCGTGGGGAACGGACGCAGCGCGATCCCCGCCGTGCTCACAGCCGAAGCCCCGTCTCGGGATCGAAGAGATGCAGTCGGGCGGTATCGGCGTGAACAGTGACGCGCGTGCCCGCTTCCGGCCGCGTGACCGGCGCGCAGCGCGCCTGCACGCGGGTCCCGGCGATCTCTCCGATCAGATAGGTGTCCGAGCCGAGCGTCTCGGCGACGAGAAATTCCATGGTCAGGGCCTGCGGGTGGGAAAGTCCCAGCAACCGGCTCGCATCGGTCAGGTCCTCCGGCCGGATGCCAACCCGGACCCTCCGGCCCTGGCCAGTCGCGAGATCGGGCGGCAGCGCCAGCGTCTGCCCGTCGGGGAGCCGAGCAACCGGCCGCCCGCCGTCGCGCATAATGACTGCTTCGAGCAGATTGATCTGCGGCGAGCCGATGAAGGTTGCGACAAAGATGTTGAGCGGGTTGTTGTAGAGATCCTCCGGCGCGCCGATCTGGGCGATCCGCCCCGCATCGAGGCAGATGATCCGGTCGCCGAGTGTCATCGCCTCGGTTTGATCATGGGTCACGAAGACGCTGGTCATGCCCAGCGCACGGTGCAGGAGCTTGATCTGAGTCCGGACCTCGAGGCGCAGTTTGGCGTCGAGGTTCGACAGCGGCTCGTCGAAGAGAAAGAGTTGCGCCTTGCGCGCCAGCGCTCGTCCCATGGCGACCCGTTGGCGCTGACCTCCCGAGAGAGCGCGCGGCTTGCGCTCCAGATAGGGCCCGAGCTGCAACAGTTCGGCAATCTCGGCGACCCGGGCTGCCCGCTCCGCCGCGGGCACGCCGTTCATCCGCAGGCCGAAGCCGATATTCGCGGCCACAGTCATGTTGGGGTAGAGCGCATAATCCTGGAAGACCATCGCCAGATTCCGCGCCCGCGCCGGCAGTTCGTTGACCCGCCGGTCCGCGATGCGCACCTCGCCTTCCGTAACGTCTTCGAGACCGGCGACCATGCGCAGGATCGTCGACTTGCCGCAGCCGGAAGGGCCCACGAGCACCGCGAACTCGCCGTCGTCGATCTCCACGTCCACGCCTTGGACCACCTCGAGCCCGCCGAAGGACTTGCGCACCCCGTCGAGGGCCAGTGTCGCCATCCTCTCCCCGTCCGTCGCCGCCGCAATTGGCCAACCATTGCAAACGAACTTTGCCGTCACCATGGGCCTCTGTCAATGCGATGGCAATCGTCGCGGCGTGGGAGTGGTCCAAATTGGTTGATCTTTTGCACAGAACATGGGAGCGTGCTCATCAGGATGCGGGGTTCCGAGCCGCCCGGCCCGACATGGCTATAGAGGCGTCCGGCCGCCGCGCCGCCCTCCCCCGGTCACCCCGGGGCCAACACCGGAGGTACGACATGTCCCGAACAGCAAGGCTCCTCTCCGCGACGGCGCTGGCGGTTCTCGCCGCGGCGTCGGCGGGGGCGCAGGAGATCAACGTCTATCTCATCCCGAGCCCGTCGGCCACGGCGATCCAGTCCTTCATCCCCGCATTCGAGGAGGCGACGGGCATCGCGGTCAACGTCACCGAGACGCCCTATGGCGAGGCGCACCAGAAGCTGCTCCTGTCGGTCCAGCTCAACCAGGGCCAGTACGACGTCGCGCAGTTCGACAACACCTTCCTCGCTCCCTTCGGCGCGGCGGGCACGATGATGGCGCTCGACGAGTACATCGCCGGCTCGGCGGAATACGACATCGCGGATTTCGCCCAAGGCCAGCAGGACTACGGCAAGTACGACGACAAGACCTTGGGCCTCACGCTCTCGACCGAGCCGATGATCCAGTGGTACCGCACCGACATCTACGAGAAGCTCGGCCTTAAGCCCGCCAAGACCTGGGACGAGTACATGGCCAACGCCAAGGCGGTCGCCGAGTCGGGTCTTGGCGACGGCAACATCATCGGCTGGGGCCCGAACGCCTCCTGGTGGTGGATGACGCTGGTCTGGAGCTTTGGCGGGCATCTCTACGACGCCGATCTCAACCCCATGGTCAACAGCCCCGAGGCAGTCGAGGCCACGGCCTTCATGAAGGATCTGCTTGCCTACGGGCCCGACGGCGGCATCTCGGCCTCAGGCGACGACACGACCAACAAGTTCCTGTCGCAGGACATCGGCGCGATGATCCAGTATTCCGGCTACTGGGGCGTGGCGCTCGACCCGGCCAATTCCGCCTTTGTCGGAAGTATCGGCACGGCGCCGATGCCAATGGGCGCGGTGGACATCACCCATCTCGCCGGCTGGAACATCGGCATTCCGGCGGACGCGAAGAACCCCGACGATGGCTGGAAGTTCCTCGAATTCGTTCTCGGTAAGTCGAACGCGGTCGATTACCTCAAGGCCGGCGCGGCGGCGATCGGGCGCGAATCGATCTCGGTCAACGAGGGATTGCTGGCGCTTCATCCGTACCTGCCGATTCTGAACATTCCAGCCGGGAGCCGGATCGAGCGCTACCCCCAGATCCGCGTCTGGCCGGAGGTCGAGAAAGCGATCCTCGATGCGCTGCCGCCGATGTTGACCGGAGAGGTCGAGATCCAGGCAGGACTCGACGCGCTGAACGAGACCCTGAAGCCGATCCTCGCTCAGGAAAACGCCGGCTGAGGCCGGTGCGGGGCGGCGATCACCATGACGCCCTCAGGACGGAGCAAATCCCTGGCCTCCGGCGCGGCAGGCGGCGGGCCCGCCCGCCGCGGCGGGGTCGAGCGCGCGACCCGGCGCACGGCCGAACTGCTGGTGCTGCCGGGCTGGGCGATGCTGCTCGCGGTCTTCGCCATCCCCGTCCTGATGGCGCTTTGGCTCTCGTTTCGCAACGAGACGCTCGGCGCCTTCGTGGCGCCCCGCTTCGTGGGCTTCGAGAATTACCGCACCGCCTTCGCCGACCCGCGGTTCTTGGAGGCGCTGCGCACGACGCTGATCATCATGGGGCTGGGCCTGCTCATCCAGATGCCCCTCGGTCTCGGGCTCGCTCTGCTGCTGGAACGCCGGCTTCGCGGCACCCGTCTCTTCCGGACCATCCTGATCGTGCCGATGCTGCTTACGCCGGTGGCGGTCGGGTTGATGTGGCGCTTTATGTTCGAGACCGACCTCGGCGTGATCAACTGGTTCCTCGACCAGACATTCCTGCCCCCGCAGAACTGGCTCGGCTCCCGCTGGCCCGCGATCTTCGCGGTGACTTTCGTGGACAGCTGGCAGTCCATTCCCTTCGTGATGCTGGTCGCGCTCGCGGGGCTCGCAGGCCTTCCCGCCGGCCCGCGCGAGGCGGCCTCCATCGACGGCGCGCATCCGCTGCAGGTGTTCTTTCACGTCACCCTCCCCGCCCTGGGGCCGGTCCTGCTGGTGATCGTGATGATCCGCGTGGTCGACGCAATCAAGCTTTTTGACGTGATCTTCATCGTGACGCAACGCGGAGGGCCAGGTACCGCCACCCAGACGCTGGGAATGCTGATCTATAACACCGGCTTCATCTTCTTCCAGACCTCGCGGGCGGCGGCGCTCGGCGTGATCCTGATCCTGCTTGTTTCGCCGGTCTATTTCCTGTGGCGCCGCGCCGCGCGGGACGCCGCGCTGTGAGCGCCCCCGCGGCTCGCTCGAGGCGTCGCGTCGGCGCGCTCGCCCTCGACGCGCTCTCCTATGCGCTCCTGCTGCTCGCGGCCTTCGTGGCGCTCTTCCCGGTCTTCTGGACCCTCTCCACCTCGATCAAGCAGCGCGCCGACACCTTCGCCCTGCCGCCGCGCTTCTTCGACTTCGTTCCCACGTGGAAGAACTACCTCGCGATCTTCGAGACCGCCGGTTTCGGGCGCATCTACCTCAATACCGTGACCATCACCCTAGCCTCGACGCTTCTCTGCGTCGCAGTCAGCACGCTAGCCGCCTATGCGCTGGCCCGCGCGCCGCGGTTTCGCAGCCGCGACCCGCTGGAGATCGGGCTCATCCTCGTCCGCGCGGTGCCCACGATCGTCATAATGGTTCCGCTCTTCCAGCTCCTCGCGAGGCTCGGCCTCTACGACAATCATCTCACACTGATCGTGATGTACGCGGCCGTTAACACTCCATTCGCGATCTGGCTGATGACCTCTTTCGTCGGGCAGATCCCGGTGGCATTGGAACAGAGTGCGGCGGTCGACGGGGCGACCCGGCTGCAAATCCTCTGGTTCGTGGTTCTGCCGCTGATGCTTCCGGGGATCGCCGCTACGACGATCTTCGTCGCGCTCCTGACATGGAACGAGTTCCTGATCCCGGTGATGCTCGCGGGCAATAACGCCAAGACGCTGCCGGTCTTCATTGCGGGCTTCATCTCGGCGCGCAACCTCGACTGGGGACCGATGGCGGCGGCCAGTTCGCTCGCCATCGTGCCGATCGCCATCGTCACCATTGCCGCCCAGCGGCTGCTGATCGGCGGCCTGTCCGCTGGCGCGATCAAGGGCTGATCCACCATGGCCGACCTGCTCGCACACCGGGGCCTGCGCCCGGTGATCAACGCCTCCGGCACGATGACGGCGCTCGGCGCCTCGCGGGTCGGTCCGGAGGTTGCCGCAGAGGTCGCGGCGATCCTCGGCCGTTTCGTGCTGATCGACGAGCTGCAGGCGCAGGCGAGCAAAGTCATCGCCCGCATTACCGGCGCCGAGGCCGGGCTCGTCACCTCGTCGTGCGCCGCGGCCATGACGCTGGCCTGCGCCGCGGCAGTCGCCGGCGACGATCTCGCCGCCATCGAGGCTCTGCCTGACGCCGGCGGCCGAGAGGCTCGCGTCGCGGTCCAGGCGGGACATCTGGTCAACTATGGTGCACCGGTCGGCCAGGCGGTCGCACTCGCGGGGGCCGAGGTCGTTCCGCTGGGGTCGGCGGCGCTGTGCGAGGTCTTCCATCTGCAGGCGGCGCTGGATCGCGGGCTCGCCGCCGCGCTCTATGTTGTCTCGCACCACACGGTGCGCGAGGGCGAGCTTCCCATGGATGCCTTCGTCGGGCTCTGCCGCGAACGCGGCGTGCCGGTCATCGTCGACATGGCAAGCGAATACGACCTGCGCGGACCGGCATCCCTTGGGGCCTCTGCTGCGATCTGGTCCGGGCACAAGTTCCTCGCCGGCCCCACCAGCGGCATCGTCGCCGGAAACCGGGCGTTCCTGCGGGCGATGTACCTGCAGAATCGCGGCATCGGCCGGGTGACCAAGGTTGGCAAGGAGGGCATTCTCGGCGCGACGGCGGCACTCGCCGTCTGGGAGGGGCGGGACCACGCGGCCGAACGGGCGCGCGAGGCCGCGATCATCATGCTCTGGATGGAGGCCCTGTCGTCCCTGCCCGGCATCACGGCGGCGCTGCACGACGACTGGACCGGCAACCCGATCACCCGGGTCGAGCTGCAATTTGATCCCGGCGAAGCCGGCCTTCACGCATGGGAACTCGCCGCGCGACTGCTGCAGGGCACCACCGCGATTGTGCTGCGTGACGACCTAGCCGAGCACCAGCGCCTTTATCTCGATCCGTGCAACGTCACGCAGGCGGAGGCGCGGATGGTCGCGGAGGCCATCGCCGCGACCCTCACCGCCGCCCGGGCCGCCGGCGACGGCCCGGGACCCGACTGGAGCGCCGTCAAGCGCGCCCGCGGGCGCGCCTTGGTCCCTTGGCTGGAGGAGCCCCGATGACCGGGCTTCTCGCCGGGCGACGCATTCTCGTGACCGGCGCCGCGCGCGGAATCGGTCTCGCCGTCGCCCGGGCGGCAGCGGAGGCGGGCGCGCTGGTGGCCCTCGCGGACAACGACACCGAGGCTCTCCACCACGCCGCCGCGGGGATCGGCCCGGCTGTCGTGATGGACGTCGCCGATGGCGAATCCGTCGTGACCGGCATGGCTGAGGCGGCGCGCGGCCTCGGGGGCCTCGACGGGCTCGTCAACAACGCGGCCATGCTCGACGAGAGCGACTCGGCGACGGTGCCTATCGCGCGGTTCGAGCAAGTCCTGTCCGTCAACCTCACCTCGATCCTGCGGGTGACCCAGGCCGCCCTGCCGCATCTGGAGACCGCGAGTGGCGCCGTGATCAACACGCTCTCCACACAGGCGCTGGCAGGCCAGCCCAAATCGGTCGCCTATGCAACCGCCAAGGGCGGCGGTCTCAACCTTACCCGCTGCCTCGCTATCGACCTTGCACCCCGCGGCGTGCGGGTGAACGCCGTGGCACCCGGCTTCATCGATACCCGAATGGCGGTCACGGCGTCCGGGACGCACGAACACGCAGCCCCGCGATTCCGCGAAGTCTATCTCGAGGGCCGAAAGATCCCGCTCGCGCGCCCCGGCACGCCGGATGACTGCACCGGCGCGTTCCTGTTCCTTCTCTCTGACCTCAGCCGCTACGTGACCGGGCAGACGCTCGCGGTCGACGGTGGGCTGAGTGCGACCTATTGAGGCTTCCAATGCACGATCACGACCATCTCTCATACGGCTTTCCGACAGTCTATGGCCGCGGCCTCCTCGGCGAATTCCGCAACTTCGTGAACCCGCCCTTCCTGGTGGTCACGATGGCCGATCTCTGGCCGCTCTTTTCCCACGAATTCGAGGGCGCCGATGCGCGCGTCTATATCGCGACGTCCATCGAGCAGGCCGATCTCGAGCGCGACGCGGCGGCGCTCGGCGACATCCGCGCCATCGTCGGGCTGGGCGGCGGGCAGGCCCTGGACGTCGCCAAGTACTTCGCCTGGCGGCGCGGGGTGCCGCTTTTCCAGGCGCCGACCGCGCTCAGCGTCAACGCGGTCTTCGGCCATCGCTCGGGGGTGCGCGCGAACGGACAAGTGATCTACCGCGGCTGGGCGGTGCCGGAATGCGTCTTCATCGACTACGACGTGATCCGTGCCGCGCCACCCGCGCTCAACTGGTCGGGCATCGGCGATATCCTCTGCTTCCACACCGGCGTGCTCGACTGGCGCTATGCCCATGGCGAGGGCAAGGCCGAGGCAAAATGGCCGCTCGACGAGACTCTCGCCGCCCAGTCGCTCGCCAAGGTAACGGCCGTGGTCAGCAAGGTGGACGACATTCGAGCGCTGACCGACGACGGCATCGCAACGCTGGTGGACGGGCTGGGCTGGGGCACCTCCTTCCACGGGGCTGGCTGGTGTCCGCGCCACATCGAGGGCACTGACCATTTCCTGTTCTACACGCTCGAAAAGCAGACCGGCCGCAAGTTTCTGCACGGCCAGCCGGTCGGCCTCGGCGTCGTCGTAGGCTCGATGCTGCATGAACGGGCCGCCGACGAGATGCTCGACGTGATCGCCGGCATCGGGCTCGACGTTCGGCCCGAAGCGATGGGACTGAGCTGGGCGCAGCTTGAGGAGGGGCTCACCGGCATGCGCGGCTACGTGCGCAGCCTGCCGCTCTGGCACTCGATCGCCCATGATGCCGAGATTACTCCGGGCTTCCTGCGCGACCTGCGCGCCAGACTCGACATCGCCTATGCACACCGAACCTGACCCCCGCCCGACGGCCTCCCCCGGCCCGTCGCGGAAATCCGCGGACATCCACGCCGACCTGATGCAGGCCCTGCGCGAAGGCCGCTATCCGCCCGGTGGACGCCTGCCGAACGAACGCCAGCTTGCCGAGCACTACCGCGCCTCGCGGCAGGCGGTGCGCGACGCCTTGCTTATCCTGGAGGACGCGCGGCTGCTGCAGCGCCGCGTCGGCAGCGGGACCTGGCTCGCTGCAGATGCTCCGGCCATCATCGAGCGGCTCGATGCAGAGGTCGACGTGGCCGCGCAGCACGAGCATTCCTTCCTCGAGACCATAGAGGCGCGGCTGATCATCGAGCCCGGCGTGGCCGCGCTCGCCGCCCGCAACCTGACCCCGGGGAACCGGAAGGCGCTGGCCGCGTCGCTCGAGGCGATCCGGCAACCGGCGAGCTGGCTCGACTACAAGTCCCGGCTCTACCTCTTCGCGCGCGCCTACTACGTCGCCTCTGGGAATTCCTTCCTGCTCCGGACCTTCGACCAGATCCTCCGAACCCGGCAGGACCACCGCTTCGACGGCCACCGCGAAACCGGCGCCGTCGCCGAGATCGTGCGTCGCCATTCCCACGCCCAGCTCACCGACATCGACGCGGCCATCGCCGCCCGCGACGAAGCGAGGGCGGAGACGGTCACGCGCAATTATCTCATCGGCATTGCCGCCTCGAGCGGGTTCGGCTGATGGCGCGATTCACCACGCCGGAACTGACAACCGAGCCGGTGATCGTCACCCCCGCGACCATCGAGCCCGGACGCGGGCGTATTCTCCTGCTCGTGGTCGCCCATGCCGACGATCCTGCCTTCTTCGCGGGCGGCGTACTGCCGCTCTGGGCCGATGCCGGCTGGGAGATCCTGTGCCTGCGGGTGACCGACGACCGATGGGATTCGGTGGGCCTCAACGCGGACGAAACCGTGCGGCGCAATGCCGCCGAATTCCGACAGGCCGGGGCGGTTCTCGGCATCGCCGAAACCCACGACCTCGGCTGGGCCACGGACGTGCTGGGCGACGCCTCGCGGGTTGTCCTGCGCGAGCGGATCATCCAGGCGATCCGGCGGTGGCGGCCCTACGCCGTGATGACCTTCGACCCGGATTCGGCGTTCTACGAGGACAATCTCGACCATAGGGTGTTGGCGCAGGCAGTGGACGAAGCCGCCTGGTGCGCCCAGTTCGACAAGCATTGCCCCGAGCATCTCGACGCCGGCCTCGCGGTGCACGGCATCGTCGAGCGCTGGTTCTTCGGCCGCACGCTCTTGTCGGTCAGCCACGTCTTCGAAACGACCTCGACACTGGACCGCCAGCTCGCGGCAATCCTCTGCCACCCGACGATGCTCGCCAACATGGTCCGCCAGTTCGAGCTGCAAGCCGAGACGGCGGGGATCCGCTCGCCACTCCTCGCTGCGGCCGGCGGGGGCGACCCGCAGGCGCTCTTCGAAGCGCTGCTGCGCGGCGCGGCGGCCGCGAAAGGCGCGCCGTTCGGCCTTGCGGCCGCGGAGACCATGCGGCTGCATTGTTCCATCGTGCTGCGACTTGCACCGTGAGTTATCGATCGCGAGAATGCTGTTCCCGCGTCAAGGCCGGCGCTCGGTGCGCCGCCTTGTCGGTTCGGACGACGCGGTTCCGTTCGGACCGCTTGTATTAGCGCACGCTGACGCGGACTCACGCGGGGGATTCCCAAGGCGGTGAAAGTCTGAATCCATGGAGCACCCACCCTCGGCCCCGGAGACGTTGTCGTATTGGATAACCTGCCGGCCCATAAAGTCAGCGGCGCACGCGCGGCGATCGAGCGCGCCGGCGCGACGCTCGTCTTCCTTCCGCCCTATTCCCCCGACTTCAACCCGATCGAACAGGCCTTCGCCAAGATCAAGGCGCTGCTGCGAAAGGCCGCCGCGAGGACCGCGCAATCCCTCGATGCCGAAATCGCAGCCGCGCTCGACGCCTTCACAACCACCGAATGCGCAAACTACTTCACTAACTCCGGCTATGAGCCAGATTGATCCGAAAATGCTCTAGAGCGATAGCCGATCGGTCTGGATCGGATTGATCGGCTTTCGAGACGGGCGACAAAGCGTGCCGCCTCTGTCCGTCGTCGCTTGGGGACCCTCATGCGGCGCTGCCGTTTGGGGAGAGGCTTTCCGACTGTGCGAAGAGGGGAAGCATAGACGGAACCCACGGGTGGGAGGACATCCGATGATCAAAGTGCTGGCCGGAATCTGGGCGCTTCTGCTCGGAATCGTGCTGATCATGCTGGGCAACGGCATGCATTTCACCCTCGTCGGCCTGCGGGGCGGGATCGAGGGGTTCTCGGCGACGGAACTGGCCATCGTCACCTCGGGCTACTTCCTGGGCTTTTTGTCCGGCGCGCGTCTCACCCCGCTGCTGATCCAGCGAGTGGGGCATGTGCGCGTCTTCGCGGCGCTGGGCAGCTTCATGTCGGCCGGGCTGATCGCTCTTCCGCTTCTGACCGAGCCCTGGGCCTGGACGGTTCTGCGGGTGCTCATCGGTTTCTGCATGTCTGGCATCTACGTCTCCGCCGAAAGCTGGCTGAACGCCGCTTCCACCAACGAGACGCGCGGCAAGGTGCTGTCGGCCTACATGCTCGCGCAGACGCTGGGCATCATCGGAGCGCAGGGGCTGCTGACGCTGGGTGACGCGGCGACTTCGGCGCTGTTCATCGGCGCGTCGATCCTCGTCTCGGTCTCCTTCGCGCCGATTCTTCTGTCCGCCGCGACGGTTCCGGCGGTCGAGGTGGCGCGGCCCATGCCGCTGCGCGCCCTCTTCTCGAGTTCGCCGCTTGGCGCTGTGGGGATCTTCCTGCTTGGGGGCGTCTACGCGACGCAATCGGGCATGGGAGCGGTCTTCGGCACGCAGATCGGCCTGACCGCCGATCAGATCGCGCTCTTCGTCGCGATGCTGTTCGGGGGGGCGCTGGTTCTGCAGTTCCCCATAGGCTGGCTTTCGGACCGGATGGACAGGCGCAAGCTGATCTTCGGGGCGGCCGCGCTCGGCGCGGTGGCCTGCGTCGCCGGATGGGTCTCGGGGGGCGGGCTCTGGCCGCTGATGGCGGTCGCGTTCTTCGCCGGCGGGGTGACGACGCCGCTCTACGCGCTGTTTCTGGCCTACACCAACGACTTTCTTTCGTCCGAGGATATGCCCGCCGCCTCCGGCGGGCTCGTCTTCACCTTCGGCCTCGGCGCGATCTTGGGCCCTCTGGCCACCGGCTGGGCGATGGAGCGGCTCGGACCGTTCGCGTTCTGGCTCGTGCTCGGCGCGATCTTCGTCGTCATCGCGCTGTACGCGCTCTACCGCATGACGCAGCGGGCGGTGGTGCCGGTGGAGGAGACCGAGAGCTACCTCAACGTGCTGCCCACCAGCTCGCTCGTGGCGGTGGAGGCGGCGGGGGCCTGGGCCGCCGACAAGGCCGAGGCCGAACGCGAGGCCGCTGGCGACGGCGAGGCGGACGATCGTGCCTGATCCCGGTTCGGATTGTGGCAAGATGGACCTTATGGAATGACCGCTTTTGGGGAGTTGTGCTGCGCCGCCACGAACCTCCAGGAAATCCAGTGGCCAATTGCAGGCAGGCTTCGCCGCATCAGCATCAGGCGGCTTTGTCCGGATACTGTTGAAAAAGTCGGCGATCAAAGCGTTCTGACCAGCATCCGAAGCGAGGCGATTGCCAGTCCCGCTCATGCGGGGGCGGGCACGGGCACCAACTTGGCCAGTTTGCGGAGGTTCTGGGCGGTTGCTGCGAGCTGGAATTGCTCGGTTGCGCCCTTGGGTCCACGCGGTCGCATCATTCGCAGTCCGATGTATCGATTCAGATGGGCAAAAAGCATCTCGACCTTTCGCCTTTGCATGAACGAGGTCATGTAGGCGTCGGTTTTGCGGATGTCGCGGGCGATATCTCTTGCTGCTTCGTGAACGGATCGGAGCAAGTAGACTCATAGCCTTGGCGCCACGCAGGGCACCTTCCAGCGCCAACGTCCGTTGAGGACACGTCCGAGGGCGGGCGCGAAGCTGTCGTCCGAGCGCATCATCCTGGTCGTCAGCCTTGCGGACGGAGCGGCCTGATGCTGGTGCATTGGCCTGCCCCCATCGGGTGGTCCGGTTTCAGTCTTGGTGCATGACGGGCCTGGGCGCTACGGCCGGTGTGGCCGGCGAAGCGGCTCCGGATGGCGGAGCCGGCCACTGCACGACCTCCGGAGCCGGCGGCCGAAAGCCAAGCGATGAGTGTGGGCGCTTGGTGTTGTAGTATTGCCGCCAGCTCTCGATGACGATCTTCGCCTCGGCGAGGCTGTAGAAGATCTCGCCGTTGAGAAGCTCGGACTTAGGTATCAAATGCACCAATTTGCTGTCTGGACCGGGATGGCGGCGTCGGCTGCAATGTATGCATGACCGATCCTTTAATCATCCAGACGCTGACGCAGAAACGTGCCGAGATCTTGGGCCGGATCAAGGCGTATGAGGCGCAGATAGCGCAGGCCAAACATGACCTTGCCCATATAAACGCGACGGCACGCCTCTTCACGGAGCCGGAGAAGCAGCGCGCGAGATACATGGTCAGTCACGGCTTCTTCAAGAAAGGCGAGGTCGCCGACATCTGCGTGCGCCATCTGGGCGTGGACGGCGAGATGACGACCCGCCAACTGGCCGAGCGGGTCATGGCGGAGCGCGATCTCGACGCCACGGACACGACGCTCAGGAACTCGGTCGTCTTCAAGGTCGTTCAGGCTCTGCGTCACGCGAAGCGGCGCAAGCTCGTCCGGATGGTCGAGAAGCGGAAGGGAATGTGCGTCTGGGCCGAAGGCGACGCGGTCACGCTGCGCGTCGTTGCCAGTAGCCTTTCCAATCCCGGCTGACGGGCGCGGCGAGCGCCCTGCCGACCAGCCGGTCGGCGAGGGCGCCGTTGCTCTCGTCCCGATGGTCCTCGAGCCAAGCGGCATGGACGGCGTAGGCGCCAAGATGCGCGCCGCCCACCTTGTGGTGCTGACCGCCGATCATGCGCCTGAGCCGCGAGAAGAAGCTCTCAGCGAAATTGGTGTGGACGCCGTCCCGGCTGTAGGCTTCGGAATGGCTGATGCGCGTGACTTCGAACGCCGGATCGAGGACGTCCCAGTGCGCGGCCTCGTCGGCGGAGATCGCGGAGCCCGGCGTGACCCTCTCGCCGGCGAACCCCACTCCCTCGGCCTCTCGGAGGAAAGTCCGCGTCAGTGTCCGGCCGCCGCGCTGGCGGAGCGCGACGACGATCCTGCGCTTGCCGCTCCGATTCCCTAACAGCCTGCGGTCGACGCGGTCCGCGCGGACGTTGGCCGGGCGGACCTGGCCTCCGAACGCGGCTCCGTCCACCTCGACGTGCCCGGCGAGGCGCGTGTCCCGGGTCTCCGCCGCCATCGCCTCGCGAAGCTTGTGCATCAGCACGAAGGCGGTCTTGTGCTGGACGTCGATGTCACGCGACAGCTGCACGGCCGAGATCCCCTTCGAGGCGTTCACGAACAGGCAGATCGCGCCAAGAAGGTCGACGAAGGAGAGCTTGCGCGAAGCGAAGATCGTGCCGGAGGTGACGCTGAACTGGCGATGGCAGGCGGCGCATTTGAACCGGCGCCGAGTGGACAGGGTGTAGACATCAAGGCAGCCGCAGACCGGGCAGACCGGCTCCCCGCCGGTATCGGGCCATCGCAACCGGCGGAACCGCCGATACGCCGCCGCCTCGCCCTCCGAGAAGATCGTCTTGAGTGACAGCGTTCGCGCCGCCGCGGAAAGCAGGAAGTGCTGCGCCATGATTGAGGCCCCCATCAGCCCGCAAAAATGTTCCTACTATGTTCCTGTCTTGCGGTCATCGCAAGCGCCAAGCAAAGGGCAGCGTTTTATATCAATATCAATTAGTTGGGTGAAATCTGGTGCATTTGCTACCTAAGTCCGGAGAAGCTCGTCGCGGAACCGGGAGTTGAAGCTCTCGCAGCAGCCGTTCTCCCACGGGCTGCCCGGTTCGATGTAGGCGGTCTTGGCGCCGACAGCGGCGATCCACTCTCTCACACCCCCGTCGCCACGAACTCCGGGCCGTAGCACGTCGGGAAGAAGGGCTGTCTGATAGGTTATGGCCACGCGCGCAGCCCCCAGATAGCGCAGCGGGTGGCCATAACCGGGTCTCAGGTCTCAACAGTGGTTTTGCACAACCACACCGCTGAGGAGACCGGCTATGACCGCCCACCATTCTACTGCCGCGACCGTGCTGGTCGCCATCGACATTTCCAAGCATCGCCACGAGGTGCTGATCGGCATTCCCGGCAAGAAGCGCCGCCGTCGCTTGACGATCATGAACACGCTGGAAGACTTCCAGCGCCTGTCCGCGGCCCTCGCCAGCTACGACCTGCCGGTGCGGATCGGGTTCGAGGCGACCGGCAATTACCACCGCCCGCTGGCGCACCATCTCGGTCTGGCCGGGTTCGAACTGAAGCTGGTCTCTTCCGTCGGTCTGGCCCGAACGCGAGAGGCCCTGCACAACAGCTGGGACAAGAACGACCCGAAGGACGCCCAGGTCATCCTGCACATGCTGGAGATCGGCGCCGTGCAGTTCTTTCACGATCCGCTGGTCGATCGGGACCGCCGACATCCAGGAGCTGTCGAAGACCCACGAGATCGTTTCGCGCTCGAAGACCGAGCTGTGGCACCGCATCCTGACCCACTACCTGCCGCTGTATTTTCCCGAGGCCGAACGATTTCACCGAAGCTCGCGGACGGATTGGTTCCTGGCGTTCCTGGAGAAGTACCCATCACCACATATGATCACGGCCATGAGCCGGGAGGCCTTCGTCGCCGATGCCTGGGACGTCGTCGGCCGCAAAGTGTCCAAAGAACGCTTGCTTTCAGATATTTACGCGACAGCCGTCGGTTCCGTAGGGCTACCCGTCCACCCGGATTCCGACGCGGTTCGCATGTTCCGCCTCGTTCTCGCAGAGGGTCGCAGCCTGATCCGGCAACGCTATGAGATCGAGGCGCGGGCCGTCGAGTTGCTGTCGGATCTTCCCGATTATCAGCTGCTGACGACCATTCCCGGGATCGGCCCGATCAACGCCATGACCATCCTGGCCGAGGCCGGCGACCTGCGCCGCTTCCGCCATCACCGGCAGTTCCTGAAGTTCTGCGGCATGGATCTCGCAACCGTGCAATCCGGCATGTTCCGCGGTCACAGCCGGATCTCGAAGTACGGCAATGCCCGGCTACGCCGTACGCTCTGGATGGCCGGTCAGACCGCGGTTCTCAAGCGGACCAACAGCTTCCGCGACAAGTTCGAACGCTACATCTCCAAGGATCGACACAACGCCCATCTGCGCCGCAAGGCCTACACCGCAATCGCGGCAAAGATGGCGCGCACCGTACACGCCGTGGTCAAACACGGCGAACCCTATCGCCCCTTCTTCGAGGGGGTGAGCCCAGGCGGAAGGACCTCTCTCTGACGAGCCGTGGAGGCAGCTTGCTGACCTCGTAGATAATGTTCGGGCCTTCTGCTTGGGATTTGGGATCTCGTATTGAGGACGGTGAGGGCCGCCGCCGCGCGTACCCTGTGTTTGCTATGGAAGAGATCATTTCTTGACGGCAGAGCCCGTCTGGGCAACCGTAACAGGGCATCCGGAGCTCCGGATGCCCCACGACCTGCTGACCTAAGCAGCCAGAATCTCCCGACATAGGACGTTGTCGCGGATCGCACATCGTCTGGCACGCCACGCAGGATGAACAGGTCGGTCAGGGCGTCGACCACGTCGGTAGAATTGAGCTTGCGGTCCACTCGGATCATCAGCGCCTCCCTCGCGAACTCGTCGATGATGTTGAGCGTCCGGAACAGCCGCCCGTCATGCGTCCGGTCCTGGACGAAGTCGTAGGACCAGACATGGTTCGGCCGCTCCGGCCGAAGTCGGACGCAGGAGCCGTCATTCAGCCAGAGCCGGCCCTTCTTCGCCTGTTTCCGCGGGACCTTGAGCCCTTCGCACCGCCAGATCCGCTCGACGCGCTTTGCGTTCACCGCCCATCCGGCCTCACGAAGCAGAGCTGTGATCCGGCGGTAGCCGTAGCGTCCGTACCGGGACGCGAGCGCGATGATGTCCGCGGTCAGCGCGTCTTCATCGGCCCGTCCGCGTGGCGCCTTCCGCTGGGCCGATCGATGCTGTCCGAGCACGCGACCGGCGAACCGTTCCGAGACGTTGAACTTCTGTCGGACATGATCGACGCAACGACGACGGCGGGCGGGGCTCGGAAGTTTCCCGAGGCGTTCGCGCATGCGCTCGGACCGATGGCGCGCATACGCTCACCCCGCAGGATCAGCTTCTCGAGCGTAAGCTCGGAGACTGCCTTCCGAAGCCGCTCGTTCTCCTTCTCCAGCTCCTTCAGCCGCTTCACCTGGTCGGTCTTCAGCCCGCAATACTCCTTGCGCCACCGACAATAGGTGAACTGCGTCACGCCGATCAACCGCACCGCCTCGGCCACCGACTTACCTTGCGATACCAAAACATCGACCTGCCGGAGCTTGGCGAAGATCTCTTCCGGCTTGTGCTTCTTCTGGGACATTCCTTGATACTCCATCTGGCTCGAAAGCCTACTTCAGCGAGGACCACTCTTCAGGGGGCACGCCACCGTGCTGCCACAGATGGGCACGGCGGGGGCGCTGGCGGTGACGGAGTTGGCGAAGATCCGGGGGGCGGTGCAGCGCGCCACCGGGTCGGACGTGGCGCCCGGCGCGCGGCTGCACGTGCTGGCCATCGGGGTCAGCGACTACGGCGAGGCGGCGCGGCATCTCGATCTCACCTACGCCGACCGAGACGCGCGCGACGTGGCCGCGGCGCTGCGGCGCTCGCAGAGCGGGCTCTACGCCGAGGTGCGCGCGAAGGTTCTGGTCGACGCGGAGGCGAGCAAGACGGCGATCTTCGCCGGTCTGGAGCAGATCCGGACGGGCATGGCGGCGGGCGGCGGGGCCGACCTCGCCGTGATCCAGTTCTCGGGGCACGGCGACATGGTGGACGGGAAGTTCTACCTGCTGCCGCACGGGATCGACGACGGATCGGCCGCGGCGGTCAAGGCCAACGGGTTGCCCGCGGGGCAGTTCCACGACGAGATCGCCGCCATCGCCAGGCATGGCCGGGTGATCGTGCTGGTGGACGCCTGCCGCTCCGGCGGCGCGACGTCGCTGCCCGACCGGTCGCTGCGTGCGATGCTGACCGGCGCCAACGTGACGGTGTTCACCTCCTGCGCGCAGGGGCAGCTTTCGCTGGAGGGCATGGAATGGGAGAACGGCGCCTTCACCGAGGCGCTGCTGGAGGCGCTGGGCGGCGCGGCGGACTACGACCATGACGGGATGGTCGGGCTGAACGACCTGGCGCGTCGTCTGGGCGAACGGGTGCCGGCGCTGACCGGCGGCGCGCAGCGGCCAGAGGTGGAGATCCGCGGCTCGGACGTGCGGATCTTCGCGGTGGGCGGGTAATCCCGTGCGGCGCGGCGCGGGCGCCGGCTCAGTCCGCCACCTCGACCATAACCTCGTTGCGGCGCAGGAAGAACGGCGTGAACGGATCGTTGTAGTAGGCGTATTCGACCGGGCCGCGCGGGATGAGGCCACGGGCGGCGACCTCGGCCATGAGCCGGTCGGCGGCGCGGGCGAAGTTGGCGTCGGTCCAGCGCCCCGAGAAGCGCAGGGCGGCCATGCGGCGCGGCGGGATCTCGGAGAGGCGCACGTCGCCGGCCGGGGCGGGCAGGTCCGCGACGCTGCGGCCCTGCGGCATGATGAAGGCGATCGTCCAGCCGCCGCCCTCGGCCGGGCCCTGGGTCACCGGCGCGGTCATCGCGATCTTCTCCGGCGCCTGGGTGACCGGCGCGGTCATGGCGATCTTCTCGCCGCCACGGTCGCGTGCGAAGATGTAGCGGGCGAGCGGGCCGAAGCCTGCGCGCACCGCCGCGCCGCGGTCGCCCGACATGCGCACGGTCGCGACCGTGAGCGCGGGATAGCGGCGCAGCTCGAAGTCGCCGTCGGAGACCTCGACCGCGTGGGCGGGCGTCTCGACCGCGGCGCCGGCGCGGGCGACGCCGAGCGCGACCCCGCCGGCGACGACGACCGCCGCCAAGCCCACGATCCACCAGACTGCGCTCATGCGGCAACCTCCTGACCCGACCGTTTGGCAGATAGCGCGGGCGGGGGCCGCTGCGAGCCGCCGGGGCACTGGCCTCCTGAGCCCGCGTCAGGCCGGCATCGGGATCGGGCCGACGTCGCGCGGCGTCTGGTAGCCGCGCTGGACCGCCGGGCGTTCGGCGAGGCGCTCGTACCAGGCCCGGACCCAGGCAAAGCCCGCCAGATCGACGCGGTGCCACTCGAAGCGCGAGACCCAGGGCCAGATCGCCATGTCGGCGACGGAGTATTCGCCGCGGCCGGCGCCGGCGACGAAGTCGCGCTCCGCGAGCCGGGCGTCGAGCACCCGGTAGAGCCGCTGCACTTCGCCGGCGAAGCGCGCCTCGGCATAGGGCGCCTTGCCGGGATTGTTGCGCAGGAAGTGGTGCGCCTGCCCGGCGATCGGGCCGATGCCGCCCATCTGCCACATCAGCCACTCGATCGTGCGCCAGCGCTCGGGGCCCGCGGGGAGGAAGCGCCCGTGCTTCTCGGCAAGGTAGAGCAGGATCGCACCCGATTCCATCAGCGCGAAGTTGCCGGCGTCGCGGTCGACGATGGCGGGGATGCGGTTGTTGGGCGCGATGGCGAGGAAGGCCGGCGCGTGCTGCTCGCCCTTGTCGATGTTCACGGGATGGACGCGGTAGGGGACGCCGAGCTCCTCGAGCAGGATCGAGACCTTGCGGCCGTTGGGCGTCGTCCAAGTGTAGAGATCGATCATGGCCGGCGCGCTCAGCCGAGCGCGATCAGGACGCGATCGCCCTCGACGCGCACCGGGTAGGTGGCGAGGTTGACGCAGACCGGCGCGCGGCGGGCCGCGCCGGTGGTGTAGTCGAACTGGCCGTTGTGCTTAGGGCATTCGACGAGGTGGTCCATCACCAGTCCGTCGGCGAGATGGACCTGCTCGTGGGTGCAGAGTCCGTCGGTGGCGAAGAACTCGTCCTCAGGGCTGCGGTAGATGGCGTAGGTCCGGCCGCCGTGGTCGAAGCGGATGACGTCCTCGAGGTCCACGTCGTCGCGGGCGCAGGCGTCGATCCAGTCGGTCATCGCGCATCCCTCCCCGGCTGCCGTCGCGTCCGGCGGCAGGAAAGAGGAACGGCCGGCCCGGGTCAATGCCGGTCGGGGCGGAAAACCGGACGTGGCGTTCGCGCTCGGCCGCGGGTACTCAGGACCCCGGGAACGGTGAAACCGGCGGGAGGGACCATGGAGACGCGCGGACACGAAGAAACGGCGGCGCTGGTGATCGGCGGCAGCCAGGGGCTCGGCCTCGCCATCGCGCAACAGCTCGTCGCGGAGGGCTGTCGGCGCGTCGTGATCGCCGGGCGCGACCCGCAGAAGGGCGCGCGCGCGGCGGCGGCGCTGGCCGAGGCGGGCGCCGATGCGGCCTTCCTCGCCGTCGACATGGCCGACGCCCAGGCGGCGATCGCGCTGGTGGACGCGGCGGCGGCGCGCATGGGCCGGGTGGACGCGCTGGTCAACGCCGCGGCCGACACCGGGCGGGGTTCGGTGCTCGAGACGACGCCCGAGGACTGGGACCGGTTCATGAACGTGAACGCCAAGGGCCCCTACTTCGCGCTCCAGCGGACGGCGCAGCTGGCCGTCGACGCCGGGCGGACGGCGAGCATCGTCAACATCCTCAGCGTGACGATCTACTGCGGACAGTCGTTCCTGTCGGGATATTCGGCGAGCAAGGCTGCGCTGGCCAACGTCACCAAGAACGCCGCCAACGCGCTCGCCCGCCACCGGATCCGCGTCAACGGGATCGCCTGCGGCTGGATGAACACGCCCGGCGAGGACATGATCCAGCGCAAGTGGCACGGCGCCGGCGACGACTGGCTGGAGAAGGCCGCCGCGGCGCAGCCCTTCGGCCAGCTCGTCGAACCCGGGGAGGTGGCGGGGCTGGTCTCCTACATGGCCGGACCGCGGTCGGGCGTGATGACCGGCGCGATCGTGGACTTCGACCAGAACGTGATCGGCACCTACCAGGAGTAGACCCGCCCCGCCTGTGCTATCCTCCTCCGGGTGGCATCAGGGGGGCGATGATGAGCTACTACGACATCGACGTGTATTCGCGCGCCGTCTCGACGGAGTCGCCGGACGCGCAACGCTGGTTCGATCGCGGCCTGGTCTGGTGCTACGCCTATTTCCACGACGAGGCGGTCGCGTGTTTCGAGCGCGCCCTGAAGGCCGATCCAGGCTGCGCCCTCGCGCACTGGGGCGTCGCCTACGCCGCCGGGCCGAACTACAACATGCCCTGGGAGTTGCGCGACGAGACCATGCGGCGCGACTCGCTCGCCGCCGCGTACGATGCGACGCAGGCGGCGCTGGCGCTTGTCGATGGCGCAGACGCGGCGGAACGCGCGCTCGTCGAAGCCCTCTCAGCGCGCTTCCCCCAGCGGACCCCCGCGGACCTCGAGGCGATGGCCGGCTGGAATGACGCCTTCGCCGATGCGATGCGCGCGGTCCACGCGGCGTTCGGCGACGATCTCGACGTTAAGGCCATCTTCGTCGAGGCGATCATGAACCGGACGCCCTGGCGGATGTGGGACCAGGTCACCGGCGAACCGACTGCGGGCGCGGGCACGCGCGAAGCCCGCGAGGTGCTCGAGGCGGCCTTCGCGCGCGATCCGCGGGCGATGCGCCATCCGGGGCTCCTGCACCTCTACGTCCATCTGATGGAGATGTCGCCGGTCCCCGAAAGGGCGCTCAAGGCCGGCGACGCGCTGCGCGACCTCGTGCCCGACGCGGGGCACCTCATCCACATGGCGACTCATATCGACATCCAGTGCGGACACTACGCCGATGTCCTTTTCTGGAACCGCAAGGCCACGCAGGTCGATCGCAAGGCGCTCGACCGCACCGGGGTCTACACGCTCTACACCGGCTATCGCATCCACAACTACCACTTCGCCGTCTACGGAGCGATGTTCCTCGGCCAGTTCGAACCGGCCTGGGAGGCCGCGCGGGAGCTGGTGGAGATCACGCCCGAGGAGTTCCTGCGCGTGCCGTCTCCGCCCTTCGCCGACTTCTTCGAGAGCTACATGGCGATCTGGGTGCACGTCCTGATCCGCTTCGGCCGCTGGGCGCGGATCATCGAGGAGCCATTGCCCGAGGACGCCGGCCTCTACGCAAATCTCACCGCGACCCTGCACTACGCCAAGGGCGTCGCGCACGCAGCCCGCGGGGAGGTGGTCGAAGCCGAGGTCGAGCGGGCCCGCTTTCTGGCCGCGCGCGACCGGATGCCCGAGACGCGGCGCATGCACAACGTGCTCTGCCTCGAACAGCTCGCCGTCGCCAAGGCGATGCTGGACGGCGAGATCGCGTATCGCAAGGCCGACTATGACTTCGCCTTCCGGCGCCTGCGCGAGGCGGTCGCGCTCGAGGACGCCCTACCCTACGACGAGCCCTGGGGCTGGATGCAGCCGACGCGGCACGCACTGGGCGCGCTGCTCCTCGAGCAGGGTCACGTGGGTGAGGCCGAGGCGGTCTACCGCGCCGATCTCGGGTTGGGCGGCCACCTGAGCCGGGCCCAGGTCCACCCCGACAACGTCTGGAGCCTGCGGGGCCTCAACGACTGCCTCGCCGCGCGCGGCGCCGCCGCGACGCCCGAAGGCCTGCTGGTCGCGCAGCGGCTGGCGCTCGCGGATGCACGTTCGGATCGCGCCGTCGGGGCGTCGTGCTTCTGCGCGCAGGCCGCGGAATGACTTCGGTGCGACGAGGGCGCGGCTCAGTCCGGCGGCGCGAGCCTCAGCTCCGCAGGAACTCCAGCGTGGCGGTCAGAAAACTGTCCCAGCCCGGCTGCCCCGGCAACGGAATGTTGTTTCCAGAATCCAGCACCAGAAGCTCGGCGCGCGGGCAAGTCTGGCCAGCTATTTCGCCATCGCCAAGCACGACGCTCCGGTCGAGCACTGGTTCGCGCTTGGCCGGCCGATCACCCGCCTGGGGGGTAAGCCGTCGATCCTGTCCTGGAGCGCATCGATGTTCGAATACCTGATGCCGGCGCTCTTCCTGCCCGGCCGCCGGGATACGCTTCTGGGCGAGAGCGAAACGACGGCGGTGGAGTATCAGCGCCGCTACGCGACAGAGCGGGGCATCCCCTGGGGCATCTCGGAATCGGCCTATGGGCTGACCGACGCCGGCGGAGACTACCAGTATCGCGCCTTCGGTGTTCCGGGACTGGGCATCAAGCGCGGCCTTTCGGACGATCTGGTCGTGGCGCCATATGCCACGGCCCTGGCGCTCTGCGCCATGCCCGAGGCGGCGGTTCTGAACCTCGAGGCGCTCGAAAGGCTGGGAGCGCTAGGAGCGTTCGGTTTCATCGATGCTCTCGATTTCACGCCCGGCCGCCTGTCTGGACCGCACCGGTTCGTCCCTGTGCGCACCTACATGGCGCATCACCAGGGCATGACTCTGGTCGCGATCGCCAATGTTTTGCTGGGCGACATCCAGGTCCGGCGCGTGATGTGCGAGGAAGCCTTTCAGGCCATGGACCTTCTTCTGCACGAACGCGTGCCCTGGGATGCGCCCATCGAGAAAGGTCGGATCGACGAGGCCTGGGAGCTCCAGACCGAAGACCACGCTCCTGCCGTTTCGCCGCCTTGGGTTCCATCCGCCGATGCCGCGGTTCCGCAGATCCATATGCTAGGAAATGGCCGGATGTCCGCGCGCATCTCGGAGTCCGGGGCCGGGGGTCTCTTTTGGCAGGGTGACGCCCTCACTCGCTGGCGGCCGGATCCGACGCGCGATTGTCACGGGATCTGGATCTATGTCCGGGACGGCGCGAGGCCTCCGCTCTGGTCCATCGGCCGTCAACCAACCGGGGCCAGCGGCCCCGAGGGCAAGACCGTCTTTCACCAGCACATGGTCGAGACGTTCCGCCGCCATGACGACATTTCCACGCGGATGGAAGTGACGATCGCGCCGTTCGACGATGTGGAGATCCGCAAGGTGACCGTGACAAATGAAAGCGATGCCAAGCGGGTGATCGACATAGTCAGCTATGCGGAGGTCGTTCTCGCCGCGTCACAGGAAGACGAGCGCCATCAGGCTTTCAGCAAGCTTTTCGTCGGCAGCGCCTTTCTGCCCGATCACGACGCGTTGGTGTTCGAGCGCCGTCCCCGGCGTCCGGAGACTCGGCCGCCGGTCCTTCTGCACAGGCTGGTGACGAAAGGCCCTGACCTCGATGTCCACGCCTTCGAGACCGACAGGGCGCATTTCATCGGCCGCGACGGCTCGGCGAAGGATCCGCAAGGGCTGCGGGACGGGCTAAGCGGGTCCACCGGCTGGACCCTCGACCCGATCATGGCGCTACAGGTCCGGTTGCGACTGAAGCCCGCGGAGACGATGACTTTCGCCTTTCTGACCGTCGCCGGCGCCTCGCGCGGGGATGTTCTGGACACGGCCTCCCGCTATCCGCTCCACGCGCTGGAGCGGACATTTCGCGATGCGGCGGTCGAGGCAGCCCGCGAGGTGCGGCGTCTGGAGTTCGAGCCTTCTCAACTGCCCCAGTTGCAGGCGATGTCCTCGCTGTTGCTGCAGCCGGCCGCTACGCTTCGGTCGGTGCCCGCGACCGTGAAGGGCGTCTGGCATGGACAGCCGGGCCTGTGGCGGTTCGAGCTCTCCGGCGACCTGCCCATCCTGCTCGCCTCGATGAGCGAGACCGGAAATCCGGCGCTTCTGAACATGCTCGTGCGCGCGCAGAAGCTGTGGCGGGGTCGGGGGTTCCAGTTCGACCTCGTGATCCTGCACACGGGCCAGAGCGGCTACGAGGGGCCCCTCCGTGAGCGCATTCTGTCGGTGCTGCGCGATACCGATTCAGAGAGCTTTCTGGGAAGAAACGGCGGAATCCGTCTGCTGTCGGTCGACCAGATGGACACCGAGACCAGGGCCGGTCTTCAGGCGGCGGCGCATGTTGTTCTCGGGCAGGATGCCACGGAACTTGCCGAACTGCTCGACCGGATGCTGGAAGGGCGCTTTCCCGCGCCGGCCTTCACGCCAACCGGCGGGGTCGGCATCGATATTCGACAGCCGCTCCCACGCCCTGCTTCACTTGAATTCGACAACGGTCTCGGTGGATTTGATCCGGATACGGGTGACTACGTGATCCACCTCGCGCCGGGAGCCCGTACGCCCGCACCTTGGTGCAATGTGCTTTCCAACGAAGACTTCGGGACCATCGTCATCGAAAGCGGTCTTGGCTTCACATGGGCGCGCCGGTGGTTGTAGTGGTCGATGAACTCGCCGATCGCGGCCTCGAGGGCGCCCGGCAGATAGTGGTTCTCGAGCAGGACGCGATTCTTCAGCGTCTGATGCCAGCGCTCGATCTTGCCCTGGGTCTGGGGGTGGTTCGGGGCTCCGCGGACATGGTCCATGCCCTGGTCCTCGAGCCATTCGGCCAGATCGCCGGAGACGTAGCTGGAGCCGTTGTCGGAGAGCAGCCTCGGCTTGTGCCGGACCGGGACGCTGTCGCAGCCCGATGCGGCGAGCGCCAGTTCCAGCGTGTCGGTGACGTCGCCGGCCTTCATGGTCGTGCAAAGCTTCCAGGCGACCACGTAGCGGCTGAAGTCGTCGAGAATGGTGCTGCGATAGTACCAGCCCCAGCCGGTGACCTTCAGATAGGTGAAATCGGTCTGCCACATCTGGTTCGGCCGCGTGGTCTTGTCCCGAAACTCGTCGCTTGCCTTGATCACCACGAAGGCGGGACTGGCGATGAGATCATGCGCCTTGAGGATACGGTAGACTGAAGCCTCTGACACGAAATGCCTTTCCGTGTCGGTGAAGCGCACCGCGAGTTCCCGCGGCGACAGCTCCGTTTCATCGAGCGCCAAGCGCACAATCCGCTCCCGGATCTCGTCAGGGATGCGGTTCCAGACCCGCCCCGGATGTGGCTTTCGGTCTTCAAGCCCCGCCTCGCCCAAGGCAACGTAGCGGTCGTACCAGCGATAGAAGGTGGTCCTGGGGATGCCGAGCCGGTCCAGCGTGCGCTTCGCCGGAAGATGCGAGCCTTCGACCAGGCGAATGATCTCGAGCTTCTCGGATGCGGGATACCTCATGCCTCGTCTCCCCCATCCGCGATCATGCTTTTTTTGAGCAGACGGTTCTCGAGGGTGAGATCAGCGACGGCCTCCTTGAGGGCGGCCGCCTCGACCCGAAGATCTTTCACCTCGGGGCTTGATGCCTGGCGTGCGGTATCGCCAGCAAGGCGGCGCTTCCCGGCTTCGAGGAACTCCTTCGACCAGCTGTAGTACAGGCTCGTCACGATGCCCTCACGACGGCAGAGTTCGGCGATACTCTCCTCGCCGCGCAGACCTTCAAGCACGATCTTGATCTTCTCTTCTGCTGAATGGTGCTTCCGCGTCCGACGGCGGATGTCCTTGACGATCCGCTCGGTGGAAGACTTGGGCGTTCCGGGTTTCTGTCTCATCTCCACTCCTTGGTGGTTACGATGAGCCAGAAACCCTCCGTTGGAAAATCACATCAGACGTCCCAAGGGCGCTGACGCCGGACAGCATGTTGCAGGCGATATTGGCGAGGCCGATCTTGGTGTGGGCTCTGGCGATGCCGATGGTGCGGATGAACAGCCCCATGCGGTGCTTCTGGTCGGCGAAGACATGCTCGACGCCGGACCGGTCCCGCGAGCGGGCGGCGTTGGCGCGCTGCTTCGGCTCGGGCATCGGCTTGCCGGGCGGCTTGCGGAAGTGGATCTTCGAGACCAGCCCGGTCCTGGCGATGCGCTTTTCGTTCTTCGCGGATCGATACGCGGTGTCCGCCCAGACCGACGAGCCGGTATTGCTCCGGTCCAGCAGCCCGGCGAGTTCCCGGCCGTCGTAGCGGGCCGCGTCGGTCACCGACCAGGTGCGGATGAACCGGTGATGGCGGTCGACGCCGACATGGCTCTTGTAGCCGTAGACCGGAGTGGCGATCTCCATCATCAGCGTGCCGTCGGGCTTGCGCTTGCGCCGACCCCGCTTCAGGGTCCAGCGCCCGTCACGATCTTTCTGCCGCAGCTTCGCAGGGTTCGCAGCCCAACTCTCCGGAATCCGGCCGGCTTTGAGATCCGCCTTCTCCGCGTCGGTATTCCGCTGCCGAGGCGCCGCAACAATCCCTCGCCATTGTCTCTCGGACCAATGGCGTTCCAATGGCTCGACGTCGATCATCTGCCCGCCCATGGCGAGGTATCCGCGGTCGCGCAGATGCGCATCGAAGCGGGCGAACAGAACCTCGATCGCCTTCGCCCTGGTCAGGATCTCGCGGAACAGCCAGATCGTGCGGGCGTCCGGAACCCGCCCGTGCAGATCAAGACCAAGGAAGCGCATGAAGCTCAACCGGTCGCGGATCTGGAACTCGGTCTGCTCGTCTGCCAGCCCGTACAGCGCCTGCAGCACCAGGACCTTGAACATCATCACCGCGTCCATCGGCGGCCGGCCGCCCTTTGAACGGTCCGAGCGGGCCAGCACAGCATCGAGATCGGCCCGGAAGATCTCGAAATCCACCACCGCCGCAAGCCGCTCCAGAGGATCGCCGGTCCGCGACAGCGCCGCGTACCGCTCATCCAGATCAAACAAACCCGGCTGAACTGCCATCAACCCCTCCATCCGAATGATGGAATGGATTGAATCATCAAAGAGCTCATCTGGCGAGGTATTTAGAAGCGTCCGAGTGGCTCCCCACTTCGCCCATGCCGACACCGCCGGAATTCGGCCTCTCCGGGCCGATACTCTCCAAACCTATTGACTTTGGGTGATTTGGTGGGGTGCATTACGCGGCTGTTTTCATTCGATATTTATCGCGGCAGCTGACACAGATTCCGAACTAGTCATCTGGGTGGCGAAAGACTCTGAAATCCAAATGTTGCGCTGGTGGTCGCCGAGGCGCAGACGCACGCGATGCAGCGCGCGGTTCGAGCGGGTGCGGCAGGACCAGTGCCACAACCCGCGCCGCGCACTCCCAGCGGTCACCGCGCCTACTGATTGGGCCAGAACACGAGCTCCGGCAGCACCACGTCCCATCGATCCCGCCGAAGGCGATCCTGATACTCGGTGTCCGAATCCTCCCGACGCCGGACAAGAATTGCTGCAGCCTCTCCTCGAACAGCACCGGTGCCCGGCGGCGGCTCGTAGCTCTGGGCCAGGCGGCCGACGGCCCTCCCTGCGCTGTCGTGGATGAGCCATCGATCCCCACTTTGGACAAGGGAGACCTGGTCTCCCGTTCGCAACCGCCTAATGGCCTCGAGGCTCGGGTTGCCCTCGCGGAGTCGACCGGTGAACGAAAGATCCACTTGGCTCAGGTCGAGTTTCTGGTAGTGCATCATGCACTGGGACGTGTCGGGCGCCGCCGCGTGCGCCTGGCGGATCACAAATGCTCGGTCGTTCAGTGCGGGTAGCATCGGGTGCCGGGAGGGGGCCTGAGATATCAGCATCAGGCCCTGCTTGGCCCGGGTCATGGCAACATAGTAGAGGCGCCGCGCAGCATCCCGATCCTCGCCCTGAGACCGGCGCTCCCATCCGCCATCCAGAACGGCGACGTGGTCGAAGTCGAGACCCTTCGCCCGATGCGCGGTCAGGAGCATCAGGCCCGTCTGCTTGCGGCGGAAGTCGCGCCCCCATTCGGCTAGCCACTCGAGCACATCCTTGGCAAGGAGTTCGCCGGCGCCGTGCTCGGCGGCAAGCTCAGCGTTGGCGTCCCTCAGCGTCGCCCACCAGGACCCCGATCCCTGTTGTTCGAGCCATCCAGCAAATGCGCCGGCGCTGATCGTGCTGCCCTGACGCTGCACCCACGCGATCAGGGCCTGGGTTTCCCGCAGGCGCCAGAAGCTCGGCAGCTGGTCATTGGCCATCTGAACTGGAATGCCGAGCGCCTCGCAATAGCTTCGAACCGGCATGAGCTGCGACCAGCCGATCGTCATCTACCGCGACAGCCAGCGCGCCCTGTTCCTTCCAGCCGTCGCGCTTGACCTCGTCGGGATTGCGGCGATCGCCGCCATAGCCCTTTGGCGTGAACCGCATGCCGCTCACGCCAGCGCCTCCGGCAGCAGGGCGGCGTAGGCCTGGTCGGCGCGACGCAGAAGAAGGTCGACCTCGACCTGATGCAGAAGGTGACGAACTAGCGGGCGTTCTGCCAGATCAAGGCCGCGTCGGACAACGCCGCGCTGGCGCGACTACGCCGCCTGCTTCAACGAGGCTGGCATCTACGACCGGATGTTCTTCGTTCACCTCAGCGGCGACGTGACCGAGCGCCCCGAAGGCGTGACCGTCCTGGGCGCGCACGAGCTCACCGGGATGGTGATCGACGCCGGCATGTCCGGATGGCTCCGCGCGAAGGTCGCTGAGCGCCCTCGGGCCATGGGCCGAGGACGCCACCAGGCGGGCCGGATCGGGGCGTTGTTTCGCGCGGCCCCAATGAAACAAGTCGTTTGAGTAACACGGATTTCTTTTCGTGCCGCTCTCGCCTATCAGCGCTTGTGTAACGAAGGCGACGCTTCTGGATATGACGGCGGACATCAACTTCGCCGCGACACGGAATCCAGACGTGAGATCAATGCCTTGGTTTCTGGCATTGGTGGCCGCTGCGGGAGTCGAACCCGCACGCCCAGAGGGCAACCGATTTTAAGTCGGGTCTGTCTACCAGTTTCAGCAAGCGGCCTTGACGGCCTGATTACGCGCTGGGCGGCGGCGCCTCAAGGGCGGCGGGAGCAGGCGCGGGCTCGGCGCCGTTCCGCGCGGCAGCCGCCAGCATACGTTACGGCATGCCGCATCCTCACTTGCGAATTAACTCGCGCAGACGTTCACAACAACAGTTACGACAATTTTTTTGGGGAAAGCATGAGTGTACTTCAGGCCATTTCGAGTTTGGCGACACCGGGGATAGTCAACCAGCTCACCGGCTCTTCCGGTGCCTCGCAGTCCAGCGTCGCAAAGGCCATGAGCGCCGCCGCAGCCGGAGTTCTGGCGGCGGTTCTCGGCGCCGCATCCCGCAAGGGAGGCGCGGATGCGATATCCGCCGCCCTGTCGCGACAGGAGCCCGGCACGTTCGATCGGCTCGGCGAGATGCTGGGTCGTGACAACAGCGTGGCTGAGAACGGTTCCGAGATGCTGTCTTCCATTTTGGGCGGCGGACAGGTGGGCGTTCTGGCGAGCAAGCTCAAGAGCTACGCCGGCCTGCCCGAGGGAACGGCCGGGCCGCTGCTCGGATCCGCCGGATCGATGGTGACGGCCGCGCTCGGCGAGGAAGCCCGCGACAAGAACCTCGACGGAGCGGGCTGGGCGCGTCTGCTCGAATCGGAGCGGGACGGAATCATCCGGTCGCTTCCGGCCGGTTTCGCGAAATCCCTTGAAGGTGCGGGCCTGCTCGACCCGGACACGGAACGGTTCATCACCAAGGCCACCGCCCGATGCATCCGGTCGACGCGCCGAAGGCGGCCACGGTCCGCCCGACACCGCCGGTGGAAACCAAGACGTCGTGGTGACCATGGCTCCTCGGCGCGCTCGCGCTCGCGGCGCTGGCCTATTGGTTCCTCGGAAGGGACGAACCCGCGCTCGTCGTCACTGCGCCTGTGGAGGCCGAGCCGGAGGTGGTGGAGACGCCCGACCCGGATCCGGTCGAAGCCGTAGAAGCCGACACCACCGAGGTCGACGCCGCCGACGCGCTGATCGTGGATGGTGTCGATATCGGCGCGACCGTCCGTACTGCGTTTGAAGGTTTGACCGCCACCCTGGGCTCGATCACCGACGCCGCGTCGGCCGAGATCGCGCTTCCGGAACTGACCGGATTCCTGCCTCCGGCCTGATCGCTGAGCACAAGCAGCTCGGCGACATCAAGGACGAGGTCCTGCGACTGGCCGAGGAGCGGCTCGACGTCGGCAAGGCGGTCGTCTCCAAGAGAACGCGCGTGGCCGAGGAAGTTCTCGTTCGGAAGGGTTCGACCGATCGTGTCGAGACTGGCAAGGACACCGGTCGCAAGCAGCACGTCGAGGTGGAGCGCGTCGACGAGAAGGGCAACGTGATAAGGGGATAGGTCACCCACGGCGACGCGCCCAACTGGACGCGCCGCCAAACCTGGCAAGTTGGCGGCGCAGCGGACCAAGCTCGTCGGCCTCCTCCTCCAACGCCGCAAGCAGGCTCTCATCGGGTTCGACTTGGAGCAGTTCGTCGAGCTGGAGGCCGATGCTGGCCACCCGGCCGTGATCGAGGCGGCGCACCACCATCCGGCCGCCGCTGATGGCTATGCGCGCGTCGAGCGTCGGCGCGCCGCCGAGCTCGGCCGCCGCCCAGTCGGCGACGGGCGTCGCCGGCTCGGCGCCCCCGAAGTCGAGGTCATAGAGCCGAGACAGGTCGCCCAGCGTGGTGGCGCCGCGGATCGGCAGCTCGCCGAAGAGCAGCCCCAGCCGCCGCGCCACGTCGGGGCTCTCGCGGAACAGGCTGTCGAGGCGGGCGAGCCGGTCGCGCGGCACGAGGAAGTAGCTGTAGTCGCCGGGTTCGAGATCGCCGGCGGCGGCGGGCTCGAGGATGTCGCCGTCGCGCACCACCATCAGGATGCGCGCCCAGCCGGGCAACTGGTTGAGGCCGAGGATGATGCTCTCCTCGGCGACCGGGTAGCCGACGATCTCCTGTTCGACCTGGCCCGGGATGTCGATCTCGATGCGGCTGACGTTGGGCGTGGTGCGCTTGAGCGCCACCTTGAGGCGGCGCGCGGCGGTGGTCAGCGTCGAGCCCTGCACCGTGAGCGAGAGCAACACCACGAAGAAGGCGACGTTGAAGAACGCCTCCGAATGCGGCACGCCGGCCAGGGTGGGAATAGCCGCCAGGAAGATCGAGACCGCGCCGCGCAGCCCCACCCAGGAGACGAAGAGCTTCTCCGCGCGCGCGTATCCGAACGGCGAGAGGCAGAGCCAGACCGCCAGCGGACGGGCGACGAACGTCAGCGCCAGCGCCACGACCAGCCCCGGCAGCGCGTAGTTCCAGAGCGTCGTCGGCGTCACCAGAAGCCCCAGAACCAGGAACATCACGATCTGGCAGAGCCAGGTGACCGCATCGTGAAAGCCGACGATCGACGGATAGGCGCGCGTCGGCCGGTTCGCCATGACGAGACCGGCGATATAGACCGCGAGCAACCCGCTGCCTCCGAGGCTCGAGGTCAGCGCCGCGATCATCACCGCGGAGGCCACCACGAAGAGCGGGTGCAGCCCGCCGGGCATGGCGATGTGGTTGAGCACCCAAACCAGCCCGAAGCCGCCGACGAGCCCGGCCACGGCGCCGATCAGGCCCTGTTCGGCGAGCTGGAACGCCAGTTCTCCGCCTGTGACCGCGCCGGCGGCGAGGATGTACTCGGTCAGCACGATCACCAGGAAAACCGCGATCGGGTCGTTGGTGCCCGATTCGATCTCCAACGTCGAGCCGACCCGGGTCTGGAGCCGCAGCCCGCCGGTGCGCAGCAGGAAGAACACCGCCGCCGCGTCGGTCGAGGCGACGATGGAGCCCAGAAGCAATCCCTCGACCGGCGTAAGGTCGAGCATGACCCAGGCGGCGAGCCCGGCGACCGAGGCGGTGATCACCACGCCCAACGTGGCGAGCAGGAGCGAGGGCGCGAGCACGCCGCGAAACACCGACAGCCGGGTCCTGAGCCCGCCGTCAAAGAGGATGACCGCGAGCGCGATCGAGCCCACCAGATAGGTCGTGCGGTAGTCGTTGAAGACGATGCCACCGACGCCGTCCTGTCCCGCGAGCATGCCGAGCACCAGGAAAACCAGCAGTAGCGGCGCGCCGAACCGCGTCGCCACCAGGCTCGAGAAGATCCCGATCAGCACCATGGCGGCGCCGACGAAGATCGCGGCGTTGACGATGTCGAGCCCCTGCATGGCGGCGGCGCAGTCTCCCCTGACGGTGCGGGCGCGGTCGGTCGCGGATCAGTATCGAACCCCGCCGGTCCGGGGGCAACGGCAAAGCCGCAGGTCAGGCGGTTTCCCGCAGGCCCTCGACCATTGTCCGCAGGGCCTCCGCCACGACCGCGAGCGCTGCGGGATTGACGCTGCGGGCCACGAGGTTCGCCCCCACCGAGCCGCCGACGTTGTAGGGATAACAGCCGATACCCACCTCCGGGTGCGCCGCGGCGATCTCGCCCAGCGGTTCGGCCAGCACGCCCTCGGGGAAGGGCGCGCGCAGCGTCTCGCTCAGGAGCGGCGGCCCGCCGGTGATGGTGGGCAGGAGGCTCGCCACCATCGCCCGAAAAACGCTCGGCACCCCGGCCATGACGTGCACGTTGCCGAGGCTGAAGCCCGGCGCCTTCGAGACCGGGTTCTCGATCAGCGTCGCGCCGTCGGGGATGCGCGCCATGCGCAGCCGCGCCGGGTTCAGGTCGGTCTCGGGGTTGGCGTAGTGGGTGGCGAGGATCTCGCGAGCGTCGGCGCGCACGTCGATGCCGACCCCGAAAGCCGCGGCGATGCAATCGGCGGTGATGTCGTCGTGGGTCGGCCCGATGCCGCCGGAGGTGAAGACGTGGTCGTAGCGCGCCCGGAGCGCGTTGACCGCGGCGACGATCTCCTCGGCGACGTCGGGCACCACGCGCGCCTCGCGCAGCGTCACGCCCTTCTCGACCAGCGCGGCGGCGAGATGGGGCATGTTGGCGTCGCGGGTGCGGCCGGCGAGGATCTCGTCGCCGATGGTGAGCATCGCGGCGGTGGGGTTGCCCATGCGCTTGTCCTTGTCCCTCTGGCGGGTCAGGGTCGCGCGATGCTCTTCGCGCGCCCCCTCGTCCGCGGCGTTCTCGTCCGCAGATATAAGCGTTTCCTCGCCGACGTCATGCTCGAAGACGGCCGCGAGGTCATGGCCCATTGCGCCAACCCCGGCGCCATGCTGGGCCTGAACGCGCCGGGACAGACGGTCTGGCTCGAACCCAACGACGATCCCAAACGCAAGCTCCGCTACGCCTGGCGTCTGGTGGAGCTCGGCGGCGGGCACTTCGCCGGGATCGACACCGCCGCGCCGAACCGCATCGTGGCCGAGGCGCTGGCGGCGGGCGCGGTGCCCGCGCTGGCAGCCTATCGCGCCATCCGGCCCGAGGTGCGCTACGGGACCGGGAGCCGGGTCGATTTCCTCGCCACCGGCCCGGGCCTGCCCGACGCCTTTGTCGAGGTGAAGAACGTGCATCTGCGCCGCGAGGCCGACTGGGCGGAGTTTCCCGACTGCGTGACCGCGCGCGGCGCCAAGCACCTGCGCGAGCTCGCGGCCATGGCGCAGGCGGGCGCGCGGGCGGTGATGCTCTATGTGGTGCAGCGGACCGATTGCGGGCGGGTGCGGCTCGCGGAGGATCTCGATCCGGCCTATGCGGCGGCGTTCCGCGCGGCGCGGGCGGCGGGCGTCGAGGCGATCGCGCATGCAACGCGGATCGACCTTTCCGGGCTCCGGCTCGACCGCGCGCTGCCGTTCGAGGGTCCAGGTCGCTGAGGGCGCCGCGGAGGTTTGCATCGTGGCGATGATGAAGCTAGAGGAGGGCGAATGCCGACCGGAGCTAGCGCATTGGACGACCAGCCTGAGGCCCGACTGAACCGGGACGGGATCCGCATCCACGATTCGGCGGATTTCGAGGGGATGCGCGCTGCCGGGGCGCTCGTCGCCGACATCCTCGACCGGATCGCGGCCCATGTCGCGCCGGGCGCGCGCACGGGCGAACTGGACGAGACCATCCACGAGATGATCCGCGCGGCCGGCGCGACCTCGGCCACCGTCGGCTACAAGGGCTATCAGCATGCCTCGTGCATCTCGATCAACCATGTGGTCTGCCACGGGATCCCGTCGGAGAAGGCGCTCAAGGACGGCGACATCCTCAACATCGACGTGACGGTGATCGTCGACGGCTGGTATGGCGACTCGAGCCGGATGTACGTGGCCGGCGCCGCGAGCCGGAAGGCCGAGCGGCTCATCGACATCACCCACGACGCACTGCTGAAGGGCATCGAGCAGGTCCGCCCGGGCAACACCTTCGGCGACATCGGCGCGGCGATCCAGCGCTTCGCGGAGGCGCATCGCTGTTCGGTGGTGCGCGACTTCTGCGGCCACGGGCTCGGCCGGGTGTTCCACGCCGCGCCCAACGTGCTGCACTACGGGCGCTGGGGCTCGGGGCCGGTGCTGGAGCCGGGCATGTTCTTCACCATCGAGCCGATGATCAACCTCGGGCGGCCCGAGACCAAGGTGCTCGACGATGACTGGACGGCGGTGACCCGCGACCGGTCGCTGTCGGCGCAGTTCGAGCACTCGGTCGGCGTCACCGAGACCGGCTGCGAGATCTTCACCCTCTCGCCCGCCGGCCGCTTCCATCCGACCTGGGACCGCGCCGGCTGACATCTGCCGGGACGGACCGTCGCCATTCCGGGCGACGGCCACTGGGGCCCGTCGTCGAGACGTCCGGGCTGACCCCGATACCCTCAAGGGATCGAAGATCGCGGGCGGCAGTCATTCGGCAAGCCCAGGATATCTCCACCATTCGGATGATGCGCGGCGCGATGATCACTTCTAGGATGGGTCGGCCCACGGCGGGAACGTGGGGTCGGGAGGGCGCGGCGTCGAACCGGAGTTCGACCATCGTCTCTCGCGGCGCGATTTGCCGAAGTGATCCCTGAAGAGGAGATGCGCGCCGTGACGCTGTCGGTCGCCTATGCGGTCCTGGTCGGATCCGTGGCCTTCGAGGTTCTCGGAACCTCGGCGCTGCTCGCCTCGCAGCATTTCTCCCGGCCGCTGCCAAGCTGCCTCGTCGTGGTCTGCTACGCCGCCGCGCTGTTCGGGATCTCGTTCACCTTCCGGTTCATCCCGATGGGGATCGTCTATGCGATCTGGTCGGGCCTGGGCGTCGTGATGATCGCCGCGGTCGGCTGGATCTGTTTCGGGCAGCATATCGATACGCCCGGCGCGGTCGGACTCGCGCTGATCGTCGCGGGAGTGACGGTGATCAACCTCTGGTCCAGGGCGCTGACGCACTGACTTTGCGCAAGACGCGGCGGCGCAGGCCCGGGCTGATCCCGTCCCGGCGCCCCGCCACCGGACTGACAGGCCGCAATGCTGCGTTGACACCGGCGGGGCCCCGTCGCTATTCATCCCCAGCCTAATAAAAATTCAACGGGAGCCCCTCAGAAATGAAAATGTTACCCATGACGCTCGGAGGAGGCGCTGTCGCGGCGCTGGTCGCCGCCTCGCTCGCAGCGCCGGTCGCCGCGCAGGAGCGTGTCCGCTGGCAGGTGCCGATGTCCTTCGCCTCGACGCTGACGGCGCTCGGCGACACCGCCCCCTGGGTGGCCGACCAGCTGCGCGCCATGTCTGACGGCAACATCGACCTTCAGATCGCCGAGCCGGGCACCGTCGTGCCGCCGCTGTCGATCTTCGAGAACGTCTCCACGGGCGCGATCGACGCGGGCTATTCCTGGATGGGCTACGAGATCGGCCAGGTTCCGGCTTCAGCGCTCTTCGGAGCGACGCCCTTCGGGCTCGAATCGACCGACTTCATGGCCTGGATGAACTTCCATGGCGGGCGCGATCTTCTCAACGAGGTCTTCGCGCCGCAAAACGTCTTCCCGATCCCCTGCGGCACGATCAGCCCCGAGGCGGCCGGCTGGTTCAAGGAACCGGTGGAGACCGTCGAAGACCTGCAGGGCCTGAAGTTCCGCGCCGCCGGCGTCGGCGGCGACATCATGGGCGAGTTCGGCATGTCGGTGACGCTGCTGCCGGGCGGCGAGCTCTACCAGGCGCTCGAGACCGGCGTGCTCGACGCCACCGAGTTCTCGCTGCCCACCGTCGATCAGCAGCTCGGCTTCTTCCAGGTGGCCAAGAACTACTACCTGCCCGGCTGGCACCAGCCCTCGACGAACCAGTTCCTCTACGTCAACCTCGACGTCTGGAACGGGCTCGAGGAGCCGACCAAGGCGATGATCGAGACCGCCTGCATGGCCGGGATGTCCTACTCCATCGCCCGGGCCGAGGCGCTCCAGGGTGCGGTGCTCGCCGAGTTCGAGGAGGCCGGCGTTTCGGTGCAGACCTACTCCGACGAGCAGCTCAGCGCTTTCTACGAAGCCACCAAGCGGGTGATGGAGCGCAAGTCCGGCGAGGACGAGATGTTCGGCAAGGTCTACGCCTCGATGATGGCGTTCCAGGAGGAGCTCGCTCCCTGGAAGGAGCTGGGCTACCTGCCGCGCAACTGGATGCGCGAGAACGTCTACGACGCCGAATAGGGCCGGCGGGCGCCTAGGGCGCCCGACGGACGAGACTGCGGGCCGGTCCGGATTGCGGACCGGCCCTCCCATCCGGTGGGGAGGGCGGGGATGCCTGATTTCAAGATCGACTTGACCAAGGTCGAGGCGGCCAGCGCCCATGGCGACGCGCTCGATTTCCCGCACACGCGCCTGTCGGACGCCATCGACCGTGTCATCGTCGCGGTGGCCTCGGTGATCAACTGGATCTGGGTCGTCCTGGTGATCCTGATCGTGATCAACGTGGCGCTGCGCTACATGTTCGGAACCAACTTCATCGCGATGGAGGAGGCGCAGTGGCACCTCTACGCGGTGGGCTTCATGCTCGGGATCGGCTTCACCCTTCAGCAGGACGGCCATGTCCGCGTCGACGTGCTGGCCGAGCATTACCCGCGCCGGCGGCGGGCCTGGATCGAGTTTCTCGGCCTCCTGCTGATCGTCATGCCGCTCAGCGTGATCATCCTCTGGCAGGCCTGGCCCTTCGTGACCCGCGCCTACGACCTCAACGAGGTCTCCGCGGCGCCGGGCGGCCTGCCCTACCGCTGGGCGATCAAGGCGGTGATCCTGGTGGCCTTCGCCTATCTGTTTCTCGCCGCGTTTTCCCGGTTCCTCCGGGTGTGCTCCTTCCTGTTCGGCGTCCCGGCCCCGAAGGCCGGCTGAAGCCCTCCGCCCCCGCCCTTCAGAGAGGACGCGACCCCATGCTCGAAACCTACGAGTACCTCGTCATCGCGATGCTGCTCACGTTCATCGGTCTGCTGTTCACCGGCTTTCCGGTGGCCTGGGTGCTCGCGGGCGTGTCGATCCTCTTCTCGATCATCGGCGTCTACGGCTCGGAGTGGTTCGGCTGGGACACCTTCTTCCTGACCGACTTCCGGATCTGGGGCATCTTCGTGCAGCGCATCTACGCGCAAATGTCGAACTGGATCCTCGTCGCGCTGCCGATGTTTATCTTCATGGGGCTGATGCTCGAGCGCTCGGGCGTCACCGAGAAGCTGATGGTCAATTTCGTACAGCTCTTCGGGCGGTTCCGGGGCGGGCTGGCGCTGGCGGTGGTGATGATCGGCATCCTGCTCGCCGCCTCCACCGGCATCGTCGGCGCCTCGGTCGTGCTTCTGGCGATGCTCTCGATGCCGATCATGCTGGAGCAGCGCTACAACAAGGGCTTCGCGAGCGGCGTCATCGCCTCGGCCGGCACGCTGGGCATCCTGATCCCGCCGTCGATCATGCTGATCATCATGGCCGACCAGCTCTCGATGTCGGTGGGCGAGCTCTTCTTCGGGGCGCTGATCCCCGGGCTGATGCTAGGCTGCATCTACATCGCCTACATCCTGCTCAGCGCGCTGTTGCGGCCGAAGCTGGCGCCGGCGCCGACCGATCTGCCCCCCGTCACCACCCGGCTGGTGCTCGACACGCTGCTCGCGGTGCTGCCGCCGCTCCTGCTGATCATGGCGGTGCTCGGCTCGATCTTCTTCGGCATCGCCACGCCCACCGAGGCCTCGGGCCTCGGCGCCTTCGGCGCGACGCTGCTGGCGGCGGCCAACGGCCGGCTCACCCTCGAGACCCTGCGCGAGACCTGCTGGAAGACGACGCTGACCACGGCGTTCATCTTCGGCATCTTCCTCGGCGCCACGATGTTCGCGGTTGTGCTGCGTCAGCTCGGCGGCGACGAGTTCATCGCCCACAGCCTGCGCTCGATCCCGTTCGGGCCGAACGGCATCGTGCTGGTGATCCTCGGCATCGCCTTCGTCGCGGGCTTCTTCCTCGACTGGCTGGAGATCTCGCTGATCATCCTGCCGCTGGTCGCCCCGGTGATCGTCGAGCTCGGCTTCAGCCAGGTCTGGTTCGTGGTGCTGTTCGCGGTGACGCTGCAGACCTCGTTCCTGACCCCGCCGGTGGGTTTCTCACTCTTCTACCTCAAGGGGGTCGGCGCCCCGGAGGTGACCACAATGGACATCTACCGCGGGGTGCTGCCTTTCGTGGCCTGCCAGGTGCTGGCGGTGGCGCTGGTCTTCGAGTTCCCCCAGATCGTGCTCTGGCTGCCCGAGGCGATGTTCGGCAACTGAGCCCGGCGGGCGGGCGGGCCCGCGACTAGGGAGACGTCCGCATGACCGACTTGCCCGTGCTGGAGAAGCGGCGCATCCAGGCCGAGGTGGTCGGCCCGATCTACCGCGAGATGGCCGCCGAGATCGGCGCGGAGCGGGCGCAGGCGATCCTTGGCGCGGCGATCCGCAAGGCCGCCGTCTCGGAGGCCGCGGGCTTTCGCGCCGGGGTCGCGGCGGACGCCGACGTGATGGAGAGCTTTGTCGCTCTCTACGAGCTCTGGATGCGCGGCGGGGCGCTCGAGGTCGAGGTGCTGGCCGAGACGCCCGAGCAGTTCGACTTCGACGTGACCCGCTGCCGCTACGCCGAGATGTACCGCGAGATGGGCCTCGGCGACATCGGCCACCTGCTGTCGTGTGCGCGCGACGGAGCCTTCGCGGAAGGCTTCGACCCCGACCTCGCGCTCGACCGGGCGCAGACCATCATGGGCGGCGCGCCCTGCTGCACGTTCCGCTACGCGCGCGACGCGCGCGGCCGCAGCAACTCGGGCGGGGACAAGAGGTCGGCGAGCCCGTAGGACAGCATCGTCGCGCCGCCCCAGCCGAGCAAGTAGATTCCCAGCGCAACCAGCGCGTCGATCGGCCCGCCGATGTCGCCGATCGAAGAATGGGTGACGCCCCACATAAAGAAGAGCGCCGCCAGCCCCCCGGCCAGCCCCGCCACCTGCGACCAGACGAGCCGGCGTGCGTCAAGCCCGCCGAGGCGCAGCAGCGCGCGCACGAAGAGCACGGTCGCGATCGCCGCCACCGCGACGATGGCGTAGAGCCAGGCCCCGAGCATCTCCTGGAGCACCGTCCAGAAGACTAGCGGATCGAGTTCCTTCATCGCGTCCTCCTCTCAGGCTTCGCCGCGCAGCATGGCGATGTAGGTGGGCTTGAGCGCCGTCTCCTTCATCAGCCAGGACACCCAGAGCTCCTCGAGCGGCGCGATCACGCCGGGGAAGGACGGGGTGAGGTTGTTGTCGTAGTCGAACTCGATGAGCATCGCGCGGCCGATCCGGGTGATCAGCGGGCAGGACGTGTAGCCGTCGTAGCGCGCCGCGCTCTCGCCCCCGGCGATCTCGGCGACGAGATGGTCGACGGCCACCGGCGCCTGCCACTTGACCGACGCCGCGGTCTTGCCCTTGGGCACGCCGGCGATGTCGCCCACCGCGAAGATGTCCGGATAGCGGGCGTGGCGCAGCGTGTGGCGGTCGACCTCGACCCAGCCGTCGGCGGCGAAGGGGCCCTCGGCCCAGGCCAGCGGGCTGTTGCGCACCGGCTCGGGCGCGCGCATGGGCGGCACCACGTGGATGAAGTCGTAGTCGGCCTCCACCGGGCCGTCCGGCGTCGCATAGACCGCCACGCGCCTGCCCGGATCGATCGCGGAAAGCACATGGCCATACTTCACCGCGACGCCGCGGTCGGCGAAGAGCATACGCACCTTCTCCGAGACGATCGGCACCCCGAAGAGCGCGTCGTTGTGCGCGTAGTAGGTGAGCTCCGCCTTGTCGCGGTTGCCGCGCCGGGCCAGCGTGTCCTCGGTCAGGAAAGCGTACTTCAGCGGCGCGCCGGCGCATTTCATCTCGGTCGCCGGCCGGCCGAAATGCGCAACCCCGCCGGCGTCGGCGAAGGCTGACATCGCCGACCAGGTCGCCGCGGCGGCCTCGGGACCGGCGTAGACCGACCCGATCCCGTCGCGGCCGATCAGGTCCGTCGACATCCCCTCGATCGCGCCGTAGTCGAGCGCGAGCCCGGTGGCGACGAAGAGGTAGTCATAGTCGACTCGCCGCCCCATGGCCGTCACGACGACGCGCGCGTCGGGGTCGAACTCGACGACCGCATCGGGGATCAAGGTGACGCCCGCGGGGATGTAGTCGACGGTCCGCGACACCGGGTAGCCCTGCGGCTTCAGGCCTGCGCCAACCAGCGTGAAGCCCGGCTGGTAATAATGCGCCTCGCGGCCGTCGATCAGGATGATCTCGGCGCCGTCCAGCCGTGCGGCGAGGCGGTTGGCCAGCGTGAGCCCTGCCGCGCCGGCCCCGGCGATGACGATGCGCGCCGAGGTGGCGACGCGCGGCGCGGCCGCCTGGCCGGAGTGCGGGAGACCCGCCGCGGCGAAGGTGGCGAGGAGGGTCAGAAGTTCGCGGCGGCCGAGGCCGCGGGTTCGGGCGAGAGTCGACTGCATCGCGGCCTCCGGTCTGGGTGAAGCGAGAATCGCCCTATGGCGGGTTTTTCACATTCCCGCTTTGATATACATCAATCCGATGGTTTCTTGGCGGCGAGATCGAGCACCGCGCCCCCCGCGGCGGCGGCGTCGTCGTGATCGTGGGTGACAAGCACCACCGGCAACCGCTCGGCGCGCGCATGCGCAAAGACGAAGGCGCGCACCTGGTCGCGCAGCGCCGCGTCGAGCCGCGAGAACGGCTCGTCGAGCAACAACGCCCGCGGCCGCGACAGCAGCACCCGCATCAGCGCCGCGCGCGCCCGCTGGCCGCCCGAGAGCGTCGCGGGATCGCGGTCGGCGAGCCCGCCGAGATCGGCCGAGGCCAGCGCCGCCTCGACCGCACGCCGCCGCGCCGCCCGGCCGCGCACCTGCGCCGGCAACCCGAAGGCGAGGTTGCCGCCCACCGAGAGGTGCGGAAAGAGCACGTCGTCCTGAAAGAGGATGCCCACCCGGCGGTCCTGCGGCCGCAGGCGCGTGATGTCGCGCCCATCAAGCAGGATCCGTCCCGAGGTCTCGAAGGCCGGGTCGATCACGCCGATCGCCTGCGCCAGCAGCGTCGACTTGCCAGAGCCCGAGGGGCCCATCACCGTCAGCGTCGCGCCGGGCTCGACCCTGGCCGACAGCGCGACGAGCGTCGCGCCGCCGCGCCGGATGACGACGTCCTCGAAGACCAGCGCGCCGTCGCTCACGCCCCGCCCCTCAGCGCCCGGCGGTTGCGAAAGACCAGCGCCGGGATCGCCAGCGCCAGCGCAAAGCCCGCCGCCGGGGCGAGCGTCTGCAAAAGCCCGTAGACCCCGATCAGCCGCCGGTCGCCGCCTGCGGCCAGCGAGACCGCCTCGGTGGTCAGCGTCGCCACCCGCCCGCCGCCGATCAGCAACGTCGGCAGGTAGAGCCCGATCGAGACCGCGAAGCCCACCGCCGCTGCGGTCAGCGCCGGCGCGAGCAGGAGGGGAAGCCGGACGGTCCAGAACACCCGGTTCTCGCCGGCCCCGAGCGCCGCGGCCACACCCGCATAGCGCGGATCAAGCCGTGCGAACGGATCGGCGAGGGACAGAAAGACGTAGGGCAGCACGAAGACCAGATGCGCCGCCATCACCCCCAGTAGCTCCCCGTCGGCGCCGACCGCCACCGCGAGCGCCTGCAGGCCGAAGAGAAACGCCACCTGCGGGACCAGCAGCGGCAGGTAGAGCAGCCAGATCAGAGACCCCCCGCGCCTCCGCCTCCGCCTCCGCCCGGCCTCGAGCGTGGCGAGGGTGAGCGCCAGCGCCAGCGTGACGGCGCCGGCCCCGAGCGCGAGGCTTGCGCCAAGCGGCGCGGCGAGCGTCGGCGCGGCCTGGCCCCAGACCCGCAGCGTGAGGCTCTCGGGCAAGGCTGCGGGAAACGGCCAGAGCCCCGCCACCGACCAGACCGCGAGGCTGGCGAGGCCGAGCAGCACCGGCGCGGTGGCCAGAACCGCGGCCGCTCCCGCCAGCAGCCGCCAGAGGCCGTCGCGCGCGCCGCGGCCGCCGGCCTCGGCCCAGATCCGGCCGCGGCGCGCGCAGACGATCTCGCCCGCCCGCCAGAGGCCGAGCGCAAGCAGCGCGATCGCCAGCATCAGCATCGCCCCGGCCGTCGCCCGGAACCAGACGGCCAGGTCGGGATCGCGCATCCAGTCGGTGAGCCGCACCGCCAGCGGCGCCGGGGTGGTCGGCCCGAGGATGATCGCCACCTCGACCGCGCCCACCGAATAGGCCAGCACCGCATAGACCGGCAGGCGGATCTGGGCGTAGATCCGCGGCAGCGCGGCCTTGGCGAAGGCGGCGACGCGGCCGTAGCCGAGGCTGAGCGCCACGACCCGGGCGCGGTCGGCGTCGGGCTGGCGCAGCGCCGCCAGCGTCATCAGCATCAGGAACGGCGCCTCCTTGGCGACGAGCCCGGCGATCAGGCTGAGGCCGTAGGGATCGCCGACGATCAGCGCGTCCGGCGGCGTCTCCCAGCCGGTCGCCCAGGGCGACAGCGCGCGCGCGATCCATCCCGACGGCGCGATCAGGAACGCCAGCCCGAACGCCGCCGCCGCGTGCGGCACCGCCAGCAGCGGCGAGAGCAGGCGCTGCACCAGGCGAAAGAACCGCCCGCCCTGGAATGCAGCGGTGATCAGCACGACGATCCCGAGCGCCAGCGCGGTGGACGCAAGTCCGGTCCAGAGGCTGAGCGCGGCCGAGCGCCAGAGCCCCGGCGTGGCGAGAAGCTCCCTCCAGGGATCGAGGCTGAAGCGCGCGCCCCCGAGCGCCGGCAGGTAGCCGAAGGCCGGCAGCGCCGTGCCGGCGAGCCCGAAGACCACCGGCCCGGCCAGGAGCAGGATGGCGAGCGCTGGCGCCGCGCGCAGGAGCGGCATCCGCGCCGCTCTACTGGCTGACCCCGAACCGGGAAATCCAGTCGCGCGACAGCCGCTCCATCCAGCTCGGGTGCGGCTCGTCCAGCGCCGGCCCGAGCGCCTCGGGCCCGAGCGTGGCGACGCCGAGGTCAAGCGCCTCGAAGGCCGCGCGGTCCTCCGCCTCCAGCACCGCGAGATCGAGCACGGTGAAGCTGCCGAGCACCGCCGGGTCCTGGGCGCGAATCTGCGCTTCGGGCGACATCAGGAAGTCCGCGACCACCATCGCCCCGGCCGGGGCGGCGGCGTTGTAGGGGATGGCGACGAAATTGGCGTTGCCGATCGTGCCGCCCTCCAGCACGAAGGAGCGCACCGTGTCGGGCAGCTCGCCGTTGGCGATCGCCGCACTCGCCTCAGACTGGTTGAACGAGAAGGCGATGTCGATCTCGCCGTCGGCCATCAGCTGCTTGAGATGCCCGGTGTTGGCCGGATAGGCCCGCCCGCTCCGCCAGAGATCCGGCGTCAGCCCGTCGAGCCAGCGCCAGAGCGGCGCCGTCGCCACGGCGTAGAGCGCGTCCGACGCCGGCGCCTGGAGCGTCGCGGGATCAGGCGCCAGCGCGTGCAGGGCTTGCTTGAGGAAGGTCAGCCCCAGGAAGTCCGGCGGCTGCGGATAGGAGAAGCGTCCGGGGTTGGCCGCCGCCCAGTCGGCGAGCGCCGCGATCGAGCCCGGCGGCTCGGGCAGGCGCGCGGCGTCGTGGTAGAACACGATCTGGGCCATGCCCCAGGGCGCCTCGAAGCCCTCGGTCGGCACGGTGAAGTCGTTGACCACGGTCGGCTTGCCCTCGACGTCCACATAGCGCCAGTTCGGCAACGCCTCCGCGAACGGCCCAAAGAGCAGGTTCTGGGCCTTCATCGAGGCGAAGTTCGGGCCGTTGATCCAGATCAGGTCGACCGCGCCGCCCGTGTCGCGGCCTGCGGCGCGCTCGGCGACGACGCGCGACACCGCCTCGGCGGTGTCCGAGAGCTTCACGTGCACGAGCTCGATGCCGTGCTCCGCGGCGACGCGCTCCCCGACCCAGGCGATGAAGGCGTTCCGGCGCGGATCGCCGCCCCAGGCGTGGAAATAGACGGTCTGCCCCGCGGCTTCGGCCCGCACCGCCTCCCATTCGGCGGGATCTGGATCAGGGGCCGCCGCGGCGGCGGTTGCCACGAGCATGGCGGCGAGAAGGGCTATGAGCGTCCGGGGCATCGCAGGGTCCGTTCGGTGGTGGTCGCTTGGAGGTTCGGTTTCAGTTCGCCGGTCGCGGCGCGGATGTTTCAATTCACCCGGGCCCGGCCGCGGACACAAGCCCCGCGGTCGCCGCGACCCGCGACCGTCTTGCCTTTTGCGGCCGCTGCGCGCAGATCAGGATCTCGGCGCCGGCTTTGCCTGCCGGTCCGGGCCGCAGGCGGAGGCGCGACACGATTGAGCGATCCCAAGGACGGCTTTCGACGACCACTTTCGCGCCGGCTGGTGCGCGCCGCGCGCAACCCGCAGCTGAGCGCCGACATGACGATCGGCGAGCTGATCGCCAGCCTCGGCGACCGCTCCTTCGGCTGGTGCATCGTGGTCTTCGCGCTCCTCAACCTGCTGCCGCTGCCGCTGGGGTTCAACCTGCTGACCTCGATCCCGCTGATCTTCGTGACCGGTCAGATGGCGCTCGGCTTCGAGCAGGTCCGGCTTCCCGACGTCATCCTGCGCCGCACCATCAGCCGCCGCGCCTTCCAGAAGCTGGTCCTGCGGCTGCGCCCCGTCTTTCGGCCCATCGAGCGGCTGACCCGCCCGCGCAGCCCGGGCGTGTTCACGACGGGGGCGGAGCGCCTGCTCGGCGCGCTGCTGTTCGTCGCCTCGGTCGCGCTGTTCTTTCCGATCCCGCTCAACACATGGTTGCTGGCGCTGTCGCTGCTGGTGTCGGGCGTCGGCATGGTCGAGCGCGACGGGATCGTGACCATGCTGGGCGCGATGTTGGCGATCGTGGCGATCGGGGTGACCGTCAGCCTCGGGATGATCGTCGTCGAGGGCGCCGAGCGGCTCGCGCACTGACCGCGTCAGTTGCGCCCCTTGATCCCGACACGATTGATCGGCGATGGTGTCCCGGCGATCCCGACCAAGGAGACCCGAATGCGACACGCCCTGATCCTGCTCGTTGGCCTTGTGCTCGCGCTCGGCGCCTGCGCCGCGCGCGAGGGATCGACCTGCGACGACGGCGGCTCGGGCGGCGTGGTGATCGACGGCGTCTGCCTTTGAGGGTTCCCGACTATGGGCTTGCGCACCTCGTGACCGCTGGCTAGCGTTCCGCGGCTGCGGCGTCCGGCGCGCCGGAAAGCCCAAGGGGGGAGACCGCCGCGATGCAGGCAGGACTGACGCTCGAGGACCTTTCGGAGGCCGTCGCGGCGGGAACCATCGACACGGTTGTCGTGGCGCAGGTGGACATGCAGGGCCGCCTGATGGGCAAGCAATTCCAGGCCGAGCATTTCCTGAAGACCGCCCACCGCGAGACCCACGCCTGCAACTACATTCTGGCCACCGACTACGAGATGAACACCGTGCCGGGCTACCGCGCGACGAGTTGGGAGGCCGGCTACGGCGACTACGTGATGCGGCCCGACCTCTCGACGCTGCGCCGCCTGCCCTGGCTCGAGGGCACCGCCTTCGTGCTCGCCGACGTGGAGGACCACCACGACCACGCGCCGGTCCCGCATTCCCCGCGCGCCATGCTGCGCGGCCAGATCGCCCGACTGGCGGCGATGGGGCTCGAGGCGACGATGGCCTCCGAGCTCGAGTTCTTCCTCTTCCGCGAGAGCTTCGGGGAGCTTCACGGGGCCGGCTATCGCGGCATGACCCCGATCAGCCCCTACAACGAGGACTACCACGTCTTCCAGACCACCAAGGAAGAGGACGTGATGCGGGCGATCCGCACCGGGCTCAACGGGGCCGGCGTTCCGGTCGAATGCACCAAGGGCGAGGCCTTCGCTGGCCAGGAGGAGATCAACGTCGCCTACGCCGGGGCGCTCGTGGCCGCCGACACCCACGCGCTGGTCAAGAACGCGGTCAAGGAGATCGCCTGGGCCCGCGGCCGCGCGGTGACCTTCATGGCCAAGTACGACACCGACGCGGCCGGCTCGTCGAGCCACATCCACCAGTCGCTGCGCGGGCGCGACGGTGCGCCGGTCTTTTTCGACCCCGCGGCCGAGCACGGCATGTCGGCGACAATGCGCCACTGGCTCGCGGGGCTTCTCGCCCACGCCAGCGAAATTACCTGTTTCCTTGCTCCCAACATAAACAGCTACAAGCGGTTCGCGGCGGGCACATTCGCGCCCACGCGGGCGATCTGGTCGCTCGACAACCGCACCGCGGGCTACCGGATCGTCGGCGCGGACACGCCCTCGGTGCGGGTCGAGTGCCGGGTCGGCGGCGCCGACCTCAATCCCTATCTCGCCTTCGCCGCACTGATCGCCGCCGGGATCGACGGGGTCGAGAACGCGCTCCCGCTCGAGGCGGCCTTCACCGGCGACGCCTACGCGGCGCGCCGGGCCCGCGAGATCCCCAAGACCCTGCGCGACGCCGCCGAGGCGCTGCGCAGGTCCAAGATGATGCGCGCGGCCTTCGGGGACGCGGTCGTCGACCATTACGTTCACGCCGCGCGCTGGGAGCAGGCGGAGTGCGACCGGGTGGTCGGCGACTGGGAGATCGCCCGCGGGTTCGAACGCGCCTGACCCCGAGGAGACATCCATGACCGACATCACCACCGTCTCGCCGATCGACGGCAGCGTCTATGCGCGCTACCCCGCGGAGAGCCTGGAGGGCGCGCGCGCGGCGGTCGCCCGCGCCCGCGCCGCGCAGCGGCCCTGGGCCGCGACGCCGCTCAAGGACCGCATCGCCGCGGTGAAAGCGGCGGTGGCCCGGCTCGACGCGCTCAACGACGCGATCGTGCCCGAGCTCGCCTGGCAGATGGGCCGGCCGGTGCGCTACGGCGGCGAGATGGGCGGCGTGCGCGAGCGCACCGAATACATGGCCTCGATCGCCGCCGACGCGCTGGCGCCGATGGTGGCGGAGAACTCCAACGCCTTCCGGCGCTATATCGCCCGCGAGCCGCTCGGCGTGGTCTTCGTGATCGCGCCATGGAACTACCCGCTGCTGACCGCGATCAACACCATCGTGCCGGCGCTGATCGCCGGCAACACCGTGGTGCTCAAGCACGCGAGCCAGACCGCGAAGATCGGCGAACGGCTGGCGGAGGCGTTCGGCGGGTTGCCCGAGGGCGTGTTCAGCAACCTCTTCCTCGACCACGCCACCGCCTCTGCGCTCATCGCCGAGCGCGCCTTCGACTTCATCAACTTCACCGGCTCGGTGCGCGGCGGCCAGGAGATCGAGCGCGCCGCCGCCGGCACCTTCGTCGGGATCGGGCTCGAGCTCGGAGGCAAGGACCCGGCCTACGTGCGCGCCGACGCCGATCTCGACGCGGCGGTGGCGACGCTTGTGGACGGGGCGATGTACAACACCGGCCAGTGCTGCTGCGGCATCGAGCGCATCTACGTGCACGAGAGCCTCTACGACGCCTTCGTGGAGAAGGCCGCGGCGCTGGTGCGCGACTACCGGCTGGGCGATCCGCTCGACCCGGAGACGACGCTGGGGCCGATGGCCCACAAGCGCTTCGCCGACACGGTGCGCGACCAGATCGCCCGGGCCGTGGCCGCCGGCGCGACCCCGCTGATCGACCCGGGCCTCTTCCCGGCCGACACCGGCGACGGCGCCTATCTCGCGCCCCAGGTGCTCACCGGGGTCGATCACTCGATGGAGGTGATGATCGAGGAGAGCTTCGGGCCTGTGGTGGGCGTCATGAAGGTCGCCGACGACGAGGAGGCGATCGCGCTGATGAACGACTGCAAGTACGGGCTGACCGCCTCGATCTGGACCGCCGATCCCGACCGGGCGGCGACGATCGGGGCGCGGCTTGAGACCGGCACGGTGTTCATGAACCGCTGCGACTATCTCGATCCGGCGCTGTGCTGGACCGGCTGCAAGGAGACCGGGCGGGGCACCACGCTCTCGGCGCTCGGCTTCCAGAGCCTGACCCGGCCGAAGTCCTACCACCTGCGGCTGGCCTGATCATGGCCCTGCGCGCCAACTGGAGCTTTCCGACCTCGATCCGCTTTGGCGCTGGACGCGTCGCCGAACTTGGCGAGGCCTGCCGCGCGGCGGGCATCGAGCGCCCGCTTCTGGTGACCGACCCCGGCGTGGCGCCGCTCGAGATCACCGCGCGGGCGCGCGACGCGATCGAGGACGCCGGGCTCCAGGTCGGGATCTTCTCCAACATCCAGGCCAACCCCACCGACGCCAATGTCGAGCTCGGCCTCGGCGTCTACCGCGAGGACCGGCACGATGGCGTGGTCGCCTTCGGGGGAGGCTCGGCGCTCGACGCGGGCAAGGTGATCGCCTTCATGGCCGGCCAGACCCGGCCGATGTGGGACTTCGAGGACGTGGAGGACTGGTGGACCCGAGCCGACGCCGACGCCATCGCCCCGGTGGTCGCGGTTCCCACCACCGCGGGCACCGGCTCGGAGGTCGGGCGGGCCGGCGTCATCACCAACCTCGCCAGCCAGACCAAGAAGGTGATCTTCCACCCCGGGATGCTGCCGCGCGAGGTGATCTGCGATCCCGAACTCACCGTCGGCCTGCCGGCGTCGATCACCGCGGGCACCGGCATGGACGCGCTGGCCCATTGCCTCGAGGCCTACTGCGCGCCGTCCTATCACCCGATGGCCGAGGGGATCGCCGTGGAGGGCATGCGGCTGGTGCGGACCTACCTGCCCGACGCCTGCGCCGACGGGACCGACATCGAGGCGCGCGCCAACATGATGGCGGCGGCGGCGATGGGCGCGGTGGCGTTCCAGAAAGGCCTCGGCGCCATCCACGCGCTGAGCCATCCGGTGGGCGCGCTCTATGGCACCCACCACGGGCTGACCAACGCGGTGTTCATGCCCTACGTGCTCGACTTCAACCGCGACCGGGTCGAGGAGAAGATCGACCGGCTTGCAGGCTGGCTCGGCATCGAGGGCGGCTTCGCGGGGTTTCTCGACTTCGTGCTGCGGCTGCGCCGCGACGTCGGCATCCCGCACACGCTCGACAAGATCGGCGTGGATGGCGCGCGCTTCGAGGAGATGGCCGCGATGGCGATCGTCGATCCGACCGCAGGCGGCAATCCGCGCAAGCTGACCGAGGCCGCAGCCTTCGATCTCTACGACCGCGCGCTCGAGGGCCGGCTCGGTTGACCTGCGCCGCAGTCCGGCCGGCGCCGTGACCTCCGTCACGGCCGCAGGGGCGCCCGTTCCCTAGGCTTCCTCCCCAATGCACCCCGGCGCGCCCTGCGCCGTGGGGGCGAGCCAGGGGAGGATCGCGCCGTGACAGACCGCAACCCCGCGCAGAGACCGACCGCGGCGCTCGCCCTCCTCGTGGCGCTCTTCGGCGTCGCCTGCATCGCGGGCGGGGCGGTCCTCGCCGCCACGAGCGAGGTTCCCGCCGTCGCGACCGCGTTCTGGCGCATGGCTCTGGCCGCGCCGATCTGCCTCGCCCTCGCCTTCCTCGCGGAGGGACCCGCGCTCTGGCGGAGCCTCGCCCGGCTGCTGGCGCGCGGCGGGGTCTGGATCGCCGGGGCCGCCTTCGCGCTGACGCTGATCTTCTGGTACGCCGGCCAGCGGCTGTCCTCGGTTGCGAGCACCTCGGCGCTGCACAATCTCGCACCGGTGCTGCTGGTCACGGTCGGATGGCTGTTTCATGGCCGCAAACCGCGCGTCACCACGGCGCTCGGCGTCGCCGCCGCCACGGCGGGCGCGATCCTGGTGGCGCTGCACGGCGGCTCGATCACCGAGCGCACGCTCCAGGGCGATACGCTGGCCTGCTTCGCCGCCGCGGCGCTGGCGGTCTACTACGCGCAGATCACCCGCCTCGGCGGCGTCGCCGGCGCCTGGCCGATCATGGCCGTGGTCTCGCTGATCGCGGCGCCGATTCTGCTCGCGACGACCCTCGTCTTCGAGGCCCAGGCGATCCCTGCCACCGCGAGCGGCTGGGTCAAGCTCGTGGCGCTCGCCGTGCTGGCGCAGGCGATGGGCCAGGCCTGTCTCGCGCGGGCCGCCCGGCGGCTCGGGCCGGTGGGGATCTCGGCGGCCGCGCTCGCCGAACCGGGCCTCGCCGCGGCGCTCGCGATCGGCCTGCTGGCCGCGCCCGCGCACGCCGCACAGCTCCTGGGGGTCGCGCTGATCTCCGCGGGGATCTGGTTCAGCCAGGACCTGCGCCGGCGCGCCGCCTGAGCCGACGTCGCTTTTTCCTTTCGGCGCGCGGACCGGTTTGACTCGCGCAACCGGGGTCCATAAAAGCCGGTGACGGGTAGGGCCGCGTCCGTCCGCTTCCGCAAAAAAACGACCGTTCGAAGACCACGCCGGGGGACACTGACGTTGATCATCGGGGCACCGAAGGAAATCATCGAGGGCGAGAAGCGCGTGGCGCTGACGCCGCAATCGGCGCAGGCGCTGGGCAAGCTCGGCTACGCCTGCGTGGTGGAATCGGGCGCGGGCGCGGCGGCGCGCTTCTCCGACGAGGCCTACGCCGAGGCCGGGGTCGAGGTGGTTTCCACCGCGGCCGATGTCTGGGCGAAGGCCGACGTGATCCTCAAGGTCCGCCCGCCCGAGCCTTCCGAGATCGAGATGACCCGGCCGGGCCAGATCCTGATCGGCTTTCTCTATCCCGCTCAGAGCCCTGAGCTTCTGGAGACGCTCAAGGCGCGCGGCGTCACCGCCATCGCCATGGACATGGTGCCGCGCATCAGCCGCGCCCAGAAGATGGACGCGCTCAGCTCGATGGCCAACATCGCCGGCTACCGCGCGGTGATGGAGGCGGGCAACAACTTCGGGCGGTTCTTCACCGGCCAGGTGACGGCGGCGGGTAAGGTTCCGCCGGCCAAGGTGCTGGTGATCGGCGCCGGCGTCGCGGGGCTCGCGGCCATCGGCGCGGCCACCTCGCTCGGCGCGATCACCTACGCCTTCGACGTGCGCCCCGAGGTCGCCGAACAGATCGAGAGCATGGGCGCGGAGTTCGTGTTCCTCGACTTCGAGGACGCAACCCAGGACGGCGCCGCTACGGGCGGCTACGCCGCGCCCTCCTCCCCGGAGTTCCGCGAGAAGCAGCTCGAGAAGTTCCGCGAGCTGGCGCCGGAGGTGGACATCGTCATTACCACCGCGCTGATCCCCGGTCGCGACGCGCCGGTGCTCTGGACCAGGGACATGGTCGCTGCGATGAAGCCCGGCTCGGTGATCGTCGATCTCGCCGCCGAACGCGGCGGCAACTGCGAACTGACCGTCAAGGACGAGAAGATCGTCACCGACAACGGGGTGACGATCGTCGGCTACACGGACTTCCCGAGCCGCATGGCGGCGCAGAGCTCGACGCTCTACGGCAACAACCTGCGCCACATGATCGACGACCTGACCCCGGAAAAGGACGGGATGCCGGTCGTGAACATGGAGGACGACGTCATCCGCGGCGCCACGGCGACCCGGGAGGGCGAGATCACCTTCCCGCCGCCGCCGCCCAAGGTGCAGGCGATCGCCGCCCGCAAGAAGGACAAGCCGAAGGAGCTCACGGCCGAGGAGAAACGCGCGGCCGAAGTCGCCGCCTTCCAGTCGCAGACGAAGTTCCAGGTCGGGCTTCTGGCGGTGGGTGGCGCGCTTTTGCTGCTGGCCGGGCTCTTCACGCCCGCGAGCTTCATGCAGCACTTCATCGTCTTCATGCTGGCCTGCTTCGTCGGCTTCCAGGTGATCTGGGGCGTCGCGCACTCGCTGCACACGCCGCTGATGGCGGTCACGAACGCGATCTCCTCGATCATCATTCTCGGGGCCCTGGTCCAGATCGGATCGGGATCCCTTCTCATCACGCTCCTTGCGGCGCTCGCGATCTTCATGGCCGGCGTGAACATCTTCGGCGGGTTCCTCGTCACGCGGCGCATGCTCGCCATGTTCCAGAAATCCTGAGGCGGACCGTCCAATGGAACTCGGATTCACCAACGCGGCCTACGTGGTCGCAGGCGTCCTCTTCATCCTCTCGCTCGGGGGGCTGAGCAGCCAGGAGAGCGCCAAGCGCGCCATCTGGTACGGCATCGTCGGCATGGCCATCGCGGTCATCGCCACGCTGGTCGGACCGGGCGCGGGGCTCTGGCCGCTGTCGATCATACTGATCGGACTTGGCGGCGCGATCGGCTACCAGCTGGCCACGCGGGTCCAGATGACCCAGATGCCGGAGCTGGTCGCGGCGATGCACTCGCTCGTGGGCCTCGCCGCCGTCTTCGTCGGCCTCAACGCCCATATCGAGATCGGTCGGGTGCAGGGCCTCCTGATCGACGGCGTGGGCGGCCGCTGCGCGGAGGGCCTGAGCTATCTCGCCTGCGCGACCGCGGCGGGCAGCGACGCGCTCGACGGCCTGCCCGGCTTCGCCGCGCTGATCGCCAAGAAGATCCCTGTGGAGATCACGATCCTGCAGATCGAGCTCTTCCTCGGCATCTTCATCGGCGCGGTCACCTTCACCGGCTCGGTCATCGCCTACGGCAAGCTGGCGGGCAAGGTGGACACCGCCGCGAAGAAGCTGCCCGGCGGGCACATGCTCAACGCCGGCGCCGCGGCGCTCAGCCTGCTGATGCTGATCGTCTACGTCAACTCCGGCAGCACGCTCGCGCTTTTGGTGATGACGCTGGCCGCGCTCTTCATCGGCTACCACCTGATCATGGGCATCGGCGGCGCGGACATGCCCGTCGTCGTCTCGATGCTCAACAGCTATTCGGGCTGGGCGGCCGCGGCCATCGGCTTCAGCCTCGGCAACGACCTCCTGATCGTCGTCGGCGCGCTGGTGGGATCGTCGGGCGCGATCCTGTCCTACATCATGTGCAAGGCGATGAACCGCTCCTTCGTCTCGGTCATCCTCGGCGGCTTCGGAGGCCCGGCCGGCGAGCAGATGGCGGTCGAGGGTGAGATGATCGCCATCGATGCCGACGGGGTCGCCGCCGCGCTCGAGGACGCGGATTCGATCATCATCGTGCCCGGCTACGGCATGGCCGTCGCCCAGGCGCAACAGAACGTCGCCGAACTGACCCGCCGCCTGCGCGCCCGCGGCAAGGAAGTGCGCTTCGGCATCCACCCCGTCGCCGGCCGCCTTCCGGGCCACATGAACGTGCTGCTCGCCGAGGCGAAAGTACCCTACGACATCGTGCTCGAGATGGACGAGATCAACGACGACTTCCCCTCGACCGACGTATCGATCATCATCGGCTCGAACGACATCGTGAACCCCGCCGCCCAGGACGACCCGAACTCGCCCATCGCCGGCATGCCGGTGCTTGAAGTCTGGAAGGCCAAGCAGACCTTCGTGATGAAGCGCGGCCAGGGCACCGGCTACTCGGGCATCGAGAACCCGCTCTTCTACAAGGAGAACACCCGGATGTTCTACGGGGACGCCAAGACCAGCCTCGACGCGCTGCTGCAGCGGCTGAGCTGACGCGGACGCGGCGATGCTCGCACGCTGGGCGCAGGACCTCCGCAACCGCCTCGGCCGCGGCCCGGTGGACCGCCCCGCGCTGCTGCGGCGGCTCAAGCCGCTCCACCCGGACTTCGGCTTCGGGCGCGGCTGGCCGATAGACCGGCGCTACATCGACGGCTTTCTCGAGGCGCACGCGGCCGACATCCGCGGCGAGGTGCTCGAGGCCGGCTCCGACCCGGATTACACCCGGCGCTTCGGCGGCGACCGGGTCACGCGCGGCCACTACCTCTTTCCGATCCCCGACCAGCCCGGCGGCACGATGGTGGGCGACCTCGCCTCCGGCGCCGGCATCCCCGTCGACGCCTTCGACTGCGCCCTGCTCACCCAGGTCTACCAGTTCATCTACGACATGCCCGCGGCGGTGCGCACCACCCACGCCGCCCTCCGCGACGGCGGCGTGCTGCTGGCCACCATGACCGGCATCGGCCAGATCTCGGTCGACGACACCCCGCTCTGGGACGAATACTGGCGCGCCACCCCGAGCGCCGCCCGTCGCCTGTTCGGCGACGTGTTCGGAGCGGAGAACGTCACCGTGCGGGCCTACGGCAACGTGCTGACGGCAGTGTGCGGGCTGCACGGGATGGTCACCTCGGATCTGGAGAAACGCGAGCTCGACTTCCACGACCCGGAGTATCCGATGGTGGTAGCGGTCCGGGCGGTCAAAGCCGCCTGACAAGGCCGGCCGTCCCGCCGGCTAGGCCACCGTCGCGGCAGCGGAGCCGCGCGCGGGCAAGCCGCCGCGGCGCCCATCGCAGGTTGCGTTTCCGCGCGCGCCCAATCTGCGCTACCCTGCGGTGCATTGACTGAAGGCGATCGCCCCGCATGGACCCCAGGACCGAACGCCAGATCGCCCGCATCAACGAGCTCTCTGCGCTCGCCCGCTCCTCCTGGATCGGCCTGCTCGCCTACCTCGCCTTCGTCTTCGTCACCCTGCTAGGAGTTCAAGACGCCGACTTCTTCGTGCCCTCGCGCCAGACCCAGCTGCCGCTGGTCAACGTCTCGATCCCCACGGCGAGCTTCTTCATCTTCGCCCCGGTGCTCGCGGCGGCGCTCTACGTCTATCTGCACCTCTTCCTGATCAAGCTCTGGGACGCGATCGCGGAAGCGCCGCATGAGGTCGAGGGGCGGCCGCTCGGCGACGCCATACACCCTTGGCTCGTGAACAGCTTGGCCGTGTCGCTTATAGGCGGCGCCGCGCGGCGACGCCGACCGCTCGACTGGCTGAGCAACTTCGTGACCTGGCTCCTGGTGTGGGCGGCAGGTCCCTTCGTGATCGCAGCCGCCTGGTGGCGCTCAATGCCGGCGCACGACCCGTGGCTGACCGGGCTGATCATGGTCGCGCTGGCGATCGCACTTCTTGCGGCCTCAGCGAGCTGGTGGCGGGCACGCGCGCGGCTCAAGCTCTTTGCGTCGGGAACGTGGGAAGGCTGGTGGAAGTCCGCGCTCGGGCTCGGCGTCGTCGCACTTCTCGCCTTCGTCACCCTGGGTCGCACGTCCTGGAACATCGTCGCGGACGCGGACGCTCCGTTCATCGGCCGGTGGATCGAACGCAGTGCCTTCGGGTATCTGGCCGCGACTTCCTTCGAAGGCGCCGACATCGTCGCCCTGCCGCCCGGCTGGCGTGAGCCGGAGAGCGCGCAACGCGCCTTTCGCGAGACCTGGTGCCGTCGCGAGTCGGTTCCCATGGCCGTCTGCGACCACCTGCCCGATCGCGACCGGCCTGCGCCCGTGGGCCTCGCGCCGCGCCGCGAGGCTTGGTGCGCAGGCGAGGGCCTCCCAACCGCGCAGGCATGCGCCGGGCATTTTTGCGCGCTCGACGATCGTTTCTGGAGCGCGTGGGAGAGCGAGCGCGCCATTGAGCGCGAAGCGCTTGGCAAGCTCCGATTTTCAGGGCGGGACCTGCGGTGGCTGCAAGGATGGAATGTCTCTCTGGTGGGCGCCGATCTCAGCAATGCGCGACTGGAACGTTCCGACCTTCGGCTCGCCCGCATGGAGGGCGTCAGCCTGATTGACGCCGACCTGCGCGGCGCCTTGCTTATGGACGCCCGCCTCGCATTCGCGCGGGCGCGATCCGCGGACCTGCGCGACGCCAATCTCAGCGGCGCGCAATTGCAGGGCGCGGTACTGCCTTATTCTGATTTGCGCGGCGTCTCTTTACAGGATGCCCGCCTCGACCGGACGAGCATGTCAACGGTCAACCTCCGAAGTGCAGACATGTCCCGCGCGACACTCGCCGACGCCTATCTCGGCGATGCCCTGTTGGATGGCGCCCGGCTCGTTTCCGCCGACCTGGATCGCGCCGATCTCCATGGCGCCTCCTTGACCGACGCTAATCTCTTTGGCGCGCGGTTGCGATCCGCCGATCTTCGGCGCATCGACCTCGCGCGCGCCGCGCTATACCGCGCAGACCTGACAGACGCCAGAATGGCCAACGCCATCCTGGTCGGATCGGCGCTGGTCGAAGCCGCCCTCACCGGGAGCGACCTGTCGTCCGCCGATCTGACCCACGCCTCGCTCGGCGGGGCCAAGATGGCCGGGGTCGCACTGCTCGACGCAAGTATGAGGGACGCAGACCTTACTGCGGCCGATCTCAGCGGCGTGATTCTCTGGGGAACCGACGCCCGCTCCGTTGCTTGGTCCTCCGCAACACTCTCGGGCGTCGCCCCGTGGGCAGACCTTCGCGGCGCCGAAGGTCTGACGCAGGCGCAACTCGACGGCCTGATCGGCAACCGCGCCACGCTCATCCCTGACGGGCTTGCTCCAGAAACAAACCGACCATTCACGATTTGGTCCTGCTGGGCTGAGCCTCCAGATTACTTTGAAGAGATACTGGACGCGCTGGTTGGCGCGAAGTCATTCGGGAACAAGTACGACTCCATCGATGAAGCTCGTTCGGACATGCTGTGCGCATTCGGGCGCTCTCCCGAACCGCGCGGCGTGCCCTGCGCGCTGGACCTGACCCCGCAGGAATGCGTCGATCCCGAGGCCAACCCCCTCCATCCCACGAACCGTGGCCAGCGCGCGAACCGGCTTGTCCCCGCTCCCGCCGTTCCCTAGGCTGTCGCAGCGCTGCAATCGAGACCAATCCATGCGCCGACTGATCCTGCTCGCCTGCCTGCTCGCCGCGCCCGCCGCCGCCGATCCCGCCGGCGACATCCTCACCGCCGCCGAGGCCACCTGCGCCGGGTTCGAGAACGGCGTCTTCGACCCCGGCGACGCCGTCACCGCGATCGACTTGACCGGCGACGGCGCGGACGACCTGCTGATAGACGAGGCGGGGTTCACCTGCTCGAGCGGGGCGTCGATGTATTGCGGCTCCGGCGGCTGCATGCTGCACGCCATCGTCGGCGACAGCGTGACCAGCCTTCAGGCGACCGGCTGGCGGACGCTCGACTGGGGTCCCGCACGCATCCTGCTCGTCGGCCGCGACGGTGGCTGGTGCGGCGGCGTGGGGGCGGAGGTCTGCTTCGAGGCGCTCAACTGGTCGGAGGGCCGTTTTCTGACCATCGCGCCGCCGGGCGACTGACGCCCCGGAGGGGTTAACCCTTTTTTCCTGAAATACCAGATGCTTGAAAACGGTCCAACCTTGGACCGCTCCGGTCCGCCTCCGATCTCAGGCGCTCGCCTTGATGAAGTCGCCCCGCTGAAGCTCCCTCATCGCGGTCATCAGCTCCTCGCGGGTGTTCATCACGATCGGCCCGTGCCAGGCCACCGGCTCCTTCAAGGGCCGCCCCGAGATCAGCAGGAAGCGCACCCCCTCCGGCCCGGCCTGCACGGTGATATCGTCGCCGGTGTCGAAGCGCACCAGCGTCCGGTTGCCCGACATGTCGCGCACGTGCATCTCCTCGCCCCGGAACTCCTTCTCGACCCGCACGCCCACCGGCTTTGACGCGTCCCGGAACGACCCCGCCCCCGCGAACACATAAGCGAAGGCGTTGGCGTAGGCGTCGACCGGCAGGGTCTTGCGGACCCCCGGCGGCACGCTGACGTCGACGAACATCGGCTCCGCCGCCACGCCGTCGACCGGCCCCTTGCGGCCCCAGAAGCTGCCGACGATCACCCGCAGCCGCGTGCCGTCGTCATCAACGATCTCCTCGATCTCGCGCCCCGCGATGTCCTGATAGCGCGGCGACGTCATCTTCAGCCGCGACGGCAGGTTCGCCCAGAGCTGGAACCCGTGCATCTGCCCAGCCGCGTTCCCCTTCGGCATCTCCTGATGCAGGATCCCCGACCCCGCCGTCATCCACTGCACCGAACCCGGCCCGAGCAGGCCAGTGTTGCCGAGGCTGTCGGAATGCTCCACCTCGCCGTCAAGCACATAGGTGATCGTCTCGATCCCCCGGTGCGGATGCCAAGGAAACCCAGCCCTGTAGGCCGCCGGATCGTCGTTGCGGAAATCGTCGAGCAACAGGAACGGATCGCTCTCGCCCGGATCGCCGAACCCGAACACCCGGTGCAGATGCACGCCCGCTCCCTCCATGGTCGGCTGGGCGCGGCTCTCGGACTTCACGGCGCGAAAGGACATCGTTCTGGCTCCTCGATCTGTGTCCCTCCATAGATGCGCCGCCAGTCCCCGGCCGCAACCAGCGAATGCGCGACGCACTGCTTCCGCCCTGTGGACAATCCCGCCCGGCCGAAGCTCCGCCCGTGACACCCCTTCCCGGACATGTTCGCAGCCCGCGGCGATGCCATGCGCTTCGCCATTGTCGAACGGCAGCTGGCCGACGTCGGCGTACCCGACACGCTCGACCAGATCAGCTTCGACCTGCCGATCATGAAGCACATGGGGCAGCACATGCCATCAATGTCACCCCGCTGCGGGCTACGTGGACTTCGCCGCCGACGTGAGGGCCCGGCTGCGCGGGTGATGCGCCGCGCCGGCCTGTGGCGGGGCCGCGCTCAATAGTCCGAGCGGCCACCGGAGATGTCGAACACCGCGCCGGTCGAAAAGCTGCAATGCACGGAGGCGAGCCAGAGCGTCAGGTTCGCCACTTCCTCGATGGCGCCCGTGCGCCCCATGGGCACCTTGGCCACTGAAGCCGCGAGAAACTCCGGGCCGAGCTGTTTCAGGATTTCAGTGGCGATTGCCGAGGGCGTCACGCAGTTGACCCGGATCGGAGTGTCGGCGAGTTCCTTGGCGAGCGACTTCGTCAGCGCGATCACACCGCCCTTGGCGGCCGAATAGGCGCTCAGTCCCGCAGGCCCCTCCTTTCCGGCGATCGAGGCGATGTTGACGATCCGGCCCGCCGGCGCTCGTCGAAGCGCCGGAAGGCAGGCGCGCGTCACCTCGTAGACCCCGGTCAGGTTCACGTCGATCACCCGCCGCCAGACTGCGGGCGTCATTGCATCGAATGGCTGCACTCCGCCGGTGGTTCCGGCATTGTTGACCAGAATATCAAGGCGGTCGATCTCCTTCGCCGCAAGGGCGATCGCGTCCGCGTCGGTCACGTCGACCGCCCGGAACCGCACGCCGTCCTGTGGCGTGTCGCTGGTGCTCCAGTTCCAGACCTCGGCCCCGGCGGCCGCCAGCGCAGCCGCCACGCCGCGGCCGATCCCGCGCGACGCGCCCGTCACGACGGCCGTGCGCCCGGAGAAGTCGTAGCTCAGCGACACCGGTCGTGCCCCGCCGCCGCCGTCAGGCCTCCATCGCTTCGAGTTCGTCGATCATCGACGAGATGAGATCAAGGCCCTTGTCCCAGAACCGCGGATCGCTGGCGTCGAGGTCGAACGGCGCCAGAAGCTCGCTGTGATGCTTCGAGCCGCCGGCCTTCAGCATGTCGAAGTACTTGGCCGCGAACGCCGGATCGCCCTCGGCGTACACCGCATAGAGCGCGTTCACCAGCCCGTCGCCGAAGGCGTAGGCGTAGACGTAGAACGGCGAATGCACGAAATGCGGGATATAGGCCCAGAAGGTCTCGTAGCCGTCCATGAACTCGAACGATGGGCCGAGGCTTTCGCCCTGCACGCTCATCCACAGCAGGTTGATGTCGTCGGGAGTCAGCTCGCCCTCGCGCCGCGCCGCGTGCAGCTTGCACTCGAAGTCGTAGAAGGCGATCTGGCGCACGACCGTGTTGATCATGTCCTCGACCTTGCCCGCGAGCAGGATCTTGCGAGCCGCCGGGTCGGGCGCTGCGTCCAGCAGCTTCCGGAAGGTCAGCATCTCGCCGAACACGCTTGCGGTCTCGGCGAGCGTCAGCGGCGTCGAGGACAGAAGCTCGCCCTGTTGCGCCGCCAGCACCTGGTGCACGCCGTGCCCGAGCTCATGGGCGAGCGTCATCACGTCGCGCTGCTTGCCGAGATAGTTCAGCAATACATATGGGTGAACATCCACCACGGTGGGATGCGCGAACGCGCCCGGCGCCTTGCCCGGCTTCACCGGCGCGTCGATCCATCCCTTCTCGAAGAAAGGTTTTGCGATCTCGGCCATGCGCGGATCGAAGCCCGCGTAGGCGTCCATCACCGTCGCCCGCGCCTCTTCCCATGGGATCTTGCGATCGTCCTCGCGCGGCAGCGGCGCGTTGCGGTCCCAGACCTGAAGCCTGTCGAGCCCGAGCCACTTCGCCTTCAGCGCATAGTACCGATGCGAGAGCTTGGGATAGGCCGCCACCACCGCGTCGCGCAGCGCCTCGACGACCTCCGGCTCGACATCGTTGGCCAGATGCCGCGACGCCTGCGGGGTGGGCAGCTTGCGCCAGCGGTCCTCGATCTCCTTTTCCTTGGCGAGCGTGTTGGTGACGCGTGCAAAGAGCGGCAGCTTCTCCGAGAACACCACCGCCAGCGCCTCCGCCGCCGCCTGCCGCTTCGCCCGGTCCTGATCGGAGAGCAGGTTCAGCGCCGCCTCGAGCGGCAGCGTCTCGCCGCCGACCTCGAAGGTCAGCCCCGCCATCGTCTCGTCGAAGAGCCGGTTCCAGGCCGACGCGCCGACCACCGACTGGTCGTGCAGAAAGCGCTCGAGCTCGTCGCTGAGCTGGTGCGGCTTCATCTTGCGCAGCCGGTCGAGGACCGGCCGATAGCGCGCGAGGTCCGCGTCGGCGGCGAGCAGCGCCGCAAACGCGTCGTCCTCGATCCGGTTGAATTCGAGTGAGAAGAACACCAGCGGCGTGGTGACGTCGGTCACCCGCGCCTGCATGTCGCCGAGAAACTTGCCCCGCACCGCCTCCGCCGTGTCCTGCTGGTAGCGCAGTCCGGCGTAGCTCATCACCCGCCCCGCCACGGTCTGGATGCGCTCGTAGCGCCGCACCGCCGCGAGCATGCCCGCGGTGTCGAGCCCGGCGAGCCGACCCTCGTAGTCGGCCGCGAACCCCGCGCATTCGCCGTCGAGCCAGTCGAGATCGGCGGCGAGCTTCGGGTCGTCGGGCTTGAGGTAGAGGTCGCTCAGATCCCATTCGGGCAGCGGGCCGAGCGCATCGGCGGTCCCGCCTGCGTCACGGCTGTCGCGAAGACTGTCGGTTGTCATGCTCGCCTCTCCTCGGGTTCTGGTTCGGGTGGGCGCGGGCGCTCAGTGCATGCGCGCGCCGAGCGGCACCTGGGCGTCCGGCGCGGCCAGCACGATCGCGCCCTCCGCGTCGGCGAAGCCCAGCACCAGCGCTTCGGATCTGAACGGGCCGATCTGGCGTGGCGCGAGGTTGACCACCGCCATCACCATGCGCCCGACCAATGCCTCCGGCGCGTAGCGCTCGGTGATCTGCGCCGACGAGCGCATCTCGCCGATCTCCGGTCCGAAGTCGATCCAGAGCTTGAACGCAGGTTTGCGCGCCTCGGGAAAGGCCTCGGCGCGCGTCACCCGGCCGACGCGGATATCGACCTTCTGGAAATCCGCGAACTCGATCCGCGTCATGCGCCCCGGTCCCGTCCCTTTCGAAGGCCAGAACAAAAAACCGCCCACCCGGCAAGGGCAAGCGGTTTCTGGGTCGTCGTCGTTCAGGGTTACGAGCGGTTGAGCTTGCCCGCCATGTCCTGAATCTCCTTCACGCTCTCCTGGATGCGCGCGGAGACGATCTCGTAGGCCTCGGAATTGGCCTTCTGGGCCGATTCGGCGAGCGCCTGCATGTTGGCCAGCGCCTTCTCGAAGGCGGCCTTGACCAGCTCGCCCTGCGCCTTGGCGCTCTCAGGGTCGAGCTTGGTGGTGTCGAGCGCCTTCATCGACTTCTGCGCCTCCGACATGGTGTCCTCGAAGATCGAGATCTGCTTCTTGAAGAGATCCTGGAACCCGGCCGCGGCGGCCTTGTTGGCTTCCACCAGCGCATCCATATTCTTGTGCTGCGCCGACAGGATCGCGTCCGTGTCGATCTCCGGCATCTTGAAGTTGGTGAGATGCTTTGTGAAGTCGTTCTGCTTGAAGTACTCCATCATCTTCTCGGGATCGAAGGCGTAGGTCTTGGGGTCGAACATCGGTTCCTCCTTGGTCTGGCGTTAACGTTCCTCAGTCAAATGGTGCACTGCAGCATCAATGTCAAGGGCTCGTGTTGCAGTGCAGCATAATCCTCATGCGCCCAGGGCGCGCGACCGCTCCGCCGCCGCAGCCACCGCGTCGCGCAGCAGCGGCGACAGACCCCCGTCCGCGCGCATCAGCACCGCGAGCGCCGCGGCGGTGGTGCCGCCCGGGCTGGTGACGTTTTCGCGAAGCCGGTCCGGCGGCGTCTCCGCCGCCGTCTCGGCCAGGGCTCCCGCCCCCGCGACCGTGGCCCGCGCCAGCGTTAGCGCCAGGTCCTCCGGCAGCCCCTCGGCCGCACCCGCCGCCGCCAGCGCCTCGATTAGCAGGAAGACATAGGCCGGACCCGAACCCGACACTGCCGTCACCGCGTCCATCTGGTCCTCGCGCGCAAGGCGGACGGTCGCGCCGACCGCGCGCATCAGCATCTCCGCGAGGTCAAGCCCCGCCGCATCCACCGCTGGGTTGCCGACGATCGCGGTGATCCCGCGGCGCACCGCGGCCGGGGTGTTGGGCATGGCCCGCACGATCGGCGTGCCCGGCCCGAGCCCGCGTTCGAGCGCGGCGAGCCCGATCCCGGCGGCGATCGACACGAAGAGCGTCTCCCCGCCGCCGAATCGCGCTACCTTCGGCAGCGCCTCGCCCATCATCTGCGGCTTGACCGCGAGCATCGCCACCGCAGGGGCGGGGGGCGGCTCGGTGTTCAGCCGCAGCCCCGCATCCGCCAGCGCCCGAAGTCGATCGTCCGGTTGGGGGTCGAACACGGTGAAGGCGTCCGGCGACGCGCCGCCGGCAAGCCAGCCCTCAAGCAGCGCGCCGCCCATGCGGCCGCATCCAAGCAGCACAAGGCCGCGTTCCGCGATGTCTCGCATGCGCGCCTCCCCCGCGGCCGGCGCCTTCCGTCCGCGCGGGAGCGGGAAGTCCGGCCTCAGGCCCGACCGTAGGCCTCGGTCATCGCGATGCCAAGCGCCTTCTCCGGGAACTCGCCGCCCCAGGCGACAAGCTGGAACGCCGGGTAGAAGCGCTCGGAGGCGTGCACCGCAGCGCGCACCATGTCGTTGATCTGGTCGGAATTGGCCGTCGCGCCGCCGGCGAGATTGAGGCTGTAGCGGTAGGCCATCAGCCCCTGGTCGCGCCACAACGTGAACGCCCCGCTCCAGCAGCGGTCGTTCGCCAGCGCCATCGCCCGGTAGAACGCCGTCAGCCGCTTGCTCGGCGGTCGCATCTCGAAAGCGCAGATCAGCCGCAGGCTCTGATCCCGGCCGCTGTAGGCGAGCGTCACAGAATAGGTCCGCCAGGCGCCCTCGATCGCCACGGCGATCTGATCGTCCGCAACCCGCTCGAACTCCCACGACCGCTCCTCGGCCATGCTCTCGACGATGTCGATGGGGTGGATCTCTTCGCTGAAGAAGTCGCGTTCGACGATGCTCATGCCTGCGCCTCTGTCCTGAGCGCCCGGCGGAGCCGCACCCCGCACGGGGGCTGTGAGGTTAACAACAGATCAACAACTCCAGCCGCTGATCTACAACATATGGTGGGTCAGGACGCCCGGTCTGTAAAGAGAATTTTCGTTAACGCGCCTTAACCCACGCGACCACGGCGCGGGGCGCGGCGCTCAGGCGCCGCCGCCCTTCGCCGCGGCCTCGAGCGCGTCCAGACGGGCCTTGAGCGCCTCGTTTTCCTCGCGCGCCTTCTGGGCCATCGCGCGAACCGCGTCGAACTCGTCGCGCGTCACGAAGTCGCGATCGGCCAGCCAGCGGTCGATCATGCCCTTCATTGCGGTTTCCGCCTCGGTCTTGGCTCCCTGGGCCACGCCGACGGCGTTGGTCATCAGCGAGCTGAGGTCGTCGAGGATCTTGTTTCTGGTCTGCATGTCGTCGCTCCTTGCGTTTCCCGCAGATATGGTTGCGCCGAGGTCGCTTTCCAAGGCGCGGCTTGACTTCGCCCGCGACGGCGCCGAAGCAGGGGCCGCCGGTCCGCGGAGCTCCCATGCCCTTTCCCGCCATCGATCCCGTGCTGTTCTCCGTCGAGATCTTCGGCGTCGAGCTTGCGATCCGCTGGTACGCGCTCGCCTACATCGCCGGGCTGGTGCTCGGCTGGCGCTACGTCGTCGCGCTCTGCCGGCGGTCGGCGCTCTGGGGCGGCGCCGCGCCGATGCGCCCCGAGCAGGTCGACGACCTGCTGACCTGGATGATCCTCGGCGTCATCCTCGGCGGCCGGCTCGGTTTCGTGGCCTTCTACGAGCCCGGCTACTATCTCCAGAACCCGGGCCAGATCCTGGCGGTCTGGCGCGGCGGCATGTCCTTTCACGGCGGGTTTCTCGGCGTCGTGGTCGCCGTTCTGGCCTTCGCCGCTCGCAACGGCCTCGACGCCATCCGCATCGGCGACGCCGTCGCCGCCGCAGCCCCGATCGGGCTCTTCTTCGGCCGCCTGGCCAACTTCATAAACGCCGAACTCTGGGGCCGGCCCACCACCGCGCCCTGGGGCGTCGTGTTTCCGGGCGAAGCGGCGCAGACCTGCCCGCCGGGCTGGCAGGGCGCCTGCGGCCGCCACCCGTCCCAGCTCTACGAGGCCGGGCTTGAGGGCGCGGCGCTCTTTGCGATTCTGTTCTTCGCCATCCGCGCCGGCGGCTTGCGCGTGCGTGGGCGCATGATCGGCCTCTTCCTCATCGGCTACGGGCTCGCGCGCTTCGCGATCGAGTTCTTCCGTCAGGCCGACGCCCGCTTCCTGACCCCGGACAATCCCTTCGGCCACGTCCTGCGCCTCGGTCCCGAGCTCGGGCTGACCATGGGCCAGATCCTGTCGCTGCCGATGGTGGTCGCGGGCGTGATCGTGCTCGCCTGGCCGCGGCGCCGGTCCGAAGCGTGACCCCGCTCGCCCGGCGCATCGCCGAGCGCATCGCGCGCGACGGTCCGCTGCGCCTCGACGCCTGGATGGAGCTCTGCCTGTCCGATCCCGAACATGGCTACTACATCACCCGCGAGCCCTTCGGCGCCGAGGGAGATTTCGTCACCGCGCCGGAGGTGAGCCAGATGTTCGGCGAGATGGTCGGCGGCTGGCTGGCGCAGGTCTGGGCCGACCAGTCGCCGCCTGCGCCGCCGGTTCTCGTCGAGCTCGGTCCAGGGCGCGGAACCCTGATGCGCGACGCGCTGCGGGTGATCGACCGGGTCCCCGACCTGCGCCGCGCCCTGTCGCTCTGGCTCGTCGAGACGAGCCCGCGCCTACGCGCCATCCAGGCCACGACGCTCGAAGGCGCGCGCGCGCGCTGGGCCGACCGGCTCACCGACTGCCCGCCGGGACCGCTCCTGCTCGTCGCCAACGAATTCTTCGACGCCCTGCCGATCCGCCAGTTCCAGCGCGCCGACGTCGCATGGCGCGAGCGCCGCGTGACCCTGCGCGACGGACGCCTCGCCTTCGACTGGGGACCGCTGCGCGCCGACGCCGACCTCGATTCCACGTTCCCGCAGGCGCCCGACGGCGCCATCGTCGAGGTCTGCGCCCTCGCCGCGACCATCGCCCGCGAGATCGCCGCGCGGATCTCCGCGCACGGCGGCGCGGCGCTGGTGATCGACTACGGCGACGTCGACGGGGTCGGCGACACGCTCCAGGCGCTCCAGGGCGGCGCACCGGTCGATCCGCTCGCCGCCGATCCGGGGACCGCGGATCTGACCGCCCATCTGCGCTTCGCCGCCCTCGCCGACGCGGCCGAGGGACTGCGCGCCAGCGGCCCCGAGCCGCAGGGCGCGTTCCTCGAACGGCTCGGCATCACCGACCGCGCCCGGACGCTTGCCCGCGGCCGGACCGGCGCGCCCCTCGAAGCCATCGTCGCCCAGCATCGGCGCTTGACGCATCCCGGCGAGATGGGGAAGCATTTTCGGGTTCTTGCGCTCACGCCCCAGAGCGCGCCGCCTCCGCCCGGATTTGCGCCTTGACGCTCGACATCGTCACTTCCGATCTTCTCGCCGGCGCGCGCCACGGCTTCTTCACGCGGCGCGGCGGCGCGTCGTCGGGGGTCTTCGCCGGGCTGAACTGCGGGCCGGGCTCGTCGGACCAGCGCGAAGCGGTCGCCACCAACCGCGCCCGAGTCGCCGAGGCCATGACGGTGCCGCGCGAGCGCCTGCTGTCGCTCCATCAGGTCCACGGCGCCGAGGTCGTCCTCGCGGACGCCTCGGGCTGGACCGAGCGGCCCCGCGCCGACGCCGCGGTCACCGCCACGCCAAGCGTCGCGGTGAGCGTGCTCACCGCCGACTGCGCCCCGGTTCTCTTCGCCGATCCGCACGCCGGCGTGGTGGGTGCGGCCCACGCCGGCTGGCGCGGCGCGCTCGCCGGCGTGCTCGAGGCCACCGTCGCGGCGATGGCCGGGCTCGGCGCGCGGCCAGACCGGATCCGCGCCGTGGTCGGCCCGACGATCAGCCAGCGCAACTACGAGGTCGGCCCGGAGTTCTTCGAAGCGTTCCGCATCGAGGAGACCGGCTACGAGCGCTTCTTCTCCGGCGGCGCCGGCGACCGGATGCTCTTCGACCTGCCGGGCTTTGCGCTGGCGCGGCTGCGCGATCTCGGGATCGAGGCGGAATGGACCGGGCACTGCACCTACGCCGATCCCGACCGCTTCTTCTCGTACCGCCGCGCCACCCACCGCGGCGAGCAGGACTACGGCCGCCTGATCGCCGCGATCGCCCCCTGAGGCGTCAGTCGCGCACCCGTTCGTTGTAGACCTCGAACGGCACCGCCGGCTCGTCCTTGGCGCAACGGATCACCAGGCTCGTCTTCACGCTCGCCACGTTCGGCGCCGACGTCAGCTTCTCGGTCAGGAAGTTCTGGAACGTCGACAGGTCCGGCGCCACGCACTTCAGGATGAAGTCGATCTCGCCGTTGAGCATGTGGCACTCGCGCACCAGCGGCCAGGAGCGCGCCATCGCCTCGAAGGCGGTCAGGTCCGCCTCCGCCTGGCCGTGCAGCCCGACCATGGCGAAGACCTGCACCTCGAAGCCGAGCTCGCGAGCGTTGATCTCGGCGTGGTAGCCCTTGATGACGCCCGCCTCCTCCAGCGACCGGACCCGGCGCAGGCAGGGCGGCGCCGAGATCCCGACCCGCCGCGACAGTTCGACATTGGTCATCCGTCCGTCGCCCTGGAGTTCGGCGAGGATCTTGCGGTCGATCGGGTCGAGCTTGATGGTGGGCATGGGTCCGATCCCAACTGGTCGCTTTCCGCTTGGTTACGCTCACGCGCCGTTAGAAGCAATAATGTTTCTCGGGCTCGCAACAAACCGTCTCGAGCCCGACGGCGGCCGGGCCGCTTCACAGGGGCGCGCCGCGTGGCTATACAGGCGCTCCCATTCCGCGAGAGGCCCCCATGAGCGCGACCCGCCACACCCGCCTTCTGATCATCGGATCCGGCCCGGCCGGCTACACCGCCGCGGTTTATGGCGCTCGGGCGATGCTCGAGCCGATCCTCGTCCAGGGCATCCAGCCCGGCGGCCAACTCACCATCACCACCGAAGTCGAGAACTGGCCCGGCGACACCGAGGTGCAGGGCCCCGATCTGATGCTGCGCATGGAGGCCCACGCCAAGGCGACCGGGACCGAGGTGATCTCCGATCACATCGGCCGCCTCGACCTCTCCGCGCGACCCTTCACCGCTTCGGGCGAGAGTGGGACCACCTACACCGCCGACGCGGTGATCCTGGCCACCGGGGCCCAGGCGAAATGGCTCGGGCTGCCGTCCGAGGAAAGGTTCAAGGGCTTCGGCGTCTCCGCCTGCGCCACCTGCGACGGCTTCTTCTTCCGCGGCCAGGAGGTCGTGGTGATCGGCGGCGGCAACACCGCCGTCGAGGAGGCGCTGTTTCTGACCAATTTCGCCGCGAAGGTGACGCTCGTGCACCGCCGCGACACGCTGCGCGCGGAGCGGATCCTCCAGGACCGGCTGTTCCGCAACCCCAAGGTCGAGACGCTCTGGCATCACACGCTCGACGAGGTGATCGGCGAGGACGATCCGCGCGGCGTCACCGGCGTGCGCCTGCGCCACGTCGACACTGGCGTCGAGACCGAGCTACCCTGCAGCGGCGTCTTCATCGCCATCGGCCACGCGCCCGCGTCCGAACTCGTCGCGGGCCAGCTCGAGACCCACATGGGCGGCTACGTGGTGACGAAACCCGACAGCACCGCCACCGACATCCCCGGCGTCTTCGCCGCCGGCGACATCACCGACCACGTCTTCCGTCAGGCTGTGACCTCGGCCGGAATGGGCTGCATGGCCGCGCTCGAGGCCGAGCGGTTCCTCGCCGAGCAGGACGCGACAGCCAAGCCCAAAGAGCCCGTGGGCGCATCCGCCGAGTAGACTGGCGGCGCAATAGTTCAGACGAGAGCTGCCTCCCTGCGGCGCCGTCGCGCCACTCCAGTCAGAACCGCGATGGCCGAAACGATCGGCGCCAACGTTCCAAGTAGCGGCACAGGCGCAATGATCGGCACAGTCGAAATAACCACGGCTGGGCCGCCGGTTGAGCCTACCACAGCCCGGTCCCCGAAAATGTCCAATTCGATCCCGAAATTTGAAATCCCCAGCGCCCCGGGTTCGAGCAGGGTCTGCAGCAATTTACCGGAAAAGGTGTCGTAGATATGCACTGCTGACGGGAACCCAACCGGAGAACCAGTCGGTTCGCCAATTATCACCCAGTTGCCATCGATACCGACACTGGCACCGAAACCCCCGGGGGCGTCCGGCGTTGGGTCAGAATAGCTTTGAACCAGCGCGCCAGTTCGAAGATCGAACAGATACACGCCATCTCTGGGCGCAGACACCAGGCCGTAATCTTCGAAAGCGTCAACTCTGCTACCAAAGCGACGTTCATCTCCGGCTTCTGGATCCTGTAGCACTTGCAGGAGTTCCCCTGACTTCCCGTCGAAGACGAATGCTGCGCCCGCTTGCCGCCCGGCGGTGTCGTCACCATCTGCACCGACGATTACTCTATCGCCCGAAACCGACATGCTGTCGCCGAAATAATCGCCGTAGCTGGCCGTTGGACTGGCGAGGGTGTTCACGATCTGGCCGGAGTTCTTGTCGAAGATGTAGATCTTGCCGGGGACACCTTCGATGGACCCGTCCTCCTCATAGAGTCGGAACGGATTGCCAATCAGAACCTGATCATCAAAGAAATCGACCTCGTAGGCGAAATAGTCGTAGAACGCATTGTCGCCCGGCGGAGGGTTGGGATTTGAGTACGTTGCGATCCGCTCTCCGCTGTTGTTGTCAAACAGATATGCGGCGCCGTTAACATACTCATCTCCGGTCTCGCTAAGGATGGATTCGCCGGACCGAACGGCGTTGGCGCTGGTGCCAATTAAGCCCGGAGCTTCCGACTGCGGATCGAAGGTTCGCTGCAGCTCTCCGGTCCTGATGTCAAAGAGGTAACGGTTCACCAGCGCACTTCGGTCGTCGACGGATATCGTGCGGCCGAAATTTACCTCGTCCCCGGGGTTTTCAAGCACCTCCACGATCTGCCACAGCGGCGCCGCGCTTGTATCATAAGCCAGCAATGCGCCAGCCGCAGCGACGCTCGCGAACACCCACGATCGCCCTGATGGATTCCCCATGTCCTATCCCTCCCATTTGTACTAGCGATGGGAGCATTTCAGACAATCAATAGATAATCAAGTATCTGCATTTCTGATGGCAAGGCGGACACCGCCGCCGCGCCCCTCGCTGCGGTCAGTGCACGCTGACCGGCGAGAATTCGTTCTGTCGCGCCACGATGAAGGCGCGCTTGCGATCCTGCACCAGAGCCAGAACCGCGCCGTCCTCCGAATGGATCGCGTAGACCTCCTCGGCCCCGCCGGTGCGCGCCTGTACCTCGGCGGGCAGATCGGCGGCCTTCACCGGCCGCACGTAGACGATGCGCCTCAAGGCGTCCTCGTCGCCGGGCATGCTGGGATAATCGGTCATGTCTCGCCTCCGTCCTGCTGCGCCCGCGGCGCACGCCTGCAGGTATTGATGGCGATGGTCTGCACCACCGCGTCGGGCCGGGCCCTGACCAGGTCGATGTGCAGCAAGCCATTCTCCAGCGCCGCGCCCTCGACCTCGATCCCCTCGGCCAGCACGAAGCTGCGCTGGAACTGCCGCGCTGCGATGCCGCGGTGCAGGAACACCCGCTCCGCGCCGTCCTCGGCCTGGCGGCCGCGCACGATGAGCTGGCTGTTCTCCACGGTGATCGCGATGTCGTCATCGGCGAAGCCGGCGACCGCCAGCGTGATCCGGAACGCATCCTCGCCGCGCTGCTCGATGTTGTACGGTGGATAGCCGTCCGACCCGGCGCGCGCCGTGCGCTCCAGAAGCCGGTCGAGCTGGTCGAAGCCCAACATGTGCGGATGCGCGGCGAACGTTACCTTCGTCATGATATCCAAGCCCTTTCCCAAGCGACTCTGTCGGCGGACCCCTCAGCGGCGATCCACAGCACCAGAAATGGGGGCTGCGGCGTGAAAAACAAGGTGCGCGAGGGGTTTGCGCCTTTGCGCCGCCGCGCGGCGGCGCTATAACCCGAGCCTCACCCGGAGACGCCTCCATGACCGAGCCGCCCACCATGTCGCGCGAGGATGTGCTTCGCCTCAAGCTCGAACTGCTCGCGCGCGAGCACCGCGACCTCGACGACGCAATCGCCGCTCTCGACACCGCCGGCCGCGCCGACCCCCTGACAGTGCGTCGGCTCAAGAAGCGCAAGCTGCTGCTCAAGGACGAGATAGCGCGCATCTCCGACGACATCACCCCCGACATCATCGCCTGAAGCCTGAGCGGCGCCGGAGGCCCCATGAGCGAACCCGAACGCGGCCTCGAGACCGGGTCAGAGAACCGCCCGCGCGTGGGCGTCGTCATGGGGAGCCAGTCCGACTGGTCGACCATGCGCGCCGCCGTCGACGTGCTGACCGCGCTCGGCGTGCCCTTCGAGACCCGCATCGTTTCCGCCCACCGCACCCCGGACCGGATGTTCGCCTACGCCGAGGGCGCGGCGGCGCGGGGCCTTGCCGCGATCATCGCCGGCGCCGGCGGCGCGGCGCATCTCCCGGGCATGCTCGCCGCCAAGACCCGCGTGCCGGTGCTCGGCGTGCCGGTGCAGTCCGCGGCGCTCTCGGGCCTCGATTCGCTGCTCTCCATCGTGCAGATGCCCCGCGGCGTGCCGGTGGCGACCTTCGCCATCGGGCCTGCGGGGGCGGCCAACGCGGCGCTCTTCGCCGCGGCGACGCTGGCTGTCGGCGACGCGGGCCTCGCCGCCAGGCTCGAGGCGTGGCGCCACGCCCAGAGCGCGGCCGTGGCCGAGACGCCCGATGACGCCTGATCCGCTGCCGCCGGGCTCCTGCGTCGGCGTGCTCGGCGGCGGCCAGCTCGGCCGGATGCTGGCGCTCGCCGCAGCCCGCCTCGGGCTGCGCGTCCGGGTCTTCGAACCCGCCGCCGACCCCTGCGCCGCGCCGGTGGTCGAGGCGGTGACGCGCGCGCCCTGGGACGACGTCGCGGCGCTGCGCGCCTTCGCGGCCTCCGTCGACGTCGTCACCTACGAGTTCGAGAACGTGCCGCTCGCCGCCATCGACGCCATCGCCGGTCTCGCCCCGGTCCGGCCCGGCCGCCGGGCGCTCGAAGTGGCCCAGGACCGGCTCGTCGAGAAGGACTTCCTGCGCGGCCTCGACCTCGGCACCGCGCCCTACGCCGACGCGCCCGACCGCGCCGCGCTCGACGAGGCGCTGGCCGACATCGACGGACCCTGGATCCTCAAGACCCGCCGCTTCGGCTACGACGGCAAGGGCCAGGCCCGCATCGATACGCCGGCCCAGGCGGCGGAGGCCTGGGCGTCGCTCGGCGGCGCGCCGGCGATCCTGGAGGGCCATGTCGACTTCGAGCGCGAAATCTCGGTGATCGCCGCCCGCGGGCTCGACGGGGCCGTGGCCGCCTTCGATCCGGGCGAGAACACCCACGAGGACGGCATCCTGCGCACAACGAAGGTCCCGGCCGAGATCCCGGCGCGCGCCGCCCAGGACGCAGTGGTGCTCGCCGGGCGCATCCTCAACGCGCTCGACTACGTCGGCGTGATCGGGGTCGAGCTCTTCGTCACCCGCCAGGGCGTGCTGGTCAACGAGATCGCCCCCCGCGTCCACAATTCCGGCCACTGGACAATCGACGCCTGCCTCAGCGACCAGTTCGAGCAGCACGTGCGCGCCATCTGCGGCTGGCCGATCGGCGACGGACGCCGTCACTCGGACGCGGTGATGACCAACCTGATCGGCGACGAGGTCGACGGCGTCTCTGCGCGCGCCGACGTGGCGGTCCACCTCTATGGCAAGGACGAGGCCCGGCCGGGCCGCAAGATGGGCCACATGACCGCGCTTTCGCCGCGCCGGACCTGAGCCCCCGGCTTCAGGCCGGGCGCGCGAAGGCCTGAAACGGGTTGTCCTCGGTCAGGCGGCGGAGCGTCCGCGCCCCGACGCCGGCGGCGGCGAGCCGCGGCAGCATCTCGCCGCAGAGCCGCGTGTAGGGTCGGGGCGCGCCGCCGCCGGGCTTGGCCGGATCGAACCAGCCGAGATCATGGCTGAGCAGCAGTCGCGGCTCGAGCCCCGCCCCGAGCGCCCGCAGGATCCGCGCCGCCACCACCGCGTCGTCGCCGCGGCCGACGTCGTCGTACTCGATCCAGGCCCCACCGGCGGCCAGCTCGCGGTGCAGCCCGAAATCCGGCTCGTTCTGGGTGTGGATCCAGAGGAAGCGCCCGGCCCGCCCGCCCTCCGCCTCGATCACCGCGACCTGCTCGAGCGCCACGCGGCCGCGGATCGTGTGGCTGCCGATCAGCGCCCCGGTCCGGATCGCGGCGCGCGCCGCCGCCCGCAGGATGCGCTCCTCGAGCGGCGTCATGCCGTCGTCGCCGGCGCTGAGCTTGATCCAGCCGGCGCGGAAGTCGGCCTCGTCGAGCCGCGCGTCGAGCTCCCGGACCATCCAGGCCTCGAGCGCCGCGTCGTCGGCGTCCCGCACGAACGGCGTGATCCAGGGCTCGCGGTAGCTCCCGGTGGGAACGACGATCGGCATGCCGGTGGCGCGCGAGACGGCGAGGTCGAGATCAGCCCGCCGGCCGACGCCGGTGGTCGAGCATTCCACGAGCGCGGTAACGCCCTGCGCCGTGATGGCGGCGATCTGCGGCGCCATCAGCGCGACCACCGCCTCAGTATCGGCCTGCGCGTAGCCGGGCGCGTCGGGGGTGCGGAGGTCGACGAAGACATGCTCGTGGGGCAGGATGATCCCGAGGGCGTCGCGCCCGAGCGGGCCGAGCGTGGTGTGAAGGACGCGTGTCGCCCCCGCCAAGTCCGATGTCCCAGCGGCCTCCGCCGACCGATCTGCGCCCGCCTCAGCCGTAGACGCTCTCCCGCCCGAAGTGCTTGGTGAGCAGGTAGTAGATCACCGCCCGGTACTTGTTGGTGTTCGATCGGCCATAGGTCTCTATCACCCTGTCGATCGCCGGCATCAGCTCCGGCCCGTCGGGCAGGCCGAGCTTGCCGATCAGGAAGTTCTTCCTGACCGTCTCGAGCTCACCCGGGCTGCTGCCCGCCACCGTGGCGCTGTCGGCGTTGTAGATCGCCGGGCCGCAGCCGATGGTCACCTTGGTCAGAAGGTCCATGTCGGGGGCGACCCCGCATTTGTCCTTCAGGTCCCTGGCGTAGACCGCGATCAGATCGTCGCGCTTGCTCATGCGTTCTCTCCCTTTTCGGCTCCTCGCGGCCCTTGGACCGAAGCCTAGGCGCGGGCTCGCGCGCCGGTCAAGTGCGCCGACCACCCGCCAAGGCCCCCGGACAGCCGGCTTCCCGCGCCGCGCCGTATCCGAGGCATTTGCGCGGGGTGAGGTTGATGGTCATGGCGATCTCCTGGATGTCCTGTTCGCTGATCTCGTCGAGATCCGTGCCGCGGGGCAGCCATCGTCGGATGCGGCCGTTGGCGTTCTCGACGCCGCCCTTCTGCCAGCTGGCGTAAGCGTCGCAGAAATACGTGGTGGCCGCGAGCATGCCGCGCAGCAGCATGTGACGGGCGAAGCAGGTGTCGTTGTCGAACGTGATCGACCCGCGCATCCTCGGGTCGAGCCGCCGGAACGCGGCCATCATCGCGGCGATGGTCTCGGCGGCGGTTTTGCCCGCCAGGCGCGACATCAGCGTGATCCGGGTCTTGCGCTCGTGGAGCACCAGCACCGGGCGGGAGCGTCTGCAGATGACGAGATCCGCTTCCCAATGCCCCACCGTCGCGCGCGCGTCGGCGTCGCCAGATCGCTGCGAAATGTGGGTTTCTCGGCGATCGTGTCGCGTGACGCCCGGCCGTGGCGCTTGCGGCGACGGGCGTGGCGGCGGGTCAGGAAGCGCCAGAGCCGCCCGGCCTTCTGCGCGGCGCGATAGATCCAGCCGTAGATCGTCTCCGCGCAGACCGCCCGCAGGCCTCTCTCGATCCCGAGCCGCAGCCTCCCTGCGATCTGCTCGGGCGTCCAGCCCTCGGACAGGCGGTCCATGACATAGGCCGCAAGCTTCGCGTCGGTCTCCAGCCTCGCATGGCGCTGGCGGCGCAGCATGTAGGCCCCATCCGCCAAGTGCGGGCGGTAGGCGCCGCTGTCCAGCGCGTTGCGCCTGAGCTCGCGCGATATGGTCGACGCGGCCCGGCCGAGCGCCCGGCCGATCGAGCGGAGCGACTGACCGTCGGCCATCAGACCGGCAAGCCGATCACGCTCCTCGGCCGTGAGGTGGGAATATCCTGACATGGCGACACCGTTCTCCGTTTCGAGACGGACAGATACATCATCCGCCCTCGGTGTTGCGCTTCACGATGGAACTCATAGGCATGACGATGGCGGACGAGCTGGGTTCGATCTCGGGTCACTACTTCCGCGATGACAATAACAATGGCGTCGACGACGACGGATTCGCAGTGGCGGGCAAGATGGTGTCCCTCTTCGGCGCTGGCGGAACGACTACGGTCGCGACCACCACCACGGACAGCCTCGGCGACTATTCCTTCACTGGGCTGGAGCCCGGAACCTACGTTCTCGCCTTCGAGAACAGCTTCCCCTGGGGCTTCATCGCGTCCGACGTCGGCGGCGACGACACCATCGACAGCGACGTGATCGACGCCGCGACCGGCCGGACCGAGTCAATCGTCGTGACCGCAGGAGCCGCAATCGCCAATGTCGACGCCGGCGTCGCGCCCGTGACCGGAGAGCTTTCCGGCCGCTACTTCTGTGACGACGACGGCGATGGTCTGGAAGGCTCCGCCGAGCCGGGGATCGCCGGGGTGACCGTAGAACTGCTCCATGCGAGCGGCGTCGGGACCGGGATCACCACCACCACCGGCGCGAACGGCCTTTACGCGTTCGCCGGTCTCGACGCCGGAACCTACGGCGTGAAGTTCACCGACACCGTCTCGGGCAAGACGCTGACCACCCCGAATGTCGGCTCCGACGACACCATCGATTCGGACGCCATCGACCAAGGCGGCGGCGTCCCCGTCATCCCGGGCATCGCCGTCGTCGCCGGCCAGATCACGGCGGACAACGACGCCGGCGTCAGGCCCGCGACAGGCTCGCTTTCCGGGCGCTACTTCTGCGACGAGAATGGCGACGGCGTCGACAACGGCGAGCCGGGAGTCGCAGGAAAGCAGGTGGCGCTGCTCGCCGCTAGCGGCGTGATCGCCACCACGACCACCGACTCGGACGGCGGCTACGCCTTCACCAACGTGCTCGCGGGCGACTACGTCATGGCCTTCGAGGACAGCCTCGCCGAGGGCAAGCGCTTCGTACAGCCCGACCAGGGCGGCGACGACACCATCGACAGCGACGTGATCGACCCCGCCACCGGCAGGACCGCGCCGGTCACGGTGGTCGTCGGCGCCGACACGTCCGACGTGGACGCCGGCGTCTTCGACCAGGCGTTCACGGTGAAGAAGGCGATCTCCAACATCGTCGTCTATCTGGACTGCGACGGGCTCGCAGGCGACCGGATCACCAAGGTCAAGTTCGACGACTTCGACTTCAGGACGAAGGAACTGCATCTGTCGCAGGTCGAGGACGCGCTTGCGGCGGTCGGCTTCGAGGACTGCGACGTGCTCGGGCTGACCGTGAAGGCGGGGAACAACAAGGGCGGCTTCGGTCCCGGCGAGGGCCAGTATTTCGACGTCGACCTCACCGACTCCCTGATGACCGGAACCCGGGCCAAAGCCGGCTTCGAGTTCGACGCTGACGATGCCTTCGGCTTCGTCTGAGACGTACAGGGTCGCGGGACACGCGGCGATTAATGAAGGTTACCCTTCATGATATCAATGGCATAGCCGAAATTGCACGCGTGTTATGGTCCTGTAACACACCTGCCGCAACAAGCAGAAAGGGCGCCCGTAGGCGCCCTTCCCGCAGATCCGGACGGATCGGCCTGATTACATCATGCCGTCCATGCCGCCCATGCCGCCCATGCCGCCCGGCATGCCGCCGCCCTGGCCCTTCGGCTCGGGCTTCTCGGCGACCATGGCTTCCGTGGTGATCAGGAGGGCCGCAACCGACGCGGCGTCCTGCAGCGCGGTGCGCACCACCTTGGCCGGGTCGATCACGCCGAACTTGAACATGTCGCCATATTCCTCGGTCTGCGCGTTGAACCCGAAGGAGGGGTCGCTCGACTCCATGATCTTTCCGTTGACCACCGAGCCGTCCACGCCGGCGTTCTCCGCGATCTGCCGCAGCGGCGACTGGAGCGCCTTGCGCACGATCGCGATGCCCGCGGTCTGGTCGGAGTTGTCGCCGGTCATGTCGGCGAGCTTCTTGGAAGCCTGCACGAGCGCCACGCCGCCACCGACGACCACGCCTTCCTGCACCGCGGCGCGGGTCGCGTTGAGCGCGTCGTCGACGCGGTCCTTGCGCTCCTTCACCTCGATCTCGGAAGCGCCGCCGACGCGGATGACCGCAACGCCGCCGGCCAGCTTGGCCAGCCGCTCCTGCAGCTTCTCCTTGTCGTAGTCCGAGGTGGTCTCCTCGATCTGCTGGCGGATCTGGGTGACCCGGGCCTCGATCTCGGACTTCTCGCCAGCGCCGTCGACGATCGTGGTCTCGTCCTTGGTGATCGAGATCTTTCGCGCGCGGCCGAGCATGTCGACGCCCACGTTCTCGAGCTTCATGCCGAGATCCTCGGAGATCACCTGGCCGCCGGTCAGGATCGCAATGTCCTGCAGCATGGCCTTGCGGCGATCACCGAAGCCCGGCGCCTTGACGGCGGCGATCTTCAGCCCGCCGCGCAGCTTGTTGACCACGAGAGTGGCCAGAGCCTCGCCATCCACGTCCTCGGCGATGATCAGCAGCGGCTTGCCCGACTGGATGACGGTCTCGAGGAGCGGCACCATCGGCTGGAGCGACGACAGCTTCTTCTCGTGCAGCAGGATGTAGCCATCCTCGAGCTCGGCGATCATCTTCTCGGCGTTGGTGATGAAGTAGGGGCTGAGGTACCCGCGGTCGAACTGCATGCCCTCGACGACCTCGGTCTCGGTCTCGAAGCCCTTGTTCTCCTCGACGGTGATGACACCCTCGTTGCCGACCTTCTGCATCGCGTCGGCGATCTGCCGGCCGATCTCGGTCTCGCCGTTGGCGGAGATGGTTCCGACCTGGGCGACCTCTTCGGAGCCGCTCACCGAGCGGGCCTGCTTCTTGATCTCCTCGACGACCACGGCGACCGCCTGCTCGATGCCGCGCTTGAGATCCATCGGGTTCATGCCCGCCGCGACCGACTTCATGCCCTCTCGGATGATCGAGGCGGCCAGCACGGTGGCGGTGGTGGTGCCGTCACCGGCCTCGTCGTTGGTGCGCGAAGCGACTTCGCGGACCATCTGCGCGCCCATGTTCTCGAACTTGTCCTCGAGCTCGATCTCCTTGGCGACAGTGACGCCGTCCTTGGTGATGCGCGGCGCGCCGAAGGATTTGTCGAGAACCACGTTGCGGCCCTTGGGGCCGAGGGTGACGCGGACCGCGTCAGCCAGAATGTCGACGCCCTTGAGCATGCGATTGCGTGCGTCGGACTCGAACTTTACAAGTTTGGCAGCCATGCAGGTTGCTCCTCGTTGAGAAAATGGATGGGAAAGCGGGGTCGGCGGTGCTCAGGCGGCCTTCGCCGAAGCCGCGCCCTCGGTGATCACGCCGAGGATGTCGCTCTCCTTCATGATCAGGAGATCTTCGCCCTCGATCTTGACCTCCGTGCCCGACCACTTGCCGAACAGGATGCGGTCGCCGGCCTTCACGGACGGCTCGATGAGCTCGCCCGAGTCCTTGCGCGCGCCGGGTCCGACCGAGATGATCTCACCCTCGGAAGGTTTCTCTTTCGCGGTGTCGGGGATGATCAGACCGCCCTTGGTCTTCTCTTCGCCCTCGATGCGACGCACGAGCACGCGATCATGCAGCGGCGTGAATTTCATGGGGATCGCTCCTTGGTTTGCGTTCCAACAGACGGGTGGTCTAGGGTTGGTTAGCACTCGCCACCCTTGAGTGCTAACATGGGATGCGAGATAAAAATGCGCGCCCGCCGAGTCAAGGCCCGTCAGGGCGCGCCCGCGCAGAAATTCCGCGCTTTTGCCAAGGCCGCGGTTCTGCGCTAGGCGGGCGGCGCATGCAACCGTAGCGGCCGAAGAACCGTTGCAGCAAGAAATGGGAGCCGGGCCGTGACGCGCATCATCCCCTCGATCGCCGAGATCTCGGCGGGATACCGGGCGCTCTACTGTGACCTCTGGGGGTGCCTTCACAACGGCATGGCGCCCTTTCCGGCCGCGATCGCGGCGCTGCGCGGGTTTCGCGCCGCCGGCGGCGCGGTGGTGTTTTTGACCAACTCGCCCCGGCCCGCTCGCGATGTCGCCGCCCAGCTCGGCAACATGGGCGTCCCCCGCGACGTCTGGGATCTCATCGTCTCCTCGGGCGACGCCGCCCAGGCCGCGATGGCCGCGGGCGCGGTGGGCCGCAAGGTCCATCACATCGGCCCGGACCGCGATCTCGGCTTCTTCCATGACTCCTCCGGCGCGCCGATCGACGTGGTGCGCGTGCCGCTCGAGGAGGCTGAGGGCATCGTCTGCACCGGGCTCTTCGACGACCGGACCGAGACGCCCGAGGACTATCGCGCCACCATCCTCTACGCCAAGACCCGGGGCCTGAAGCTCCTGTGCGCCAACCCCGACATTGTCGTTGACGTGGGCGAGCGCCGCATCTTCTGCGCCGGTGCCATCGCCGCGGCCTACAGCGAGGCGGGGGGCGAGAGCCTCTACTTCGGCAAGCCGCACCCGCCGATCTACGCGCTCGCCCGCGTCCGCCTCATGGCCGACATCGGCCTCGATCCGGCCCACGACGAGATCCTGTGCGTCGGCGACGGCGTGCAGACCGACATCCTCGGCGCCATGGGCGAGGACCTCGACGCGGCATTCGTCACCGGCGGGCTCGCCGCCGAGATCACCGAGACCACGCCCGAGGCCGGCCCCGATCCCGAACGCCTTCGTGCCTTTCTCCGCGCCGCCAACCTCGCGCCGAAGTGGGCCATGGCCTATCTGGCGTGACAGGCTTGCCCTCTGGCTTTGAGCAATAATATTGCTGAAACAGGGCGTCTACGGAAAACAAGTTGCGTAATCTTGTTGAGATTCGTTGCAGTCTGCGCTAGTTTCACTCAAGGACGACGATTCGACTGGAGAACGGATCATGCTCGACGAGCGCACTGAAGACTTGCATGGGGATCACCCGACCGCGGGCGAGGCGCCGGTCGGCACGATCTGGATCGAGGATCTTGAGGTCGGCCTGACGCGCACGCTGGCCCGGACCTTCGACGACGTCGACATCGGGCTCTACGCCCGTCTGAGCGGCGACAACAATCCCGTGCACCTCTGCGACGACTACGCCAGCGGCACAATCTTCGGCGGGCGCATCGCCCACGGGATGCTCACCGCCGGGCTGATCTCCGCCGTCATCGGCGAACAACTCCCGGGCCATGGCGCGATCTACCTCGGCCAGAACCTCTCCTTCATGGCTCCCGTGCGTCCGGGCGACCGGGTCGTGGCCTCGGTCAGCGTCGCCGCCATCGACCGCCCCCGGCGCCGCGTGACCCTTGCTTGCCGGTGCAGCGTGGGCAATAGGGTCGTGCTCCAAGGCGACGCGCTGGTCCTCGCGCCGAGCCGCGAGCTGGTCTGACCGGGGGCGCGCCGCCCCGCCAGGGGGGTGATGCGACGACATACCGGCTACATCGGGCTGCGGCCGGAAGATCGCGGCGCGGCGGCGGCGATCGGAAATTTCGACGGCGTGCATCTTGGTCACCAATCGGTTCTCGCCCTCGCCCGCGCCGTCGCAGCTGAGACTGGCCGCGCCTTCGGCGTTATCACGTTCGAGCCGCATCCGCGCGCCTTCTTCGTTCCCGACGGGACGGGATTCCGTCTTATGACCGCCGAGACCCGCGCGCGGCGCCTGGAAAAGCTCGGCGTCGAACAGCTCTACGAGTTGCCCTTCGACGCGGCGCTCTCGGGTCTGAGCGCGAACGACTTCGTGGACCGCGTTCTCGCCGAGGGGCTGGGGATCGCCCACCTCGTCGCCGGCGCTGACTTCCGCTTCGGCCGCGGCAGGACCGGCGATGTCGATCTCCTGCGCGCGCGCGGCGCGGAACTCGGCTTCGGCGTCACCGTGGCGCCACTGGTCTCCGACGGTGAGGGCGACTATTCCTCCACCGCGATCCGCGCCGCGCTCAGCGAGGGTCGCCCCGAGGCGGCGGCGCGCGTCCTGGGCCACTGGCACCGGATCGAGGGCGAGGTCGAGCACGGCGACAAGCGTGGCCGCGACCTCGGGTTTCCCACCATCAACCTCTCGCTCACGGGCCTGCACCCGCCGCGCTTCGGCGTCTACGCAGCACTCGTGGACGTGCTCGACGGCCCGCATCGCGGCCGATACGGCGGCGCGGCCTCCATCGGCGAGCGCCCGACCTTCGGCCGCAACGTCGCCAACCTCGAGGTGCATCTGCTAGACTTCGACGGCGATCTCTACGGGGCGCGGGTCTCTGTGGCGCTCGCGGCCTTCCTGCGACCGGAGTTGAAGTTCGGCGACGTCGGCGCGCTCATCGACCAGATGCAGGTCGATGTCGTCGAGGCGCGGGTCCGGCTGGCCGCGCTCGATGGTCCCGAGGTGCATTAACACTTTTGTTAAATCATTTCAGATATTTGAAATCTGTCCTAGCTAGGACAACCGGAATCGCATCCGATTCCGGCTTTCCGGCGGCGGCGAATTTCGCCAGTTTGCGGCCATGAAGAACCGCCCCATCGACCGCGACGGCCTGCGCCCGGAATTCTGGCGGCGCTTCCCCCTCGACCGCCTGACGGTCTCGGAATGGGAGGCCCTCTGCGACGGCTGCGCCAAGTGCTGCCTGATCAAGCTCGAAGACGAGGACACTGGCGAGATCGCCTACACCGACATCGCCTGCCGCCTGCTCGACCGCGACACCTGCCGCTGCGGAAACTATCCGCTCCGCCGCCACCTCGTGCCAGGCTGCGTGACGCTGACCCCCGCCAATCTCGCCGACACCGCGAGCTGGATGCCCCGGACCTGCGCGTACCGGTTGCTCCACGAGGGCCGCGACCTCGCCGACTGGCACCCGCTCATCTCCGGCGATCCCGAAACCGTCCACGCCGCTGGCGTATCGTTTCGCGGCCGGATGGAGCCCGAATACGACATCGACGAGGACGACTGGCCCGACCACGCGTTGAAGGAGGATCTGTCCTGAACTTCGCCTCCGACAACGCTGGGCCCGCCCACCCATCCGTCATCGCCGCCCTCGCCCGCGCCAACGAGGGCTACGCCGCCTCCTACGGCGCCGACCCGGTCACCGCGGGCGTCGTCGCCCGGATCCGCGAGATCTTCGAGGCGCCCGAAGCGGCCGTTCATCTCGTCGCCACCGGCACCGCCGCCAACGCGATCGCGCTGGCCACCCTCTGCCCGCCCTGGGGCGCGATCTACTGTCACCGCGACGCCCACGTCGAGGTCGACGAATGCGGAGCGCCGGAATTCTACAGCGGCGGGGCGAAGCTCACGCTGCTCGATGGCGCGCATGGCCGCGTCGCGCCCGAAAGCCTCGCCGCCGCGCTCTCCCGCGCCGACGCCGCCTCGATCCACCAGATCCAGAAGGGCGCGCTGTCCCTCACCAACGTTACCGAGGCCGGCACGGTCTACGACGCCGCCACGCTGGCGCATCTCGGCAGGATGGCCCGCTCCGCCGGCGTCCCGGTCCATCTCGACGGCGCGCGCTTCGCGAACGCCGTCGCCGCGCTCGACGCCGCCCCGGCCGATATGAGCTGGCGCGCCGGTGTCGACGCGCTCAGCTTCGGCGGCGCCAAGAACGGGCTGATGGGCGCCGAAGCAATCGTGTTCTTCGATCCGTCCAGAGCCCGCGAGGTCGAACTCCGCCGCAAGCGGGGCGGACACCTCTTTTCGAAGCACCGCTACCTCGCCGCGCAGATGGAGGCCTATCTCCAGGACGGTCTCTGGCTCGACCTCGCCGCGCGGGCCAACGACGCCGCCCGGAGGCTTGCGGCCGGATTGGGGGGCTTTTCGGACATTCGCATCCTGCACCCCGTCGACGCAAACATGGTCTTCGCGGCGCTGCCGGCCGCCCGACATCGCGCGGCGATCACGGCAGGCGCGTCATACAGCCGGTGGGACCGGGGAGAGGATGGGTCCGATCCCACCGACGCCACCGAGGTCGTCGTGCGGCTCGCCTGCAACTGGTCGACCGGTGACGCGGAGATCGAGGCGCTCCTCTCGGCGCTCGTGGCGGTCTGATCCTCTGTCTACGCCGCCAGCCTCGCGGCCAGGTGGGCGAGTCGGTCCTGTCCCCAGAACACCTCTCCGTCGACCACGTAGCTCGGCACGCCGAACACCAAGGCGCGAAGCGCCTCCTCGGTGTTCCGCTCTATCGTCTCGGAGCCCGACAGCAGCCCGCGGTCGGCGAGCCCGGGATCGAAGCCGCAGGCGGACAGGAGATCGCGGATCACCGCGTCGTCGGCGATGTCGCGATCCTCGGCCCAGCAGGCGCGGCAGAAGGCGTGCGCCAGCCCGCCGATATCGCCGCCACCGGCGTCCTGCGCTGCGATCAGCGCTGAGGAGGCGGGAACCGGGTTGGTGGGCCAGTGGGCGGGCTGGAGGTTGATCGCCATCCCGTTGGCGCGGGCCACGCGCGCGATGTCGGCGAGCCGGTAGGCCTGGCGCGAGGCGTGGCGCTCCTTGGGTGGCGGCGTGCCGGTCTCGGCGAAGATGCGCATCAGCTGGACCGGCTTGTAGCGGACCTCGGCCCCGTGTTCGGCGGCGATCTCCTCGAGCCGAGTGCCGGCGAGGTAAGTGAACGGCGATATCGGGAAATAGTAGTAGTCGATTCGTGTCATCTCGTTCCCCCGGCAAGCTTGGACGTCCCGCTCAGCATGTCGCGAACACGGGGGTTTGCAAGGCCTTGCCGCGATGATAACCGGATCGCGCGTCCCCGAGCGTGAAAGGCGACCGCCATGAACCCCCTCTTCAAGCCGAAGCTGATCGCGGGCAACTCGAACCTGCCGCTCGCCAAGGCGATCGCCCGGCGCATCTCTATCCATCGCGGCGAGAAGGTGAACCTCGTGGAGACGCGGGTGGAGCGCTTCAACGATCAGGAGATCTTCGTCGAGGTCTACGAGAACGTGCGCGGCGAGGACATGTTCATCATCCAGTCGACGTCGAACCCGGCGAACGACAACCTGATGGAGCTGATGATCATGGCGGACGCGCTGCGGCGGTCGTCGGCGGCGCGGATCACCGCGGTCGTGCCCTACTTCGGCTACGCCCGGCAGGACCGGCGCTCCAAGGCGCGCACGCCGATCAGCGCCAAGCTGGTGGCGAACCTGCTGACCGAGGCGGGGATCGAGCGGGTCCTGACGCTCGACCTGCACGCAGCGCAGATCCAGGGTTTCTTCGACATCCCGGTGGACAACCTCTACGCCGCGCCGGTCTTCGCGCTCGACATCATGCATGGCTTCAAGAACCCCAAGGAGCTGACGGTGGTCTCGCCGGACGTGGGTGGCGTCTCGCGCGCGCGCGAGCTCGCCGAGCGGATCAACGCCGATCTGGCGATCGTCGACAAGCGCCGCTCGGGCCCTGGCGAGATCGCCTCGATGACGGTGATCGGCGAGGTGAAGGACCGGGTCTGCCTGATCGTGGACGACATCTGCGACACCGCGGGCACGTTGGTGAAGGCGGCGGAGCTTCTCAAGACCCAGGGAGCGAAGGAAGTGCACGCCTACATCACCCACGGCGTGCTGTCGGGCCCGGCGGTGGAGCGGATCGAGACGTCCTCGATGAAGAGCCTGGTGGTGACGGATTCGATCGAGCCGACCCCGCAGGTGCTGGCCGCCAAGAACATCCGGATCATCCCGGTCGCGCCGCTGCTCGGCCAGGCGATCCTCAACATCGCCAACGGAACCAGCGTGTCCTCGCTCTTTGACGGGGCGACGCTCGAGCCGATCTACGAGGCGCTCTACCCGACCGCGGCCTGAGCCGCGGGGGTGTGTTATCGGCGCGTAACACGCGTGCAATTCCGACTAAAGTCTTGATAATAAATGCGTTAATCTTCGATAATTCTTTGTGAATCCGCACCCGGACCGTGAGGCCCGCGGCCGCCTTGATCCAGATCAAGGCGACGGCACCCCCTCCGCGCCAGTCTCCAGTCATTCACACACTGCAATAGGGGGATGCAATGGAGATCCGGATTCTGCTCGCCGCCTGCGCCGCGCTTGCTATCGCGGGTCCAGCCCCTGCGCTGGAACTCACCTCGAGCGTCGCAGAGGCCGACGTGCCGGTGCGCAAGCACACGACGCTCGGCCTCTATCTGTCGATGGAGGACGCCGCAGCGGCGCTCGAGGCGGATCCGTCGATCGTGTTCATTGACGTGCGCGACCCCGTCGAGGCGACGCTGATCGGCCATCCGGACCCGATCGACGCCATCGTGCCGCTGCAGACAATCACCCATGAGTTCGACCCGGCGAAGGGCGTCTACAAGTACGCGCCGAACCGGTCGTTCGTGGATGATGTCGCGAAGATCATGGCGCGCGAAGGTCGGGGAACCGACGATCCGCTCTTCATCACGTGCCGTGGAGGGGTGATGACGGCCAGGGCGGTCGACGCGCTCGCCGCGGCGGGCTACTCGAACGTCTGGGCTCTCTACGAGGGCGTGGAAGGCGGCGTCGATCCCGAGACCGATCACCGCACGATAGACGGCTGGAAGAACACCGGTCTGCCGTGGTCCTACAAGATCAGCGCGGAGCAGGCCTGGACGCCGACCGAGTGACGCCGCTGGGCCGCGCGCGGGAGACAACCCCGCTCCGCGCCGACGAGGCGGTTCAGCCGAGCGCGCCATGCGGGTCGATCCGGGTGGCGCCGCGCAGGTAGGGGTGGAGCGCGGCGGGGATCTCGACCGCGCCGTCCGCCTGCTGGCCGTTCTCCAGCACCGCGATCAGCGCGCGGCCCACGGCGAGGCCCGAGCCGTTGAGCGTATGCACGAACTCGGGCTTCTCGCCCTCGCCGCGGCGGAAGCGGGCGTTCATGCGCCGGGCCTGGAAGTCGCCGCAGACCGAGCAGGACGAAATCTCGCGGTAGGCGTCCTGGCCGGGCAGCCAGACCTCGATGTCGTGGGTGCGGCGCGCGCCGAAGCCCATGTCGCCGGTGCACAGCACGATCGTGCGGTAGGGCAGGCCGAGCCGTTCGAGCACCGTCTCGGCGCAGCGGGTCATGCGCGCGTGCTCGTCGAGGCTGTCCTCCGGACGGGTGATCGAGACCATCTCGACCTTCTCGAACTGGTGCTGGCGCAGCATGCCGGCGGTGTCCTTGCCGGCGCTGCCGGCCTCGGAGCGGAAGCACTGGGTATGGGCGGTCATGCGGATGGGAAGCGCGTCGGCGTCGAGCATCCGGCCGGCGACGGTGTTAGTCAGCGTCACTTCCGAGGTGGGGATCAGCCACCAGCCGTCGGTGGTCCGGTAGCTTTCCTCGGCGAACTTCGGCAGCTGCCCTGTGCCGAGCATCGCCTCGTCGCGCACCAGCACCGGCGTCCAGGTCTCGGTCAGCCCGTGCTCCTCGACGTGCAGGTCGAGCATGAACTGCGCCAGCGCCCGGTGAAGGCGGGCGACCGCGCCGGTCATCACCACGAACCGGCTGCCCGAGAGGCTCGCGGCGGTCTCGAAGTCGAGGCCGGCCGCCGCCGCGGGGATCTCGAAATGCTCGCGCGGGACGAAGTCGAAGGCGCGCGGGGTTCCCCAGCGGCGCAGCTCGACGTTGCCGGTCTCGTCGGCGCCGACGGGCACGTCGTCGAGCGGCAGGTTCGGCAGGCCCATCAGCAGGTCCTGCAGGGCGCGGTCGGCCTCGGCCGCGTCGGCCTCGAGCCGGGCGATCTCGTCCTTCTTGTCGGACACCAGGGCGCGCAGCCGTTCGAACTCGGCATCGTCGCCGCGGGCCTTCGCCGCGCCGACCTCGCGGCTGGCGGCGTTGCGCTCGGCGAGCGCGTCCTCGGCGGCCTTGATGCGGGCGCGGCGGGTCTCGTCAAGCTCGAGGATCAACTCGGCCTGCGGTGCCAGCCCGCGCCGGCCCAGCGCGTCGTCAAAGGCGTGCGGGGTCTCGCGGATCGTGCGAATGTCGTGCATCGGCGGCGTCTCCGGCTTGATCGCGCGGCGCTTATGCCGGATCGCCCCGCCGGGTTCAAAGGCTGATTTCGAGCGCGCCGCCCTGGCCGCAAGCGGGTGGGAGCAGGCCCGGGACGCGTGCCGGGACGCCGGAGCGACCGCGGATCCCGGGGGTCGGCGGTTACATCTGCAGGACCGCGGCGCCCATGTCGGGGGCGACGACGCAGGAGACGCGCCAGCCCCAGGTAAACGCAACGGCGTCCGGCGGTCGACACCCGGATCATGGATCGTCTTGGCCATCGCCACGCCCCTGCGACGTTGCCGTCACAGAAGCGGATGCTTCGGGAGAGATTAGAGAGGCCGCTCTGGTGCGGGCGCGGCGCCCGGACTATGGCTGCGGAATGACGACGACTGTCTTTCTCGCTGTGCTTGCGGCGGCTGTTCTGCATGCGGGCTGGAACGCGCTGGTCAAGGGAGGCGTGAGCAAGGACGTCTCGATGACGGCGGTGGTGCTCGGGCATGTGCCGTGCGCCGCCTTGGCGCTAGTGTTGTTTCCGTTTCCTGCGCCGGAAAGCTGGCCGCTGATGGCAGCGTCAGTGACGTTGCACATGGGATACTGCCTGTTTCTGGTGCATTCCTATCGGATCGGCGATCTGAGCCAAGTCTATCCGATCGCCCGCGGTGTGGCGCCGATTCTGGTGACGGGGGTCTCGGTCGCGGGGCTTGGCGTGCATCTGACGCCGATGGAGTTGCTCGCGGTCGCGGCGATCGCCGCTGGCGTGATGAGCCTGAGCCTGGTGCGGCGGCAGGACGGGTTGCGGAACCCCCGCGCGGCCGCGTCGGCGCTGGCGACGGGGTGCTTCATTGCCGGGTATTCGCTGGTGGACGGCTACGGAGCGCGGCTTTCCGGCAGCCCGGTCGGCTACTTCTCCATCTCGACGATCTGCACGACGCTGGTTTATGCGATCTACATGGCGATCCGCCAACCGGGCGTCGTGACCGAAACGCTCCGGTCCGGGCGGAAGGTCATGGCGATTGGCGGCAGCGCATCGTTTCTCGCCTATTCGCTGGTGATGTGGGCGTTCACGCAGGCGCCGATCCCGCTGGTCACGGCGCTGCGCGAGACGAGCATCCTGTTCGCACTGGTCATAGGGGTGGCGGTGTTCCGCGAGAAGCTCGACCTGTCCAAGGTCGTCTCGACGATGCTCACCCTGTTCGGGGCGGCTCTGCTGCGACTGGCCCGGTGAAGAGCACCGAGGCGTCGATGTCGGCGAAATGCGGGCGTCCGAGCTGGGCGAGGCCGGCGCGCAGGCTGCGGTCGATGATGTCGAACGCGCGCGCGCAGCCGGCGTCTCCGCCGGCGGCGACCCCGTAGGCGAAGGCGCGGCCCAGAAGCGCGAAATCGGCGCCGAGCGCCCTGGCCCGGATGAGATCGGTTCCGCGCCGCACGCCGCTGTCGATCAGCAGGGTGCGGTCGGGGCCGACCGCGGCGCGGATCGCCGGCAGGGCCTCGATCGCGGCGGGGGCGAAGTCGGCCTGGCGGCCGCCATGGTTCGAGACGCTGATCCCGTCGCAGCCGATCTCGAAGGCGCGCAGGGCGTCCTCGGGGTGCAGGAGGCCCTTGACCACCAGCGGTCCCTTCCAGCGGTCGCGGATCCGGCGCAGGTCGTCCCAGGCGAAGGTGTTGGAGATCACCCGGCGGGCGATCTCGCCGACGGAGAGGCGGCCGCCCTTGCTGAACTGGCGGATGTCGAAGTTGCCAAAGCCCGGCGCGCCGGCGCGCAGGGTCCCGAGCGCCCAGACCGGATGCAGCGCGAGGTCGAGCGCGATGCGCGGCGTGATGCGGAACGGCATCGCCGCCTCGTTGCGCACGTCGCGGTCGCGCACGCCCGAGGCGGGCACGTCGACGGTGACGACCAGGACCCGGCAGCCGGCGGCCTCGGCGCGCCCGAGCAGCAACTCGCGGATCTCGAGGTTGGTGGAGGCGTAGAGCTGGAACCAGGCCATGCCGTCGGCGGCGGCGGCGACCTTCTCGAGCGGCGTCGAGCAATGGGTGCTGATGACGTGCGGAATGCGCCGTTTCGCGGCAAGCCGGGCCCAGGCGAGATCGGACCCCGGGCCCGCGACGTTGAGAAAGCCGATGGTGCTCAGGCCGAACGGCGCGGCGTAGGTCTCGCCGAACACCGCGGTCTCGACGCGGACGTCGGACACGTCGATGAGATAGCGCGGAAGCATCTGGACGCAGCTGAACGCCGTCTCGTTGCCGCGCAGGCCGGTCTCGCTCTCGGCGCCGCCGTCGATGAAGTCGAAGGCGAAGCGCGGCAGGCGGCGCCGGGCGATGCGGCGCAGATCCTCTATCGAGGCCGCGCGGTCCAGATTTCCCATCGACGCCCCCGAGAAGGTCCCGCGGCGCAGACTAGTCCAGCCGGAAACCGGGGGTCGAGTGTGAAAGCGCCAGCTCCGCGTCGTTCATGTCCGCGCCGAAGGGCTCGAAGAGCGGCGTGGAGAGATAGCGCTCGCCGGTGTCAGGCAGCATGCACAGAAACACCGAGCCCGGCGCGGCGCGCGCGGCGAGGTCCATGGTGACGGCGAAGGTCGAGCCGCCCGAGACCCCGGTGATGACGCCCTCCCGGGCGGCCAGTTCGCGCGCCCAACGGATGCCGTCGGCGCCGGCGACGGGGACCAGCTCGTCGTAGTAGCCGCCGTCGATCGCCTCCTGGAGCACCCAGGGGATGAAGTCCGGGGTCCAGCCCTGGATCGGGTGGGGCTCGAACGCCGGATGGCTTTCGGCAGCCTGGTGGTCGGCGTTGCGCGACTGTGCCTTCCCGGAGCCGAGGAGCTGGGCGTTGGCGGGTTCGGACAGGATGATCCTGACGTCGGGGAACGCCTTCTTCAGCACCCGGCCGACGCCGGCGACGGTTCCGCCCGTTCCGTAGCCGGTGACGAAGTAGTCGAGCCTGCCCCCGTCGAAATCGGCGATGATCTCGCGAGCGGTGGTGTTCTCGTGGATGTCGGCGTTCGCTTCGGTCTCGAACTGGCTGGCGAGGAACCAGCCGTGGGCGGCGGCGAGCTCCTTGGCCTTCTGGTACATCCCGAAGCCCTTCTGGGCGCGCGGCGTCAGCACCACCCTGGCGCCGAGGTATCGCATGAGCTGGCGGCGCTCGACCGAGAAGCTGTCGGCCATGGTGACGACGAGCGGGTAGCCCCTGGCCGCGCAGACCATCGCGAGGCCTATGCCGGTGTTGCCGCTGGTCGCCTCGACGACGGTCTGGCCGGGCTTGAGCGCGCCGCTGCGCTCGGCGGCCTCGATGATGGCTATCGCGAGGCGATCCTTGACCGACGCCGCCGGGTTGAAGAACTCGCACTTGACGTAGATCGTCACACCCTCGGGCGCGAGCCGGTTGATCCGGACGCAGGGCGTGTCGCCGATCGTCTCCAGAATGCTGTCATAGAGCCGTCCGCGCCCCTCGGTGCGGCGTGACCCACCGTTCGATGTCTCGGCCATGGTCGTATCCCCCCGGTCGTGTGAGCCGGCATTGTCTGCCCCCGGGGGGGCGAATTCAAGTCCCGCCACTGGGAGACGAATTCGCAGGAAGGGAACAAAAAAAGGGGCCCGCGCAAGCGGGCCCCGGGTCGGTCGCAGCCGCGTCTTCGCGGCGCGTGGGTCCGGTTCAGCCGGTGAGGGCCTGGAGCTTGGCCAAGACGCCGTCGAGCGCAGGCTTGAGGACCCCCGACAGCGCGCTGTCGCCCAGGATCCGGTCCGCCTCGGCCTGGATGGTCGGCATCACGGCCATGATCAGCGACTGCAGAGCGCTCTTGCCCTCGTCACCAAGGTTGGCGGCGGCAAACTCGACCGTGCCCAGGCTCCCGTCGATCTCGGTCAGGGTGGGCAGCGCGGCCTCGGCCGTGGCCGCGTCGGTCACGCCGGCGAGGGTCGACGTCAACTGCGTGAGGGTGTCCTGAACCCCGGCGCCGATGTCAATTCCGTCAACCATGAGCGCGCTGACTGCGGATTCCACAGCCGCCGGAGCTTCTTCCGTCACGACTTCCTCCGGAGCGGCGCCAAACAGGCGCGACAGCAGCCAGAGCAGAACGAGTAGCGCGAGCAGGCCGAGCAGCCACTTGGTCCAGGACGAACCCTTGGCGGGCGGCGGAGCCGGCTTGGGCGCAGGCGCCCGGGCCGTGGTCGCGGCGGGGCCGGTGGCGGGCTTGGCCGCCGACTGCGGCAGGTCGAGCGCGGCGAGAATTCCGGTGCCGCCGAGTGCGCTGCGCAAATCGGCCGGAATGGCGTCCGCGATCTCGGATCTCTGGGATTCCATGTACTTCAGCACGCCGTCTGCGTCGAGGTTCTGATCCTTCGCCGTCTTGGCGAGGCCGCCCATCGCGAGCGACCCGGCGAGGCCGAGCAGCGAACCCGCCTTGTCCTGCGGCACGCCACCGAAATCTCCGAGCTTGGAGGCCAGCGTGCCGAGCGTTCCGCCGCCGAGCATCGAGGAGAGAAAGTCGGTTCCACTCGAGGCGACACGACCCGGATCTCGGTCGAACTCCGCGGCGAGATCGTCGAGAGGGTTGTTGCCGGCCCGGCCGAGGGCGCTGCCGAACGCCTCGCGACCTTCAGGTTTCTTCGCGGCGCCGAGAAGGCCCGAAAGGACCACCGGAAGCGCCACCGCCAGCATCTTCTGCACCGCCGGGCTCGATATACCGAGCATGCCGGCGACCTTGCCGATCATCGCAGGGCCCGCCGCCCCCATCAGAAGCTTCATCAAATTCATCGTATCCCTCCCGAATGCCGACCGACGGCTGCGCGCCTCGATCCAAGCGGATCGCGCCATAACACGACCTCTGCGCCCCAACAAGCGCAGCGTTTCAAATAGTCCGGGAAGAACGGACGACGAATCCTGCTGAAAATCGGTCGCCCGACTAGATGACGACGACCTTCGCGCCCTTACCGACCCGCTCGTAGAGGTCGATGACGTCCTGGTTCAGCATCCGGAAACATCCCGAGGACGCCGCCCAGCCGATCGAGTTGGGCTGGTTGGTGCCATGGATGCGAAATCCGGAGTCGCGACCGCCGAAGTAGATGTAGAGCGCCCGGGCGCCGAGCGGGTTGTCCGGGCCGCCCGGCATGCCGGCGCGCCACTTGTCGAGATGGGGCTCGCGCTCGATCATTTCAGCCGGCGGCGTCCAGGTCGGCCACTGGGCGGTGCGCGCGATCGTGCCCTGGCCCTTCCAGCCGAAGCCCTCGCGGCCGATGGCGATGCCGTAGCGCGTCGCCCGGCCCTCCTGGCCGACGAGGTAGAGGAAGGGGCCGCTGGTGTCGATCACGATGGTGCCCGGCGCCTCGACGGTCTCGTAGGCGACCTCGTTGCGCAGGAGCGCCGGGTGGAACGCCGCGGTGTCGATGGCGGAGATCATCCGGCTGCCGTCCGAACGCGCCGCGTAATAGACCGGATCGACCGCAGCCGCCTCGGGAGCCGACGCCGCCTGCGGCGGTTTCTGCTCCACGACCTGGATGTCGGACGGGTTGCAGGCGGCTGCAAGCAGCAGTCCGCCAAGCACAAGCATAGACTTGCAATCGATCATCACACCACCTCGCGAACACTAGAACAAAGTTGCGCATTCGACGCAAGCCGCGCGCCGTGTCCGGGCGGGAATCACATCAGTAACGGTTAATCCTTGATGCCGACTGAATCGACCCCGCCGAGCCCTCAGGCGGGGCCTCCAGCCTCGTAGATCATGTCGATCATGCGCTGGTTGCCGCGGCTGAACTCCAGCGTGCAGGCGAAGGGCGCGCCATCGATCACGGCGGCGTTGAAGGCGTCGATCTGGGCGCGGTACTGGTCGCTCAGCGGGAATCGCTCGAGGGTCAGCACGTCGCCGAAGCCGCGCACCTCGACCACCTCGTCCCCGTAGAGGTGGGCGTTGAAGCCCGCGTGCACCGAGATCCAGCCTTCGGTGCCGTGAAAGGTCATCAGCTGGCGCGGCGCCATGCGCATGGAGACGTAGAAGTCGAGGTGGAACTCGGGAAAGCGCGCCCGGACCCGCGCGGTGGCGTCGATGCCCATGTCCCAGTCGATCTCGGCCTCGACCGACTCAGGCTCCGCGCCGGTAACGAACCGGGTGGTGACCGATGGGTAGACGCCGATGTCGCGCAGCGCCCCGCCGCCGAGCTCGGGCATGTTGCGGATGTTCGCCGGATCGTCGTTGAAGAAGGTGAAGGCGCCCTGGACCTGGCGAAGGTCGCCAATGACGCCCTCGCGGACCATCTCGCGCACGCGGATCCACTGGCGGTGATGAGTGACCATGAAGGCCTCGGCGGCGACGAGGCCGGTGCGGTCGCGCGCGGCGATCAGCCTATCGATCTCCTCGGCCTTGAGCGCGATCGGCTTCTCGCAAAGCACGTGCTTGCCCGCGTCGAGGCACTTCTCGGTCCATTCCACATGCGCGCCGTTGGGCAGCGGAATGTAGATCGCGTCGACCTCCGGGTCGGCGAGCAGCGCCTCGTAGTCGGAATGCACGGTGACGTCGCCGTAGGGCGCGGCCAGGGCCTCGGCCTTGCCGGGCGTGTGGCTCGCGATCGCCTGGATGCGGCCGCGTTCGCTCATGTGGATGCCCGGCGCGACCCACTCCCGCGCGATCTTCGCTGCGCTCAGGATACCCCAGCGCACCACTTCCTCGGCCATGTCGATGTCCCCCCTGGCTTGACGCGAACCTAGCCGCGCGCGTCGCGGCTGGCAAAGTCTTCGGGCCGGCGCGCGCGGCGCGCTATTTCTTTCTCGGCGGCATCAGGTCGGTGATGGTGCCCTCGAACATCTCGGCGGCGAAGTTGATGGTCTCCGAGAGCGTCGGATGCGGGTGGATGGTGTGGCCCAGATCGACCGCGTCCGCGCCCATCTCGATGGCGAGCGCGACCTCCGCGATCAGGTCGCCGGCGTTGGTTCCGACGATCGCCGCGCCGATCACCCGGTCGTCCTCGGGGTCGAAGATCACCTTGGTAACGCCCTCGCTGCGCCCGTTGGAGAGCGACCGGCCGGACGCGGCCCAGGGGAAGACGCCCTTGCCCACCTTGAGGCCCTTCGCCTTGGCGTCGGTCTCGGTCACGCCCACCCAGGCGACCTCGGGGTCGGTGTAGGCGACCGAGGGGATGACGCGGGCGTCGAAGGCGCGGTTCGATCCGGCCGCGACCTCGGCGGCGACCTTGCCCTCGTGCACCGCCTTGTGGGCGAGCATCGGCTGGCCGACCACGTCGCCGATGGCGAAGATGTGGGCGACGTTGGTGCGCTGCTGGCCGTCGACGGCGATGAAGCCGCGCTCGTCCACGGCCACTCCGGCGGCGTCAGCGTCGATCAGCCTGCCGTTCGGCCGGCGCCCGACCGCGACGAGCACACGGTCGAAAGTGTCGGTCGTGGAGGCGCCCTCGGCGTCCTCGAAGGTGACCTTCAGCCCGGACTTCTGCGGCTCGATGGCCGTCACCTTGGTCTTGAGAAGGATCTTCTCGTAGCGGCCGGCGATGCGTGTGTGCAGCGGCTTGACGATGTCCTTGTCGGCTCCGGGGATGATCTGGTCCATCAGCTCGACGATGGTGACCTTCGAGCCGAGCGCATCATAGACGCAGGCCATCTCGAGACCGATGATGCCGCCGCCTAGCACCAGCAGGCGTTTGGGGATGTCGCGCAGCTCGAGCGCGCCGGTGGAATCGATCACGCGCTCGTCGTCGTGCGGGATGAATGGCAGTTGCACCGGCTCGGAGCCGGCGGCGATGACGCACTGGTCGAAGCTGACCTTGGTGGTCTTCCCGTCGGAACCTTCGACCGAGATCATGTTCGGCCCGGTGAACCGCCCGTAGCCTTCGACCACGGTCACCTTGCGCGCCTTGGCGAGACCGGTCAGTCCGCCGGTGAGCTTGCCCACCACGCCGTCCTTCCAGCCGCGCAGCGCGTCGAGATCGATCTTTGGCTTGGTGAACTTCACCCCGTGCTCGCCCATCTCCTCGGTCTCGGTGATCACCTTCGCCGCGTGCAGGAGCGCCTTGGAGGGAATGCAGCCCACATTGAGGCAGACGCCGCCCAAGGTGGGGTCCTTCTCGATCAGCACGACCTTCTTGCCGAGGTCGGCGGCGCGGAAGGCCGCGGTGTAGCCGCCGGGGCCCGAGCCGAGCACGACGACCTCGCCGTGCACGTCGCCCTTCTGCGACGCGCCGGCCGGCGACGCTGCGGCCTTCGGGGCCTCGGCCTTGGCGGGCGCGGGTTCTTCCGACTGCTGCGCTTCGGCGGCGCCCGCGGCTTCCAGCGTCAGGATCACCGAGCCCTCGGAGACGCTGTCGCCTTCCTTGACGGCGATCGCCTTGACCGTGCCGGCCGCGGGCGAGGGCACCTCCATGGTGGCCTTGTCGCTCTCGAGCTCGATCAGCGGATCCTCGGCGGCGACCGTGTCGCCCACCGAGACGAGCACCGAGATCACCGGCACGTCCTTGAAGTCGCCGATGTCGGGGACTTTCACTTCCATGATCAGCGCCCCCTCAGAGCATCAGCCGGCGCACGTCGCCGAGCAGGTGTTTCAGGGTGACGCAGAACCGCGCCGCCAGCGCGCCGTCCACCGCGCGGTGGTCGTAGCTGAGCGACATCGGCAGGATGTTGCGAGGCTGGAACGCTTCGCCGTCCCAAACCGGCGCCATCTTTGAGCGGGTGAGGCCGAGGATCGCCACCTCGGGCGCGTTGACGATCGGCGTGAAGCCGGTGCCGCCGATGCCGCCGAGCGACGAGATGGTGAAGGTGGCGCCCTGCATGTCCGCGCTCTTGAGCTTGCCGTCGCGGGCGGCGGCCGAGAGATCGCCGAGTTCCTTCGAGATCTCGATGATGCCCTTCGAATCGGCCTTCTTGATCACCGGCACCATCAGCCCGCCGGGCGTGTCGGCGGCGAAGCCGATGTTGTAGTAGTGCTTGCGGATCAGCTTGTCGCCCTCGGGGCTGAGCGAGGCGTTGAACTCCCAATGCTGTTTCAGCGCCGAGACGCTGGCCTTGATCACGAAGCTCAGGAGCGTGACGCGATAGCCGTCCTTCTTGGCCTCGGTGTCCAGCTCCTTTCGGTACTTGTCGATCTCGGTGATGTCGGCGTCTTCCTGATGCGTGACATGCGGGATGTTGAGCCAGGAGCGATGCAGCGCGGGGCCGGAGAGCTTCTTGATGCGCGAAAGCTCGACCTCCTCGATCTCGCCGAACTTGGCGAAGTCGACCACCGGGATCGGCGGGATGCCCATGCCGCCGGAGATCGCGCCGCCGGCCGCAGCCGGGGTCGAGCGCGACTTGAAGTAGCCGGTGACGTCCTCGCGCAGGATGCGCCCCTTGCGGCCGGTGCCGTTGACCTGCGCGAGGTCGACGCCGAGCGAACGGGCGAAGGTGCGCACCGAGGGGGATGCGTGCGCCTTGCCGAAGCCGGCGTCGGTGACGCTGGCAGGCGCGGACGCCGGCGGCGCCTCGGACCGGGCGGCGGGCGCCGCGGCCGGGGCCGCCTTCTCGGCCTTGGCGGGTTCGGCCGGCTTCTCCGCCGCACCGCCGCCCTCGAGAACCAGGATCAGCGTCCCCTCCGAGACCTTGTCGCCCTCGGAGATGCGGATCTCGGCGACCTTGCCGGCGGACGGCGAGGGCACCTCCATGGTGGCCTTGTCGCTCTCGAGCTCGATCAGCGGATCTTCCTCGGCGACCGTGTCGCCCACCGCAACAAGCACGCTGACAACCGGGACGTCGGTGAAGTCGCCGATGTCGGGGACCTTTACTTCTACGGCCATTGTTCTTCTCCTTGTCGGCGCGCGTCAGACGAGCCGCGGATTGGGTTTGCCGCCGTCGATGTCGTACTTCTTCATCGCCGCGCTCATGTCCTTCTCGGTGATCGCGCCCTCGCGGAAGAGCTGGACCATCGCGGTGGCGGCGATGTGGTTGGCGTCGACCTCGAAGAAGCGCCGCAGGTTGACCCGGCTGTCGGAGCGGCCATAGCCGTCGGTCCCGAGCACCTCGAAGCGCTGTGGCACGAAGGCGCGGATCTGCTCGGCGTAGTTCTTCATGTAGTCGGTGGCCACGATCACCGGTCCCTTCGCGTGGGAGAGCTGCTCGGTGACATAGGGCGTGCGCTGTTCGCCGAGCGGATTGAGCCGGTTGTGGCGCAGCACGTCCTGGCCTTCGCGGGCGAGTTCGTTGAAGCTGGTGGCCGACCAGATGTCGGAAGTGACGCCGAAGTCCTCCTTGAGCATCTCCGCGGCGCGGATCGCCTGCATCAGAATGGTGCCCGAGCCCATGAGGTTGACGTGCTTCTTGCCCGGACGGCTGGTCTTCTTTAGCCGGTAGAGGCCCTTGATGATGCCCTCCTCGACGCCCATCGGCATGTCTGGATGCACGTAGTTCTCGTTCATCAGGGTGAGGTAGAAGTACACGTCGTCCTGATCGACGAACATGCGCTTCAGGCCGTGATGGATGATGATCGCGACCTCGTAGCTGAACGTCGGATCGTAGGTGATGCAGTTGGGGATCGTCGAGGCAAGGACGTGGCTGTGGCCGTCCTCGTGCTGGAGCCCCTCGCCGTTGAGGGTGGTGCGCCCGGCGGTGCCGCCGAGCATGAAGCCGCGGGCGCGGCTGTCGCCGGCGGCCCAGGCGAGATCGCCGATGCGCTGGAACCCGAACATCGAATAGTAGATGAAGAACGGGATCATCGGCACGCCGTGCACCGAGTAGGAGGTCGCAGCGGCGATCCAGTCGGCCATGGCGCCGGCCTCGTTGATCCCCTCCTGGAGCACCTGGCCGGTCTGGCTCTCCTTGTAGAACATCATCTGGTCGGCGTCCTCGGGCGTGTAGGTCTGGCCCTTGGGATTGTAGATGCCGACCGAGCGGAAGAGGCCCTCCATGCCGAAGGTGCGGCTTTCGTCGGGCACGATCGGCACGACCTGCTTGCCGATGTTCTTGTCGCGCAGCAGCGTGGTCAGGATGCGCACGAAGGCCATCGTCGTGGAGATCTCGCGGTCGCCGGTGCCCTTGAGCTGACCCTCGAAGGCGGTGAGCGGCGGTATCTCGAGCTTGGGCGCGTCGCGCCAGTGCCGCTTGGGAAACTCGCCGCCGAGCGCCTTTCGGCGGTCGGCGAGATAGGCCTTCTGGGCGTTGTTGAGCTTGACGAAGGGGGCCTTGGGCAGATCCTCGTCCGAGACCGGGATCCGGAAGCGGTCGCGCATGGCGCGCAGCTGATCCTCGGCCATCTTCTTCTGCTGGTGGGTGGTGTTCTGACCCTCGCCGGCGGAACCCATGCCGTAGCCCTTGACGGTCTTGATCAGCAGGCAGGTGGGCTGACCCTCGACCTCGGTGGCCCGCTTGAAGGCGGTGAAGACCTTGAGCACGTCATGGCCGCCGCGGCGCAGATCCCAGATCTGCTCGTCGGTCCAGTCCTCGACCAGCGCAGCGGTCTCGGGGTACTTGCCGAAGAACGCCTCGCGGATGTAGGCCCCGTCGCGGCTCTTGAAGGTCTGATAGTCGCCGTCGACGGTCTCGTCCATTAGCTGGCGCAGGCGGCCGGAGACGTCGTTCTCCAGGAGCTCGTCCCAGCCGCGCCCCCAGAGCAGCTTGATCACTTCCCAGCCGGAGCCGCGGAAGTTGCCTTCCAGCTCCTGCACGATCTTGCCGTTGCCGCGCACCGGCCCGTCGAGCCGCTGCAGGTTGCAGTTGATCACGAAGATCAGGTTGTCGAGACTTTCGCGCGAAGCGAGGCCGATGGCGCCGAGGCTCTCGGGCTCGTCCATCTCGCCGTCGCCGAGGAAGCACCAGACCTTGCGGTCGCCCATGTCGATGAGGCCGCGGTTGTGCATGTATTTCATGAACCGCGCCTGGTAGATCGCGCAGAGCGGTCCGAGGCCCATCGAGACGGTCGGGAACTGCCAGTAGTCGGGCATCAGCCAGGGATGCGGGTAGGAACTCAGCCCCTGGCGGCCGACCTCGGAGCGGAAGTTCTCCAGCTCGGCCTCGCTGATGCGGCCCTCCATGAAGGACCGCGCGTAGATGCCGGGCACCGCATGGCCCTGGAAGAACACCAGATCCCCGCCGTGGATGGCCGAGCGAGACCGCCAGAAATGGTTGAGACCGATGTCGTAGAGCGCCGCGGAGGAGGCGAAGGAGGCGATGTGGCCGCCGTATTCGCTGCTCTCCTTGTTGCGCCGGACCACCGTCGCCATGGCGTTCCAGCGGTTGATCGCCCGGATGCGTCCCTCGATCTCGAGATCGCCCGGGAACTCCGGCTGGTCATCGGTGGGGATGGTGTTCTGGTAGGGCGTGGTCGCGGAGAAGGGCAGCATCGCCCCCGCCGCACGAGCCTGTTGCACCGCCTTGTCGAGCAGGAAATGCGCCCGGTCGGGCCCATCGCGCTCGATGACGTCCGCGACCGCGTCCTGCCACTCCTGGCTCTCGATGGGATCGATGTCGTTGGTGCCGTCTTTCATGGTGGTGCGCCCGTTCCAGATCAGGAGAAGAACTGTCCGCCGTTGGCGGAGATGGTGGAGCCGGTGATGAATCCCGCCTCGTCGGAGGCGAGAAACACCACGGCGCGCGCGATCTCCTCGGGCTCGCCGAGGCGTCCCACCGGGATCTGCGCGATGATCGACTCGCGCACCTTTTCGGGCACGGCCATCACCATGTCGGTGGCGATGTAGCCCGGCGCCACGACGTTGACTGTGATGTTGTTGCGCGCGCCTTCCTGGGCCAGCGCCCGGGAGAAGCCGATGTCGCCGGCCTTGGAGGCGGAATAGTTCGCCTGGGCGAACTGGCCCTTCTGGCCGTTGACCGAGGAGATCGTGACGATCCGGCCGAACTTGCGCTCTCGCATTCCGGGCCAGACCGGATGGGTCATGTTGAAGACGCCCGAGAGATTGGTGTCGATCACCTCGCGCCACTGCTGCGGGGTCATCTTGTGGAAGGGTGCGTCGCGGGTGATGCCGGCGTTGTTGACCAGAACGTCGACCGGGCCGAGGTCGGCCTCGACCTGGGCGACGCCGGCGGCGCAGGCCTCGTAGTCGGCCACCGACCACTTGTAGGCCTTGATGCCGGTCTCGTCGGTGAACTTCCCGGCCGCCTCGTCGTTGCCGGCGTAGTTAGCCGCGACCGTGTAGCCGGCGTCCTTCAGCGCCACCGAAATCGACGCTCCGATCCCGCGCGATCCACCCGTCACAAGCGCAACTCGTCCCATGGTCCCCTCCTCTCGAGATGGCGCGTCCGCCGGTTTCGGCATGCGCGCTCCGATTTTGAACTGTTTCGCGGGCTTTCCCGCCCGGCGTCAACGGCCTTTCCGACCGCCAGCCGGCATGTCCGCGTCGATGTCGACGCCGATCCTCCCCCGCAAGCCCCGTCTTTGTCATCCCCGCGCGGCAGAGGCGCGGCGTTCGCGGCCATATTGACGATCAACTCGCGAAAGAGGCAACCCCGAAGCGGTCCGTCGTTCCCGGACCTTGCCTTCGAGCCGAGCGCGACCGCGCACCGACGCGAACGCACCGTCCGGTTACCACCGCTTTGCTTTCGCGGCCCGAGCCCCTATCGTTCGGGGCGCAGAGGGAGGCGAGACGTGAGCGAAGCCCAGACGCGCCCGCCCCGAAAGACGCGCAGTCCGCGGCGTCGCGACGCCGAGGCCACGCGGGCGCGCATCCTTGCGGCGGCCACGGCCGAGTTCGCGGCGAACGGCCTCGCAGGGGCCCGCGTCGACGAGATCGCGGCGCGCTCCGAGGCCAACAAGCGCATGATATATCACTATTTCGGCGGCAAGGAGGAGTTGTTCCAGACGGTGATCGAGGACGCCTATCTCGGGATCCGGCGGATGGAGCAGGAGCTTGCGCTTGATCACCTGCTCCCGGTCGAGGCGCTGGAGACGCTGGTGCGCCGCACCTGGGAGTACTACCTCGCGCATCCGGAGTTCCTGACGCTCGTCAACAGCGAGAACCTGCACCGGGCCCGGCACGTCCGCCGTTCGGAAGCGATCAAGCGGTCCCAGCGCGGCTACGTTGAGACGGTCACGCGGCTTCTCGACCGCGGGGTCGCCGAGGGCGCGTTCCGTCCGGGCGTCGATCCGGTGCAACTCGCCATCACCATCGCCGCGGTGGGATACTATTACCTCACGAACCGGCACACCGCCGCGGTGCTCTTCGGTCGGAACATGATGACGCCCGAGGCGCTGGCCGGGCGGCTGCGCTTCAACGTCGAGACGATCCTGCGGCTTGTGGCGGCGGAGCCGGCCGCCGACGCTTAGGGGCCGGCCCTCGAAAGGCGCGGCGAAGCCCCGCTCCCCACACATTGTTTTGACTTCGCCCAAATGAGGTTATCCTCATCGGAGGGAAGGTGGGATCGGTCATTTGAACGTCATTCGGGTTCTCGCGCTTTCCGCCACCGCAGCCGCATCGGTTTCGGCCGGGCATATGGTGGCCGCGCAGGACCAGCCTGCAATGGTCCTGACCGAGCGCGTCGAGCGGCGCGAGATCTCCGAGACCGTTCCGGTCTACGGTCAGTTCGTGGCCAATCGCGAGAGCGAGGTCGCCGTCCGCGTCGCCGGCGCGGTGACCCAAGTGCCCATCGAGGCCGGCGACGCGGTGGCCGAGGGCGACATCCTGGCGGAGCTCGATCACGAGCTGCTCGAGATCCTTCTGGCCCAGGCCGAGGCGGCGCTCGCGGAGGCGCGGGCCGGCGTGGAGGTGGCGCGGGCGGGCATCCTGCTCGCCGAACGCGGCTTCGCCCGGGTCGAGGGCCTGCGCGGCTCCAACGCCTTCAGCCAGGGCCAGTACGAGGATCGCGAGGGCGAGTTCGCCCGGGCCCGCGGCGAAATGGCGCGCGCGGAGGCGCGGCTTCTCAACGCCGATGCCGAGCGCGCGGGCGCGGCCTACAACCTCGAGCGCGCAACGATCCGCGCACCTTTCGCGGCCACGGTGATGGACGTGCGGATCGCGGTTGGGGAGTACGTCCAGATCGGCGCGCCGGTGGCGCGGCTCCTCGACGTGGCCGAGCTCGAGGTGGAGGCGAACGTGCCGGCGCAGTTCGTGGCCGCCCTGTCGCCAGGCCAGACGGTGCAGGGGCGCGCCGAGGACGGTGGCGAGATCGCGCTGGTCGTGCGCGCGGTGCTGCCAAGCGAGTTCTCCGCCACCCGAACCCGCCCGGTGCGACTCACCCCCGCCGACGGCGCGACGCCGCAGGCCGCCCTGGGCCAGACCATGGTCATCGACGTGCCGACCGCGGCGCCCGAAACGCTGCTGCTCGCGCCGAAGGACGCGATGATCCAGGCGCGCGGGGCCTGGACCGCCTTCGTGCACGAGGACGGCGTGGCGGCGCCGCGCGAGGTCGCGATCGGCCGCGCCTTCGCCGACCGCTTCGAGGTGATCTCGGGACTGGCGGAGGGCGACGAGGTCGTGGTGCGGGGCAACGAGCGGCTGCGGCCGATGCAGCCGATCGCGGCGCAGCCGGCGGATGCGCGGCCCGAGGGCACCGCCGAGGCCGCGCCGGCCCGGTCCGGCGGCTGAGGGGGCGCAGACGATGGATCCGATCCGCTTCGCCATCGATCGGCCGATCGCGGTGCTCGCCATCGTGGCGATGGCGGTGCTCTTCGGCGTGCTCGCGCTCAGCCGGATTCCGGTGCAGCTCGCGCCCGACGTGCGCAGCCCGGTGATCGTCGTCAGCACCGCCTGGCCGGGCGCCGCTCCGGTGGAGATCGAGCGCGAGATCGTCAACCCGCAGGAAGACGTGCTGCGCGGCCTTGACGGGCTCGAGATCATGACCTCGCGCTCGGAGACCGGCGAAGCCGAGATCACGCTGGAATTCGCGGTCGGGACCGACATGAGCCAGACGCTGCTGCTGGTGTCCAATCGGCTCGACCGGGTCGAGCAGCTATCCCGAGGAATCCGGCACGCCGACGCTCAACACCTCCGGCGCGGACGACAGCGCGATCGCCTGGGTGCTGCTGACCGCCGCGCCCGGCAACGAGACGCCGCTGCCCCAGTTCGGCGACTTCGTCGAGGACGTGATCAAGGAGCGCCTCGAACGCATCGACGGGGTCTCCGCCGTGAACGTCTTCGGCGGGGTGGCGCGCGAACTCCAGATCGTCGTGCGGCCGGAGGACCTGTCGCGCTACGGGCTGACGATTCCAGAGATCGTGTCGACGCTGCGGCGCGAGAACATCTCGATCTCGGCGGGAGACGTCGAAGAGGGCAAGCGGCGCTACGTGGTGCGGGCCGAGGGCGATCTCAACACGCTCGAGGCGATGCGCGGCGTGGTGCTGCGCTCCCAGGCCCCGGACGACGCCGGCTCACGCGGTCGGCTCCGGCTCGGCGACGTGGCCGAGGTGCAGTTCGGCTACAAGGAGCCGCAGCGCGCGGCTGCGGTTCCGCGGCGAGCCGGGCCTCGCCTTCAACATCGTGCGCGAGAGCGGCGCCAACGTGATCGAGACCATGTCCGAGATCCGGGTCGTGCTCGACGAACTCGCCGCCGGTCCGGTCGCCGCGCAGGGCCTCGTGCTCGAACAGGTCTACGACGAAACCATCTACATCGAGAGCGCAATCGACCTGGTGGTGCAGAACATCTGGATGGGCGGCCTGCTCGCGGCGGGCGTGCTGATGCTGTTCCTGCGCAGCCCGCTCGGCCACGCTGGTCGTGTCAGCCTGGCGATCCCGGTGTCGATAGTGGCGACCTTCGTGGCGATGGCGGCCACCGGGCGCACGCTCAACGTGATCTCGCTGGCGGGCATCGCCTTCGCCATCGGCATGATCGTGGATGCGGCGATCGTGGTGCTGGAGAACATCTTCCGCCTGAGGGAGAAGGGCCTGTCGCGGCGCGAGGCGGCGTATCTGGGCGCGAGCCAGGTCTGGGGCGCGATCCTCGTCTCGGCGCTGACCACGGTGATGGTTTTCATACCGATCCTGGTGATGGAGCTGGAGGCCGGCCAGCTCTTCCGCGACATCGCCGTGGCGATCTCGGTGTCGGTGATGCTGTCGCTGGTGGTGGCGGTGACGGTGATGCCGGCGCTCGCCTCGCCGCCTGCTGGGCCGCGCCGGCGAGGGGCAGAAGGTCATGCGCCTGCCGGTGATCGACGATCTCGCCGGGCTCTTCTGTCGGGGCGTGATGGGATACACCCGGCTCGCGATCGGCAATCCGCGCGCTCGGCCTCGCGCTTCGTGGCGGCGATCGCGGGGATCGCCGGCGCGGCGGCCTGGGCGTTTCTTGCCCAAGCTCGAGTACCTGCCCGAGGGCAACCGCAACCTCGTCTTCGGGCTGATGATCCCGCCGCCCGGGCTACAACCTCGACACCACCGAGACCATCGCGCGACGCGGATCGAGGAAGTGGCGCGGCCGATGTGGGAGGCGCGCCCGGAGACCGAGACCGCCGACGGGCTGCCGGCGCTCGAGGGGTTCTTCTTCGTTGCGACGTCGGGCAACAGCTTCGTCGGCGCGAGCCACGGTCGACGGCGAGCGGGCGGCCGAGATGATCCCGATCCTGTCGCGCCCGATCTTCGCCGAGCCGGGCACCTTCGGCTTCATGACCCAGCCATCGCTCTTCGGCCGCGGCGTCGGGGGGGCGCGCGCCATCGAGCTCAACGTCTCGGGCCAGGACCTCGAGGAGATCCTCGGCGTCGCCGGGCGCGCGGCCGGGATCATCGCCGGGGCTGCTGCCGCGCTAGGAGGGCCACCAGTTCCGCCCGATCCCCGGGCTCGAACTCGGCGCGCCGGAGGTCCGGCTGATCCCCGACCGGCTGCTGCAGGCCGACGCCGCGGCTCGGCGCCGCCGATACTCGCCCGACGGTCGACGCCTACAACGACGGGGTCCGGGTGGCCGAGATCACCGTGGGCAGCGGACCGGATCGACCTGACCCTGAAGGGCGACGCGCCGGTCGGCGACCTGCGCACCCAGGACATCGGGCAGCTTCCCGATCGTCACGCCGTCGGGGCAGATCGTGCCGCTGGGGGCGCTGGCCGAGGTGCGGGTGACCGCGGGGCCGACCGAGATCCGGCACCTCGACCGGCTGCGCACCGTCACGCTCGAGGTGAGGCCGGCCCCCGACGCTGCCGCTGGAGGCGGCGGTGGAGATCCTGGAGACCGAGGTGGTCGCGGCGCTCGAGGCGCAGGGGCTGCCGCCGGGCGTGCGGCTCGAGGTCTCGGGCACCGCCGATCAGCTAGTCGCAGACCTGGAGCGCCATCCAGATCAACCTGGCGGTGGCGCTGGTGATCGTGTTCCTGGTGATGGCGATCCTCTTCGAGAGCTTCGTGCTGCCGCTGGTGATCATGATCTCGGTGCCGGTGGCCGCCGCGGGCGGGGTTGGGGGACTGGCGATCCTCAACCTCTTCCAGAACCCAGCCGCTCGACATGCTGACCCTGCTCGGCTTCGTGATCCTGGTCGGGATCGTGGTCAACAACGCCATCCTGATCGTCCACCAAGACGCTCTACCACCTGCGCGAGGAGGGCATGGAGCCGGCGGCGGCGATCGAGGAGGCGACGCGCAACCGGATCCGGCCGATCTTCATGTCGACGCTCACCAGCGTCTGCGGGATGCTGCCGCTGGTGCTGTTTCCCGGGGCGGGGTCGGAGCTCTACCGCGGTCTCGGCGCGGTCGTGGTCGGCGGGCTGGCGATGTCGGCGTTCCTGACGCTGCTGACCGTGCCGCCGCTGCTGCGGCTCTGCCCGCTGGCGCCGGCGGACCCGGAGGCCGAGCCCCGACCGGCCCCGGCGGAGTGACGGGCCGCGGGCACGCGCACCCGCTCCGGGGTGTGTTACGGGGCCTGTAACACGCGTGCAATTCCGGATATGTCATTGATTCTGAAGAGGTTAATCTTCGTTAATCGCCGGCGTAACACAGTCTGGGTCCGTGGCGGGTCCGGTCTGCGGGGAGCTACGGTCGGCCACATGATATTGAGAGCGGATCTCGCGGATGGGCTAAAGGGACATCGTCGCCCTTGAGAGTCGCGCAATGAACGCTCTCGATGAAATCCGGGGCAACAGGTAGCAAGCGTCAGACTCTGAGCACTAGTCATGCAACAAGCCATCAAAGCCAAGTTGATCAGTCGCAGAACATCGCCTTCGTTGTGTTAAGAACGAAGTTCTCCGCAGGTCGCGAGCGATACTCATAAAACAATTCCATTTTTAGTAGAACTTCTTGAACAACATCATTTACACTTACATTGTCATCAAGCTCACAAATTGATCCAGTAGTCTGACCAGCCTGTACAACCCCGGTAACAAAACCGATACAAAAATCACTATTGGACAGGCACTCCGCAATAAGAATATGAGCGTCGACAGAAAAAGAGCGTTGAGCCTCAGCAGTAGTGACCCAAATCATTGTCGTTGCAAGAAAAGTTCCAAGTAGTCGCCTTTGATGGGTCATGATTTTCCTCCCCCCAAATAGCATCTTTGCATCAACTCAACAAACCAACATTCCCCAGACGGCCTGCCGTCTGACGCCAAGATTGCCTGATTCTGCCCGCTGTACAAATGTTTTCCGCCCCGAGCGGTGTCTCCGGTCCCGGAAACGCCCCCTTTGGGTGATCCCTGAAACACGCCCCGACATGCCGCCAAAAATATGATTTATATGGGAAATAACCGATTCAGAGCTGCGAAATCAGCGGACTACTTGGGCAATGCGGGTTGAGGTGATTGCGACACCGGGCGACTCTGCTGGGCGAGGGCGCATCGCGTCGCCCGGGGCTGCGCTTGACCAGGATGCCCGGACCGCTTGCCGCAAGGAACGTCGAGCTTCGCGCAGAGGGCGGCGCCTGCCTGGGCTGGCGCGAAGCGCCTGCCACGGGGGCAGGCAGGCGCTGCCCGGCGTAGCCGCCGGGCGGGTCGGGTGATGCGGCGGCGCGTCACTTGGTGAGGTTCGCAGGCGACTCGCCAACAACGGTCGAGCTTCGCGCGAAGGGCCGGGCCTGCCCGGGCGGCTCGGCCGGGGCGGGGCGCGCGTCGCGCCCGGCGCTCACCCCGGCGAGAACCAGCGCTCGATCTCGTCGAGCACCTCGTCGAGCAGGCTCGAGGTCGCCTCCTTGCCGGTGAAGCGCAGGATGTAGCCCTCGCGCGAGATCTCGCGGCGCACCACGAGATGCGGGCGGGGCCTGAGCACCCGGCGCGGGCGGCCACGGGTCTCGGGGGCGGGCGCGGCGGAGGCGGGGCCGTCGTCGCGGGCGGCGAAGCGCTCGGCCTCCACCAGGTAGGGAAGCATCGCCGCCCACTGGCTGTCGCGGTCGCGCAGCCGGGTCTGGCGGAGCGCCACCTCGAGCGGCTCGGCGAAGCCGTCGCGGATCGCGCCGGAGACGCGCAGCAGCTGGCGCAGCGACAGCCGCTCGGGTTCGGTCAGCACGCCGTCGAGAACCTCGACCACGCGGGCGACGGCGCGGATGCGCGCGCGCTTCATGGCGTTCGCGGTGGGAAAGAGGCGCTCCACCGCCTCCTCGACGGTGCCGTAGACGCCGACATGGGCGGCCTCGACGGCGACGCGGGCGCGCTCCCAGGGCGAGATCTCGGCGCGCACGGCGTTCTCCTCGACCATAGCGGCCATCGCCTCGGCGCGGTCGGCGGGGGTCCGCACGAAGGCGGGGATGCTGGCGCAGTCCTCGACCCCGAACGCATCGAGAAGCTCGCGGAACGCCGCAAGCCGGCGGAAGCCGGAGACGAGGCCGAAGCGGAAGGCGCCGCGGGTCTCGGGGAAGGCGTAGACTTCGATCGGCATGCGCAGGCCGGACTTCAGGATCGAATCGCGCAACTCGCGCTGCGCCTCGGGGTCACTGGCGATGCGGTCGCGGGCGAGGGCGGCGGGGTCGATCTCGGCGATGGGAATGCGCTGGACGGCGGGCGAATCGGGCATAGGGGTCTCCGGGCTGTTCGCCGGGAGAATGCACCGGTTCGGGCGGCGTTGCGGATCCGGGCCGAGGAGCGTGCGGCGCCCCGGGCTCAAGCGACCCGCTCGGGCGCGGCCGCGAGCAGGGCGGCAAGGCTCTCGCGCACCCCGGCGACCATGAAGTCGATGAAGAGCCGGGCCTTGGGGTCCTGCAGGCGCTTGTGCGGGTAGAGACAGGCGAGCTGGGCGTCGAGCGGCGGGGTCTCGGCGGCGACGATGACGAGCTCGCCCCGAGCGAGGTGGCCGGCCACCTCGAAGAGCGGCTTCAGGACGACGCCGCGCCCGTCGAGCGCCCAGCCGGTGAGCACATCGCCGTCATCGCTCTCGAGGCTACCGGAGACGTCGAAGCGGCGCGGGCCGTCGGCAGTGGCCAGCGTCCAGGCGAATTCCGTCGCGCCGGGGTAGCGCAGCAGCAGGCAGTCGTGGCCCTGCGCCACCAGGTCGTCGCCGTAGCGCGGGACGCCGCGGCGGGCGACGTAGGCGGGGGACGCGCAGAGCGCCCGGGCGCAGTCGGCGATGGGGCGGATGCGCAGGTTGGAATCCTCCATCACCCCGAGCGCGAACACCACGTCGAGCCCCTCGCCGGTGACGTCGAGGCGGCGGTCGGAGAGGCGCAGGCGCACGTCGATGTCGGGATAGGCGTCGCGGAAGCGCGGGATCAGCGGCGCAATCAGCCGCTTGCCGATGCCCAGAGGCGCGGCGACGTGGATCGAGCCGCGCGGATTGCGCGAGACCTCCGCGACCTCGGCCTCGGCCGCGTCGATCGCCTCGAGGATGCGCTGGGCGCCGACGTAGAAGATCTCGCCCTGCTCGGTCGGGCGCAGGCTGCGGGTGGTGCGGTTGAAGAGCCGCACGCCGAGGTGCTTCTCCAACTCGCCGATGCGCGCGGAGGCGACGGCCGCGGAGATGCGCTGGTCGCGGGCGGCGGCTGACATCGAGCCCAGTTCGTGGACGCGCACGAAGGTCCGCAGGGTGGCGACGTAGGACATGGGCCCCGAGGCTACGCCCGGGCGCGACATTATCAAGCGGCATTTGAAAGTGATCGGAGCATTGGCCGCGTTGCGAGGGGCGCGAAATCTGGCATGGTTCGCCCAAAGCTCGGGGAGCGCGCGCATGTACGATTTCGCCATCATCATGGACTGGCTGACCTTCGCGACGCGGTGGGTGCACGTCATCACCGCGATCGCCTGGATCGGATCGTCGTTCTATTTCATTGCGCTCGACCTCGGCCTGACCAAGGCGCCGGACATGCCGCCGGGCGCGTCCGGCGAGGAATGGCAGGTGCACGGCGGCGGCTTCTACCACATCCAGAAGTACCTGGTGGCGCCCGAGCGGCTGCCCGAGCACCTGACATGGTTCAAGTGGGAGAGCTACGCGACCTGGCTCTCGGGCTTCGCGTTGCTGGTGCTGGTCTATTATCTCGGGGCTGATCTCTTCCTGATCGACCGGACGGTGTTCGACGTCGGCGCGCCGCTGGCGATCCTGATCTCGCTGGCGTCGTTGTCGATCGGCTGGCTGGTCTACGACCAGCTCTGCAAGTCGAAGCTGGGCGAGAGCCCGACCACGCTGATGGCGCTCCTGTTCGTGGTGCTGGTCGTCATGGCCTGGGGATACACCCAGGTGTTCTCGGGGCGGGCGGCGCTTCTGCATCTCGGCGCGTTCACCGCCTCGATCATGACCGCGAACGTGTTCTTCGTGATCATGCCGAACCAGCGCATCGTCGTGGACGACCTCAAGGCCGGACGCACGCCCGACCCGAAGTACGGCAAGATCGCCAAGCTGCGCTCGACGCACAACAACTACCTCACGCTGCCGGTGATCTTCCTGATGCTGTCCACTCATTACCCGCTGGCCTTCGCCACGGAATACAACTGGCTGATCGCCAGCCTGGTGTTCCTGATGGGCGTGACGATCCGGCACTATTTCAACTCGATGCACGCGCGCAAGGGCGAGCCGAAGTGGACCTGGCTGGCCACGGCGGTGATCTTCGTGGTGATCATGTGGCTTTCGACCTTCTCGGGCACGCCGGCCGCGGACGAGGCCGAACCCGTCGCCATGAGCCCGCGCGAGATGCGCTTCGCCAGCGCCGAGGGCTTCGAGGGAGTGGCCGAGACCGTGCTCGGCCGATGCTCGATGTGCCACGCGGCGGAGGTCTACTGGCCGGGACTGATCATCGCGCCCAAGGGCGTGATGCTCGAGACCGAGGCGCAGATCGCCGCGCACGCCCGCGAGATCTACCTGCAGGCGGGCCGGTCGCACGCCATGCCCCCGGGAAACGTGACCGGCATCGAGCCCGCCGAGCGCCGCGCCATCGTCGAGTGGTACCGCAACGCAACATCGGGCTGAAGAAAGCGGCCCTGATGGCTTAAGCAATTCACGAAACCACCGATTGGAAGCGCGGCGCGCGCAAACTATGCTATGGTGCGCATGTCGGCTCGTCGGGGTGGCGGGCGCGACCGGCGCATTAGTATTGGTGACTTGAAGTGGATGGCACGCGCGGACGGCCCCAGACTGGCGTCGCCGAGAACCTGAGCAGGCGCGACGGGATCCGGGCCGGGGCGGTTTCCGGCCCCTGGCGCAGTCCGAGCGCGACCGCGCCGCGCCCGACGCCTGCGTCCGGACCGGCGCCCCGGGAGCCGGCCGCGCCGGCGGGACCGCCGCCCGAACTGGCGCCGCCGCCCTCCTGGACCGGCGGCGCGGAGCCGGTGTTCCGCCCCCAGCCCGAACTGACCCAGCGCAGCGCCTACGCCGCCCCACGGGGATCGCGCTGGATGGTCGCCTGGATCGCCTTCGGCGCGCTGGTCGCGATCGGCATCGTCGCCGCGGCCCTGGCGCTGCGGCCGCAGATGGTCACCGTGCGCGATCGCAGCGTGCCGGCGGCCGAGGAGCCGGTGGTCGCGGAGATCGCCGCCCAGGGGGCGGTGGAGACCACGACGCCGGCGGCCCCCGCCGAGGCGCCGCCGATCGCCGAGACCCCGATCCGCTTCCGGGTCGGCGCGGAAGTGGCGCCGGAACTCGCCGCGCGCGTCACGATCGCGCTCGAGGCGGCGGGACACGGCGCGCCGCGGATCGAGACGCTGCCCTTCGAGATCGTCCAGAGCCGGGTCGGATACTATCACGCCGAGGATCGCGCCGCCGCCGAGGCGCTCGCAGCACTGGTCGCGCCGATGCTGGCCGACGGGCGCGAGGTGGTCATCCGCGATTACGGCGAGCTTCTGCCCGACACCGAGCCCGGCCGGCTCGATCTCTGGATCGGCAACTGAGCCCGCCCATGGCGCGGGGCGGTGGGCGGACCGGATCGTGGCTGCGCGGCTGCGCCTGCGCGGCCGGGCTCGCGCTCGGCGCCGGGCCGGCGGCGGCGCAGCAGCCGGCGCAGGAGCCCTGGCTGCCGATGACCGACGAGACCGTGGCGATCATCCGCGCGGAGATCGCAGAACTTGAAGTGCAGCGCCGCATCCTCGAGGATCGCATCGCCAACGCCGCCCATCGCATGGAGCGGGCCGTGGCGGACGCGGAGGTCGCCGAGGCGCAGCTCGCGGAACTCCTGGAGACGGCGGACGGCGGCCTCGCGACGGTCGAGCGCCTGCGCGCCGAGGAGGCGGAGGCGCGGGCCGCCCGCGATGCGGCGACGGCCGAGCTTGACGCGTTGCGCGCCGAGATCGACCGGGGACGCACGCAAGCCGACGCCGCGGCGGCGGAAACGCTGGCCGGGCTCGAGGCGCGCATCACCGCGGCCGAGACGACGCTCGCGGATCTCGAGGCGCAGGTGGCCGAGCGCACGGAAACCCTGGCGGCGCTCGAGAGCGCCATCGCGGCGGCCAGGACCCCGCCCGCAGCGGCGGGCGGCGCGGAGGTGACGTTGCAAGAGGAGCAGGCGGAGGCGATGCAGGCGGAGCTCGATCGGCTGGCCGAGGAGATCGCGGCGCGGCAGGTGGCGCTGCGCACGCTGGACGCGCAAGCAGGCGAGGCGGAGCCCGTGGCCGATGCGGCGGTCGCCCCTGCCGTCGATCCTGTGGCGGTCGGAGCCGCGACGTTCGAGGTCGCCTATGGCCCGCCGCGGCAAACGGAGCCGGTAGTGGACGCGCTCGACGACGCGCCGGGGCTTGCCGCCGCCAGCGACGAGACGCGGGCCGCCCTCGGCGACGCGCTGACGGCGGGCGCCTGCGTTCCCGACGCGCTGCGCGCCGCGTTCGGGTCGGTCAACCGGCAGACCGCGGCGGCGCTGGTGCGCCGTCTCGGGTCGGGGTGCTGATGATCGGGGCGGACGCGCGCAGGCTTGCGGCGGCGGGCGTGATCGCGCTGGCAGCGCTGGCCGCGACGGGCGCCGCCGCCCAGCCGATCGAGACCAACCTCGCCGCCGGCCCGGCGGGCGCGACGTCCGCGCGCATCGGCACCGATCTCGCGGCGCTGGTGGCGGAATGCGGGCGGTCGCTGGGGGTGCTGGAGACCGCGGGCGGGGTCGAGACCTTCCAGGCGATGCGCGAGCGGCGGGCCACACAGGTCGGGATCGTCAACGCCGACGTGCTGGAGTTCTATCGCACCTTCGCAGCCGAGGACGCCGCCGTGGGCGAGGCCGCGCGCGGCATTACCGTGGTGCTGCCGCTCTTCGATGAGGAGCTGCATCTGGTCGCGGCCCGTTCGATCGCCGGGATCGGCGAACTGGAGGGCGCACGGGTGGCGATCGGCGATCCGCTGGACGGCGGCAACCTGACCAGCCGCCTCGCGCTCGATCTGGCCGAGACGGCGCCGGCGGAGCTGGTCGAGGTCGGCGGCGCCGAGGCGCTGTCGCTTCTGGAGGCCGGCGAGGTCGACGCGGTAATGCTGGTCGGCGGCACGCCGATCCCGCTGCTGGCCGAGGCCGGGCTCGATCCCGCGCGCTTCCATCTCGCGCCGGTCGACACGCCGGCGCTGCGGGCGGCCTACGGGACAGCGGAGATCCCCGGGGGGTTCTACGGGTTCGCGCCGGAGCCGACGCCGACAGTTCCGGTGCAGGCGGTGCTGATAGCCTTCGACTTCCAGCCCGAGCGCAACGCCTACCAGGCCGGAAGCTGCGCGTTCATCGCGGATCTGACGAACCTGACGCTGAGCCGGCTCGACCGGCTGCGCGAGATCGGACATTCAAAGTGGGGGGCTGCGCGATTTGACGCGCTGCCCGAGGGCTGGCCGGTGTCAGACTGCGCCCGCGCCGGGGCCGCGCCGGGCTACGCGCTGGTGTGCCCGGGCGATCCGCCGGCGGAGGCGGCGGCGGCCCCGCCGCAGACGGTCGACGAGATCTTCCGAAGCCACGTCTGCGCGCGGGTCGGCTGCTGAACCGCCGCGCGACGGCGATCAGAGCGAGAGCTGCGTCTTCAGCGTGACGACGTCGCGCACCCTGAGGTCGGCGGCCTGGCGGTCGTCCTCGGGAGCGGCCTCGCGGGCGCGCTCGGCCTCGGCCAGCAGGTCGGAGAGCATCTCGGCGTTGGCCTCGCCGAGCGGCACCGCGCGCTCGGCGAGCACGCTGGCGCTGGATCCGGAGACTTCGGCGAACCCGCCGGTGACCAGGTACTCGGTTGTCTGGCCGCCGGCCATGATCCGGATCACCCCGGGCCGCAGCGTGGTCAGGAACGGGGCGTGGTTGGGCATCACGGCGAAATCGCCGTTCATGCCCGGCATCTGCACCTGCGTCGCCTCGATAGAGGCGAGCTTGCGCTCCGGGCTGACCAGATCGAACTGAAGCGTGTCGGCCATGTGCGGGCCCCTTTCGGATCAGGCGGCTTCGGCCGCCATCTTCTCGGCCTTGGCGATGACTTCCTCGATGCCGCCGACCATGTAGAAGGCGGCTTCGGGCAGGTGGTCGAACTCGCCGGCGACCACGCGCTTGAAACTGTCGATGGTCACCTCGATCGGCACCTGCACGCCCGGCGAGCCGGTGAAGACCTGGGCCACGTCGAAGGGCTGGCTGAGGAAGCGCTGGATCTTGCGGGCGCGGGCTACGGTCAGCTTGTCCTCCTCTGAGAGCTCGTCCATGCCGAGGATGGCGATGATGTCCTGCAGGCTCTTGTAGCGCTGCAGGATGCCCTGCACGTCGCGGGCGACCTGGTAGTGCTCCTCGCCGATCACCATCGGGTCGAGCAGGCGCGAGGTCGAATCGAGCGGGTCGACCGCGGGGTAGATGCCGAGCTCGGAGATGGCGCGGGAAAGCACCGTGGTCGCGTCGAGGTGGGCGAAGGAGGTCGCCGGCGCGGGGTCGGTGAGGTCGTCGGCGGGAACGTAGATCGCCTGCACTGAGGTGATCGAGCCGTTGCGCGTCGAGGTGATGCGCTCCTGCAGCGCGCCCATGTCAGTGGCGAGCGTCGGCTGGTAGCCCACCGCCGAGGGAATGCGGCCGAGGAGCGCCGAGACCTCGGAGCCGGCCTGGGTGAAGCGGAAGATGTTGTCCACGAAGAACAGCACGTCGGTGCCGGACTGGTCGCGGAACTGCTCGGCGAGCGTCAGCCCGGACAGCGCCACGCGGGCGCGGGCCCCCGGCGGCTCGTTCATCTGGCCGAAGACCAGCGCCACCTTGGACTTGGTGAGGTCCTCGATGTCGATGACGCCGGATTCGATGAACTCGTGGTAGAGGTCGTTGCCCTCGCGGGTGCGCTCGCCGACGCCGGCGAAGACCGAATAGCCCGAATGCACCTTGGCGATGTTGTTGATCAGCTCCTGGATCAGCACCGTCTTGCCGACGCCGGCGCCGCCGAAGAGGCCGATCTTGCCGCCCTTGGCGTAGGGGGCGAGCAGGTCGATGACCTTGATGCCGGTGACCAGCACCTCGGATTCGGTGGACTGGGCGGCGAAATCGGGGGCCGCTGCGTGGATCGGGCGGTATTCGCTGGTGTCGACGGGGCCCTTCTCGTCGATCGGATCGCCGATCACGTTGAGGATGCGCCCGAGCGTGCCGTCCCCGACGGGAACCTGGATGGCCTTTCCGGTGTCGGTGACCCGCTCGCCGCGCACGAGTCCTTCGGTGGAGTCCATCGCGATGGTGCGCACGGTGGATTCGCCCAGATGCTGGGCGACCTCGAGCACGAGCCGCTTGCCGTTGTTGTCGGTCTCCAGCGCGTTGAGGATCTCGGGCAGGTGCTCCTCGAACTGCACGTCCACGACGGCGCCGATGACCTGGGTGATCTTGCCGACTGCCTGATTTGTCATGGTTGTCTCCGTCCCCTAGAGCGCCTCGGCGCCCGAAATGATCTCGATGAGTTCGCTGGTGATCGCCTGCTGGCGCGAGCGGTTGTAGACGATCGTCAGCTTGTCGATCATCTCTCCCGCGTTGCGGGTGGCGTTGTCCATGGCGCTCATGCGCGCGCCCTGTTCGGAGGCCCCGTTCTCCAGCAGCGCGGTGAACACCTGGGTGGCCAGTCCCCGCGGCAGGAGATCGGCCAGGATCGCCTCCTCGTCGGGTTCATACTCGTACTGCGAAGCGGCGGCCTCGGTGGGTTCGAAGGAGGCCGGAATGAGCCGCCGGGCGGTCGGCACCTGGCTGATCACCGACTGGAAGCGGTTGTAGAAGATCGTGCAGACGTCGAACTCGCCGGCGTTGAAGCGGGCGATGATCTGCTGGGCGATCTCGGCGGCGTCGGCGTAGCCCACGCGCTTGACCGCGCCGAGGTCGACGTGGGCGACCATCTTGTCGGCGTGGTCGCGGCGAAGCTGCTCGCGGCCCTTCTTGCCGACGGTGAGGATCTTGACGGCCTTGCCCTCGCCCTCGAGCTTGAGCGTGTGCGCGCGGGCGAGCCTGACAATGGTGGAGTTGAACCCGCCGCAGAGGCCGCGCTCGGAGGTGGCGACGACGACGAGGTGCGTCTGCTCCCGGCCGGTTCCCGCCAGAAGCCGCGGCGCGGTCGGGCTGTCCTTCACGCCAGAGGCGAGATTGGAGAGCACCGCCTCCATGCGCTCGGCGTAGGGCCGCGCGTTCTCGGCCGATTCCTGCGCCCGGCGCAGCTTGGCCGCGGCGACCATCTGCATCGCCTTGGTGATCTTGCGCGTCGACTTGACGCTCTCGATCCTGATCTTGAGGTCCTTCAGACTCGGCATGGGCCGCGCTCCCTATCCGGCTCGGCTCAGGCGAAGGTCTTGGCGAACCCGTCGATGGCTGCCTTGATCTGATCCTCGATCTCGCCCGCGATCTTCTGGTCCTCGTCGCGGATGCGATGCATGAGCCCGCTCTCGGAGTTGCGCAGATGCGCGAGCAGGCCCCTCTCGAAGCGCCCGACGTCGCGCACGGGCAGCTTGTCGAGATAGCCGTGGGTGCCGGCGTAGATGACGATGACCTGTTCGGCGTTTGTCAGCGGTGCGTACTGCGGCTGCTTGAGCAGCTCGACCAGGCGCGCGCCGCGATTCAGCAGGCGCTGGGTCGAGGCGTCGAGGTCGGAGCCGAACTGGGCGAAGGCCGCCATCTCGCGATACTGGGCGAGTTCGAGCTTGATCGATCCGGCGACGGACTTCATCGCCTTGGTCTGGGCCGAGGAGCCCACGCGGCTGACCGAGAGGCCGACGTTCACCGCCGGGCGGATCCCCTGGTAGAAGAGCTCGCTCTCGAGGAAGATCTGGCCGTCGGTGATCGAGATGACGTTGGTCGGGATGTAGGCCGACACGTCGCCGGCCTGGGTCTCGATGACCGGGAGCGCCGTCAGCGAGCCCGAGCCGTGGTCCGAGTTGAGTTTGGCGGCGCGCTCAAGCAGGCGCGAATGCAGGTAGAACACGTCGCCGGGATAAGCTTCGCGACCGGGTGGGCGGCGCAGCAGCAGCGACATCTGACGGTAGGCGACGGCCTGCTTGGAGAGGTCGTCGTAGATAATGAGCGCGTGCATGCCGTTGTCGCGGTAGTATTCCGCCATGGCGCAGGCGGCGTAGGGCGCCAGATACTGCATCGGCGCGGGCTCGGAGGCCGTCGCGGCAACGATGGTGGTGTAGTCGATCGCGCCGGTCTCTTCGAGCTTCTTGACCAGCTGCGCGACGGTCGAGCGCTTCTGGCCTATCGCGACGTAGACGCAGTAGAGCTTCTTGCTCTCGTCATCGCCGGCGGCGTCGTTGTAGACCTTCTGGTTGAGGATCGCGTCGAGCGCGACGGCGGTCTTGCCGGTCTGGCGGTCGCCGATGATCAGCTCGCGCTGGCCGCGGCCGATCGGGATCAGCGCGTCGATCGCCTTGAGGCCGGTGGCCATCGGCTCGTGCACCGAGCGGCGCGGGATGATGCCGGGGGCCTTGACGTCGGCGACCCGGCGCTCGGCGGCCTCGATCGAGCCCTTGCCGTCGATTGGGTTGCCGAGCGCGTCGACCACGCGGCCGAGCAGGCCCTTGCCCACCGGCACGTCCACGATCGACTTGGTGCGCTTGACCACGTCGCCTTCGCCGATCTCGCGGTCCGAGCCGAAGATCACCACGCCGACGTTGTCGATCTCGAGGTTGAGCGTCATGCCGCGCACGCCGCCGGGGAACTCGACCATCTCGCCGGCCTGGACGTTGTCGAGGCCGTGCACGCGCGCGATGCCGTCGCCGACGCTGAGCACGCGGCCGACTTCCGAGACCTCGGCCTCCTGACCGAAGTTCTTGATCTGCTCCTTGAGGATCGCGGAGATCTCTGCGGCTTGGATCGACATTATCCGACCTCCTTCATGACATTCTGGAGTTTCGCGAGCTTGGCCCGGATCGAGGTGTCGATCATCCGGGAGCCGACCTTGACCACCAATCCGCCGATCAGGCTCTCGTCGACGTCGGCGTCGATCTTGACCTCACGGCCGACGGAGGCGCGCAGCGTTTCGGCGAGGGCTGCGCGCTGTGCGTCGCTCAGGGGCCGCGCGGAGACCACTTCGGCGGTGATCTCTCCGCGGGCGTTGGCGATCAGGCCGCGCAACTGGCCGAGCATGTCGTCGAGCACGAAGAGCCGGCGGTTGCGAGCCATGAGGCCGAGCGTGTTGCGCATCGTGGGACCGAGCTCCATCGCGTCGGCCAGCGCGGCGACGCCGCCGGCCTGTTCGTCGCGGGTCAGCATCGGCGAGGCGAGCAGCTCCCGGAAATCGGCGCTGTCGGCGATGGCCTGAAGCAGGGTGACGGCGTCGCCTTCGACCTTGTCGAGAGCGTCGGTTTCCTTCGCGATCTCGAAAAGCGCAGTGGCGTACCGGCCAGCCACCCCTGATGTCAAAGATGCTGAGTTCGCCACGAACACCCTTCCGTCTGAAGCACCGAGCCCCCCGGGGCGATCAACGCATGATCCGGGTCCAGACAGACCGTCCCCCTCGAAACCGGCGCGGTGATAACACCGGCCATGCTGCATGGCAATACATTGATGCCCGCCCCGAAAAGCCCTTGCTAGACGCGGTGCGGATCAGGCTTTCGAGCGGCGTTCAAGGCCCTCGCCGCCGCGCTGCGCGACCGGTTCCGGCTTGGGTCCGGCGAAGCCCTCGAGCACGTCGAGGGGGCTTGGAACCGTCACCCGCGACCCGCTTTCGGGCGGTCGGGCGTAGACCTGCTTGGAGGCCTCCACCAGGAGCGCCCCGGCCATGAACTGCGGGTCGAATTGCCGGCCCACCCGCTCCCAGACATGGCTGGTCTGGAGCCAGAACCGGCGGTGCGACGGCGGGGCGTAGAGCGCCGCTGCGTGGCGCTCGGGCTCGAAGCGCTGCCGACGCAGGATCGCCTCGAGCTGCCCGAAGCTGTAGGGGCGCCCGACGCCGAACGGGGTGGCCTCGCGGCGGGCCCAGATGCCGGACCGGTTGGGCACGATGAAGATCGCCCGGCCGCCCGGCGCCAGCACTCGCCAGATCTCGGCGAGCAGCGCGTCGGGGCTTTCGCAGGTCTCCAGCCCGTGCGCGACGAGGATGCGGTCGACCGAACTGGCCTCAAGCGGCCAGCGGGTCTCGTCGACCAGCGCGCAGACGTTGGGTTCGCTCGGCGGCCAGCGCATCACCCCCTGCTGGCCCGGCATCAGCGCGATCAGCCGGGCGCTGTCGGCGAGGAAGGGCCGCATCAGGGGTATCGCGAAGCCGAAGCCGACCACGGTCATCCCGGGGGCTGCGGTCCAGAGACCGGCCACCGCGCCCTGCAGCGCGCGCTGCGCCGACCGGCCGAGATTGGTCCGGTAGTAGAAGGCGCGCAGGTCGCGAACGTCCAGATGCATTGCGGGACTCCACCCGATCGGACACAGTGACGTCAAGCAAGGAAGGATCGCCCCATGCCGCTCGAGATCGTCACCGTGCCCTGCCGGACCGACAATTACGCCTTTCTGCTGCGCGATGCGGCGACCGGCCAGCTCGGGCTCGTCGACGCGCCGGAGGCCGCGCCCATCCAGGCGGCGCTGGCGGAACGGGGCTGGGGCCTCGACCTGATCCTGATCACCCACCACCACGGCGACCACATCGACGGCGTCGAGGCGCTGCGCGTGGCCACCGGGGCGCGGGTGGTCGGCGCGGCGGCGGACGCGGCCCGGCTGCCGCCGCTCGATGTCGCCGTGGCGGAGGGCGACGTGGTGGCGCTCGGCGAGAACGCGGCGGAGGTGATCGACGTGTCGGGCCACACCATCGGCCACGTCGCCTACCATTTCCGCGCCGCCGGGGCGGTCTTCACCGCCGACAGCCTTATGGCGATGGGCTGCGGGCGGCTGTTCGAGGGAACCGCCGAGCGGATGTGGGAGAGCCTGTCGAAGCTCGCGAAGCTGCCGCCGGGAACGCAGGTCTATTCGGGGCACGAATACACCGAGGCGAACGCGCGGTTCGCGGCGACGGTGGACCCGGACAACCCACGGCTGACGGCGCGGAGGGAAGCGATCCGGGCCGCGCGCGCGGCCGGGGAGCCCACGGTTCCGTCGTCGCTCGAGGAGGAACTGGCCACCAATCCGTTCCTGCGCGCGGTCGATCCGGCGATGAAGGCGCGGCTCGGTCTCGACGCCGCGGCGGACGCGCAGGTTTTCGCGGAGCTGCGCCGGCGCAAGGATGCGTTCTGAAGAATGCCCGATCGGTAATCACATTTTGATTTTTTGTCTCTGAAGACGCTTATTTTTTTGCGCTCTCCAACGGCCCCGTCCATAATCACCCTTGAAGGACGCGGAATAAAACCGAAGTTTAACGCGTAAGCAGTAGGAGTAGGTTTCCTGCCCTCGTCGGCCGCCCCCGAGCTGGCGAGCACATACCGGAAGGACGCGGAGTATGCCGACTTTTTCGAGCTCTCTCGAGGCCGCTATCCACAACGCCCTGGCGCAGGCCAACCAGCGCAAGCACGAACTCGCCACGCTCGAGCATCTGCTTCTCGCGCTGCTTGACGAGCCGGACGCGGCGCGGGTGATGCAGGCCTGCGGGGTCGAGATCGAGAAGCTGCGAAAGACCATCGCGACCTTCCTCGACGAGGAACTCGACGCGCTGATCTCCGACATCGAGGGCTCCGAGGCGGCGCCGACCACCGGCTTCCAGCGTGTGATCCAGCGCGCCGCGATCCACGTGCAGAGCTCGGGGCGCTCGGAGGTCACCGGGGCGAACGTGCTGGTGGCGATCTTCGCCGAGCGCGAGAGCCATGCGGCTTATTTCCTGCAGGAGCAGGACATGACCCGCTACGACGCGGTCAACTACATCAGCCACGGCGTCGCCAAGGACCCGACCTATGGCGAGGCCCGACCGGTGAAGGGCGCGGAAACCACGGCGGAGCCGAAGGCGCAGGCTTCCAGCGGCAAGGAAGCCGAGGAGACCGCGCTGCAGAAGTACTGCGTCGATCTCAACAAGAAGGCGCGAACCGGCGACGTCGATCCTCTGATCGGCCGGGCGCACGAGGTGGAGCGCTGCATCCAGGTGCTGTGCCGGCGGCGCAAGAACAACCCGCTGCTGGTGGGCGACCCGGGCGTGGGCAAGACCGCCATCGCGGAGGGCCTGGCGCGCAAGATCGTCGATGGCGACACCCCGGGGGTGCTCGCGGACACGACGATCTTCTCGCTCGACATGGGCGCGCTGCTCGCGGGCACGCGCTATCGCGGCGACTTCGAGGAGCGGCTTAAGGCGGTGATGAAGGAGCTGGAGGCGCATCCCGACGCGATCCTCTTCATCGACGAGATCCACACGGTGATCGGGGCCGGCGCGACCTCGGGCGGCGCGATGGACGCGTCGAACCTGCTCAAGCCGGCGCTGCAGTCGGGCGTGCTGCGCTGCATGGGCTCGACGACCTACAAGGAGTATCGCCAGCACTTCGAGAAGGACCGCGCGCTGAGCCGCCGGTTCCAGAAGATCGACGTGAACGAGCCCTCGGTCGAGGACGCGTTCAAGATCCTCAAGGGTCTTAAGCCCTATTTCGAGGAGCACCACGACATCCGCTACACCGCGGACGCGATCCGCACGGCGGTCGACCTCTCGGCGCGCTACATCCATGACCGCAAGCTGCCCGACAAGGCGATCGACGTGATCGACGAGGCGGGCGCCGCGCAGCATCTTCTGCCCGAGAGCCGGCGGCGCAAGACGATCACCACCAAGGAGATCGAGGCGGTCGTCGCCAAGATCGCGCGAATCCCGCCCAAGAGCGTGTCCAAGGATGACGCGGCGGTGCTGCGCGACCTGCAGACCTCGCTCAAGCGGCTGGTTTTCGGCCAGGACGCGGCGATCGACGCGCTGTCCTCGGCGATCAAGTTGAGCCGCGCGGGCCTTCGGGAGCCGGAGAAGCCCATCGGCAACTACCTCTTCACGGGTCCTACCGGCGTCGGCAAGACCGAGGTGGCCAAACGGCTGTCGGAGATCCTCGGGGTCGAACTGCTGCGCTTCGACATGTCGGAGTATATGGAGAAGCACACCGTCAGCCGCCTCATCGGCGCGCCGCCGGGCTATGTCGGCTTCGACCAGGGCGGGCTACTGACCGACGGGGTCGACCAGCACCCGCATTGCGTGCTCCTCCTCGACGAGATGGAGAAGGCGCATCCTGACGTCTACAACATCCTGCTGCAGGTGATGGACAACGGCAAGCTGACCGACCACAACGGCCGGACGGTGGACTTCCGCAACGTCGTGCTGATCATGACCTCCAACGCCGGCGCGCAGGAGCAGGCGAAGAACGCGCTCGGCTTCGGCCGCGAGCGGCGCGAGGGCGAGGACACGGCCGCGATAGAGCGCATGTTCACCCCGGAGTTCCGCAACCGGCTCGACGCGGTGATCAGCTTCTCGGCGCTGCCCAAGCCGGTGATCCTGCAGGTGGTCGAGAAGTTCGTCCTCCAGCTCGAGGCGCAGCTGATGGACCGCAACGTGACCATCGAGTTGTCGCCGGAAGCGGCGGAATGGCTGGCCGACAAGGGCTACGACGAGAAGATGGGCGCGCGTCCGCTCGGCCGGGTGATCCAGGAGCACATCAAGAAGCCGCTGGCGGAGGAGTTGCTGTTCGGCAAGCTCGCCAAGGGCGGCGTCGTGCAGGTGCTGGTCACCGGCGGCGAGATCGACCTGCGGATCGAGCCCGCCGCCGCGCCGCGCATCCCGACGCGCAAGCCGCCGCTGCTGACCGCCGAATAGGCGTCGGACGGGTCTGAGCCCGACCGGTCCCGCGACGTTCGACGGCGCGTCGGTTTGCGGAGAAGACGCTGCGCGGCTGGCCGCGATGCAGGCTGCGGTCGGGTCCGGGTGCTACCCGGTCTTTCCCGGCCGCCGCGAATGACCGCCGCCATCAACCGGCGTCCGGAACAGCAGGCTCGGGGGGAAGGAAGTGACCAACGCCGAAGGCGGATGCCTCTGTGGCAGATTGCGATATGCAGTCAAGGCCCAACCGACCAGAGTAACCATGTGTCACTGCAAGTTCTGCCAGCGCGCAACCGGAGGCGCCTATCTGGTCGAACCGGTGTTTGACGCCAAGGATTTCTCGATCACTGCAGGAACTGAAAAGACATACACGCACCTTTCGGAAGGCAGCGGCAAGGAAGTTCATGTCCATTTCTGCGACACCTGCGGCACGAAGCTCTTTCTGACGTTCGAACGTTTTCCGGATGTCGTGGGCGTGTATGCCGGGACGTTCGACGATCCGAACTGGTTCGACCTGACACCCGAAAACTCTAAACACATCTTCCTGGGTGTCGCGCAGCGGGGTACGGCGATCCCGCCAGACGTCAACACGTTCATCGAACACGCCACCCGAAATGACGGAACACCGATCGCTCCCACGGTATTCGATACTGCTCAAGTGATTGGCAGGCGCTGATCAGAACGTGTGGCGCGTCGAGATCATTCGAAGCACGCTCGCGGATGACGACCCGCCATCAGCCGGGCCAGGGCGTCGGATGCGCCCCGATCAGACCGCCCGGATCAGCTTGCGTTCGAGCACGCGCAGCACCGAGCGCAGATCCATCCCGCGCTTGAGGATCCGCCCATCCATGCCGACCACCGAATACTGTCCTTGCCGGCCAGCCAGCGCAGGTCGCTTCTCGATCCGGTAGATCGGGTGCTCGGCCGTGTGGCGGAAGATCGAGAACACCGCGACGTCGCGCAGCATCGAGATGCCGTAGTCGCGCCAGATCCCGGCCGCCACCATGCGCCCGTAGAGCCCGAGAATGACCGCAAGTTCGGAGCGGTGAAAGCTCACCCGCTCCTGTGCGACGATCCCGTATCCAGCGTCCGTGAGGTGCGTCATCCGACCAGAATGAACCGCCAGCGACCTGCTTTGCAAGCGCTGTGCGGCCGGTTGCCTTGCGCGCGCGGACCGGCTTCTATCGTGTCCGTCATCAGGAGAGCGCCATGCGGGATTTCCAGACGCCGGGCCGGTCGATGGTCTACGCCCGAAACGGTATGTGCGCCACGTCGCATCCCCTGGCGGCGCAGGTGGCGGTCTCGTTGATGCAGGCGGGCGGAAACGCCGTGGACGCAGCCATTGGCGCTGCGGTCCTTCTGGGGTTCTGCGAGCCGCCGATGTGCGGGCTGGGCGGCGATGTCTTCGCGCTGGTCAAGCCCGCCGGCTCGGAACGGATCGTCGCGCTCAACGGGTCGGGGCGGGCGCCGGCCGGTCTCGATCCGGAGGCGCTGCGCGCGGGCGGGGCCACGTCCATGCCCGGCGGCGCGCCCCATGCAGTGACGATCCCGGGCGCGGTGGACGCCTTCGCGCGGCTCTCCGCCGACTGGGGGCGCATCGGGCTGGCGGCGAGCCTCGCGCCGGCGATCCGCTACGCGGAGGACGGCGTCGCCGTCGCGCCGCGCACAGCCGCGGACTGGGCGGGCGCCGCATCAACGCTCAAGGGCGATGCGCGGGCGCATTTCCTGCGCGACGGGCGGGCGCTGCGCCAGGGCGAGACGTTCCGCGCGCCGGGGCAGGCCGCGCTCCTGCGCCGCATCGCCGCGGAGGGGCGGTCGGCCTTCTACGAGGGCGAGGCGGCCGAGGACATGGTGGGCGCGCTTCGGGCGCTGGGCGGCGCGCATACGCTCGAGGACTTCGCGGCGGCGTCCTGCGACTACGTCGAGCCAATCGCCGGACCCTATCGCGGCTGGGAGCTTGTCGAGATTCCGCCCAGCGGACAGGGCGCGACGGCGATCCTGCTGGCGCGCATCCTCGCGCGCTTCGATCTGGCCGGGCTCGATCCGCTGGGCGCGGAGCGCGCGCATCTCGAGGCCGAGGCGGTCAAGCTCGCCTATGACGCCCGCGACCGCTTCGTCGGCGACCCGTCCCGGGCCGCGCTGCGGCTCGATCACATGCTCTCGGACGCGACCGCCGCGGCGCTGGCGGACCTGATAGCACCCGACCGCGCCCTGCCCGATCCGCCGGCGGCGACCGAGGCTCTGCATCGCGACACGGTCTACCTGACCGTCGTCGACGCCGACCGGATGGCGGTCTCGATGATCTATTCGATCTACAGCGCCTTCGGGTCTGGGATCGCCTCGCCGAAGTTCGGGGTGCTCTTTCACGACCGCGGCGCGGGCTTCAACCTGATCCCCGGCCACGTCAACGAGGCGGGCGGCGGCAAGCGGCCGCTGCACACCATCATCCCGGCGATGCTGCGCCGCGAGGGGCGTCTGGCCATGCCCTTCGGGGTGATGGGCGGCGCCTATCAGCCGGCGGGCCACATGCGGCTCGTCAGCAACCTCGTGGACTTCGCCATGGAACCGCAGGCGGCGATCGACGCGCCACGCAGCTTTGCCCAGAAGGGGGTCCTCGAACTCGAGACCGGCTATGCGGCCACCGTGGCCGAGGACCTCAAACGGCGCGGCCACCGGGTCGTGCGGCGCGCGACCCCGATCGGCGGGGCGCAGGCGATCGTGATCGACGCGGAGAACGGCGTGCTGATCGGGGCGAGCGATCCGCGAAAGGACGGCTGCGCGATCGGGTACTGACGCGCCCGCCGGGGGCGCGGGCCGGGATCAGTGCAGATGGCCGTCCATGTCGTATCGGCCGCCGTCGCGCAGCGGGCCGAACATCGAGGACACCTCCGGATGATCCACCGGCTCGCCGGTGTCGTCGCGGACCAGGTTCTGCTCGGAGACATAGGCGACGTAGTACGACGTCTCGTTCTCGGCGAGCAGGTGATAGAATGGCTGGTCCTTGCTCGGACGGCTGTCCTCTGGGATCGACTCCCACCATTCGTCGGTGTTGCTGAAGGTCGGATCAACGTCGAAGATCACGCCGCGAAACGCATGGATGCGGTGACGGACCACCTGACCCAGCGTGAATTTCGCCAAAGCCTCCTGCATCTCAACACTCCCGCGTACAACGTACCGCACTGCATTATATTCCGCGGTTGACTCAATGTCCACATTCCGGGACAGACCGCGGCGCAGCGCGTTAGGGTTGGGTTAACGGTTCAGACATGGCGCTCCTCCTGCAGGTTGTCCAGATCGTCGCCCCCGTGTTCGCGCTTGCGGCAGCCGGCTACCTCTGGGTGCGCATGGGGCTCAACTACGACGTGGAGTTCGTCACGCGCCTGTCGATGACGCTCGGCCTGCCCTGCCTGGTCTTCATGGCCCTGATGCGCTCGGAGGTCGATCCGCTGGTGCTGCGCGACACCGCGCTGGCCGCGATCGCCGCCTACGCGGTGATCGGCCTCGTCGCGTGGGGGTTCGTGGCGCTCGCGGGGCTCGAGGTCTCGACGTTCTGGGCGCCGATCACCTTCGGCAACACCGGCAACATCGGCCTGCCGCTGGCGCTCTTCGCCTTCGGCCAGCAGGGCTTCGACTTCGCGGTGGTGATCTTCGCGGTCATGGCGCTGATGAGCTTCACCTTCGGGCTCTGGGTGGTCGCCGGCGGCGGCTCGCCGGTCACCGCGTTCCGCGAGCCGATCGTCTGGGCCGCGATCCTCGGGCTCGTGTTCATGCTGACGGGATCGACAGTGCCGGTCTGGCTCGGCAACACGCTCGATATGACGGGCCAGGTGGCGATCCCGCTGATGCTGATCACGCTCGGGGTGGCGATCTCGCGGCTCCAGCCGCGCGCGCTCGGCCGCGCAGTGGTGATCTGCGTGCTCAAGCTCGGGCTCTGCATCGCAGCACCTCTGGCGATCGGGCTCTGGTTCGAGCTGCCGCGGCTGGCGCTCGGGGTGCTGGTGCTCCAGGTGTCGATGCCGGTCGCGGTGACGTCCTACATGCTGGCGGCCAAGTACAAGGCCCAGGCCGACCAGGTGGCGGGCCTGGTGGTGGTCTCGACGCTGATCTCTGTGATCGCCATCCCGCTCACGATCGGGTTCTTTCTCTGAAGCGACACGACGCCGTCGGCGGGCGGCCTGTCTCTCGGTTGGGAGAGCGGATGCAAGCGCGCGCGACGAGACGACTTCTGCTGCTGGCCACGGGTCTGGCGGCGTTCGTGTTCGCCGGGCGGCCCGCCGGCGCGAAAGAGGCCGGTTGGGCGGCGCTCGCGCGTCCCGAAGCGGTGGCGGTGATGCGCCTCGCCTGCGACCACCTCCTCCGCAGCGCCGTGCCGGACGAAGCTGACGACCCGCGGGCCCCTCCGCGAAGCTCGGCGTTCCCTCGCGCGACGAACCCCGGCGAATTGCGAGCCGCCCGCTAAGCCTGGGGCGCGAGATCCCGGACATCAGCCGAGGGGACCGCGAAGGTCGGCGGAAACCGCGCCGCCCGGATGCGGGCGTCCCCGGAACTGACCGCGAAGGCGCGCACCTCGATCAGCGCGCCGCCTGAGGGAGGCTCGGGCTCCGCGACCTCGCCGATCGAGAGCACGTCGGGCGGGCCGAACCGGTCGTGCAGCACTGCGCGCATCGGGCTTATTCCTTCTCGGGCGATCCGCCGAGCCGGGCGTAGAGCCCGCCGTCCACCCGGATGTCCTCGCCGGTGATGAAGGACGCCTTGTCCGACAGCAGGAACGCGACCAGATGCGCGACCTCGATGGGCTCGGCCGGCCGTCCCAGCGGATGCATCGCCCGGATCTCGCGCCAGACCGCCTCGGGGTCGGGGTTGAGCGCCACCGAGGCGCGCAGCATCGGCGTATCCACCGAACCCGGCTCGATCATGTTGGCGCGCACGCCGTGGGGAGCCATGTCCACGGCGATCGACCGGGTCAGCCCGAGCAGCCCGTGCTTGGAGGTGGAATAGGCGGTGACGCCCTGCTGGCTGGCGACGCTCTGCACCGAGCCCATGAAGACATAGGCGCCCTTCGTCTTCCTGATCTCCGCCGCCGCGGCGCGGGCGATGTAGAAGCCGCCCGAGAGGTTGACCGCCATCACCTCGTCCCAGACCTCGTCGGTCGTGGTCTCGATGGTGCCGTAGCGCTGGATGCCGGCGTTGTGCGACACCCCGTCCAGCCGCCCGAACCGCGCGACCGCCGCCGCCACCGCCGCCGCGCAATCGGCGACAGAGGCCACCGAGCCTGCATGCGCGACGAGGTTGTCGTGGGCCTCCAGCCGGTCGAGCTGCCCGGGCAGGTCGAGCGCCAGCACGCCGGTGCCCTCGGCCAGAAGCACCTCCGTCACCGCCGCGCCGATCCCGCTCGCCGCGCCCGTCACCACATAGCTTCGCACGTTGGTTCCCCCTCTCGCTTGACCCCGGGTCGGGGCGCCGGCGAAGGCGCGCGCCTACCGCGCCGCCCGCTCGAGCTTCATGCCGGTGATCACCTCCTCCACCGCCTCGACGCTCGAGGCCCGGGGATCGATGTCGTCGGCGACAATCTGGCCGCGCCGCATCACCACGATCCGGTCAACCACCTGGAAGACGTGGTGGATGTTGTGGGCGATGAAGATGCACGAATGCCCCGAGTTCACGCGCGCCCCGCACGAAGTTCAGCACCCCCTGCACCTCGGCCACGCCCAGGTTGTTGGTCGGCTCGTCGAGGATGATCAGGTTGCTCTCGAAATGCATCGCCCGCGCGATCGCCACCGCCTGCCGCTCGCCGCCCGAGAGCGCGCCGATCGGCGTCGTCGGCGGGATGTTCTTGGTGATGCCCACCCGGCGGAGCAGATCGCTCGCCACCGCGTTCATCGTCTCCTGATCCATCCGGTTGAGCCACTTCGGCCCCTTCAGCGGCTCGCGGCCCAGAAACAGGTTCCGCGCGATCGAGAGCTGGGTGACCAGGGCGCTGTCCTGGTAGATCGTCTCGATCCCCTGGTCGATCGCGTCGGTGGTCGAGCGGATCACTACCCTGGCGCCGCGCACGTAGATCTCTCCGCTGGTGATCGGCTCGGCGCCCGAGAGCACCTTGATCAGCGTCGACTTGCCCGCGCCGTTGTCGCCCAGCAGACCGACGATCTCGCTCTCGCCGACGCTGAAGTCCACCCCGTCGAGCGCATGGATGCGGCCGTAGTACTTGTGGATGTTCTCCATGCGGATCAGTTCGCCGGCCATCGCCTCACCTCCCCGCGCCGTGGCGGCGTTCGAGCCAGGAATGCAGCGCCATCATCCCGAGGATGATCGCGCCGATGAAGATCTGGTAGGCGAGCCCCGGCACGCCGATCATCACGATGCCGTTGCGCATGATCCGCAGGATCAGCACGCCCAGCACCGTGCCGATGATCGTGCCCCGCCCGCCGGTCAGCACCGTGCCGCCGATCACCACCATGGCGATGACCTCGAGCTCGTAGCCGGTGCCGCTGTTGGGGTTGGCCGCCGCCGTGCGGATCGAGCTGATGATCCCCGCGAAGGCCGCCATGCACGAGCACAGGATGAACAGCCAGATCTTGGTGGCGTTGACCTTCACGCCGCGCGCCCGCGCCGCACTCGGGTTGCCGCCCGAGGCCTGGATCCAGTTGCCGTACTTGGTCCTGGTGAGCACGTAGTGCAGGATTACCGCCGCCGCGATGAACCAGAAGAGCGAGGCGTAGATCCGGAACGGACCCACGTAGAAGTCGCCGACCAGAAGCTCCGCGATCCACTGGCCCTCCGAACTCCAGGTCCGCTGCGGAAAGCCGTCGGTGATGTAGAGCGCCGAACCTCGCACCACCAGCAGCATGCCGAGCGTCACCAGGAACGACGGGATCTTGAGCTGCGTCACGAACAGCCCGTTCACCAGCCCGATGCTCGCCGCGATCAGAAGCGCCACCGCGAAACAGACCCAGAGCGGCGCGACTTCGCTGTTGAACAGCGTCCACATCACCACCGGCGAGAACCCGAAGACCGAGCCCACCGAGAGATCGAACTCTCCGGAGGTCATCAGCATGGTCATCGCCAGCGCGATCAGCCCGAGCTCGACCGTGAAGGTGAGCGTGTTGGAGATGTTGAGCGCCGAAAGGAAATTCGGATTGATCAGGAAGAAGATGACGATCTCGGCGACGAGCAGCACCAGCGGCCCGAACTCCGGCATGGCGATCAGTCGCTGCATCAGCGAGCGGTTTTCCAAGGAATGCCCTCTGGGTCGGGACGGGAACGCCACGCGCGGCGCGGGGCTCTGGGGGGGCCGCGGGCCGCTCGGGCCCGCGGCTTCAGGCGAGGGTCAGTTCCCCGCCATGATGTCGTCGTAGATCTGGGCCTCGTCCGCCTCGTAGAGCTTGCCCACGATCACGTTGAAGCCCGGCGGGATGCCGCTCGCAGCCATGCTGGCCAGCGACAGCGCGGTGTAGCTGGTCGCCTGCGGGTCCTGCCACTGGGCGGCGTTGACGTAGCCCGCGAGCACGGCCTGGCTGGTGTCGAGCGAGTTGCCCCAGCCCACCACCGGGATCTCGCCCGGAGGCACGCCGACCTGGTCGAAGACGCGCTGGATCGAGCCCGTCACTAGGTCGCCCAGCCCGATGATCGCGGAGATGCGATCGCGGTTGGCGGTCAGGTAGTCGGACATGCGGGTGATCACCTCGGCCTGGTCGAGCGTGTTGTCGGTGACCTCCCAGGTGATGCCCAGCGGCTCGAAGACCGAGGCGATGCCCTCCTCTTCCTGGACGCCGTAGGTGGCGCCGGGGATCTCGACGGGCAGCCAGACGAAGTCGCCCGCCTCCACGAGGCCGTTGTCGACCAGGTACTGCGCCCACTGCCGCCCGTAGACCACCAGGTCGCCGCCGACATAGGCGTCGAAGGGCGCGGTCGGATCGGGCGTGTTGAAGTTGATGATCGGAATGCCCGCCGCCTTCGCCTCGCCGGCCACCTCGATGAGGCTGCCCGGATCGGGGCTCGTCGTGACGATGCCGTCCGGCCCCGCCGCGATCGCCGAGCGCAGCGCTTCCTGGTGCGAGGCCACGTCGCCGGAATGGAACGAACTGTTGACCGTGTTGCCGGTGTCCTCGGCCCACTGGTTGGCGCCCTCAAGGAAATAGGTCCAGACCGGGTCGGCCGGACCGCCGTGCGAGACCCAGTAGAACGTGCGCCCTTCGCCAAGAGCAGTAGTGGCGGCGCCGAGCGCGAGCGCGCCCGCCGTGAGCGCGCCTGTGATCCATTTCATCCGTGATCCTCCCCTGATGACGCTGTGTGGGCGCTGCTGCGCCCTGCGGGGGATCATGTTGTCGGACCAGTGGAAAAGCAACCGGCTTGCGTGCTGCGCCCTTTAATCGAAGCGGCCGCGGGTGCGGTTGGCGAAGGCCACCAGCGACAGCATCACCGGAACCTCGACCAGCACGCCCACCACCGTCGCAAGCGCCGCGCCCGAGCCCAGCCCGAACAGGCTGATCGCCACCGCCACCGCCAGCTCGAAGAAGTTCGACGTGCCGATCATCGCGCAGGGCGCGGCGATCTTGTGGGGCACCTTCAGCGCCCAGGCCGCGGCGTAGGCCAGCGCGAAGATCGCGTAGCTCTGGATCAGGATCGGCGTCGCGATCAGCGCGATCACTGCCGGCTTGGCGAGGATGGTCTCGCCCTGCAGTCCGAAGAGAATCACCACCGTCGCGATCAGACCGACCATCGACCAAGGCTTGACCCGCGCCGAGAAGGCGTCGATTGCCGCCGTCGATCCCAGCGCCCGCCGGGTCGCCAGCCCGGCGATCAGCGGCAGCACCACATAGAGCACGGTCGCCAGCACCAGCGTCTCCCAGGGCACGGCGATGTCGGTCACGCCGAGCAGGAACGCCACGATCGGCGCGAAGGCGAAGACCATGATCACGTCGTTCAACGACACCTGCACCAGCGTGTAGGTGGGATCGCCGCGGGTGAGCTGCGACCAGACGAACACCATCGCCGTGCAGGGCGCAGCCCCCAGCAGGATCAGCCCGGCCGTGTACTGCGCGGCGTCCTCTGGCGCGATCCAGGGTGCAAAGACATGGTCGAAGAACAGCACCGCCAGAAGCGCCATCGTGAACGGCTTGATCAGCCAGTTCACCGCCAGCGTCAGCGCAAGCCCCTTCGGCTGCCGGGCCACGCCCGCGATCGCGCCGAAGTCGACGCCGACCATCATCGGATAGACCATCGCCCAGATCAGCGCGGCGACCACGAGGTTGACGTTGGCCACCTCGGCCGCGGCCACCGCCGCCACCAGCCCCGGCGCTACGACGCCGATGGCCACGCCCGCCGCCATCGCCAGCGCGATCCAGAGTGTCAGCCAGCGCTCGAAGGCGCCCATGCCCCCCGTCTGGGCGGCGGCGGCGTCGGTCACGAGGTCTCCGCCTCCCCCTCGAGCGCCGTCTCCGGCGCGCGCATGGCCCCGATCGCGTCCAGCCGCCGCGCCAGCGTCAGCCGGTCAAGTGATCGCATCGGCAGGTTCACGAAGATCGAGATGCGGTTGCGCAGCATCCGGTAGGCGTCGCGAAACGCCAGGCCGCGCTCCGCCTCGCTTCCCTCGACCGCCGCCGGGTCGGGGACGCCCCAATGCGCGGTCATCGGCGCGCCGGGCCAGATCGGACAGGTCTCCGCCGCCGCCGAATCGCAGACGGTGAAGACGAAGTCCATCTGCGGCGCGTCCGGGCCCGCGAACTCGTCCCAGCTCTTGGAACGGGCGAAGCCGGTGTCGTGGTTGAGCCGCGCGAGCATGTCGAGCGCCAGCGGATGGACCGCGCCCCTCGGATGCGACCCGGCCGAGTAACCCCGGAACCGTCCGACGCCCTCGCGGTTCAGGATCGCCTCGGCGAGGATCGACCGGGCGGAATTGGCGGTGCACAGGAACAGCACGTTCTTCGGTTCAGGGCTCGATTCGGTCACGTCACACTCCTTTCGCAGGGACGGGCGATCGCCGCGATCGCCGGTTGGCACAGCTCCGGATTGCCGCCGCAGCAATCCTCCATCAGGAATTCCAGCAGGCCTCGCACCCCCGCCATGTCGGCGAAGTAGCGCACCGCCCGGCCCTCGCGGCGGTTCCGCACCAGCCCGGCCTGGTGCAGGATCGCGAGGTTGGAGGACATGGTGTTCTGCCGCACCCCCAGCCGGTCGCAGATCTCGCCGGCGAGCAGACCCGTCTCGCCGGCCTGCACCAGCAGCCGGAAGCCGTCGAGCCGCATGTCCTGACCCAGCGCTGAGAGCGCCGCGAGCGCGCTTGTCTTATCCATATATCGAGAATACCCGATGGATTGCGCCGCCGCAAGCGCCGCCACACTGCGTCTTCGTGCGCATTAACACTTTATCGTTTTCAGATCAGATGGTTGAGATCTGTCCCAGCTGGGACAGGCCGCCCATCACCCCCGATGGGCGTCCCGGAGCTCGGGAAACGCCCCCGAAATCTCCGGATAATCCGCCTCCGGCTGGCCGTGGATCGCCCGAATTTGCGCCTCGCTCTCCGCGATGTCCCCGGCCCCGTCCAGCACCCGGAAGCCGACATGGTAATCCCGCTGGTCGCCGTGCTCGAGCCAGATCATCTCGCCCCGCTCCCGGGCGAAGCCGTCGCCGACCACGTGGTGCGACGCAGGCTCGATCCCGATCGCGTACTGCCCCGCCTGCAGGTGCTGCCACTGGTAGGCGCAGGGGAACTCGCTCTTGAGAGTCGTCACCTCGAAGCCGATCCCGAGCCCGTCGTTGACCAGCGCCTTAACCACCCGCCCGTCGGCGTCGGCGGCGAGATCGAACTCCCAGACCTGCTCGTGGTAGGTCTCCTGCGGTCCGGCCAGGGTGCGGTAGCCCACGCCCTGCGCCTCGTAGCGGTCCGCATGGCCCGCCCAGACCACGTCGCGGACCGGCGCGACATATCGCGACCCTTCGGCCAGCAGAGGCGCCCCGAGATTGACGTGATAGAGATACATGTGCGGAGTCCGGTTCCACCCACGATTCCGAACCACGTCATGGATCCGGATATCGTTCGTTCCCGCCTCCACTTCGATCCGCCGCGTCAGCTCCAGCGCCTCGCCATAGACCGCCGCCTGGCGCACCACGCCCTCCGCCCAGAGCGTGCAGCGATCCCCGTCCCAGCGCTCGCCGTAGCCAGTCAGCCGCGCCGGGATCATGCCGACGCGCCCGTGCAGGGAATGCCGCACCGTCTCGCGTGCGGCGTATCGGTAATCGGCCGAGTCGACTTCGTGCATGAAGAGCGCGTGGTCTAGCCCGCAGGTGACCAGCAATCCCGAGAACGACCGCAGGAAGCCGAGCCCGCCCTCGCCCTCGTATTCGTGAAGACCCGGATTGCGGAACCCGGTCGGCGACACCCAACCGAGCGCCATGCCGTTGATCTCGCATTCCGCAAGATCCATCCCCCGGTCGATCATCACCGTCAAGCGCAGCCCGGTGCCGGTTCGGAACTCCAGCATCCGCACCCCGCGCTCGACTCCGTCGCCCAGCGTCACGAGGCGCACCCCGAAGAACGCCGCCGCGTCGCCGGTCGCCGCCTCGATCTCGCGCCGGGTCATCTCGCGTCCGTAGAGCCGCATCGCGTCCTCCCCCTCAGCTGGCGTTGTCCATGCGCGGATCGAAGACGAACTTCACCCCGTCCGCCGCGAACGACCGATCGAAGGCCTCGCGCCAGGCCGCGAGCGGAAGCCGCGCGGTGATCAGCGCCTCGAGATCGACCAACCCCGCGTGCAGAAGCCGCATCGCCCGCCGCCAGGACCGCGGGTTCGACGCAAAGCCCGACGTGACGGTGAGCTCGCGGAAGCAGATCAGATCCATCGGCAGCGTCGAGTCCCGCCCCGAAAGCCCCATCTGCGCCACGTGCCCGCCGCGGTCAGCGGCGCGAAGCGCATCGGCGTAGCCGCGGGCGTCGCCCGAGCATTCCACCGTCACGTCGAAGGCCTCCTCGGCGACCGGATCCTCGGCAAGGTTGACCGTGAAGCCGAGCCGTTCGGCGAGATCGAGACGGGCCCGGTCCCTGGCGGTGCCGCGCACCGTCACCGCGCCGCCGCAGGCCCGGGCCACCTGCGCGGCTATCAGCCCGATCGCGCCCGGCCCCACCACCAGCACCCGGTCGCCGGGCTCCACGTAGGGCGCAGCCCCATAGAGAGAGTTGGTCACGCAGGCGACCGGCTCGGCCAGGGCCGCCGCCGCGTCGCTCATCGCTCCGGGCGGGGCGTGCAGGTTCAGCGCCGGGACCGCGACCAGCGGGGCCATGGCGCCATCGACGTGGCTGCCGATCGAGCGGCGCGCCCGGCAGAGGCTGGTCCGGCCGTCGCGGCAGTGCCGGCAGGTCATGCAGGTCGAGTAGAAGGTCTCGGCGACGAAGCGCCCGCCGACGAGGCTCTCGTCGACGCCTTCGCCGACCCGCTCGACCACGCCGCAGACCTCGTGGCCCATCACCACCGGCGGGGCCACGGCGTATTCGTTGCGGAAGATGTGCAGGTCCGTGCCGCAGATCCCGCAGCCCGCCACCCGCAGCACCACGCAGCCGGGCGCAGGCTCGGGCTCGGGCCGGTCGATCAGACCGACGTCGCCGAAATCGACGCTCCGCTTCGCCACCCCCTGCATGCGCTCCTCCTGCGCCGTCTGGCCGCCACTATCGCCGGAGCGCCGCCGCGGTTGCAATGGGCTCGCGCGCTCGCCACAGTCGGCAGCGGTCGACGTGAGGGAGGAACATGCGATGCTCGATGGACGGCCGGCGATCGTCACAGGGGCCGCGCGCGGGCTCGGCGAGGGCATCGCGCGGGAATTCGCCGCGCAGGGCGCGCGGGTCACGCTGGTGGACGTGCTCGACGCGGAGGGCGCGGCCGTGGCAGCCGACATCCGGGCGCAGGGCGGGGCGGCGTCCTACCTTTCCTGCGACATACGCGATCTCGGCGCGGTCGAGCGGGCCGTCGCCGCGGCGCAGGCCGAGTTCGGGCCGCTGCGCATTTTGGTCAACAACGCCGCGATCCTGCTGCCGGCCGCGCCGATTACCGAGGTGGCGGAGGCGGACTTCCAGCGGCTCCTCAACGTGAACGTGACGGGCATGTTCCGGTTCTGCCGGGCGACCTTCGCGGGTTTCCGCGATCGGCGCGAGGGGGTGGTGATCAACCTCTCCTCGGTCCACCAGAGCCACTCGCTGGAGGGGTTCAGCGCCTATGCGGCGTCCAAGGGCGCGGTGATCTCGCTGACCCGCCAGCTCGCCGCCGAGTGGGGGAAATGGAACATCCGGGTCAACTCGATCTCGCCCGGGGCGATCGACGCGACGATGACCCGAATGATCGTCGACGCCGACCCGACCGGGGAGACCGAACGGAAGTTTCGGCACATGCACGCTCTCGAGCGGCTGGGCCGGACCGAGGAAGTTGGCAAGACCGCGGCGTTTCTCGCCTCCGACGGGGCGGCCTTCATCACCGGGGAGGACATCCTGATCGACGGGGGTCTGACCAAGGTCTGCAGGCTCTGAACTCCACCCCGTTTCGGGGTGTCCCAGCAAGGACAGACTTCAAGCCACTGTTCTGGAAAGATAAGAGCGTTAACGCGGCCCGGGACCGTCAATCAAGCGCCCAAGGCCGCGTCTCAGCCTGCGAGCACCGGCCAGAGCGACGCGACCAGCAGAACCGCCATCACCGCGTTGAAGGCGCGCAGCCGGGCGGGGCGGTCGAACAGGCGGCGGATCTGCTGGCCGAGCAGCGTCCAGGAGCTCACCGACGGCAGGTTGATCGCCCCGAAGATCACCGCAACAAGCGCCACGGTGCCGATCCCGCCCGAGGGCGCGTAGACCGAGTTGGCAGTCAGCGCCATCGCCCAGGCCTTCGGATTGACCCATTGAAAGGCCGCCGCCTGCAGGAAGGTGATCGGCCGTCCGCCGGCGGCCCCGCCGCCCGGCGCGGCGGCGGTGGCTATCCGCCAGGCGAGCCAGAGCATGTAGACGACCCCCACGACCCGGAGCCCGGCCTGCGCCCAGGGCGCCGCATCGAAGAGTCCGGCGAGGCCAAGCCCGACCAGCGCCACCATCGCCGTGAAGCCGAGCCCGACGCCGAGCATGTGCGGAATGGTGCGCCGGAAACCGAAGTTTGCGCCCGAGGCCATCAGCATCAGGTTGTTCGGCCCCGGGGTGACCGAGGTGACGAAGGCGAAGGCGACGAGCGCGAGGAGAAGGTCGTGGGTCATGGCCGCAGATTAAGCGGATCTCAGCGGTGTTTCGTTGCGTTCTTGCGAAGGGGATACCGATCTGCGCAACATATCACGGCCATGGACCGTATGGACCAGCATATATTGCGCGTGCTCGGCGTGGAGGGGCGGATCAGCAATGTCGACCTCGCCGAGCGGGTCGGCCTCTCACCCTCGGCCTGCCTGCGCCGGGTGCAGGAACTCGAGCGCAGCGGGGTGATCGCCGGCTACCGGGCGGTACTCGATCCCGCGGCGCGCGGTGTCGGCTTCACGGCCTATGTCGCGGTCGGACTGTCGAGCCACACCAAGGCGTCGCAGGAAGCCTTCGAGCGGGCGATTTCCCGCTCGCCGGAAGTCCGCGAATGCCACAACATCACCGGCGCCTTCGAGTACCTGCTGCGGGTCGAGGCCCGCGATCTTCAGGCCTTCAAGGTGTTCCACACCGACGTGCTCGGCGTGCTGCCGCAGGTGAGCGCGATCACCTCCTACGTGGTGATGGGCTCGCCCAAGGACGAGCGGGCCTGATCGGGTCGTTCCGCGCGGGCGCTCCTCCGCCCCCGGCTCACGGCACAACCCGACAATGACGTGGCACCACAAACGGTTCGCTCCAGCCGCCGGGCACCACCCCACGCGGGCGCGACGCCGGGTGGCTTCCGGCAGCTGCGATCGCCTCCGGCCTCCCGGCTCTGCGCGAAGCTCTGCAGGCGACGGTCGGGGAGGCGCGGGATGTCCGGACACTCCACGGGCTGAGCTTCAGTTGCATTTCTCGTACTCGTAGTCGCCGAATTCCAGCCAGTCCTTGCCTCCGTCGCGGAACACGAGGAACTCGGAGCGGTCTTCCCCGAGCAGGGCGACCACGAAGCCGCGCGGTGGCTCGGAGTTGCCGAAATAGCTGTAGGCCGTCATCGCCCTCGACTGTTCCCCGTTCACCGTGACGACCGCGTCCCACTCGCCCTCCGGCTCATCGAGGATCGCGTATTCGATCTGCCGTTTCACTCCGCCGCCGCCGCAGTAGACGACGCCCTCCGGAGCTTCCATCGGAGCGGCCGCACTCTGGCCCGCGCCGGAGCACGCGGCCCTCAGCGAGCTGATCGCGGCCGACGAGCCGTTCAGGTCGAACATGCCGTAGGAAACGTCCTGATCCGCCATGGAGAGGCTCAGCACCGCGTTCGCCGCGATCTGATCGAGGACGAAATCGTAGTCGGACGCGTCCCGGAACAGGATCTCAACCGGATAGTTGTCCACGATCTCCACGCTCGCGCTCTCCGGCCCGACCTGGAAGGCGCCCACCTCGGTCGCGCCGTCCTTCATGAATTGGATCGACATGGCCTGCTTCGCGACGATGTCCTCGCTGTCCGCGTAGCCAGCGGGCGCGAACCGGATGCGGTCGCACTGCAGTTCGAGGGTCATGTCGTTCGTCTGCACGAACGCGTTCGGAGTTGAGCCATCGCTGAAGCTCCACTCGGCGAACGCCGGATGCGCTGATAGTGCGAGTACAGCCGCAACGCAGATCAAACGGTAGGTCATCTTGTTCTTCCTTGCTTGCTTCCTTTTGCAGACGTTTGGCGTCCGAGACTGTCAGAGTTTCGCCACAAACCGGACGCCAGAAGATCCCGCTTCTTATGTATCATTCGCGGAGACCCTCGTCCCCAAAGAATGGATCCCGCCTCGAACGGTCCGAACGGCTGCTCGATGGGTTCAGCGAGACTGAAATGGACACGCCATGTGTTTATTCCGATCAAGGAAGGCGGCCCCGGCGCGCCCGAGGCCTCCGCCCGAAGCGTTTACGAACGGTTCACGAAAAAACACTGGTGATTTAACTCGTTGCGGGCGGTCCAACCTTGGACCGCGTTCCGCGCGCCTCAAGCCCCGCCGGCCGCGCCACCCGTTTCGGCGCGGCTGGCCTCAAGCCTGCCGCCGCGCGCCGCCCCTGAAACCGGCGAGAGCGAGAAGTCCGCTCATGAGGAGCGCGGCCGGAACCGGAGCCGGAATCGGCGCGACCACGATCGTCGCCTCCACTGAATTGGAGAACTCCAGCGAGCCGATGCCACCCCCGTAGCTCACGGTGTGAACGCCGACCGGCAGCTTCAGCGCCGCGAAATAGCCGTCGACGAAGGAATTGTCGTACACGCCCGCGGGGTCGCCGAGCCAGTTGTTGTTGACCGACTCCACGGTGAAGATCCCGGAGAAGACCCGGCTTCCCGCCGCCACGTCGTCTACCTCCGCGCCGGACTCCGCCCTGATCAGATCGACCCCGTCCACCGTGAGTTTCAGACTGTCGGCGTCGTCGATCCAGCCGCGCACGAGATCCTGCGCGTCACCGCTGCAACTGAAGTCGGGAAACGGGCTGGTGCAGACCACGTTCAGCATTGGCAGGAAGATCGGCTTGCCGCTCGGAACGGTGAACGCGCGCGTCACGCCGTCTCCCTGCGCGCCGCCCAGAAAGGTCAGCGGATAGATCTGCTTCTGCGACTGGAACTCCCCGGTCGCGTCGCTGATCGGATCGCCGCCGTCGACGACCTGATCGAAGAGCAGCGTCCACTGCGTCCATTGCCGCGCCGACGTGACGGCCGACTGTCCGCCGGGATCGTCCGCCAGCGGAATCAACGAAGCCGCCGCCGCGGGCAGCGATCCGAACGCCGCCACGCAGGCGGCCAGCCAAAGTCTGTGATACATCGCTCGTCTCCTTGATTGCGCGAAGACCGAGGCGGCCGCTCCCGCCGGCCACCGGATCACCCGCCTTTCGCCGCTTGCGCGACCACCCCAAGCAATCACACGACCATACCGATCCGGGGCGCGCGCCCATTGATCTGGGTCAAGGCGCCGGCGCCCGCGCCTTCCGCGCCCGCTCTGTCGCGCTCTTGAGCTGCCCGCAGGCCGCCATGATATCCTCGCCGCGCGGGGTGCGGACCGGGCTGGCGTAGCCTGCCCTGTTCACGATCGCCGCGAAGGCCTCGATCCGCTCGGGGTCGGAGCGCTCGTAGGGCGCGCCGGGCCAGGGGTTGAACGGGATGAGGTTGATCTTGGCGGGGATGCCGGCGATCAGTTTCACGAGCCGCTTGGCGTCGGCGTCGCTGTCGTTGACGCCCTTGAGCATGACGTACTCGAAGGTGATCCGCTCGGAGTTCGACAGCCGCGGATAGGCCCGGCAGGCGTCGAGCAGGGCGGCGATATTCCATTTCTTGTTGATCGGCACCAGCGCATCGCGCACAGCATCGGTGGTGGCGTGGAACGAGATCGCCAGCAGGCAGTTGATCTCCGCGCCGACCCGCGCGATCTCGGGCACGATCCCACTTGTCGACAGCGTGATCCGCCGCCGCGAAAGCGCGATGCCCTCGTCGTCCATGGCGATCAGCATGGCGTCGCGCACCGCGTCGGTGTTGTAGAGCGGCTCGCCCATGCCCATCAGCACGATGTTGGAGACCAGCCGCTTCTCGTCGGGCCCGCGCGCCCAGTCGTCGAGATCGTCGCGCGCGACCATGATCTGGCCCACGATCTCCGCCGGCGTCAGGTTGCGCACCAGCCGCTGGGTGCCGGTGTGGCAGAACGAGCAGGTCAGCGTGCAGCCGACCTGTGACGAGACGCAGAGCGTGCCGCGGTCGGTCTCGGGGATGTAGACGGTCTCGATCTCCGAGCCGCCGGCGATGCGCAGCAGGTACTTGCGGGTGCCGTCGGCCGAGACCTGGCGGGTGACGATCTCGGGCCGGCCGATCTCGAAGGCGCTGGCGAGAAGGCCGCGGAACGCCCGCGAGAGGTTGGTCATCACCGCGAAGTCGCGCGCGCCCTTGTGATAGATCCACTTCCAGATCTGCCCGACCCGCATATTCGCCTGGGCCTCCGGCGTGCCCGCGGCGACGAGCGCTTCGCGCATCGCCTCCCGGCTCATGCCGACGAGGTCGGGGCGCGCCGGGGCCTCGAGCCTGCGCGGCAGCGTCAGCGCCTCGGGCGCGATCGGATGGGCTGCGGCCATGTCGGATGTCCCCGGCGGATGCGCCCCGTCACATAAGGCACCGCGCGCCCAGCCGCCAGTCCGCAGCCGTTGCGCGCGTCAGAGGGAGGCCTTAGGCATCATCATGTGGCAGCCCTTCTCGCCGTCGACGGTCTGGGTGACGCGCAGGTCGCCCTGGAGCGAGCAGAGCATGTAGGCCTCCTCGCGGGTCAGCGCGGTCCGACGGCGCACATGCGCGATCATCTCGCGCACCGCGATGCGCGCGGCCTCGTCGAGATCCTCGTTGAGCCCGATGCTGATCAGATGCGTGGCGTTCTCAGCGAAGGGGGCCGTGTAGTCGAGATCCTTGCGCACGGTCAGGCGGAACAGGCCGGTCAGCCCGGTCTCGAGCGCGGTGATCGACACCTCGCCGTCGCCCTGGACCCCGTGGCCGTCGCCGGCCGAGAACAGCGCCCCCTCGACGAAGACCGGAAGAAAGAGCGACGTTCCGGGGCGCAGCTCCTTGTTGTCCATGTTGCCGCCGAACTTGCGCGGCTGGATGCTCGGGATGCGCCCCCAGTGCGGCGGCGGCGCCACCGCCATCACCCCGAAGAAGGGGTCGAGCGCGATCTCGGCGCCCCAGGGCAGCCGCGCGGTGCGCGCCGCGATGTCGATCTCTGGATGGATGATCACCCGCCGGTCGAAATCCATCGGCAGCGTACCGCGCAGCGGCAGCACGCCCACCCAGCCCCAGCGGTCGATGGGCTCCACCTCGAGGATGTCGATCTGGAGCACGTCACCCGGCGCCGCGCCGTCGACATGGACCGGGCCGGTCAGCATGTGGCTGGCGCCCTGCCGGACGCATTGCTCCAGCGCCGCGCGATGACCCGACTGCACCAGCGCGGGATCGGGCGGAAGGTCGTCGACGTCGGCCGCCGCCCAGCTGGTCAGCGACACCGTGTCGCCCGAGGCGACCCGCAGCACCGGCGGCAGCGCCCCGTCGTGGTAGCCCCAGTGGATGTTTCGCGGGAGGGCGGGGAGTTCATGAGCGTGCGACATCCGGCCTCCATGGGCCGGGAGGGCGGCCAGCGACGGGGCGTCGATCATGCGATCCGCCGGGCGGGCGGTCAACGGCCGCTGGCCGGGTCGCGCGGCTAGTTGCAGCGCGACTCCGCGTCCTCGAGCGCCGCGGTGAAGCCCAGCAGCGAGAACTCGTCGATGGTCGTGGTGCCCCGGGACGAGACGCCGGTCACCGTGGCCTTGGCCCCGCGTCGCATCGCCGCGACCAGCGTCGCATCCTCGGCGGGCGATCCGGGCCACGCCCATTCGGCGGCGTCGCCGGCGCCAGGGCTCAGCGCAAAGCTGTCGGTGCCGACGGCGAGCTGCACGCTGCTGCCCTCGCGGATCGGGTAGCCGGCAGAGAAACTGACCTCGTTGGTCACGCTGTCGGCAGGGCGGAAGGTGACGAAGAGGCGGATGTCGCCGCGGTTCACCTGTACCGTCTGACCGTCGCGGCGGGCCGTCGACGAGGTGGGCGGCGTGACGATGTAACATTCCTTGGGGTCGCCGACCACGTAGACCCCCCAGTCGGTGTGCGAGGCGACCGGGCGGGTCGCCTCCTGGGCCGCGGCGGGCCCCATGGCGGCCAGGGCGGCGGCGAGGCCTACCGCCGTCAGGGCCGCCACAGATGTCCAGAGCATGGGCTTCATCGATCTCATCTCCTGCTCGATCACCGGCTTGTGTTGCATCGGAGGGGCGTCTGCAATCGCATCACGACGGTCAGGCTTGTTTTTGTGATCTTTCTCAATCTAGTCTACTCTCATCGCCCAGCGTATTTCCACCCCTTTGCGCGGAATTGAAAGTGCTTCGCAACCCGGTCCGGCGGGCTGACGACAGGAAGGCGGGACGCGTCTGATGTCCCCGCCCCCGCCCGACGGTTCCGCGGCCCTGTCGGACGCCGATCTTCTGCGCTCCGTCGCCGCCCAGGACCGCGCCGCTTTCGTGGCGCTCTTCGAGCGCTACGCCGGCCGGGTCAAGGGTTTCATGATCCGCTCGGGCGCAAGCGCGCAGGACGCCGACGAGATCGCCCAAGAGGTGATGGTCGCGATCTGGCGGCGGGCGGGCACCTTCGATCCCGACCGCGCCGCCGCCTCGACCTGGATCTTCGCCATCGCGCGCAACCGCCGCATCGACCTGATCCGCCGCGCCCGCCGTCCCGAGCCCGACCCGCTTGATCCGCTGTTCCAGCCCGATGAGGAGCCCGACGGCCTCGCCCGTGTCACCGCGGCCGAGCGCGACGAGGCGGTGCGCGCCTGTGTCGCGGCGCTCGCGCCCGAGCAGCGGGCGGTGCTGGTCGCCTCGTTCTACGGCGGGCTCAGCCACGGCGAGATCGCCGAACGCTTCGGTCTGCCGCTCGGCACCGTCAAGTCGCGCATCCGCCTCGCCTTCGAGCGGCTGCGCGGAACCCTGGGCGACGACCTTGTCGAGGGGCTCGCGGACGACTGAGCCCGCCGCGCGCGGGCCGCTTGTGGGGGCGGCGCGAAGCCGCTATTCACCGCGGTCATGGAACGCATCCTCGCCATCGACGACATGCACGATCGCGCGCGCATGCCGTGGCGGTTCTTCGGCCGCGCCATGGTTCCCGCCGCCGGCTGAGCGCCGGGCCTGTTGCCTAGTCCTGACGAAACACCCTGCGGGAGGGAAACATGTCCGCGCCCAAGACGCTCTACGACAAGATCTGGGACGCCCACCTCGTGCACGAGGCGCCCGATGGCACCTGCCTGATCTACATCGACCGCCACCTCGTGCACGAGGTCACCAGCCCGCAGGCCTTCGAGGGGCTGCGCATGGCCGGCCGCGGGGTGCGCGCGCCCCAGAAGACCGTGGCGGTGCCCGACCACAACGTGCCCACCGACGTCGGCCGCGCCAGCGGCATCGAGAACGAGGAGAGTCGCATCCAGGTCGAGACCCTGCGCGCCAACGCCGCGGAGTTCGGCATCGAGCTCTTCGACGTCGCCGACCCGCGCCAGGGCATCGTGCACATCATCGGACCCGAACAGGGCATCACCCAGCCCGGCATGACCATCGTCTGCGGCGACAGCCACACCGCGACCCACGGTGCCTTCGGCGCGCTGGCGCATGGCATCGGCACCTCGGAGGTGGAGCATGTGCTCGCCACCCAGACGCTGATCCAGCGCAAGGCGAAGAACATGAAGGTCGAGGTGCGCGGCGCGCTCGGCCCGGGCGTCACCGCCAAGGACATCACGCTCTCGGTCATCGGCGCGACGGGCACCGCGGGCGGCACCGGCCATGTCATCGAATACACGGGCGAGGCGATCTCGGCGCTCTCGATGGAGGGCCGCATGACCGTGTGCAACATGGCCATCGAGGGCGGCGCGCGCGCCGGCCTGATCGCGCCGGACGAAAAGACCCTGGCCTACGTCAAGGGAAGGCCGCATGCGCCGAAGGGCGGGCAGTGGGAGCTGGCCGAGGCGCACTGGCGCACGCTCTTCTCCGACCCCGGCGCGGCCTACGATCGCGAGGTGATTCTCGAGGCGGCCGACATCGCTCCGGTGGTGACCTGGGGCACCAGCCCCGAGGACGTGCTGCCGATCACCGGCGTGGTGCCGCACCCCGAGAGCTTCAAGGGAGGCAAGGTGGACGCAGCGCGCCGCTCGCTCGATTACATGGGACTGACGCCCGGCACGCCGCTGGCCGAGATCGCCATCGACACGGTGTTCATCGGCTCCTGCACCAACGGCCGCATCGAGGATCTGCGCGAGGTGGCGAGGATCATGGAGGGCCGCCGGGTCAAGGACGGCATCCGCGCGATGATCGTGCCGGGCTCGGGGCTGGTGCGGGCGCAGGCCGAGGCGGAGGGGATCGCGGCGCAGCTCATTGCGGCGGGTTTCGACTGGCGCATGGCGGGGTGCTCGATGTGCCTTGGCATGAACCCCGACCAGCTCGCCCCCGGCGAGCGCTGCGCCTCGACCTCGAACCGCAACTTCGAGGGCCGCCAGGGCTACAAGGGCCGCACCCACCTGCTTTCGCCCGGCATGGCGGCGGCGGCGGCGATCACCGGGCGGCTGACGGACGTGCGCGAGCTGATCTGAGGGGTCCGCCGGCGGGGCCGGCGCCGATCCCGGTTTTCGCTTTGGGATCAACAATCTGCCCGGGTTGGAAACAGGCTGGAAAGTGGCTGGAAAGCGGCTTGCCATTTCGCGGTCGGCGCCCGAGCGGCGCTAACGATCGGTCGACGCCGCGGCGAGGTTCCGGCGGGCGGTCTCCAGGTAGGGCTCGTCGGTCGGCCGGAGGATGCCCCGCGCCGCCATGTCCTCGATCCGCGCGACCACCTCGGCCCAGTGCTCCGCCGCGTTGTCCTCGTCCAGCGAGGCCATCCGCCAGACCGAGACCCAAACGTCCCGCGCCCAGCCGGCGTTGCCCGGGTCGCGGGCGGCGAGGTCGCGGGCGACGCCCAGGCTCTCCTCGTAGGCGGCAAGGGCCGCGGGCAGGTCGCCCTGGGCTGCCGCCACGTCGCCGAGCTTACCCAGGCTCACCGAGACGTCGCGGGCCCAGCCGGCGTTGCCCGGGTCGCGGGCGGCGAGGTCGCGGAGGAGGCCCAGGCTCTCCTCGTAGGCGGCAAGGGCCGCGGGCAGGTCGCCCTGGGCCGCCGCCTCGTCGCCAAGCCTCTCCAGGCTCACCGAGACGTCGCGGGCCCAGCCGGCGTTGCCCGGGTCGCGGGCGGCGAGGTCGCGGCGGAGGCCCAGGCTCTCCTCGTAGGCGGCGCGGGCTGCGGGCAGGTCGCCCTGGGCCACGTGCACGTCGCCGAGCTTGCTCAGGCTCACCGAGACGTCGCGGGCCCAGCCGGCGTTGCCCGGGTCGCGGGCGGCGAGGTCGCGGCGGAGGCCCAGGCTCTCCTCGTAGGCGGCGCGGGCCGCGGGCAGGTCGCCCTGGGCCACGCGCACGTCGCCGAGCTTGCTCAGGCTCACCGAGACGTCGCGGGCCCAGCCGGCGTTGCCGGGGTCGCGGGCGGCGAGGTCGCGGGCGACGCCCAGGCTCTCCTCGTAGGCGGCGCGGGCTGCGGGCAGGTCGCCCTGGGCCACGTGCACGTCGCCGATCCTCTCCAGGCCCACCGAGACGTCGCGGGCCCAGCCAGCGTTGCCCGGGTCGCGGGCGGTGAGGTCGCGCACGACGCCCAGGCTCTCCTCGTAGGCGGCGCGGGCTGCGGGCAGGTCGCCCTGGGCTGCCGCCACGTCGCCGAGCTTACCCAGGCTCACCGAGACGTCGCGGGCCCAGCCGGCGTTGCCCGGGTCGCGGGCGGCGAGGTCGCGGCGGAGGCCCAGGCTCTCCTCGTAGGCAGCGCGGGCCGCGGGCAGGTCGCCCTGGGCCGCCGCCTCGTCGCCAAGCCTCTCCAGGCTCACCGAGACGTCGCGGGCCCAGCCGGCGTTGCCCGGGTCGCGGGCGGCGAGGTCGCGGAAGAGGCCCAGGCTCTCCTCGTAGGCGGCGCGGGCTGCGGGCAGGTCGCCCTGGGCTGCCGCCACGTCGCCAAGCTTGCTCAGGCTCACCGAGACGTCGCGGGCCCAGCCGGCGTTGCCGCGGTCGCGGGCGGCGAGGTCGCGGCGGAGGTCCAGGCTCTCCTCGTAGGCAGCGCGGGCCGCGGGCAGGTCGCCTTGGGCCACGCGCACGTCGCCGAGCTTGCTCAGGCCCACCGAGACGTCGCGGGCCCAGCCGGCGTTGCCCGGGTCGCGGGCGGCGAGGTCGCGGAGGAGGTCCAGGCTCTCCTCGTAGGCGGCGCGGGCTGCGGGCAGGTCGCCCTGGGCCACGTGCACGTCGCCGAGCTTGCTCAGGCTCACCGAGACGTCGCGGGCCCAGCCGGCGTTGCCCGGGTCGCGGGCGGCGAGGTCGCGGAAGAGGCCCAGGCTCTCCTCGTAGGCGGCGCGGGCTGCGGGCAGGTCGCCCTGGGCCACGTGCACGTCGCCGAGCTTGCTCAGGCCCACCGAGACGTCCGGCGCCCAGCCGGCGTTGCCCGGGTCGCGGGCGGCGAGGTCGCGGCGGAGGCCCAGGCTCTCCTCGTAGGCGGCGCGGGCCGCGGGCAGGTCGCCCTGGGCCACTGCCACGTCGCCGAGCCCGTCGAGTGCGACGGAACTGTCCCGTTCTTCGTCGGTCCGGTCGGCGATCTTCTCTGCGGCCTCGAACGCTGCGAGCGCGCCGTCGAGCGTTCCAGTCGCCGCGCGCGCCCGGCCGCACTCGATCCAGTACCAGAACTCGGCCTGCGCCAGCTCTGCCGCCTCGCAGAACAGCGGCTCGGACTTCGAAACCTCGAACGGATGGAGCAGCGTCGCTTCGGCGTTCTTCAGCCGCGCCTGCTCCAGCCGCGCTTCGGCGGCCCGATCATCGAAAGCGGCGTTGGCCTCCGCGAACGCCGCCGCCGCCGCGTTGCGATCGCCGGCATTGACCGCGTCGATGGCCCGGTCGACCTCGGCGCTCAGGTCGGGCCGGTCGGCGCGGACGGCCTCCAGATCGGCCTGCGTCCGATCGAGCTGGTCGCGCAGCGCCGCCACGTCTTCGGGCGCCACAAAGCCGGCCTCGACCGCTTCCTCGATGATCAGATCCTGGTCGATGATCGGCGCGGCGGCCGGCGGTCGCAGCAGGTTGCTCGCGAGCAGCGCCGCGCCGACGATCAGCGCGACCCCGGCGGCGCCGAAGCCGATGCGCTTGAACACGACGTCCCGCCCGGCGTTGGCCTGGCCGATGAGCGGCTGGGGCGTGGCCGGGGTCGCCCCGCCGCTCAGGGTTTTCCCGGCGGGGCCTTGATGTTCTCCAGGATCAGATCCTGACCCGCGCTGATGCTCTCGGCGCGGATCCCCTCGATGTCCCTGAGATTGACGTCGCGCACCGCTTCGATGGCCTTGCGCACGTCGAGGGCGTAGCGCGGCACGTCGTCTGCGGGAATGGCGTCGATCGCAGCCTTGAGCGTCGTCGCCAGCTCACGGATCTCGTCGTCCCGGACGATTTCGGGGCGCGCCAGATCCGCCCTGATCGCCGGTTCGAGCGCCGGGTTTTCCGTGACCCCGTCGATCAGGTCGACGGTCCGGACCCCGAACGTGTCCCGCAGGCGGGTCTTCAGCGCGTCGTAGGCGTCCGTCGCCGCCGACTTGCCGACCGCCTTCACGGCTTCGGTCGCGGCGAGCGCCGCACCGGCGCTCAGAAGCGGGTAGAGCAGCGCTGCGATATCCATAAATCGAACCTCCCACGGGAATGCCGGCACTCGGATGACGCTCAGACTACATCATGCCGCCGGAAATGCGTTAACGCTTTTGTCCTTTCGAAACAGCTTCTTGAATACGGTCCAACCCTGGACGCCCCGGGCCCATCCTCAGCCGGTCGCGGCAGCGAGCAGGAGCGCGGCGGCGGCGGCGGCGGCGGCGGCGAGGGTGGCGGGAACCGACCAGCCCCGCCAGAGCAGGAGCGCCGCGGAGAGCGCCGCGAGGGCCACGACCCTGGGGTCGAGCGTGGCGGGGTCGGGCGTCCAGAGGGTGAGCGGTCCGAGCGCGATCCGGTCGACCGCGCCGAAGAAGACGTGGAGCGCGAACCAGAGGCTGAGGTTGAGGATCACGCCGACCACCGCGGCGGTGACGCCGGCGAGCGCGCCGCGCAGCCTCGGCTGGGCGTCGAGCCATTCCACGTAGGGCGCGCCGACGAAGATCCACAGGAAACACGGCGCGAAGGTGGCCCAGAGCGCCACGGCGGCGCCGGCGAGCCCGAAGGCCCAGGCCGGCGCGCCGCCGTGCTGGAAGGCGGCGATGAAGCCGACGAACTGGGTGACGAGGATCAGCGGGCCGGGCGTGGTCTCGGCGAGGCCGAGCCCGTCGATCATCTGGCCCGGCGTGAGCCACCCGAAGTCCGCGACCACCGCCTGGGCCATGTAGGCGAGCACCGCGTAGGCGCCGCCGAACGTCACCACCGCGAGCCAGGCGAAGAACCAGCCGATCTCGGCGAGAAGCTCCGCGCCCGGGATCAGCCCCAGGCCGATCAGCGGCGCGAGCCAGATCGCCGTCCAGAGCGCGGCGGCGCGCAGCGTCGGCCCCGGGTCAGGCAGGGCGACGTCGGGCCGGTCGCCGGGCGGCGCGGCGCGGGCGGCGACGGCGCCGATCGCCGCGGCCGCGATCAGGATCAGCGGGAACGGCGCGGCGAAGAAGAAGATCGCCACGAAGGCGCCGGCGGCGACCAGCCAGCTCAGAGGGTCGGTCAGCGCCCGCCCGGCGATGCGCGCGAGGGCCTGGAGCACGACGACGAGCACCGCCGACTTGACCCCGAGAAACAGCGTCTCGATCAGCGCCGTGGCGCCCCAGGCGGCGTAGATCGCGGCGAGGGCCAGCATGACGACGGCCCCAGGCGCCACGAAGAGCAGGCCCGCGATCAGCCCGCCGGCGACCCCGTGGGTGCGCCAGCCCGAAAAGGTGGCGAGCTGCATCGCCTCGGGCCCCGGCAGCAGCATGCAGAAGCTGAGCGCGCCGAGAAAGCGCTGCTCGGACAGCCAGCGCTTTTCCTCGACGAGGACGCGGTGCATGAGCGCGATCTGGGCCGAGGGCCCGCCGAACGACATCAGCCCCACGCCGGCCCAGGTCCGCGTCAGCTCGCCCCACCCGGCCGGCGCCGGCGTCGGGTCCTCGGAAACGCTCATCCGGATCTCCCCGACCGGGCGCCGCCCCCCGTGGCGGCCCGGCGCGATCCTGACCGGTCCCGACCGGAAATCAACCGCGCAGGCCCATCCTGCGACGATCCTGCGACAACCGCGTGACCTGGCCATCACGATCGATCTGGGGTTGATCTAGATCAATCAAATCCGATCGGTTTGCGTGTACCGGGTCGGTTTTCCGGGCTGGATGGAGGAACGGCGGCCATGGCGACGGATGCGGGCGAAGCAATTCTCGACGAGGGGCTCGAATCGGCGCAGGACGCGCTGATCGACCGGGTCATCCTCAACCAGCAGCAGGCGATCGAGTCGCTGGAGGCCAACAGCGCCGCGGTTCTCGCCGGGGTTGAGGCGGCGCGGCGCGAGATGGCCGAGACGGTCGCTTCGCGGATCCGGAGCGGCCTCGAGGCGCAGCGGGCGCTGCTCGACTGCCGCGACCTCGCCGATCTCGGCCGGCTCCAGGCGGCGTGCCTGCGGGTCGCGGCCGACCAGTGCGCCGAGGACACCGCGCGCATGCTCCGCCTCGGCGGCGACATCGCCCGGGCGGTCGGCCGCCGCGAGCCGTAGCGCCCCATCCCGCTGACGACCCGTCCGCGCGGACGGGAGTTGATTATCCACAGGCCGACTGTCAGTCTCCGTCGGCGCCGCGCCGGACGGCGCGCCCGGGACGGAGCCCGCATGACCGCGACTGATCTCACGGCGCTGATCGCCATCGACGTGCAGGTGGATTTCTGCCCCGGCGGGGCTTTGGCGGTGGGAGAGGGCCACGAGATCGTGCCACTGATCAACGCCGTAGCGCTGGACTATCCGGTGCGCGTGCTGACGCAGGACTGGCATCCAGCCGATCACTCTTCCTTCGCGGACAGCCATGAAGGGGCCGCTCCGTTCTCGACCAAGGAGATGCACTACGGGCCGCAGGTGCTGTGGCCGGCGCATTGCGTACAGGGGTCCGAGGGCGCCGAGTTCCACACTGAGCTTCTGGTCGACTGCTTCGACGCCGTGATCCGCAAGGGGTTCCGACCGGGCGTCGACAGCTATTCGGCGTTCTTCGAGAACGACCGCAGCACGCGCACCGGCCTCGACGGCTATCTGCGCGAACGCGGGGTCGGGCGGCTCTGTCTGGTCGGGCTGGCGCTCGATTTCTGCGTGGCCTGGTCGGCGCTGGACGCGCGGCGGCTCGGCTACGAGGTGCTGGTGCTCGAGGACGCGACCCGGGCGATCGATCTCGACGGCTCGCTGGAGCGGGCGCGCGCGGAGATGGCCGCGGCCGGGGTCGGGGTCGCGCAGGCCGCGGACCGGATCGGAGCGGCGTCATGACCGACATCGCCAAACGCGTCTACGACCACGCCTGGCGCATCGATCCGATCGTCCGCTCGCTCATCGACACCGATTTCTACAAGCTCCTGATGCTGCAGTCGGTGTTCGACCGGCACGCCAACGTGGAGGTGGAGTTCAGCCTGATCAACCGCACCAAGGCGCTGCCGCTGGCCCGGATGATCGACGAGGGCGAGTTGCGCGAACAGCTCGATCACGTGCGCGGGCTCCGGCTGAGCCGCGGCGAAGGCACCTGGCTGCGCGGCAACGTCTTCTACGGCAAGCGCGCGATGTTCCGGCCGGAGTTCATGGCCTGGCTCGAGGCGTTCCGGATGCCCGAATACGAGCTCTCGCGGCGCGGCGACCAGTACGAGCTCAGCTTTCGCGGGCCCTGGCCCGAGGTGATGCTCTGGGAGATCCCGGCGCTCGCGATCCTGATGGAGCTGCGCTCGCGCGCCGTGGTCAACGGCATGGGCAAGTTCGAGCTTCAGGTGCTCTACGCCCGCGCCATGACCCGGGTGTGGGAGAAGATCGAGCGGCTGCGCGCGTTGCCCGATCTGCGCATCTCGGATTTCGGCACACGGCGGCGGCACGGGTTCCTGTGGCAGGACTGGTGCGTGCAGGCGATGATCGAGGGGCTCGGCGAGAAGTTCACCGGCTCGTCGAACTGCCTGATCGCCATGCGGCACGACATCGAGGCGATCGGCACCAACGCGCACGAGTTGCCGATGATCTACGCGGCGCTCGCCGAGGACGACGAAGCGCTGCGCCAGGCGCCCTACCGGGTGCTCGAGGAGTGGCAGCGCGACTACGACGGCAACCTGCGCATCATCCTGCCCGACACCTACGGCACGAAGGGGTTCCTCGAGGGGGCGCCGGACTGGCTGGCGGCCTGGACCGGCATCCGCATAGATTCGGGCGATCCGGTGGAGGGCGCAGAGACCGCGATCGCCTGGTGGAAGAGCCGCGGCCAGGATCCACGCGAGAAGCTGGTGATCTTCTCCGACGGGCTCGACGTGGAGGCGATCGAGGCGCTGCACGCGCGCTTTCATGGCGCGGTCAAGATCGGCTTCGGCTGGGGCACGCTGCTGACCAACGACTTCCGAGGGCTCGCCCCCGGCGACGCGCTGGCGCCGTTCAGCCTGGTGTGCAAGGCGGTCGCGGCCAACGGCCGTTCAACGGTCAAGCTTTCGGACAACCCGGTCAAGGCGATGGGCCCGCCCGACCAGATCGAGCGCTACAAGCGCGTCTTCGGGGTCGGCGCGCAGGTGGCCGAGCCGGTCCTCGTCTGACGCGCGCCGCCCACGCCTTCTCGCAAACGTGCGCCCGCCGCTCTTGCCCGGGTCCGCGGGCGCCATCATGGATCGCTGCATGAAGATGCGAACGCCCCGGGAGGTCTGGTCGCGGCGGCGGCGGCACCGGGTGGGCTTCGCCCTGGCGCTGGTCGCGGCTCTGGGCGCGGCGGCGGCGCTCGGGCCGCCGCGCTGGGGCGGCGCGCGGGCGGCGCCCCCGACGCCGCCGACGCGGCCCTGGCCCGCGACGTGGCCCGCGAACTGCGCGACGTGCTGACCGGCGAGGAAACCGGCGGCGCCTGGAGCATCGGCGAGGCGGAGTTCAACGCGGTGCTGGCCTCCGCAAGCCGGCTCGCTGACGGCTTCGAGGGACGCGCGGAGATCGGCGACGACGGACTCGCGATCGCCGCCTCGCTCGCGGCCGCCCAGCTTCCCGGCGCGCCCGCGATCCCGGTGACGCTTCTGGTGGCGCCCTCCGAGGACGGGATCCGGATCGCCTCGGCGAGCCTCGCCGGGGTGCCGGTGCCCGCGAGCATGGTCGCCCCGATCGCGCGGGCGGCGCTCGACCGCTATCTCGGCGAGGGACTCGGCTCGGCGGCCTGGGACGGCGTGCGCTCGGTCAGCACCGAGGGCGGCGTGCTGACCGTGGGCTTCGCCTTCTCCGACGAGGACCGCCGCGCGCTCCTGGATCGAATCCGCCGGCGCGGGCTCGACATCTCCGGCGGGCGGATGAAGACGATCTTCACGCATCTGTGGTGGCTCGACCGCGAGGGCGCGGAAGGCGGGTTGCCGCACGAGGGCTCAGCGCTGCCCTATCTTGTGCATGCGGTGCAAAAGGCGGCGGAACTCGTGGACGGGAACGCGACCGAGGAGCTGTCCTCGGCGCTGCTGGCGCTGGGGCTCTACTGCGGCGATCCGGCGATCGGGCGGGCGATCGGGGTGACGCCCGGCGAGCGCATGCGCGACGCAGGCAACCATTGCCGGGCCACGACCCTGCGCGGCCGCGTTGATCTGCGACAGCATTTCACGGTGTCCGCGGCGCTGGCGGTGATGAGCGGCGCGCGCACCGCGACCGGGGTGGGCGAGCTGAAGGAACTGCTCGACAGCGGCGCGGGCGGCAGCGGCTTCAGCTTCGACGACATGGCCGCGAACGCAGCGGGCGTGCGATTTGCGCGGACCTTCCTCGACGCGTCCCCGGAGGACTGGCCGGCGATGCTGGCGCGGATCGAGGACGAGGACGATCTGCTGCCCGCGCTCGACGGTCTCCCCTCTGGGCTTTCGGAGGCGGAGTTCCGCGCGCGCTACGGCGATCTGGAGAGCGCCGCCTACGCCGACCTCGTCGCGGAGATCGACGCGCGGGTCGCCGCGCTGCCCCTGCATGGCGGCGGCGGCGGGGACTGACGTCCGGACCCGCGGCGCTCCCGGGAGGCGGTTGCATCGCCGCCCGGTTCGGCTCCATAGCTTGTGCAAACAAACGGGAGGATGCGCCATGAGTTCCACGACCGCCGGCAAGCTGCGTTCGCGCGCCTGGTTCGACAATCCGGACAATGCGGACATGACGGCGCTCTATCTCGAGCGTTACCTCAACTACGGCATCAGCCGAGAGGAGCTGATGTCGGCCAAGCCGATCATCGGCATCGCCCAGACCGGCTCGGACCTCTCGCCCTGCAACCGGCATCACATCGAGCTGGCCAAGCGGGTGCGCGACGGGATCCGCGACGCCGGCGGCATCCCGCTGGAGTTCCCGGTGCATCCGATCCAGGAGACCGGCAAGCGGCCGACGGCGGCGCTCGACCGCAATCTGACCTACCTCAGCCTCGTGGAGGTGCTCTACGGCTATCCCATCGACGGCGTGGTGCTGACCATCGGCTGCGACAAGACCACGCCCGCGCTCCTGATGGCGGCGGCGACGGTGAACCTGCCGGCGATCGCGCTCTCGGTCGGGCCGATGCTCAACGGCTGGTTCCGGGGCCAGCGCACCGGCTCGGGCACGATCATGTGGACGGCGCGGGAGATGCTGGCGCGGGGCGAGATCGACTACGAGGGCATGATCGACCTCGTCGCCTCCTCGGCGCCCTCGACCGGCTACTGCAACACCATGGGCACGGCGACGACGATGAACAGCCTCGCCGAGGCGCTGGGCATGCAGCTTCCGGGCTCGGCGGCGATCCCCGCGCCCTACCGCGACCGGCAGGAGATGGCCTGGCGCACGGGGCGGCGGATCGTCGACATGGTGGCCGAGGATCTCAAGCCCTCCGACATCATGACCCGCGACGCCTTCATCAACGCCATCCGGGTCAGTTCCGCCATCGGCGGGTCCTCGAACGCGCCCATCCACATGGCCGCCATCGCGCGCCACGTCGGGGTCGAGCTCGACATCGAGGACTGGCAGACCTACGGCGAGGAGGTGCCGCTGCTGGTCAACCTGCAGCCGGCCGGGGAGTATCTCGGCGAGGATTACTACCACGCCGGCGGCGTGCCGGCGGTGGTGGCGCAGCTCATCGGCCAGGGCCTGATCAACGAGGATGCGATCACGGTCAACGGGCGCAGCATGGGCGAGAACTGCCGCGACGCGGAGATCATGGACGAGAACGTCATCCGCCCGTTCGACCGACCGCTCAAGGAGCGCGCGGGCTTCCGGGTGCTGCGCGGCAACATCTTCAACTCCGCGGTGATGAAGATGAGCGTGATCTCGCCGGAGTTCCGCCAGCGCTACCTGGAGAACCCCGATCATCCGAACGCCTTCGAGGGGCGCGCGGTGGTGTTCGACGGGCCGGAGGAATACCACGCGCGCATCGACGATCCCGCGCTCGCCATCGACGAGTTCACGCTGCTGTTCATCCGCGGGGTCGGGCCCAAGGGGTATCCCGGAGCGGCCGAGGTGGTGAACATGCGCGCGCCGGACTACCTGCTCAAGCGTGGCGTCACCTCGCTGGTCTGCGTCGGCGACGGGCGGCAGTCGGGCACGAGCGGCAGTCCCTCGATCCTGAACGCCAGCCCCGAGGCGGCGTCGGGCGGCGCGCTGGCGCTGATCCGGACAGGCGACCGGGTGGCGCTCGACCTGAACGCCGGCACGCTGAACGTGCTGGTCGACGACGCCGAGCTCGCCTCGCGGCGGGCGGAGCTGGAGGCGGCGGGCGGCTACGCCTATCCCGACTCGCAGTCGCCCTGGCAGGAGATCCAGCGCGGCATGGTGGGCGAACTCGAGACCGGCGCGGTGCTCGAGCCGGCGGTGAAGTACCAGCGCATAGCCCAGACCAGGGGCGTGCCGCGGGACAACCATTGACGCAAGGAGCGAGGCGATGATCGAGCAACCGCCCTTGGTGCGGCTGCGGCGCGGGTTCGCGCGGCCGACGCCGGCGCAGGTCGCGGCCTTCGCCGGAGTGGAGACAGGCCATGTCGCCGATGCGCTCGGCGGGCGGGCGGCGCTGGGGCCGGACATTAGGCCGATCGTGGCGGACCCAGCGCGGTTCTGCGGGACGGCGGTGACCGCCTTTGCGGGGGCGGGCGACATCGTCGGCTTCTTCGCGGCGCTCGAGTTGATGCAGCCAGGCGACGTGATCGTCGTTGCGGCAGACGGGTATCGCGGGACGGCGATGCTGGGCGACAACATGGCCGCCATGGCCCGACAGATGGGCGTCGCGGCCTTCGTGACAGACGGCTGCGTGCGCGACGTCGCTGGCCTGAAGCGGGTCGGCTTGCCGATCTTCGCCAGCGGAATCACCCCGGATTCGCCGACTTGCGTCGGACCGGCTTCGGCCGGTCTGCCGGTGACGCTCGGCGGGCGGACCGTGGCGTCAGGCGACATTGTGATCGGTGACGAGGATGGGGTCGTCTGCGTGCCCTTCGCGCAGATCGACGCGGCGATCGCAGGTCTGGCGAAGGTGCGCGCCGCCGAAGAGAAACTCGCCGCGGCGATCGCCGGTGGCGAGACGCGGCCCGAATTCGTCCGGGCGATCCTTGACGGCGACCGCGTGGCGGAGATCGACTAGCCGGCGCGCCGCGCGCCTTGGCGGGAGAGGGTGGGGGTCATGTCCGGACGCCGGTCGGCGCCGAAAGGGCTGCAGCGGCTGCTCGACGACGTGGTCGCGCAGGTCCGGGAGCAGGACGACTGGGGCGCGGTCGCGAGCTACATTCCCGAGCTGGCGCGGATCGAGCCGAAACAGTTCGGGATCAGCGTCTGCACGCTCGACGGGCGGCAGTGGTCTGCCGGAGACGCGGACCGGCTCTTCTCGATCCAGAGCGTGTCGAAGGCGTTCACGCTGGCGCTGGCGCTCGGCCGGCACGGCGACCGGCTCTGGCGTCGGGTCTGCCAGGAGCCCTCGGGCAACCCGTTCAACTCGATCATCCAGCTCGAACTCGAAGACGGGCGGCCGCGCAACCCGTTCGTCAACGCCGGGGCGATCGTGGTCACCGACGCGCTCCTCGACGGGCGCGCGCCCAGGGAGATGCTGGCCGAGCTTCTACTGTTCCTGCGGGCCGAGGCGGAGGACGAGGACATCTTCATCAACGACGCCGTGGCGCGGTCCGAGACCGAGCACGGCGACCGCAACGCCTCTATCGCGCATTTCCTGCGCGCCTGCGGCAACCTGCGCAACGACGTCGACGCGGTGCTCGGGGCCTATTTCCATCAGTGCGCGGTGGAGATGACCTGCGCGCAGCTCGCCCGGGCGGGGCGGTTCCTGCTCGAACCGGGGCGCGCGGGTCGGCTGCATCGCCGCGCGGCACCTGCGCTGCATCAACGCGCTGATGCTGACCTGCGGGCACTACGACGGATCGGGCGCCTTCGCCTGCCGCGTCGGCGTGCCGGCCAAGAGCGGGGTCGGCGGTGGCATCCTCGCGGTGGCGCCTGGCGTCGCCTCGGTGGCGGTCTGGTCGCCGGGGCTCGACCGCTACGGCAACTCGCGACAGGGCACCCGGGCGCTCGAGCGCCTGTCGCAGGCGCTCGACTGGTCGGTGGCGGTCTGAGGTTCTGGCGGGCGCTGGTGCGCCTTGACCTTGCATTCGGCGGGGCGCGCGCCCCAGATCGCGGGCCGAAGGCGACCCGGGAGGCGTCGATGAACGAGCGCGTCGAACCGCATGTCGACCTGAAGTCCGCCTGCGTGAGCGAGGCGCTCGACATCATCCGCGACGTGGGCGTCGAGGATCTGAGCCTGCGCGAGGTGGCCCGTCGGCTCGGGGTCTCGCACCAGGCGCCCTACCGGCATTTCCGCAGCCGCGACTACCTGCTCGCCGACGTGGTCGACCGCTGCTTCCGGGACTTCGACGACGATCTCGCCCGCGCGCCGCACAGCGACGATCCGCGCGCCGACCTCAAGGGGCTCGGGCGACGCTATCTCGCCTACGCCGCGGCCAAGCCGCTGGAATACCGGCTGATGTTCGGGGCGAGATTGCCCGAACCCGGGGACCATCCCGGCATGCTCGAGCGCGGCTGCGGCGCCTTCGACCAGTTGCGCGCGACGCTCGCCCGCGTTCTCGGCGACGCGGCCGAGAGCGACCGGGTGGGCGCGGAGGCGATCTTCGTCTGGTCGACCATCCACGGCTTCGCCTCGATCCTGCAGACCGAGGCGATAGGCGAGCTGGGCCTGTCCGAGGAGGTGCGGGCCCGGGTGGCGGACCTCGTGCTCGCCCGCATCGACGGCGCGCTGCCGAGGGCCTGAGGCCGGGCCCGGGGTCCGACGCCGCGCTTGCGCGCCGCGGCGCGGTGTCCGACAACTGCCCCAAACGACAGAAGGGAGGACAGCGATGACACAGAGCGAGGAGACCCGACCGCCACGCATCCGGCTCGGCATGGTCGGCGGGGGGCGGGACGCCTTCATCGGCGCCGTGCACCGGCTGGCGGCGCGCATGGACGACCACTACGAGTTCGTCGCGGGGGCGCTGTCGTCGACGCCGGAGCGGGCGCAGGAGAGCGGTCGCGCGCTCGGTCTCGCGCCCGACCGGATCTACGACGACTACAAGGCCATGGCCAAGCGCGAGGCGCGGCTCAAGGGCGGGATCGAGGCGGTGGCGATCGTCACGCCCAACAACCTGCACGCGCCCGTCGCCCGGGAGTTCCTCAAGCGCGGCATCCACGTGATCTGCGACAAGCCGCTGACCGCGACACTCTCGGAGGCCAAGGCGCTCAGGAAGGCGGCCGAGGCCAGCGACGCGCTCTTCGTGCTCACCCACAACTACACCGGCTACCCGATGATGCGGCACGCCCGCGCGATGATCCGCGACGGGCTCCTGGGCGAGATCCGGGTGGTGCAAGTCGAATACGCGCAGGACTGGCTCGCCAGACCGATCGAAGAGGACGGAATGAAGCAGGCGGCGTGGCGCACCGATCCGGCCCAGACAGGCGTCGGCGGCTCGACCGGCGACATCGGCACCCACGCCTTCAACATCGCCGCCTTCGTCACCGGCCTGACTCTCGAGGCGGTGGCCGCCGATCTGCAGAGCTTCGTGCCCGGCCGCCGCGTGGACGACAACGCCAACGTGCTCTTGCGCTACGCCGGCGGGGCGCGGGGCGTGCTCTGGTGCAGCCAGGTCGCGGCGGGCGTCGAGAACGACCTGCGGCTGCGGGTTTTCGGCTCGAAGGGCGGGATCGAGTGGTCGCAGGAGAGCCCGAAATCACCTCTGGTTCGGGCCGCTGGGCGAGCCAAGACGACTGATCACCCGCGCAGGCCATGGCGCCGGGCCCGAGGCGGCGCGGGTCAGCCGGGTTCCCTCGGGCCATCCGGAGGGCTACCTCGAGGCCTTCGCCACCATCTACGCCGAGGCCGGGCGCGCCATCCAGGCGCGCAAGGCCGGCGCGCCGCCGCCCTCGGAGGTGATGTTTCCGACGGTCGAGGATGGCGTGGCCGGCGTCTCCTTCGTCGACGCCTGCGCCCGCTCCTCGGCGCGCAACGCCGCCTGGGTCAGGCTGTGACCGGAAGCGCCGCGCCCGTGCGCAGGTGGCTTTCCTGCGCCACGAAGCGCATCGGGATCAGCGTCGGGCCGGCCTGGGGCTGAAGCGGTCGCCGGCCGCCGAGCTGGCGGATGAGCCTTTCGCCGAGAGCAACCCCCGCCGCGTCGAGATCGGCGTCGAAATGCGACAGGCGCGGCGTCAGGGCGCGGTTGTCGATCACCGGCGAGGCGCCGATCACCGCCACGTCGGCGCCGATGCGAAGCCCGCGGCGGGAGAGTTCGCGGTAGAGCGCCGCGGCGACGCTCTCGTGCGCGGCCAGCGCTGCGGTCGGCCCGCCGCCGGAGGCGTCCACGAGGGCGCCGAGCCGGGCGGGCAGGTCGCGTTCGCAGGCGCGCACCACGTCGACGGCGTCGCTCCCCAGCCCGCGCCGGGCGGCCTCGGTGCGAAAGGCGGCTTCGAGAAGCGCCTCGTAGTTCATGCCGTCGCCGCTGAGAAACAGCGCGAGCCGGCGGCAGCCCTGGGCGGCGAAGACCCCCACCGCCTCCGCCGCGGCCGCCTCGAAATCGAAATCCACGCAGTGGAGCCCCTCGTCTCCTAGGCTGCGGCCCAGCGCGACGTAGCGTGTTCCGGCCGCGTCGAGAAGGGCGAAGCGCGGGTCGCGGGCGACCGTCTGGGTGAGGATCAGCGCGTCGGCGATCCGGCGCGTCACCACGCGGCGCAGGTGTTCGAGCGGGTCGGCGTCCGGGCCGCGGAACAGCACGATCAGATCGAGGTCCTCGCGCAGGAGCGTGCGGCGCGCGCCCTCGAGCACGCGGAACAGGCCGCCGTCGGCGTTCTGGTCATAGCCGCCGGTCGGGATCAGCGCCGCGACGAAGCCGGTCGCGCCGCGGCGCAGGCTGCGGCCCGACTGGTTCGGCGCGTAGCCGAGGAGGCGGGCGGCCTCCTTGACGCGGGCGCGGGTCTCGGCCTTGACGTCGGGCTGATCGTTGAGGGCGCGCGAGACCGTGCCGATCGACAGGCCGAGTTCGCGGGCAAGCGATCTGATCCCCATGGGCCGCTCCGGTTGAGGGCGCGGGCGCCCGAAAGACGATCAACCATTGTTCGGCTCTGGCGCGAAATTGCAACCAGGACCGGGGCGCGCGGCGCCAAACCGCCGCGCGAGGGGCCGTGCGCGGGGCTCAGCCGAGGTCGAACGGCCCCGCGTCGAGGCGCACCGCTTCGCCGGTCGCCGCCGAGCCGTGCGCGGCGAGGCCCATCCGGACCGCCTTGAGCCCGTCGTCGAGGGAAACTTCGACCGGGCCGAGGCCGCGCACCGCATCGCGGAAGCGCACGTGCTCGTGCCACGTCGCGCCATTGTGGCTCCCTGCTGCGAGGATGCGCGCGTCGACCTCGAGATCGACGATCTCCGGCGCGCCGCCCGCGCGGGAACTGATCACCACCCGGTGCGGGGCCGCCGCGCCGGGAGGCGAGAACCGGGCGGGGCCGGGGGTCAGGGCGTCGATGCGCGCGGCGGGCCCGGTGACGGTGACCTCCTCCTGCCAGCGCGTGCCCTCGGCGAACATGCACAGGTCGAGCATCGCCCGGGCGCCGCCGGCGAAATCGACGACCACGAAGGCGTTGTCGACGATGTCGGGCGTTTCGCCGTCGTAGCGCTCGTCGAGATGGTTCACGTCACGTCCGGCGGAGGCGAAGATCCGCACCGGCCGGTCGCCGACGATCAGCCGCATCAGGTCGAAGAAGTGACAGCACTTCTCCACCAGCGTGCCGCCGGTGTTGCGGTTGAAGCGGTTCCACGCCCCGACCTTGTCGAGGAAGGGGTGGCGGTGCTCGCGGATCGACAGCATGCGCACGCCCCCGGTGCGGTGCGGCGTCTCGGCGATCAGCCGCGACAGCGCCGGCATGTAGCGGTACTCCATCGCCACCCAGATCGGCGCCGGATAGCCAGCCGTCGCCGCCTCGAGAACCCGGGCCTGGTCGAGCGAGACGCAGACCGGCTTCTCGACCATGAGCGGCAGCGGCCGAGCGCGCGCGATCGCCGCGATCTGGCCGGCGTGGAGGTGGTTGGGGCTGGCGATGATCAGCGCGTCGAGATCTGCGGAGAGCATCGCGTCGAGATCCCGGACAAAGCGCGCGGCGGGCGCGAGCTCCGCCGCCGCGGCGCGCATGCCCGCGTCAGGATCGAGGATCGCGGCGACCTCGGCGTCTGGGAGCAGGGCGACATTGCGCAGATGCTCTTGGCCCATCATGCCGCAGCCGATCAGCCCGTAGCGCAGCGGGGTCACCGGGCCTGGTCCCGGCGCTGCGATGCGCCCGCGATTCCGTTCGACGCCGTGATCTCGATCACGCTTCCTCCCGCGCCTTCGTGGTTGCTTAACGACAGGTTACGGGAGCGGAGCATCATGAGCCAGTACATCGAAACCACCAGAATGCTGAAACGGCTGCTCGATCTGGTCGAGCGCGAGGAGACGCCGCCAGTCGCCGACGCCTCCTTCGCCGACATCGAGCTGGCCGGCAAGGACGACGAGCCGGAGCGGCTGGGAGAGCTGATCCAGTTCCTCGAGGGCGCGCACGAGGTCGAGGCCTTCGCGCGGACCGAGCCGAAACGCGGCCCGGCGCAGGTGCTGAGCTTCGACAGCTTCCAGAAGCGCACGCCGCCGACGCCACAACTCGAGATCCTCGACCATGTGGAGTTCGGGCGGATCGTCGCCCAGTGGGCCGTCGACGCCGCGAGCCGTCCGTCGACGGTGGAGCAGCTCGCCGAACAGGTGCGCGGCGTGGCGATCGTGCCGGAAGGGTTGCGCCGGGTGGCCTTCGCCCAGGAGGACGGGGACACGGTTCTGTTCAACCTGCCGTCGGCCAACGCGCTGCAGCACGCCCTCGAGGCCGCCGGCGATCCGCAGGCGCGCCAGCCCGCGCCGATCCCGCAGTTCTACGCCGATCAGTTGCAGCCCGAGCTTGCCCCCATGCTGACGCCGACCGACGCGCTCATGGCGCGGCTCGGCGACCGCACGATGTCCCTGAGCCGCTGAGGCTGAGGGTCTCCCGGCGGACCGGCCTGGTCCGCGTCTTCCCTGACCAACTGGCGGCCGGACGCGATCCGGCCGCCCTTTTTCGTGAAGCGTCGCCGCGGGTCAGACCGCCAGACAGACGTATTTCATCTCGAGGTAGTCCTCGACGCCGTGGTGCGAGCCCTCGCGGCCGAGGCCGGACTGCTTGACGCCGCCGAACGGCGCGACCTCCGTGGAGATCAGCCCGGTGTTGACGCCCACCATGCCGTACTCCAGCGCCTCGGCCACCCGCCAGACCCGCCCGAGATCGCGGGCGTAGAAGTAGCTCGCAAGGCCGAAGATGGTGTCGTTGGCCTGGGCGATCACGTCGGCCTCGTCCTCGAAGCGAAACAGCGGCGCCACCGGGCCGAAGGTCTCGTCGTTGGCCACCATCATGTCGCGGGTGACCCCGGTGAGCACCGTCGGCTCGAAGAAGGTGCCGCCGAGGCTATGGCGCTTGCCGCCGGTCACGACTTTCGCGCCCTTGGAGGTGGCGTCGGCGATATGCTCCTCGACCTTCTCGACCGCGGCCGGGTTGATTAGCGGCCCGGCGGCGACGCCGTCGTCGAAGCCGTCGCCGACCTTCATCGCCGCTGCGCGCTTCGCCAGCTTCTCGGCGAAGGCGTCGTAGACCCCGGCCTGCACGTAGATGCGGTTGGCGCAGACGCAGGTCTGGCCGTTGTTGCGGTACTTCGAGATCATCGCGCCCTCGACCGCCGCGTCGATGTCGGCGTCGTCGAAGACAATGAACGGAGCGTTGCCGCCTAGCTCCATCGAGCATTTCAGGATCTGCTCCGCCGCCTGCTTGAGCAGGATGCGGCCGACCTCCGTCGAGCCGGTGAAGGTCAGCTTGCGCACCTTCGGGCTCGCGCAGAACACCTTGCCGACCTTCGAGCTCGATTTCGAGGTGACGACGCTGAACACGCCTTTCGGCACCCCGGCGCGCTCGGCGAGCACGGCCATGGCCAGCGCCGAGAGCGGCGTCTCGCCGGCGGGCTTGGCGACGAAGGCGCAGCCAACCGCCAGCGCCGGGGCGACCTTGCGGGCGATCATGGCGTTGGGGAAGTTCCAGGGCGTGATCGAGGCGGCGACCCCGATCGGCTGCTTGAGCACCATGATCCGCTTGTCGGGCTGGTGGCCGGGGATGGTCTCGCCGTAGACGCGCTTGGCCTCCTCGCCGAACCATTCCACGAAGCTCGCGCCGTAGAGCACCTCGCCCCGCGCCTCGGCGAGCGGCTTGCCCATCTCGGCGGTCAGGATCGCGCCGAGATCGTCGGCGTTGGCGACCATCAGTTCGTACCACTTGCGCAGCACCGCCGCGCGCTCCTTGCCGGTCTTCGCGGCCCAGGCCTTCTGGGCGGCGTAGGCCGCGTCGATGGCGCGGTTGACTTCGGCCTCACCGAGATCGGGCACGGCGCAGATCACATCGCCGCGGGCGGGGTTGCTCACGTCGAAGGTGCCGCCGTCATCGGCGCCCATCCAGTCGCCGGCCACATAACAGCGATCCCGCAACAGATCGGGATCCTTGAGCATGGATTTCAGATCCGTGGTGTCGAGCATGGTGTTCCCTCCGCATCCGTCTATGAGGCGCGCATTGACCATATCGAACCTGCCGCCGCAAGCGACGGCGGCGCAACGGTCGGCCCGAAGCCCGGTGGGCCGGGCTCAGTTGATCGCGTCGAGCTTGGCCCTTGCGTCCGTCGTGCATGCGCCGCTCACATTGTCGGTGTGGGCGTAGAGGCAGGCGAACATCCGCCCGTCGCCCCCCTGCACGTTGCTGCAGACCCGGCCGGCGTCGCTCTGGCATGAGGCGGGCGGGTCGGCGACGAAGCTGGGCGACATCATGGCGCGGACCCCGCTCGGGGCGAAGCGGCTCCCGCCGCTGGTGGCGACGGATTGAACCTCGCCGCGGCAGCCTGCGCCGAGCTTCTCGCCGTGGCTGAACAGGCAGGCGGTTATGCGCCCGCGGCCCTCGCGCACGTTAGGGCAGAGCGACGCGATCTCCGGCGCGCAGGTCGCCATCATGTTGGCGCGCGCCGGCTCCGGCGAGAGCGCAAGGGCGGCAATGCCGGCGGTGAGGGCGACGAGGATGTGCAGGTTGAATCGCATGATGGCTCCGCGGAATCGATTTCCGAACCACAATAGCGTGCGCCCGGCAAACAGGCGAGCCCGGGCGCGCCGCGCCTGCGCTCAGGCGCGGGCGAGCAGCAGGAAGTCGGCGCGGGTCCAGAGCAGGTAGCAGAAGAACATCACCGCCGGCATCGCCAGATCGACGGCGGCGACGCCGGTTCCGACCCGGGGCACGAGCGCCGCGATCTGCCAGCCGAGGGCGACCAGCGCCGGGGCGCGGCTCGCCACCACGAGCCACCGGCAGACATCCGGCGCGCCGAACCCGCGCGCTTGCGCCTCCGCGGCGTAGTCCTCGGGAAACGCCGCGCTGCCGAGCTTGCCGCAGAAGAGCAACGCCCCGGAGACCAGCGCAAGTGCGGTCTGGCCGGCGAGCGCCAGCGCCACGGTCAGGATCGCGGCCCCGAGCGCCGAGAGCAGGTCGCCGCGCCGGTTGAGCCGCGGGTCCGGCGGATACCCCCGATCCCAGGCGCGATGGTAGGTCTCGCCAGACCAGAAGAACACGACCATGGCGACGGTGAGCGACAGGGCGCCGAGATCGGCGGCGAAGTAATCGCGGAGCGATCCGAGTAAGCCGGCCTTCGTGCCGCCAGGCATCAGCGCCAGCTGGAGCCCCAGGCCGGTGGCGAGGCCGATGGCGTTGCCGATGTTGTAGAAGCCGCCGGGACCGCGCAGCCGCCCGGCGACCGCCGCGGCGAGGCCGCGCTCAGACCCGCGCTCCGGCGCCACCGACCCGATGGCGTCTCCATCAATCATCCTCTGCGCCATATCGCGCACCCTCCCGTGGTCAAAGGAGGACATGCTCGCCGCAATGGACGGCGATTGCTTCACCCCTCCGGGTGTTGCCCGGAGAGGTGGCCAGCGAATCGCTCGATGATCGCCATGCGACAACCCGACCGGTTGATCCGCGGCGCGACGGCTGGCATGATCACAGCATTATTGGGCGCGTTGCAGCCGGCTTGCCGGACAAGACATTTCAGGGAGCTACCCGGCTCCCGCTTTCATTGGGGGGCGACCATGGCGCCGCAGGACACGATTTCACTGCTCTATGACGCGGGCATCGGCGAGGGCGGCTGGGACAGCGCGATGCAGGCGATGTCGGACGACCTCGGCGGGGCGGTGGTGCTGATCGCCGGCGGCGACGCCCGCGATCCGGCGAGTTTCGACAGCCGGACCCACGACTTCGATCACGGCGTCTACGCCGGCGCCGGGTTCAGCCACGAGGACGGTCTCGACCCGCGGATCAACCCGATGATGGCGGCGGGCTACGATGCGCCGGTGGGCGCCGCGTGGGATCCGAGCGCGCGCATCCCCGTGCGGACGCTCCGCGAGAGCGCGTTCTACGAGGCCGTGCTTCTCGCGCAGGACGTCGCCGACGCCCGGTGCTTCGCGCTGGTCAACGCGCAGGGCCGGCAGTGCGGCGGCTTCGTCGCGCGGCGCGGCGGCCAGCTTGACGCGAGGGGCAGGCGCACTCTCGACCAGTTGCTGCCCCATGTGATGCGCGCGATGTCGCTCGATGCGATGGCGCGGCGGCGGCGCGGCGGCGTCGCTGCGCTCGGCGCCGTCCTGGAGCGTGTGGGGGTGGGGTTCGCGCTGCTCTCCGCCGATGGTCGCATCCTGGTCGGCAACGAGGAGTTCGAGACGATCGCCGCGGCGGCGGACGGGTTGACCGCCGCGAACGGACGCCTTGGACTGCGCGGCGCGAACCGGAAGGCGCTCGCCGCGCATCTGTCGCGGCTCGACGGCGCGGCGCCCGTGGACGCCGAGACGCTGGACCTGATGGTTGCGCGCCCGTCCGGACGGCCGGCGCTCTCGCTCACGGTCTTTCCCGCCTTCGGCTGGAGCGGCGTGCCTGGTGCCTCGGCCGCCTGCGCCTGCCTCTTCGTCACCGATCCGCTCGCCGAGACGCGGCTTCCGCCGGTCGAGACGGTCGTGGCGGCGCTGGGCCTGACCCCCGCCGAGGCCCGGGTCGCGCGGCTGACCCCGCTCGCCATGTCGCGCCGCGAGATCGCCGCCGCGCTCGGCCTGTCGGAGAACACCGTGAAGTCGCATCTCGCCGCCGTCGGCGGCAAGCTCGGCCTGCGCAACGGCCAGATCGCGCAGGTGGTGTCGCGGCTTCCGCCGGGCTGAGCGTCTCGCGTCAGCGGGCGCGCCGCGCCTCGGGTTGGCCCTCCGGCGCCAGATGCTGCATGGCGAGCCCCCAGATCTGGCGCTTGCCGTAGCCGATGTCCCGGATGAAGCCATGCTGGGCGGAGTCGACCGCGCGCAGCGTGACCTGCGGGAAGCGGGCGATGTTGGTGGCCTGCCAGGCGTCGGCGGCGAATCCTCCGCCGTAGACGAGAAGGATGCGCCCGGCGTAGCCGGAGCCTTCGAGATAGTGTCCCGCGTCGCGTCGCGCGTCGTCGGGCTCGAGCGCAAAGAGCCTGTCCCTGACCGGGTCGAGCCGGTCGTCTTGCGCGAAGGACGCCGCGGCGAAGCTGGTCACCGCGCCCAGCCCGAGGACCATGTCGAAGCCGTGCGCGATCGCCTGGCGCAGGCACATGTAGCCGCCGCTCGACGCGGCGTTGCCGATGTTCACTCTGGTCGCCGACTTCTCCCGGGCGATGTAGTCGCTCATCGCGTCGAACCCGTCGAAGCTGTCCCCGCCGTCCAGAAACAGCGTCTTGCCGGTGTCCAGAAAGCCGTGCAAATCGTAGCCGAGCCGCTGGACGTGCTCCATGATCCGCAGCGGCTTGATCCCCATGATCTGGCCCGAGAACCCGGTGAACAGGAAGACCGCGACCTGGCTCATCGGCTTCTCCCGCCGGGGTTCAGATCAGCTTTCCCATCGCCACGGCAACGTCCGACATGCGGTTCGAGAACCCCCACTCGTTGTCGTACCAGGTCAGGATCCGGCACATCGTGCCGTCCATCACCTTGGTCTGGTCGGTGTGGAACACCGAGGAATGGCTGTCGTGGTTGAAGTCCGAGGAGACGAGCTTCTCGTCGGTGTAGCCGAGCACGCCCTTGAGCGGGCCGTCGGCCGCCGCGCGGATCGCGGCGTTGATCTCCTCGACGCTGGTCGCGCGGCCCGCGACGAAGGTGAGATCGACCACCGAGACGTTGGGCGTCGGCACCCGGATCGCCACGCCGTCGAGCTTGCCGTTGAGTTCGGGCATCACCAGGCCGACCGCCTTGGCGGCGCCGGTCGAGGTCGGGATCATCGAGAGGGCGGCGGCGCGGGCGCGGTAGAGGTCCTTGTGCATGGTGTCGAGCGTCGGCTGGTCGCCGGTGTAGCTGTGGATCGTGGTCATGAACCCCTTCTCGATCCCGATGGCGTTGTTGAGCACGTTGGCCACCGGCGCGAGGCAGTTGGTGGTGCACGAGGCGCTGGAGACCACGGTGTCCGAGGCGGTCAGTGCTGCGTCGTTGACGCCGTAGACGATGGTCTTGTCGGCGCCGGCCGAGGGCGCGGAGACCAGCACGCGCTTCGAGCCGTTCTCTAGATGGATCGCCGCCTTGTCGCGCGCGGTGAAGATGCCGGTGCATTCCAGCGCCACGTCGACGTCGCCCCAGGGCAGCGCCTTGGGGTCGCGCTCGGCGGTGACCCGGATCGGGCCGCGGCCGACGTCGATCGTGTCGCTGCTGACGCTCACCGTGCCGGGGAAGCGGCCGTGCACGCTGTCGTAGCGCATCAGATGGGCGTTGGTCTCGACGGGGCCGAGATCGTTGATCGCCACGATCTCGATGTCGTCGCGACCCGATTCGACGATGGCGCGCAGCACGTTGCGCCCGATGCGGCCGAAGCCGTTGATGCCTACCTTGACGGTCATGGTGTTCCCCCTTTGCCGGCCCTCGCGGCGACGCGAGCCCCGGATACAACCTCGCGGCGCGCGCTGCAAGCCGACACGCCGCGGAGCGGTCAAGAGACTGTAATTACTGATTTTTCATGAAGGGCCGATCGTGCGTGGGGCATGCTTGGGGCATGTGCATGGTTCCGGGAGGCCAGTGGGCGTCGATGCGGCGGACGCTGATGGAGGGAGGCGGGCTCGGGAACACTCCTGCGACCGACGGGCCGGGACCATGCGTTGCCGTTCGGGTCGGTGAAGACGCGGATCGCCGTCCCCGCACCTAGAACGCGAGTCTGCGATCCCTGAACCAGGACTGGCTGCTACACCTCTGGTTTGGGTCGAGACGGAACGAGTTTCATCTTTCCGATGGCAACCGCAAATGGTTCCTCGCCCGCTGTGACAACCGCGCGGTCGGTCATCTCATCAACGTCGAAGATTGCTCGCAGAACGACATCCGTTCGGCCCTGCCAGATGCCGGGCCTGTAGATACAAACGCCGACTGTTTCATCCAACCGCCGATATTCATACGTCGCCTCACCAACAAGCCTGCCACCAGCTGTGGCGAAACACATGGTGTCCGTCGTGTAAGTAAGCGTGTGGGTCGACAGGTCCTCGAAGTCTCCCTGCAACGAATGGTGCCGGCCAGTCCATTCCAGGCTCAGCCCGGTGATCTTGTCTGGAGCCCTCATCGATGCTCTTTCACCCATCCACGTTCCCGCTCAACGTGCGCTTCACCGCGTCCTTCCAGCCGGCGTACTTCGCCGCGCGCCGGTCCGCGTCCATGCCCGGCTCGAACCTGCGGTCCAGCGCCCATGTGGCCGCGAACCCGGCCGCGTCGGGATAGAGGCCGGCGCGCATGCCCGCGAGCCAGGCGGCGCCCAGCGCGGTGGTCTCAAGCACCTTCGGGCGGTCGACGGGGGCGCCGAGGATGTCGGCGAGGAACTGCATCGCCCAGTCCGAGGCGCTCATGCCGCCGTCGACGCGCAGCGTCGCCTCGCCGAAAGCCCCGCCCGCCGCCTCGGCGTCGGCGCGCATCGCCTCCCAGAGGTCGCGGGTCTGGTAGGCGACGCTCTCCAGCGCGGCGCGGGCGAATTCCGCCGGCCCGGTGTTGCGGGTCAGCCCGTAGATCGCGCCCCGGGCGTTGGCGTCCCAGTGCGGCGCGCCGAGGCCGGTGAAGGCCGGCACCAGATAGACGTCCTGGCCGGGATCGGCGCGCTCGGCCAGCGCCGCGGTCTCGGCCGCGGAGCCGATCACGCCAAGCCCGTCGCGCAGCCATTGCACCACCGCGCCGGCGATGAAGATCGAGCCTTCGAGCGCGTAGGTCGGCTTGCCGTCGAACTGGTAGGCGATGGTGCCGAGCAGCCGGTTGTGGCTGGTCGCGAGCGTCGCGCCGGTGTTGAGAAGCGCAAAGCAGCCGGTGCCGTAGGTCGATTTCAGCATGCCCGGCTCGAAGCAGGCCTGGCCGACAGTGGCGGCCTGCTGGTCGCCGGCGACGCCGAGGATCGGGATCGCGCGCCCAAAGAGCTCCGGATCGGTCTCGCCGAAATCCGCGGCGGAGTCGCGCACCTCCGGCAGCATCTCCATCGGCACCCCGAGCAGCGCGCAGATGTCCGCGTCCCAGCCTCCCCTTCGGATGTCGTAGAGCAGCGTCCGGGCGGCGTTGGTGGCGTCGGTGACATGCGCGGCGCCGCCGGTCAGCCGCCAGATCAGGTAACTGTCGACTGTGCCGAAGAGCAGTTCGCCCTTCGCGGCGCGCTCGTGTGCGCCCGGGTGGGCGTCGAGCATCCACTTCAGCTTGGTGCCGGAGAAATAGGGGTCGATCAGCAGCCCGGTGCGGGCGGTGATCATCGCCTCGTGGCCGTCGGCGCGCAGCGCCGCGCAGATCGAGGCCGTGCGTCGGTCCTGCCAGACGATGGCGTTGTGGAGCGGCGCGCCGGTGGCGCGGTCCCAGACGAGCGTGGTCTCGCGCTGGTTGGTGATGCCGATGGCCGCGATCCCGGCGGCGCCCTCGGGCGTCTTCGAGATCGCCTCCCGGCAGGTGTCGAGCGTCGAGGCCCAGATCTCCGCCGGATCGTGCTCGACCCAGCCCGACTGCGGGAAGATCTGCGGGAATTCCTTCTGGGCGGTTGCGACGATGCCAAGGGCCTCGTCGAAGACGATCGCCCGGCTCGACGTCGTGCCCTGGTCGATGGCGAGAATGCATGTCATCGGCGCTTCCTCTGCTGGGGGCCGACGCGGGCTGTCGGCCGTGGGGTTCAGGTTCCGGCGCCGCGACCGATCCGGCGTCGGAGCCGCGCGCCGGCGATGAGCGCGAGGACCGCGAGAACCGCCACGCCGACGAACACCAGCAGATACTGCTCGACGAAGGCGACCCCGACCGTGGCGAGCGCCAGCGCCACGCCGAGCACCATCAGGCGCCATTCGCCGCGCACGCCGGCGAGATAGGTGCCCAGCGCGAGGATCACGCCGCTGCTGAGCCCGGTGTCGGCGTTGGCCATGCGCCCCGAAGCGACGAGGTAGAAGACCATCTCGACCGCGACCAGAACGCCGAGCCAGTGGAGCGCGATCGACCAGACGCCACGGAGGCCGCCGACGCCGTGGCCGCCCTCGAACCAGTGCAGAGCCAGCGCCGCGGCGGCGAAGACGATCACCAGGAGGGTCCAGTAGAACTGGCTTGACGCCGCCGAGACATCAGAGGTCGCGATCGCCGCGAAGGCGAGCGCCAGCAGGACCAGCCCGACCGCGCCCTCGATCATCGTCCGCCGTCGAACAGCGGGGTCCATCGCTCCGATCATGGCCTTCCCCCTCGCGCAACCCTTTGCAGGGAACCATACCCGATGCCGCGCAAAGATCGAGAGCGTCGTCCCGGACGCTGCCGGGCGCGCGGCTGCGACCAATGGGCCGGGCCGGTTGCAACCCCGGCGTAGACGTCATACGAGGCGCCGTCGTTAAGCCGCAGGAGCGCCCGTGGCCCAGAATTTCAGGCATTCCGAGATCCTGACGCTCGCGCGACAGTCCGGGAAGGTCACCGTCGAAGATCTGGCGGCGCACTTCAACGTGACCGCCCAGACCATCCGCCGCGACCTCGCCGAGCTCTGCGACGTCGGCCAGCTCACCCGCGTGCACGGGGGCGCGATGATCCCGTCGGGCGTGATCGCGCTCGGCTACGAGGACCGGCGCAGTCTCGCCAGCCGGGAGAAGGACGCGATCGCGCGGCTGGTGGCCCAGCACATCCCCGACGGCGTGTCGATCTTCATGAACATCGGCACCACCACCGAGGCGGTGGCGCATGCGCTCCTCAAGCACCGCAACCTGATGGTGATCACCAACAACCTCAACGTCGCCAACATCATGGCCACCAGCCCGAATTCCGAGGTGATCGTCGCCGGCGGCATCCTGCGTCGCGCCGACGGGGCGCTGGTGGGCGACGTCACCGCCGAGTTCATCGGCCAGTTCAAGGTCGACTACGCCATCATCGGCTCAGCGGCCGTCGATCCGGACGGGAGCCTGCTCGACTACGACTTCCGCGAGGTCCGCGTGGCTCAGGCGATCGTCAAGAACGCCCGCAAGAGCTACCTCGTCGCCGACCACACCAAGTTCAACATGGTCGCGCCGGTGCGCATCGCCTCGCTCGCCGACCTCGACGGCTTCTTCACCGACGTGACCCCGCCGAAATCGATCGTGCGGCTCTGCGCCGACCACGACGTCTTCATCCGCACGGTGGAGACTTCGTCGCGGGCCGGCTGAGCCTGCGACCCCTACCAATGGAGTGCGAAATGTGATGGTCTTCCGGCCCAGGGAGGAGCCATGAACAAGACCGGGGCGGAAGTGCTCGTTGACTGCCTGCTCGCGCAGGGCGTCGACACCGCGTTCGGCGTGCCCGGCGAGAGCTATCTCGCGGTTCTCGACGCGCTCTACGAGGTCTCCGACCGGATCCGCCTGATCCCCAACCGCCACGAGGGCGGAGCTGCGTTCATGGCCGAGTCCTGGGGCAAGCTGACCGGCGCGCCGGGGGTGGCCTTCGTCACCCGCGGACCCGGCGCGACCAACGCCGCCATCGGCGTGCACACCGCGATGCAGAACTCCACGCCGATGCTGCTCTTCATCGGCCAGGTCGACACCGGGATGAAGGGCCGCGAGGCCTTCCAGGAGATCGACTACCGGGCTTTCTTCGGACCGATCGCCAAATGGGCGGTCGAGGTCGAGGATCCCGACTTGATGGCCGAGACCGTGGCGCGCGCCTTTGCCGTGGCCCAGAGCGGCCGGCCGGGGCCCGTGGCCGTGGCCCTGCCCGAGAATGTTCTGACGGCGGTGACCGAGCGCATGGCCGGGCCAAGGGTCCGCGTGCCCGAACCCGCGCCGTCGGCGACCGACGTGGCCGAGGCCGCGCGGCTTCTGGCGGCCGCCGAGCGGCCGGTGATGCTGGTGGGCGGCGGCGGTTGGCGGGCGTCGGGGCGCGCGGCGCTCGACGCCTTCGCGCGCGCAGCGGGGCTGCCGGTGCTGACGGTCTTCCGCTACCGGGATCTCTTCGACAACCACGCGCCGCAGTTCTGCGGCGACGCGGGTCTGGCCAAGCCTGCGTGGATGCAGGCGCTCATCACCGGCGCCGATCTCCTGCTCGCCGTCAACGTCCGGTTCGGCGAGATCGCCACCGACGGCTGGACCCTGCTCGAGCCGCCGCGCGCCGGGCCGAAGCTCGTGCATGTCCACCCCGGCGCGCGTGAACTTAACAAGATCTACACCGCCGACCTGCCGATCCAGAGCGGGCCCAACGCGTTCATGGCGGCGCTGCGCGACGCGGCCGTGCCGCCCCGGCGGGCCTGGGCCGAGCGCGCCGCTGCGGCGCGGGCGCAACACGAGGCGAGCCTGCGCGCGCCGCCGCAGCCGGGCGCGCTCGACATGGGCGAGGTCATCGGCTGGCTCCAGGCCAACCTGCCCGAGGACGCGATCCTGACCAATGGCGCCGGCAACTTCGCGATCTGGCCGAACCGGCACTTCGCCTTCGGGCCGCGCCAGCGGCTGCTCGCGCCGCAGTCGGGAGCGATGGGCTACGGGCTGCCGGCGGCGATTGCGGCCAAGGTCGCCCATCCCGAGGCCTGCGTTGTGTGCTTTGCGGGCGACGGCGACTTCCAGATGACCTGCGCCGAGCTCGGCGCGGCGTTGCAGTCGGGCGCGCGGCCGATCGTGCTGGTTCTCAACAATAGCAGCTATGGCACCATCCGGATGCACCAGGAGCGCGCCTATCCCGGCCGGGTCAGCTTCACCGACATCGAGAACCCCGATTTCGTCGCCCTCGCCCGGGCCTACGGCTTCCACGCCGAGCGGGTGCGCGAGACGTCCGAGTTCGCCGCGGCCTTCGGGCGGGCGCAGGCGTCGAGCACCGGCGCGCTGCTCGAACTGGTGGTCGACGTCGAGGCGCTCACCCCGCGCGCCACGCTCAGCGCGATCCGGGCCGAGGCGCGCCGGGGGCTCGCCCATGCCTGACTACGGACGCATCCTGATCACCGGCGCGGCCGGCAGCCTCGGCGGCCATCTCCGCCGCGGGCTGCCGCATCTCGCCGACCGGTTGCGGCTCGTCGACGTGCGGCCCATGGGCGAGGCGGCGGCGCACGAGGAGATCGTCGTCTGCGATCTCTCCGACCGTGACGCGGCCTTCGAGGTCACCCGCGACTGCGACGCGATCCTGCACTTCGCCGGCCATCCGCGCGAGCAGAGCTTCGACGAGATCCTCGCCAACACGCTGCCGGCCGCCTACAACGTCTACGAGGGCGCGCGCCGGCACGGCGCCAGGCGGGTGGTCTACGCCAGCTCGATCCACGCGGTGGGCTTCGCCCCGGTCGAGGAGGTGGTCGACACCCGCGCGCCGCACCGGCCCGACACCTTCTACGGGCTGACCAAGACCTTCGTGGAGGATCTCGCCAGCCTCTACTGGGACAAGTTCGGGCTGGAGAGCGTCTGCCTGCGGATCTGCTCCTGCTTTCCCGAGCCCGCCGACCGGCGCATGCTCTGGTCCTGGCTCAGCTTCGCCGACTGCGTGCGTCTGGCGGAAGCTTCGCTGACCGCGCCGCGGGTCGGCTTTTCGGTGATCTACGGCACATCCGACAACGCCCGCGCCGCGGTCTCGAACGCGCATGCGCGCCACATCGGCTTTCGCCCGCACGACAGCGCCGACGGCTTCGCCGCGCAGGTGATCGCGCGCACCGAGCGGCCCGATCCGCGCTTCGTCGGGCACCGGGTCGTCGGCGGCGGCTTCGCCGCGACCGGGCATCCGGATGACGCGGACTGACGGCGACGTCGTCATCTGCGGCGGGGCGGTGATCGGGGCCGCGGTCGCGTACTTCCTCGCCAGCCTGCGCCATCCCGGCCGGATCCTGCTGGTGGAACGCGACCCGAGCTTCGCCGTGGCCGCGACGGCGCTCGCAGCCAGCGGCATCCGCCAGCAGTTCTCCGACCCGCTCAACGTGCGCATCTCGCAGTACGGGCTCGAGGTGATCCGCGCCTTCGGACTCGATTTCCACGAGCACGGCTATCTAACGTTGGCCCGGCCGGGTGCGCAGGCCGAGGCGCTGCGCGCGGCCGTCGCCGCTCAGCGCACCGCCGGCGCCGCCACCGAACTGCTCGGCCCGGACGACCTCGGCGCACGCTTCGCGCATCTCGCCACCGGTGATCTGGCGCTCGGAGCCTTCGGGCCGCGCGGCGAGGGCTGGTTCGACAACATGGGGCTTCTCGCCGCGCTGCGCGACCGGGCCCGTGCGATGGGAGTTGAGACCGTCCACGACGCGGTCATCGGCCTCGACCTCGCCGGCGACCGCGTCGTCGCGGCGCGGCTCTCTTCCGGCGCGCGCCTGGCCTGCGCGCATCTGGTCAACGCCGCCGGCGGGGCGGGCGCAGACGTGGCGGCGATGGCGGGCGTCCGGCTGCCGGTGGAGCGGCGCAAGCGCACCGTCTTCCATTTCGAGACGGCCGAGCCGCCCCCGGCGCGGCATCCGCTGATGATCGATCCCGGCGGGGTCTGGTGCCGACCCGAGGGGCGTGGCTTCATCGCCGGCTGCACGCCCGATCCCGACCCGGAGGTCGCCGCCGACGATTTCGCGCCGCGCCACGAGGAGTTCGAGGCGGTGGTCTGGCCGGCCCTCGCCGCCCGGTCGCGGCTCTTTGAGGCGTTGCGGCCCGGCCGCTTCTGGGCCGGCCACTACGACTTCAACACCTTCGACCAGAACGCCATCGTCGGCCCGCACCCGGTGATCTCCAACCTGTACCTCGCCAACGGCTTCTCTGGCCACGGGCTCCAGCAGGCCCCGGCTGTGGGCCGCGCGATTGCCGAAGCCGTCGTCTTCGGGCGCACGGTCTCGCTCGACCTTTCGCCGCTCAGCTTCGCGCGCATCGCCAAGGGTCGGCCGGCGCCGGAGCGTGCGGTGATTTGATGGACGTGTTCGAGCTGCTCCGGGCGACATGGCCCGCCGCCGAGACCCGACGGCTGGGGTCGTGGACGCTGCGGCGCGGGGAGGGCGGCGGCAACCGCGTCTCGGCGGCGACGCGCGACGGCCCGGACGCGGATCCGGCGCCCGTCGAGGCGGCGATGCGCGGCTGGAGCCAGGCGCCGCTCTTCCAGATCCGCCCGGGCGACGGAGCGCTCGACGCGACGTTGGCCGCGCGCGGCTACGCCCGCGCCGACCCGACGCTGATCCTGGCCATCGCGGTCGCGGAAGTTTCCCCGCCCACCGCGCTCGCCGCCATTCCCTGCTCCGCCCCCCTCGCCTGCATGGCCGAGATCTGGGACGCCGGCGGCGTCGGTCCGGCGCGGCGCGCGGTGATGGATCGCGCCCGCCAGCCGAAGACCTGGCTGCTCGGACGGCTGGAGAACCGACCAGCCGGCGCGGCCTTCGTCGCCGTGCGCGACGCCGCGGCGATGCTGCACGCGCTCGAGGTCGCGGACGGAGCGCGCCGGCGCGGACTCGGCGCCGACATGACGCGCGGCGCGGCGGCCTGGGCGGCGGGGCGGGGCGCGGAGACCCTCTGCGCCGCGGTCACCGAGGCCAACGCCGCCGCCCGCGCGCTCTACGCCGGGCTCGGCTTTCGGGAGGCGTCGCGGTATCATTATCGCCGAGCGCCGGAGGAATGAGCCGTTGACCGACCGCCCCACCGCCCTCGACCTCGCCCAGGTCGACCCCCTGCCGGAGGCGACACGGCGCTATTTCGATCTCTGCGCGGAGAAGCTCGGCTTCGTGCCGAACGTGCTGCGCGCCTACGCCCACGACATCGCAAAGCTCGACGCCTTCGCTGCGATGTACAACGACCTGATGCTCGGCGAGAGCGGTCTGACGAAGCTCGAACGCGAGATGATCGCGGTGGCGGTTTCCGCGGAGAACCGGTGTCACTACTGCCTCGTCGCGCACGGGGCGGCGGTGCGGGCGCTGTCGGGCGATCCCGCGCTCGGCGAGGCGCTGGTGACCAACTACCGCGCCGCGCCCCTCGATGCGCGCACGCGCGCGATGCTCGACTTCGCCGTGCGGGTGACCCGGGCCAGCGCCGAGATCGGCGAGCCCGACCGCGACGCCCTGCGCGCCCAGGGCCTGTCGGATCGCGACATCTGGGACGCGGCTGCGGTGGCGGCCTTCTTCAACATGAGCAATCGCATGGCCAGCGCCGTCGGCATGGTCCCGAACCCCGAGTACCACGCCCAGGCCCGCTGACGCGGTATGGTAGTCGATGACCGTCTCGCCCCCCCCGCCCGCGCGCGAGATCGGCGTTTCCGGCGCTGGTCACGGCCCGTCACCGTCGCGCCCATGTCGCGCCCGATCTGGACCAAGGCGACGCCTACCGACCCGGAGGCGCCGACCACCGCCAGACGCTCGCCGGCGCGCAGCTCGGCAAGATCGTGCAGGAACACCAGCGCCGTCACGGCGCCGAAGGGAAGCGCCGCGGCCTCCTCGAAGCACAGGCCCTCGGGGATCTCCGCCGGCGCCGGGTTCGCCGGCGCCGCTATTCGAGCCAGTGGCGCCGCTGCCTCGAGACGGCGAAGCTTCTCGACGTCGGGCCGGTGACGCCGCTGCAGATCGTGAACTCGTTCTTTGGCGACCGCGCAGCGGGCGCGGAGCAGACGCGGGCGCTGGCCGCGTTCATCGCCGGTCGGGAGGGCGACGGGCGCGTTCTTTTCGTCACGCACCAGGTCAACATCACCGCGCACACCGGCGTCGGACCGGCCTCGGGCGAATTCGTCGCGCTCGACGTCGGGGCCGACGCCGCCGTCGGGGTCGCCGGTCGGATCCGCGTCGATCCCTGAAGCGCGGGGGCCGCGGCCTGGCGGAAAGTTCGTCGAATTTGGTCTATCGGCCCGGATATCCTTGATTTTAGCGCCCGTTTCGGGTCACAATGTCGCCGACGTGCGAAAAGACACGCGAGCGAGCAGTAACAATCTACAGGTACAGGCGCATGCGGCATATCGTATTGGCGACGGCCGTCGTGATCCTTGCATCATGTTCCGGCGGCAACAAGCCGCCAAGCACCGTCGCGGACGCGTGCAGGATGCAGGCCGAGCGGCCCCAGTGGTTCAAGGCGATGGAACGGACAGAGGACAAGTGGGGCGTGCCGGTTTCGGTCCAGCTCGCCACGATCGCGCGCGAATCGAGCTTCCAGCACGACGCCCGTCCGATGCGGGAGGTCGGGTGGGGACCCTTCAAGCGCGAGGTGCCGCGATCGAGCGCCTATGGCTTTGCGCAGGCCCTCGACGGGACCTGGGAAGGCTACATGGAGAGCACCGGCCGGCGTCGGGCGGACCGCAGCAACTTCGCCGATTCCTCGGACTTCATCGGCTGGTACATGCACCAGAACAACCGGGTGAACGGCGTCCCGCTGCATGACGCCTACAATCAGTATCTGGCCTATCACGAGGGCAAGACCGGCTTCGCCCGCGGCAGCTACAACAAGAAGAGCTGGTTGCCCCCGGTGGCGCGCGACGTCCAGGCTTGGGCGGTGACCTACGAGCGCCAGCTGCAGGGCTGCTGAGGCTCTTGCCCGCTGACAATTGACGCGGAATAGTCTTACTTTCCGCGATTCGGAAACGTAGGGGCGCGCTGCATGGACCGGCTGACCGAGATGCAGGCCTTTGTGACCGTGGTGGACCAGGGCGGCTTCACCGACGCCGCGCGCAAGATGGGGATCTCGAAGTCGGCGGTCTCCAAGCATGTCTCCGCGCTGGAGCAGCGGCTGGCGGTGCGGCTGCTGACCCGCACCACCCGGCGGGTCAACCCGACCGAGATCGGCCTGGCCTACTACGACCGGGCGCAGGCGGTCCTGCACGACGCGCTCGAGGCCGACAACATGGTCACCGCGATGCAGGAGACGCCGAAGGGCTCGCTCCGCGTCTCGGTTCCGGTCAGCTTCGGGGTCAACCAGCTGTCGGCGGCGGTGGCGCGCTTTCTCTGCGCCTACCCCGAGATCGACATCAACATGGTTCTCGACGACCGGTTCGTGGAGCTGGTCGCGGAAGGTTACGACATGGCGATCCGCGTCGGGCGGCTCGAGGACAGCTCGCTCAAGGCGCGCAAGCTCGCGGAGGCGCGCATCGCGCTCGTCGCCGCGCCGGAGTATCTCGCCGAGCACGGCGCGCCGAAGTCGATCGACGAGCTCTGCGAGCACCGGCTGCTGCACTACACCAACCTCGCGTCGGGCAACTTCTGGAAGCTGCGCAGCGCGTCGGGCGAGGAGCGCCAGGTGCGGGTCGGCGGGCGGCTGACGGCCAACAACGGCGACAGCCTGATGCGGGCGGCGGAGGTCGGGCTCGGCATCGCGATGCTGCCAACCTTCATCCTCGGGGATGCGCTGGAGAGCGGGCGGCTGGTCGAGATCCTGCCCGACAACGCCCCCGAGCCGATCGGGGTCTTCGCGCTCTATCCCGAGGGGCGCTTCACCCAGCCGAAGCTGCGCGCGCTGATCGACTTTCTCGCCGAGCATTTTCGCGGGCAGGACCCCGACCGCTGGTCTGATTGATCTTGCTGTGACACCCGACGATCATCCAGCCGAAACCGGAGCCGACGTTTCACTCTGGCGCTCTCGCGCCGACGGAGCATCGGGCGGTTGGTGGTGCGCTTCCGTCTCGCGGAGCCTGCCGCCCGTTGCGGCGAGCCGGGCGGCATGGGCTGCCGGCGTCTGGTAACCGATCGCAGAATGCGGCCGGCTGTGGTTGTAGTCGGCCACCCATCTGGCGAGGAGCTGACGGGCCGCGTCGAGACTGAAGAACAGGGTCTCATACCAGCGGGCGCTTCGCGTGACTCCCGAAAGGGATTCCCAAACCGGTTGATCTCTGACTCTCTGCCCCAAGGGCAGGAGGCGGAGAAGATGGTGGCGATCACGATCACACGGACGGATCTGACGGCGGCGGAGCTGCGGACGGCGGCGGCGCGAAGCCGGGACGCGCAGGCGGCGCGGCGGATGCTGGCGCTGGCGCTGGTGCTTGAGGGCGTCGACCGGAAGACCGCGGCGGAGACCTGCGGCATGGAGCGGCAGACGCTGCGCGACTGGGTTCACCGCTACAACGCGGAAGGGCTCGCCGGGCTGTCGAACCGGCGCGGCGCGCCGCGATCCCGGCGGCTCGATGCCGGGCAGCTGGGCGAACTGGTGTCCTGGCTGGAGGCCGGCCCGGACCCGGCGGTGGACGGGGTGGTGCGCTGGCGGCGGCAGGACCTGCAACGGCGGATCACCGACCGTTTCGGGGTGGAGTTGCACGAGCGGACGGTCGGCAAGTACCTGGCGGCGCTCGGCTACCGGCGGCTGTCGGTGCGCCCGCGCCATCCGAAGACCGACCCCGAGGCCCAGGAGGCTTTCAAAAAAACTTTGCCGACGTGGTAGCCGCCGCGGTCCCCGAGGCTGCGCGCGGCAAACCGCTCGAGGTCTGGTTCCAAGACGAGGCACGGGTCGGCCAGCAGGGCACGCTCACCAGGGTCTGGGCGAAGCGCGGCACGCGCCCGCGCGCGCCACGCGACACCCGCTACCAGTGGGCCTACATTTTCGGCGCGGTCTGCCCGGAGCGCGGCGTGGCCGCGGGCCTCGTCATGCCCTTCGCCGACACCGGCGCGATGAACGACCACCTCGCCGAGATATCCATCAGCGTCGCGCCCGGCGCCCACGCCATGCTCGTGCTCGACGGCGCAGGCTGGCATGGCGGACACGCGCTGGTGGTTCCGGACAACATATCCCTCATCGTGCTTCCGCCATACAGTCCGGAGCTGAACCCGGTCGAGAACGTCTGGCAGTACCTCCGGGCAAACTGGCTCGCCATCAGCGTCTTCGACGACTACCACGCAATCGTCGATGCCTGCTGCGCCGCGTGGAACCGCTTCGCAGAGCAGCCCGAAATCATCTCGTCCATCACCTCCCGGCAATGGGCACAGGTCAGTCCGTAGGGCCGCTGGTATCATTGAGCAGCTCGTCGCGCATCCGGGCATTGAATGCTTCGCAGACCCCGTTCTGCTGTGGCTTGCCCGGAGCGATGAAGTGCCACGCGATCCCGGCGGACTGCGCCCAGGCGAGCATGGCGTTCGAGGTGAACTCGGCGTCGTGGTCGCTGACGATCAGCTCGGGCTTCGCGCACGTAGACTATGGCCTCCAGCTCCCGTGCGACGCGCCGGCCGGAGATCGAGATGTCGACGCCCTCGCGCCCGTGGCGTTCTTGCGCCCGCGCCGCCGGCGCACGGTGAGACGTTCTTCGCGATACGGCCGCTCGGTCTTCTTTCGTTTCATCACGAGCCCCTCCTGGCGCAGCGGGACATGCAGCCGCCGATCGCCGAAGCGCCGGCGCTCCCCAGGCTAGGCTTCGCGGTCAGGGAGCGGCGAGGCGCACCGCATCGACACCGGAAGCCGCGGCCACGCATTCGTTCAGCCAGTGGCCCGGTTCGGTCGAGAGGTCCTTCCAGAAGTAGAGGTGGGGAGCGAAGTCGATCGGCGCGACTTCGACCTCGGTGAGACCGGCCTCGGCCGCAGCTCGCAGCGCGTCCGCGCGCGCCTCGACCGCCGGACGCCAGTCGAACCTAGTCTGCGTCAGCTCGGTCAGGCCGCGGCCGACGTTGGGCGCGCTGGCGAACCCCGCGACCAGGACGAGGCACGCGGCAAGCGCCAGGCCGCTGCGAAGGCGTGGGCCGGCGGTTGTGAGGAGCGCCGGCCCCAGCGCCGCGACCAGCGCCGGCCCCAGCGCCGCGACCAGCGCCAGCCAGCCCATCATGAACCAGGCCAGCGAGATGTTGGACACCCGCTCCGGCAGGATCCAGCCCTGGCTGTAGGCGACGACCATGCGCCCCGCGAGCATGGCGGCGAGGGTCGCGAGCGCCACGACCGCCCACCACTTCAGCCGCGCCAGCGGCCAGGGCGGTGGGCCCAGCGTCCAGGGCCGCGGCGCGCCGGAAAGCTGCGGGCTCAGAAGCACGAGCAGCCCCAGCGCCCAGAACTTCGCGTCCGACATCCAGGCCAGCGCGCTCTGGTCAGAGGCGCGCACCATGCCGATCCTAAAGCCGTGGAGGGTGCGGCGATAGGGCCAATCCTCGGCGGCTCGCAGCGCGCCGCCCGGGGCCGTGACGTTGATGTAGAGGCTCACTGCCGCAGCGATCGCGACGACGCCCATGAGCGCGGCCGCGCCAGGGCGCCCCGCCGCCAGCGCCAGCACGGCGCCGATGGCGAGAAGCGCCAGCAGGTAGAGGGCGACCAGTTCGTTGAGCCCGCCGACCACGAACGCGATGGCGACGGCCGCCACGCCCGGGACGAACAGCGCGCGCCGGTTCCCGGAGAGCACATGCGGCGAGGCCACCAGGGCAAGGCAGGCGACGGCGAGCATGCAGGGGATCTGATATTCGACCATGCCGGTCGCCCAGTACCAGGTCTCGCCCGGGGCAGGCATGACCGCCCAGTAGAGCGCCGCCAGCAGCGTCGCGAGCTTCAGGCGGGCGGAGCCGCCAAGGGCGTCGCGCCAGAGGATCCCGATCGCCATCCAGAAGGTGGCGATCCAGAGCGGCAGCGAGAGGCCCACGAAGAGCGCGTAGACCGGCGTGTCGAAATCGAGCCTTGGAAAGGCCAGCGCATAGATCGCCATCGCCGCCCAGCGGCCGGTCCAGGTGGCGTACTGCTCGCGCACGTAGGCGAGCCAGGCCCCCGGTTCGCTCGACACCGCCGCGCGGCAGAAGTCGTCGGCGACGGGCGCGGCGAGGACCGTGTAGACGAGCGACAGCGCGAGCACCCCCGCGACGACGACCCAGAGCAGGGCGCTCAGGACTCGGGCGGCGATCGGGGAGCTCATCGAGGAGAAGAGCATCGGCGCAGGGCCTCAGGACTCGGCGGCGACCGTCTCGGTCCGGTCGCCTCCACCGAGCGCGGTCTCGCCGCTGTCGGAGGACACCACATAGAGCGGTCGCCCCTTCACCTCGAGGAAGATGCGCCCGATGTATTCGCCGAGGATGCCGATGCTGATCATGTTGAAGGCGATCGAGAACAGCACCAGCACCGCGAGGGACGCGTAACCGGGCACATCCACGCCATATGCCACCGTGCGCACGATCAGGTAGAGCATGTAGACCAACGACGCCGCCCCGACCAAGGTGCCAAGATAGGTCCAGATCCTCAGCGGCATGGTCGAGAAGGACATGATCCCGTCGAGCGCGAAGTTCCACAGCCGCCAGGAGCGCCACTTGCCGACGCCCGCGGATCGGGGCTCGCGGTGGAACGGCACATAGGCGCGGCGGAAGCCCACCCAGTGCATCAGCCCCTTCATAAAGCGCTGGCGCTCGGGCAGTCGCAGCAGCGCGTCGACCACCCGGCGGTCCATGAGCCGGTAGTCGCCGGCGTCCTGTGGGATGGGCAGTTCGCTGAGGCTGTTGAAGACCCGATAGAAGTTGCGGGCCATGAACCGCTTGGAGAAACTGTCGGCGAGGCGGTCGGCCCGCACCCCGATGACCACGTCCGCGCCCTCTCGCCAACGGCTGATGAATTCGCCGATGATCTCGGGCGGATCCTGCAGGTCCATGTCCATCGGCACCACGACGTCGCCGCGCGCCAGCTCGAGCCCGGCGGTCAGCGCCGCCTCCTTGCCGAAGTTGCGCGACAGCGAAATGACGCGCAGCTCGGGCGTGTCGCGGCCCTGCTCCTGCAGGACGCGTGCGGTGTCGTCGCGGCTGCCGTCGTCGACGCAGATGATCTCGAAGGCGGCGACCTCTCGCCTCAGGACCGGCACGACGCGGTCGAAAAACGCCGGCGCGCTCGCTTCCTCATTGAAGCAGGGCACCACCAGTGAAAGGGTCGGGCTAGAGGCTGGCATGCCAGCGATCCGTGGGCGGAGCGTCACATGCGATCATCGCCACACGGGGACGAAGCGGAACGCCTGACGTTCGGTTTGGCAGACAACTCGCCTCCGATTTGCCGGAGCGCGACACTAGAACGCACATTGCACCCGTCCCCATGCGACTGCTTCTTATAGACTTCCTGCGTTTCGGTCTAGTCGGCGTCGCCGCCACGGCGGTGCACGCGGTCGTCTACGCCGCCATCGTGCACTGGAGTGTTCTGTCGCCGGGTCGCGCCAACCTTGCGGCCTTCGCGGTGGCGTTTGTGGTCTCGTTTCGCGGGCATCTGGTGTGGACGTTCTCCGAACGCATGCAGGGCGCGGACCGGCGGCGCAAGACCCGCGCGTTCGTGGCCTTTCTCGGGGTCGCCCTCGTCGGGCTGGGGTGCAACGCGCTGGCCGTCCACATCTGCGTCGACCGGCTGGGCCTCGACCCGCTCTGGGCGGTGGCGCCGATGGTGCTGGTGACGCCGCTGGTCACCTTCGGGCTCGCGCGCGGGCTGGCCTTTCGCTGAGCGCGAGGCGTCACACGATGCCGCCGCCGGCGCCGGTGACCGCGGGGCGCTCGGCGGCGACCCGGGCGCGGTAGCCCGACGCGCGGTAGGCGGCGACCGGGCGCAGCGCTCCGCCCTGGCGCCGGCGCGCCTCGGCGAGGATCGGTTCGACGTCTGTGCGGAAGGCGGCCTTGAGCGTCTGGGAAGCCATGAGCGCGTCGTTGGCCTCCTGGCAGGCGGACAGCGCCGTGCGGTCGACCAGCGACGCCTGCGCGTAGGCGCGCGCCACCTCGGCGGCGGAGATGATCAGGCTCTCGATCGGATCGGTGACGTTGTGGGACTGATCGAGCATGTGGGCGGGATCAAAGCCCGGCCGGCCCTCGGCGTTCACCAACTCGCTGAAGATCAGGAAAAGCCGGTAGGGGTCGATGGCGCCGGTGTCGAGATCGTCGTCGCCATACTTGGAATCGTTGAAATGAAAACCGCCGAGCTTGCCGAACTGGATGAGCCGAGCAACAATCATCTCGATGTTGACCGTCGGCGCATGGTGGCCGAGATCGACGAGGCAGAAGACCTGTGGTCCGAGTTCCTGCGCGATCAGGTAGCTGGTGCCCCAGTCCTGCACCACGGTCGAGTAGAAGGCGGGCTCGTAGATCTTGTGCTCGGTGAAGAGCCGCCAGTCGGCGGGAAGCCCCGCGCAGATCTCGCGCATCGCGTCGAGATAGCGCTCGAAGGAGCGAGTGAAGTCGACCTGGCCGGGAAAGTTCGAACCGTCGCCGATCCAGACGGTGAGGGCCTTCGAGCCGATGGCCTCGCCCAGCCGCACGCAGTCGAGGTTGTGCGCGACCGCCTGCGCGCGGACCTCCGCCGACGTGTGGCTAAGCGACCCGTAACGGTAGGAATGGGCGTCGCCGGGATGATCCTGGAAGGTGTTGGAGTTCATCGCGTCAAAGCGCAGGCCCAGCGCGTCGGCGCGCTCGGTGAGCGCGGCGGGATCGGTCCGGTCCCAGGGAATGTGCAGCGAGACGCTCGGCGTGGCCCGTCCAAGCTGCTGGATCACTGCGCAGTCATCGAGCTTGTCGAAGACGTCGCGCGGCTCGCCGGGGCCGGGGAAGCGCGCGAAACGCGTGCCGCCGGTGCCGACGCCCCACGACGGGATGGCGACGCCGTAGGCGGCGACCCGGGCGACGATGTCCTCGACGTCGATCCCACGGCGGGCGAGATGGGCTGCGAGCCCGTCGTAGTCGGCGCGGTGGCGGTCGAGATGCGCCGCATTCTCGCTGGCGATCAGCTGGGGGTCGATCATCTCGCGCATGCGCGCCTCCTCTGGCTCAGCGCGGGAACGACTGGGCGTTGCCGCCGTCGACGTTTAGCATGTTGCCGGTGGACTTGGCCGAGCGTTCCCCGGCGAAGAAGGCCACCGCCTCGGCGATGTCCTCGGGATAGACGCTGCGCTTCAGCAGCGAGCGCTGGCGGTAGTGATCGTCGAGTTCCCCGGGCGCGAGACCGTAGGTGGCGGCGCGCTCGGCGCGGCGGCTGTCGTCCCACATCCGCGAGCCGCGCAGCACCGCGTCTGGATTGACCACGTTGACCCGCACGCCCATGGGCGCGCCCTCCACGGCGAGGCAGCGTGCCAGATGCGCCTCGGCGGCCTTGGCGGTCGAGTAGGCGGCGGCGTTGGGTCCGGCGGCCAGCGCATTCTTGGACGCGATGAAGATCACCGAGCCGCCGGTCGCCTGGGCGGCGAAGGTGCGGAAAGCGGCGCGCGCGGCGAGAAAGTAGCCGGTCGCCAGAACGTCCATGTTGAGACGCCATTCGGAGAGCGCGGTGTCGACCACCGGGTTACCGGTGACGATCCCGGCGTTGGCCACAAGGATGTCGAGGCCGCCGAAGGCGCGCGCGGACGCTTCGCTGGCCGCGGCGACGCTGTCCTCGCAGGTCACGTCCATGACCGCCGAGAACACCTGATCGCGGCCGAGGGTCGCGACCAGCGCCGCCTCGACCTCGGCGAGCGCGTCCGGGTCGCGGTCGGTCAGGACCACCGCCGCGCCATCCGCGCCGAGCCGCTCGGCGGTCGCCCGGCCAATCCCACCGGCGGCGCCGGTGACAAGGGCCACGCGTCCCGAGAGCGGCCTGGGCTTCGGCATGCGCTGGAGCTTGGCCTCCTCAAGGAGCCAGTACTCGATGTCGAAGGCCTCCTGCTCCGGCAGGCCCCGGTACCGCGAGACGGCGCTGGCGCCGCGCATGACGTTGATGGCGTTGACGTAGAACTCCGCCGAGACCCGCGCGGTCGCCTTGTCCTTGGCCAGGGTGATCATGCCGACGCCGGGCACCAGGTAGACCACCGGATTGGGATCGCGCATCGCCGGGCTGCCGGGGCGCCGGCACCGGGCGTGGTAGTCGGCGTAGTCGGCGCGGTAAGCCTCCATCGCCGCGGGCAGGCGCTCGAGCGTCGCGTCGAGATCCGGCGCGGCCGGATCGAAATCGACGATCAGCGGCCGGATCTTGGTGCGCAGGAAGTGATCGGGGCAGGAGGTGCCCATCGGCGCGAGCCGGCGCAGCTCCTTCGAGCAGACGAACTCCAGCACCGGGTCGGAATCGTCGAAATGCCCGATCTTGTGCGCGTCGCCGAAGGCCATGCCGCGCAGGCGGGGCATCAGCCGTGCGGCGACATGGGCGCGCGTCTCCGCCGGCAGGGCCGGCGCGGCCGCGCCGCCGAAGTCCGGCCCGTCGTCGCGGGCGTCGAACCAGGCGATGGCGCGGTTGATGACGTCGATGGTCGTGGCGTAGCAGGCCTCCGGCGTGTCACCCCAGGTGAAGAGCCCGTGGCCGCCGAGGATCACGCCCACCGCATCGGGGTTCTCGACGCAGAACTTCTCGAGCCACAGACCGAGCTCGAACCCCGGGCGCCGCCAGGGCAACCAGCCGATAGCGTCGCCGTAGATCTCGCGGGTCAGCTCCTCGCCGTCCTCGGACGCGGCCAGCGCGATGATCGCGTCGGGGTGCATGTGATCGACGAAGCGGCGCGGCACGTAGGCGTGCAGCGGCGTGTCGATCGAGGCGGCGCGCGGGTTGAGGTCAAAGGTGGCGTGCGGCAGGTAGCCGACCATCTCGTCCTCGTGCGCGGGGCCGCGGTAGAGCGCCTTGAGCCCGCGCAGCTTGTCCATGTAGAGCGTGGAGAAGCCGTCGCGGCGGATGGTGCCGACGTCGCCGCCCGAGCCCTTGACCCAGAGCACCTCCACCTTTTCCCCGGTCAGGGGGTCGGTCTCGTCGATCTTCGAGGACGTGTTGCCGCCGCCGAAATTGGTGATGCGCTTGTCCGAGCCGAGCAGGTTCGAGCGGTAGACCAGCCGGTCGGCCTCGTCCATCGCTCCGGCGCGTTCCGCGTCCCAAAGGTTCTCCAACAGCGCCGCCATGCCCGCCCTCCCGTTTCCGCCCGCATCACAATCAAGCGGCCGGTCCCAAGTCAATCGTTGTGCGGTGGTTGACAGCCGGGCGCGGCGGCGATCACCTCGCGCGAGGGGAGGGTCGGCGCATGGGCGAAGCTCGGGACCGGCCGCGGCGGGTGGCCGTCGTCGACATCGGCAAGACCAACGCCAAGGTGGCGCTGATCGATCTCGCGCAGCGGCGCGAGACGGCGGTGCGGGCGACGCCGAACGTTGTCGCGAGCGACGGCCCCTATCCGCACTTCGACGCCGCCGCACTCTGGGCGTTCGTGACCGAGGGACTGCGGGCGGTCGGGCGCGAGGGGCCGGTTGATGCGATCTCCATCGCCACGCACGGGGCGGCCGCGGCGCTGATCGACGCGGACGGCGAGCTGGCGCTGCCGGCGCTCGACTACGAGCACGACGGGCCGGAGGCGATGGCCGACGCCTACGATCTCGCGCGGCCGGATTTCTCGCAGACCGGCTCGCCGCGGCTCCCGAACGGCCTGAACCTCGGGGCGCAGCTCTACTGGCTGGCGCGGGCGTTTCCCTGCGAGTTCGGCAAGGTCGCGGCGATCCTGCCCTGGCCGCAGTACTGGGCGTACAGGCTCTGCGGGGTCCGCGCGACTGAGGCGACCTCGCTCGGGTGCCACACCGATCTCTGGGCGGCGCGCGCGGGTCGCTTCTCGAGCCTGGTGACGACGCAGGGCTGGGCGGCGCTGATGCCGCCGCTGGCGCGCGCCGACGCGACGCTGGGCGGCCTTACGCCCGAGGCCGCGGCGGCGACAGGACTGCCGGCCGCGACGCCGGTGCTGGCGGGCGCGCACGATTCGAACGCCTCGCTGGTCCCGCATCTGGGCCGCGCCGCGCCCTTCGCGGTGGTCTCGACCGGCACCTGGGTGATCGTCATGGCGATCGGTGGCGCGGAGGTGGCGCTCGACCCGAGCCGCGACACGCTGCTCAACGTCGACGTGGACGGGCGGCCGACGCCCTCGGCGCGGTTCATGGGCGGGCGGGAGTTCGAGATCGCCGCCGCCGGCGCCGCGCCGGACGCCGGCGGGGCCGAGCGGGCGCTGGCCTCGCGAGCGATGCTGACGCCATCGCTGGTGCGAGGCTCGGGGCCCTGGCCCTGGCGGAGCGGCGGGTGGGACGCGACGGCGGAGGGGCTCGATCCGGGCGCGCGCGCAGCGGCGGCGTCGTTCTATCTGGCGCTGATGACGGCGACCTGCCTCGACCTCGTTGGCGCGCGCGGGCCGGTGGTGGTCGAAGGTCCGTTCGGGGCGAACGCGGTCTTTCTCGACATGCTGGCGGCGGCGGTCGATCGGCCGGTGCTGGTCGGCGGCGCGGCGACGGCGACGGCGATCGGTGCGGCGCTGCTCGCCGACCGGGGCCGGACCGCGCCGGGGTCCGACACCCGCCACGAGGTCGCCCCCGACGCCCGGGCGCGGCTTGCAGCCTACGCCGCGGCGTGGAGGGTGCGCTTGGGGGCGCAGTAGAGCCTGGGGCAAGGTCGGCACTCTGCTCAGTGCCATTTGGATCTGATTCTCTTGCTTTCGGCTTACCCGCGAGCTTGAAAATTTTCTTTACGACTGACTCTATCAGGAGTATGTTTAGACTTGGTCTTGCGAATGTTCATTGAACAATCTTGGGATCACTGAGATGAAACTTCTGCGAGTATTTCTTGGTGCCATCTACTTCCCGTTCGTGATCGGCATCGCTGTACCGGCTTACGCGGCCACCTACTGGAGCCTCTTCAACATCGAGGGCGAGAGCGCTGTGTCAGCGCAATACGTCACCTACGCGAGCCTTGCCGACATGCTGGGCGACAGCAACCGGCTCGGCGTATTCAATCCCGGCACCTTCGGGCACAACATCGTTGGAAGCGGCGCATCGTTGGTCCCGGTGCCGGCCGGCGCGTGGTTGCTAGGTGCCGGCCTCGCAGTTCTCGGGTGGACCGCTGGACGCCACCGAAAATCGGATCGCACCAGAGCGTAGGCGTCAGTCCATATGGAACTGGAGCGGCAGCAGGTAGGGGAACTGCGTCTGGGGGTCGACGTCGATCTTCATGATCGGCGCCATCCACGCGCCCCATTTCGCATTGACCGGATCGGCGGCGATGGCCTTGCGGCTGGCGTCGAGATCGTCGGTCTCGAAATAGCCGAAGAGCGTGAGGCCGTGGCGGAAGATGTTGTAGTTGCGGATGCCGGCCTTGCGCAGCGCCTCGAGCATCTCCGGCCAGATCTCTTCGTGGCGGCGGCGGTATTCCTCCTCGTATCCGGGGCGGACCTCGAGCACCCAGGCGTAGTTGGTCATGATCCCTCCCCGGACCAGCGGCGCCAGCGGTCGCGCAGGCGCACGGTCTCTGTCAGCACGTCGTCGTGGAGCGTGCCCATGTAGTCCTGGTGCACGTATTCGAGCGCCATGAAGCCTGCAAATCCCGCGTCGCGCAGCGCCCCGAACTGAGCCTCCATGTTGATCGTACCCTCGCCGCCCTTGGCCTGCAGCGCGCCGGGCCGGGCCTGGCGGAGGTGGAGGTGGGCGGCGTGGGGCGCGAGTGGGTCGATCTCGTCCTGATGGAAGCCGAGGCAGGCGAAATGCGCGTAGTCGAGCGTCAGCTTCAGACCCTCGACGCGCTCGACCATGCGCAGCGCGTCGGCGGGGCTCTCGAGGATCGAGTGCACATGGGGCTCGATTGTCAGCGTCGCTGCGTGATCGGCGGCCAGCGCGACCATCTCGGCCAGCGCGGCGGCGCTCGCGTCCTGGGCCTGCGCGCGGCTCTGGCCGGGGTTCACCACGCCGGGCAGCACGAACACCGTGGCGACGCCGGCTGCGTCGGCGAAGCGCAGCACGGCGGCGAGGTCGCGCAGGTTTGCCGCGAGGTTCGCCGGATCGGCGAGGTTGCGGTCCTCGAGGCCGGCGCCGAACAGGTGGTAGTAGTTCGGGACCGCGACCCCGAGGCCGCGGACGCCGGTGGCCACCGCCTCGGGGTCGGCGAGGAGTTCGGTCTTGGGTAGGGCCGAGGCATAGAAGAGCCCGATGTCGAGCGCGCCTATTCCGAGCGCGCGCGAGATGTCGGCGCATTCGCGCAAGGTGCAGGCGGGAAAAGACCAGGAGGTCAGCGAGAGCTTCATGCAACCGCCTCGGGCTGGCCGCTGGCGGCGGAGCGGTAGAGCGCGTCGAGCGTCTCGACCACGCTAGCGCCGTTCTCGACGTCGGCGTCGTTGGCCACGTCGCGGCCGAGGCAGATCTCGACGAAGCGCGTGACCGGCAGCGTCCCGTCGTAGGATCCGTCGCCGGGCGGGATCGGCCAGTCCTCATCAGTCCCGTTGTTGCGGGCGAGAACCAGCCGCTCGCGCTCGACGTCGAAGAGGATCATGCCCTCGCTTCCGAAGATGCGCACGTCCATCTGGAAGCCGCGATGCTTCGGCACGGTGGAAGCGCCCGACAGCGCCATGGTCGCGCCGTCCTCGAAGGTGACCGCGGCCGCGTCGTAGTAGTCGACCCCGCTCGGCGAGAGACCCGACGCGCAGTAGACCCGGGCGGGCCGGAGGTCGGCGACGCGATAGACCCAGGCGAGCGAGTGCGACATCTGCCCCCAGCCGTAGCCGCCGGCGCGCGCGGGATCGGCCCAGGTCGAGGGCGGCGGGCGATACATGTGCTCGGCGGTTTCGCGCATCGGCTGGCCGGCCATCAGATCCTCGAGCGCCGAGGCCATCTGGCAGGCGACGTGGCGGATGGCTCCGATGCGCCCCTCCGCCACCCAGGCCGCGGCCGCGGCGGTGTAGGGGCGGAAGTTCCAGCCGCAGGGCACCAGCACCTGGCGATCCGCCGCCAGGGCGGCCGCGACCAGCATGCGGGCCTCGGTGGCGGTGGTGACCATCGGCTTCTCGACGAGCGCATGGGCGCCCGCGGCGAGAGCGGCGCGCGCCGGCTCGGCGTGGGCCACGTGCGGGGTGGCGATCATCACCCCGTCGAGCCGCTCGACCGCAAGCATCTCCTCGGCGCTCGCGTAGCGGCCGGGGATGTCGAATCGCGCGCCGACCGCCTCGCGCCGTTCGGGGTCGGGCTCGGCGAGCGCAGCGACCACGGCCTCGGGATGCGCCTGGGCGGCCGGGATGTGATTGAAGGTCGCCCACCAGCCGGCCCCGACCACTCCGAGCCGCGCCGGCATCAGTGCCCCTCGCGCGCGTCGCCGGCGAGCCCGGCGCGGATGTTGGGGATCAGCACCGACAGGATCAGCAGAAGCCCGATGGCCCCGGTCTGCAAATGCCCAGTGATGTCGGCGAGCGCCATGCCGTTGCGCAGGTTCAGCACGATCAGGATGGCGAGGATCGCCCCAAAGAGGTTGCCGCGCCCGCCGAAGATCGAGATCCCGCCGAGCAGGACCATGGTGATGATGTCGAGCTCGAAGCCGAGCGCGACGTCGCCGCGCACCGCGCCGACTCGGGCGGCGTAGAGCAGGCCCGCCAGCGCCGAGACGATCCCCGAGGCGACAAAGAGCGTCGCCTTGACCCGGCCGACCTCGACCCCGGAATAGCGCGCAACCTCGGCGGCGTTGCCGATGACGTAGACCTTGCGGCCGAAGCCCGAGAACTGGAGCACGATCACCGCGAGCACCACGCCCGCAAAGAAGATCAGCAGCGACAGCGGAAAGGGTCCGAGGATCGGCTGCTGGCCGAGCGCGTCGAACCAGTCGGGAAAATCGGTGACGCCGCGATCCTCGACGAGCACCCGCGCAAGCCCGCGGAACCCGATCAGCATGGCGAGCGTCACCACCAGCGACGGCAGTCCGATCCGGGTGATGAAGAAGGCGTTGAATGCGCCGCCCGCCGCGCCGACCAGAAGGCAGAGCGCAAGCGCCGCCGGCACGCCGACGCCGGCCTGGAAGAGCCAGCCGAAGGCGCAGGCCGAGAGCCCCATCATCGAGGCGACCGAGAGGTCGATCTCGCCGTTGATGATGATGAAGGTCATCACCAGCGCCACGATGATCTTCTCGATCGAGAGCTGGAAGAGGTTGATCTGGTTGCCCACGGTAAGGAAGGCGGGGTTCATCGCTGAGTTGACAGCGATGGTGACCAGCAGGATTGCGAGCAGGAATCCCTCCCAGCCCCAGAGCCGGGCGAGAAGGCTCGGGCGCGGCGGGCTGTCCTCCATGGCGCTCACTTGTCGACCTCCGCGGCGGCGCGTTCCTGGGCCCGGCGCGCGCGCACCGCCATCAGCCGGCGCATGACCACGGTGTCGGCGGTGACCGAGGCGAGGATCAGGAAGCCCAGCACCGCCTCGCGCCAGAATTCGCTGACCAGCGGCCAGCGCTGGAGGCTCGATTGGATCAACTCAACCAGCGTCGCGCCGAGAAAGGCGCCTAGGATCGTGCCCGAGCCGCCGAAGATGTTGATGCCGCCGACCACGACCGCGGCCACGGACTGCAGCTCGAAGCCGAGGCCGGCGACCACGGTGATGTTGCCGAAGCGGGCGAGGAACATGAAGCCTGCAAGCCCCGCCAGCGTCCCGCAGAGCACGAAGGCGAGCAGAACGATGCGCGCGGCGTCGATGCCCGCGAAGGCCGCCGCCTCGGGATTGGAGCCCACCGCGTAGAAGCGCCGTCCGATGCGCAGCTTGGACATCGCGAGATGCACCACGAGCACGACCGCGAGCGAGATCACGAAGGTGAGCCGCACGTCGAAGCCGCCGATCTCGAAGAGGTTGATGCGGGGAAACTCGAGGATCCATTCCGGCAGCCGGTTGGTGACGATCGACTTGGCGCCGGAGTATTCCACCAGCAGCGTCCGGTAGAGCGCCAGCGTGCCGAGGGTGACGATGATCGCCGGCACCCGACCGTAGGCGACCAGAAGCCCGTTCAGCCCGCCGAGCGCCGCCCCGACCGCCATCGCCGCCGCGACCACCAGCAGCGGGCTGAGGTCGGGCGACCGGGTGACGAGATCGCCGACGACATAGGCGGTGAAGCCGACGATCGAGCCCACCGAGAGGTCGATGTTGCGGGTCAGCACCACCAGCGCCTGTCCCGTGGCGATCAGCGCCATGATCGCCACCGACGACGAGATGCGGTTGAAGAGCCGGGCGTTGGGATAGTTCTCGATCTGTGTCGAGAAGAACAGCAGCACGAGGCCGATCACCACGACCAGCGCGATCAGCCGCAGCACCGTGGGCGAGAGCCGGTCGAAGAGGCCCATCAGGCGGCCCGACCCTGGCCGGTGGCGAGGCGGATCACCGCCTCCTGCGTCGCCTCCGCCGCGTCGAAGACGCCCATCTGGCGGCCCTCGCGCATCACCAGGATCCGGTCGCCGAGCGCGAGCACCTCCGGCAGGTCCGAGGAGATGACGAGGATGGCGACGCCCTGGGCGGCGAGTTCGTGGATCATCGCGTGCACCTCGGCCTTCGCGCCGACGTCGATGCCGCGGGTCGGCTCGTCGAGGATGAGCACGCGCGGCCCGGTGTTGAGCCACTTGGCCAGCATCACCTTCTGCTGGTTGCCGCCCGAGAGCGAAGACACCGGCGCCTCGACGTCGGCGGTGCGGATGTTGAGGCGCTTGCGGAAGGCTTCCGCAGTCTCGCGCTCGGCGTCGCGACGCACGAGGCCGAGCGCGCCGAGGTAGCGGCCGAGCGCGGGCAGGGTGATGTTGGCCGCGATTGGCATCGGCATGGCGAGGCCGAGCTTGCGGCGGTCCTCGGAGACGTAGGCGAGCCCGCGCGTCATGGCGTCATGCGGGTTGGCGATCGTGGCCGGCGCGCCGGCGATCTCGATCTCGCCCTCGGTGGCGGGCGCGACGCCGAAGAGCGCCAGGCCGACGTCGGTGCGCCGGGCGCCCACCAGCCCGGCGAAGCACAGGACCTCGCCGGCGTGCAGGTCGAAGCTCACTTCGCGGAAGGCGCCGGTCCGCCCGAGCCCGCGGGCCGAGAGCGCGATCTCCGGCCGGGCCTGGCCGCCGGCGCGGGCGAAGAACTCGCTTGCGTCGCGTCCGACCATCTCGGCGATCAGCGCGTCGCTGGTCACCTCCGCGATCGGGCGGGTGGAGATGTGGCGGCCGTCGCGCATGACCGTCACCCGATCGGCGAGACGGAAGACCTCTTCGAGCCGGTGGGAGATGTAGACGACCGCCACGCCCTGGGCGGCGAGCGTGCGCGCGATCGCCATGAGCTGATCGACCTCGTGGGCGGAGAGCGAGGCGGTGGGTTCGTCCATGATCAGCACGCGCACGTCGAGCGACAGAGCGCGCGCGATCTCGACGGTCTGCTGCTCGGCGAGGGTCAGCCCGCTCGCCGGGCGGGTCACGTCCATCGAGACCCCGAGCCGGGCGATGAGGGTGCGCGCGTCGCTCCGGGTCCGGCTCCAGTTCATCACCGTCCCGCGATCGCGGTGGCTGATGAAGATGTTCTCGGCCACGTCGAGGTCGGGAAAGACCATCGGCTCCTGGTAGATCGCGGCGATCCCGAGCGCCTGCGCCGCCTGGGTGCCGCGGATGGTCGCCGGCGCGCCATCGACGTGGATCTCGCCCGCCGAGGGCTGGTGCACGCCGGTCATGATCTTGATCAGCGTGGATTTTCCGGCGCCGTTCTCGCCGAGGAGCGCGTGGATCTCGCCCGGCGCCAGCGCCAGCGAAACGTCGTCGAGCGCCCGGGTCTGCCCGAAGGACTTCGAGATCCCGCGCATCTCCAGGATCGGTGCGGTCATGGCTCGCCCGGCGAAGGAGGGAAGGAAGGGGGCGGCCCCGGTCAGGACCGCCCGTTCGGCCGCTGACGCTACTGCGCGGCGGCCTCGACGTTCTCGGCGTTGTAGACCGTGAACGGCCCCATCAGGACGCGCTTGGTGCCCGGACGGCCGGGATCCTCCTCGATGGTGAAGTCGCCCATCCGGCCGGCGGTGAAGGTCGTGCCGATCTCGGGCTCCATCTGGTCGGTCGCGAGCAGATAGGTCGCGTAGTACGTCAGGTAGCCGAGGTCGCGGAAGTCCCAGAGCGCGAACTCCGGGGCGCAGCCGTTCATGGTGTAGCTGACCATCTCCGCCGGCAGGCCGAGGCCCGACACCTTGATTTCGTCGCAGAGACCCTCGTCCTGAAGCGCCTTCGCCGCGGCGACGATCCCGACCGAGGTCGGGGCCATGATCACACCGAGGTCGGGATGCTGGTCGACCAGCGCCAGGGCGCGGTTGTAGGAAAGCTCCGACTGGTCGTCGCCGTAGACCACGTCCACGACCTCGATGTCGGCGTACTTCTCGTCCTTCAGCGCCTCGTCCATCGCCGCGATCCAGGCGTTCTGGTTGGCGGCGTCCGGGGTCGCGGAGAGCACAGCCATCTGGCCGGCGCCGCCGAGGATCGAATGCGCCATGTCGGCCATCACCACGCCGATCGAGCCGAAGTCGACCTGGCTGATGAAGACGTCCTCGCCCTCGCCAGACGGGATCGGGCTGTCCCAGGTGACGACCGCCGCGCCGCCCTCCTGCGCCGCCTTGGCGGCTGGAGCGATCTGGTCGCCGGAATTGTTGGAGATCATGACGCCGTCGCGGCCCTGGGTGGTCGCGGTGGTGATGATCTCGATCTGGCCGGCGACGCTGTTCTCGGGCGTCGGTCCGACGAAGAGCAGCTCGCCTGGGTTCTCGAGCTCGGCGTGCGCCTCCTGCGCGCCCTCGTTGGCCTGGTCGAAGACCAGGATGCCGAGGAACTTCGGCAGGAGCACCATGTCGGCCTCCTTGCCCTTCTCGGCCACCACCTGGGCGGCCACCGGCGCCGTCATGCCGGCCGCAAGCGCCATCGCGGCGCCCGTCATCAAGAGCTTCTTCATGTCTTCCCTCCCGTTATCCGTCCCGACGTCGCGCCGGGCCGCCGCTGATCGGCGCACTGCGTCAGCCAGCGCGAATTGGACTGACCAATCGGAACCTAGAGCGATTCCCCACGTGAAAGCAATCGCCTTGGAGACCCGCGCCGGGTCGGGCGCGCCCTCACATGCCGCAGGTGGTCGCCACGAGCAGGAACATCCGATCGATGCCGAACTCCTCGCGCAGACTGCCGCCATAGGCCTCGAGCCAGCGGGCCTGGGCGGCGTAGGCCAGCGCCTCGCGCTCAGCCGCGCAGGCGTAACGGTGGCCGGCCTCGGTCTGCATGTGGTGGACCATCTCATGGGCCAGCAGCGACATCTCCGCGATCGTGGACCCGGTCCAGTGCGTGGAAAGCCGGATCACGCGGGTTCGCGGGTCATAGGCCGCGGCCGGGCGCGGTCCATCGGCGGCGAAAAGCGGATCGGTGGCGGCGGCCACCGGATCCAGACCGGCGCCGGCGGGCTTCATCAGGGCTTCAGGCCGCACGAACCGCACCTGCGGCAGCTCTCGCGGCGGCGACAGACCGAACTCGGCCGAGATCCAGTCGCCCACCGCCGCCAGCGTCGGCGCGAGGGTGTCCGTGGCGGCGGGGCTGGCCCTCACCGCCGGCGGCGCGGCGATCGCCGCAGCGGCTGAAACCAGAAGGCCGGCGATGAATGCTCTGGAACGGGGCTTCGATGCCGAAATCATTTCGCAACCTCACCAATGATCCCGCGGCGGCCCTGCACGGACGCGCCAGGCGCGGGCGTTTTCGAAATGGGTGGGCATGCGTCGCCGGGCAGGCGCCAGAAAAACTGCGCTCGACCCAGCCAACCCATAATACCACAGAATCGCCCCGCAGCGAAGCGCCGGGCTCGCATTCGCCGGCTGGGCCCTATCGGCGCGCGACGCCCGTGCAGGCTGGCGGCTGGGCGGCGGCTCCGGTGGCCGAGTCCGTAACGCTCACTAGACGCTTGGGCTGCGCCGCCGGATCCGGCGTCAGGCGCCGTAGCGGGCGAGGAAGGTCCGCACCGCCGCGCGGGCGTTGGCCCGAAGCGCCGCAGTGTCGGGCGGGTCGCCGATCCGGAGCAGGCGTCGCAGGAAGAGGTGCGACTTGCACAGATCGCCGAACTGTTCGGCCGCCACGTCGAAATCGTCGATGGCGAGCTCGCCCCGGGCCGCGCCCCGGCGCAGCACCTCCGCGATCCGGTCGCGCAGGCGCTGGGGCCCGACCGCGTAGAAGTTCTCGCCGATGTCGGGGAAGCGCCCCGATTCGGCTATGACCATGCGGAACATCGCCACGGCCCCGGGCGAGACGAGAAACTCCGAAAACCCGACGCCGATCCGGCTCAGCGCCGCCTCGATCGGCGCGTCGGGATCGATGCTCTCGAAGGTGGTCTCGGCCATGCGCCGGCACTCGCGAGTCACCACGGCCTCGAAGAGCGCGCGCTTGTCGGGGAAGTGGCTGTAGAGCGTCGCCTTGGAGGTGCCGGCGACCCGGGCGATCTCGTCTACGCTGGCGCCCTCGAAGCCCTCCTCGAGGAAAACCCGCCGCGCGCCGGCCAGAACCTGTTCCGCCTTGGGACTCAGCCCCGCGTCGTCCTCGACCATGTCTTGCAGGACCATGTCGTTCCCCCGACGGTTGCGTCCCGTGCAGATGGCGGAACGTACGGTTCAGTTCAGACCGCGTCGTTTGACAATTGTGCGCCGCGGCCGCCGGGTCAAGCCGGCGCGGCCTCCAGCGAGAGCCGGTGGCGCAGCGGCAGCGCGAGCAGGCAGAGCGCAAAGCACCAGAGTCCCATCGCCGTGGTCTGGCGCGGCAGGGCGACGCCCTCGTCGATCAGGAGCCCGGTCAGCCCTGGACCGATCGCGGTGGCGATGACCATGATCGTGGTGGCGAGCGAGCGCACCGCGCCCAGGTGGCGCGCGCCGTAGACTGCAGGCAGGAGCGCGCCCCAGAGCGCGCTGCCGATCCCTTGGCTGAAACCGAGCAACCCAAGGGCGGGAAACCAGAGCCAGACGCTCGTGGCCGGGCCGATGAGGCTGACCCCGACGGCCATCGGCAGGAAGGTAACCGCCAGCAGCCGGTCGGGTCCGAAGCGGTCGGCGGCCCAGCCGCCGAGCATCGCCCCCGCGACCGCCAGCACCGCGTAGGTCGGGTAGGCCGGCGCCATCTCGGTCAGGGTCCAGCCCTTCTCCCCGGCGATGTGGACCATGTGGAAATAGATCATCGTGCTGATGAAGCCGCCGGTCAGCATGTAGGGGAGCAGCGCGGGAAACAGCCAGTGGCCAAGCGCCTCGCTGCGGGTCCAGTGGCGGCCGCGGAGCCCTGGCGCGCCGTCGTCACCACTGACGCCCTCGGGAGCGCGGCCGCCGGCGAAGAGCGCGGCGGCCGCCGGGGCGACGACGAAGGCGAGCAGCGCGGCGACGATGAGCCAGGTTGCCCGCCCGCCCAGCGCGGCCATGGCCAGCACGGCCAGGAGCGGCAGGACGAACTCGCCCGCCGGGTGGCCGAGCGTCGCCACCGCCACCGCCCGGCCGCGGCGGGCGCGGAACCAGCGGCCCATCGCGGTCATGGCGATGTGGCCGAACATCCCCTGCCCGCAGAAGCGCAGCCCGAAAACCGCGAGGCCCAGCGCCCAGACCGACGGCGCGTAGGCCATCAGCGCCGCCGCGGCGGCGAAGAGCACCGCCACGCCGGGCGCGAGCCGGCCGAGCGGCATGGTGTCCGCGAGCGCCCCCCGCGCGAAGAGCAGCGCCGCCGAAGCGAGCGTGGCGACGGTGTAGAGGCTCCCCCACTGTCCGTCGGTCAGGCCATGGACCGTGCGGATCTCGCCCGCGAAGAGCGAGATGAACCATGTCTGCCCGAAGGCCGAGGCGAAGGTGAGCAGGAATCCGGCGCCGAGCCACCGGGCGTTCTGCCGCAGAAAGGCGTTCATGGATCGCTCCTAGCGCGGCGCCGCGGACAAGGCGAGCGGCGCGTCGTGGACGGCGGGGCGGCGCGCGCTAAGTGCTAAGTTGACAGTGTCAACATCACACGGGCGGGACCAGCGATGGGCGAGCGGCAGACCATCTTCGTGACCGGCGCGAGCGGCTTCATCGCCAAGCACATCGTGCTCCAGCTGCTTCAGAGCGGGCGCGACGTCGTCGGTTCGGTGCGCTCGGAGGCGCGCGCAGAGGAGACCCGCGCAGCGGTGTCCGCGCGCCTCGGGGCAGGCGGCGATCCGGGCGACCGGCTGCGCTTCGTGACGCTTGACCTCGAATCGGACGCGGGCTGGCCGGAGGCGTTGCGCGGGACGGACGCGCTCCTGCACACAGCCTCGCCGTTTCCTCTGACCCAGCCGAAGGACGCCGAAGCCGTCATTCGGCCAGCGGTCCAAGGCACGCTGCGGGCCCTGCGCGCGGCGCGCGACGCCGGCGTGGGGCGGGTCGTGCTCACCTCCTCGGTCGTCGCGATCACCAACGGCACCCGGCGCAAGCCGGTCTATTCGGAGGCCGATTGGAGCGATCCGGACCTGCCGCAGGCGACCGCCTACGAACGCGCCAAGACGATGGCCGAACGCGCCGCCTGGGACTTCGTGGCGGCCGAGGCGCCTGGCATCGCGCTGACGGCGATCAACCCCGCGCTGGTGGTCGGCGCACCGCTCGACCGCTCCTACGGAACCTCGCTCCAGCTTGTCGAGCGGCTGATGAAGGGGCGCGATCCGATGCTGCCCGACATCGGCTTCGGGATCGTCGATGTGACCGACATCGCGCGCATGCATGTCGCAGCACTCGACACCCCCAACTCGGTCGGCCGGCGCTTCATCGGCGCGGATCGCTTCATCACCTTCGTCGAGGTGGCGCGCACGCTCAAGGCCGCCTATCCCGATCGGCGCATCCCGACCCGTGTCGCGCCCGACCTGCTGATCCGCGCCCTGGGCCTCTTCGATCCCGCGATCGCCACGATCCGGCCGCATCTGGGCGAGGTGTTCGAGCTCGACGCGTCCGCGGCGCGCGAGACGCTCGGGATCAACTTCACGCCCGCGGACGCCGCAATCCGGGCCTCCGGGGCCTTCCTGGTCGAGGCGGGGCTGGTCTGATCCGGCACGTCGGGCGGGGCTACGCCCGCGCCGCACCGGCGCAGGCGTCATTTCGCGTCAGGCGAGTTCGCGCTCCACGCTCTCGGTCTCGAAGATCTCGATAACGTCGCCCTCGCGGATGTCCTCGTAGTTCTCGAAGGCCATGCCGCATTCCTGGCCGCCCTGCACTTCCTTGACCTCGTCCTTGAATCGCTTGAGCGTCTTCAGCTTGCCCTCGTGGATGACCACGTTGTCGCGCAGAAGCCGCACGCCGGCCGAGCGGCGGGCGACGCCCTCGGTGATCCGGCAGCCCGCGACCTTGCCGACGCCGGTGACCTTGAAGACCTGCAGGATCTCGGCGTAGCCGATGAACTTCTCCTTGATTTCCGGGGAGAGCAGGCCCGACGCCGCGGCCTTCACGTCGTCGACGAGATTGTAGATGATCGAATAGTAGCGGATCTCGACGCCCTTCTGGTTCGCCGCCTCGCGGGCCGGGGCGTTGGCGCGCACGTTGAAGCCGATGATCGGCGCACCGGAGGCCTCCGCGAGCGTCACGTCGCTCTCGGTGATCGCGCCGACGCCGGCGTGCAGAACCCGGACCTGGACCTCGTCGTTGCCGACCTTTTCCATCGCCTGGACGATCGCCTCGGACGAGCCCTGCACGTCGGCCTTGACGAGGATCGGCAGTTCGCGGCGGTCCTTGTCGGCCTTGGCCTTGGCGAGCAACTGGTCGAGAGTCGTCGCCGAACCGACAGCAGCGCGACGGTCGCGTGACAGCCGCTCGCGGTAGCTCGCGATCTCGCGGGCGCGGGCCTCGTCGTCGACGACGTTGAGAACGTCGCCCGCCTCGGGTGTGCCGTTCAGTCCCAGCACCTCCACCGGCACCGACGGGCCGGCCTCCTCGACGCGCTCGCCCTTGTCGTTGATCAGGGCGCGCACCTTGCCCCATTGCTCGCCGACGACGAAGATGTCGCCGCGGCGCAGCGTGCCCTTCTGCACCAGAACGGTCGCGACCGGGCCGCGGCCAACATCGAGCTGCGCCTCGATCACCGCGCCCTCGGCCTGGCGTCCGGAGTTGGCCGTCAGATCCAGCAGTTCTGCCTGCAGCGAGATGTTCTCCAGGAGCGTGTCGAGCCCCTTGCCGGAGATCGCCGAGACCTCGACGTCGAGAACCTCGCCGCCCATCTCCTCGACCACGACCTCGTGCTGCAGGAGCTGGGTGCGCACCTTGCTGGCGTCCGCGCCGGGCTTGTCGATCTTGTTGATCGCGATGATCATCGGGACTTCCGCGGCGCGGGCGTGGTTGATCGCCTCAACGGTCTGCGGCATCACGCTGTCGTCGGCGGCCACCACCAGAACCACAATGTCGGTCACCTGCGCGCCGCGGGCGCGCATCGAGGTGAAGGCCGCGTGGCCCGGCGTATCGAGGAAGGTGATGAGTTGGCCGCCCTCGGTGGTCACCTGGTAGGCCCCGATGTGCTGGGTGATGCCCCCCGCCTCGCCGGAAACCACGTTGGTCTTGCGAATCGCGTCGAGCAGCGACGTCTTGCCGTGGTCGACGTGGCCCATGATGGTCACGACCGGAGCGCGCGGCTCGAGCTTGCCCTCGTCGTCGCCCCCAGCCTGCACCAGGACGTCCTCGACGTCCGAATCCGAGACGCGGCTCACGCGGTGGCCGAACTCCTCGACGATGAGTGCTGCGGTGTCGGCGTCGATGGACTGGTTCTGCGTCGCCATGATGCCGTTCTGCATCAGCGCCTTGACCACCGCGGCGACCCGTTCGGCCATGCGGTTGGCGAGCTCCTGGACGGTGATCGCGTCGGGCACCTGAACGTCGCGGACCACCTTCTCGCGCTCGCCTGAATGGCTCATGGTGCGGCGCTTCTCGCGCTCCTGGCGGCGCTTCATCGCCGCGAGGCTGCGCTGGCGGCCGCCCTCGTCGGTGGCGTCGGCGATGGTCAGCTTGCCCGAGCGCCGGCGGCCGTCGTCGCCGCGGCCGCGCGGGCGGCGGTCGTCGGCCTCGGTGCGGGCCGTCTTGCCCCGCGCCGGAACCCGGCCGGCCTCGGCGCGCGCCGCCTCGGCCTGAGCCGCCGCAGGATCGATCACCGTCTCGTCGCCCTTGGTGGTCTTGGGCTTGCGGTTGGCGGCCACCGCCTCGGCGGTGGCCTGTTCCTCGGCCTGGGCGGCGAGCCGCTGCTCGTGCACCTCGCGCTCGCGCTCGGCGCGCTCGGCGGCGTCCTTCTCGGAGCGCAGCCGCTCCATCTCCGCCTCTCGCGCGGCGGATTCGGCCTGTTCGCGCGCCAGCCGGTCGGCTTCCTGCGCCTTCGCGGCCTCCACCGCCTTCAGGCGACGCTGGAACTCGCCGTCGGACAGGTTCTGCGCCGCGGCGCTCCTGGGGTTGGCCGCCGTCGCCTGGGCCGCGCCGGCCTTGGGGATGACGACACGCTTTCGCTTGCGCTCGACCATGACCGACTTGGAGCGGCCATGGCTGAAGCTCTGCCGGACGTGGCTGGTCTCGGTCCCGCTGCCGCCGCCGCGCAGGCCGAGGGACTTGCCCTTGCCGTCCGTGTCCTTGGTATCCGTCATTCCGTTCTAGCCTTTCCCGCGGGAGCCTTCCCCCGCCGCTTCCGCTCCGCCCCGCTCCGGTGAGGACCGCGCAGCGCCGTCGGCCCTGAAGCCGGTGAGCCGCAGGGCTTCGTTACGTATCCTGTCGCCGAGGCCACCCGCGAACACGGCGGCATGTATCACATTATCCCGGCCGAATGCCAAACCCAATTCGCGTCCCGAAAGGCACGTGATCAGGGTGCTTTCTCCTTGCGGAGGCCGTAGGCGCGCCCGCTCCCGGGCGGATCCGTCGGCGGCCTGTATCAACACCGCCGCGTCGCCGGACACAAGGGCCGCGCGGGTTTTTTCGAACCCCGTGACCGCCTGACCGGCCTTTCGCGCCATGGCGATCAACTCCACTACTCGCTGCGCGAGCAGCTCCTCAACCTTTGCGGCAAGCCCGGGGTCCGCGCGCGCGGCGCGTTTCGCCGCCCGCGCGAACAGGCCGCGATCCGCAGCCCGGCGCAGAGCGTCTGCATCGGCGCTGACCCAGAGCCCGCGGCCGGGCAGCCGCTCGGCCAGGTCAGGCACCACCGCGTCGTCGGGACCGACGACAAAGCGAATCAGTCCACCGCGGGGCTGCGACTCGCGCGTGACGATGCAGCGCCGCATCCCGGCCTCGTCGGCCCGATCTCGCCCGCCGCGGGTCACCCGGGTCTCACGCGCCTCCCTGAACCGGCACCGGGGCTATTTCGCCGGCTTCGGCCTCGTCATCGTCCTCTCCGGCCGCCGCTTCGAGATCGGCGGCGTCGACCCAGCCGAGAAGGACGCGCGCGCCCATGACCAAGTGCTGCGCCTCCTCGAGGCTCATGTCGAACTTTTCCAGAAGCCCGGTGTCCTTGACCCGCTTCCCGTCGACGGTTGTGTAACCGCCGGCCAGCTCCCAGTCGGCGCAGGTGGCGAAGTCCTCCAGCGTCTTGATCCCGTCCTCCGCCAGCGCCTCGATCATCTGCGGCGTCAGCCCCTCGAAGTCGAACAGGCTCTGCTCGACGCCGAGTTCGCGCGCGCGCTCGATCGCCTTGGCGTTGATCTCGTCTAGGCTCTCGCGGGCGCGGGCCTGCAGCTCCTCGGCGGTGTCCTGGTCGAAGCCGTCGATGGCCAGCAGTTCGTCGATGTCGACGTAGGCGATCTCTTCGAGCGAGGCGAACCCTTCGGAGACCAGAAGCTGGGCCACCATCTCGTCGACGTTCATCGTCTCCATGAACATGTTCGTGCGCTCGGCGAACTCCGCCTGTCGGCGCTCGCTCTCCTGCGCCTCGGTCAGGATGTCGATGTCGAAGCCGGTGAGCTGGCTGGCGAGGCGCACGTTCTGGCCGCGCCGCCCGATCGCGAGGCTGAGCTGCTCGTCGGGCACGACCACCTCGATGCGGTCGCTCTCCTCGTCGAAGACCACCTTGGAGACCTCGGCCGGCTGCAGCGCGTTGACGAGGAAGGTCGCGGGATCCTCGTTCCAGGGGATGATGTCGATCTTCTCGCCCTGCAGTTCGCCCACCACGGCCTGCACGCGGCTGCCGCGCATGCCCACGCAGGCGCCGACCGGGTCGATCGAGCTGTCGTAGCTGATGACACCCATCTTGGCCCGGCTGCCCGGATCGCGCGCCACCGCCTTGATCTCGATGACGCCGTCGTAGATCTCGGGCACTTCCATGCGGAAGAGAAGCGCGAGGAACTCGGGCGCGGTGCGGCTGAGAAAGATCTGCGGGCCGCGGGTCTCGAGACGGACGTCGCGGATCAGCGCGCGCACGCGGTCGCCGTTGCGGAACGCCTCGCGCTGGATCAACTGGTCGCGGCGCAAGATCGCCTCGCCCCGGCCGACGTCGACGATCACGTTGCCGTACTCGGTGCGCTTGACGATGCCGTTGATGATCTCGCCGACCCGGTCCTTGAATTCCTCGTACTGGCGCTCGCGCTCGGCCTCGCGGACCTTCTGCATGATGACCTGCTTGGCCGACTGCGCGGCGATGCGGCCGAAGTCCATCGGCGGCAGCGAATCGGTCAGGTAGTCGCCCATCTCGGCGTCGGGCTTGATCGCGCGCGCGTCCTCGAGCGTCAGCTCGGTGAAGTGGTTCTCCACCTCCTCGACCACGTGGCGGTAGCGGGTCATCGCCAGATCGCCGGTCTTGCGGTCGATCTTGGCGCGGATGTCGTATTCGGCCCCGTAGCGCGAGCGCGCCGCCTTGCCGAGCGAATCCTCCATCGCCTCGATCACCAGCTCGGGCTCTATCATCTTCTCCCGGGCCACGGCGTCGGCGATCTGAAGAAGCTCCAGCCGATTCGCGGAGGTAACGCTCATGATCTTTCCTCGTGTTTGTTCGTCGTTTCGTGGTCCTGGTCGTCGTCGGTCGTCCCGTCGTCGGTCTCGATGTCGTCGAAGGCCCCCTCGTCGAAACCCTGTTCCTTGCGGGCGGCCAGGCTCTCTGCGATCAGCGCCTCGGTAAGCACCAGCTTGGCGTCGGTGATCCAGTCAAAGCGCAGTCCCACCACACCCTCGGGGATCTCGATAAGGACCTCTTCGGCCTCGACCCCGCGCAGCGCCCCGCGGAAGCGCCGGCGGCCGTCGATCAGCTCCTCGGTCTCGAGCCGCGCCTCGTAGCCGTCGTAGCGCTCGAAGTCCTTCAGCCGGGTCAGCGGCCGGTCGATGCCCGGCGAGGAGACCTCGAGCACGTATTCGCCCGAGATCGGATCCTCCACGTCGAGCACCGCCGACACCGCCCGGCTGATCGCCGCGCAATCCTCCACCTCGATGCCGCCGTCCGGCCGCTCTGCCATGATCTGCAGCGTCGACCTGCGGCCGCTCATCAGCCGGATGCGCACCAGTTCAAAGCCCAGACCCTCGATGGTCGGGGCGACGATGCGCGCCAAGCGGCGATCGATCGGTGCTTTGGCGACAAGGTCGACCAAGCGCGGTTCCCTTCAGGCACAAAAAAACGGGCGCGCGGCCCGTTGAACTTCTCCGGTGCAGGGGTCCAGCTTAACGAACCGCCGCGAATTGACGCGGATATAGGATCGCCCCTGACCCGATGCAAGCGGAATCGACGTGCCGCGACTTACCGCGGGCTTCGCTTGGCGAGGATCCTCTGCAGGGTGCGCCGGTGCATGGTGAGCCGTCGGGCGGTTTCGGAGACATTGCGGTCGCAGAGCTCGTAGACCCGCTGGATATGCTCCCATCGCACGCGATCGGCCGACATCGGGTTCACCGGCGGCTCGGGCTTCTCGGCCTCGAGAGCGAGCAGCGCGTTGGTGACGTCGTCTGCGTCGGCGGGCTTGGCGAGATAGTCGACGGCGCCGTACTTCACCGCCGCTACAGCCGTGGCGATCGCCCCGTATCCAGTTAGCACGACGATGCGCGAATCGGGCCGGACCTCTCGCAACGCGCCTACGATATCGAGCCCATTTCCGTCCTGGAGCCTCAAGTCGACGACCGCGTAGGCCGGCGGTCGAGACGCCACCGCGCGCAGAGCCGCCGCAACGGTGTCGACCGCGGTCACCTCGAAGCCCCGACGCTCCATCGCCACGTTGAGACGACGCAGGAATGCTTCGTCGTCCTCAACGATCAGAAGCGAGCGGTCAGCTCCCAGTTCCGGTTCAGCCGCGGCCACCACGGTGCGTTGCCTCCATCACAGTGAGGATGAGTTAGGGCACGGCGGGGCGCGGTCAAACGCCGCGCCCTCCATCGCCGTTCACGGCAAGGTCATTGCGCGCTCATCGTGCGTGCGCGAAGCACTCCGCGGCGTCGGCGATCTCGTCGGGCGAGACGTCGGAGGCGAAGAACTCGAGGAACCCATGTTCGGGATCCATCAGATAGGTGAACGTCGAATGGTCCATCAGGTAGTAGTCCGGATCGTCGTCGGCGCGGCGATAGTAGACACGGTAGGCGTTCGCGGCCGCCGCGACCTGTTCGGGCGAGCCGATCAGCCCGACCAGACCTGGATGGATCGCGGCGGCGAAGTCGCCGACCGTCTCCGGCGTGTCACGCTCGGGATCGATGCTGATGAAGACCTGGCCGACCTCGACGCCGCGTTCGGCGAGCAGGTCCGCGGCCAGCGCGTTGCGCGACAGATCGGTCGGGCAGAAGTCCGGGCAGAACGCGTAGCCGAAATACACGAGCGTCGGCCGAGTGAGGATTTCGGCATCGCTTACCGTCGCCCCGGAGGCGTCCACCAGCGTGAAGGGCCCCCCGATCGCCGCCGCCCCGCTCGCCACCGCGCCGCGCCGGCAGTCCGCGAAGGGATCGCCGCTTCGCGCTGTCATCACCCAGTAGCCCGCCGCCACGCCGAGCATGACGGTCGCAGCCGCCAAAAGAACGATCGCCCGAGTCATCGCTCGCGCCCTCCCTGCCGTCGCCGCTTTGACCGCGGTTCAGCAGCAACTACAACGTTTGCATGATCGGGTGGCAATCTAGCGGCGCGCGCGGCGGCGTCCAAGCGGCGCTCGCGGGCGCATTGGCCGCACTTCCCCCTGTCGCTGTCGCCCAGGACGGCGCCGCGCCGGGCCTCTGGATCGCCTGGAGCGTCTGGGCGGCGGCGCTGGTCGCGCTTACCGTCATCGCTGCGGCGCTGGGCGCATTCTACCTGCGCCTGCGCCGCGTCGACCAGGCGCTCGAGGCGGCAGAGGCGGCGCTGGAGCGGGAACGACGCATCAACGCCTTCGGCGGGCTTGTCGCGGCCTCGGCGCACGAGTTCGGCACCCCGATGTCAACGATCAAGCTCACCGCCCGCGAACTCGCCGTCGCCCTCGTCGACCAGCCCGAGCTTCACCGCGACGCCGCGCTGATCGAGACGGAGGTCGAGCGCTGCAGCGCGCTGCTGCGCCTGATCCGAAGCCAGGCCGAGCACGGCGGCGACGGCGCGCTGACGCCGCTGACCGCCATAGTGCGCGAGGCCGCCGGGCCGCACGCCGGCCGCGGCGTGGCGATCATCGAGGATCTCATCGGCCCGGCGTCCGAGGAGCCGAAGCTTCCGCACTCGCCCGAGATCGTGCTCGGGCTGCGCAACCTGATCCAGAACGCCGTCGACTTCGCCCGCGCCCGGGTCTGGCTCGACCTCGACTGGAGCGGCGAGGGCGTCTCGGTCACCATCCGCGACGACGGCCCCGGGCTGCCGGCGGCCCTGCTTGGCCGCCCGACCGCCGCGCTGGAGCGGATCGCGCGGGCCGAGGGCGTTGACCGGCCGGGCTACGCCGGGATGCGGCTCGGCCTGGTGATCGCGACGACCCTGCTCGAGCGCACCGGGGCGGCCATCGACTTCGCCAACGCCCGATCGATGCGTGACGCGGACCGGCCGGCGGCGGGCCTCTCAAGCCCGGCGACAGGCGCGGTGATCCGCATCCGCTGGCCCGACGGTGCGGCCGGCCGGGACGCCGCCGTGGCGCAGGGTTAAGACTTCCTTAAGCCTTATTGATCTTTGTAAAATCCCGCACCGCAACCCTCGGGGCTCCATGGATTTCGCGCTTCTGACCCTGCCGGACTGGCCGGCGCTCGTGAGGATCACCGACGCGCCCGAGCCGATCGTCGCGGCCTTCGTAAGCGCTGTGGCGACGCTGGCGCTTCTGGTCGGGCTCGCGCCGCGGCTTCTGGCGCCGCGCCAGCGATCGCGCGCCATCGCGTCCGGGACCGGCGCTGCCTGCGAGTTCCTGGTCAATGGCGCCAGCGTGAAGCCGCTCACCGAACCGGCGCGGGCGCTTCTGGACGCGCTTGAGGCCAAGGGATCGCGGCTCGCGGCGCTCTCGGAGCATCTCGCCGGCGACGACGGTCGCCTGCGCAAGGACATCGAGGCGCTGGTGCTCTATGGCCAGCCGTTCCGCCGGCAGCTTCCACGCGGCGACGGCGCCCAGAACGAGATCGTCGGAACCCCGCGCGGCGGGGCGGCGTTTCTTTCGATCCGGCCCGCGAGCGAGGACGCCCGGGCGCTCCAGGACGCGCGCCGCGGGCTTGACCGCGCGGAGGTCGAGGCGGGTTTCCTGCGCGAGGCGCTCGACCGCGCGCCGATCGCCGTCTGGAGCATGGGGCCGGACGGCCAGGTGGTCTGGGCGAACGCCGGCTACCGCGAACGCTTCGAGGCGCCAGGCGACGGGCCGCCGGACCACCGCATCCCCAACGCCTTCGAGCACGTGATCGAGGAGGTGCCGCTCACCGCGCCGGAAGGCGTCGTGCGACGGCGCGTTTCGATCCCGGGTCCGCGCAACTCCGAGCCGCACTGGTACGAGGTGCGCCAGATCGCCGGCCCCGCCGGCGCAACGCTCGGCTTCGCAAGCCCAGCGGACGAACTTGTGGCTGCCGAATCCTTCCTGCGGCGCTTCGTGGAGACGCTCACCGAGACCTTTGCGCATCTGCCGATCGGCCTGGCGGTGTTCGACAAGAACCGCCGGCTGGGGCTCTTCAACCCCGCGCTGACCGATCTGGTGAAGATTGACGCGGTCTGGCTCGCCGGCAGGCCTTCCCTGCGCGATTTCCTCGAGCGGCTGCGCGAGACCCGGCAGATGCCCGAGCAGAAGGACTTCGCCGCCTGGCGCAGGCAGCTCACCGAGCTCGAGGAGGGCGCGCGCGAGGGCACCTACGAGCAAAACTGGGAGCTGCCTTCGGGCAAGATCTTCCGCGTCACCGGCCGACCGCACCCGCAGGGCGCACTGGCCTTCCTCTTCGAGGATATCTCGACCGCGATCATGCTCGAGCGTCGTTACCGCTCCGAGCTCGAGTTGAGCCAGGCCACCCTCGACCGGATGTCCGAGGCGGTGGCGGTCTTCGACGCCTCGGGCATGCTGGTCTTCGTCAACAACGCCTTCGAGACGCTCTGGGGCCTTGATCCGATGCAGAAACTCGACGGGCCGAGCGTCAAGGAGATGACCGGGATGTGCGCCGCACGCTGCGCGCCGAACCCAGCCTGGGGCCGCCTCGCCGAATTCGCCACCGCCGCCGACGCGCGCAGCTCCTGGACCGCGGACGTGGCGACGCTCGACGGGCGGGCGCTGCGCCTTCTGGTCGCCCCACTGCCCGACGCCTCGGCGCTGGTGGTCTTCCGCGACCACGGCGCGGTCGACGAAGCGGGGGCTGCGCCCGGCGCGCGCTCGGCCGGCGGCCGCGACGACGTGCTTGAGGAGATCGCTCTCGATCGCATCCACGCCCCGGTGGAGGCGGCGATCCGCAACCTGATGGCGGCGATCCCGGCAGCCCGCTCCAACGAGGCCTTCGAGGCGCTGAGCGGCGTCGCGCAGAGGCTGAAAGACGGGCTTGCGCGCTCGCGCGAGTTGCGCGTGCTCGCCGATCGCGCCGAGAACGGCAGCCTGGCCGGGCTACTGCGCGAGCGGGGCCTCTCCCTCGCCGCGCCCGAGGATCACCACGACTGGCCTGACGATCTGCGCAGGATCGCCGCGACAGCCGCGCTGGCGGCGGCCGAATCGGCGACCGCCGGGGCCGAGATCGCACTGACGCTCGACGCAGGCTCAGGCGACGCCGGGGCGGGCGCGCGCGCCATCGGCGTCGCCTGTCCCGCCGCCCGGGCCCCGCGCAAGGACGGCGTCAACCTCGCGCTCGCGCGCCGCCTCGCCGAGGAAGCAGGCGGAACCCTAGAAGCGCGTTTCGAGGGCGGGGCGCTCAGCCTCGTGGCGAAGCTCCCGGCGGCGACCATGCCCCTCGGCGCGGAGATCGCGCGCAGCGCCTGAGCAGGGTCCTGCGCACCCGCGGCAAACCTGAGCGCAGTCTTGCGCGTTCGCAGCAGGATTGTAGAAGCGGGGTCATGACCTCAGTCGCGGCCGCCTCCGGCTCCACCTTCGAGATCGCGCTCGCGACCCCCGACGCGACCCGGGCGCTGGCCGAGGCGATCGCCCTGCGGCTGCATCCGGGCGACGTGGTCGGCCTTATCGGCGGGCTCGGAGCCGGCAAGAGCGCCTTCGCCCGCGCCGCGATCACGCGGCTGCTCGCCGCCGAGGGCCGGCGCGAGGACATCCCCTCCCCGACATGGACCTTGGTCCAGATCTACGAGACCCGCGCCGCTGAGATCTGGCATGCCGATCTTTACCGCCTCGGCGACGCTGGCGAAATCGCCGAGCTCGGGCTCCAGGAGGCCTTCGCCACCGCGATCTGCTTCGTGGAATGGGCCGACCGGCTCGGCTCTCTGGCGCCGGCCCACCGCCTTGAGGTCGACTTGGGCTTTGCGCCCGGGCACGACGACAGCCGTGTGGCGACGCTGCGCCCGGTGGGTCCCGGCTGGGACTGGCTCGGCGCTGCGCTCGCCGAGGCCGCGGAGCCGGTCCGATGAGCCGCGCGGAGGCAATCGCGGGCTTTCTCGCCGCCGAAGGCTGGGGGGCCGCCATCCGGACGCCGCTTGTGGGCGACGCCTCCGCCCGGCGCTACGAGAGGCTGCTTGACGGGTCGCGCCGAGCGATCCTGATGGACGCGCCACCCGAGAGCGGGCTCGAGCTCGCGCCCTTCATCGGCGTGACCGCCTGGCTGCGCGGGGCCGGCTTCAGCGCGCCCGAGATCCGCGCCGCCGATCCTGGGCGCGGGCTGATGCTGCTCGAGGATCTCGGCGACGCTCTCCTGCACAGCCTCTGCGCCGAGACGCCGGCGCGCGCGCCCGGGCTCTACGCCGCCGCGATCGATGTTCTCGCCGACCTGCACGCGACGCCGCCGCCCGCCGGCGACGCCGACTGGCGCCCGCCGCCCTACGACATGGAGTTCCTGCTGCGCGAAGCGCGGCTGATGGTCGAATGGTACGTGCCCGCCGCCACCGGCGCGCCCGCCGATGCTGCGGTGGCCAGGGACTACGTGGCGCGCGTCGCCGACGCCTGCGCCGACGTCGCGTCGGCGCGCGCGACGGCGGTCTATCGCGACTATCATGCGGAGAACCTCGTGTGGCTGCCCGACCGGCCCAGTCGGGCGCGGATCGGGCTGCTCGACTATCAGGACCTGCTGGTCGGGCATCCCGCCTACGATATCGCCTCGCTGGTCCACGACGCGCGCCGCGACGTCGCCCCGGATCTGGCCGCAGCGACGATCGCGCGATACGCTGCCCGACGCGGATCGGACCCGGACGCGCTCGCCCGTGACATCCGCATCCTCTCCGCACAGCGCAACCTCAAGATCCTGGGCCTCTTCACCCGGCTCTGCCGGCGCGACGGCAAGCCTCGCTATCTCGCCTTCCTGCCGCGGGTCTGGCGGCTCCTGCAGGACGACCTGCGCGAACCGGCGCTCGCCAACCTGCGCGCATGGGTCGAGCGTCACGCGCCGGCCCCTGACGCAGGCGTGGTCGCGCGCATCGCCAGGGCCGCCGCGTGACTCCCGGGGCCGGCATGATCTTCGCCGCCGGGCTCGGCACGCGCATGGGCGCGCTCACCCGCGACCGGCCCAAGCCACTGATCGAGGTCGCCGGCCGGCCGCTCATAGACCACTCGCTCGCCGCGCTTCGAGCCGCGGGCGTCGCGCGGATCGTCGTCAACGTGCACTCTCATCCCGAGCAGATGCGGTCCTGGCTGGCGGCCCACGCCCCGGAGACGGCGATCTCGGAGGAGCCCGCGCTGCTCGAAACGGGGGGTGGACTGAAGCAGGCGCTGCCGCTGCTCGGCGCAGGTCCTGCGCTCACGCTCAACTCCGACGTGGTCTGGCGCGGCGGCGATCCGGTGGCGACGCTCGGCGCGGCTTGGGACGGCGCGCGCATGGGCGCGCTTCTCTTGCTCGTGCCGTGCGCCGCCGCCCTCGGTCACGCCGGCCCGGGCGACTTCTTTCGCGACCCCGACGGCCGGCTGCGTCGCCGCGGATCGGCCGCGACCGCCGATCACGTCTACGCCGGCGCGCAGATCATCGAGCCCTCGGTCCTGGCCGAGTTCCCCGCCGGCGCCTTCTCGCTCAACCGCGTCTGGGACGCGCTCATCGCCCAAGGCCGGCTCTTCGGCGTGGTCTTCGAGGGGCGCTGGCTCGACGTGGGCACACCGGCGGGGCTCGCCCGCGCCGAGGCCGAGTTCGCGCCGTGACGGCGCTCTTTGCGCCGACGCCAGGCCCGCGGGTCTTCGCGCTGCCGCCCGGGGCCGATTTCACCGCGGCGCTAGTGGCGGGGCTCAACGGGCGGCTCGCGGGACACCCACCCGAGGCGCTGGCCCGCGTGGAGATCTGGGTAAACACCCAGCGCGCCCGCCGCGCGCTGCACGAGCGCCTGCGCGCCGGGCCGGCCCGGCTGCTTCCGCGGGTGCGGGTGGTGACGGAACTCGCCGACGACCCCGCGACGCCCGCCGAACTCGCCGAACCGATCACGCCGCTCCGGCGCAAGCTCGACCTCGCCCGGCTGGTGCGCGCGCTGATCGAGGCCGAGCCCGGCGTCGCGGACGAGGCCGCGGCCCTCGATCTCGCCGAAAGCCTCGCCGAGCTCTTCGACGAGATGCAGGGCGAAGGCGTCGATCCCGCGCGCCTCGGCGACATCGACGCGGGCGACCATGCGCTCCACTGGCGGCGCAGCCTTGCGTTTCTGGAGATCCTGCGCGCCGCCGCCGCGCCGGGCGTGCCCCAGGATGCCCAGGGTCGGATGCGCGCGGCGGCGCTGGCCTGGGAGGCGGCGTGGCGCGCGGCGCCGCCCGACCACCCGGTGCTCGTGGCCGGCTCCACCGGCTCGCGCGGGGCCACGCGCATCTTCATGCGCGCGGTGGCGAGGCTGCCGCAGGGCGCGCTGATCCTGCCCGGCTACGACGCGCTGGCGCCGGAGGCGATCTGGGCACGGCTGGCCAAGGACGACGCCGGCGTCGCCGATCATCCGCAAACGGCGTTCCGGCGGCTCGCGGCCGAGACCGGTTTCGACCCGGCCTCGGCGCCACCCTGGATCGACGCGCCGGCCCCGGCGCCCGAGCGGAACGCGCTGGTGTCGCTGGCGCTGCGCCCGGCCCCGGTCACCGACCAATGGCGCGCCGAGGGCGACGGGCTCCGGTCCGGGCTCGTGGCGGCCTTGCGCGACCTCGCCTGGATCGAAGCGCCGGACCCGCGGACCGAGGCCCGCGCGATCGCGCTGCGCCTGCGCGGCGCGCTCGAGGCCGGCGACTGCGCGGCGCTGGTCACCCCCGACCGCACGCTGGCGCGCCGGGTGACCGCTGAGCTCGACCGCTGGGGCTTGATCCCCGACGACAGCGCCGGCCGCCCGGCGGGCCTGACGCCACCGGGCGTGTTCCTGCGCAGCGTCGCGGCGGCGCTCGGTGCGGATCTCGCGCCCGACGCGCTGCTCGCCCTCCTCAAGCATCCGCTTTGCTCCAGCGCGCCGGGGGCGCGGAGGCCGCATCTGCGCCGGGTCGCGGCGCTCGAGATCGAGGCGCTGCGCGGCGGCGCTGCGCTGGTCGACTGGCCGAGACTGCGGGGTTGGGCGGCGGCCCGGGGCGCCGCCGACGCCGCCTGGATCGGCTGGCTCGAGGCCACGCTCGCGCCCCTTTCCGCGGCGGCGACCGCGCCGCTCGCGGGTCTCGCCGCGCTGCACCGGCGCGCGGCGGAGATCCTCGCCGCCGGTCCAGAGGCCGCCGCCGCATCGCAGCTCTGGGAGCGCGACGCCGGCGAGGCGGCGCTGGCGCTGATCGAGACGCTGCAGGCCGCGGCCGAGCCCGGCGACGTGCTCGCCCCCCGCGACTACGCCGCATTGCTGCGCGCCGAGCTTTCCGCGCGCAACGTGCCCGAGGAGGCGGAGGTCACCGACGCCGGCGTGGCGATCTGGGGCGCACTCGAGGCGCGGGTGCAGTCGGCCGATCTGGTCATCCTCGGCGGGCTCAACGAGGGGGTCTGGCCGCGGCTGCCCGATCCCGACCCATGGCTCAGCCGCGACCTGCGCCGGGCCGTGGGACTGCCCGACCGCGAGACCCGTATCGGCCTCTCCGCCCACGACTTCCAGCAGGCGATGGGCGCGCGTTCGGTGGCGCTCAGCCGGTCGATCCGCGACGCCGAGGCCCCGACCGTGGCCTCGCGCTGGCTCCTGCGGCTGGAGAACCTGCTTGCGGGGCTCGGGCCGGAGGGGCCGGCGGCGCTGGAAGCGGCGCGGGCTCGCGGCGCCCGGCTGCTCGCAGAGGCCGCGCTCCTCGACGCGGGCGGCCCTGCGGTTCCGCCCGCGCCCCGCCCCTCACCGCGCCCGCCCGCCGAAGCCCGGCCGGCGGCGCTCTCGGTGACGCAGATCGAGACGCTCGTGCGCGACCCCTACGCCGTCTACGCTCGCAAGGTGCTCGACCTCGCCCGGCTCGAACCGCTCGGGGCCTCCGCCGACGCGCTCGCGCGCGGCAGCGCGCTGCACGCAGCCCTGGAGGGCTTCGTGGCCGCGACACTCTCCGGCGCGCCACACGCCGACGCCACTGACTTCCTGGCGCGAGTGCGGCCCGCGCTCGCCGCGGCGGCGCCCACACCCGCGGCGCGCGAACTCTGGATCGCGCGCATCGCCCGCGCGGCGGACTGGTTCCTCGAAGGCGAGGCCGAGCGGCGCGCCTTCGCCGAACCGGTGGCGCTCGAGGCGCGGGGGCGGCGGGCGCTCGACGGGCTCGCGCGTCCATTCGACGTTACCGCCAAGGCCGACCGCATCGACCGGGACCCCGCTGGCGTGTACGCGATCTACGACTACAAATCCGGCGGCGTGCCCAGCGCCGCGCAGGCCCGCACCTTCCACCTCCAGCTTCCGCTCGAGGCGGCGATCGCGGCGGCGGGCGGCTTTGCCGGGCTGGCCCCGGGCCCGACGCGCCGGCTCCAGCTTATCGGCCTCGGCGCGCGCCGAACGCTCGACATCGACCCCGACGACGTTGACGCCACATGGGACCGGTTGCGCGCGCTAATCGCGCTCTACCAGGACCCCGCCACCGGCTTCACGGCACGGCTGCGCCCGGCGCTGCTCGCCTACGCCAGCGACTACGACCATCTCTCCCGGTGCGGCGAATGGTCCGACGCCGACGCGCCGGTCGGGGAGGATCTGGCGTGAGCGCCGTCACCGAGGCCCAGGCCACGGCGGCGCGGCCCGGCGAGTTCGAGCTGGGTCTCGGCCAACGCCGGCTCCGGCAAGACCCGGGTGCTGACCGATCGGGTGGCGCGCCTGCTGCTCGCCGGCGCCCAGCCACAGAAGATCCTCTGCCTGACCTACACGCGCGCAGCCGCCGCGGAGATGCAGAACCGGCTCTTCAGGACGCTTGGGGCCTGGTCGATGCTGGACGACGAGCCGCTGCGCGCCGCCCTCGCCGATCTCGGGGAGACCGGAGACATCGCGCCCGAGGCGATCACCCGGGCGCGCACGCTCTTCGCCCGAGCGCTCGAGACCCCGGGCGGACTCAAGATCCAGACGATCCATTCGTTCTGCGACCTGCTGCTGCGGCGCTTCCCGCTCGAGGCGGGCGTCTCCCCGCGCTTCGAGGTGCTCGAGGAGCGCCAGGCGAAGGCGTTGCGGGGCGCGGCGCTCGACGCGGTCGCGGCGCATGAGGGCGCGATCTTCGCGGCGATGGCCGAGCATCTTTCGGGCGACGAGATTGACGGGCTCCTCCAGGAGATCGCCGCCCAGCGCGACGCCTTCGCAGCCCCGGTCGACCGCGACGCCCTTGCCGCGGCGCTCGATGTCGATCCGCGCGACACGATCGAGGCGCTGCGCGACCGCGTGATCGACGCGGACGCCCTGCGCCTGATCGACGTCATCGCGCCGGCGCTTCTCGCGGCGGGCGGCAACGACGCGAAGGCCGGCGACCGGCTCGCCGCCGCCCGGCTCGCGGCGACCCCCGAGGCGCAGCTCGCCACGCTCGAGGTGGCGCTTCTGGTGCAGACCGGCGACAACGCCGGGCGGACGCGCGACCGCTTTCCGACCAAGGCGACCCGGGCCGCGCATCCCGACCCGGTCGCCGCCCTCGACGCCTTCGCCGCCCGCGTCGAGGCGTCCCGGTCGGTTCGTCTCGGCCTCGCCGCCCTCGACCGCTCGACGGCGCTCCACCGCTTCGCCCGGGCCTGGCTCGCCGAGTACGAGACCCGAAAGGCGGCGCTCGGCCGGCTCGACTTCGACGATCTCATCGGCCGGGCGCGCGGGCTTCTGGAGAGCTCCGAGACCGCCGCCTGGGTGCTCTGGCGGCTCGACGGCGGGCTCGACCACATCCTGATCGACGAGGCCCAGGACACCAGCCCGGCCCAGTGGCGGGTGATCGAGGCGGTGTCCTCGGAGTTCTTCGTCGGCGCCTCTGCGCGCGATCTGGTGCGCACCATCTTCGTGGTCGGCGACGAAAAGCAGTCGATCTACAGCTTCCAGGGCGCGGACCCCGCTGCCTTCGGGCGGATGCGCGGCCATTTCGACGCGATGCTCGCCGGGCTCGGGGCAGAGCTGCGCCGCTGCGACCTGCTGCACTCCTTCCGCTCCGCGCCGCCGATCCTGCGGCTGGTGGACGCGGTGTTCTCCGGCCCGGCCGCCGACGGGCTCGAAGGTCCGGTGGAGCATCGCGCCTTCCATCCCGGCCGCGCCGGACGGGTCGAGCTCTGGCCCTTCGTGCCGCCGCCCGACCGCCCCGACGAGACGCCCTGGGACGCGCCGCTCGACATGGCCGCGCCCGACGACCCCGCCCAGGTGCTGGCCGCGCGCATCGCGGCGACGATCCGCGGCTGGCTCGACGGCGGGCGGGCGCTGCCGCGCGACGACGGGCCGAGACCGGTGCGCGCCGGCGACGTGCTGATCCTCGTGCAGCGTCGCGGCCCGCTCTTTCACGCCATCATCCGCGCGCTCAAGGCGGCGCGGGTGCCGGTCGCAGGCGCCGACGTCATGCGGCTCGGCGCCGAGCTCGCCGTGCGCGACCTGATCGCAGCGCTGCGCGTGGCCGCGACGCCGGCCGACGACCTTTCGCTGGCCGCCTTCCTGCGCGGACCGATGGGCGGGCTCTCCGAGCGCGACCTCTTCCGCCTCGCCCATGGCCGGCGCGGGACTCTCTGGGCCGAGCTTCTGGCCCGGGACGCCCATTCGGAGGCGCGCGCGCTGGTCGCCGACGTGCTTGCCCAGGCCGACTACCTGCGGCCCTACGAGCTGCTCGAGCGCATGCTGATCCGCCACGGCGGCCGGCGGCGGCTGGTGTCGCGACTCGGTCCGGAGGCGGAGGACGGCGTCGACGCGCTGCTCGGCCAGGCGCTGGCCTACGAATCCGTCGAGGCGCCGACGCTGACCGGATTCCTCGAATGGATCGACCGCGAGGAACTGGTGATCAAGCGCCGCACAGACGACGCCGCCGACGAGGTGCGGGTGATGACCGTGCACGGCGCCAAGGGGCTCGAGGCGCCGATCGTGATCCTTCCCGACACCGGCGATCGCCGCGAGGGCCGCGCGCCGCAGATCCTGCGCGGTGCGGACGGCCGGGCGTTCTGGAAGCCGCCGGCCGCGGGCGCCCCGCCGGCGCTCGCCGCCGCGGAGGCGGCGCGCCGGGCCCGGGCGCGCGCCGAGAACCGCCGGCTTCTCTACGTGGCGCTGACCCGGGCCGAACACTGGCTGATCGTCTGCGGCGCCGGCCAGCCGCCGAAACCCGACGGCGAAAGCTGGAGCGCGGCCGTGCGCGCGGCGCTCGAGGGCCTCACGCCCGAGCGCATCACGGACCCCGATGGCGGCGAGACGCTCGTGCTTTTCGAGAACTGGACCGAGGCCCCGGCGGCGACGCCGGCCGCCGACGCGCCGGCCGCGCCCGCCATCCTGCCCGACTGGGCCGCCCGCCCGCCGCACCGTCCCGCCGCCCTGCCGCCGCCGCGAGTCGCCTCAGCGCTCGGCGGCGCCCATGCGCTCGCCGCCGAGAGCGTCGCGACCGCGGCCGACGCGGAGGCGGCGAAGGCGCGCGGCGTCGCCCTGCACGCGCTGCTCGACGCGCTGCCACGCGCGCCCGAAGCCGACTGGCCCCGCCTGGCGGCCCGCATCGCCGGCGCAGAGGCCGCGCCGCTGCTCGCGGAAGCGACCGCGCTGATGCGCAGGCCCGAGCTCGGCTTTCTCTTCGCGCCGGAGGCCCTTGCGGAGGTCGAGATCTGCGCCCCGCTCGACGTCTTCGGCGGCGCGCGGCTGATCGGCCGCATCGACCGGCTGGTGGTCGAGCCCGGCCGTGTGCGCGCCATCGACTTCAAGAGCAACCGCGACATTCCCGCCCGACCAGAGGACGTGCCCGAAGGGGTCCTGCGCCAGATGGGCGCCTACCGCGCGGCGCTCGCGGCGGTCTTCCCCGGTCGCACGGTCGAGATCGCAGTGCTCTGGACCGAGACCGCCCGACTGATGCCGATTCCACACGACAAAGCGGAGGCTGCGCTCGCCCGGGCGGCGGCCCTTGACCCCGCCCCGGCCGGTTCCTAGGTCTTGCGGAGAAGCCGCTCGAGGAATCTTGCATGTCGACGATAAAGGTTACCGACACCACCTTTCAGGAAGAGGTCCTCGGCGCCGACGTGCCGGTGCTCGTGGATTTCTGGGCGGAGTGGTGCGGACCCTGCAAGCAGATCGGCCCCTCGCTTGAGGAACTCGCCGAGGAATACCAGGGGCGCATCAAGATCGCCAAGGTGAACGTAGACGAGAACCCCGGGCTGCCAGCCCGTTTCGGCGTGCGCGGGATCCCGGCGCTCTTCATGTTCAAGAACGGCGAGGTTGTGGCCAACAAGACCGGCGCCGCTCCCAAGGCCGCGCTGAAGGGCTGGATCGACGACAGCGTCTGATACGCGCCGCGTCGCGACGTATCCGCCCCGTACTACCTATAGGATCAAGGCGCGCTCCGGGCGTGACAGTCGGCGGCAACGTTGATGCCTCAGGCGTTCTCGCGCAGCACCCTGCCGGCGAGATAGAGCGAACCGCAGATCAGGATCCGCGCAGAGGCGTCGCGCGATGCGATCTCGGCCGCCGCCGCCGCCACGCTCTCCGCCGGCGCGGCCGCAAGGCCCGCCGAAAGCGCCGCCGCCGCGGTCTCCTTGGCCGTGAGCGTCGCCGTCTCGCCGGGGATAGTCACCGAGCGCAGGCCCTCCGCCAGGCCCGCGAAGGGCGCGAGGAACCCGGCCGCGTCCTTGGTGCGCAGCATCCCGCAGACGAGCCAGAGCGGCCTCGGCGAGAGTCGCGACACCGCCTCCGCAAGCGCTGCCCCGGCGGCCGGGTTGTGGCCGCCGTCGAGCCAGAGCTCGCAGCCGCCCGCCGCCGCCGCCAGCGGACCCTCGCGCAGCCGCTGCAGCCGCGCCGGCCATTCCGCCCGCGCCAGCGCCGCCGCGCAGGCCTCCTCGTCGAGCCCGAGCGTGCGCAGCGCCGCGAGCGCGGTCCCCGCATTGACCACCTGGTGCGCGCCGATCAGCCCGGGCCGCGGCAGGTCGAGCAGGCCCGCCGCGTCGAGAAACGCCAGCCGCCCGTGCTCCTCCCACACCTGCCAGTCCTGGCCCTCCATCAGCAGCGGCGCGATAACCTGCGCCGCGCGCGCCTCGATGACCTCGCGCGCCGCGGGCGCCTGAGCGGCGACCACGCAGGCGACGCCGGTCTTCAGGATCCCGGCCTTCTCGCCTGCGATCTCGGGCAGCGTCTCGCCGAGGTACTGCTGGTGGTCGATCGAGACCGGGGTGATGACGCAGAGCCGCGGCCGAGCGATGACGTTGGTGGCGTCCAGCCGACCGCCGAGCCCCACCTCGAGCAGGAGCACATCCGCCGGCGTCTCGGCGAAGGCCAGGAACGCCGCGGCGGTGGTGATCTCGAAGAAGGTGATCGGCGCGCCGGCGTTGGCCGCCTCGCAGCGTTCGAGCAGCGCCAGGAGCCGGTCCTCGTCGATCAGCACCCCGTCGAGGCGGATGCGCTCGTGGAACCGCGCCAGATGCGGCGAGGTGTAGACATGCACCCGCTGGCCCGCCGCCTCGAGGCCGGCGCGCATCATCGCGATCGTCGAGCCCTTGCCATTGGTGCCGGCGACGTGGACCACCGGCGGCAGACGGGCCTCGGGGTTGCCGAGCGCCGCCAGCAGCCGCTCGACCCGCTCGAGCGTCAGGTCGATCACCTTCGGATGCAGCGCCGTCAGCCGCTCCAGCACGCGGTCGCTGTCGGGGATCATGCTCCGCGGTCGGCGGCGCGTCTCGCTCCGACCGGCGCGAGACCGGGCGTCGGGGCTCGGCGCCTCCGGCGGCGGCAGACTCGCCGGCTTCACCGCTGCGGGTCTGCCCGATCAAGAGGCGCAGGATGGTGACCAGCTCGCGCCGGAGTTTCCTTGCGCGTGCGTCACCCGGTCGAGCATCCCGTGCTCGAGCAGGTACTCCGCCCGCTGGAACCCCTCCGGCAGCGTCTCGCGGATGGTCTGTTCGATCACCCGCGGCCCGGCGAAGCAGATCAGCGCGTTCGGCTCGGCGATCTGCACGTCTCCGAGCATCGCGTAGCTCGCGGTCACCCCGCCGGTGGTCGGATGGGTGAGCACCACGACATAGGGCAGCCGCGCCTCGCGGACCATCTGCACCGCCACGGTGGTGCGCGGCATCTGCATCAGGCGACAGGATCCCCTCCTGCATGCGCGCGCCTCCCGCTGCCGAGAAGACCACCAGCGGCGCGCTCGGCGGACACCGCCCGCTCGGCGGCGGCGATGATCGCGTTGCCGACCTGCATCCCCATCGAGCCGCCCATGAATGCGAAGTCCTGGCCGACGCAGACCGTGCGCAGCCGCCCGATCTCGCCGTCGGCCACCAGCATCGCCTCGGGCTCGTTGGTCTTGCGCCGCGCCTCGCGCAGCCGGTCGGGATAGCGTTTCTGGTCGCGGAACCCGAGCGGGTCGACGATCGGCTCGGGCACCGGAACGTCGACGAAAACGCCCCCGTCAAAGAGGGTGCGGAACCGCTCGCGCGGCGTGATCGCCATGTGCTCGCCGCAGTTGGTGCACACGTTGAGCGCCTCGGCGAGCTCTCGATGGAACAGCATCGTCCCGCACGCCTCGCACTTGACCCACAGGTTCTCCGGCACCTCGCGGCGCGAGAACAGCGAGCCGATCTTCGGCCGCACGTAGTTCGAGATCCAGTTCATGCGCGCCCGGCTCCCTCGCCGCGATCGGTGGCCACAGATAGAGGCGAAGCGGGGCGAGTTCAATCGGTTCGGGCCCGCCCGGACGGGACCGCCGCGGGTTGCGACGCCCGGGACGACGGGGCGGCGAGGCTCCACTCGGGTCGCGTCGGCCCTGGACGGCCCGCGCGCAGGGCGCGGCGAGCGCGCTTGAGATTCCCGCGACCCTCGCCTATGCCGGATCGAAGGCACTGGGGGGAGGATCCGGGGATGGATGCGCCGAAATTCGACAAGAGCCGGCTGCCAAGCCGGCACGTGACGGAAGGCCCGCAGCGCGCGCCGCACCGCAGCTACTACTACGCCATGGGCCTCGGCGACGCCGAAATCCACCAGCCCTTCGTCGGCGTGGCGACCTGCTGGAACGAGGCCGCGCCCTGCAACATCGCGCTCAACCGCCAGGCCCAGGCGGTCAAGCTCGGGCGTCAAGCAGGCGATGCGGCACCCCGCGCGAGTTCACCACCATCACCGTCACCGACGGCATCGCCATGGGCCACGAGGGCATGCGCTCGTCGCTCGCCTCCCGCGAGGCGATCGCCGACACCGTGGAGCTGACCATGCGCGGCCACTGCTACGACGCGCTCGTGGGCCTCGCAGGCTGCGACAAGTCGCTGCCGGGCATGATGATGGCGATGGTGCGCCTGAACGTGCCCTCGGTCTTCATCTACGGCGGCTCGATCCTGCCCGGCCGGCTCGACGGCCGCGACGTCACCGTGCAGGACGTCTTCGAGGCGGTGGGCGAGCATCAGGCGGGCAAGATGTCCGACGAGGCGCTTGCCCGGCTCGAGCGCGGTGGCTTGCCCCTCAGCGGGGGCCTGCGGCGGCCAGTTCACCGCCAACACCATGGCCTGCGTCTCCGAGGCGATCGGTCTGGCGCTGCTTCAACTCCTCCGGCGCGCCCGCGCCCTACGAGAGCCGCGACCACTATTCGGTGGAGAGCGGCATCGCGGTGATGAACCTTCTGGAGAAGTCGATCCGGGCCCGCGACATCGTGACCCGCAGGAGCCTCGAGAACGCCGCGCGCGTCGTCGCCTGCACCGGCGGCTCGACAAACGCCGGGCTGCACCTGCCCGCGATCGCCCACGAGGCCGGCGTCGACTTCACGCTCCAGGACGTCTGCGACATCTTCCGCGACACGCCCTATTTCGTCGACCTCAAGCCGGGCGGCAGGTTCGTCGCCAAGGATCTCTACGAGGTCGGCGGCGTGCCGGTCGTGCTCAAGGAGTTGCGCCGCGCCGGGCTGATCCACGAGGACTGCATGACCGCCAGCGGCCGGACCATCGGCGAGGAGCTCGACCTGATCCGCCTCGAGGCGGACGGCCGGGTCATCCACCCCATCGACGCGCCCATCACGAAGACCGGCGGCGTCGTCGGGCTGACCGGCAACCTCGCGCCGGAGGGTGCGATCGTGAAGGTCGCCGGAATGCCCCCCGAGGAGCAGGTGTTCAGCGGCCCGGCGCGGGTCTTCGAATGCGAGGAGGACTGCTTCGCCGCCGTGCAGCGCCCGCGAGTACCGCGAGGGCGAGGTGCTGGTGATCCGCAACGAGGGCCCCGCCGGCGGGCCGGGCATGCGCGAAATGCTCGCCACCACCGCCGCGCTCTCCGGCCAGGGCATGGGCAAGAAGGTGGCGCTGATCACCGACGGCCGCTTCTCCGGCGCCACGCGCGGCTTCTGCGTCGGCCATGTCGGTCCGGAGGCGGCGCATGGCGGGCCGATCGCGCTGGTGCGCGACGGCGACGTGATCACGCTCGACGCGATCCGGGGCGAGATCAGCGTCGCGCTGTCGGACGAGGAGCTCGCCGCGCGCAAGGGCGACTGGGCCGGCCCGCGCGAGACCATCTACGGCGCCGGCGCGCTCTGGAAATACGCCCAGCTCGTCGGACCGACCCGGCTCGGCGCGGTGACCCATCCGGGCGCCCGGTGCGAGCGCCATGTCTACGCCGACCTCTGAGCGGCTGCGGCGCCCCGCGACCGTCGCCGCTGCCCTGCTCTTTCTCGCTCTGGCGGGCTGCGAGACCGCGACGATCGGCGGCGCGCCCGGACGCGCCTCCGTCAACGTCGGCGGCCAGGCCATCGTCATCGCCGCGCCGCCGGGCTTCTGCATCGACGGGGCCAGCACCAGCGTCACGCCCGAGGGCGCCTTCGTGCTGGTTTCAGACTGCGGCCTGCTCGGCAACGCCGCCCGCGCCGCCAGCCCACCGGTCGGCGCGGCGCTCACCGCCTCGATCTCGCCCACCGGGCTCGGCGGCGAGGGGCGCTCGCTCGCCGATCTCGAGCGCTTCGCCGCCAGCCCCGACGGCCGCGCCGCGCTCGGGCGCAGCGGGAGCGGCGACCGGGTGCGCATCCTCGCCACCGAGACCAGCGGCGACGTGCTCTACGTCCTCGTGGAGGACGGCGGGCCCCAGCCGATCGCCGGGGTCGAGCGCCGCTTCTGGCGCGCCTTCCTTGAGGTCGACGGCCGCATCGCCGCGCTGTCGGTGCTGGGCTTCGAGGGCTCCGGCGTCGACGCCGAGGAAGGCCTCACTCACCTCTCGCGCTTCGCCCAGGCGATCAGGGCGGCGAACGCCTGATCCGCTCCCCCAAACCGTTCAGGCCGGCCCCCGTGGGTCGGCTGCCCGCCCGCACCGATCCCGACGCCGTCGACGCTGCGCGCCCACGGCGGAGGGCCAGCCGGTCACGAGACCCGTGCGCCCGGAGCCCGGCCCCAGGTCTGCACGACCGTATTGAAGGTCCACACCGTGTCGGGATCCGCAAGATGCCTCCGGACGTCGGCGACCAAGGCGATCCTTCGGCACCCCGAGGTCCCTGGTGATCCGCTTCTCCATCGACAGAATGGTCGACGGCAAGTAGTCCCGCCAGGAATCCTGTGCGCGTGCCGATCGGCACTGGGCGGTATTGAACGTCCTCGAGACCGGCGCGCCGGAGCAGTCGATAGAGGCGATGCGCGATCGGATCGCCGCCCCCGTCGGGAAAGCACGCCACGAAGAGGCGCGCCGCCTCGGCGACCAGCCTCTCGGGGTCTCCGGCGGTGCTCGCCAGTAAGCACAAATGCACGAGGTCGAAGGCCTGCTCGGGCAGTCCAGTCGCATAGGCGTCTCCCGAAACGAACTCGGGTTGGCCTCACTGCCGCCTCGCGCCACCGCGAGAAACCGGTCGTCGCCGTCAAGTCCCACCACCCGCCCTTCCGGCCCGACCCGATCGAGCAGGTAGCGCGTGACGCCCTGCGGTCCGCAGGCGAGGTCGAGACATCGCCAGCCGGGCGACACGCCGATCGCGTCGAGCAGCGCGTTCGTGGCGTCCGAGAGCGCTGCGTCTTGAGCCTTCAGGCGTTCGACCTCGCCGGCGATGTTCTGGATCGGGTAACTGCCTGACACATACTCCGACTGTTCCATGGGAGTCTCCGCGTCGGAGAGTATTCAGGCTACCATTATCCGGACGATCCGGACGCCCTCGGCTCACGAGCGGCCCGACGCCGTTAACAGGTGTTTCAACCGGGTAAACGCGTTCCGGATATCGGAGCGAATCCAGCGCCTTACTGATTCTTGCACGCGTAAATCCGGGCGTGATTCACGCCCCGGACTCAGCCCCGCAGCCCATCCATCACCTGCACCAGCGCCGCGCCGATGCCGGGCTCGGAGAGCGCGTGGCCGGCGTGGGCAATCATGTGAAGCTCCGATCCCGGCCAGGCCTCGTGCAGTCCCTGGGCGGTGTGCGGCGGGCAGATCATGTCGTAGCGGCCCTGCACGATGAAACCCGGCGTCGCCGCCAGCCGGTCCATGTCGCGGATCACCTGGTCGTCGGCGTCGAGAAAGCCGCCGTTGATGAAGTAGTGGTTCTCCAGCCGCGCGAAGGCCAGCGCGTAGCCGCCGCCCGGCCGGCCGCGCCCCGGCCCGGGTTCGAGCACGGCCAGCGCCGATTCCCAGCCCGCCCAGGCGCGGGCGAAGCGCGCCCGCTCGGCCTCGTCCTCGCCGAACAGCCGCCGGTTATAGGCCCCGATCAGGTCGTGGCGTTCGTCGCGCGGCACCATGTGCGAGAACGCCTTCCACTGGTCGGGCCAGAACCGCGCCGCGCCGCCGCCGTAGAACCAGTTGAGCTCGGCCCGGGTCATGGTGAAAACCCCGCGCAGCACCAGCGCCCGCACCCGGTCGACATGGGCCTGGGCGTAGAGCAGCGCCAGGCAGGCGCCCCAGGACCCGCCGAACACCAGCCAATCGCGGATGCGCAACTCCTTGCGGATGCGCTCGATGTCGGCGACCAGGTCCCAGGTGGTGTTGTTCTCGACGCTCGCGAACGGCCGCGACCGCCCGCAGCCGCGCTGGTCGAACAGCACAACCCGGTAGTGCTCCGGATCGAAGAAGCGCCGCATCCCCGGCGAACAACCGCCGCCCGGCCCGCCGTGCAGCACCACCACCGGCTCGCCGGAGGGATTCCCGCATTGCTCGACATAGACCCGGTGACCGCCCGGCATGTCGAGAACCTGCTGCCGGAACGGCTCGATCGGCGGATAGAGGCTCTGCGCCGGCTTCGGGGTGTCCCGGGACGGGTTTTCCATTATGTCCGTGCTATCTCGATGATCGGGACGTCAGGATATTCGCAGGTTGGACCGAGGAGCGCAATGCAGAGCACCCGCAGCGTCGACGTGGACGAAATCGCCAAGTTCGAGGCGATGGCGGCCGAATGGTGGGATCCCAGCGGCAAGTTCAAGCCGCTGCACATGCTCCAGCCCTGCCGCCTCGACTACGTGATCGCCCAGATCGCCGCAGAGTTCGACCGCGACCCGAAGACCGACGCCCCCTTCGCCGGGCTGCGCCTGCTCGACATCGGCTGCGGCGGCGGGCTGCTCTGCGAGCCGATGGCCCGCCTTGGGGCCGAGGTCGTCGGCGCCGACGCCGCCGCGCGCAACATCCCCGTGGCCCAGGTGCACGCCCGGCAGTCGGGGCTGGCGATCGACTACCGCCACGCCACCGCCGAGGAACTCGTCGAGGCCGGCGAGAGCTTCGACGTGGTCCTGAACATGGAGGTGGTCGAGCACGTCGCCGACCCGCAGGCCTATCTGACCGACTGCCGGCGGCTTCTGCGGCCGGGCGGGCTGATGGTCTGCTCGACGCTGAACCGCAATCCAAAGAGCTACGTGATGGCGATAATCGGCGCCGAGCACGTGATGCGCTGGCTGCCCAAGGGCACCCACGACTGGCGCAAGTTCATCACGCCCGACGAGCTATTCGAGATGTTGCGCGCGGCCGGCCTCGATCCGGTCGACCGCAAGGGCTTCGTGTTCAATCCCGTAACGTGGAGCTGGCGCGTCTCGGACCGGGATCTTTCGGTCAACTACGTCACCACCAGCGTGCGCCCGCGCGATCAGGCCGCGGCGGCGTAGTCCCGCGCCGCAGCCGACCAGAGCCCGTCGATGCGCCGGAGCTGGCTCCGGCTGAACCGCCCCGCCTCGCGCCAGTAGCGTCCCGACGGCGTCTCGTAGCCAAGCCGGCACTCCTCGGCGAGAATCGGTCGCGCCAGCCGCTCGGCGTCGACCGCGCTCAGGCCCGAACCGGCCGCCTCGCCGTGCGCGAAACCCGCGCGGCTGAGGCGCGGGAAGGTGAGCCGGCTCTCCGGCGCGGCGGAGAGGTTGACCAGCGCGCAGCCCCGGGTCGCGGCGAGGATCGCGAGCCGCGCCGACTTGGCTTCAAGGCTCTGCAGCGTCGGATCGTCGCGGAGCGGATCTGGCGCGCCGCGGCCATAGAAATGCGACTGTCCCCGCCGGGGATAGTGCATGTCGCAGCCGAGAAACCCCATCTCGCGCGGGGCAAGCGCGTCGAGGGCCCAGTAGGCCGCGGTGAAGGCCATGGTGCCGCCGCAGAACACCATGCCGCCGAACCGGTTGACCGCCGGCACGAACGCCTCGTAGGTCGCTACGCGCTGACCCGGCCCGAGGCGCTCCGGCCGGCGTTCCGGTGGAAAGTCCTCGGGATGAACGAGATGGTCCCAGTCGTCGCGGACCCGCCAAGCGTTGTTGATCGCCACGATCGCGCCGATCCCGTCCCGCGGCCAGTCGCGGCATTTCACGACATCCGGGCCGCTGCCCAGCACAAGCGCACGCACCACCATCCCACCGCTCCCGCGAACGAACCCAGTGGGAAGGATAGCTCTCTCGCGGGCGAGGGAAACTCTCAGTCGGCGGAGAGCGGCTTCGGGGCGGAATATGGCCGGTCGTGGTCGAGCGAAGGCACCGCCGCGCGGGCGCGGGCGACGTCCCCGAGATCGAGATCGACGAACGTCACCCCCGGCGTCTCACCCGCCTCCGCGAGCACGGCGCCCCAGGGCCCGACGGCGATCGAATGCCCGAAGGTCCGCCGGCCCGTTCCGTCCTGCGCCGCGTGCGCGCCGCATTGCGCCGCCGCCAGCACGAAGCAGCCAGTCTCGATGGCGCGGGCCCGCATCAGCGCGCGCCAGTGTGCTCGTCCGGTGGGCACAGTGAAGGCCGCAGGAATGGACAGGATTTCCGCGCCCGCCTGCGCCAGCGCCCGGTAGAGTCCGGGAAACCGCAGGTCGTAGCAGATGCTCATCCCGATGCGCGCCGGTCCCGCCTGCGCCACGACCGCGGCGGCGCCCGCGACGAACGCCGCGCTCTCGCGGTAGCTCTCGCCGCTCTCGAGATCGACGTCGAACATGTGGATCTTGTCGTAGGTCGCAACGATCGCCCCGTCGGGCCCGATCAGGAACGAGCGGTTGACGAAACGCTCCGGATCCGTCTCCGCCTTCAGCAGCAGGCTGCCGATCACCAGGTGGGTCGCCGTTTCCGCTGCCAGATCCCGCAGCGCCCCAAGCGTCGCGTCCGCATCCTGCCGCTCCAGCGTCGCGCTCTGGCGGCACCGGCTGGCGGCGATCATGTTGGTGCACTCCGGCGTCAGGATCAGCGCCGCGCCGCCGTCCGCGGCCTCGCGGACCCGCGCCAGCGTCACGGGCAGGTTCGCGACCGGATCGTCGATCGAGGTGAGCTGGACCAGCGCCGCGCGCACCGGCATCAGGCCGCGAGCAGCGGATCGAGACGTCCGGCCCGGTCGAGCGCGGAGAGGTCGTCGAACCCGCCCAGATGCGCGCCGTCGATGAAGATCTGCGGCACCGTCCTCCGGCCCATGGCCCGCTGCACCATCTCGGCCCGGCGCTCGGGATCGCCGGAGACGTCGATCTCCTCGAAGGCCACGCCCTTGTTCGACAGCAGGCGCTTGGCCGCGACGCAATAGCCGCAGAATGGCGTGGTGTAGAGCATGACGGGCTTCATCGGCTTGGCGGATCCTCTGGAGATCCTGTCGATATAGACGCGCCGTCGTCGGATGCAACGCGGGCCACCACCAGCACGCCGACCCGCGCCGCGCCCGCGGCCCGCAACGCCTCGGCGCAGGCGCTGAGCGTGGCTCCCGAGGTCAGCACGTCGTCGATCAGGAGCACCGTCCGCCCCCCAAGTATCTCCGCCCGCCGCGAATTCACCTCGAAGGCGTGAAGCTGGTTGCGGGCCCGGGCGGCGAAGTCCATGCGCTCCTGCGGCGCAGTCGCGCGCACCCGGCGGAGCAGATCGACCACAACCGGCTTGCCCGCCCGCCGCGCGATCCGGCGCGCGAGTTCCGCCGACTGGTTGTAACGCCGCCGCATCAGTCGCCGCCAGTGCAGCGGCACCGGCGCGATCAGGTCGCTCTCGGCCAGCGCCGCGCGGCCGGCCTTCTCCATCCATGTCGCGAGCGGGCGGACCATGTCGAGCCGGTCGCCGTGCTTGAGCGCCAGCACCACCCGCCGACCTGCGCCGCCGTAGACCACAGCCGCCGCGCCGAAGTCCCAGCCCGGCGGGCGGCGTACGCAGGCCTCGCAGAGCGCCGACTCGCCCGCGACGCCGGGGATCGGCGCGCCGCAGAGCCGGCAGGCCGCTCCGGCGATGAAATGCGTCTCGCGCCAGCAGGCGGCGCAAAGACCGTGCGGCGCGTCCGTCGGCTCGGGGCAGGCGAGACAGCGCGGCGGGTAGATCGCGTCCACCGCGAGCGCCCCCGCAGTGGAGAGCATGACGCGGACCCGCGCGAGGTCTATGTTCCGAATGGCCTGGAGAGACGACATGCAAGCACCGCCCGAGCTGTTTGACCGCGACCTTCTGGATGCGCGGCGCGCGCGCAGCGCGCCATACGGCGCGGCGGACTTCCTGCACGCCGCCGCGGCCGACGAGATCTCAGAAAGGCTCAGAGAGGTTAACAGGACCTTTCGCGCGCCCGCGCTGATCAGCCCGCGGCCGGAGGTCTGGCGCGCGTCGCTCACAGCGACCGGGATCGCGCCCACCATGGTCGCCGACGCCGAGACGCTGCCGCTCGAGCCCGCCAGCCATGATCTGGTGGTGCACGCCCTGGCGCTTCATTGGAGCAACGACCCGGTCGGCCACCTGGTGCAATCGCGCCGGGCGCTGCGGCCCGACGGGCTGTTTCTCGGGGCGCTCTTCGGCGGTGAGACGCTGTCGGAGCTGCGCGCGGCGCTTGCCGAGGCCGAGACGGAACTCTCCGGCGGCCTGAGCCCGCGGGTCGCGCCGATGGGCGAGATCCGGGCGCTGGGCGCGCTCCTCCAACGGGCCGGTTTCGCGCTTCCCGTCGCCGACAGCGCCCGATTCGACGTGCTCTATACTGACGCGTTCGCGCTGATGCGCGATCTGCGGGCGATGGGTGAAACCAACGTGATGCGCGACCGGCTCCGCCGCCCGCCGCCGCGCCGTCTCTTCGACCGCGCCGCCGAGGTCTACGCTCGCCGCTTCGGCCGCCCCGACGGCCGCGTTCCGGCCACCTTCGAGGTGATCTTCCTGACCGGATGGGCGCCGGCGCCGGACCAGCCCAGGCCGCTGCGTCCGGGCTCGGCCTCGACCCGGCTCGCCGACGCGCTCGGGGTCGCGGAGCGATCGGCGGGCGAGCGCGCCGACGCCGCCGGCCCGCCAAGCCGCGAGATTGACGCCGGGTCGGACGGGACTAGCTCCGGCTGAAACGGTTCCGCCCCGATTGCCGAGGTGAATGCGCGCATGTATGACGCCACGATGACCAAGGCCCTCGATTGCCCAGTTCACCCCGGCGAGGGCCGGCTCGCCCATGCCGACAGCGATCATCCGCCCGTGCCCCCGGCGCGCATCGGCGTCGTGCTCGCCAACCTCGGAACCCCGGACGCGACCGACTACTGGTCGATGCGCCGCTACCTCAACGAGTTCTTGTCCGACCGCCGGGTCATCGACTACTCACCCTGGCTCTGGCAGCCGCTTCTGCAGCTCATCATCCTGACCAAGCGTCCCTTCAGCTCCGGCGAAGCCTACAAGGGGATCTGGAACGAGGACGCCGACGAGAGCCCGCTGCTGACCACCACGCGGGCGCAGTCCGATGCGCTGGCGGCGCGGCTCGCGGACACGTACGGCAACCGCGTCGTGGTGGATTTCGCCATGCGCTACGGCAATCCCTCGACGCCTTCCGTGATCGGCAAGCTCAAGGAGCAGGGCTGCGAGCGCATCGTCTTCTTTCCGCTCTATCCGCAGTACTCCGCACCGACCACGGCCACGGCCAACGACCAGGCGTTCCGGACGCTGATGAAGATGAACTGGCAGCCGGCGATCCGGACCGTGCCCGCCTACTACGACCATCCGCTCTACATCGACGCGCTGGCGCGCTCGGTCGAGCAGGCCTACGCTGGGCTGGACCGCCGCCCAGACGTCCTGGTAACCAGCTACCACGGCGTGCCCAAGCGCTACCTGATGGAGGGCGACCCCTACCACTGCCAGTGCCAGAAGACCTCACGGCTCCTGCGCGAACGGCTCGGCTGGGCCAAGGGCGACATAGTCACGACCTTCCAGTCGAAGTTCGGACCGGAGGAATGGCTGCAGCCCTACACTGTCGAGCATGTGGCCGAACTGGCGCGGCAGGGGCAGAGAAACATCGCGGTGATGGCGCCGGCGTTCTCGTCGGATTGCGTCGAGACGCTCGAGGAGATCAACGAGGAGATCCAGGAGAGCTTCCACGAAGCCGGCGGCGAGACGTTCACCTACATCCCGTGCCTCAACGCCGATCCCGCGCACATCTACATGATGGCCGCGATCGTCGAGCGCGAACTTTCCGGCTGGATCTGACCGGACGCGCGCTTGTCGCGGTTCAGGGCGTCGGCGGCGCGAATCGCACGTGCGTCGTCGACCGGTGGTCGGGGAGGCGCACCTCGCCGATCGGTCGGCCGCGATAGGTCTTCTCCCCGTCGCGGATGACGATCTCGCCGTTGGCGAGCATCTCCACGCATTCGCCCTGCACGGAAACGCAGCTGGACAGGAGTATCGTGTGGTACATGGCCGTCTCCACCCTGTTTCGCCCCCTCCGGGGACGCGCGCAGTTTCGCGCATTATCGTTAACGTGACGCTAATCAGAAACGTTTCGACCGTCACTTCACAACTGTGGCGAGAAAGAGATCGGCGGATATTCGCCTATCAGAGCCAGTCGCGGAGGATCGGGATCAACGGCAGGTCCGCGGGCGGCATCGGATAGGACCGCAGATCGCGGACCGCCACCCATTTCAGCGCCTGGTGCTCGCGCGACTGCGGGGCGCCCTCCCACTTGCGGCAGGCGAAGAGCGGCATCAGGAGATGGAACTCGTCGTAGGCGTGGCTGGCGAAGGTGAGCGGCGCGAGGCAGCTCGTCCAGGTCCCGACGCCGAGCTCCTCGTGCAACTCGCGGATCAGGGCTGCTTCCGGCGTCTCGCCGGCCTCGACCTTGCCTCCGGGAAACTCCCAGAGCCCGGCCATCGCCTTGCCCTCCGGCCGCTGGGCGATCAGGATCCGGCCATCGCGGTCGATCAGCGCAACCGCCGCGACGAGCACGAGCTTCACGGATCTCGCCTCACACCGCGCGGCCTCAGGACCGGTAGTCGGCGTTGATCTCGATGTAGCGGGCGGTCAGATCGCAGGTCCAGATCGTCGCCGATCCGGCTCCAAGCCCCAAATCGACCGAGATCGCAAGCTCAGGAGACTTCATGTAAGCCGCGCCCGCCGCCTCGGAATAGTCTGGCGAGACCCATCCCTTCTCCGCCACGGCGATGTCTCCGAAGCGGATGGCGAGGAGGTCGCGGTCCACCGTCGCGCCGGACTTGCCCACCGCCATGACGATGCGGCCCCAGTTCGGATCCTCGCCGGCGATCGCTGTCTTGACCAGCGGCGAGTTGGCGATCGCCAGCCCGACCCTGCGCGCGTCCGGATTCGAGGCGGCGCCGGAGATGCGCAGTTCGACGAACTTGGTCGCGCCCTCGCCGTCGCGCACGATCTGGCGCGCGAGGTCGCGCATCACCCCGGTCAGCGCCAGCTCGAAGTCGCGCGCGCGCGGATCCCGGGCCGAGGCGATGGGCGCGGCCCCGCACTGCCCGGTCGCCGCGACCAGCGCCATGTCCGAGGTCGAGGTGTCGCCGTCGACCGAGATGCAGTTGAAGCTCTCGGCGTTGGCCCGCGACACCATCTTCTGCAGAAGCGTCGGGTCGACCGCGGCGTCGGTGAAGACGAAGGCGAGCATCGTCGCCATGTCCGGCGCGATCATGCCCGAGCCCTTGGCGAAACCTACGATCGTGGCGGGCGTCCCGTCGAGCTCCACGGTCGCCGCCGCGCCCTTGGCGAAGGTGTCGGTTGTCATGATCGCGCGGGCGGCGTCGGCGACGCCGCCGCCGTCGAGCCGGTCGCGCAGCGCCTCGAGACTGGAGACGATGCGCTCGACCGGCAGCGGCTCGCCGATCACGCCGGTGGAGGCGAGAAACACGTGGTCGACCGGCACGTGAAGCGCCTCCGCCGTCGCCTTGGCGGTCGCCTCGACCGCGGCGCGGCCGGCCTCGCCGGTGAAGGCGTTGGCGTTGCCGGAGTTGACCACGATGGCGAAGCCGCGGCGGGCGTCCGCGCGCTTGCGGAGCGCCGCGAGCTTCTCCTCGCACCAGAGCACCGGCGCAGCGCGGGTCCGCGAGCGGGTGAACACGCCCGCAAGCGCCGATCCTCCGGCGATCTCGGCGAGCATCACGTCAAGCCTGCCGGCGTAGCGTATCCCCGCCTCGACCGAAGCGAACCGCACGCCCGCGACCGGGGGCAGCTGCGGGGGTGCGCCCGCGGGCGCAAGCGGCGAGATCCGGGCCGCCGTCTTGAAGCCCTTCTTCGCCTTCTTGTCCTTCTTGCCGCCGCCCTTCTTCTTGGCCTTCTTCTCGCCCATCCCGGCCGTCCCCGTCAGTTCTCGAGCAGCGTGTTCTCGCGGACCGACGCCGGGGGCACCGCATCCTCGGCCATCTCGATCTCCGCCGCGGCGCGCAGTTCGTCGACCTCGACGCGGAGCGCCTGCTGGCGCAGCTGCATCTCGACCTGCTCACGCACATCCTCGAAGGCCGGCGGCGCGGTCTCGCGCTTGTCGTCGAGCCGGATCAAGTGCCAGCCGAACTGGGTCTCCACCGGGCCGGCGACATCGCCGATCGCCATGCCCGTCACCGCCGCCTCGAAGGGCGCGACCATCTGGCCGAGCCCGAACCATCCCAGATTCCCGCCGCCTGCGGCCGAGCCGTCCGACGATCGCTCCGCCGCCAGCGCCGCGAAGTCCGCGCCCGCCTCGATCTCCGCCAGGATGGCCGCGGCCTCCTCCTCGCTGGCCACAAGGATGTGCGAGGCGTTGAACTCTGTCTGCGGCGTGAACTCGGCGATCTGCGCGTCGTAGGCGGCGCGCGCCTCGGCCTCGTCCATCGGCTCGGCCAGCCGCTCCTGCACGACTCGCGCCGCCAGCGCGCCGCGGCGCTCGTTCTCGATCTGGAGCCGCACGTCGAGTGGATCGTTCTGCGGCGCGTCCGACACCATCTGCGACAGCAGAGTCTGCTCGATCAGCTGGTCAAGCACGCCGGCGAACAGCGCCTCGTCGGGCAGGTTCTGGTACTGCTCGGGCAGCCGCTGCTGCATGGCGATCACATGGCCGAGCGTGATCTCGGCGCCGTTGACGGTGGCCAGCACCGTGCCAGCGCCGTAGGCCTCGTCCTGGGCGGCGGCCGGGGCCGCGGCGGCGAGCGCCAGGACGGCGGCCGTTATCAGGTTGCGCATCTCGTTCTCCTCAAGCGGCCGCTCTGGCGGCCCGGAATTCGCGTGCGGAACCGGCCGACCCGACTCCGTTGACAGGGACGAGCTCGCCGCTTACATCCAAGCCCGGCTCGAGAAGGCCTGATCGCGTCCCGCGGTGGCTTAGACCGATCGGCGCCGGTGAACAAGCGCCCCGTCATGACATTCCGGTGGGTGAAGGGGCTGGCGGGTGACGCCCCGCGCGGCCCGAAAGAATATGAAGGTAGGCACTGATGCTCGGATTTGGCGCCGTCGCGAAGAAGGTCTTCGGCACTCCCAACGATCGCAAGGTCAAGTCGGTGCGATCGATCGTCGAACGGATCAACGCCCTCGAGCCCGCGTACCAGGCGCTCGACGACGCCGGGATCATCGACCGGACCCGAACCTTCCGCGAGCGTCACGCCGCCGGCGAAAGCCTCGACGACCTGCTGCCCGAGGCCTTCGCCAACGCCCGCGAGGCCGCGCGGCGCGCGTTGGGGCTGCGTCCCTTCGACGTGCAGCTCGTCGGCGGCGTCTTCCTGCACCGGGGCAACATCTCGGAGATGAAGACCGGCGAGGGCAAGACGCTCATGGCCGTCCTGCCGGTCTATCTCAACGCGCTCACCGGGCGCGGCGTGCATGTGGTCACGGTCAACGACTACCTCGCCCGCCGCGACGCGGACTGGATGGGCAAGGTCTACCACACGCTCGGTCTGACTGTCGGCGTGGTCGCGCCCGGCATGGAGGAGGCCGACAAGAAGGCCGCCTACGCCGCCGACGTCACCTACGCTACCAACAACGAGCTCGGCTTCGACTACCTGCGAGACAACATGAAGTCCGACCTCGCCCAGGTTCACCAGCGCGATCACTATTTCGCCATCGTCGACGAGGTCGACTCGATCCTGATCGACGAGGCGCGCACGCCGCTGATCATCTCCGGACCGAGCCAGGACCGCTCGGAGCTCTACAGTTCCATCGACCGGCTGATCCCCGAACTCAACGAGAGCCACTACGACCTCGACGAGAAACAGCGCTCGACCACGCTCACCGAGGAAGGAAACGAATTCGTCGAGACCCGCCTCCTCGAGCTCCAGCTCCTGCCCGAGGGCCGCTCGCTCTATGACCCCGAGAGCACCTCGCTGGTCCACCATGTCACCCAGGCCCTGCGCGCCCACGTGCTCTTCAAGCGCGACAAGGACTACATCGTGCGCAACGATGAGGTGATGTTGATCGACGAGTTCACCGGCCGGATGATGACCGGGCGGCGGCTGTCGGACGGGCTGCATCAGGCGATCGAGGCCAAGGAAGGCGTGCCGATCAAGCCCGAGAACGTCACGCTGGCCTCCGTCACTTTCCAGAACTACTTCCGCCTCTACGAAAAGCTCGCCGGCATGACCGGCACCGCCGCCACCGAGGCCGACGAGTTCGCCGAGATCTACAAGCTCGGCGTCGTCGAGATCCCAACCAACAAGCCGGTGGTGCGCGTCGATCACGACGATCAGGTCTACCGCACTACGCGCGAGAAATACGCGGCCATCATCGGGGAGATCCGCGACGCGCACGAGCGCGGCCAGCCGATCCTGGTAGGCACGACCTCCATCGAAAAATCTGAGGCGCTCTCGGAGATGCTCAAGAAGGAAGGCGTGCCGCACAACGTGCTCAACGCCCGCTACCACGAGCAGGAGGCCAAGATCATCGCCGACGCCGGCATCCCCGGCGCGGTGACCATCGCCACCAACATGGCCGGCCGCGGCACCGACATCCAGCTCGGCGGCAACGTCGAGATGCAGGTCATCGAGGCCCTCGAGGCCGACGAGGAGGGCGCCCATCCCGCCGAGATCAGGGAGCGTGTCGAGCGCGAGGTGGCCGAAAGCAAGGCCCGGGCGATCGACGCCGGCGGGCTCTTCGTGCTCGCCACCGAGCGCCACGAGAGCCGCCGCATCGACAACCAGCTGCGCGGCCGTTCCGGCCGCCAGGGGGACCCGGGGCGCACCAACTTCTACCTGAGCCTCGAAGACGACCTGATGCGGATCTTCGGGTCCGACCGGCTCGACAGCATGCTGGGCAAGCTCGGCATGAAGGAAGGCGAGGCGATCGTCCACCCCTGGGTCAACAAGGCGCTCGAGAAGGCGCAGGGCAAGGTCGAAGCCCGCAACTTCGAGATCCGGAAGAACCTGCTGAAATACGACGATGTGATGAACGACCAGCGCAAGGCCATCTTCGGCCAGCGTCGTGAGATCATGGAGGCCAGGGACGTCTCCGAGGTGGTCCGCGATATGCGTCACGAAGTCGTGGGCGACCTCGTCTCCGAGGCGATCCCGGCGAAGGCCTACGCCGACCAGTGGGACGTGGAAGGCCTGGCCGAGAAGGTGAAGACCAACTTCGGCGTCGAGCCGCCGGTCGTCGCCTGGGCCGACGAGGAGGGCGTGGACGACGAGACCATCCGCGAGCGCCTGACCGAGGAAGTCGACAAGCTGATGGCGGCCAAGACGGCGCGATACGGCGCCGACACCATGCGCTCGATCGAGAAGCAGGTTCTCCTGCAGACCATCGACCGCAACTGGCGCGAGCACCTGCTCACCCTCGAGCACCTGCGCAGCGTCGTCGGGTTCCGCGGCTACGCCCAGCGCGACCCGCTCAACGAGTACAAATCCGAGGGCTTCCAGCTCTTCGAGAGCCTGCTCGACAAGCTGCGCGTCGAGGCCACGCGCACGCTAGCGCATGTGCAGGTGATGACGCCCGAGGAACAGCAGGCGATGATCGCCGAGATGCAGGCCCGCGCCCGCGCCGCCGCCGAAGCCGGCGCCCGCGTCAGCCCGGCCCCGGCGGACGCGGCCGCGTCATCGCCCGCCCGCGCCCCGGCCATGGCCGGGGCCGCCCTGGCCCCGGCCGACGGCGGCCGCGTCGATCCCGAGGACCCCGGGACCTGGGCCCAGAGCGGCCGCAACGATCCCTGCCCCTGCGGCTCGGGCAAGAAGTACAAGCACTGCCACGGACGGATGTGAGGCGCGCCTCTCAGACAACCGTCGCAACGGGATCGAACGACCTGCCGAACCGCTCCCGGTGCGCGCGGATCAGTTCGAGATCCGGCAGGAACCGCGATGGTCTTCGCAAGCTGGGTGAGCAGCGTTCACGAAGGCAGTTGCGGAGTTTCGGCTCTGCCTCGCTGGCCACCAATACCTGAAGGTCATCCGCAAAGGCGATCAGACCCGTCTCAAACGCCCTCTCGAGAAGCGGATTGAGGCAGATTCCATTGGTCGGGTCCAGCCGACGCTTCTTGTTGTCCGCCCATCGGTTGATGTGGCTCGCCACCAAGAGACGCCGGTCGCCGATATCTGACAACGCGCATCGCTCATCGTACGACGCCACGATCATTCGCCGGAAGAAATCTTGCCCTGCTCGCCGCGTGGCGACCACGGCGATGTCGAGGCCATCGCGGTCTGCATGATCGAACTGGAAAGGCGAGGGACGCGGCTCGCCGAAACCTCCTTGTCTGCTGGCGGGGCGGCCGTCCACGGAGCTCTCAATGTGACCCAGGAAGTCAGTCCAGAGCCTTCGGTCCAATGCGCTGGCATTACTCATGCCCTTGCGATCCATAGTCGGATCAAGTCCGGCAAGATTGGCCATCTTCAATGCAACGGCTCCGCTCGTCCGTCCAATCTGACTTGCGAGTTCAATGATGTCCGGATTGCGGCTGTGGATCTTGCCGAAGGGAGTCCGCAAGTATAGCTTGATTGCTTCCACGACTTCGCTCTCCGTCCAGTCGCGCCTAGTGGTTGAGCCCTGACGAAGGATTCCCAAGGCGGCCGCCCTGTGCGAGTCTCGTTGGATGCGCAAAGGTATCAGCATCGAGGTAAGCACCGCGGACCGTGCCCGATTGGAGGCGGTCGTCGCGGATCGGAACAGCCCGCAGAAGCACGTGTGGCGGGCCGGCATCATTCTGGCGACCGCGGACGGCTTCGGGACGACGGAGATCATGCGGCGGACGGGCAAGTCCAAGCCGTGCGTCTGGCGCTGGCAGGCGCGGTTCATGACCGAGGGGGTGGACGGTCTGCTGCGCGACAAGACCCGGCCGTCGCGCGTCCCGCCGCTCGGCCCCGAGGTGGCGGAGCGCGTGGTGGCGCTGACGCTGACCGATCCGCCGGCGGAGACCACCCACTGGACCGCCGCCATGATGGCGAAGGCGGCCGGCATCAGCGTCAGCTCGGTCCAGCGCATCTGGCGCGCGCACGGCCTGCAGCCGCACCGGGTCCGGCAGTTCAAGCTCTCGAACGATCCGCGGTTCGTCGAGAAGCTGCGCGATGTGGTCGGGCTCTATCTCGACCCGCCGGCGCACGCCATCGTGCTCTCGGTCGACGAGAAGAGCCAGATCCAGGCGCTCGACCGGACCCAGCCCGGCCTGCCGATAAAGAAGGGCCGCGCCGGCACGATGACCCACGACTACAAGCGGCACGGCACGACGACGCTTTTCGCCGCGCTGAACGTGCTCGACGGCACCGTCATCGGCCGGAACATGCAACGGCACCGCCACCAGGAGTTCATCCGCTTCCTCAACACCGTCGAGGCTGCGGTCCCGAAGGACAAGCAGGTCCACGCCATCCTCGATAACTACGCCGCGCACAAACACCCGAAGGTCCGCGCGTGGCTCGACCGCCATCCCCGCTGGACCTTCCACTTCGTGCCGACATCCTGCTCTTGGCTCAACGCCGTCGAGGGCTTTTTCGCCAAACTCTCGAAGCGGCGGCTCAGGCGCGGCGTCTTCCACTCCATCGTCGACCTCCAGGCCGCCATCAACCGCTTCGTCCGAGAGCACAACACCGAACCGAAGCCCTTCACATGGACCGCCGATCCCGACAAAATCATCGCTGCCGTCAGGCGTGGGCACCAAGTGTTGGATTCGATCCACTAGACAATGATCGCCCCTCGTGGAAACCAGCGGTCGGGGCTGCAAGCTCTCAGACGTTGGATCAAGTCTTTGCCAAGAATGCCGCCTTCGGGGCCTGCGTACGGCGCAATATCAGCGATTTCGTGAAAATAGTGATCGTCTTCGTTTGTTTGAGGCGGCCTCAATGAGATAGGTTACTTCATATTTCTCTGCTGCCATGGCGGCTGAACGCGACTGGCTCCGGTGACTTGAATATGGTCAATCCAAGCGCACACACGCCGCAATCGTGACGGAACTGAAATCTGGAGGCCTGCCCGATGACCGGCAGTTGCGCAATCGGGCTGGGGTGACCCCAACGGACTCGGTGATCGACAGTTTCTGACGTTAACACTTTCATCAAATCTATTCAATATGTTGGTGAGCGTCCTAGCTAGGACGCCCCTTTGGCGGGTCCGGGACCGCCTCCCGGGCCGGCCAGCGGGTCACTTGTTCGGCCGGTCGACCGCGTCCGCAACCTCTCCATCTCCCACCCCCAGCGCCCGCTGCCAGTAGCCGACGTCGCGCCAGGCTCCGAACTTCCAGCCGACGGCGCGCAGGGTGCCGGCGTGGCGGAACCCGAAGGCCTCGTGCAGCGCCACGCTCGGCGCGTTCGGCAGGGTGATCAGCCCGATCGCCTGGCGCTGGCCCTGCCCCTCCAGCGCCTCGAGCAGCGCCGCGAACAGCCGGCGGCCCAGCCCCCGTCCGCGCGCCTCCCGGGCGACGTAGATCGAGACTTCCGAGGTGAAACGATAGGCGCCGCGACGGTGGAAAGGGGCCCCGTAGGCGTAGGCAAGCGCCGCGCCGTCGGTCTCGGTGACCAGCCAGGGATGTCCCGCCGGATGCGCCGCGAGCCGCGCGGCGATTTCGGTCACGTCGGGCGGTGTCTCCTCGAAGGAGATCACCGTCTCGGCCACATAGGGCGCGTAGATCGCCTGGATGGCGGCTGCGTCCGCCGGCGCGACCGGCCTGATGACGAAGGGGGTCAACGGGCGACGGCTCCTCTGGGCTGCGACCCCGCACGCTAGACAGCCGCCGTCCGGTTTGCCAAGCTGATTTCGCGGGCCGTTCCCGCCCGCCGGCGAGGACCGCCGCCCCATGATCGCCACGCCAGCATGACCGGAGACGAAGCCGCCCGCCACCTCGCGTTCCTGCGCGCCGCAGGCGCGCTCAAGGACACGCTCAGGAGCGGCCGCACCGCCGCCGGCCGGAGCGAGAGCGTGGCCGAGCACAGCTGGCGGCTTTGCCTGATGGCGGTGGCTCTCGAGGACGACCTCGACGGCATCGACGCCGCGCGGCTGCTGCGGCTCCTGGTGGTGCACGATCTGGCAGAGGCGATCGGCGGCGACACGCCCGCGCCCGAGCAGACCGGCGACAAGCGCGCCGCGGAGCGGGCCGACCTCGCGACGCTGCTCGCGCCGCTCCCGGAAACGGCGGCGGCGCGGTTGCTGGCGCTCTGGGAGGAATACGCCGCCGCAAAGACGCCGGAGGCGCGGCTCGCCAAGGGGCTCGACCGGCTCGAGACGGTGCTCACCCATGTCGAGGGCGCGAACGGGCCCGACTTCGACTATGGCTTCAACCTCGGCTACGGCCGCGCGCACACTGACGGCCACCCGGTCGTGGCGGCGCTCCGCGCGCCGGTGGACGCGGAGACGGCCCGGCTGGCGGGGCGCAAGTGACCCCGGCCGGGCTCGCGCTCTTCGTCGCGGCGCAGGATCAGGACTGGTCGGCGGTCCAGGTCGATCTGGCGACGGGGCTGATGCCGAGCCACGCGGGGCGGCCGGCCGGGGCCCGCGGCCCTCTGCGAGGGGTCATCCGATCCGCTCGCGCTGGAGATTCTCGGGGAAAGCGGCGCGTAACACGCGTGCAATTCAGACTAAATATATGAAATATATAGCGTTAATCTTCATTAATGCGTGTGTTACGCCTCAGCCGTCGCCTTCCAGCGCGTCGAGTTCCTTGTAGTCGAGCGGCGGGTCGTCGCAGACGCCCGGGCCGCATTCGAGGAAGGTCGAGACGACGTTGGCGGCGGCGAGGCCGAGCATCAGGAAGACCGCGGCCTTCGCCAGCAGGCTGCCGCCGAAGCTGCGGTCGGCGCGGGCGGACGACGGCGTCGCTTCCTGGCGGTCGAAGACCAGCATCAGCGCCGTTCCGAGGATCACCAGGAAGAACGCGACGCCCGCCCAGGTGTAGTAGTGCATACCGAGGATCGGCGAGCCGTAATGGCCGGTGCCCGGCACGATGTGCAGCAGGATCTGGCGGATCGAGACGCTGCCTCCGTAGATCGCGCCGATCAGCATGATCCCGTAGTGACGCGGCCGCGCGCCGTAGATGAGGTTGAGGCAGAGACCGAAGCCCACCGCCACGAACCCGACCCGTTGCAGCAGGCAGAGCGGACAGGGCAGCTCGTCGCGGGCGAACTGGTAGCCGAAGGCGAGGACCAGCACCAAGCAGACAGCCAGGAGCCCGAGCGCGTTCAACGTGCGCGACTGCTCCGGGGACAAGGTCACGCCGGGCCCCTCAGAGCTGGATCGTCAGGGCGGAGGTCGCGTGGAACTTCAGCCAGTAGACGCTGGCCAGGATCGTCACCGCATAGAGCGCGTAGGCTGGCGCGGGGCGGTCATAGACAGCCAGCGCCATCGCGGCGGTCAACAGGGCGAAAAGGAGGGCGATCATCGCATCGGTCCTCTTCCAATGTATCGCGCTCCGACGTTAGCAAGCCGACCCGCAAAAAGATACACTGCCGATCCAGCGCGCCCTTCTGGAGGGCCGGGAGGACGAACGAAATGCCGGGCGAACCCTACGATCCCGCGCGTGAGGGCGCGCAGATGAGCTTCGACGGACGCATGTCCTATGCCGATTATCTGCGGCTCGACGCGATCCTCGACGCGCAGCATCCGCTCTCGGAGGCCCATGACGAGATGTTGTTCGTCATCGAGCACCAGACCTCCGAGCTCTGGATGCGGCTGGCGATCCACGAGCTTCACGCGGCGCGGCGCGCGTTGCGGGGCGACGCCCCGCGCCCGGCGTTCAAGATGCTCGCGCGGATCGCGCGCATCTTCGAACAGCTCAACGGCGCCTGGGACGTGCTGCGCACGATGACGCCAAGCGAGTACACCAGGTTCCGCGAAAGCCTCGGGCAGTCCTCGGGCTTCCAGTCTCACCAGTACCGGTTGATCGAGTTCATGGCCGGCAACCGCAACGCGGCTATGCTGGGGCCGCATGCGCACCGGCCGGAGATCCTCGCGCTGCTGGAGGCCGAGCTCGCGGAGCCCTCGATCTATGACGAGGCCCTGCGCTTCGTGGCGCGTCAGGGCCTGCCAGTGCCTCAGGAGGTGCTCACCCGCGACCTGCGCTGGCCCCACGCTGCCTCCGACGCCGTGGTGGCGGTCTGGGCGCGGGTGTACCGTGATCCCGAGACGCACTGGCGCTGCTACGAACTGGCCGAGAAGCTTGTCGACTTCGAGGATTACTTCCGCCGCTGGCGCTTCAACCACGTCACCACCGTCGAACGGGTCATCGGGCTGAAGCGCGGCACCGGCGGCACCGGCGGGGTCAGCTACCTCCGGCGCATGCTGGAGGTGGAGCTGTTTCCGGAACTCTGGCGGGTGCGGACCGAGCTCTAGAGGCGGGCCGGGTCGCGGCCCAGCGACGGAGGCCGAGCCTAGCGCCGGGCCAGGGCGCTGACGCCCACCGCGGCGATGATGATCAGGCCGACGAGGACCTCACGGACGTAGGCGTCGACGCGCATCTGCGTGAGGCCGTTGTCGAGCACGCCGAGGACCAGCACGCCGGCTAGGGTGGCGAGCACGCGCGGCGCGCCGCTCTCGGTCATGGTCTGGCCGAGAAACACCGCGGCGATGGCGCTGAGCATCAGGCCCGAGCCCTGGGTCGGGTTCGCCGAGGCGACGCGGGCGGCGTACATGAGGCCCGCGACCGCCGCGCCGAGGCCCGCGACGCCGAAGGCGGCCACGCGCAGGGTGCGGACGCGCACCCCGGCGAGCCGCGCGGCCTCGGGGTTGTCGCCCATGGCGTAGAGCCGCCGGCCGAAGCGCCGCCGCTCCAGAGCGATCCAGACGATAACCGAGACGCCCAGGGCGAGCAGGGTCAGCGCCGGGACGGCGAGCGGCCGTCCGTCGGGCGCGCCGAGGGGCAGTCCGGAGCGGGCGAAGCCGGAGAAGGCCTCGGGGATGTCGCGGCCGAAGATGGTGCGTCCCCCGCTGACCACGAAGGCGAGCCCCGAGAAAGCGGTGAGCGTGCCGAGGGTGGCGACGAAGGGCAGGATGCCCACCGCCGCGACGAGCAGGCCGTTGAAGAGCCCGCCGAGAACGCCAACCGCGAGGGCTGCCGCGACGCCGAGCCAGACCGGCGCGCCGGCGACGAAGAGCGCCGCGGCGACCACGCCGGCGAGCGAGGCCATCGAGCCCACGGAGAGGTCGAAGTCGCCCGCCGCCATCACCACGGTCATCGCGGCGGCCACGACCGCGAGCATGCTGATCTGCTGGCTGATGTTGAGCCAGTTGCGCGCGGTCATGAAGGTGCCGGGCAGGTTCGCCCAGAAGAAGACGATCAGGGCGAGGATGGCGATCGGGGCGGCGACGCGCCGCGCCCGCGCCAGAAGCGGGTGGTGCAGGGCTATTCGGCGGCGCCCGCGTTGGCGGCGGTGATCAGCACGGTGGGCACATAGATCACCCGCTGGCGGATCTCCTCGCCGGCGAGATGGCGGGCGACCACGTCGGCCGTCGCCGCGCCGATGCCCGCGAAGTCCTGGGCGACGGAGGCCTCGAAGGGTCCGCCCGCGGCGATGGCCTCGCGGGCCTGCGGGTTGGCGTCGATGCCGGTGATCACGATGCCCTCGTCCATGCGGCCCGCCGCCTCGATGGCCTGGAGCGCGCCGAGCGCCGGCTGGTCCCAGGCGGCCCAGACCGCGCCGATCGAGCCCGGCTCGGGATTGGCGGCGAGCACCGCCTCCATCTGGGCGCGGCTGTCGGCGATGCCGCCGTCCGAGACGTCCGGGGTCAGCCGGTCGGTGACGGTGATGTCGGGGAAGTTGCCGAAGACCGCGTCGGCGATCACCCCGCGCGCCTGCACCGGCGGGAAAGGATCGAAGACGAACATGACCACTGCGCCGGCGCCGTTGAGCCGGTTGGCGACGTAGACTGCGGTCTCGGCGGCCATTGCGTAGCCGTTCGAGGTGACGTTGGCGACGATGTTGGGGTCGGAGCCCGCGTCCATCCCGAAGACCGGCACCCCGGCGGCGGCGGCGGCCTCGAGCCCGGCGCCAACCTGGCTCGGGTCGACGTTGATCACGATCGCGTCGACGCCCTGGTTCACGCTGTCCTCGATGCGCGCGATGACGCCGGCGACGTCTCCGGCGGTGTCGATGACGTTGACGTCCCAGCCCAGCACGTCCGCCTCGGCCTGGAACGCCTCGACGTAGAACTGGGTGCCGGGCTGGGCGAGGTAGGGGGTGATGACCGCTACGCTCTGGGCCGCGGCGCCGGCTGCGAAGGCGAGAAGCGCCGTCCCCGCAGAGATGGCTCCGGACGAAATCCTGCGCATCATGGCGTTCTCCCTCTCGCGAATGCCGCTTGTGCGCGCATCATTGGCAGGCCAGTTTTCCGCCGTCCAGTGCTTTGCGGGCGGCAGGAGCGGCGCGATGGCGGCGGAGACGCTGATCGGGATCGACATCGGCACGACCTCGCTGAAGGCGGGGCTGTTCGACCGCGACGGCGCGCTTCTGGCGGAGACCTCCGCAAGCTACGGCGTCGACCGGCCCCGGCCGGGATGGGCGGAGCAGGATCCGGAGCTCTGGCTGCGCGGCGCGCGGGCGGCGCTGGAGACGCTCGCGGGATCGGCGCGCGCGGGCGCGGTGCGGGCGGTGGGCGTGACCAGCCAGGTCAACACGCATCTCTTCGTGGACGCGCAGATGCGCCCGCTTGGCCCGGCGATCCTCTGGCAGGACTTGCGGGCGACGGAGGCGGCGGCGCGGCTCGACGCGGAGATCGGCGACGCGGACAAGCGCGCCTGGTTCGGCGCGGCCGCGCCGATCCCGGCGAGCAGCGCGCTCGCCCGCTGCGCCTGGGCCGCGGCGGAGGCGCCAGCGACCTGGAAGCGCACGGCGCAGGTGCTGGCGCCGAAGGACTACGTGCTGGCGGAGCTGACCGGGCGGGCGGTCGCCGATCCGATCTCGGCGGTGGGCCTTGTGGGCGAGGATCTGGACTATGTGGCGCCGTTTCTCGCCGCGGTTCCGGGCGCGGGCGAACGGACGCCGCCGCTCGCCGATCCGCTCGAGGGAGCGGGCGTGGTGCGCGCGGGACTGCCCGCCGCCGGCGCGCCCGTGGCCGTGGGGACCATGGACGCCTGGGCGGCGATGTTCGGGGTCGGCGCGGCGCGCGACGGCGACGCGATGTATCTGTCGGGGACCAGCGAGGTCGTCGGCCTGATCTCTTCGGAGCGCCATCCGGCCGCGGGCGTGGTGAGCTTTCCCGACTGGCGCGGGATCACCCTGCATGCCGGGCCAACCCAGGCCGGCGGCGCAGCGCTCGCCTGGGCGTGCGGGTTCTTCGGGCGGGAGGTCGGGGATCTGCTGGCGCTGGCGGCGGCGGAGCGGATCGATGCGCAGAGCCCGCTCTTCCTGCCGCATCTGGCGGGCGAGCGCGCGCCGATCTGGGACGCCTCGGCGCGCGGGACCTTCGCGGGGCTGCGCGCCGATCACGGCCCGGGCGCGGCGGCGCTCGCGGTGCTCGAGGGCGTGGCGTTTTCGGCGCGCTGGGTCCTGGAGGCGGTGGAGGCCGCCGGCGGGCGGCGCGCCGAGGTGCTGCGGGCGGGGGGCGGCGGCATGCGGTCCGATCTCTGGGCGCAGGTCCGCGCCGACGCGCTCGGCCGGCCGCTGGCGCGCGCGGCGGGACCAGAGGCGGCGGCGCGGGGAGCGGCGCTGATGGCCGGCGTGTCGGCGGGGCTCTGGCCCGACCTCGCGGCGGCGGCTTCGGACTGGGCCCGGACGGCGGAGACATTCACGCCCGACCCCCGCGCCGCGGCGCTCGCGGAGCGGCGATTCGGCGCGTTCCGGGCGCTCTACGAGGCGATGCGCCCGGTCAACGCGGCGCTGTCCCAGGCGTGTCCTAGCTAGGACAGAACCCAAGCCTTTGAAAAAACGGCGTGAATTTCGTTAACGGATGGTGACCGGGTAGTGACCGCGGCTATTCGGCGGCCCTTCCCTGGGCTCCGTGCGCGTCAAGGGTGGCGCGGAAGCGATCGACTATCTGGTCGACATGCTCCCGTTCGGCGATGAACTGCGGCGCGACGATGCCGACGTCGCCGGTGAACTTCACATGCAGTCCGTTCCAGAACATCTCGGTCTGGAGCGCCGGCCCGCGCCGGCCGACCGGGCCGCTGGCGTGGACCTCGACGCCGGCGATCAGGCCGATCGAGCGCACATCCTTGACCATGGGGTGATCGAAAAGCGAGTGGATGGCGTCGCGGAAGTAGGGCGCCAGCGCCTTGGAGCGCTCGAAGAGCCCCTCCTCGCGGATGATCTCCTGCATGGCGAGCCCGGCGGCGCAGGCGGCGGGGTGGCCGGAATAGGTGTAGCCGTGGAAGAACTCGATGGCGCCGTCGGGGGCGAAGTCGACGACCGCGTCGTAGATCTCGTCCTTGACCGCCACCGCGCCCATCGGGATCGAGCCGTTGGTCAGCGCCTTGGCCATGGTCATGATGTCGGGGGTCACGCCGAAGGTCTGGGCCCCGAAGTTCTCGCCCATGCGCCCGAAGCCGGTGATGACCTCGTCGAAGACCAGCACGATGCCGTGCTCGTCGCAGATGGCGCGGATGCGCTCGAGATAGCCCTTCGGCGGGACAAGCACGCCGGTGGAGCCGGCGACGGGCTCGACGAAGACCGCGGCGATCTGGCCGCCGCCGTAGGTGGCGACGATGCGGGCGAGGTCCTCGGCGAGCTCGACCCCGTGCTCGGGCTGGCCGGGGCGGTTGATGTCCTCGCCGGTCCAGGTGTGGCGCATCATGACCACGTTGGGCATCACGATCGGGAAGGTCTCGCGGTTCTTCACCATGCCCGAGAGACTGACGCCGCCGATGTTGACGCCGTGATAGGCGCGCTCGCGGGAGACGAAGCGGCCGCGGTGAGCCTGACCGCGGGCGTTGTTGTAGGCCATGACGATCTTGAGCGCGGTGTCGATCGCCTCGGAGCCGGAATTGACGAAGAAGACGTGGTTGATGCCCTCGGGCGTCAGTTTCGCCACCTCGGCGGCGAGCGCGAAGCTGCCGTCATGACCGAGGCTGAAGGGGGCGGTGTAGGTGTTGCGCGACATCTGGTCGTGCACCGCCTCGATGATCTTCGGGTGGCAGTGCCCCGCGGGCGAGCAGAACAGGCCCGAGGCGCCGTCGAGCACCGCCCGGTCGTCGCGGTCGTAGAGCCAGACGCCCTCGGCGCGCGAGATCATGCGGGGGTTCGCCTTGAAGGCCCGGTTCGGCGTGAAGGGGATCCAGTGTTCCTCGAGCGAATTGCCGGCGTAGCGCATCTGGGTGACTCCCCGAACAGAGGCCTGAAGTATCGTCTCTAGCCCCAAACCCGGCGCCGGCTCTATCGCCAGATCGTCGCATTCATGGCGCCAGAAGGGCGCCCCGACCCTATCGGACCAGTCGCCGCGGGTGTAAGTCCAGAGGCAGGGCCGCAGACGTGGGGGCCGCGGCGCGGCGGGAGGCGGCGTGAAGATCTCCGAAAGCCAGTTCATCCTCGATCATGCGGCCGGGACCGGATTGCAGGCGCAGTTGCGCGAGCAGGTCGTGGCGATGATCCTGCGCCGGCTGCTGCCGCCGGGGGCGCGGATGCCGGCGAGCCGGCGGCTGGCGCGGCATCTGGGGGTGGCGCGCATCACCGTGGCGCTGGTCTATCAGGACCTGGTCGCCGACGGATACCTCGTCACCCGGCCGCGCAGCGGGGTCTTCGTGGCCGACGATCCCCCGGGGCTGCTGACGGCGCGGCCACGCGCCGCCCAGGCGGCCGGGCTCGACTGGGCCGAGCGGATCGGCCGGCCGTTCAGCGCGGCGCGCGGGATCGAAAAGCCGCTCGACTGGCGGCGCTATCCCTATCCGTTCCTCTACGGGCAGGCCGACGACGCGCTGTTTCCCCACAACGAATGGCGCGACTGCGCCCGGCGGGCGCTGGGCCGGCGCGAGTTTCCGCAGGTGGCCTCCGACATGGCCAGCCAGGACGATGCGCTGCTTGTCGCCTACACGCTGTCGCACAGCCTGCCCGGGCGCGGGATCGCCGCCGATCACGGTGAGCTTCTGATCACGCTCGGGGCGCAGAACGCGCTGTGGCTGGCGGTCCAGGTGCTGGCGCAGTCGGGGCGCAGGCTGCGCGTCGCCATGGAGGAGCCGGGCTATCCCGACCTGCGCGCGATGCTGCGGGCGGCGGGATGCGAGGTGATCCCGGCAGCGGTCGACGAGGGCGGCCTCGATCCGGCGGCGCTGCCCGAGGGGCTCGATCTGGTCTGCGTCTCGCCGAGCCACCAGGCGCCGACCGGCGCGACCATGCCCGCCGACCGGCGCCGCGCGCTGCTCGCCCGGGCGCGGGCGGAGGATTTCCTGATCCTCGAGGACGACTACGATTTCGAGATGAGCTTTCTCGGCCCGTCGAGCCCGGCGGTGAAGTCCCACGACGCCGACGGGCGGGTGATCTACGCCGGCAGCTTCACCAAGCCGCTGTTTCCGGGGCTGCGGCTAGGCTACATGGTCGCGCCCGAGCCGTTCATCGCCGAGGCGCGCGGGCTGCGGGCGCTGGTGATGCGGCATCCGCCGGGCGTGACGCAGCGCACCACGGCGCATTTCCTCGCGCTCGGGCACTACAACGCCCACATCGCGCGACTGCGGCGGGCGTTCCGCGAGCGGCGCGCGGTGATGTCGGCGGCGCTCGACGCGGCGGGGCTCGAGGTCGCGGGCGCCTCGTCCTTCGGTGGGGCGGGGTTCTGGATCCGCGGACCCGAGGGGCTGGACAGCGCAGGTCTCGCCGAGCGGGCGCGGGACCAGGGCGTGCTGATCGAGCCGGGCGCGCCGTTCTTCAGCGCGCCGGGGCGCTGCCGCTACTTCCGCATGGCCTATTCCTCAATCCCCGCCGAGCGAATCGCGCAGGGCGTGGCGCGGCTGGCCGCCTGTCTGTGATCGGCCGGTCCGGGGATCACGCGCTCGCGCCTTGCGCATGCGCTCAGGCCCAGTAGGATCACCGGCGGAACGACGTCCTCCGGACGAACCGGGGGCGCAGCCTGGTCCAACACGGAGAAACAACAATGAGACTTGCCCGCATCGCCGCGCTTTCGACCGCGGCCGGCCTTTATGCGTCCGCCGCATTCGCGCAGGACGGCGTCACGGTGGCGTACTTCCTCGAATGGCCGATGCCGTTCCAGTACGCCAAGGCGAACGGCGCCTTCGAGGAGGCGATGGGCGTGCCCGTCGAATGGCGCGCCTTCGACACCGGCACCGCGATGAGCGCGGCCATGGCCTCGGGCGACGTGCAGATCTCGGTCAGCCAGGGCGTGCCGCCCTTCGTGGTGGCGGCCTCGGCGGGGCAGGACATCCAGATCGTCGACGTGGCGGTGAGCTACGCCGAGAACGACAACTGCGTGGTGGCGACGGCGCTGGAGATCGACAAGGACAGCGCGGGCGAGCTCGCCGGCAAGAAGGTCGCCGTGCCGATCGGCACCGCGGCGCACTACGGGTTCCTCAAGCAGATGGAGCATTTCGGCGTCGACACCGCGACGATGGAGATCCTCGACATGGCGCCCTCGGAAGGCGCGGCCGCGCTGGCGCAGGGCAGCGTCGACATGGCTTGCGGATACGCCGGCGGCCTTCTGCGCATGAAGGAGCACGGCAACGTGCTGCTGACCGGCGCGGAGAAGGAGGAGCTCGGCATCCAGGTCTTCGACGTGACCTCGGTCCCGGCCACCTTCGCCGCAGAGCAGCCCGACCTGCTGGCGAGCTTTCTCAAGGTCGTGGCGGACGCCAACGCCATGTGGAACTCGGGCGAGAACCGCGAGGAGATGCTCGCGGTGATCGCCGCGGACGCCGGCATGGAGGTGGACGCGGCGGCCTCGTCGCTGGAGACCTTCGTCTTCCCGTCGGTCGAGGACCAGCTGAGCGAGAAGTGGCTCGGCGGCGGATCGCAGACCTTCCTCAAGGAGGTGGGCGACTTCTTCGTGGAGACGGGCAACATCCCGAGCGCCCGCGACAGCTACGACGGCGCGATCAATACCGCGCCGCTCGCCGCCGCGGGGCAGATGTAGCGCCGCAGCGTCAACCGGACGCGCCGGATTTCCCGGCGCGTCCCTCCCAAGGCCGGGCCCCCGGGGCCCGCACGGAAGGAACGGGCGGGGGCGGATGACAGGACTGGCTATCGACGACATCTCGATGCAATTCGACCTGCCGAACGGATCGGCGGTGCAGGCGCTCAAGAACGTCTCGCTCAACATCGTGGAGGGCGAACTGGTCAGCGTCCTGGGGCCCTCGGGCTGCGGCAAGACGACGCTCCTGAACATCGTCGCGGGCTTCCTCGCCCCGACCGAAGGCCGCGTGATGCTCGGGGACCAGCGCGTGCGTGGGCCGGGACCCGAACGGGGCATGGTGTTCCAGAAGGGCGCGCTCTTCGAGTGGATGAGCGTGCGCGAGAACGTCGCCTTCGGGCCGAACATGAAGGGCATGCCCAAGGCCGAGAGCGCGAAGATCGTCGATCACCTGCTCGACGTCGTAGGCCTCAGGGACTTCAAGGAGAAGGCCGTCTACGAGCTTTCGGGCGGGATGCAGCAGCGCGTGGCGCTGGCGCGCTGCCTGGCCAACGAGCCCGACGTGATCCTGATGGACGAACCGCTCGGCGCGCTCGATGCGCTGACGCGCGAGAAGATGCAGGGGCTGGTGCTCAAGCTCTGGAAGGAGACCGGCAAGACCATCATCCTGATCACCCATTCGGTCGAGGAGGCGCTGCTGCTCGGCGAGCGGCTGGTGGTGATGGCGCCCCGGCCCGGACGGATCCACAAGCAGTACCGGCTTCCGTTCGCCGACGAGGGGGTGAACGCCGACCTGCGCGAGGTCAAGAAGCTGCCTGACTTCGGCGACAAGCGCGAGGAGATCCTCACCATGATCTGGGACATGGAAGAGGAAATCATGGGCCGGACCGAGGCCGCGCAATGATCCTTCTCCTGATCTACGTGGCGCTCTTCGTGCTGTCCTATCTGGTGGTGACGACGATCCAGCGCGGTCGCGAACAGGCCCACGACTTCACCTCGCTCAAGACCGTCACCTTCGGCGACGAGAGCGCGGTGCGACCCAATCGCGCCGCCTCGGTGATCTCGGTGCTCGTGCTGTTCCTGCTCTGGGGCGCCTTCACCGGATCGAAGCTGACGCCGATCCACGCGCCGGGTCCCTTCACCGGAGACACGTCCTTCTCCTACACTGCGGAGAACGCGGCGGGCGAAACCGACGAGGCGACCGTCTTCGTGCGGGTCCACGAACTGGGCGAGACCGTCGAGCCGCCGCCCACCGAAGGCGCAGACGCGGGCTTCGCGAAGGACGACGTCTTCACCATCGAGGCCTGGCGGTCCGGCATCATTCCGGCGCGCGACAACGACGAGGGCGACGCCGACGCCTGGCGGGTCGTGGCGGTCAACGGCTCGGCGATCGAGCCCGGCGGCAGCGTCCGGGTCGACGACGGCGTCGTCGGGCTGACCGCGAAGGGCTCGCTGACCTTCGCGCCGACCACCGGCTGGCAGATGGAGGACATCTGGCTGCCGCCGCCGGAAGCGGTCTGGAGCCGGCTGGTGGAGATCGCCCGCGACGGATACCGGGGCTTCACGCTGTTCGAGCATCTCGGCTGGTCGCTCTACAGGGTGATCGCGGGATTCTTCCTCGGCGCGCTCATCGGCATTCCGCTGGGATACGCGATGGGGCTTTCGGACTGGTTCCGGGGCTGGTTCGATCCGATCGTGGAGTTCATGCGCCCGGTTCCGCCGCTGGCTCTGATCCCGCTGGTGATCATCTGGTTCGGCATCGGCGAGCAGGGCAAGCTGGTGCTGCTGTTTCTCGCGGCGCTCTGGATCATGACTATCTCGGCCCGCGCCGGGGTCTCGGGCGTGAGCATCTCCAAGATCCACGCCGCCTATTCGCTCGGCGCGTCGAAGTGGCAGATCATGCGGCACGTGATCGTCCCGAACTCGCTGCCCGAGATCTTCACCGGCGCGCGGGTGGCGATGGGGGTCTGCTGGGGCACGGTGGTCGCGGCCGAGCTGGTGGCCGCCGAGAAGGGCGCGGGCCAGATGATCGTGGCGGCGTCGAAGTTCCAGCTCACCGACATCGTGATCATGGGCATCATCCTGATCGGGGTGATCGGCTACAGCATCGACATCCTGATGCGGGTTCTCGAGCGCTGGCTGATCCCGTGGAAGGGCAAGTCTTGAGCCCGTCTGGCGCTAGAGGCGGAGGCGTCTGGCGCTAGCGGTGCGGGGCGCCCCGGAGAAGAGTCGCGCCGGACGCAGGGCCGGGACCGCAGGGGAGCGCGCAGCCATGAAGATGACCACCGAAGAAGCCTTCGTGAAGGTTCTCCAGCGCCACGGCATCGAGCACGCCTTCGGCATCATCGGCTCGGCGTTCATGCCGATCTCCGACCTCTTTCCCCGGGCGGGCATCACGTTCTGGGACTGCGCGCACGAGGGATCGGGCGGCATGATGGCGGATGGCTACACCCGGGCCAGCGGCCGGATGGCGATGATGATCGCCCAGAACGGGCCGGGCGTCACCAATTTCGTCACCGCGGTCAAGACCGCCTACTGGAACCACACGCCGCTTCTGCTGGTGACGCCTCAGGCGGCGAACAAGACCATCGGCATGGGCGGCTTCCAGGAAGTCGAGCAGATGAAGCTCTTCGAGGACATGGTGGCCTACCAGGAGGAGGTGCGCGATCCCTCCCGCGTCGCCGAGGTGCTCAACCGGGTGATCCTGAACGCAAGGCGGGCGAGCGCGCCGGCGCAGATCAACATGCCGCGCGACTACTGGACCCAGGTGATCGACGTCGACCTTCCGGCGATGGTCGAGTTCGAGCGGCCGGCCGGTGGTGCCGCGGCGATCGCGAAGGCCGCGGAGCTCCTGTCGCGGGCGAAGTTCCCGGTGATCCTGAACGGGGCGGGCGTGGTGCTTGCCGGCGCGATCCCGGACGCCGCGGCGCTGGCCGAGCGGCTCGATGCGGCCGTGGCCTGCGGCTACCAGCACAACGACGCATTCCCGGGCTCGCATCCGCTGTTCGCGGGGCCCTTGGGCTACAACGGCTCGAAGGCGGCGATGGAGCTGATCGCGCAGGCGGACGTGGTTCTGGCGCTGGGGACGCGGCTCAACCCGTTCTCGACGCTTCCCGGCTACGGGATGGACTACTGGCCGAAGGGCGCCGCGATCATCCAGGTCGACATCAATCCCGACCGGATCGGGCTGACCAAGACCGTGAGTGTCGGCATCGTCGGCGACGCCGGCCAGGTGGCGCGGGCGATCCTCGCGCAACTCGCCGACGACGCCGGCGATGCGGGTCGGGAGGCGCGCCGGGCGACGATCGCCAAGACCAAATCGGCCTGGGCCCAGCAGCTCTCGTCGATGGATCACGAGGAGGACGATCCGGGCACCAGCTGGAACGAACGCGCCCGCGCGGCCAAGCCGGAGTGGATGAGCCCGCGCATGGCGTGGCGTGCGATCCAGGCGGCGCTGCCCAAGGAGGCGATCATCTCGTCGGACATCGGCAACAACTGCGCCATCGGCAACGCCTATCCGACTTTTGAGACCGGGCGGAAGTACCTGGCTCCGGGCCTGTTCGGGCCGTGCGGCTACGGGCTTCCGGCGATCGTGGGGGCCAAGATCGGCTGCCCGGACACGCCGGTGGTGGGCTTCGCCGGCGACGGCGCCTTCGGGATCGCGGTGACCGAACTGACCGCGATCGGACGCAAGGAGTGGCCGGCGATCACCATGGTGGTGTTCCGCAACTACCAGTGGGGCGCGGAGAAGCGGAACTCGACGCTCTGGTACGATGACAACTTCGTCGGCACCGAGCTCGACGAGGAGGTGAGCTACGCGCGCATCGCCGACGCCTGCGGGCTCAAGGGCGTGCAGGCGCGCACGATGGAGGAGCTGTCCGAGGCGCTGCGCGCGGCGATCCGCGACCAGGCGGCGGGGACGACCACGCTGATCGAGGCGCTGATCAACCAGGAACTCGGCGAGCCGTTCCGGCGCGACGCGATGAAAAAGCCGGTGGAGGTGGCCGGCATCGACCCCGCGGACATGCGCCCGCAGAGCGCGGCGTGACCTGATCTGAGGGCTGGCGCGGGCTCAGTCCGGCGCGAGCGCCAGCGTGACGGCGGTCGCGGCGACGATGTCCTCCACGCGCGCGCCGCGCGAGAGATCGCAGACCGGCCGTGCAAAGCCCTGGAGGATCGGGCCGATGGCCTGGGCGCCGGCGAGCGACTGGGCGAGCTTGTAGGCGATGTTGCCGGCGTCCAGCGAGGGGAAGACCAGAACGTTGCAGTCGCCCGACCCCATTCCCTTGCGCGCGGCGATCCCGGGATCGAGTGCCGCGTCGGCCTGGATTGGCCCGAAAAAGCCGGTCGCCGCGGCGGCGGCGCGCACGCGCTCGACGCTCGGGCCTGCGCCGGAGGCGCCGGTGGAGAAGGACAGGAGCGCGACCTCGGCGCGCCCGAGAAGCGCCCGGGCGCTCGCCGCGGAGGCGCGGGCGATGTCGGCGAGCCCGGCCGCGTCGGGATCGACGGTCACCGCGCAGTCGGCGAAGAGAAGCTCGCGGCCGTCCGGAAACCCCATCAGGAAGAAAGACGAGGGCGCAACGACGCCCGGGGCCATGCCGATGCCGATCGCCGCCGCCTCGATCACCCGCCGGGTCGGGCTGTCGGCGCCGGCGACCATGGCGTCGGCCTCGCCGCAGGCGACCATCGCCGCGGCGCGAAACAGCGGCCGGCCGGCCATGCGGCGGGCGACGCCCGGGCTCAGGCCGCGGGCGGACGCGAGGGCGGCGACATGGTCGTCGGAGACCGGCGCCAGGCCGATCGGCTCGGCGAGGCGCTCGGCCACGAGTCGGGCCATGGCTTCGGCGACCCTCGGCTCGTCGGCTTCGGGAAACACCACCCGGCGCGGCCGGGCGCGGGCGCGCTCCATGCATCGCTCCAGGGCCGACATGGCCGCCCTCCTCCCGTTCCTCGGGCGCCGCGGCGCACCGAACCCCAGAAAGGCTGCGATATGACGGACGAGGTCAAGATCCACCGCGGGCTGCGCGGGGTGCATTTCGAACGCTCCGGCGTCAGCCGGATCGACGGGGCCAAGGGCGAGTTGCTCTACCGGGGCTATTCGATCGACGAACTGGCCGAAGGCTCGACCTTCGAGGAGGTGGCCTATCTGCTGGTGCATGGCGAATTGCCGGACGCGGGCGGGCTTTCGGCGTTTCGCGCCGAACTCGCGGCGGCGCGGCTGCCGGCGCCGGTGTTCGGACTGATCGAAACGCTGCGCGACGGGCATCCGATGGACGTGCTGCGCGCGTCGGTCTCGGCGCTCGCGGCGCTCGATCCCGACAGCCGGGACGCCAGCGAGGCGGGGTTCCTGCGCAACGGCGTGCGCCTGATGGCGCAGGTTCCGCAATTGATCGCGGCGCATCACGCGATCCGGTCTGGCCGCGCGCCGACGCCGCCCGATCCCGAGCTTTCGCTCGCGGCGAACTGGCTTCTGATGCTCAAGGGCGAGCGGCCGTCCGAGGACGCGGCGCGGCTCGCGGACATGGACTTCATCCTGCACGCCGAACACGGCGCCAACGCCTCGAGCTTCGCCGCGCGCGTGGCGGTGGGAACCGAGGCGAACCTGCATGCGGCGATCACCGCGGCGATCGCGACGCTGTCGGGTCCCGCCCACGGCGGCGCGGCGGAGGACGTGATGGCGATGGTCGAGGAGATCGGCGCGCCGGAGCGGGCGGCGGAATACGTGCGGGCGCGGCGGGCGGTACGGCTGCCGGTCACCGGCTTCGGACACCGGGTCTATCGCGCCGAGGACCCGCGGGCGCGCCACATGCGCGCCGGGGTGGAGCGACTCGGCCGCGAGATGGGCGCGCCGCGCTGGTACGAGATCCTCGAGGCGGTGGTCGCGGCGATGAAGCCCTATGCGCGACACGGGCTGAATGTGAACGTCGATCTCTATTCCGGCGTGATCTATACGCTGCACGGGATCCCCAAGGATCTCTACGTGCCGATCTTCGCGATCGGGCGCATGCCGGGCTGGATCGTGCAGTGCCTCGAGCAGCGCCGCAACAACATCCTGATCCGGCCGCTGACGCTCTATGATGGGCCGGAGCGGCGGCCCTACGTCCCGATGGCGGAGCGGGAATCCGCAAGCCTGCGCGAAAGTCTTTGACAACAAGGGCGATGGCGCGTGAGGCTCGCGCGGGGCGCAGAGAGTGGCCATGAGCGAACTTCCGGGACACGCCCGTGTCGTGATCATCGGCGGAGGGGCGGTCGGAACCTCCTGCCTCTACCATCTCGCCCGCGCCGGCTGGCGCGACTGCCTGCTGCTGGAGCGCGACGAGTTGACGTCTGGCTCGACCTGGCACGCGGCGGGCAACGTGCCGACCTTCTCGACGTCGTGGTCGATCATGAACCTGCAACGCTACGGCGCGGCGCTTTATCGCGGGCTCGGCGAGATCGCGGATTATCCGATCAACTACCACGTCACCGGCTCGGTGCGGCTCGCCCACGGTTCGGAGCGGATGCGCGAGTTCGCGCGCGCCCGCGAGATGGCTGCGGCGCAGAGCATGGACTATGAGATGCTCGAGGTGGGCGACCTCCGCGACCGCTATCCGTTCCTGGAGACCCATGACCTCGCCGGCGGGCTCTGGGACCCGCTCGACGGCGACATCGACCCCTCCCAGGCGACGCAGGCGCTGGCCAAGGCCGCGCGCATGCTGAGCGCGCGGATCGCGCGGTTCACGCCGGCCACCGGCGTGCGCCGCGAGGGGGCCGATTGGGTGGTGGAGACGACCCAGGGCGAGGTGCGCTGCGAGAAGGTCGTGAACGCCGCGGGCTACTACGCGCAGCGGGTCGGCGACTGGTTCCTGCCCCACGGCGGACGGCGCGTGCCGATGACGGTGATGTCGCACCAGTACCTGCTCACCGAGGAGATCCCGGCGATCGCGGACTGGAGCGCCGCCGAGGGGCGCAAGCTGCCGCTGCTGCGCGACGTCGACAGCTCCTGGTACCTGCGCCAGGAGAACACCGGACTCAACCTCGGGCCCTACGAGCGCAACTGCCGCAGCGCGTGGACGCGCGCGGACGACCCGATGCCGCAGGACTTTTCGTTCCAGCTCTTCCCCGACGACCTGGAGCGGCTCGAGGGCCACATCGAGGACGCGATGGGGCGGGTTCCGCTCCTGGCCGGGACCGGGATCTCCAAGGTGATCAACGGGCCGATTCCCTATTCGCCGGACGGCCATCCGCTGATCGGGCCGATGCCGGGCGTGCCCGACGCCTTCGAGGCCTGCGTCTTCACCTTCGGGATCGCCCAGGCCGGCGGGGCGGGCAAGGTCCTGGCGGAATGGGTGACCGAGGGCGCGACCGAGTGGGACATGTGGTCCTGCGACCCGCGGCGCTTCACCGGATTCTGCGAAAAAGACTACTGCGACGCCAAGGCGGTCGAGGTCTACAGCCACGAATACGCGATGCACTTTCCGCGCCACGTCTGGCCTGCGGGCCGCGACCGGCGGATCTCGGCGCTGCACGTGCGGATGCTCGCGGCCGGCGCGGTGACCGCGCCCTTCAACGGCTGGGAACGGGCGGCATGGTACGCGCAGGCGGGCGACGACGTATCGGAGTCGGCGACGCAGACCTGGTCGCGCGCCGGGCCCTGGGAGTCGCGCATCCGCGACGAGTGCCTGGCGGTGCGCGACGGCGCAGGCATGATCGCGATCCCGGGCTTCACCCGACTGCGGCTGAGGGGGCCGGGCGCGCGCGATTGGCTGGAGACCCGCGCGGTCGGGCGGGTTCCGAAGCCGGGGCGGGTCGGGCTGCTCTATTTCTGCGACGAGCGGGGACGGGTGGTCACCGAGATGACCGCGATCCCCGAGAGCGATGACGACCTGCTTCTGATCACCGCGGCGGTGGCGCAGTGGCACGACCGCGACGTGCTCCGGGTCGGGCTGCCCGAGGGGCTGGAGCTTGCGGACGAGACGCCCGCGACCGAGGCGATCCTTGTGACAGGGCCGGAGGCGCGGGCGGCACTGGCGCCCCTGACCGACGGCGATCTGGCGCTGCCCTGGCTCTCGGCGCAGCGCGCGGAGGTCGCGGGGGTGCCGGCGCAGCTGCTGCGGGTGTCGTTCGCGGGCGAGCTGGGCTGGGAAGTCCATGCGGCGCCCCGGGACGCGCCGGCGGTGTGGGACGCGCTGTCGGCGGCGGGCGTGCGGCCGTTCGGGATGTACGCGCTCGACGCGCTGCGCATCGAGAAGGGCTACCGGGTGTGGAAGGGCGATCTGTCGACAGACTACACGTTGCTCGAATGCGGGCTCGAGCGTTTCGTGGACTGGTCGAAGCCGGCGTTTCCCGGGCGTGAGGCGCTCTGCGCCGAACGGGAGCGCCGGCCGGCGCGGCGCTTCGTGAGCCTGCGCGTGGACGCCGGCGACTGCGACGCGCCCTACATGGCGCCGCTGCGCGCAGGCGGCGAGATCGTCGGCGAGGCGACGTCCGGAGCGTGGGGCTACCGGGTCGCGAGTTCGGTGGCGCTGGGCATGGTGCGCGCCGATCTCGCGGTGGACGGGACCGAGCTCGAGATCGGGATCTTCGGCGAGCGGCGCGGCGCGACGGTGTCGGTGGCGCCACTCTGGGATCCCGAAAACACCCGGACGCGCGCGTGATCCCGCCCAAACACGCCCGGGCGGTGATCATCGGCGGCGGCGTCAGCGGCTGCTCGCTCGCCTATCACCTGGCCAAGCTCGGCTGGACGGAGATCGTGCTGCTTGAGCGCAAGCGGCTGACCTGCGGCACCACGTGGCACGCCGCCGGCCTGATCGGGCAGCTGCGGCCTAGCCAGAACCTGACCCGCCTCGCGAAGTATTCCGCCGATCTCTACGGACGTCTCGAGGCCGAGACCGGGGTGGCGACCGGGCTGCGCCGCAACGGCTCGATCACCATGGCGCTGACCGGCGAGCGGCGCGAGGAGATCCTGCGCCAGGCCTCGCTGGCCCGCGCCTTCGACGTCGAGGCGCAGGAGATCGGCGAGGAGGATCTCCGGTCGCTCTATCCGCATGTCAGCACCGAGGGCATGACCTGCGCGGTGCATCTGCCCGGCGACGGCCAGGCCGATCCCGCCAACATCGCGCTCGCGCTCGCCAAGGGCGCGCGCATGCATGGCGCGACGCTCCTCGAAGGCGTCGAAGCGCTGGACGTGTGCGTCGAGCGCGGGCGGGTGACCGGCGTGACCTGGCGCACCGACGGCGAGATCGGCGCGACGCTGACCGATACGGTGATCAACTGCGCCGGCATGTGGGGGCGGGAGCTGGCGGCGCGGGCGGGGGTGACGCTGCCGCTGCACGCCTGCGAGCACTTCTACATCGTCACCGAGGCGATCGACGGGCTTGGCGCGCTGCCGGTCCTGCGGGTGCCGGACGAATGCGCCTATTACAAGGAGGACGCCGGCAAGCTCCTGCTCGGCGCGTTCGAGCCGCGCGCCAAGCCCTGGGGCATGAACGGCATCCCGCCGGATTTCGAGTTCGACCAGCTGCCGGAGGATTTCGACCATTTCGAGCCGATCCTCGAGATGGGCGTCAAGCGGATGCCGATCCTCGGCGAGGCGGGCATCCACACGTTCTTCAACGGGCCCGAGAGCTTCACGCCGGACGACCGCTACTATCTCGGCGAGACGCCGGAGCTGCGCGGCTACTGGGTGGCAGCGGGCTACAATTCGATCGGGATCGTGTCCTCGGGCGGCGCGGGATGGGCGCTGGCGCAGTGGATCGTCGACGGCGCGCCGCCGTTCGACCTGTGGGAAAGCGACATCCGGCGCGCGCAGCCGTTCCAGCGCAACCGGCGCTACCTGCGCGAACGGGTGAGCGAGACGCTCGGGCTGCTCTACGCCGACCATTTCCCCTACCGCCAGCCGGTGACGGCGCGCGGGGTGCGACGGTCGGCCCTGCACGCGGCGCTGATCGAGCGCGGCGCGGTGATGGGCGAGATTGCGGGCTGGGAGCGGGCCAACTGGTTCGCTGCGCCGGGACAGGAACCCGTCTACGACTATTCCTGGGGGCGGCCGGCCTGGTTCGCCAACACCGCCGCCGAGCACATGGCGATCCGCGAGGGCGCGGGGCTCTACGACATGTCCTCGTTCGGCAAGATCCGGGTTGAGGGGCGCGACGCCTGCGCCTTCCTCGATCGGGTCTGCGCCAACCGGATCGACGTGGAGCCTGGGCGGATCGTCTACACCCAGATGCTCAACGCCCGCGGCGGGATCGAGGCCGATCTCACCGTGACGCGGCTCGACGAGACGGCGTTCCTGATGGTGACGCCGGCGGCGACGGTGCGGCGCGACCTGGCCTGGCTGCGCCGCCACGTCGGCGACGCCTTCGCCACGATCACCGACGTGACGGCGGCGGAGGCGGTGATCTGTCTGATGGGACCGAGGTCACGGGAGGTGCTCGGGGGATGCTCGCCCGACGATTTCGGCGACGCAGCACAGCCGTTCGGGACCTGGCGCGAGGTCGAGATCGGCATGGGGCTCGCCCGGGCGCACCGGATCACCTATGTCGGCGAGCTCGGCTACGAGCTCTACGTCTCCACCGAGATGGCCGCGCACCTCTTCGAAGCGGTGAGCGCGGCCGGCGCTTCGGTTGGCCTGCGGCTCTGCGGGTTGCACGCGATGGACAGCTGCCGGCTCGAGAAGGCCTACAGGCACTTCGGCCATGACGTCACCGACGAGGATCACGTCCTCGAGGCCGGGCTCGGCTTCGCGGTCAAGCCCGACAAGGGCGACTTCATAGGCCGCGAGGCAGTGCTGCGCACGCGCGCGGCGGGACTGGAGCGGCGGCTCATGCAGTTCGCGCTGGAGGACCCGGAGCCGCAGCTCTTTCACAACGAGCCGATCGTGCGCGACGGGCGGGTGGTGTCGTGGCTGACCTCGGGCGGCTACGGCCATGCGCTCGGGGCGTCGGTCGGGCTCGGCTATGTGCCCTGCGCCGAGGAGAGCGTCCAGGAATCGCTGGCGGCGCGCTACGAGATCGAGATCGCCGGGGCACGCTACGCGGCGCAGGCGAGCCTGCGCCCGCTCTACGATCCGGAGTCAGCGCGGACCCGGGGCTGAACCTGCGGCGTTGCCGGGTGATTCGCGCTATGCTAGCTAGGCTCGTCGTTAACCAATGGAGGGACGGGCGGATGCGGATGAAGGCGATGATCGGCGGCATGGCGATGCTGGCGCTGGCGGGATGCGCGTCGATGGGCGCGGGACCGGCGCCACGGGAATCGGCGACCCTGCTGACCGCGACCGCCACGGTCGAATCGGTCGACATGACCACGCGTGAAGTGGCGCTTCGGTCGCCGGAGGGCGAGCTGCTGACGATCACAGCGGGCCCCGAGGTGCGCAATCTCGCCCAGCTCGAAGTCGGCGATCAGGTCGAGTTCGACTATTTCGAGTCGGTGGTCGTCGGCATGGCCGAAAGCTCCGATCCGGTCGCCTCGTCGGCTGTGATCGCCGCCCGCGCGCCCGAAGGCGAGCGGCCTGGCGCCATGGCGGTCGTGGCCTCGGACTTCGTCGTCGAGTTCATCTCCTACAACCCCAACACCGCGCAGGCGACCATCGTGACGCCGAGCGGCGAGACCCGGCGCATCACCGTGCAGCCGGAGTTCCGGCAGTTCGCCACGACCCGCCGGACCGGCGACCGGATCAGCGTCGCCATCACCGAGGCCGTGGCGGTCCTGATCAACGAGACCGCGAGCTGAGACGCGCGCTCCGCCGCCCGGGCGGCGGAGCAGCCCCGCGGCTTCAGAGCGCGCGGATCGTCACCGCCTCTGGCGCGGCGATCGTGAGCGGGTTGCGCAGCGGCAGACCGAAGACCGGCGCCTCGATCTCGAAGACGTCGCCGGGCGCCGTCTCGATCCCGTCCGCGCAGCTGAGCGTCGCGGTTCCGAACATGTGCACGTGCACATCGCCCGGCCGGCGGAACAGCCCGTACTTGAAGTGATGGTGCTCGAGATTGGCGATGGCGTGGCTCATGTTGGCCTCGCCGGAGACGAAAGGTTTCTCCCAGAGCATTGCGCCGCCGCGCAGGATCCGGCTGATCCCGCTGACGTGTTCTGGCAGCGGGCCCACCAGGAGTTCCGGCCCGATCGACGCCGGCCGCAGCTTGGAGTGGGCGAGATAGAGATAGTTGATGCGTTCGGTCACGTGGTCGGAGAATTCGTTTGCGAGCGCATAGCCCAACCGCCGGGGCTGACCATCAGGGCCGATGAGATAGACGCCCGCGACCTCGGGCTCCTCGCCGCCGTCGCCGGCGAAGGCCGGGCTCTCCAGCGGGGCCCCGGGCGCCACGATCGCCGAGCCGTCGCCCTTGTAGAACCACTCGGGCTGGACCCCGGGCAGCGTCTCGGGCTTGCCGTTCTCGAGGCCCATCCGGAACATCTTCATGGAATCGGTGAGCGCCGCGTCCGGCGGTGCATGCATCTCGTCGCGGGTGGCGGCGCTGCCGAGATGGGTGAGACCGGTGCCGGTCAGCCACAGATGCGCCGGATCGGGATGTTCGATGGGAGCGAGCACGCGGCGCTCGGCGAGCGCGCGCTCCAGATCGACCGCCGCGCCGAACCCTGCCGCCTCCACCACTTCGGCGAGGGTGGCGTCACGGGCGATCGCGGCCGTGGCGAGGTCGTAGAGCGTCCTGACGTCGCGCACGATCCGCGAAGCGTCTCCGACGCGCGCCACGAGCCGCCGGGCGCCGTCCTCGTCGTTGATCTGCGAGATGTGCATCGTTTCTCCCCCCGTTCTTTCGGGGAAGTCGTAGGTGAGCGCGGCGCGAGGCGCCAGCCCCGCCCGGACTCAGGCCAGCGCGACAGCCGAAGGTCCATGCCGAGATCCCGATGGCGCGTGCTCTGGGCGCGTGACCTGGCTCTCATTGGCAACATCCAGACCCCATACCGCCTGAAATCATCAGGCTGGAGGCCAAGCTTTCCACCAGGGACTCCCTTCCGAAGAGAACCCGCGACCTGATCCCCGGTTGACTCGACCGCCCCGCGATACCAGACCCGCGCCTTTCCGGGGACCGCCCCGGACCCGACCCCAAACGAAGGACACCCCCATGTTCGACCTCGCCACGCTCCGGCACGAATGGTTCGGCAACGTCCGCGCCGACCTTCTCGCCGGGCTGGTGGTGGCGCTGGCGCTGATCCCCGAGGCCATCGCGTTTTCAATCATCGCGGGCGTCGATCCCAAGATCGGCCTCTACGCCTCGTTCTCGATCGCGGTGCTGATCTCGTTCACCGGCGGGCGGCCCGGCATGATCTCGGCCGCAACCGCCGCCACCGCCGTCCTGATGGTGACGCTGGTGCGCGATCACGGGCTGCAATACCTGCTCGCGGCCACCGTGCTCGCGGGCCTGCTCCAGATCGTCGCCGGTCTGCTCGGTCTCGCGCGCGTGATGCGCTTCGTCTCGCGCTCGGTGATGACCGGCTTCGTCAACGCGCTGGCGATCCTGATCTTCATGGCGCAGCTTCCCGAGCTCATTGGCGTCCCCTGGCTCACCTACGTCATGGTCGCGGCCGGCCTCGCGATCATCTACCTCGTGCCGCTGGTCTTCCGCGCCATCCCCTCGCCACTGATCTGCATCATCGTCCTGACCGCCGTGGCGCTCGCCACCGGCATGGACGTCCGCACCGTCGGCGACATGGGCGAGCTGCCCGACACCCTGCCGGTGTTCCTCCTGCCCGATATTCCGCTGACGCTGGAGACGCTCCAGATCATCCTGCCCTATTCCATCGGCGTCGCCGCAGTGGGTCTGCTTGAGAGCCTGATGACCGCCCAGATCGTCGACGAGCTGACCGACACGCCGTCGGACAAGAACCGCGAATGCGTCGGTCAGGGCATCTCCAACTCGGTCACCGGGTTTTTCGGCGGCATGGCGGGCTGCGCGATGATCGGCCAGTCGATGATCAACGTGAAATCCGGCGGGCGCGGGCGCCTGTCGACCTTCACGGCCGGGGTGGCGCTGCTGTTCCTGATCCTGGTGCTCGGAGATCTGGTCAGCCGCATTCCGATGGCCGCGCTGGTGGCTATCATGATCATGGTCTCGATCGGCACGTTCTCGTGGTCGTCGATCAAGAACCTGCGCGACCATCCGCGCTCGTCCTCCATCGTGATGCTCAGCGTCGTGGTTCTCGTGGTCTACACCCACAATCTCGCAATCGGCGTGCTGGCCGGAGTGCTCCTGTCGGGCATCTTCTTCGCCGGCAAGATCGCTCAGATCTTCCGCGTCACGAGCACCGCGTCACCGGACGGGCTCTCCCGGACCTACAAGGTCGAAGGCCAGCTCTTCTTCGCCTCCGCCGAGGACTTCACCGCCGCGTTCGATTTCCGCGAGGCTCTGGACTCGGTCGTGATCGAAGTCAGCGACGCGCATATCTGGGACATCTCGTCGGTGGCCGCCGTCGACATGGTCGTGCTCAAGTTCCGCCGCGAGGGCGCCGATGTCGACCTGCGCGGCATGAACGCGGCCTCTGAGACTATCGTCGACAGGCTCGGCGTCCATGACAAGCCCGGCGCGATGGACGATCTGCTGGGACATTGAGGGGAGAAGCCCGTGAAACTGATCGCCTTCGTCGACGGATCGACCTACTCGGTGAGCGTCTGCGACCACGCCGCATGGGCCGCGAAACGCATGGACGCCTCGGTCGACCTCTTCCACGTGCTCGGCCGGCGCGACCGCTCCGGCGAACCCGCCGATCTCAGCGGCAGCCTGCGCCTCGGCGCGCGCAGCACGCTCCTCAAGGAGATGGCCGACATCGACGCCGAGCGCGCCAAACTCGACCATGCACGCGGCCGCCTGATCCTCGAGGACGCCAAGGCCCGCCTGACCACGGACGGCGTTTGGCAAGTCGAGACGCGCCTGCGCAATGGCGATATCGTCGCGACGGTGCGTGAATTCGAAAGCGGCGCCGATATCGTCGTCATCGGCAAGCGCGGCGAGGCCTCGGCCACCGCACTTGAGCATCTGGGCTCCAACCTCGAACGCATCCTGCGCAGCGCCACGAAACCGGTCCTCGTCGTCAGCCGCGCCTTCAAGGCGATCGAGCGCTACATGATCGCCTTCGACGGCGGCCCGAGCGTCATGAAGGCTGTCGAACACATCGGAAAGGGCCGGCTCTTCCGCGAGATGCCGTGCCTGTTGCTGCATGTCGGCAACGACACGCCCGAGATCCGCAGCCGCATGGAAGGCGCCGCCGCGCTGCTAAAAAAGGCGGGCCAGGAGGTCGAGATCAAGATCGCCCAGGGCGAGCCGGAAGAGGTCATCTCGGGCGCCGTCGAGACGCGCGGGGTCGGCCTTCTCCTCATGGGCGCCTACGGCCACAGCCGCATCCGCAACCTCATCATCGGCTCGACCACGACCCAGATGGTCCGCTCGTGCAAGATCCCGGTCATGATGTTCCGCTGACGCCGCACTCTGTCTCGCCCATGCCGCCGAACGCATGGTCATCCTCACGCTGCCAACCGGTTGGTACATGCTCGGCGCCATCACCGCCCTCGCCCCCCGACTGCCGCGCTTCAGACGGGCGTGGCTGTTCGAGCGGCCCGTCCTGCTACCCAGAACTTTTCGCGTTGGGTCAGTGCCAGGCGTCGACCATCGCGGCCTTCTTGCGGGCGATGAAGTCGGTCAGCGCCTCGTCGACGCCCAGATCGAGCGGCGGCGGGACGTAGTCGGCGAGCATCGCCTTCCAGCGCGTGTTGGCGCGGGCGGCGGCGTCTAGGCCGCCCTTCTCCGTCCAGGTCTCCCAGGGGTCGTTGTCGGCCTGCTCGGATTCCCAGTAGGCGGTCTCGTAGTTGCGGATCGTGTGCTGGCAGCCGAAGAAATGCCCGCCCGGCCCCACCTCGGCCTCGGCGTCGAACGCGAGGTCCTCGTCGGTGACGGAGACGCCGCGGGCGTAGGTGTGCAGCGCCCCGCAGAAGTCGACGTCGAGCACGAACTTCTCGTAGGACATCGACAGCAGCCCGTCGAGAAAGCCGGCGGAGTGCAGGAGGAAGTTCGCGCCGCAGTGGATCGCGGCGAGCATGGAGGTGACCGATTCGGTCATCGCCTGGGCGTCGGGCAGCTTCGAGGTGGTGAAGCTTCCCGAACAGCGCAGCGGCAGCCCGAGGCGCCGGGCGAGCTGGCCCACGACGAGCGATCCCGCGGCGGGCTCTGGCGTGCCGAAGGTCGGCGATCCCGAGCGCAGCGCGGTGGAGGACAGGAAGTTGCCGTAGATCACCGGGGCGCCGGGACGCACGAGCTGGGTGAGCGCGCAGCCGACCATGGTTTCCGCGTGGGCCTGGGCGATGGCGCCGGCGTTGGTGACCGGGCCCATGGCGCCACCGAGGATGAAGGGCACGATCACCGAGCCCTGGTTCGCGGCCGCATAGGCGCGGATCCCGCCGGTCATGGTCCCGTCCCAGACCAGCGGCGAGTTGACGTTGAAGTTGCCCATGATCACGCAGTTGGCGTCAACGAAGTCGGCGCCGAAGACCAGCCGGCACATCTCGACCGAGTCCTTGGCGCGCTCGGGCGCGGTCACCGAGCCGAGAAGCGGCTTGTCGCTGAGCGTCAGGTGCGCCTGCACCATGTCGAGGTGGCGCTTGTTGACCGGCACGTCGACCGGCTCGCAGACCGTGCCGCCGGAATGGTGCAGCCAGGGCGCCATGTAGGCGAGCTTCACGAAGTTGCGGAAATCCTCGATCGCGCCGTAGCGCCGGCCCCGGTCGAGATCCATCACGAAGGGCGAACCGTAGGACGGCGACATCACCGTGCTGCGCCCGCCGATGCGCACCGAGCGCGCGGGATTGCGGGCGTGCTGGATGAACTCCCGGGGTGCGGTGCGCAGGATCTCGCGCAGCATCCCGGGCTCGAAGCGCGCCCGGTCGCCGTCGAGGCGTGCGCCCGCCGCGGCGAAGAGCGCGCGCGTCTCGGGATCGTTGCGGAACTCGACGCCGATCTCGGCGAGGATGCGGTCCGCCGTCGCCTCGATGCGGACGAGACCTTCCTCGTCGAGGATCTCGTATGGCGGGATGGCGCGGGTGATGTAGGGGACGGCGGCGACGCCGGCGCGCACCCGGCCGACGCGGCGGCGGCTCCGGCCGCGTGGTTCGTCCATGACGTTCATCGCCGGTTCCCTCCCGACCTCGAGGCCAGTTTCAGAATACCGGCGAGGGGCGCCACGCGGATACTGTGAAACGGCTGCGGCCCGTCATAAGCTCGGCTTATGGCGAGCCTGCGGCGCACCCTTCCCTCCCTCGACCATCTGGAGGTCTTCGAGGCCGCGGGACGGCTGCGGTCGTTCAGCCGCGCCGGAGCGGAGCTCGGGATCAGCCAGGCGGCGGTGAGCTACGCGATCCGCATGCTGGAGACCGACCTCGGCGCCCGGCTCTTCCAGCGCAGCTCGACAGGCGCGACGCTGACCGAAGCCGGCGATCGGATGCACGCGGGCGTGGCGCTTGCGCTCGCGCAGGTGCGCCAGTCGGTCGCCGAAACCCGCCGCGGCGCGGCGACCCCGCACGTGACGCTCTCGGTCTCGCTCGCCTTCGCGACGCTCTGGATGCTGCCGCGGATCGCCGCGCTGCGCGCCGACCTGCCGGACGTCGACCTGCGGCTGCAGTCCACCGACCGCGACGTCGACCTGCGGGCGGAGAACCTCGAGCTCGGGGTGCGCTACGGCGGCGGCGTGCTGCCCCACTACAGCCGCGCGCCGATCGCGCCGGAGGTGATCAGCGCGGTGTGCAGCCCGGCCTATCTCGCTGGGCTCGACGCGCCGCCACGCACCGCCGCCGACCTGCGGGACTGCGCGCTCATCCATCTCGACGAGCCGCACCGGCCCTGCCCGAACTGGGCCGACTGGTTCGCGGCGGCGGGCGCGCCCCACGACGACCGGAGCGAGGGGCTGCACCTCAACGACTACACGCTCTGCGTGCTGTCGGCGATCGAGGGGCACGGCTTCGTCCTCGGCTGGGAGCATCTGGTCGGGCGACTCGTCGCCTCCGGCGCGCTGGCCCGGCCGACACCTGAACGATGGCGGACCGGCATCGACTTCATGGTGGTCTGGGTGGGCGAGCCGAGCCCGGCCGCGGCGCGGGTGCGCGACTGGCTGATCGCCGAGGGCGCGGCGACGATCACTCCGCCCGCGAGTGGGCGCAGCGATCCGGCTTGACGTCGATCAGCGGGGTGCTGTCGCGGCAGTCGAGCCCGCGCACCACCAGCGTCGCGCCCTCGCGGCGGATGAGCGTCACCCGCGACAGGCCGATCGGGTTGGGCCGCTCCGGCGAGCGCAGCGCGAAGGTTCCGCGCGGGCCGTCGGCGTGGCGCGGCGCCTGCACCACCAGATCGCGGCGAGCCTCGTCCAGCCAGTAGAGCACGTCGAGCGTGGCGAAGGCCTCCACCCCCGCGAGGCCGGCGTCCCAGGGGGAATCGAGGGCGATCCGGCACTCGAGGCCGGCGTGCATGTCGCCCTGACGCGGGCAGTCGGCGCGGCTTGCCCAGGGCGTCCGGATCAAGCCGATGAAACGCAGGCCGGCGTCGGTCGCAGGCCCGGCCTCGACCGCGATCTCGCCTGGACGCAAGGCGCCGGGCGCCGCGCAGTTCGCATCACGCTGCATCAGTTCCCTCCTCCGCGCTTCGGTCAGGCGTTGTAGCGCACCGCGCCCAGCTCCGCGAGATCGTAGCCGCCGAGTGCGGCGGCGCGGCGGGCGAAGTCCGGGCCGCGCGCGAAGCCGAGCAGGGTCTGGACCGGCGGTTCGAAATAGTCGCGCCGGCGCATCACCAGATCGAAGCGCTCCTCCGGCCAGAGCACGACGAAGGCGAGCGCGCCCGCCGCCGCCTGGGCGCCGAGGCCGCAGTCAGCCTCGCCCATGGCGATCATTCCGGCGAGGTCGCCCTCGGTTTCCGCCACCCGGCCGCCCACGTCGAGGGCGTCGCGGTCGAGGCCCTCGCGCGCGAGCAGCGCATCTAGCAGCGCGCCGCTGCCGGCGCTGGCGTCGCGCAGGACGAAGCGCAGCCGTCGCCGGGCGGCGTCGGCGAGACCGGTGAGGCCGAACGGGTTGCCCGGCGCGACGATCAGCCCCTGCGCCCGACGCGCCCAGTGGATCGCGACCACGTCGCCGAGCGGCGCGAGCGCGCGGATCCGGGCGAGGTTGTAGTCGCCGGTCTCGGGGTCGAGCAGATGCGCGCCGGCGAGCGTCGCCTCGCCGCGCGCGATGGCGCGCAGCCCGTTGCTGGAACCGTTGGCGAGTACGGCGAGGCCGCAGCCGGACTGGCGGATCGCCCATTCCAGCAGCGGGTCGCTCGAACCTGCGTAGATCGGCGGCGGCCGCGACGTCGCCCCCTCGGGCGTCTCGGTGCGCGCCTCGACCCAGGCGGCGACCAGCCGTCGCGAGAACAGCAGCTTTCCCGTCGCCCGGCTGCAGGGGATCTGCCGGCGCGACGCCATCTCGTAGACCGTGCGCTCCTTCAGCCGCAGATAAGCCGCGACCTCGGACGTTGTCATCAGGTCGTCCAGATTTTACCCCGTTTTCCTGCAGATTATCCGTTGTTGAAGGTATCCGCGATTGTCTCCAGAGTCTAGCGCGCGGACGGAGGCGGGATGGACATGGGACCCTTCGGCACGGCTGCGGCGCTGATCGCCTCGGGCGACCGCGAGCTTCTGGACATCATCGGCCTGTCGCTGCGGGTGACGCTCGCGGCGGTCGCGGCTGCCTGCGCGATCGGGCTGCCGCTCGGGGCGGCGCTCGCGCTCGCGCGGTTTCCCGGCCGGGGCGCCGTCGTCGTCGGCTTCAACGCGCTGATGGGTCTGCCGCCGGTGGTGGCCGGGCTCGCAGTCTATCTTCTGCTGTCGCGGGCCGGGCCGCTCGGCGGGCTCGGGCTGCTGTTCACGCCGACGGCGATGATCGTGGCCCAGACCGCGCTGGTCCTGCCGATCGTGGTGTCGCTCACCCGCACCGTCATCGAGGATCTCTGGACCGAGTACGAGGAGCAGTTGCGCTCGCTCGGTGCGACGCGGGTGGGCGCGATCCGCACCCTGCTCTGGGACGGGCGGTTCAGCCTGATGACCGGGGTGCTCGCGGGCTTCGGGCGGGCGAGCGCCGAGGTGGGCGCGGTGCTGATCGTTGGCGGCAACATCGCCGGCTACACGCGGACGATGACCACTGCGATCTCGCTGGAGACCAGCCGCGGCGATCTCGGCCTGGCCGTGGCGCTGGGGATCATCCTGATGGCGATCACGCTGACGCTCAACGCCGGCGTCTACGGGCTGGGGCGCTGGGCCCAGGCGCGGGGGGCGTGAGGCGGGAATGCGCGACGCCGTCTCGATCCTGCCGCTGCACCTGACCGGGGTCGGCTACGCGCCCGGCGGCGCGGCGCTGCTCCGCGACGTGTCGCTGACGGTGCGGTCCCGGCGGCGGCTGGTGGTGCTGGGCCCCAACGGCGCGGGCAAGAGCCTGCTGCTGCGGCTCTGTCACGGGTTGATCGCGCCGAGCGCGGGCCGCATCGACTGGGCGGCGCCGGGTTTGGCGTGCGGCCGCCAGGCGATGGTGTTCCAGCGGCCGGTGCTGCTGCGGCGCTCGGTGCGCGGCAATCTCGCGCACGCGCTGCGCACCCGCGGTCTCGGGCGGGGCGCGGTCCGGGCGCGGACCGAGGCGGCGCTGGCGCGTTTCGGGCTCGCCGCGATCGCTGACGCGCCGGCGCGGCGCCTGTCCGGCGGCGAGCAGCAACGGCTGGCGATCGCGCGGGCTTGGGTGTTGCAACCCGAGGTTGTCTTTCTCGACGAGCCGACCGCCAATCTCGATCCGGGCGCGGCCCGCGCGGTCGAGGCGATGATCGGCGCGCTCGGTGAGGATGGCATAACCGCGGTGATGACCACCCACGATCTCGGCCAGGCACGGCGGCTGGCCGACGACGTGGCCTTCCTGCACCGCGGGCGCCTGCTGGAGTGCGGCCCGGTGGTGCGGTTCTTCGAAGCGCCGCTCACCGTGGAGGCGCGCACATTCCTGCGCGGCGAGCATCCGTGGTGATCCGGCCCGGCAAGGAGGCGATTGTGGCGGGTCTTCGGCTGGTCGCAGCGGTTGCGGTCCTCGTCGGGCTGGGGGCGGGCGTGGCAGCCGCCCAACAGACGATCACGCTCGGCTCGACCACGTCCACGGAGAACTCGGGCCTCTTCGCCCATATCCTGCCCGCATTCACCCAAGCGACCGGCGTCAAGGTTCGGGTCGTGGCGGTCGGCACGGGACAAGCGCTGGAGCTTGCCCGGCGCGGCGACGTAGACGTGCTTCTGGTGCATTCCCGCGCCGACGAGGAGCGCTTCGTCGCGGAGGGATACGGCGTCGAACGCCGCGACGTGATGTACAACGACTTCGTGGTGGTCGGCCCCTCCGCCGACCCGGCCGGGGCGGCGGCGGCGCCTGACGCCGAAGGCGCCTTTCGCGCGATCGCGGACGCGCAGGCGGTCTTCGCCTCGCGCGGGGACGATTCGGGCACGCACAAGGCCGAGCTCGGCCTCTGGGAGGCGGCGGGGATTGCGCCCGCCGGCGGCTGGTACCGCGAAACCGGCAGCGGCATGGGGGCAACTCTGAACTACGCGGCGGAGGCGGGAGCCTACACGCTGGCCGACCGCGGCACCTGGCTCAGCTTCGGAAACCGGGGCGACCTCGCGGTGGCGTTCGAGAGCGATCCGGCGCTGTTCAACCCCTACGGCGTGATCCTGGTGAACCCCGCGCTGCACCCGCATGTGAACGCGGAAGGTGGACAGGCCTTCGTCGACTGGATCACCTCGCCGGCGGGCCAGGCTGCGATCGGCGGCTTCCGGATCGACGGCGACACCCTGTTCTTTCCCGACGCCGGCGGCGACTGAAGCTCAGCCGTCGCGGATCGCAGCCAGGGCGTCCCAGGCGGCCGGCGCCGCGGCGAGCACCGGGCGCGGGGTCTCCAGATCGCGGTGCTCGGCGAAGTCGGTGACGCGCCCGCCTGCCTCGTCGATCATCAAAAGCCCCGCAAGGCAGTCCCAGGAGTTCATGTAGGAGGTCAGGTAGCCGGCCAAACGGCCCGAGGCGACGTAGGCCAGCATCACCGCGCCCGATCCGTTGCTGAAGAACACCCCGCCCGCGTCCATCAGCCGGCGCACCCGCTCGGCGGTTTCGGCGGGGTCGCTCTTCGGCCCGGTCCCGAAGGCGCAGGAGGTGTTGAGGATGCTGACGTCGGGGGCGATGCGCATCGGCGCGCCGTTGCGGGTGGCGCCGCCGCCCAACCGTGCTGCGTAGCGGTCGCCATGGGCGGGCGCCTCGATCGCGCCGGCCACCGTGCGCCCGTCGGCGACGACCGCGATCGCCACGCACCAGTCCGGGATCCCGTGCAGGTAGGGCGAGGTCCCATCGATCGGATCGACGACCCAGGTGAAGCCGGAGGCGCCGGGGGTCATCCCGTATTCCTCGCCCAGGAAGGCGTCGCCAGGAAAGGCCTCGGCGACCGCGTCGCGGATCAGCCGCTCGACCGCCCGGTCGGCCTCGGAGACGATGTCCTGGCGGTGGCTCTTGGTTTCGATGACCAGCCGGTCCTTCGCCCGCCAGTGCTCGAGCGCCAGCGCGCCGGCGCGCTCACCGATCTCCTGCGAGAAGGCCCATCGCGCGTTTATGGCAGCATCGTTCACCGCATTCCCCTTCACCGCCCGGTCCGCGGCGGCCAGCGCTCAGAGCGCGTGCCGCCGCAGCGCCTCGTAGTACGGCCGCGCCGCCTGCGCCAGCGCCGCCATGTCGCCGCCGAGCGGCGGCGGCGCTGGATCGGGCGGCGCGAAGCCGGACGAGGCCTCGACCGAGGCGTACCAGTGACGGCCCCAGATCCCATCGCCTGGCTTGGGTCCCGGCGTCCAGCGCAGCATCCCGGCGTCGAACCCCAGGCCGAGCGCTGCGCAAAGCCGGCGCATCGCCCGTTCGGGGTCGGCGCGCACCGCCTCGGCCTCGATCACCGGGGGGGCCGCGCCGGTCCGGTCGGCGACCCGTTCGAAGAGCTCGGCCTGACGCGCGAAGCCGATGTCCTCGAGAGCGACTTCCTCGCGCTTGGCCGCATAGCTCGCCACCACCCGCTCTGGCGCGCGGATCAGGAAGAAGTGCGCCAACGCGTGCATCCAGTCGAGATCCATGCCGGCCATGATGTGATGGGTCATGTGCTTCTGGAACACGATCCCGTTTCCGGTGACCGGATCGGTCGCGCAGGCCTCGGCCACGACGCGCCAGTCCTGCGGCTGTGCTGCGAGGATCTCGGCGCGCATCGGATGAGCCTTGCCGGTCGCGGCGAGATAGGCGGCGTAGAAGGGTTCGTCGCGGACCGCGATCACGTCCGCCCGGGCCCCGAAGGCGCGCATCATCGCGGTGGAGAGGTTGCGCGGTCCCGACCACATGGCGATGCGCAGCGGTCGCTCTGGGGCCAGCGCCATCAGCGGAGCTTCCGAAGGTAGACGTAGAGCGCGCCCTCGCCGCCGTGGCGACGATGCGCAGGCGCGATCTCGAGCACGCGCGCGGCCAGCGGCGGCAGCGCCAGCCAGTGCGGCGCGCCGCGGCGCAGCACCCCGTGACCGTCGTTCAAGCGACCCTTGCCGGTGATGACCAGCACCAGCCGCCTGCCCTCGGCGTGGCTCGACAGGATGAAGCTCTGCAGGGCCGTATGCGCCCGCTCGGACGTCATGCCGTGAAGGTCGATGCGCGCCTCAGGGTCGAGCCGGCCGCGCCGCAGCGCCTCGAAGGCCTTGCGGTCCATGCGCGGGCCGGGCGCAGGCGCAGGCTGAGACGGCCGCGGGCCCGCGGCCGGGGCGGGTTTCGCCGGGCGCTTGGCGGCGGGACGGGGCGGCGCTTTGGGGGCGGGCTCCTCCACGGTCGCCTCGAGGATCGCACGGCGGCGGGCCAGCGGCGTCGCTGACGCCGCGATCCGGCTCCAGAGCCGGGCTTCTTCGTCGGAGAGCGCGCGCCGACCGCGCGGCGGGCCATGCATCGGCTGGCGTCGCCCGGATCAGCCGCCGGTCCCGGTGAGGGTCCAGTTGGGATCATCGGACGACATGTCGCGGGTGAAGGTCCAGACATCACGCTGCTGCTTCACCTCGTCGGGAGCCCCCTCGACGATCTCGCCATCGGCGTCGCGCACCACCGAGGTGATCTCGCCGAGAAAGCGCATGGTCACGTCGGCCTCGTTGGTGACCGGGTCGAGATGCGCGTCGACGAGCTTGACCTCGCGCACCCCCGCGAAGTGCGCCTCGACCTCGAGCCCCTTCTCGGCCCGCGCGTCGATCGCCGCCTCGAAGGAATCGTAGACCTCGGGCGACAGGAACTGCTTGAGCGTGTCCAGATCTCCGTGTTCGTAGGCCATAACGATCATCTCGTAGGCTTGGCGCGCGCCGTGCGAGAACTCCGCTACGCTGAATTCCTTGTCGACGCGCTTCATCTGGGCCAGCGCCTTGCCGGCGTCGCTCTCGGGATCGACGAAATCGGCGATGTCGGGATCGGGGCCGCCCCCCTCGATCACCTCGAAGGAGCGGTCCTTGCGGGTCGATGGCGTCGCCGGGGCGATTTCCCGCGGCTTCTCGAACCCTTCACGGGTGCCGAGCACGTTCTTCAGGCGCAGGACGAGGAAGAGCGCGATGCCCGCCAGGATAATGATCTGAATCATCTGGGAGCCCATTCACCCAACCTCTCGCCGATTTCGCCCGTCCGGTAGCGCCAACCGGCCCATGAGCCTATGTAAGTGCTCGACGGGGCCAAGTCCATCGGAGGCGCTCCGATGGTAGGAAATGGGGCGGATCGGATCATGTGGCTGCTTGTGGCGTTCATCGCGGTGCCGATCCTCGAGATCGCGCTCTTCATCCAGGTCGGCGGTCTGATCGGGCTCTGGCCCACCCTCGCGATCGTGATCCTCACAGCTCTCGCCGGCACGGCGCTGATGCGCGTGCAGGGGCTCCAGGCGCTGCGCCGGCTGCAGACCGCGGTCGAACGCGGCGAGAACCCGGTTGGCCCGATCGCCCATGGCGCACTGATCCTCGTGGCCGGCGTGCTGCTGCTGACGCCGGGATTCTTCACCGACGCGGTCGGCCTGGCGCTCCTGCTTCCGCCAGTGCGCGCCGCACTGATCGCCTGGGGTGCGTCGAAGGTCACCGTGCAAGCGGCGGGCTTCGCACGCAAGCCTGGCGCCCGCCAGCCGCCGCCCGACACCATCGACGTGGACTATGAGGTGATCGACGACGCGCCGGAACGGCGCGGCGAGTCCGGCTGGACCCGCCCGAACCGCTGACGCCGGCCCCTGCGTTGTTCCCCCGCGGACCGCGTGATAGACGACCGCGAAACATTCCTTGAAGGGTTCCAACGATGGCCGACGAGACGAAGACCGGCGGGGAGAACGGAAAGCCGGCCGAAGGCAACGGCGCCGCCGCCCAGCCGCAGCAGCAGCCGCGGCTCCAGATCCTGAACCAGTACACCCGCGACCTTTCCTTCGAGAACATCGCGGCCCAGAAGGGCGGCGGCGGCGAGGGCAAGCCGGACGTTAAGGTGCAGGTGAACCTCGACGTGCAGCGCCGGGGCGAGGACCGCTACGAGGTCGCAATCAAGCTCAAGGTCGACAGCCGCGTCGGCGAGACGCCCGCCTTCCTGATGGAGCTCGACTACGCCGGGCTGTTCCTCATCCAGAACGTGGCACCCGAGCAATTGCACGCGCTCCTGATGATGGAGTGCCCGCGGCTGATCTTCCCGTTCGTGCGGCGAATCGTCAGCGACGTCATCCACGACGGCGGCTACCCGGCGCTCAACCTCGAGATCATCGACTTCGTGGCGCTCTACCGCGCCGAGATCGCCCGCCGGCAGGCGGAGGCGGGTTCGGGCGACGCGCCGGCGCAGGCCTGATCCGGGATCAGTCGTAGCCCCAGAGCGCCGCCGCTCCGATTTCCCGCACGAAGGCCTCGTGCGCCTGCGCCTCGGCCTGCGTCAGTCGCGAAGGGAGCGGGACCGGGCGCACGCGCGCGGGCGCCGCGGCGTCGGCCTCGTGGTTGGCGTCGCCCACAAGGGACAGGCCCAAGTCCGGCTGGCGACCGCCGATCAGCTCCAGATAGACCTCAGCGAGCAGTTCGGCGTCGAGCAGCGCCCCGTGCTTCTCGCGGGCTGAATTGTCGACCCCGAAACGGCGGCAGAGCGCGTCGAGGCTGTTCTGGGCGCCTGGAAACCGCCGCCGCGCGAGGTCCAGCGTGTCGAGCGCGCGCGCCTGCGGCAGCGTCGGCCGCGCCGCCCAGCCAAGCTCGGCGTTGAGGAACTTCATGTCGAAGCTTGCATTGTGGATTACGAGCCGCGCGTCGCCGACGAAGTCGAGAAGCGCCCCCACTATATCCTCGAACACCGGCTTGTCGGACAGGAACGCCGCGGTCAGGCCATGCACCGCCTGCGCCTCCTGCGGCATGTCGCGCCGCGGATTGACGTACTGGTGATAGATGCGGCCCGTCGGCACGTGATTGACGAGTTCGACCCCACCGATCTCGACAATGCGGTCGCCGCTGCCGGGGTCGAGCCCGGTTGTTTCGGTGTCGAGCACGATCTCACGCATGGGCGTCTCCGGTCAGGTCGGCGATCAGCGCCAGCGCCTCGGCGCGGGCGGCCTCGACGCCGCGGTCGGTGTGAATGAGGTGGTCGGCGCGGGCGCGCTTCTCGGCGTCCGGGGTCTGCCGCGCGAGCAGGCGCGCGAAGGCCTCCTCGGTCATGCCGGGGCGCTCCATCACCCGCGCGCGCTGCACCTCCGCGGGCGCGGTGACGACCAGCACCCGGTCGACCAGGCGATCCGCGCCAGTCTCGAAGAGCAGCGGAATGTCGAGCACAACGAGTGCGGCGTTGGCGTTGCCTTCGAGAAACGCCGCGCGGTCAGCGGCGACGAGCGGGTGGATACGCGCCTCGATGGCGCCGAGAAGCCCGCGATCCCTGGAGATCATGCGCCGGAGCGCCGCGCGGTCGACGCCAGCGGCGGAGACCGCGTCAGGAACGAGATCGGCCAGCGCCCTGGCGCCCGCCTCGCCCGGCCCGTAGAGCCGCTCGACCGTCGCATCGGCGTCCCACACCGGCACGCCCGCCGCGCGGAAGAAGCCCGCCGTGGTTGACTTGCCCATCCCGATCGAGCCGGTGAGGCCGAGAACCAGCGGACCGCGGTTCACGGGGCGAGCACCGCGGCCCTGAGCGCGCCATCGACCTCCGGGCGCACCCCGAACCAGGCCTCGAAGCCGGGCGCCGCCTGATGGAGCAGCATGCCGAGCCCGTCGACGGTGCGCAGCCCGCGCCTGCGCGCAGCAGCCAGAAACGGCGTCTCGAGCGGCTCATAGACGATGTCGGTCGCCAGGGCGTCGGGGTCGGCGGCGGCGAAGCCGATCGGGGCGCCGTCCTGCGCCGCGAGCCCCAGCGATGTGGTGTTCACGATCGTCGTGGCGCCGGTCGTCGCCGCCTCGGCTTGCGCCCAGTCGAGCGCGACGACCCGCGCGCCGAACTCGGAGCGCAGGACGTCGGCGCGCGCGCGGGTGCGGTTGGCCAGCCGCAATTCCGGGGTTCCGGCCTCGAGCAGCGCCCGTACGACGCCGCGCGCGGCGCCGCCGGCGCCCAGCACCAGCGCCGGGCCGGCGTCCGCGCGCCATCCCGGCGCTTCCTGGCGCAGATTCTCGAGAAACCCGTAACCGTCGGTGTTGTCGGCGTGGATCGCGCCGTCCCCGCCGAAGGTCAGGGTGTTGGCCGCGCCAATGGCCTCGGCGCGCGGGCTGCGCGCGTCGGCGAGCGCAAACGCAGTCTCCTTGTGCGGGATGGTGACGTTGACGCCGCGAAACCCCAGCTTCGCCAATGCGCGCAGACCCGCCTCGAAGTCTTCGGGCGGTAGCCCGATCGGAACGTAGTAGCCGTCGATCCCGTAGCGCCTGAGCCAGTGGCCGTGCAGCTTCGGCGAGCGGGAGTGCCCGATCGGCCACCCGATCACGCCGGCGAGGGGCGGCCGATCTAGGCTCATTCGAGGCAGATCCCGCGCGTGCGCAGAAACCCGAGCAGCTCGAGCAGCGGCAGGCCAAGCACGGTGAAATGGTCGCCGGTCACCCGGGTGAAGAGCTGTGCGCCGCCGGCCTCGAGCCGATAGGCGCCGACCGTGTCGAGCAGGTCGTGCCCGTGCCGGTCGAGATACCCGGCGAGGAATGCGTCGCTGAAGGGGCGCATCATCAACTGCGCACGCCCGACGTGACGCCAGACTGGGCGCCCCTGCTCGACCACGACGGCGGCCGAGAGAAGTTCATGTGTCCTGCCACGCAGCAGGCGCAGTTGCTCGCCCGCCGCTTCCAGGCTCTCGGGCTTGTCGAACATCTGGCTGTCGCAGACCAACACCTGGTCGGCGCCGATCACCAGATCCGACGGCCTGCGGCCGGCAACGCGGCGCGCCTTGAGATCGGCCAGCGCGTCCGCGATGTCACGCGGAGGGGCGCCTTCGGCCAGCATCGCGGCCTTGACCGCAGCCTCATCGACACCGGCGGGCGCGACCTCGACCACGACGCCCGCCGCGCGCAGGAGGGCTACGCGGGAGGCGGACGCGGAGGCGAGAATCACCCCCTGTGTCATGAGCGGTCAGACGCGGCGGCAGGCATGTCGGAGGCACAATCGGCCGGTGAAAGCGGCGGCGCAAGCCTGGAACCGGCGGTGGAAGAGACAACGAAGGCCCGCCGGGGCGAAGATTCCTGGGCACCGTATTGTGGACAATCCCGGTATGGCCTGCCCGCGAGCGGGGAACAAAGAGTGCCGGCGCATTCGGCGCCCGGACCAGGCCCGTCGCTCCACAGTCTCGCGCGTCTGGCACCGCAATCCCCGCGCATCGGGATAACTCTGAATCCGAGCATCGATCCGAGGCCTGAATCTGTCCACAGGGGTTGTGAGCGGCGAAAACCCGGTTTCGCAGACCCTTGAAAGAAATGGATAAAATCGAACATGTTTCAACCAAAGGTTGTATGTGGCGCTTCCGAGGGTCTCCGGGAAGGCTGTGGAAAAACATGTGGGGGAAATCGGCGGCGCCGGTAATCCACGGGATTCACGGCCTTACTTAACAAAACCACACAGACTCCAGATCTGATAATGAAGGTGGAGACGCGAACCCGTTTGCGCGCCAGTTCGATCATGCTAGGGCCGGACATCGACCGATGCTGGAGCCCGTCTTGTCCGACCTTCTCGCCTCCGCCTATCCTTGGACGAAAGCGCTGCATGTCATCTCGATGGTCGCCTGGATGGCGGGACTTTTCTACCTGCCGAGGATCTTCGTCTATCACGCCGAAGGCGCGCCGATCGGATCGGAGGTCTCGGAGACCTTCAAGGTCATGGAGCGCAAGCTCTTTCGGCTGATCATGAACCCCGCGATGATCGCGACCTGGATCTTCGGGCTGGCGCTCCTGCTGACGCCGGGGTTGATCGAGTGGGGGCGGGATCTCTGGATCTACGTCAAGCTAGCCGGCGTTGGCGCGCTGACCTGGTTCCATCACTGGCTGGGGCGCAGGCGCTCCGAGTTCGCGGACGACGCCAACTCGCGCAGCGGGCGGACCTACAGGACGATGAACGAGGTTCCCACCCTGGGGTTGATCGTGATCGTCATCATGGTCATCGTCAGGCCGTTCTGACGAGATGTTTGACAAGCGCCGAGAACTGTGAGACTCGAACCTCGGGCCGCTCCGCGCCCGCGTCATTCCCCCTTTGACCATTTTCGCACGACGTCAGGGATCTCCATGGATTTGTCCACCGACTTCGAGCAGCTTTCGCTCGCAGAACTGAAAGCCAAGAGCCCGGCCGACCTGCTGGAGCTCGCAGAAGAGCTAGAGATCGAGAACGCATCGACGATGCGCAAGGGCGACATGATGTTCGCCATCCTCAAGGACATGGCCGAAGAGGGCGTCGAGATCTCCGGCGACGGGGTGCTCGAGGTGCTTCAGGACGGGTTCGGTTTCCTGCGGTCGCCGGAGGCCAACTACCTCGCCGGGCCGGACGACATCTATGTCAGCCCCAACCAGATCCGGAAGTTCGCGCTCCGCACCGGCGACACCGTTGAGGGCGTGATCCGGGCGCCGAAGGACAACGAGCGCTACTTCGGCCTGATCAAGGTCTCGAAGATCAATTTCGAGGATCCCGAGAAGGCCCGTCACAAGGTTCATTTCGATAACCTCACGCCGCTCTATCCCGACCAACGCCTCAAGCTCGAGATCGAGGACCCGACGATCAAGGACAAGACGGCGCGTATCATCGATCTGGTCGCGCCGATCGGCAAAGGCCAGCGCGGCCTGATCGTGGCGCCGCCGCGGACCGGCAAGACGGTCATCCTTCAGAACATCGCCGCCTCGATCGAAAGCAATCACCCTGAATGTTACCTGATCGTGCTTCTGGTCGACGAACGGCCCGAGGAAGTTACCGACATGCAGCGTTCGGTGAAGGGCGAGGTGATCGCCTCGACCTTCGACGAACCTGCCACGCGGCACGTCGCAGTCGCCGAGATGGTGATCGAGAAGGCCAAGCGTCTGATTGAGCACAAGCGCGACGTGGTGATCCTGCTCGATTCGATCACCCGGCTGGGGCGCGCCTACAATACGGTGGTGCCATCGTCGGGCAAGGTGTTGACCGGCGGCGTCGACGCCAACGCGCTCCAGCGCCCGAAACGGTTCTTCGGCGCTGCGCGTAACATCGAGGAAGGCGGCTCGCTGACCATCATCGCCACGGCGCTCATCGACACCGGCAGCCGCATGGACGAGGTGATCTTCGAGGAGTTCAAGGGCACCGGCAACTCCGAGATCGTGCTCGATCGCAAGATCTCCGACAAGCGGGTGTTCCCGGCCATCGACATCCTCAAGTCCGGCACTCGCAAGGAAGAGTTGCTCGTCGACAAGACCGACCTCACCAAGATGTTCGTCCTGCGACGGATCCTCAATCCGATGGGAACCACCGACGCCATTGAATTCCTGCTCGGAAAGCTCAAGCAGACAAAATCGAACAGTGAGTTCTTCGACTCCATGAACAGTTGAAATAAAAATATCAACTACTGAAAATAAAACGGATACGATCTACGCCCTCAGCACTATGCGAGGGCGTGCCGCAATAGCAGTCATTCGCGTTTCTGGCCCAGATGCGCATGAGGTAATCCCCTATCTTCGTGTGCGGGACGTTCCAGCACGCATCCCTGCCCTCCGGCGATTGCAGGAACCCTCTGCTGGCGAAGTGCTGGACCAGGCGCTTGTCATGCGATTCGAAGGGCCACTCAGCCATACCGGCGAGGACATGGTCGAATTTCACACCCACGGCAGCATTGCGGTGATCGACGCCGTCCTGAAGGCGCTGGCGCAGGCTCCCGGCCTTCGACTGGCGGAACCGGGCGAATTCACCCGCCGCGCCCTGATGAACGGCCGCACCGATCTCGTCCGGGTCGAGGGCTTGGGCGGTCTGCTGGAGGCGGAGACCACCGCGCAGCATCGCCAGGCCATGCGCCTTATGGACGGCGAACTGGGGCGCAGGATCGAAACGTGGCGTGGTGCGCTCACCGAAGCCCTGGCCCTAGTCGAGGCGTCGATCGACTTCGCCGACGAGGACATTCCCGATGACGTGCTCGACCGGGTGATCTCGGGCCTCGCCACGCTGGAGGCTGATCTGGCGGCCGAGGTCGCCGGGGCGGGACTGGCGGAGCGGGTCGCGCACGGTTTTGAGGTCGCACTTGTCGGGCCGCCCAACGTCGGCAAGTCGACGTTGCTCAACCGACTGGCGCGGCGCGAGGCGGCCATCGTCTCAGAAATTGCCGGAACCACCCGCGATGTCCTCGAGGTGCGGATGGATCTGCAGGGCGTGCCGGTAACACTCCTCGACATGGCCGGGCTTCGAGAGAGCGACGATCGCATCGAGGTGTTGGGCGTCGAGCGCGCCCGCGAGCGTGCGACGCGCGCCGATCTCCGGGTTTTCCTTCGTAGGGAAGGCGACCCTATCGATGCGGGCGTCTGGGCGCGTGAGGGTGACATCATGCTGAGGGCCATGGGCGACACACTCACGGAGCCCCCGCAGAACGCCGTGTCCGGTCTGACCGGACTGGGCGTCGACCGCTTCCTCAACGAACTTGGCGCCGAGCTTGCCCTGAGGGCCGCAGGCGCATCGTCGGTGGTGACGGAGCGGCAGCGAGTGGCGGTGGCAGGGGCGCTCGAGGCTGTGCGGAATGCGACGTCCCAACTGGCCCGGCGCCGGAATGCGCCGGAAATGGCGGCCGACGATCTCCGCGCGGCAGTGCGAAATCTTGACATTCTCGCGGGCCGCATCGATGTAGAGGGCGTTCTTTCGATCATCTTCAAGAGTTTCTGCCTTGGAAAATAGGGCCTGTTTCACGTGAAACATCCGACTTTCGACGTGATCGTCATCGGTGGCGGGCACGCCGGAGTCGAGGCCGCGCTGGCTGCGACGCGGCGTGGCGCCCGCACGGCGCTGGTGACCCAGAAACGCGGCACGATTGGGGTGATGTCGTGCAATCCGGCGATCGGAGGGGTCGGCAAGGGCCATATCGTGCGTGAGATCGATGCGCTCGACGGCCTCATGGGCCGCGCCGCAGACGCCGCGGGCATCCAGTTCCGCCTGCTCAATCGCAGCAAGGGTCCTGCGACGCACGGTCCGCGCGCCCAGTGCGACCGGGCGGTCTATCGGCGCTTCGTGCAATTACAGTTGGCGGGAACCCCGGGTCTCGACGTCATCGAGGGTGAGGTGGTTGATCTGCTGATCACCAGCGGCGTCTGTCGGGGCGTCGAACTCGACCAAGGCGCCGCCATCCTGGCCCGGGCGGTTGTGTTGACGACCGGGACGTTTCTCAACGGCGAGATCCACATCGGTCACCGGAGGATCCCCGCCGGGCGCGTGGGGGACGCTGCGGCTCGACGCTTGGCGGATCGCATGCGCGATCTCGGCCTGCCCGTCGGACGCCTGAAGACCGGGACGCCGCCGCGTCTGGATGGCCGGTCCATCGATTGGGACGCCATCGAAGAGCAGCCGGGCGACGAACGACCGGCGATGCTGTCCATTCTCTCATGCAGGCCGAACTTGCGTCAGGTCGCCTGCGGCGTCACCGCGACAACCGAACAAACCCATGAAATAATACGAAAAAACCTCCAGAACTCGGCGATGTACGGGGGTGGGATCTCGGGAGTCGGACCACGGTACTGTCCGTCGATTGAGGACAAGGTGGTGCGCTTTCCGGACAAGCCATCTCACAACGTTTTCCTCGAACCGGAGGGACTGGAAGACGACACGGTCTATCCCAACGGTATTTCGACGTCGCTGCCGGAAGTTGTGCAGGAGCGCTACGTCCGAAGCATTCCAGGTCTTTGGAGCGTTCGTATCACACAGGTCGGCTACGCGATCGAATACGACTACATCGATCCGCGATGTCTTGAGCCATCCCTGGCGGTGAAGGGTGTGGGAGGATTGTTCCTCGCGGGCCAGATCAATGGGACCACGGGCTACGAGGAGGCTGCCGGTCAGGGTCTCGTCGCCGGCGCCAATGCCTCAGGGTTGGCGTTGGGGCTGGATGCGGTCGTTCTGGGTCGGGATCTGGCCTATGTCGGTGTGATGATCGATGACCTGGTGACGCGGGGGGTGACCGAGCCCTATCGCATGTTCACGTCTCGGTCGGAATATCGGCTGCGGTTGCGGCCGGACAACGCTGATCTCAGGCTCACGCCGGTTGGTCTGGCCCTCGGTTTGATTGGAGAGGTGCGGCGAGTCGCCTTCGAGCGCCGCCAGGCGGCCTTTGAATTGGCGCTAGGTGTGTTGAAAGGCAGCGTGGTCTCACCCTCCGAGGCGGAGGGTCACGGCGTCAAGGTCAACATGGATGGAGTCCGGCGCTCGCTTTTTGATTTGATCGGCGCAGGCTCGCTGTCGGTTGATGAAGCTGTGGTTGCGTTTCCCGAAATCGGCGACCTCGACCGCGCGTCGGTCGACGCGGTCGCGATCGAGGCGCTCTATGCTCCCTACCTGTCCCGCCAGGACGCTGATATCGCCCGATTGCGCCAGGATGAGGCCGTGGCTCTGCCCGAGTCCCTTGATTATGCCGCCATGTCGGGCCTGTCGGGTGAGTTGCAGGATAAGTTGCGGCTTGTCCGTCCGCGCACCCTTGGACAGGCCGGTCGGATCGAGGGAATGACCCCGGCAGCCCTGACCCTGTTGTTGCTCCGCGCCCGGCAGGTGACGGAGCGGGTTCAGGGGTGACCACGGGGCGCGGCCTCCCCGATCAGGTTGTTTCACGTGAAACACTCGAACGGCTTGAAGCGCTTGAAGCGATGGTCGGCAAGTGGTCGCCAGCGATCAACCTCGTGTCGAAGGCGTCGCTCGGCGATATCTGGGAACGGCACGTCGTTGACTCCGCACAGCTCTGGCGGTTGCGCCCAGCTGCCCTCCGCCGCTGGGTCGATCTCGGCGCCGGCGCCGGGTTTCCTGGGCTCGTGGTGGCGATCCTGGCGAGCGAGACCGTACCCGACCTCGACGTGCGGTTGATCGAGAGCGACGCGCGCAAGGCGGTGTTCCTGCGCGAGGCTGCGCGCGTGACCGGGACGCGGGTGGAGGTCCTGGCGGAACGGATCGATGAGGTCGGACCGCAAGCGGCCGATGTGGTCTCTGCGCGAGCGCTGGCCCCACTGTCGCAACTGCTCGGGCATCTTGAAAGACATGCTCGCCCCGGTGGTATCGGCTTGTTTCCGAAGGGCGAGACGGTGCATAAGGAGATTGAAGAGGCGCAGGGAACCTGGACCTTCACGTTCGAACTGCACCCGAGCCAGAGTCGCGCCGGCGCGGCGATCGTCGAGGTAGGAGCCCTGTCCCGTGTCTGATCTCCCGTCGCGACCGCATATCCTGGCCATCGCCAACCAGAAGGGCGGGGTCGGAAAGACGACGACGGCGATCAACCTCGGCACCGCCATCGCGGCGCTCGGCCGGCGCGTGCTGGTGATCGACATCGATCCGCAGGGCAACGCCTCCACCGGCCTCGGCTTCGGGGCGCAGGAGCGCAGTTTCACGAGCTACGATCTTCTGTTCGGCGGCGCACCGGATGGGCCGATCGTCTTCGAGACGATCATTCCCAACCTGATGATCCTGCCCGCCACATCGGATCTCAGTTCAGCGGATGTAGATATGGTTTCGGATCCTCGTCGATTGCACAAGATGCGTGATCGCCTGCAAGATAATGGTAATTTGCTCGGTGATCCACACTATATCTTGATCGATTGCCCGCCATCGTTGAACCTGCTGACGATCAATGCGCTCAGCGCCGCGGATTCCGTGTTGGTGCCATTGCAATGCGAGTTCTTTGCGCTGGAGGGCTTGTCGCAACTGATGCGCACGGTGCAATCGGTGCGGGCAGGCGCCAATCCGCGGCTGACCATACAAGGTATTGTGTTGACCATGTATGACAAACGCAATAACTTGTCCGGGCAGGTCGCCGCGGACGTGCGAGAGAACCTCGGGGCGCTGGTGTACGAAACCGTCATTCCTAGGAACGTGCGCCTGAGCGAGGCGCCGTCGCATGCGGTCCCCGCCCTGATCTACGACCGCAAGAGCAGCGGCAGCATCGCCTACCAGAAGCTGGCCGCCGAAGTCCTCGCCCGCCTCGGATACGTCGTGGCGCCGGAAGTCCAACCGACCGAGGGAGTAAGCTGAAGTGGAGAAGAAGGGACTTGGCCGCGGCCTCTCGGCCCTGTTGGCGGATGTTGCCGAAGTGGAGCGGCCGGACAGGTCCGAAACGATTCGCGCCGCCGGGCCGCGCGGCGCGCATCTCTACCCGATCGAGCAGATCAGGCCCAATCCCGACCAGCCGCGCAAGGACTTCGACGAGACGGACCTTGAGGAGCTCGCCGCCTCGATCCGGCAGAAGGGCGTCATCCAGCCGCTGATCCTGCGGCCCGACCGCCAGCGACCTGATCGCTATGAGATTGTCGCAGGGGAGCGCCGCTGGCGCGCGGCTCAGCTTGCCAACCTGCACGAGTTGCCCGCGATCGTGCGCGACCTCACCGACACCGAGGTACTGGAGCTCGCCATCATCGAGAACATCCAGCGCGCCGACCTGAACGCCATCGAGGAGGCGCTGGGCTACCGCCAGCTCATGGACCGGTTCGGGCACACCCAGGAGCGCCTCGGCGAGGCGCTGGGCAAGAGCCGCAGCCACATTGCCAACCTGCTGCGACTGCTGACCCTGCCGGCGCCGGTGCTCGACCTGGTGCGCGCGGGCAAACTCTCGGCCGGGCACGCCCGCGCGCTCGTCACCGCGCCCGATGCCACGGCGCTGGCGCGACAGGTGGTGGACCGCGACCTGTCGGTGCGCCAGACCGAGCAGCTCGCCAGGTCCGCGGCGAGGCCGGCGAACCCGACCGGCGCACCGGGCGCGACCAAGGACGCCGATACCCGCGCCCTGGAGGCCGACCTGAGCGCCAGCCTGGCGATGAAGGTCGTCATAGATCATCGGGCGGGCGGAAGTTCCGGGGAAATACGCATAAAATACAAAAGCTTGGATGATCTCGACGCGCTGTGCCAGCGCCTTGTCGGCGCCTAGGGCGCGAGGGTCGCGATCACCTGGTTGAGCAGGAGACGACCGTCGTCGGTCGCACGCAACCTGCCGTCGACGATCTCGATGAGGCCTTCTCCTGCCAGCGTGTCGAGCGGTTCCATCGCGAGCGGCCGTCCGGCCAGCGCCGCGAATCGCTCGGGCCGGACTCCTTCCGAGAGCCGGAGACCCATCAGAAGCATCTCCACTGCCTGATCGCCGGGAGCCACGGCGGACCGGCGCGTGGCCGAGCCCGGCCGCGCCTCGACCGCAGCTAGCCAGGCTTCGGGCGCATGCAGTGTCTCGGTCGCCCAGCGTATCCCCTGAAGGGTCAGACGCCCGTGCGCGCCGGGCCCAATCCCGGCGAAGTCGCCGTAGCGCCAGTAGACAAGGTTGTGCCGGCTCTCCGCCCCGGGACGCGCGTGATTGGAGACCTCGTAGGCCGGCAGGCCCGCCGCGGCGCAGATCTCGCGCGTCGTCTCGAAAAGCTCCGCGGCCAGGTCCGTATCGGGCAGGCCGCGCAGCCGCCCGCGCCGGGCGAGGTCGCCAAACCGGGTGCCGTCTTCAATCGTCAGTTGATAGAGCGACAGATGGTCAGGTCCGAGCGCCAGCGCCTGGGCCAACTCCGCGCGCCAGTCGGCGGCGGTCTGGTTCTGGCGCGCGTAGATCAGATCGAAGCTGACGCGCGGGAACGTCTCCCGGGCCAGCGCCAGCGCCCGCAGCGCCTCCGCGGCGTCATGCATCCGGCCGAGCCCACGCAGGTCGGGGTCCGACAGCGCCTGCACCCCGAGCGAGAGACGGTTGACGCCGCGGTCGCGAAAGCCCGCGAACTTCGCCGCCTCGGCCGAGGTCGGGTTGGCCTCTAGCGTGATCTCGGCGCCGGGTGCCAGCATCCACCCCGAGCGGATTGCGTCGAGCGCCGCGCCGACGGTCTCGGGGGGCATCAGGCTCGGCGTGCCGCCGCCGAAAAAGACCGTATCGACACGTCGTCCCGGCGCCAGCGCGGCGGCGGCCGCGATCTCGGAGACGAGCGCCGCGCGCCAGCGGTCCTGGTCGACGGCGGGGCGCACATGGCTGTTGAAGTCACAATATGGGCATTTGGCAGCACAGAACGGCCAGTGCACGTAGACGCCAAAGCCGCCTTCGCGCCAGTCCTCCGACGCCGCGGCCGCGGCCCGGGGTTCAGTCGAAACAGGCGGCAAGGAGCTTGCCGAACGCGTCGCCGCGATGGCTGATCGCGTTCTTTTCCCAGCGGTCCATCTCGCCGAGCGTCACCTCATGGCCGTCGGGCTGGAACATCGGATCATAGCCATGGCCCTTGTCGCCCCGCATCGGCCAGACGCATCGGCCCTCGATGCGGCCCTCGAAGACCTCTTCGTGGCCGTCGGGCCAGGCGAGCACCAGCGTGCAGCGGAACCGCGCGCTGCGCGGCTCGGGCGCGTTCGCCGCCTCGAGCGCCTCCCAGGTGCGGGTCATGGCGTGGGTGAAATCGCGGCCCTGCGGCGTCTCCGCCCAGTCGGCGGTAAAGACGCCCGGCGCGCCGCCGAGCGCGTCGACCTCGATGCCGCTGTCGTCGGCCAGCGCCGTCAGGGAGGCGGCTTTCGCCGCGGCGTGGGCCTTGATGCGGGCGTTGCCGAGAAAGCTCGTCTCGGTCTCGGCCGGCTCGGGCAGGCCGAGGTCAGCCGCCGAGACGATCGAAAAGGCGCGTGCGCCGAAAAGATGGCGGATCTCCTCAAGCTTGCCCGCATTGTGAGTGGCGACGACGAGCCGGTCGCCGGAGAACCGCCGGGTCATGTCACCGCGGCCGCCTGCGCCGCGACCAGGGTGCCGACGCCGGTCTCTGCGAGGTTCATCAGCTCCTCGAACTGCGCGCGGCTGAACGGCGCGCCTTCGGCGCTGCCCTGCACCTCGATCAGCCCCATCCGGCCGGTCATCACGAAATTCGCGTCCGTCCCCGCGACGCTGTCCTCGGCGTAGTCCAGATCAAGCACTGGCTGGCCGCCGTAGACGCCGCAGCTCACCGCCGCGACGTGATCGCTCAGCGGGTCGTCGCGTACGTCTCCCGCCGCCATCAGCCGGTTGACCGCCAGCCGCAGCGCCACCCAGCCGCCGGTGATCGCCGCGCAGCGCGTGCCGCCGTCGGCCTGGATCACGTCGCAGTCGACGGTGATCTGGCGCTCGCCGAGCGCCACCCGGTCGACGGCCGCGCGCAGCGACCGCCCGATCAGGCGCTGGATCTCTACCGTGCGGCCCGACTGCTTGCCCGCCGTCGCCTCGCGGCGGTTCCGCGTGGTCGTCGCGCGCGGCAGCATGCCGTATTCGGCCGTCACCCAGCCGAGCCCGGTCTTGCGCAGGAATGGCGGCACGCTCTCCTCGAGGCTGGCGGTGCAAAGCACGTGGGTATCTCCCATCCGGATCAGGCAGGAGCCCTCGGCGTGCCTGGTGACGTTGGTTTCGATCGAGACGGGGCGCAGCGCATCGGTGGCTCGGCCTGACGGACGCATGGAAACCTCTCGGGATGGCGATGGACGCCCGCGGCTTATCGCGCGCGCGCAGCGCCGTCCAGCGCCGCGTCTCTCCGCCGTTCGGCGCGGCTCGCCGAATTGACGCTCCATGGTGTGGCGCTTACATGTGACAGCCATCGAAGGAGTTTCGACCGCGTGTTGGAAGCCCGATCCGATCTCAGCGCCCTCAACGAACGCAGCCGCGAAGTCTTTCGACGGCTGGTGGAATTGTATCTCGAGAACGGCGAGCCGGTGGGCTCGCGCACGTTGTCGCGCAGCCTCAGCGAGGGGGTTTCGGCGGCCACGATCCGCAACGTGATGCAGGACCTTGAGTTCCTCGGCCTCCTGCACAGCCCGCACGTGTCCGCGGGCCGCATCCCGACCCAGCTGGGATTGCGGCTCTTCGTCGATGGGATCCTTGAGCTGGGCGGTGTTCCCGGCGTCGACCGCGCCGAGATCGAGCGGTCCCTCGACGTCGGCGAGGGTGACATTCCCGAGCTGCTCGACCGGGCGGGCGACATGCTGTCCGGCCTGACCCGCGGGGCGAGCCTCGTGCTCGCGCCGAAGGCGGAGGCGCCGATCCGCCACATCGAATTCGTCTCGCTGGCCCCGGACCGGGCGCTGGTGGTGCTCGTCACCGCCGACGGCCATGTGGAGAACCGGCTCTTCCAGCCGCCGATGGGACTGACGCCGGCGGCGATGCAGTCTGCTGCGAACTTTCTCAATGCGATCCTGCACGGGCGCACGCTTTCGGAGATGCGCACCGTTGTGTCGGGCGAGATCGATCGGCGTCGCGCCGAACTCGACCAGGCGGCGCAGGCGCTGGTGGAGACCGGCGCAGCCGCCTGGGCCGGCGGCGATGGTGCGGGGCGCGACCGGCTTATCGTGCGCGGCCGCGCCAACCTGCTTGGAGAGGCCGGCGACGCGGAACGACTCGAGCAGGTGCGGGGCCTCTTCGAGGAGCTCGAACGCAAACGCGACCTCGCGCAGCTTCTCGAGCTGTCGGAGGACGGCGAAGGCGTGCGTGTCTTCATCGGCTCGGAGAACAAGCTTTTTTCGCTTTCCGGTTCCTCTTTGGTGGTCGCTCCCTATATGAACGCAGAGCGAAAATTCATCGGCGCCCTCGGCGTGATCGGCCCGACCCGCCTCAACTACGGGCGGATCGTTCCGATCGTCGATTACACCGCGCAACTGGTCGGCAAGCTGGTCTCCAGCCGCAGCCAGGGATAGGACAAGAAAAGATGGCGAGAAACAGAGACGACGAGGCGTTCGGGGAAGAGGCCTTTCTGGACGATCCCGAAACCGCGCATCCCGACGACGGCATCACCGAGGAGGAGATCCCCGAGGAACTCGTCCAGTCCGACGAGATCGAGGCGTTGCGTCTGGAGGTCTCCGAACTCAAGGATCGGCTTCTGCGCGCGATGGCCGAGACCGAGAACATCCGCAAGCGCGCCGAGCGCGATCGCCGCGACGCCGAGATCTACGGCGGCACCCGGCTCGCGCGCGACTTGCTGTCGGTGTATGACAATTTCGGGCGCGCGCTCGAAAACGCCACCGAGGACGTCCGCGCCGCGGCGCCGGGCCTTCTGGAAGGCATCGAGCTGACCCGCCGGGACCTGGTCTCGGCTTTCGAGAAGCACCGAATCCACGAGCTGCGCCCCGAGATCGGCGATCGCTTCGACCCCAAGCTGCACCAAGCGATGTTCGAGGCGCCGGCGCCCGACACCAGGGCCGGCGATATCATCCAGGTGATGAACAGCGGCTTCACCATCGGCGACCGCCTGCTGCGCCCGGCGCAGGTCGGCGTGTCGTCCGGAGGCTGAACGCAACCGGACTCAGGTCTCGCCCAGCAAGCCGCGCAACTCGTAGAGAGCCCCCAGAGCCTCCCGCGGGCTCAACTCGTCCGGGTGGATCTCGCGCAGCCGTTCCTCCACCGCAGATGCGCGCGCGGGTGTCGGGCGCGGGGTTTCGGCCGCGCTGAAGAGCGGCAGGTCGTCCACGAGGGTCGCGGCGCGGCCCGCACGGCCGCGGTCGCCGGCCTCGAGGCTCTCGAGGACTGCGCGCGCCCGCTCGATCACCGCCGCGGGCAGGCCGGCGAGCCGCGCCACCTGGACGCCATAGGAGCGGTCGGCCGCTCCCTCGCGAACCTCGTGCAGGAAGATCACCTCGCCGTTCCACTCGCGCACCGCCACCGTGGCGTTGCGGAGCCCCTCCAGTCTTGCGGCCAGCGCGGTCAGTTCGTGGTAGTGCGTGGCGAAGAGGGTGCGGCAACGGTTGGTCTCGTGCAGGTGCTCCAGCGTCGCCCAGGCGATCGAGAGCCCGTCATAGGTGGCGGTGCCCCGGCCGATCTCGTCGAGGATCACGAGCGCGCCTTCGCCCGCCTGGTTCAGGATCGCTGCGGTCTCGACCATCTCGACCATGAAGGTCGAGCGACCGCGCGCCAGATCGTCCGCCGCCCCGACCCGGCTGAAGAGTTGGTCAACGACGCCGATCCGCGCCTCCTCCGCCGGAACGAAGCCGCCGATCTGGGCGAGGATCGCGATCAGCGCGTTCTGGCGCAGGAACGTCGACTTTCCGGCCATGTTCGGACCGGTCACCAGCCAGATCGGCCGCGCCTCGGGACCCTCGGCGCCGAGATCGCAGTCGTTGGCGATGAACTCCCCTCCCGTGCGCCGCAGCGCCGCCTCGACCACCGGATGCCGTCCAGCCGCGATCTCGAAGGCCCGGTCTGCGGTCACCACCGGCCGGGTCCAGCGCGCCGTCGCCGCCTGCTCGGCGAGCGCCGCGGCGAGATCGATCTCCGCCAGCGCCCGCGCCAGCGCGCCGATTGCGCCGGCCCGGCCGATGATTCCGGCGCGCAGCGTCTCGAAGACCGCCCGCTCGATCTCGAGCGCGCGATCGCCGGCGTTACGGATGCGGCTCTCCAGTTCGCTCAGCTCCAGCGTCGCGAACCGCACCGCGCTCGCCGTGGTCTGCCGGTGCACGAAGGTCTGCGACATCGGCTCGGCCATCATCCGGCGCGCGTGGGTGGCTGGGGTCTCGACGAAGTAGCCCAGCACGTTGTTGTGGCGGATCTTGAGCGCGGCGATCCCGGCGCGATCGGCGTAGTCGCCCTGAAGCCGCGCGATCACGCCGCGGCTCTCGTCGCGCAGGCGCCGGGTCTCGTCGAGGTCTGCGTCATGTCCTGTGGCGACGAAACCCCCGTCGCTGAGCCGGAGCGGCGGTTCGTCGACAAGGGCCGCCTCGAGCAACCCCGCCAGCGTCTCCTCGCCCGCAAGCCCGTCGCGCGCCTCCGCGAGCAGGCGCGGGACCTCTCCGTCGAGCCCCGCGCGGAGCGCCGCGGCCCGGGCGAGACCGTCGCGGATCGCCGCCAGATCCCGCGGCCCGCCGCGGTCGAGCGCCAGCCGCGACAGAGCGCGCTCCACGTCGGGCGTGGCGCGCAGGCCATCGCGCACTCGGGCGCGCAGCGCCTTGTCCTCGACAAGATGGCCCACCGCGTCCTGGCGGTCGCGGATCAGCGCCACGTCGGTCGAGGGCGCCCCGAGACGCGCCTCCAGGAGCCGCGCGCCCGCCCCGGTCGCCGTCCGGTCGATGGTCTCCAGGAGCGATCCGCCCCGACCGCCGGTGAGCGCGCGGGTGATCTCGAGATTGCGCCGGGTCGCCGCGTCGATGCGCATGATCCCGCCCGACGCCTCGACGACCGGCGGGCGCAGAAGCGGCAGCCGCCCGCGCTGGGTGAGCTCAAGATAGTCGATGATCGCCCCGAGCGCCCCGGTCATCGCCCGGTCGAAGGCCCCGAACCCCTCAAGCGAACGCACCTTGTAGAACTCCCCGATGCGCCCCGCCGCCAGCGTCGAATCGAAGCTCGCCGGAGCGAGCGGCGTCACCGCCGCGCCGGCCTCCGACAACGTCGCTTCCAGTTCGCGCGCCAGCGTCTCGGTCACCAGGGCTTCGCGCGGCTGCAGGCGCGCGAGCATCTGCGCCAGCCGCGGCCGCGGGCAGCCGGCGACCGCCACCTCGCCGGTCGATACGTCGACCCAGGCGAGCGCGCCCTCGCCGCGCACCTCGGCGTAGGCGGCCAGATAGTTGTGCCTGCGCGCCTCGAGCAGGGTCTCCTCGGTCAGCGTGCCCGGCGTCACCAGCCGCACCACCTCGCGCTTCACCACCGATTTCGACCCGCGCTTCTTCGCCTCGGCGGGGTTCTCCATCTGCTCGCAGACGGCCACGCGGAACCCCTTGCGGATCAGCGTGAGCAGGTAGCCGTCGGCGGAATGGGCGGGCACGCCGCACATGGCGATGTCGGCGCCCAGGTGCTTGCCGCGCTTGGTCAGTGCGATGTCGAGCGCCGCCGCCGCGAGCTCGGCGTCCTCGAAGAACAGCTCGTAGAAATCGCCCATGCGATAGAACAGCAGCGCGTCGGGGTGCCGCGCCTTGATCTCGAGATACTGCGCCATCATCGGCGAGACATTGGGATTGTCGGTCACGCGCCCTCCGGCGTCCGCATGTAGCGAAAGCGGCGGGCGCGCGCAAAGCCCGATCCGCCGGTCTGCGCCCCGCGCCGGGGAACCGCCGGGGGGTGCCGGGCGTTGAGGCAGCATCGAAACCACAATGGAGGATGATCGATGAACTGGGATCAGATCGAAGGCAAATGGGAGCAGGCCAAGGGCAGCGTGCGCTCCAAGTGGGGCGAACTGACCGACGACGAGGTCGAGCAGGTCCGCGGCGACCGCGAAAAGCTCGCCGGCAAGATCCAGGAGCGCTACGGCGTCGCCAAGCAGGAAGCCGAGCGCCAGATCGACGAATGGGCCAGCTCCCTCTGAAGCCCTGACCCGCGCGGCCCGGTCTTCGGGCCGGGCCGCGCCCTCTACATCAGGGGCCGCACCGGATCGCGCGCCTCTTCGGCGCCGGCCAGCGCAGCCAGGCTTTCGGCGTCCTTGATCTCCAGCACGCCGGCCGCCCAGGAGACGACGCCGCGCTCGCGCAGACGCTTGAGCGTCTTGTTGGTGTGGACCAGCGAGAGCCCCAGCGCGTCGGCGAGATCCTGCTGGGTGAATGGGATGGCCATGCTGTCCCGGGTCGCCATCCCCACCGATAGCGCCCGCTTGTGCAACGTGTGCAGCCCGAAGGCGACGCGTTCGATGGCGCTGCGCCTGCCCACGGTGAGAAGGTGGTCGCCGAGGAAATACTCCTCCCGCGCCGCCAGCCAGGCCACGTCGAAGCCGCGCTCGGGCTTCGCCTCGAACAGGCGGAAGAAGTCGCCGCGGCCAAAGACGCAGAGCCGCATCCGCGTCGCCGCCTCCACCGTGTGCTGCATCTCGTCCATCACCGCCGACTGCAGCCCGATGAAATCTCCGGGCAGGCCGAAGCCGATGACCTGCCGGCGGCCGTCCTCGGTGGTCTTGTAGCGCACCGCCGCCCCATCGAGGATCGTGAAGAGGTGCGGGGTGCGCGTGCCCTCGCTGACGATCGTGGTGCCGCGATCGATGTGCAGCTCGCCCGACTTGAACGACTCCATGAACGCCAGCTCGTCGTCATCGAGCGGCTTGAACGCCTCGCGGGCGCGGAGGGGACACTTGCGGCAGGGAGTGCGCATCGGTGCCTTTTCGCTCATCGGCATGGGGTATGTCCCAGTTTAAAGACCGCGCGCCCGCGATTGTTCCAGCGTCCGCCCCAGAAGACGGGTCCGCCGGACCCAGCATACAGATCAATATCTCAAGGTGGGCAAGACATGAACGACGCTGAACTGATGGACTTTCGCCGCGACCTCGTCGCGCTCGCGCCGATTCTGCGGCGCCGGGCGATGAGTCTCAGTCACGACACGGCGCTGGCCGACGACCTGGTGCAGGAGACCATGCTGCGCGCATGGAGCAACCGCGGCCGCTTCCGCATTGGCACCAATCTCGCGGCCTGGGCGATGACGATCCTGCGCAACAGCTTCTTCTCGGAGCGTCGGCGGAGCGGACGCGCCGCGCGCGCCATGCTGGGTCTTGGCGAGCCGGAGGCGCTCGCCGCGGCGCCCGCGCGCCAGGACCATGCGCTGGAGTTGCGCGAACTCGGCGAAGCGGTCGCCCAGCTGCCGCCGGCCCAGCGACGCGTGTTGCTGATGGTGGCGCTTGGCGGCTCGAGCTACGAGGAGGCGGCGACGGCCAGCGGCTGTTCGGTCGGAACGGTCAAAAGCCGCGTGAGCCGGGCGCGAAGCCGCCTCACCGCCATGGTCGATACGGACTGACCGCGCGATGGGCCCGGGGTCTTCGGGAACCCCGGCCCCTGCGGCGGCGTTGTCTCTGAAGATTTCATACCGATCCGCAGCAAAGCAACAGGGAGGCGATCATGCTGAAGTGGGCCCTCATCTTTCTCGTCGTGGCGCTGGTCGCGGCCGTCTTCGGCTTCGGCGGCGTCGCCTCCGCGTCGGCCGGCATCGCGCAGATCCTGTTCTTCGTCTTTCTGCTGCTCTGCGCGGTGGCGCTGGTGATGAACTTCTTCGGCGGCCGCGAGCGGTGACCGCGGACGCGCAACTTGTCGTTCGCGCGGCGACGCGCCTGTGCTAGACAGTGGCGTCCATCAGAAACTTCGCAGGGGAGAGCGAACATGGAAGAAGCTGCGGTCGAGGGCACCAACATCCTGGTGTCCCTCATCGTCTGGATCGTGGTCGGCGGCGTCGCCGGCTGGCTCGCCAGCAACATCGTCAAGGGTGGGGGCATGGGTCTCGTCGGCAACGTCGTGCTGGGCATCGTCGGCGCGATCGTCGCCGGCTTCATCCTGCCGGCGATCGGCATCGGCCTGAGCGGCATCTTCGGCGCGATCATCGCCGCCGCCATCGGCGCGATCATCGTGCTGCTCATCATCAGCCTGGTGAAACGCGCCTGATGACGGTGACGCTAAGCGAGACGGCGCGAAGGGCACGACCCTTCGCGCCGCCTTTTCATGCGACCCGGGGTGGCCGGAGTTCTGGCCGTCCAGCTAGGGTCAGATCCTGCCCTTCTTGAACAGATAGATCTGGCCGCGGCTGCTGACCTCGCAGTTGCCGTGGCGATGGCCGGCCGCCACCTCCACGAAGAAGTCGTCGGTGCTGGCCTGCCGGCTCTTGATGACGTGGATGTCGTGAGGGCTTCTGGACCAGCGCGCCGAGGCCTCGCCGACGCAGGCGCGCATCGCCAGCGTCGGCGCGTTCGGCCCGTCGCCGCGGTTCTCGTGGCGGTGCGCGAGCCGGTTGTGTCGCTCCTTGGCTCCGGCGGCGTACCCGTCGTTGTATTCAGGGCCGTCGTGGCGGTGATCGTATCCGGCGTGGTGCAGGCCGTCGCGATAGCCGCGCTCGAAGGCCGCAATCTGGTCGACCTGGGTGTGGTGCTTGCCGTCCTTGTGGTGGTCCTCGTGGTGCGCCAGCGCCGCCGCCCCGAAGATGACGAGCGCCGCGGCGATCGCCGCGGCCTGGTCGTTCGCCGGCTCTTCCGCGCGCGCTGGCTCGACGGAAAGGGCCGCCGCGACGGCGATGACGGTCAGGAGTTCGGATCTCATTGGCGTGCCCGCTTGCTGTTTCTGCTGCGATGGCTTCCGCTATTCGGCGTCGGCCTTCCGGTCAACAGCCGCGGCGCGGCGCGGCGACGCGAAGGGTCGGCGGACGGGATCGGAGTGGCGCGCAGGCTCAGCCCTTCATCCCGTCCCAGAAGCTCCGCACCCGGCCGAAGAAATCGGCCAGCGCGGGGTTGTTGTCCTTGCCGGCGTCCTCGAACTCGCGCAGGAGCTCGCGCTGGCGCTGGGTGAGGTTCACTGGCGTCTCCACCGACAGCTCGATGTAGAGATCGCCCGCGCCGGCGCCGCGCAGCGCCGGCATGCCCTTGCCGCGCAGCCGCAGTTGCTTGCCGGAGGCGACGCCCGCCGGCACCTTGACCCGGGTGCGGCCGCCGTCGAGCGTCGGCGCCTCGATCTCGCCGCCGAGGCTCGCGGTCACCATCGCCACCGGGATCCGGCAGAAGAGGTTCTGGCCCTCGCGCTCGAAGATCGCGTGCGGCTCGACCTCGATGAAGATGTAGAGATCCCCTGTCGGTCCGCCGCGCAGCCCCGCCTCGCCCTCGCCGGCCAGTCTGATCCGGGTTCCGGTCTCGACCCCCGCCGGGATGTTGACGTTGAGGGTGCGCTCCTGGCGCACCCGGCCAGCGCCCGCGCAGGAGCCGCAGGGATTCTTGATGATCTGGCCGCGCCCCGAACAGGTCGGGCAGGTCCGCTCGACGGTGAAGAATCCCTGCTGGGCGCGGACCTTGCCCTGGCCGGAACAGGTCGGGCAGTTCGCGGGCTCCGCGCCGCCCTCCGCACCGGTGCCGTTGCAGACCTGGCAGGCGGCGCTACCCGGCACGGTGATCGTCGCCTGCTTGCCGTTGTAGGCCTCCTCGAGATCGAGGCGCAGGTTGTAGCGCAGGTCCGAGCCCCGCGCCGCGCGCTGGCCGCGGGCGCGGCCTGCGCCACCCATGAAGTCGCCGAAGAGATCGTCGAAGACGTCGGAGAAGGCGCTGGCGAAGTCGGCGTTGTTGCCGCCCGGCCGGAACCCGCCCGACCCGCCGTTCTCGAAGGCCGCATGGCCGAAACGGTCGTAGGCCGCCTTCTTCTGGGCGTCCTTGAGAACGTCGTAGGCCTCGTTGACTTCCTTGAAGCGCGCCTCGGCGCGCGGGTCGTGGCGGTTGCGGTCGGGGTGAAGCTCCATCGCCTTCTTGCGGTAGGCCTTCTTGATGTCGGCCTCGCTGGAGCTCTTTCCGACGCCGAGAAGGTCGTAGTAGTCGGTCTTGGTGGCCATGCCGGATGCTTCCCTTCGGAAGGAAAATGGCCCGCCCCGGAAGGGCGGACCATTCGGTCAGGTCATGCGGTTCAGGACTTCTTGTCGTCGTCCGCGCCGATGTCCTCGAAATCGGCGTCGACGACATCGTCATCGCCGCTCGTTTCCGGCCGGCCGTCGCCGCCGCTCGCCTCCCCGGATTCGGCCTCAGCCACCTGCGCCTTGTAGATCGCCTCGCCGAGCTTCATCGCCGATTCGGTCACGTCCTGGCAGCGGGCGCGGATCTTCTCGGCGTCCTCGCCCTCGACGGCCTCCTTGAGGTTCTTGATCGACATCTCGATCGCCTCGACGGTGGTCGGATCGACCTTGTCGCCATGCTCTGCCACCGACTTCTCGGTGCCGTGGATCAGGCTCTCGGCCTGGTTCTTCGCCTCGACCAGCCCGCGGCGCTCCTTGTCGGCCTCGGCGTTCTCCTCGGCCTCCTTGACCATGCGCTCGATGTCGGCGTCCGAGAGGCCGCCCGAGGCCTGGATGGTGATCTTCTGCTCCTTGTCGGTGCCCTTGTCCTTGGCGGACACCGACACGATGCCGTTGGCGTCGATGTCGAAGGTCACCTCGATCTGCGGCACGCCGCGCGGCGCGGGTGGGATCGATTCGAGGTTGAACTGGCCTAGGATCTTGTTGTCGGCCGCCATCTCGCGCTCGCCCTGGAACACCCGGATCGTCACCGCGTTCTGGTTGTCCTCCGCCGTCGAGAAGATCTGGCCCTTCTTGGTCGGGATGGTGGTGTTGCGGTCGATCAGCCGGGTGAACACGCCGCCCAGCGTCTCGATGCCGAGGCTCAGCGGGGTCACGTCGAGCAGCACCACGTCCTTCACGTCGCCCTGCAGGACGCCCGCCTGGATCGCCGCGCCGAGTGCGACGACCTCGTCGGGGTTCACGCCCTTGTGCGGCTCCTTGCCGAAGAACTTGGTCACTTCCTCGACGACCTTGGGCATGCGGGTCATGCCGCCGACGAGCACGACCTCGTCGATGTCGCCCTTCGAGAGGCCGGCGTCCTTGAGCGCCGCCGCCGCCGGCTTCATCGAGCGCGCAATCAGGTCGGCGACCAGGCTCTCGAGCTTGGCCCGGGTCAGCTTCATCACGAGATGCAGCGGCTGCTTGGTCTTGGGGTCCATCGAGATGAACGGCTGGTTGATCTCGGTCTGGGTCGAGGACGACAACTCGATCTTGGCCTTCTCGGCGGCCTCCTTCAGCCGCTGCAGCGCCATCTTGTCCTTGCTCAGGTCGACGCCGTGCTCCTTCTTGAACTCGGCCGCGAGGTACTCGACGATGCGCATGTCGAAGTCCTCGCCACCGAGGAAGGTGTCGCCGTTCGTCGACTTCACCTCGAAGAGCCCCTCGTCGATTTCCAGGATCGAGATGTCGAAGGTTCCGCCGCCGAGGTCATAGACCGCGATGGTCTTGGTGGTGGTCTTGTCGAGCCCGTAGGCGAGCGCCGCCGCGGTCGGCTCGTTGATGATGCGCAGCACCTCGAGCCCGGCGATCTTGCCGGCGTCCTTGGTGGCCTGGCGCTGGGCGTCGTTGAAATAGGCCGGCACGGTGATGACCGCCTGCTCGACCTTCTCGCCGAGATAGGACTCGGCCGTCTCCTTCATCTTCTGCAAGATGAAGGCGGAAATCTGGCTCGGCGAGTACTTCTCGCCCCTGACCTCGACCCAGGCGTCGCCGTTGGGACCGCCGATGATCTTGTAGGGGACCATCTCCTTGTCCTTGGCGACCATCGGGTCGTCGGTGCGCCGTCCGATCAGGCGCTTGATGGCGTAGAGCGTGTTCTCTGGATTGGTGACCGCCTGGCGTTTGGCGGCCTGTCCGACGAGGCGCTCCTCGTCGGTGAAGGCGACGATCGACGGGGTCGTGCGCGCGCCTTCGGAATTTTCGATGACCTTGGACTGGCTTCCGTCCATGATGGCGACGCAGGAGTTCGTCGTGCCGAGGTCGATACCGATGACTTTTGACATTCGTGATCCTTTCAAGCGGCGATATGGCGGGCCGGGTCCTACAGCGGCCCCCTGGGCCCACATCCCTCGCCAGCGCTCACGGGAACGTGCGCCGCCGGCGTTGCGGGGTATATAGGTCCGGGGTTTTTGGCCTGCAACCGCTCGCCCGACGGGCGCATGACGTTTTTTCCAGGCTCCGGAGGACCGAAGCAGCATGACCGCGCTGGAAGTCGACGATTTCCGAATTCACAAGGGGTTGCTCGACCCCGACGCGCAGCGTGCGCTCCTGGGCGAGATCCGCGCCGTCGCCGTCGCCGCGCCGCTCTTCTCGCCGGAAACGCCGCGGGGCGGACGCATGTCGGTGCGCATGACTTCGGCGGGCCGCTTCGGCTGGTTCAGCGATCGTCGCGGCTACCGCTACGTCGACCGCCATCCCTCCGGCGCGTCCTGGCCGCCGCTGCCGCCGGCGGTGCGCGCGCTCTGGCGCCGTCTGATCTCCGGCGCGCGCGATCCCGACTGCTGCCTGATCAACTTCTACGGCGCGGAGACGCGCATGGGCCTGCACCGCGATGCGGACGAGGCGGATTTTTCTTGGCCAGTGCTGTCGGTCAGCCTCGGCGATCCGGCGCGCTTCCGCATGGGCGGACCCGACCGATCGGACCCGACCCGCTCGATCTGGCTCGAGAGCGGCGACGTGGTGGTCATGGGCGGACGGGCGCGCCTCGCCTATCACGGGGTGGATCGGATCCGTTTCGGCGTCTCGCCGCTCCTGCCTGACGGCGGGCGCGTCAACCTCACCTGTCGGGTGGTGACGTGAGCGCGGGGGCGGGCCCTCTACGCCGGGCCCTTGACCGGGTCCGGCCCTATCTCAAGCACCGCGCGCTCGCGGCGCTTCTCCTGCTGTCGTTCTTCGGCTGGGCCTTCGCCAACCTCGCCGACGAGATGATGGAGGGCGAAACGCGGGCGTTCGACACCGCCGTCCTGCTCGCGCTCCGCGACCCCGCCGATCCGACCGATCCGCTCGGTCCAGGCTGGCTAGAGGAGATGGGTCGAGACGTCACGGCGCTGGGCGGGCTGGGCGTTCTTGCAGGGATCACGCTGGCGGCCGCGGGCTATCTGTGGCTCTCGGGCCGGCGCGGGGCGATGTGGCTGATGATCGCCGCTGTCGCCGGGGCGCAGGTCTTCAGCACCCTCTTTAAGCTCGGCTTCGATCGGCCGCGCCCGGACCTCGTTCCGCACGGCGCGATCACCTATACGTCGAGCTTTCCCAGTGGCCATGCGATGATGGCCGCCGCGACGTATCTCACGCTCGCGGTCATGCTGGCCCGGGCGCAGCCGCGACGCCGGCTCAAGGCCTACATCCTCGCCGTCGCGGTGACCATCACTCTCGCGGTGGGCGTCAGCCGCGTCTATCTCGGCGTACACTGGCCGACGGACGTGCTCGCCGGCTGGGCCGCGGGCGCAGGCTGGGCGCTGCTCTGCTGGATTGTCGCGGACTGGCTCGAGCGTCGCGGCGCGCTGCTCGTCCCTGCCGGCGACGACGCGGTGCCGTGAGCAGCGGTGCCGGCTCAGGCGCATGTTTACAACCGGGCGGACGCCGGGCCATAGCTGCCCGAGCCAGGCGAACACTCGGGAGCCCGCCAGATGGACTACGCCAAGATCACCTCCACCTTCCGCCGGCTGGCGCTCGAGGCGGGCGCCGCGATCATGGAGATCTACCGCACTCCCGATTTCGAGGTCCGCGCCAAGTCCGACGCCTCGCCGGTGACCGAGGCTGACCTGGCTGCCGATCGCATCATCGCGCGCGGGCTCGCCGCGGCGCTGCCCGACCTGCCGGTGGTGACCGAGGAACAGGCGGCCAGCCACCAGCTCGACGCCGACGTCTTCGCCCTCGTCGATCCGCTGGACGGCACCAAGGAATTCGTGCAGCGGCGGGGCGACTTCACCGTCAACATCGCGCTCATCGAGCACGGCGTCCCGACCCGCGGCGTGGTCTACGCGCCTGCGAAGGACCGGCTCTTCTACACCTGCGCCAGCGGGCGGGCCCTAGAGGAGGCCGGGGCGCACGACCCGCAGTCTGTTGGCGACGTCGCCTACATCCGGGTCGCGTCCTCCGACCCGGCAGGTCTTGTCGTCGTCGCCTCGAAGTCCCATCGCGACCAGGCGACCGACGACTACATCGCCCGCTACCCGGTGCGCGACTTCCGCTCGGCGGGGTCGTCGCTCAAGTTCTGCCTCGTGGCGACTGGCGAGGCAGACCTCTATCCGCGCCTCGGCCGGACGATGGAATGGGACACCGCCGCCGGCGACGCCGTGCTGCGCGGCGCCGGCGGGCGGGTGCTGCGCTTCGACGACCTGACCCCGCTCGCCTATGGCAAGAAGGGGTTTGAGAACCCGTTCTTCATCGCTTCCGCGCCCGACGTGACGCTCCTGCCGGCCTGACCCGATGGCCGTCGCGATCGTCATCCCCGCCCGCTTCGCCTCGAGCCGCTATCCCGGCAAGCCGCTGGTCGCGCTGCGCGGGGCCACGGGCGTCGCGCGCAGCCTGATCAGGCGCAGCTGGGAAGCGGCGCGCTCGGTCCCCGGCGTCGACCGCGTCATCGTCGCCACCGACGACGACCGCATCGCCGAGGCAGCGCGCGCCTTCGGCGCCGAGGTGGCGATGACGCCCGAGAGCTGCCGCAACGGCACGGCGCGCTGCGCGGTGGTCGCCGAGGCGCTCGGACCGGACTGGGACATCGTGGTGAACTTCCAGGGCGATGCGCCGCTGACACCGCCGTGGTTCGTCTCGGCGCTCGTCTCGGCGCTCGAGGCAGATCCCGCCCGCAGCGTCGCCACCCCGGTGCTGCGCTGCGACGCCGAGGCGCTCGCCGGCTTCCTTGAGGACCGCCGCGCCGGCCGGGTCGGCGCCACGACCGCCGTCTTCGACCACGCCGGCCGCGCGCTCTACTTCTCCAAGGAGGTCCTGCCCTTCACCGGTCGGCCGCTTGGACCGGACGACGAGATCCCGGTCTTCCACCATGTCGGCGTCTACGCCTACCGACGCGCCGCCCTCCTGCGCTATCCCGGGCTCGAACAGGGCCGGCTCGAGCGCTGGGAGGGGCTGGAGCAGCTCTGTTTCATGGAACACGGCGTCGACGTGCACTGCGTCGAGGTGACTGCGCCCGGCCGGTCGTTCTGGGAGCTCAACAACCCCTCCGACGTCGCCCGGATCGAGGCGCATCTCGCCGCCCTCGGGGTCGAGTGACCGGCAGTTTCATACCCATTCCCGCGCAGTCTCGACAAATGCGCCGAGAATTCTTTTGCGATGGCGCCCTCTTTCTGAGATAGCGTGAGCCCCGGGGAAAGGACCTCTCCGGCCCGGATGCGCGAAGTTCCCGCCCGGGCTGGCTCGAATGGTGTGATCACGGAGTTGAAATGGCGAATCGCGTAACCAAGGCCGTCTTCCCGGTGGCCGGATTCGGAACCCGCTTCCTCCCCGCCACCAAGTCCGTGCCGAAGGAGATCCTTCCGCTCGTCGACCGACCGCTGATCCAGTACGCCATCGACGAGGCCCGCGCCGCCGGGATCAACGAGTTCATCTTCGTCACCTCCCGCGGCAAGAGCGCGCTGGAGGACTACTTCGACAGCGCCCCCGAGCTGGAGCAGGCCCTGCGCGACGGCAAGAAGACCGCGCTGATCTCCGCGCTCAAGCAGACCGACATGGAAAGCGGCGCGGTCGCCTACGTGCGCCAGCAGGAACGCCGCGGCCTCGGGCACGCGGTCTGGTGCGCCCGGCGGCTGATCGGCAACGAGCCCTTCGCGGTCATCCTGCCCGACGACGTGATCGACGCCGACACGCCCTGCCTCAAGCAGATGGTCGACGCCTACGCCCGGACCGGCGGCAACCTCGTTGCGGCCATGGAAGTGCCGACCGCGAACGTGTCCTCCTACGGCATCCTCGATGTCGACGCCAACTCCGGACCCTGCATGTCGGTGCGCGGCATGGTCGAAAAGCCCGCCCCCGCCGACGCGCCGTCCAACATGGCCGTGATCGGGCGCTACATCCTGTCTCCGGAGGTGCTCACCAACCTCAACGAGATGAAGGAAGGGGCCGGCGGCGAGATCCAGCTCACCGACGCGATCGCATCCGAGATCGCGCAGCGCGGCAACGTGCACGCCCTGCGCTTTCGCGGCCGCCGCTTCGACTGCGGCTCAAAGTCCGGCTACCTCCAGGCGACCGTCGCCTTCGGGCTCGCCCGGGAGGAGTTGCGCGACGAGTTCATGCAGTTCCTGCGCGGCGTCACCGCAGCAGACGCCGACGCGCCGCGTCGGGCGGCCGCCGGGCGTCGCTGACGTCGCCTAGGCGGCTCAGGCCGCCTTTTCGGTCTTGTCGGCGGTGAGGATGGCGTAGAGCGCCGAGGGGTCGAACGTCGAGCGCAGCTTGGCGCAGACCTCCTCGCTCCTGAGCGTGCGCGACACCCGGGCGAGCGCCTTGAGATGCTCCGCCCCGGCCGCCTCGGGCGCGAACAACGCGAAGACGAGGTCGACCGGTTGGCGGTCGATCGCCTCGAAATCCACCGGCTTCTCCAGCCGCACGAACAACCCGAGCACCCGGTCCACGCCCTCGAAGCGTGCGTGCGGAATGCCGACGCCGCGCCCGACCCCGGTCGGCCCGAGATCCTCGCGCTCCATCAGCGCATGGTAGACCTTCCCCGACGGGAGCCCGTGGACCGATTCCGCCATATCGGCGAGATCCTGGAGCAGGCGCTTCTTGCTGCTGGCGCGCAGGGGCGCGCGCACCGCGTCGACGCCCAGTATGTCAGACAGCTCCATCGGGGATCTCCCTTGACGTGGTTCGATGGTCACTTCGAGTTCTGCGGATCGATCCAGCCGATGTTTCCGTCGTCACGGGTGTAGACGACGTTGACGCCGCCGTGACTGTCGTTGCGGAAGACGAGCAGGCTGGCGTTGGCCAGCTCCATCTGCATGACCGCCTCGCCCACCGACAGCGAGGGAACCGGCGTCTCCATCTCGGCGATGATGACCGGTTGCAGGGTCTCGGGCTCGGCCTCGTCCACGCTCTCCGCGCCGCCGGCGAGGATGTAGGACTGCGCGCCCATCGCCTCGATGGGGACCTCCCGGCTGCGGTGGTGGTCCTTCAACCTGCGCTTGTATCGCCGCAGTTGCTTCTCCAGGCGGTCGACGGCGGCCTCGAAGGCCGCGTAGATGTCGCTGGCCCGGCCCCGGGCCTGACCGGTCATTCCGGTGGACAGGTGCACCGAGGTGTCGGCGATGAACTCGTGGCCCTCCCTGGAGAAGACCACCACCGAGTCGACGGGCCTGTCGAAGTACTTCGCGACGGCGTCCTCGAGGCGCTCCTCGACATGGCCGCGCAGCGCGTCGCCGATGTCGATATGCTTGCCGCTGACCTGAATGCGCATGCGATCCCCTGCAATACGCCGGCTTTCTTGCCGGTCTTTCGATAACCCGCCTGACGCGGGCGACGCTATGGACGCCTCTCCTCCTTATGTCAATCGCGCGGGCGCGCCCGTCGCCGCGGTCGGATCGGTCATGCTCTGATGCTGGAGGACTTGAGCCGGCGCCGGGTGACGGAGGAAGGAATGCCCATGCCTTCACGGTATTTCGCAACGGTCCTGCGCGCAATATCAATCCCGTCTCCCCGCAGGATCGCGACGATCCGGTCGTCGGACAGGGGTTGCGCACCCGCCTCCGCCTCAATCAGAAGGCGAATCCGGTCCTGCACGGCGACGGCCGAAAACGCATCGCCTCCGGCGGTGGCCGGGATCGCGGCGGTGAAGAAGTAGCGCAGCTCGAAGCAGCCCTGGTCGCAGGCGAGGAACTTGCCCGCGGTCACCCGGCTCACTGTCGATTCGTGGAGCTCGAGCTTCTCGGCGACCATGCGTTGGGTGAGCGGCCTGAGCCCGCGCACGCCCCGCGAGAAGAACCGCTCCTGGCGGCCGACGATTTCGGTGGCCACGCGCAGGATCGTGCGCGCCCGCTGTTCGAGACTGCGAATCAGCCAGCTGGCGCTGGCGCTGCATTCCGAGACGAAGGCCCGAGCCTCCTTGCCACCGCCGCGCAGCTCCGCGAGGTAGGCGTTGTCCATCAGCACCCGTGGAAGCGTTTCGCTGTTGATCTCCACCGTCCAGCCACCGTCCTCGGCCCGGGTCACGTAGATGTCGGGCGACACCGACTGCACCGGCCCGCGCGCGAAGCGCTGGCCGGGCTTGGGGTCGAGCGCCCGGATCTCCTCGATCATCTCCTGCAGGTCGGCCTCATCGACACCGCAGCGTCCCCGCAGCTCGTCCTGCCTTCCGGCGGCCAGCAACGCGAGGTTGTCGACGAGCGCCTCCATCGCCGGGTCGAACCGGTCGCGGTCGCGCAGTTGCAGCGCCAGGCACTCGCGCAGGTTTCGCGCGCCCACTCCGGCGGGCTCGCAGCGCTGCACGACGGCGAGCCCCGCCGCGACCGCTTCGGGGCGAAGCCGGTGGCGCGTGGCGACCTCCAGAAGCGGCGCGCGCAGATAGCCGTCCTCGTCCATTTCGTCGGCGAGGATGAGGGCCGCCTCGCGCGTCAGGGCGTCCAGTCGCATGGCGCCGATCTGACCCTGCACGTGCTCGTGCAGCGTCGCCTCTGCGGCGATGCCGTCGAAGGCGTCCCCCGAGCCGCCGCCGGACCCGACTCCCGACCCGTTCGCGCCGCTGGCGCCGCCTGTCCTTCGGCGTCCAGGATCGGGGGTCGGGCCGCGCATCTCAAGCAGCGGGTTGCGTTCGACCTCCGCGGCCACGAACTCCACGAGTTCCAGGTTGTTCATGCGCAGAAGGCGCAGCGCCTGCTGCAACTGCGGCGTCATCACCAGTGTCTGCTGCTGGCGAAGCTCTAGCTTGGGCGCAAGGGCCATCAGAGGGCCCTCCTTTCGCAGCCGGTCGGCGCGCCGGTCCTAGATGCGGAAGGTTTCGCCGAGATAAACGCGACGGACATTGTCGTCGTGCACCACCTCTTCCGGCGTACCGCTCATCAGGACCGCGCCATCATGAAGGATGTAGGCGCGATCGACGATTTCCAAGGTCTCGCGCACATTGTGGTCGGTGATCAGCACGCCGAGGCCGCGGTCCTTGAGGTGGCTGACCAGATCGCGGATGTCCGACAGCGCCAGCGGATCGACGCCGGCGAAGGGTTCGTCGAGCAGCACGTACTTGGGCTGACTGGCGAGACAGCGCGCGATCTCGACGCGCCGCCGTTCGCCGCCCGAAAGCGCGATCGCCGGCGCCCGGCGCAGATGCGCGATGGAGAACTCGCCCAGAAGCTCGTCCAGCATCTCGTGCTGCTTCTCCCGGTCGGGGATCGTCAGCTCGAGGATCGCACGGATGTTGTTGGCCACGGTCATGCCGCGAAAGATCGACGCCTCCTGCGGCAGGTAGCCGATGCCGAGCTTGGCGCGGCGGTACATCGGCAGCCACGTCGCGTCGACGCCGTCGACCAGAATGCTGCCCGCATCCGGCGGCGTAAGCCCGGCGATGGCGTAAAAGCACGTGGTCTTGCCGGCCCCGTTCGGCCCCAGCAGCGCCGCCACCTCGCCGCGGCGCAGCTGCAGCGACACGCTGCGCAGCACTGGCCGCTTGCGGTAGCTCTTGGCGAGGTTCTCCACGCGCAGCCCGGAGCTCCCTTCGGTGATGGTGAGCGCGGGCCGGCGGCTCACGGCTGGGTCCCGGGCGTGAAGATCGTCTTCACCCGACCTTCGAGCTGCCCGGTCCCCGAAGCGAGGTCGATGCGCAGCGCCTCGCTGGACAGCGCGTTCGCGCCCTGGGTCAGCAGAACGTCGCCCTCCATCTCGATCACGCCCGACGCCACGTCGTAGGTCGCGCGCTCCGCCTCGGCGGCTTCCGCGCCGTTCGAGAGCGTCACCCCGCCGCTGGCGAGCATGCGCTGGACCTGCCCGGTCGCCGAGCCGCCCACGCTCTCGTAGAACACCTCGAGCCGGGTCGCGCCCAGCCGGAGCGCACCCTGTCCGACCCGCACGTCGCCGGTGAAGACCGCGGTGCCCGCCGTCTGGTCCAGCTCGAGGCTGTCGGATGTGATCTCGACCGGGGCGGTGGCGTCGTGCTTGAAGCCGCCGAAGGGCACCTGCGTCTCCTGGGCCGCGACCCCGCCGCCGAGCGCCGCCAGCGCGATCGCTCCGCCAAGCATTTGTCGCATCACACTCATTCGGCCTCCTCGCCGGGATAGTACACGAGCCGCACGCCCTGTCCGAAGGAAATCCGCGCCGGCGCCTCGCCGCCCTCCGCCGGCGTGATCTTGAGGTCGCCCGAGGTGATCTCGCCCATCGGCCCGGTGGTGTCGACGCCGCCGGTGGCGCTGAGCGCGCCGCTGCGCAGGTCGATCGACATGCGCGGCGCCACCACCACCAGCCCGTCGGACGTCGCCACCCGCGCCTCGTCGCGCAACTCCAGCGCATGCGCCTCCATTTCCAGCTCCGCCGCGCGCGCGGAGACCTCGACGCGGGCGCCGGCGGCGAAGTCGATGCGCCCGCGCAGCCCCTCGATGCTCGCCCGCGTCGGCGGCGCCGCGTCGGGCACCACCACGTCCGCCTCGAACTCGAAGCGGTCGTCGCGGCGGGTCGAGCCGGCGAAGGTCGGGTTGTCGACCCTCAGCCCGCTCCCCAGCGCCGCGAGGTCGGCCCGCGAGAACGAGATCTCGCCGCCCGCGTCGTCGGTTCGCGTCAGGAACAGCGACGACAGCATCGCCAGCGCGATCAGCGGCAGGCCGATCTTGAGCACCGCCACGGCGCGCGAATAGAGCCCCGGCCCGGACCGCGCCACAAGCTCAGCCCACGCCGGCGCGCAGGCAGTCATGCACATGCAGCACGCCCGCCGGCCGTCCCGGCGCCGCGGGGTCGATGGCGAAGAGCGTGGTGATCCGCCGCGCGTTCATCAGCCCCAGCGCCTCGGAGGCGAGGCTTTCGGTGGAAACCGTGCGCGGGTCGCGGGTCATCACCTCGCCGACGCTGCGCGCGAGCAGCCCGTCCATGTTGCGCCGCAGGTCGCCGTCGGTGACCACGCCCACGAGCCGCCCGTCGGCGTCGACCACGCCGACCACGCCGAAGCCCTTGCGGCTCATGGTCAGGAGCGCCTCCGACATCGGCGTCTCCGGCGTGGCCAGCGGCAACGCCGCGCCGCCATGCATCAGCGTGGCGACCTTCAGGAGCCGCGCCCCGAGCCGGCCGCCGGGATGAAAGCCGCGATAGTCGTCGGGCGAGAAGGCCCGGTGCTCCATGAGCGCCACCGCCAGGGCGTCGCCGAGCGCCAGCGTCATCGTGGTCGAGGTCGTCGGCGCGAGCCCCATGGGGCAGGCCTCCGGGGCGGCGGGCAGCACCAGCCCGATGTCGGCCTGCCGGATCAGCGCGCTGTCCGCCCGGCCGGCGATCCCGATCAACGGAATGGCGTAGCGCCGCGTGTAGGCGATCAGATCGGCGAGCTCCGGCGTCTCGCCCGAGTTCGACAGGAGCGCCACCACATCCGCGCCGGTGATCATGCCCAGGTCGCCGTGGCTCGCCTCGGCGGGATGCACGAAGAGCGCGGGCGTGCCCGTCGAGGCCAGGGTCGCTGCGATCTTGCGCGCCACATGGCCCGACTTGCCCATGCCCGAGACGATCACCCGGCCGCTGCAGGCGAGGATGCGCGCCGCCGCGGCGGCGAAGGGCGCCGCCAGCGGCCCGGACAGCGCCGCCGCCAGATCCGCCAGCGCCGCGGCCTCGACATCGAGCACCCGCCGCCCGGCCGCCGCCACCGCGGCGGCGTCGATGCGGGGCGGGGGCGCGGGGTCGGCCATGACGCTCAGCTGTGGGCGAAGACGTCGATCTCGGGCCAGCCGGCGAGATCGAGCCGCGCCCGATGCGGAAGAAAGTCGAAGCAGGCCTGCGCCAGGTCGGCGCGACCCTCGCGGGCCAGCCGGGCGTCGAGCGCCGCGTGCAGCCTGTGCAGGTGCAGCACGTCGGCGGCGGCGTAATCGATCTGCGCCGGGCTCAGCGTCTCGGAGCCCCAGTCGCTCGACTGCTGCTGCTTGGAAATGTCGATGTCGAGGATCTCGCGCACGAGATCCTTCAGCCCGTGGCGGTCGGTGTAGGTCCGCACCAGCCGCGAGGCGATCTTTGTGCAGTAGACCGGCGCGGTCAGCACTCCGAACCGGTTCAGGAGCACCGCGATGTCGAACCGCCCGAAATGGAACAGCTTCAGCGTGTCCGGCTCGGCCAGCATCGCCGCGAGGTTCGGGGCCGCGGCGTCGCCGGGGCGGATGCGCACCAGATGGGCGTCGCCGTCGCCGGCGGAGGTCTGCACCAGGCAGAGCCGATCCCGGTGCGGGTCGAGACCCATGGTCTCGCAGTCGATCGCCACGACCGGGCCGAGGTCGAGCCCGTCGGGCAGGTCGCCGTCATGTACGTGGTTCGCCATGTCCGCCTCTGGTCAGTCCGCGCCGGACGCGCGACGACGGGCGGCGCGGTCGGCTCCGCGCGGAAGCTGGTGCCCAGGAGAAGACTCGAACTTCCACTTCCTTTCGGAAACTGGCACCTGAAGCCAGCGCGTCTACCAATTCCGCCACCTGGGCAGGCACCGATGGCGCGGATGTATCCGCGGCTCCCGGCCCTGTCAATGTGGACGGCGCGGCCGCCCGCGCCCGGTCACGCCGGGCCGAGCAGCCGCTCGATGTGGTCGAACACCAGGTCAAGGAGCCCGCTGGTCGCCTCGCGGCCCGAGAAGCGCAGCACCCAGCCGTCGCGGGTGATCTCGCGGCGGATGTGCAGGCCGGACCGCGGGGTCAGCACCCGGCGTGGGCGGCCGTTGCGCGCCCTCGGCTCGGCGGCCGCAACCACCGCGTTGTCCTGGTCCATCTCCGCGAGCACTGGCGCCAGCGCGTCCCACTGGCTGGCTGCGTCCTTCAGCGTCGTCTGCTCCAGCGTGGCGCGGATCAGTTCGCCGTATCCCGCCCGCAGCGCCGCTTCGAGCCGGAGCGCCTGCCGTTCGCTCAGCGCCTCGGGCGTGGCGAAGTGCCCGCCGAGGCCCTCAACCAGCCGGGCCATGGCGCGCAGGCGGGTGCGCTTGGTGCGGTTGGCCGACGGGTAGAGCGCGTCGATGGCCGCCTCGACCGTGTCGAAGAGGCCGCGCTCCACCGCCGTCACCGCCACGCAGCCGCGCTCGAACGGCGACAGGTCGACCCTGACCTCGTTCTCCTCGACCATCGCGGTCAGCGCCGCGGCGAGGCTCGCCGGGGCGCGCACGAAGGCCGGGATCGTCGCGTACCTGTCCTGCTTCCCGGTGAACTCCAGGAGCGCCCGGAACGCCGCGAGCCGCCGGTAGCCGGAGATCAGCCCGTAGCGCGGACCGTCGCTCGGGTCTGCGAAGGCGAAAACCTCGATCGGCATGCGCAGCCCCGAGGCCGCGATCGACAGGCGCAACTCGGTCATCGCCTCCTCGTCGAGTCCGGCGCGGTCGCGGCTCAGCGCGTCGGCGTCGATATCGTCGAGGGGAATCATCTGGATCTGTTCGGTCATGTGCGGCCCCGCGGCTGTTTCGCGCGCACATTGCCACAGCCCGAGCGGCGTTGCGCCGCGGGGCGCAGGACCGCACGGCTCTCCCAAGGGGCCCCGAGGCGCGGACGTTTACGAAGAAGTAGGATTCCATACATGTTATATATCAATGACTTAAGCCTGTTTCGCACGCGCGCGCAGGTCCGATCGCACCGGTCTGGCCCGTCTCGACCCCGTCCGATGCGCCGCTTGTGACCCGATGCTCTTCGCTCTATTTCACTCAAACGAAGCCGCGGGAGGAGCGAAATGCCGAGAACTGTGCCCGTCGCGACGATCTTCGGGGGCTCCGGATTCGTCGGCCGCTACGTCACCCGTCGCCTGGCCAACGCCGGCTGGCGGGTCCGGGTCGCGGTGCGCCGACCCGACGAGGCCGGCTTCGTGCGGACCATGGGCGTGGTCGGCCAGGTCGAGCCGATCCAGGCCAACATCCGCGACGAGGCCTCGACCCGGCGCGCCATCGCCGGCGCCGACGCCGTCATCAACTGCGTGGGCATCCTGGTCGCGTCCGGCAAGCAGCAGTTCGAGGCCGTCCAGGCCGAAGGCGCCGGGCGCATCGCCCGCATCGCCGCCGAGGAGGGCGTCGGCCGGCTGGTCCACATCTCCGCCATCGGCGCCGACCCCGACAGCGAGAGCGTCTACGCCCGCAGCAAGGCCGAGGGCGAGGCGGCGGTCATCGCCGCCTTTCCCGGCGCGGTGATCCTGCGCCCCTCCATCGTCTTCGGGACCGAGGACGAGTTCTTCAACCGCTTCGCCGGCATGGCCCGGCTGTCGCCGGTCATCCCGGTCATCTCGCCCGACACCAGGTTCCAGCCGGTCTACGTCGACGACGTCGCCGCCGCCGCCGCCAAGGCGGCGCTCGAACCGGTGGAGGCGGGCGTCTTCGAGCTCGGCGGCCCCGAGGTCGCGAGCTTCCGCGACCTGATGCACCGCATGCTCAGGGTGATCGAGCGCCGCCGCCCGGTCATCGCGATTCCCGGCTTCGTCGCCCGGACCCAGGCCAGCGTCTTCGACCTTGCCCAGCGCCTCAGCTTCGGGCTCTTCACCAACACCCTGATCACCCGGGACCAGGTGACCCTGCTCGGCCGCGACAATGTCGTCTCCCCGGACGCTCGCGGCTTCGAGGCGCTCGGGATCTCGCCGACCGCCATGGACGTGATCCTGGAGGGCTATCTCTACAGCTATCGCCCGCACGGCCAGTTCGACCGCATCACCGCCTCCGCCCGGGATCTGCGTCAGAGATAGGCGATCCCGAGCAGGACGAGGCCGAGGACCACCCGGTAGATCACGTAGGGCGTGAAGCTCACCCGCCGCAGCAGCCGCATCATCACCATGAGCGCCGCGTAGGCCGCGAGGAAGGCGAGCCCCGCCCCGATCGCCGCGTCCTTGGCCAGCGCCCAGTCGGCCTGCCCCACCACGTCCGCGCCCAGGAGCGCCCCCGACGCGATGATCGTCGGGATCGACATCAGCATGGCGATGCGCGCGCCCTCAATCCTGTCGTAGCCGAGCAGACGGCTCGCAGTGATGGTGATGCCCGACCGCGACGTTCCCGGCACCAGCGCCAGGGCCTGCATCAATCCCATCACCATGGCGTCGCGCAGGTTCCAGTCCCGGGCGGTCTTCTCGGTCGCGCCCTTCTGGTCGGCCCAGTAGAGGAGCAGCCCGAAGATCAGCATCGTCCATCCGATCACCGCCACCGAACGCAGCGCTTCCTCGAGCCCGGTCAGCTGGAAGACCAGCCCCACCAGCACGACCGGCACGGTCGAGATCGCCAGCAGAAGCGCCAGTCGCGCCTCCGGCGCATCGAAACGGCCGCGCAGCACCTGCCCGACGCCGCGCGCGATCCGCGCCGAGTTGGCCCTGAAGTAGAGCAGCACCGCAAGCAGCGTGCCGACATGCACCGCCACGTCGAGGGCCAGCCCCTGATCGACGGCCCCGAGCAGCTTCGGCAGCAGGATCAGGTGCCCCGAGGACGATATGGGAAGAAATTCCGTCACGCCCTGGACCACCGCGAGCACGACGAGTTGAAAGAGCGGCATGGTCCCTCGGCAAGCGCACAGATTCGCGCGCGACGATAGATCGGCCCACACCCCAGCGTAACAGCGTAATTTGGGTCCACTTCGGTCCCAGTTTCACTCAATGCCCCCCCAATGGAGCGCCCGAAAGGCGACTTGCGGGCATTTAGGTAAGTAGTAATTACTTTTAACGCGCTGCGGGTTGGGATATGGGGGTGGGATTGGTTGGAGAGGGCGATGGTTGATCAGCGGATGCTGAAATTCGTCGACGTGGAGCGGGAGATGCCCGTTAAGCGGTCGTCGGAGGATCGGCGTGACGACTTCGGGGAAATCTATCGGGAGTTCGCCGCCGAGCGCGCAGCGGAGCAGGCGGGGCGCTGCTCGCAGTGCGGCGTTCCCTATTGCCAGACCCACTGCCCGCTGCATAACAACATCCCCGACTGGCTGAAGCTGACCGCGGAGGGACGCCTGCGCGAGGCCTATGAGTTGAGCCAGGCGACCAACACCTTTCCAGAGATCTGCGGACGGATCTGCCCGCAGGACCGGCTCTGCGAGGGCAACTGTGTCATCGAGCAGTCGGGCCACGGCACGGTCACCATCGGCGCAGTGGAGAAATACATCACCGACACCGCCTGGGAGGAGGGCTGGGTGCAGCCGATCAACAACGGCGGCGAGCGTCCCGAGAGCGTGGGCATCATCGGCGCCGGCCCGGGCGGGCTGGCGGCGGCGGACGTCCTGCGCCGCTCCGGGGTGCAGGTGACGGTCTACGATCGCTACGACCGCGCCGGCGGGCTGATGATCTACGGCATCCCCGGCTTCAAGCTTGAGAAGGACGTCGTGATGCGTCGCAACGCCCAGTTCGAGGCGGGCGGCGTCGAATTCGAGCTCAACTGCGACGTGGGCGTGGACATCGGCTTCGACGCGCTGCGCGCCCGCCACGATGCGGTTCTGATCGCCACCGGGGTCTACAAGTCCCGTGAACTCGGGGGTCCGGGCGCGGGTCTCGACGGGATCGAGCGGGCGATAGACTATCTCACCGCCTCCAACCGCAAGAGCTTTGGCGACGCCGTGCCCGACTTCGACAACGGCCGCTTCGACGCCCGCGGCAGGCGGGTTGTGGTGGTCGGCGGCGGCGATACGGCGATGGACTGCGTGCGCACCGCGGTGCGGCAGGGCGCGACCAGCGTGAAGTGCCTCTACCGGCGCGACCGGGCCAACATGCCCGGAAGCCAGCGCGAAGTGGCCAACGCCGAGGAGGAGGGTGTAGAGTTCGTCTGGCTCACCGCGCCAAAGGGCTTCATCGGCGATGGCGCGGTGCGCGGCGTCCGAGTCGGGCGGATGCGGCTCGGCGCGCCGGACGCCACCGGCCGCCAGAGTCCCGAGGATATCGTCGGCGCAGACTACACCGAGGATGCGGACCTTGTGATCAAGGCGCTCGGCTTCGAGCCCGAGGAGCTGCCGAAGCTCTGGGGCGTGGACGGGCTCGAGGTCACGCGCTGGGGCACGATCAAGGCGGATTTTCGCAGCAAGCGCACCAGCCTCGACAGCGTCTACGCGGTCGGCGACATCGTGCGCGGCGCGAGCCTGGTGGTCTGGGCGATCCGCGACGGGCGCGAGGCGGCCGAGAGCATCCTTGAGGATTTCGATGCGCGTTCCGCGAGCATCGCGGCGCAGTAACCTTTCATCCGGAGCGCCGCGCGACGGCGTAGGAATCCCGTAGGTTTCGCGTAGGATATCCGTAGGACTCGCCCGGAGGGCGGAAGTGTTAACGGGTCAGGAACACTGACCCACTGGATGATGGCGGCGCAGCCGCGAGCCGGGAGGTGGACATGGCGATGACGGGCGGATGTCTGTGCGGCGCGGTGCGGTTCGAGGCCGAACCCGGCGAGATGACCTCGCACGCCTGCCATTGCGGGATGTGCCGTCGCTGGAGCGGATCGGCGCTCGTCGCTGTTCAGGTGGCGCCGGACGCGATCACCTTCGAGGGCGCGGAGCATGTCCGCACCATCCAGTCCTCGGCCTGGGCGGAGCGGGCCTGGTGCGATCGCTGCGGGTCGAACCTCTTCTACCGGATCACCATGGCCGGGCCGATGCAGGGTCAGCGCCATGTCGCGATGGGGCTCTTCGACGATCCCGACGCGCTGCCGCTGACGTCGGAGATCTACATCGATCGCAAGCCGTCGAGCTTCGCCTACGCCGGCTCGCACCACACGATGACCGAGGCCGAGGTCGAGGCGATGTTCGGGTCGCCGCCGGGCGCGGCCTGAAGGGCCGGAGATCCGAGAGCCGGCCCGGAAACTGACACGCCACGCGCCGCCCCGAAAGGCGGTGGGCGCCGAGAGGGAGACGTCGATGACGAAGATTGACGCGGGTTGGGTGGAGCGCCAGGAGGCGCGGCTGGCGCGGCTCGCCGAGGAGGGGCTCTACCGCCCCGAGCAGGAACACGCCTCGTGCGGCGTCGGCCTCGTGGTGACGCTCGACGGCGCGCCGCGCCGGCAGGTCGTGGAGGCGGCCATCCAGGCGCTGCAATCGATCTGGCATCGCGGCGCGGTGGACGCGGACGGCAAGACCGGCGACGGCGCAGGCGTCCACGTGCAGATCCCCAAGGCGTTCTTCGAGGAGCAGGTGCGGCGCACCGGCCACGAACCGCGCGGCGAGCGGCTCGCGGTCGGCCAGATCTTCCTGCCGCGCAGCGACTTCGCCGCCCAGGAGGCGGCGCGCACGGTCGTGGAGACCGAAGTGCTGCGCATGGGTTACTATATCTACGGCTGGCGGCACGTGCCCGTCGACATCTCCTGTCTCGGGGCCAAGGCCAACGCCACGCGGCCGGAGATCGAACAGATCCTGATCGCCAATTCCAAGGGCGTCGACGAGGAGACCTTCGAGCGCGAGCTCTACGTGATCCGTCGCCGCATCGAGAAGGCGGGCTCGGGCATCCGCGACTTCTACATCTGCTCGCTGTCGTGCCGGTCGATCATCTACAAGGGCATGATGCTCGCCGAGCAGGTTGCGGTGTTCTATCCCGACCTGATGGATGTGCGCTTCGAGAGCGCCTTCGCGATCTATCACCAGCGGTATTCGACCAACACCTTCCCGCGCTGGTGGCTGGCGCAGCCGTTCCGGATGCTGGCGCACAACGGCGAGATCAACACGCTCAAGGGCAACCTCAACTGGCTCAAGAGCCACGAGATCCGGATGAGCTCGGACGAGTTCGGCGAGCTCGCCGAGGACATCAAGCCGATCGTGGCGCCGGGAAGCTCCGATTCGGCCGCGCTCGACAGCGTGTTCGAAGTGCTGGTGCGCGCCGGCCGCTCGGCGCCGATGGCCAAGTCGATGCTGGTGCCCGAGGCCTGGTCGAAGCTCGCCACCAAGATGCCGCAGGCCTGGCAGGACATGTACTCCTATTCGAACGCGGTGATGGAGCCCTGGGACGGGCCGGCGGCGCTGGCGATGACCGACGGGCGCTGGGTCTGCGCCGGACTCGACCGCAACGGGCTCAGGCCGCTGCGCTACGTCGTCACCGGCGACGGGCTGCTGATCGCGGGGTCCGAGGCGGGCATGGTGCCCACTGACGAGATGAGCGTGGTGGAGAAGGGCGCGCTCGGGCCGGGCCAGATGATCGCGGTCGACATGACCGAGGGGAGGCTCTTTCACGACGCCGAACTCAAGGATCGGCTGGCCGCGGCGCAGCCGTTCGGCAAGTGGGTGGGCTCGATCACCGATCTCGACCGGCTGACCGCCGGCGTGATGGAGAAGCCGATCTACGACGGGTCCGACCTGCGCCGCCGCCAGGTGGCGGCCGGCTATTCCATCGAGGAACTCGAGATCATTCTTCACGGCATGGCCGAGGACGGCAAGGAGGTCCTGGCGTCAATGGGCGACGACACGCCGCCGGCGGTTTTGTCGGAGAAGTACCGGCCGCTCAGCCACTATTTCCGGCAGAATTTCAGCCAGGTCACCAACCCGCCGATCGACAGCTTGCGCGAACACCGGGTGATGAGCCTCAAGACCCGGTTCGGCAACCTCAAGAACGTGCTCGACCAGGACAACAGCCAGACCGAGATCCTGCAGCTCGAGAGCCCGTTCGTGTCGAATGCGCGCTTCGAGGCTATGGTGCGCCATTTCGGCGAAGCCGCCATCGAGATCGACTGCGTCTTTCCCATCGACGCGGGCCGGGACGCGCTGCGCGACGGGCTGGCGCGCATCCGCGCCGAGGCCGAGGAGGCGGTGCGCGCCGGGGCCAACCACATCATCCTCACCGACCACCGGCAGGACGCCGAGCGGGCGCCGATGCCGATGATCCTTGCGACGTCGGCCGTGCATTCCTGGCTGACGCGACAGGGGCTGCGGACCTTCACCTCGCTCAACGTGCGCTCGGCCGAATGCATCGATCCGCACTACTTCGCGGTGCTGATCGGGGCGGGGGCGACGACGGTCAACGCCTATCTCGCCGAGGATTCGATCGCCGACCGGGTGGCGCGCGGGCTGATTTCGGGCGGGCACACCGAAGCGATGGAGCGCTACCGCGAGGCGATCGACCAGGGGCTCCTGAAGATCATGTCGAAGATGGGGATCTCGGTGATCTCCTCCTATCGCGGCGGGCTGAACTTCGAGGCGGTGGGCCTCAGCCGGGCGATGGTGGCCGAATACTTCCCGGGCATGCTCAGCCGCATCTCGGGGATCGGCGTCTCGGGCGTGCAGGAGCAGGTCGAGCGGGTCCACGCGCTGGCCTGGCGCGGCGGCGCCGCGGTCCTGCCGATCGGCGGCTTCTACAAGGCGCGTCGGTCGGGCGAGATCCACGCCTGGGAGGCGCAGCCGATGCACATGCTGCAGGCGGCCTGCGACCGGGGCTCCTACGAGCTCTGGAAGCGGTACTCGACGGCGATGCAGGCGCGCCCGCCGATCCATCTGCGCGACCTTCTGGACTTCAAGCCGATGGCGCCGGCGGTGATTGAGCAGGTGGAGAGCATCACCTCGATCCGAAAGCGCTTCGTGACGCCGGGGATGAGCCTGGGCGCGCTGAGCCCGGAGGCGCACAAGACGCTGAACGTGGCGATGAACCGGATCGGCGCGAAGTCGGACAGTGGCGAGGGCGGCGAGGATCCGGCGCATTTCCATCCCGAGCCCAACGGCGACAATCCGAGCGCGAAGATCAAGCAGGTGGCCTCGGGGCGCTTCGGGGTGACGGCGGAGTATCTCAACCAGTGCGAGGAGCTCGAGATCAAGATCGCGCAGGGCGCCAAGCCCGGCGAGGGCGGGCAGCTGCCGGGGATGAAGGTGACCGAGCTCATCGCGCGCTTGCGGCATTCGACGCCGGGGGTGACGCTGATCTCGCCGCCGCCGCATCACGACATCTATTCGATCGAGGATCTGGCGCAGCTGATCTACGACCTCAAGCAGATCAACCCGCGGGCGCGGGTCTGCGTGAAGCTGGTCAGTCAGTCGGGCGTGGGCACGATCGCGGCGGGCGTGGCGAAGGCCAAGGCCGACGTGATCCTGATCTCCGGGCACAACGGCGGGACCGGAGCGAGCCCCGCGACGTCGATCAAGTTCGCGGGGCTGCCGTGGGAGATGGGGCTCTCGGAGGCGCATCAGGTGCTGACGGTCAACAATCTGCGCGACCGGGTGATCCTGCGCACCGACGGCGGGCTGCGGACTGGGCGAGACATTGTCATCGCCGCGATGCTGGGCGCGCAGGAGTTCGGAATCGGCACCGCGGCGCTGATCGCGATGGGCTGCATCATGGTGCGCCAGTGCCAGTCGAACACCTGTCCGGTGGGGGTCTGCACGCAGGATCCGAAGCTGCGCGAGAAGTTCACGGGCACGGCCGACAAGGTGGTCAACCTGATGAGCTTCTACGCCCAGGAGGTGCGCGAGGTGCTCGCAAACGTTGGCGCGACCTCCATCGACGAGGTCATCGGGCGGGCGGATCTCCTGACCCAAGTCAGCCGCGGCGCCGAGCATCTCGATGATCTCGATCTCAACCCGCTGCTGATCAATGTCGAGCAGGGCGAGACGGTGGATTACAATCGCGCCAAGCCCCGCCAGAGCGTGCCCGACACCCTCGACGCCCAGATCGTCGCCGACGCCGAGCCGTTCTTCAAGGACGGCGAGAAGATGCAACTGAGCTACGCGGCGCAGAACACCCTGCGCTCGATCGGCACGCGGGTGTCGAGCCACATCGTCAAGCGCTTCGGCATGCACAACAACCTCCAGCCCGACCACCTGACGATCAAGCTGCAGGGCTCGGCCGGGCAAAGCCTCGGCGCCTTCGCGGCGCCGGGGCTGAAGATCGAGGTATCGGGCGAGGCGAACGACTATGTCGGCAAGGGGCTCTCGGGCGGCGTGATCGTGGTGCGCCCGCCGCTCGGAAGCCCGCTGATCCCGGACGAGAACGCGATCATCGGCAACACGGTGCTCTACGGCGCCACCGCCGGACGGCTGTTCGCCAACGGGCGCGCCGGCGAGCGGTTCTGCGTGCGCAATTCGGGCGCGGAGGTGGTGGTCGAGGGCTGCGGCTCGAACGGCTGCGAGTACATGACGGGCGGCGTCGCGGTGATCCTCGGCCGGATCGGCGACAACTTCGGCGCCGGCATGACCGGCGGCATGGCCTATGTCTACGACCCCGCCGACGAGGCGCGGTTGCGGCTCAACGACCAGACGGTGATCCTAGTCGCGGTGCAGTCGGCCGCCTGGGCGGCGCAACTCCGGGCTCTCGTGGAAATGCACCTTGCCGAGACGGGCAGCCCGCGGGCGGCGGAGATCCTGCGGCACTGGGACGAGGCGCTTCCGCGCTTCCGCCAGATCGTGCCGAAGGAGATGGTGGTGCGACTGCCCCATCCGCTCACCGACGCCGTGGAGAGCATGCCGGCGGAGTAGCGGCGCGTCGCTTTGGCGCCGGCGAGCGCGTCTGGCAGGCCGGTCGGCGGGGGCAATCCAATCGCGAGGCGGTAATCTTTGCGGGAACAAGAGCCCGGTCCTGCGCGTTACGGTTGCGCAGTCCGGGTTTTCCCGGCAGGACTTTGCCATGGCGGCGCGCGTGCTCCTTCTCCCGCTGACGGGCCTCTGGCAGTTCCTGCGCCGGGCGGTGGTGATCTGCATCCTGCTCGCGATCGCGTTGGTGGTGCTGACGCGCTGGGTCAACCCGCCGGTGACCTATCTCATGGCGCAGGAATGGAGCCGGCTCGGCTCGATCGAGCACGCCTGGCGTCCGCTCGAGGCGATGTCGCCGGAACTGCCGCTCGCAGCGGCTGCGGCGGAGGACGCGAACTTCTGCGCGCATGCGGGGTTCGACCTCGACGGCATCCGGGCGGCCCTGGAGGACAGATCGCGCCTGCGCGGCGGGTCGACGATCAGCCAGCAGGTGGCCAAGAACGTGTTCCTCTGGCCGGAGCGGTCCTGGCTGCGCAAGGGGCTCGAAGCGGGATTCGCGATGCTCATCGAAGTGATCTGGCCCAAGCGGCGGATCATGGAGGTCTATCTCAACGTCGCGGAATTCGGCGAGGGGGTCTTCGGGGTCGAGGCCGCCGCGGCGCGCTACTGGAACCTGCCTGCCGCCGACATCGGACCTGAGCGGGCCGCGCGGCTCATGGCTGTGTTGCCCGATCCGAAGGGTCGCTCGCCGATTTCGAGCACGCGGTTCATGCGCACGCGCGGCGCGGCGATCGAGTCGGGCGCAGCGACGCTGCGCGCGGACGGGCGCGCCGACTGCTTTCTCTGACGCCTCAGGCGCCCAGCGCCACCAGCATCGCGCCCGCGCCGATCAGCCCGACCCCGAGCCAGCCGACCGGGCCGAGGCTCTCGCCGAGAAAGACGACGCCGAAGATCGCCACCAGCACCACGCTGAGCTTGTCGAGCGGCGCCACGCGGGCGGCGTCGCCGAGCTTGAGCGCGCGGAAGTAGCACAGCCACGACGCGCCGGTCGCGAGCCCGGAGAGCACGAGAAAACCCGCCGCGCGCGGCGGGATCGCCCCCGCGCCCTCCCAGCTGCGGGTGAGCGCGAGAAGCGCGGCCAGCGCCACGGCGACGACGAGGGTGCGCAGGAACGTGGCGAGGTCCGGATCGACGGCCTCGACGCCGACCTTGGCGAGGATCGCGGTCAGCGCCGCGAAGACGGCCGACAGGAGCGCCCAGAACGACCAGGATGCGAAAAGGGACTTCATCGGCGAACTCCGACGATGCAGGCGGACATGCGCGCGCGGGTTGAACGCGCCGCTGGTTTGCGACAATAACGGTGGAGCGAGCGAGGTCGAGCGAGAAGAAAGGCCGTAAATGCGCCGTCTCTATCATCAACCGCTCTCGCCGTTCTGCCGCAAGATCCGCCTGGTGCTGGCCGAGAAGAAGATCGAGGTCGAGCTCGTCGAGGAGAAGCCCTGGGAGCGGCGCATGGACTACCTGCGCCAGAACCCCAGCGGCAAGGTGCCGATGCTCAAGATCGACGGGCTGACGCTGGCCGATTCCACGGCGATCTTCGAGTATCTCGAGGAGGTCTATCCCGAGAAGCCGCTCCTGCCCCCCGATCCGCCCGGGCGCGCCGAGGCCCGGCGTCTCGCGGCCTGGTTCGACGACAAGTTTCACCACGAGGTGACGGCGAACCTGCTCTACGAGCGGGTCAACAAGAAGCTCGCCAAGTCGGGCTACCCGGAGAGCGAGAAGATCAAGGCCGGCTCGCGCAACATCCGCTACCATCTCGACTACATCGACTGGCTGATCGAGCATCGCAGCTGGCTCGCCGGGGACATGATGACCATCGCGGATTTCACCGCTGCGGCGCATCTGAGCTGTCTCGACTACACCGGCGACATCGAGTGGTCGCGAAACCCCGGGCTGCACGAGTGGTACGCCAAGATCAAGTCGCGGCCGGCGTTCCGGTCCATCCTCGCCGACCTCGTGCCAGGCTTCACCCCGCCGGACCATTACGCCGACCTGGACTTCTGACATGGACGCGGCCGCGCCGCGGGACATGGCGGTGCGCATCAAGGCCCGGGCGAAGGCCGAGGGCTTCGCCGCCTCGGGCGTCTGCCGCCCTGACGCCATTCCGCACGCGGCCCCGGCGCTGCGCGGCTTCGTGGCGGAAGGCTGGCACGGACAGATGGCCTGGATGGCCGAGCGCATGGCGTGGCGCGGCGATCCGGCGGCGCTCTGGCCGCAGGCGCGCTCGGTGATCATGCTGGCCGAACCCTACACGCCCCACGAGGATCCGCTGGACCTGCTCGACCGCCGTGATCGCGGCTCGATCAGCGTCTACGCGCGCGGGCGCGACTATCACGACGTGGTCAAGAAGCGGCTCAAGCGGCTCGGCCGCTGGCTGGGCGCGGAGACCGGGGCGGAGATCAAGGTGTTCGTGGACACCGCGCCGGTGATGGAGAAGCCGCTGGCGGCGGCGGCGGGGCTTGGATGGCAAGGCAAGCACACCAACCTGCTCTCGCGCGAGCTCGGCAACTGGTTCTTTCTCGGCGCGATCTTCACCACGCTCGATCTGGCGCCCGATGCGCCGGGCGAGGATCACTGCGGGTCGTGCCGGGCCTGTCTCGACATCTGCCCGACGCGGGCGTTCCCGGCGCCTTACCGGCTCGACGCGCGGCGGTGCATCTCGTATCTCACGATCGAGCATGCCGGGCCGGTCGATCCGGAGCTTCGGCCGCTGATGGGCAACCGGATCTACGGCTGCGACGACTGTCTCGCGGTCTGTCCGTGGAACAAGTTTGCCGCGATGGCCCGCGAGGCCGCCTACTGGGCGCGGATCGAGCTGCGCGCGCCGAAACTGGCGCATCTGGCCGCGCTCGACGACGCGGGGTTCCGCGAGGTGTTCTCGGGCTCGCCGATCAAGCGGATCGGGCGCGTCCGCTTCGTGCGCAACGTCCTCTACGCCATCGGCAATTCCGGCGAGGCGGGGCTGATCGCTACGGCGCGTCGGCTGCTCGCGGACGCGGACGCGACGGTTCGGGACGCGGCGGGCTGGGCGCTGGAGCGGCTCGGGGCCCCGCACTGAGCGCCTGGAGGTTGCGGCGGGCGAGGTCGGCGAAGGCGCTGTCGGGGAAGTCGTCTATCAGGTCGAGCCAGAGCGTAGCGGCGGCGTCGGTCTCGCCCATCTCGGCGCGGGCGGCGGCGGCCTCGAAGCGGGCGTCGGGAAATGCGGGATCGAGCGCGACCGCCCGGTCGGCGGCGGCGGCGGCGGCGGCGGGGTCTCCGGTCCGCCGCAGCGCCGCAGCCCGCAGCGCCAAGAGGCCCGCGGAGTCCGGGGACTCGGCCAGCAGCGCGTCGACGAGGTCGAGGGCGCGCGGCCAGTCGCCCTGCGCCGCCGCGACCCGCGCGGCCAGCAGACGCCGGGACGGACCTCCGGTGGTGAGCGCGCCCGCCGATGCGAGCGCCGCCTCGGCGATCTCGGGCTGGCCGGCGGCGAGCCAGAGCCGGGCGGCGTCCTCGAAGATCACTGCCCTGCGGAAGGGATCGATGGCCCGGTTGGGGTTCTCGGCCAGCGCGGTCAGCAGTCGCGCGGCGGTGGCGTCGGCGCCCAGCGCCTCGAGCGTCGCGGCCTCGCAGAGGCGCGCCTCGACGCCGCCGCCGAGCCGGGTCCAGATCGCGGCCTCCTCGCGGGCGGCGACGGGGTCGGCGGCGATCGCCGCGCGGCAGGTCTCGATGGAATTGATTTCCGCCAGCGCCGCCGAGGGCGTAGAGAGGGTCAGCATAACCACAACAAGGACCGGCCGCGGCGCCCGCCGCCGAACCGGCCGGAGCGGGGCCAGGAGCCGTGACCAACAACGCAGGCGGGCCGGTTCTGCTGACATTCGGGCATGGCTACTCGGCGGCGGCGCTCGCGGCAAGCCTGTCGCCGGAATGGCGGGTGATCGGCACGACCCGGCGCCCGGAGAAGGCGGCGGCGCTGGCGGCGGCCGGGGTGCGGCCGGTGGCGATGGACGACGGGCCGGCAGTGCGCGCGGCCGTCGCCGCGGCGGATCACGTGCTCGTTTCCGCCCCGCCCGACGCGGACGGCGATCCGATACTGCGCGCGCATCGCGCCGCGATCGAGGCGGGGCCGGCGCGCTGGATCGGCTATCTCTCCACGACGGGCGTCTACGGCGACCGCGCGGGCGGCTGGGTGGACGAGACCGACGCGCTCGCGCCGGTCAACGAGCGCAGCCGCTGGCGCGCCGCGGCGGAGGCCGACTGGCTCGGTCTCGCCAGTCCCGCGCATGTCTTCCGGCTGGCCGGTGTCTACGGGCCGGGGCGGAGCGCGTTCGACCGCCTGCGGGCGGGGCGCGCGCAGCGTATCGTCAAGCCGGGCCAGATCTTCAGCCGTATCCATGTGGAGGACATCGCCGCGACGCTCACAGCCTCGATCGCCGCGCCGCGGCCGGGGCGTGTCTACAACGTCGCCGACGACGAGCCGGCGCCGCCCCAGGACGTGATCGCCTACGCCGCCGAACTCCTCGGCGTGCCGGCGCCGCCCGAGATCCCGTTCGAGGACGCCGCGCTCTCGCCGATGGCGCGCAGCTTCTACGCCGAGACCAAGCGGGTCTCCAACCGCCGGATCAGGTCGGAACTCGGGGTGCGCCTGCGCTATCCCGACTACCGCGTCGGACTGGCCGCGGTCCTCGCCGCGGAAAGATGAGGAAAGCGGGCCACATTCGGCCGTTTTTCGCGCGAACAGGGGATCCGCGCGCTGGCTTTCGCGCCGGGGATGCGCCAGTGTTGCAAAAAAAACAACCGAGGTCCGCCGGAGCGACGGATCGGCGAGGTGTGGCGGGATGAGGCGGAGAACCCTGCGAGCAGGCGTGGCGGTGCTGGCGTTGACCGCCGGCACGATAGCGCCGGCGCAGGACGTGCTGGCGCCCATCGAGATCGAGCGGCCGCGGCCCAGCTTGAACCTCTACGGCTCGACCGGCCTGATCGACATGCCGAGCGCGGAGGCGCAGCCCGACGGGCAGATATCGATCTCCTACTCGCAGTTCGGCGGCTTTGCGCGGCGCAACTTCAACTTCCAGATCCTGCCGCGCGTCTCCGGGACGCTGCGCTATTCGTCGATAGAGGACTGGGGCCGCACCGGTGATCCCGAGTACGAACTCTACGACCGCAGCTTCGACATCGAGCTCCAGCTCGCCTTCGAGGACTACGAGGGATGGCGGCCGTCGCTCAAGCTCGGTCTGCGCGACTTCCTCGGCACGGGCGTCTATTCGGGCGAGTACCTCGTCGCCTCCAAGACCATCGCTGACGACTTCACCGTCACCGGCGGCGTCGGCTGGGGGCGGCTTTCCGGATCGAACGCCAGCCAGAACATCTTCTGCGAGATCGCGGACAGCTTCTGCACGCGCGAGAACGATTTCGGCGAGGGCGGCGAGATCTCGTGGGGCACGTTCTTCCACGGCGAGGAGATGGGCTTCTTCGGCGGCGTTGAGTGGCGGACGCCGATCGAGAAGCTGATCTTCAAGGCGGAATACTCTTCGGACGCCTACGAGCGCGAGCAGCGAAGCAGCGCCTCCACCTTCGAGCGCAATTCCCCCTGGAACTTCGGCGCGGAGTACCGCTGGCGCGAGGGCGTGACCTTCGGCGGTTACTACATGTACGGCTCGGAGGTCGGCTTCAACATCGCGCTGAGCGGCAACCCCAACAAGCCGCTGACGCCGCAGGATCTCGGCGCGGGCCCGATCCCGGTCAACCCGCGCGCCGCCGACGCGCCGCAGGGAACCAACTGGGCGGCGAACCCCGCGGCGAGGGACCAACTCTCCGGCGCGCTCGCCGAGACGCTGCAGGCCGAGGGCGTGCGGCTCGAGGAGTTCGGGTCGGACGGGCGCACCGCCGAGGTGCGCGTGACCAACCTGCGCTACAATCAGGACCCGAAGGCGATCGGACGCACCGCGCGCATCCTCGCCGTCGGGATGCCCGCTTCGGTGCAGACCTTCCGGATCACCCTGGTGAGCGATGGGTTGCCGACGAGCACGATCGTGATCGATCGCAGCGATTTCGAGGCGCAGATCGACCGGTTCGACGCCGGCGAGAAGAGCTGGAGCACCACCGGGATCGAGGGCGCGACGCCGTCCCTCGCCGGCCCGGTCTGGAGGCGGGACGCGTTCCCAGAGTTCGACTGGTTCCTGGCGCCGGCCGTCTATCTCTACGTCCTGACGCCAGACGACCCGATCCGGCTCGGGCTGAACCTCGACCTAGGAGGTCAGGTCAACTTCTCGCCCGGCCTGTCGGTCTCGGGTCGCATCAGCCAGCCGATCGTGAACACGTCCGAGGATCCCGGGCCGTCGGAGACCAACCTCCAGCCGGTACGGAGTTCTCTGCCGCGCTATTTCGCTACCTACACGCCGAAACTCGCGCGCCTGACCGGAGACTATCTCTTCAAGATAAACGACTCCACCTATGGCCGGGCCTCGGCGGGTTATCTGGAGCGCATGTTCGCCGGCGTCAGCGGCGAAGTGCTCTGGAAGCCGCCGGATCAGAGCTGGGGGCTCGGGCTCGAGCTCAACTACGTGGCGCAGCGCAACTTCGACAACCTCGGCTTCGGGTTCTACGACTACCAGGTGGCGATGGGCCTCGCGTCGTTCTACTGGGACACCGGCTATCAGGGGCTCGAGGTGCAGCTCGACGCCGGCCGCTATCTGGCCGGCGACTGGGGCGGCACGGTCACGGTCACCCGGCGATTCGCGAACGGCTGGGCCGTCGGCGCCTATGCGACCAAGACCAACGTGTCCGCGGAGGACTTCGGCGAGGGCAGCTTCGACAAGGGCGTGTCGATCTCGATCCCGTTCCGCTGGACGGTGCCGTTCGAGACCCGGGCGCGAAACGATCTGGCGCTGACCTCGGTGTCCCGCGACGGCGGCGCGAAACTCGACGTCGCCAACCGGCTCTATCCGATCGTGCGGGACGCCGACCGCAACCGGCTGAAGCAGAACTGGGGATCGTTCTGGCAATGAGACGCGCCTTCGCCGCCTTCGCCGGCCTTCTGCTCGCGCTCTCGGCGTGCAGCGACGAGGGCCTCAACCCGATCGTCGGCGCGGTGGTCACGGAGGTCATTCCGTTCGGAGGCGACGCTGACGAGACGCCTACCGCCGGCGTGGCGCCGCCCGACCGCGCCGCGATCGAGCGCGCCGACATCGCCACGATCCGCGCGCGTCTGGTGGAGGAGGAGAACGCGACCTATCTCTTCGCCACGAGCAACAACGGCGGCTACATCACCTATGCCTCGAGCCTCCGGCAGACGCTGACGCTGCGCGGCTCGCAGATTACCGGCACGCGCGGGCTCGGGTTCGATCTGCTGTCGGCGGCCTCGAGTTCGCCCGACCCGCTCAATCGGCCGATCCCGGTGGCGCAGTGGCCCGAGACGGTCACGCGCAGTTACCAGTTCCCCGCGGACGGGCCGCGCGGGCGAATCGAGACCTTCGAGTGCCGCTTCGAGATCGGTCCGCCGAAGGAGATCGTGATTCTCCAGCAGCGTCATCGCGGCTACGAGGTGGCGGAATACTGCGTGGGCGAGAGGGAGATCTTCGAGAACCTGCACTTCGCCGACGTGGGCAGTGGGTTGGTGTGGCGGTCGCTTCAGTGGCTCGGGCCTCGGCAGGGCCTGATCGACCTCGAGATCGTGCTGCCCTTCACCGGCGACTGACCCGCGGCCGCCTGCGGCGTGTCGAGCGGGCGTCGGCGGCTGGAACTCCGCCCGAAAACGAGAAAGGGCAGCGCCGCGCGCCGCCCTTTCGCAATTCTCACTGCCTGCATTCCGGACCGCCCGATGGGCGACCGCGACCCGACAAATCGTCAGGAGATCAGGAGTCGTCGTTCGCGATGGCGTAAGCGATCGCTGCGAGGCCGATCACCGGGATGAGCCAGGCGGCGTTGGAACCGCCCATCGGCTCGGGCTCGGCGATCACGACCGGCTCGGCCGGAGCTTCGAACACGAGGTTACCAGCGAAGGCCTGGCCAGCCAGCAGGAGAGCCGCCGCGGTGGTTACGATTAGTTTCATTTTTGTCCTCCTAAAGAGTGCGGGTCTGCGAAACTGCTAGCTCGCCCGGACCTGCGAGCGGACAAGCTAATGCAGCCACACTAACCAACTTTCTTCCGTAGATTCAATCGCCGAAAACTCGCCGGTCGAGTAAAACGCATATGTTGTCAAATGAGCAACACCGGCGTTCCGACCTGCGCGCGGTCGTAGACCTCGAGAATGTGCTCGTTGAAGAGGCCGATGCAGCCGTTGGAGGACTGGCGTCCGATCTTGCGGATGTCGTTGGTTCCGTGGATGCGGTAGGCCCCCGGGAAGCCGAGGTTGAGCGCTCGTATTCCCAGCGGATTGTCCGGGCCGGGTCCGACAAAACGCGGCAGATCGGGGTTTCGTGACAGCATGTTCTCGGTCGGACGCCATTCGGGATCGGGGCGCTTGAGGGTGATTGTCGTCCGCCCGCGCCGGGTTAGATCACCGTTCAGCGGCACCGAGGTCGGGTAGATGCGGTAGAAGCCGTCCGCGCCCCAGTAGTGCAGCACGCGGTCGTTGGTGTCGCACAGGATCGCGTCCTTGGACAGGTTGTCGAAGTACTCGTTCCAGTTCCGGGTGCGCGCGGCCGAAATCCGCCGCAGAAGCCGCGGCTGGTCCTGGCTGTCGGGCACGTAGTCGCGCAGCGCCTCTTCCTGCGTGGTCGCCCGCGCCGCGCCGCTCGCGACGAGCGCAAGGCCCGCGGCCGCACCGCCTGCAAGGCGGGCGAAGGCGCGGCGGTCAAGGCCTTCGTCAGTCTTCCTGCTCATGATCGCCGTCTCCCGCGTCGTTCATTTCGGAGCGCGCAGCATAGGTTCGCGGCCTGCGCCTCGCAACTCACAGTTCAGCGAACTGTGATCGTCGCGCGAGCGCGCCTTTCGTTTGTGCGGCCGGGCGAAAGCCGCTAGAGACAGCCCGCGAACCCGCACAGCACAACAGACGGTGACCGCCATGCTCCGCCCGCTTCTCGCCGCGTTCGCGGTCGCCCTCTCCCTCTCGGCCTGCGCGTCCGGAGGCTCGGGATCGGCGGCGCGGCAGATGACCCAGGGCGAGATCGACGCGGTCAGGCTGCGGGTGCTCGACACGGTGAACGCCGCGCGCGCGCAGTCGGGACTGCAGCCGCTGCGGTATTCGGCGGAGCTGAACGCCGCCGCCGAGACTCACGCGCGCGACATGTCGGTGCAGCAGCGCGCCTGGCATTTCGGCTCGGACCTCACGTCTTGGCGGGAGCGCGCCTTCCGCGCCGGCTACCGCGGAGAAGTGCTGGGCGAGAACCTCGCCGAAGGCACGGACACCGATCTGGTGGTGCTGCGCAGCTGGCTCGACTTCGGGGACACGCGCAGTGTTATCCTCGCGCCGACCGGACGCGGGATGGGGCTCGGTTGGTACACCGACGCGACCGGCAAGACCTGGTGGGTGCAACTCATCGGAGAGTGACCCGCGCCGCGTGTCCGGCCCGATCCGGGCGGGCGGACCGGCCGTCGAAGCCGAAGTTCAGAAATCGCACTAGAAGCGGGCCCGCGCGCGGCCAGGCGTCAGCGCCGCGCGACGAGGATGCCCGTCAGGATCAGCGCATAAGCCCCGATCGCCTGCAGCGTGATCTGCTCTCCGAGAAGCAGCACTCCCAGAAGACCGGCCCAGATCGGGATCAGGTACCCCACGATCGACACGAACACCGGCCCCGCACGTCTGATGGCGACAAAACGCAGGAACTGCGCCAGGCCCGTCTGGACGATCCCGAGCACCGCAAGGGCTGCGAGCGGCTCGGGCGCGGGCAGGGTCGGCTGCAATCCCGCCAGCCCGAAGGGAGCGAGAAACACCGCCGCCGCCACATGGGCGGCCGCCGTCGCCGACAGCGGATCGATGGGCGGCATCGCCCGCACGATCAGCGCGCCCGAGGCATAGCACATCGCGGCCCCGAGGCAGGCGACCTGACCTGCAATGCCGCCCACCATGATCCCGGCGAGCACGTCCGGCCCCGCCAGCCAGCCGATCCCCGCAAGGCCCACGACAAATCCGACCCAGGCGCGCAGGCGCACCGCGTCGCGAAACACCAGCCGCGTCAGCGCTAGCAGGAACAGCGGCACGCTTGCGATATAGATCGCGGCGATCCCGCTCGGGACGGTCTGCTGCGCCCAGGCGAGCAGGGTGAAGGGCAACGCAAGGCCGATCGCTCCCAGCGCCGCACACCACCCCCAGCCGCGCCAGTCGCGCGGAAACCGCGCACCTGTCACGACAAGGGCCGCCGCCAGTGCGAGCGCGGCCAACGACACCCGCCCCGCCGCCAGCGGCAAGGGCTCGAACCCGCGCAGGGCGATCGCGATCAGAAAGAACGAAGATCCCCAGATCGTCGTCAACGCCCCCACCAGCGCCCAGGATCGGGCGTCGGCGCGCAGGGGCGGGGGTTGGCTCGCATCGGGGGTCATGGGGCGCGTCTTGCCCCGTTGCGCCGCCGCGCGCCAGAGCCCGAGCTCGGGCCATCTCCCGCCGCCGGGATCGGGCGGCATCCGTCAATTGTCAGGATTTCGCTGCGTCCCGGCCGGCCCGATCCGGGCGGGCGCGCCGGCCGGCGTCGCTCAGGCGAGGATGGTGATCGGGATGCCGGTGGGCGTCAGGGACCAGATCTCCTCGATCTCGGCGTCGGAGACGGCGATGCATCCGGCGGTCCAGTCGCCCCGCTTGCGCGGGCTGCGCTGGTTGGGTCCGCCGTGGATGAAGATGTCGCCGCCCGGATCGACCCCCATCGAGCGCGACCGCATGATGTCTTGGGCGTTGGGATAGCTGATCCCGAGGCTCAGGTAGAATTCGCTGCGCGGGTTGCGACGGTCGATGTAGTATTGCCCCTCGGGGGTGCGGCCGTCGCCGGAGCGCGTCTTGTGGCCGGCGGGCTCGAAGCCGAGCTTGACGCGGTAGCGCTTGAGCGTCTTGGAGCCGGTCTTCAGCTCCAACACCCGGTTCTTCTTGGAAACCACGATATGGGTCGCGCGGGGCTGGGGCCTTTGGATGAAGGCGCTGGCGGTCCCGGGCGCCGCAATGGAAAAGAAGCCCGCCGTCAGGGCCATCGCGCTGCGGCGGGTCCACAGGCGATCCGCCTCGGAGATCTCGGGGGGGTCGCGCTCAGGGTCGTCCGGCCTGTCCGATTCGGACAATCTCCACGTCTTGCTCTCGCTCATGTCGCCTGCTCGTTTGTTGTTCGCGTCACGCGTCCTTGAGGACGTCGTCATTACTGCCTGATATGCTTGATATAGCCCTAACGCGACGGATTCGCCAAGCGTTTCGGAAGGCTCAGTCGGGGCGCCTGCGTGCGGTGGGCGCGCCGCCGCCCGAGGCCTCGATCCGGGCGGTGGCATCGGCCAGCGGCTCGGAGGCGACAGCCATGTGGTGGGCGTTGGCGTGCAGCAGCGTGTCGGCGTCCCGCATGATCCCCACATGGCCTTTCCAGAAGATGAGATCGCCCCGGACCAGCCGCGCGCCCGCTGCGAGCGCCGCGCCCAGCCCGGCCGCCTGCATGTCGCTGTCGCGCGGCGCGGCGCGGCCGGTGGCCATGAGCGCAAGCTGGACCAGCGCCGAGCAGTCGATGCCGCGCGCGCTGCGCCCGCCCCAGAGGTAGGGCGCGCCGAGAAGGCGCTCGGCCTGCGCCACGAAACCGTCCCCCACGGGCTCGAAATGCGCCGCCGGCGCGAAGCCGCCGCCGTCGAGAGCGACGAAGGCGCCGCGCCGGTCAGCGGCGCCCGGCCGGGCGAGCATGGGCAGATCGCCGATCGGCCGGGCGCGCACCTCCGGTGCCGGATAGACGTGGCTCCAGAGCGCAGTGACGGGCGGACCGGGGCGCGCCGCCTGCTCGGCCGGGACGAGGCCCGCGCGCGCCACATAGCCCACGTAGCCGTCGGTCTCGGCCTGACCCCAGGCCAGGCCGTCAGGGCGCTCCTCGTAGACGGTGAAAGTTTCGCCAAAGAGAAGCTGGGTGGCGCGCTCGCCCGCCGCGTCCGGCGTCCCGGTCAGGTCGAGCAGCGCCGCCGCCACGCGCATCGGCGCGCCGGGGACGTAGCGCGCCGCCTCGACGCGGCCGCGCAGGCTCTCGGCCGCGAGATCGGCGCGGGCGGGCAGGAGCCGCGCGGCGAAGGCCGGGTCCACCTCAGCCAAGGCGCGCTTCGAGGGCTTCAAGGATCGCCCGGGCCGCCTGGCAGGCGCCGCCCTTCGGCCGCGCCGGCTTGGCCTGCGGGGTCCAGCCGTAGAGATCGACGTGAAGGTAGCTCGGGCAGGCCTCCACGAACCGGCGCAGGAACAGCGCCGCGGTGATCGCGCCGGCCATGCCGCCCGAGGGGGCGTTGTCGAGATCGGCGATGCCGGGCTCGATCAGCGGCTCGTAGGGCGTCCAGAACGGCAGCCGCCAGAGCGGGTCGGCGACCCGCGTGGACGCCGCGGCGAGGTCGGCGGCCAGCGCCTCGTCGTCGGTGAAGAACGGCGGCACGTCCGGCCCCAGCGCCACCCGGGCGGCGCCGGTGAGCGTGGCGAGGCTCACCATCACCGCGGGCGCCTCCTCGTCGGCCAGGGCCAGCGCGTCGGCGAGCACCAGGCGGCCCTCGGCGTCGGTGTTGTTGATCTCGACGGTGAGCCCCTTGCGGCTGCGCAGGATGTCGCCTGGCCGCATCGCCGCGCCGGAGATGGCGTTCTCCACCGCCGGGATCAGCAGCCGCAGCCGCACGTCGAGGCCCGTGGCCATGATCATCTCGGCCAGTGCGATCGCGGCGGCGGCCCCGCCCATGTCCTTCTTCATGATCGCCATCGACGCGCCGGGCTTGATGTTCAGCCCGCCGGTGTCAAAGCACACGCCCTTGCCGGCAAGCGTGACGCGCGGCGCGTCGGCGCGGCCCCACCTGAGGTCGATCAGCCGCGGGGCCTGCGTCGCCGCCGCCCCGACCGCGGCGATCATCGGCAGGTTCTCGCGCAGGAGCGCCGGGCCGCCGCGCACGACGCGCACGTCGGCTCTGTGGCGGTTGGCGAGGTCTCGCGCGGCGGCCTCGAGCGCCTCGGGACCCATGTCGCGGGCCGGCGTGTCGATCAGGTCGGCGGCGCGGGCGCAGGCGTCGGCGATAGCGGAGATGCGCGTTGCGTCCACGCCCTCCGGCGCGACGAGGCGCGCCGGGATAGGGGTCTGCGCCCGGTAGCGATCGAAGCGCCGCTCCGCCATCAGCCAGCCGAGCGCCTCCAGCGCGGGATCAAACTCGGCCCAGCGCGCGTCGAGCGCGTAGGCGCCCGCCGGCAGCCGGTCGACGGCGCGCGCGAGGTGGAACCGGTCCCGTGCGCGCTCCGTCGCCGCGCCCCAGCCGAGCGCCGCCCCGGCGAGGCCGCCGTCGGGCGCGGGCAGGCGCAGCGTCTCGCCGAGACCGGCGCGAAAGCCGTTGGCCGCGACCCAGGCGCGACCGGCGTCGTCGAGCCCGGCGGTCCAGGCGTCCAGACGGTCGGCCGCGACCACCGCGAGCGGGATCGCGCCGGGATGGTCGAAGGGCAGAAGCGGCATGGGGCCTCGGAGCGGCGGGGACGGGAACGGCGCGAGACTAGCGCCGGCCCGCCGGGCGCTACAAGGCCGATTGGTCGGCGTAGAGGATGACCGAGAAGAGCGAGTCCTCGCCCAGCCGCATCAGGCGCGCCCCGACCGCGGCGACGGCGGTCGGATCTTCGGCGGCGAGGCAGGCGACGAGATCGCGCGCCACCCGGGAGAAGTCGGCGAGACCGACCTGTTCGCTGAGGCTGGCGAGACGGGAGCCGAGCGTTCGGGCGCCGGCGATGTCGCCGGTTGCGAGCGCGGTCTGCAGGAGCGCCAGCCGGTCGCTGAGATGGAACACCACCTCCTCGACGACCTCGCGGCAGCGCTGGTCGCCAAGCGACTGGCGCAACGTGCGGATGCGCGACGTGTCGAGCCGCGCGTCCTCCTGCGCGTCGAACTGATAGATCACCGCACCCATGCCAAACCCCCGTTTCGGCTCGCGCACACCATCGTCTCGAAACCTTAACCCGCGCTTGCCGATCGGCACTTGCGCACCGGTGCGAAGCCGGTAAAATACTGGGAAGTTTAGCCAAAATCGACCAAAGCACACCCACCCGAACCGAGCCGCGAGTCAGCCCATGGAGCGCGCAGAGCCCCTGCCGGACTTTCTGATCGCGGGCCACCGCAGACAGCGCGCCGCGCTGAGCGAGACCGAGCGGGCACGCCAGTCGGCGATGGCCCGCGAGGGTCAGGCGCCGAGGGCGATGGTGATCGCCTGCTGCGACAGCCGGGTGATGGTCTCGGACATGTTCGGGGCGCGGGCGGGCGAGCTCTTCGTGCATCGCAACATCGCCAGCCTGGTGCCCGCCTGCGCCGAGGACGGCCGCCAGCACGGCACCTCGGCCACCATCGAGTTCGCGGTGGAGAAGCTGCGCGTGCGCCACCTCGTGGTGATGGGGCATTCGGGCTGCGGCGGCGTCGAGGCCTGCTACGACAGCCATTGCAGGACACACGCCGCCGACGCGGCCAAGCCCGGGTTCACCGGGGCCTGGCTCGAGATCCTCGGGCCGAGCGTGCCGAAGGTGGCGGCGCTCGGCGTGGAGCGGGCCGAAGCGCTGCGCCGCCTCGAGCATGAGGCGGTGCTGGTCAGCCTGCGCAACCTGCTGACGTTCCCCTTCGTTCGCGCCGCGCTCGATGCGGGCGCACTCCAGCTCCACGGGGTCTGGAAGGACATCGCGCGGTTCTATCTCGAGGTCTACGATCCCGCCATCGACGCCTTCGCCCGGATCTGAGGAGCGCATGGACTCGATCTTCGCCCTGGCCGGACAGAACCTCGGCTCGCCGATGGTTCTCAGTTTCGCGCTCGGGCTCGCGGCGGCGTTCGCGCGCTCCGACCTGACATTCCCCGAGGCGGCGGCCAAGGCGCTGTCGCTCTATCTGTTGTTCGCGATCGGCTTCAAGGGCGGGGTCAGCGTCAACGAGAGCGGCCTCAGCCTTCGGCTGGCGCTGGCGTTGCTGGCCGGGGTGGCGCTGTCGGCGGCGATCCCGCTGATCGCCTTCGCTATCCTGCGCGCGATCTCGCAGCTCGACGTCGTGAACGCCGCGGCGTTGGCGGCGCACTACGGCTCGATCTCGATCGTGACCTTCGTGGCGGCGAGTGCGGCGCTGACCTCGCTCGGCATCGCCCATGAGGGCTACATGGTGGCGGTCGCGGCGGCCATGGAGGCCCCTGCGATCCTGAGCGCGCTCTGGCTGGTCGGGCGGGCGCGCGCGGCGTCGCACGACGCGGCGCAGCCCGTTGAGGCGGGGCTCTGGCGCGAGATCCTGCTCAACGGCTCGATCGTGCTGCTGGTCGGCGCCTTTGCGATCGGCTGGATCACCGGGCCGGAGGGACGCGCTGAGATCTCGAGCTTCATCGACGCGCCGTTCCGCGGCGTGCTCTGCCTCTTCCTGCTCGACATGGGGCTGGTGGCCGGGCGGGGCTTGCGCCAGAGCGCGCGGCAGCTTGCGGGCCCGGTGCTGGGCTTCGGAGTGGCGATGCCGCTGATCAGTGCCGGGCTCGGCTCGGCGGCGGCGGCCGCGCTGGGGCTCTCGCCCGGGGGGGCTGCGCTTCTGATCACGCTGTCGGCCTCGGCGAGCTACATCGCCGTTCCGGCGGCGATGCGGGTGGCGCTTCCCGAGGCCAATCCGTCGATCTATCTGACGATGTCGCTCGGCGTGACCTTTCCGTTCAACCTGGTTTTCGGAATTCCGCTCTATGTCGCGCTCGGGCGACTGGTGGCCGGATGAGGGAGGCGCGATGAAGACCCATCAGGCGAAGCGCGTGGAGATCATCATCGAGGCGCCGATGCAGTCGCGCCTGACCGAGGCGCTGCGCGCGGCGGGAGTGAGCGGCTACACGATCCTGCCGGTGTTCGGCGGGAACGGCCGGTCGGGCCCCTGGTCCCGCGACGAACAGTTCAGCGGCGCGGGAGGCATGATCGCGGTGATCTGCATCGTCGCCCCGGAGCGCCAAGAGCCGCTGCTCGAGGCCGCCTTCGCGGTGCTCGACCGTCATATCGGCGTGGTTTGCGTATGCGACTGCGAGGTGCTGCGCGCCGAGAGGTTCTGAGCGGGAAACAGCCTGTTCACAGGATTGCTATCGGGCGCGCGCGGCGTCTCTGGCTAGTCTGGAGTCAGCGGCGGGCGCGCGCGCCTCGTCGATCATCAAGCCAGGGAGACCATGCATGAGGAAGCTCTTCATCCTGATCGGAGCCGCGGCGGCGGTCACCGCGCCCGCCTTCGCCATCGAGGACGCGATCGCGACCCGAAAGGCCATCATGCAGGGCAACGGCGCCCTGGCGGGTCTCGCCGTGGGCATGATGAAGGAGGAGATCCCCTACAGCCCGGTGGCCGCGCGGGCGGTGCTCGTCGCCCTCCGGGCCGATTCGCTTAGCTTCGGCGACTACATCCCGGCCGACTCCGACGCCGGCGAGGAAACCCGCGCCAGCCCCAGGATCTGGGAGGATCGCGCCGCCTTCGACGCCAGGCTCGCCGAGTTCCAGAACGCCGCCGCCGCCGCGGCCGAGGCGGGCGGCCGGGACGGTCCGCCCGATCTCGCGGCGTTCCAGGCGGCGGTCGGGCCGGTTCTGAACACCTGCCAGACCTGCCACGAGGATTACCAGCTGCCGCGCAACTAGGCGGCGGGCGTGCGGCGGTTTCTCGGGGCCCTTGCCGGGATCCTGCTCTTCGGCGGGATCGCATTCCTGCTGATGACCTGGCCGCGGGGCCTGCCCGCGGCGCAGGTCGCGGCGATGCCCGAGGGCGACGCGGCGCGTGGCGAGACCTGGTTCTGGGCCGGCGGCTGCGGCTCCTGCCACGCCGCAGACCGCGCCAAGGGCGACGACAAGCTGACTCTCGGCGGCGGGCTGGTGCTGGCCACCGGCTTCGGCGATTTCGTCGCGCCCAACATCTCGATGCATCCCGAGGACGGCATCGGGTCGTGGAGTGCGGGCGACTTCGCCAACGCGCTGCTGCGCGGCGTATCTCCCGAAGGGGCGCACTACTACCCGGCTTTCCCCTACGCCTCCTACACCCGAATGGACATCGCCGATGTCGCCGATCTCTGGGCGTTCTGGCAGACGTTGCCGGCGGTCGCGGGCGTAGCCCCGGCGAGCGATCTGAGGTTTCCCTTCAACATCCGGCGCGGCGTCGGGCTCTGGAAGCTCGCCTATCTGCATGACGACCCGCTGGTCGCCGTGACCGGCGAGGATCCGGCGCTCCTGCGCGGCCGCTACCTCGTCGAGGCGGCGGGGCACTGCGGCGAGTGCCACACCCCGCGCGGGATCGGCGGCGCCATGGACGCGGCCCGCTGGCTCGCCGGAGCGCCGGCGGCGGACGGGCCGGGGCGCATCCCCAACATCACGCCGGGCGAGGGCGGCATCGGCGGATGGTCGGCGGGCGACATCGCCTTCTATCTCGAATCGGGCTTCACCCCGGATTTCAATTCCGTCGGCGGCTCCATGGTTTCGGTCCAAGACAACATGTCCCGGCTGGGGGCGGAGGATCGCGACGCCATCGCAGCCTACGTTCAGGCGGTGCCGCCGCAGGAGACCGGCGGGTGAGGCGTCGGTGATCGGGCTGCGGACCGCGACGCCCGGCGACGCGGCGCTGCTCGCGCGCTGGGACGAGGCGCCCCACGTGGCCGCCGCCTCGGGCGACGACGGCGGCTGGGACTGGGCGGCCGAACTGGCCGCGCCGCCGGCGGGCTACGAGATGCTGATCGCCGAACTCGACGGGACCCCGATCGGTTTCGTGCAGATCCTCGACCCGCACCGCGACCCGAGCCGCTACTGGGGCGAGAGCCCGCCGGGGCTGCGCGCCATCGACATCTGGATCGGCGAGGCGGACCTGCTCGGCCGCGGCCACGGGTCAGAGATGATGCGCCAGGCGATCGCGCGCGCCTTCGCCGATCCCGGTGTCGACGCGATCCTGATCGACCCGCTGGCGCGCAACGAGCGCGCGATCCGCTTCTACCGGCGGCTGGGGTTCCGGGACGTGGGGCCGCGGCGCTTCGGGGTCGACGACTGCCTGGTGATGCGCCTCGACCGCGCGGACGCGGCCGGTCGGCCCTGAGCCGGCGCCGAGCGGGGCGAACCCCTTGCCGGCGGCGGGGTTTTCGGCTTGGACTGGCGGCGATCGTCCTCGCGAGGCGCCCGGAATGACCCTGATCGCCATGAGCGGACTGCCGCCGCATCTCCTCGGCCCGGGCGCGCTCGCCGTCGCTGCCCCGCGCCTTGCGACGCTGGCGCGCGGCGCGCCGGCGCTGATCGTCGCGGACGCCTTCTGGGCCGAGGCGCCTGCGCTTGCGGGTCTCGCCGGAGCGCTGGAAGTGGCGGGGCTGACCGTCGATGTCCGCGCCGAAATCGCGGACGAGCCCAAGGCCGCGGCGATCTCGGCGCTGGCCGAGGCGGCGCGCGGCGCGGGCCTCGTGGTTGGGCTCGGTGGCGGCGCGGCGCTCGACACGGCTAAGGCGGCGGCGGCCTGCGCCGGCGGCGCGGCCGATCCCCTGGCTTACGCGCTCTGCGCCCGGCCGCTGCCGCGCCGGGCCGCGGCGCTCGCCCTCGTCCCCACCACCGCCGGCACCGGCTCGGAGGCGAACGGCACGGCGGTGTTCTCCGATGCGGGCGGGCGCAAGCTCTGGCTCCACGGGGACGAATGCCGGGCCGATCTCGCGATCCTCGCCCCCGACCTCCTGGCGGATGCGCCACCCACGCTGATGGCGGCCTGCGGCATGGACGCCTTCGTGCACGCCTTCGAGGCCGCGACCAACCGCAACGCCCAGCCGCTGGCGTCGTTCTTCGCGCTGCGCGCGCTGGCGCTCATCTCCGGTGGGGCGCTGGCGCGCGCCGTGGCCGATCCTTCCGACCGCGATGCCGCGGGCGAGATGCTGCTGGCGGCCTTCTACGCCGGCCACGCCATCGAGAACGCCGGCACCGCCGTCGCCCACAACGTCAGCCACGCGCTCGCCGGTTTCGCGCCGGCCCCGCACGGGCTGGTCACAGCGCTGGCCTTCGAGGCGACGCTGCCATTCGTGCTCGCCGCGCGCACGCCTCAGATGACGGCCGCCGCCGCGGCCTGCGGGCAGAGCCTCGAGAGCTTTCCCGGCTGGCTCTCGGGCCTGATGCGGCGGATCGGCATCGCCGAGACCCTGCCCCCGGCCCTCGCCGCGGTTCCCGCCGGGGCGCTGGCCGCGGAGATGCGCGTCGAGGCGCACGCGCCGATGCGCCGCGCCACCCTGCCCGATCTCGACGACGCCGCCATCGACCGGATCGCCGCCGAGGTGCTGCGCCGCGCGCCGCCGCGCGCGGTCGCGTCATGAGCCGGATCGAGCGCATCGAGGTCAGCCACCACCGGCTGGAGCTTGATCCGCCGTTCAAGGCCTCCTGGGACGGACGGCCGCGGCGCAGCTTCGACGCCAGCGTGGTGCGCGTCATCGACAGCGACGGGCGGGTTGGCGTCGGGTCGGGCGATCTCATGCTCGGCTTCGAGGGCCACGACGATCTCTTTATCGGCGAGGACCCGCGCCGGGTCGAGCGTCACTACGAGGCGTTGAGCCACATCCAGTTCCACTACGGCCGCTGCTGGCCCGTGGATCTGGCGCTCTGGGACCTGGCGGGCCAGATCGCGGGCGAGCCGGTCTGGCGGCTTCTGGGCGGTCGCGCCGACCGGGTCCGACTCTACGCCTCCGCGGGGGTGCTGCGCGATCCGGCGGCGACCGTGGCTGCGGCCGAGCGTTTCCGCGACGAGGGCTTTCCGGCGATGAAGGTCCGGTTCCGGTCGGTCGCGGAGGGCCACGCGCCGTGGCGGGCCGACATCCGCACGCTCGAGGCGCTGCGGGCCGCGCTCGGTCCGGACTTCGGGCTCATGGTCGACTGCAACCAGGGCTGGCGCATGCCCTGGGACACGCGGGCGAGCTGGACGCTCAAGGACGCCGCCGCCGTCGCCGCCGAACTGGACCGGCTCGGCGTCTACTGGATGGAGGAGCCGCTGCACCGCGCCGACCGGCGCGGCATGGCGGCGTTGCGCACGATGACGCGGGTGCGGATCGCCGGCGGCGAGATGACCCGCGAGCTCTACGAGTTCCGGGACCTGATCGAGGATCGCGCGCTCGACATCCTCCAGCCCGACGCGGCGCTGGTCGGCGGGATCACCGGTCTGCGGCGCGTGGCGCTGATGGCGCGCGAGGCGAACCTCGGCTTCACGCCGCATTCCTGGACGAACGGGATCGGGGTGCTGGCCAACGCGCATCTGATGGCCGGGGTCGGCGAGGCGCCCTGGCTCGAATGGCCCTACGAACCGCCGCAATGGTCGCCCGAGCGGCGGGACTTCGTGCTGGCCGAACCGCTCCGCCACGAGGGGGGCTGGCTGGCGCTGGCCGAGACGCCCGGTCTCGGCGTCACGCTCGGCGAGGAGACGCTGGCGCGGACCCGGCTCTGATCGGGGCGGGCGTCAGCCCTTCTTGAGCACCCGCCGGCCGAGCAGTTCCGCGATCTGGACCGCGTTCAGGGCGGCGCCCTTGCGAAGGTTGTCGCTGACCACCCAGATGTTAAGGCCGTTGTCGATCGTCGGGTCCTGCCTGATGCGGCTGACATAGGTCGCGTATTCACCCACGCATTCGACCGGCGTGATGTAGCCGCCGGCCTCGCGCTTGTCGACAACGAGGATGCCGGGGCTCTCGCGCAGGATGTCGCGGGCCTCGGCCTCGTCGATGTCGTCCTCGAACTCGATGTTGATCGCCTCGGAATGGCCGACGAAGACCGGCACGCGCACGCAGGTCGCGGTCAGCTTGATCCTGGGGTCGAGGATCTTCTTGGTCTCGGCGACCATCTTCCATTCCTCGCGGGTCTGGCCGTCGTCCATGAAGCTGTCGATGTGCGGGATGATGTTGAAGGCGATCTGCTTGGGGAAGGTCTTGGCCTCCACCTCCTGTCCGGGCACGTACATGCCTTTGGTCTGCAGCCAGAGTTCGTCCATCGCCTCCTTGCCGGCGCCGCTGACCGACTGGTAGGTCGAGACGACCACGCGCCGGATCCGCGCGCGGTCGTGCAGTGGCTTGAGCGCCACGACCATCTGGGCGGTGGAGCAGTTGGGGTTCGCGATGATGTTCTTCTTCGCGTAGCCCTCGATCGCGTCGGGGTTCACTTCCGGCACGATCAGCGGCACGTCCGGGTCGTAGCGGTAGAGCGACGAGTTGTCGATCACCACGCATCCGGCCCTTGCGGCGATGGGCGCATGTTTCTTCGTCGGCTCGGAGCCGATGGCGAAGAAGGCGATGTCCCAGCCGGTGAATTCGAAGGTGTCGAGATCGAGCGTCTTCAGCGTCCGATCGCCGAACGAACACTCGCTCCCGAGACTCTTGCGAGAGGCGAGCGCCGCTATCTCGTCGATCGGGAACTCCCGCTCGGCGAGGATGTTGAGCATCTCCCGGCCCACGTTGCCCGTGGCGCCGACGACGGCGATTCGATACCCCATGACGCAAGCGCTCCTGACGACGGCGAGGCGGCTTCTGCCGCGTTCCGGGCCGGATGTAAATGCGGGCGCGGGAGATCAGCCGGCGGGCGCGTCCCGACTGTGGGCGAGCATGTTCGGGACAAGGACCTGCACCGCCTCGCCGTTCCGGTTCAGCGCCTCGGCGCGGACCCGCACCATCGCCCGCCCGGGCCGCGAGCGCGCGGGCGTGATCGCCTCGATCACCATGACCGCCCGCAGCGTGTCGCCCGGGCGCGTGGCCCGCGGCCTGCTGATCTCGCCGCCGCCGCCGAACAGGCCGCCGGCGACCTGCAGGCCGCAGTCCACGATCAGCGGCATGGTGAGCGCCGCGGCGTTCCAGCCGCCCGCCGCCAGCCCACCGAAGAACGACGCTCCGCCGCCGTCTCGGCCGGCTGATGGGCGACTCGACCCTAGCACGGCGCGGACGAGAAACAGCGGCGCGCGGTCAGCCGCCGGCCCAGCAGGCGCGATCCACGCGCCAGGCGGTGATCTCGCCGGTGTAGTAGCCGTCCTCTGGCCGCCAGCGCGCCACTTCGACCGGCGCCGGCGCGCCCGGCGCGCACTCGGGCGGATCATCTCCCTTGTCGAGGAAGAGTACCGCGCCGGTCCCCGGCTCGAGCGGATGCTTGAGCGCGTAGTGATGCGGCGCGAAGCCCTCGACCGGTTCGGCGCGAATGGTCAGGCCGCTGTCGCGCAGCGTGTAGAAGAGATCGGCGAGGAAACCGCGGTTGTCGCTCACGATCACGTCGAGGTCCTCGGCGTGCGCGATCTCGCCGGCGCGGCGGCTGATCGCGCCCTGACCGACGTAGCGCGCCAGCGCCAGCTCCCCGGACGGCGCGCGCCAGTTGTCGGCGAAGACCGTGGCCACCGGCAGCGCCAGCGTTGCCGCCCCGTTGATCGCGAAGGACGCCACGAGCCATCGCCGCCGCCCGGCCAGCACCGCCGCGGCCAGCAGCGCCGCGGCGAGGTGGCCCACCGCCGCCCAGTTGGCGTTTGCCCCAGATTGCAGCGCCTGGAAGGAGACGACGGCGAACACCGGCAGCGACATCGCCGCAAGCCAGCCGCGCCAGCGCACCCCGGCCGCGCCGGCGAGCCCCGCGAGGTAGGCCGTGAGGAGCAGCGGCCCGGCGATGGCGACCTGACCGCCGAGGAACTCGGCGAGGCCCGCGAGGTTGAGCTGCAGCCCCTGCCAGTCGGCGTTGTACCCGGTGTGACGCGCGGTGGCGAAATCGTTGGCGGCGTTCCACAAGAGGTTGGGCGCGGCGACCGCGAGCCCGGCGAGCCCGGCGAGGATCGCGTCGCGCCAGGCGATGCGCGCCCGCGGGACCAGGAGCGCCGCGATCACCGCGCAGAGCGGGAAGAGCAGCATGACGTACTTCGCCAGGAACCCCGCGCCCACCGCCGCGCCGAGCGCGAGCGCCCAGCCGGCCGATCGCGCCTCGATCAGACGCAGCTGGGCGTAGAGCGCCACCGCGAAGAAGAAGAGCGTCGGCGTGTCGGTGGAGACGAGCAGGCTTCCCAGCGCCACGCCCGGCAGGGTGACGAAGGCGAGCCCTGCGATGGCGCCGGTGCGCGCGCCGAAGAGCCGCCGGCCGAGCAGCGTCATCACCACCGCCGTGGCGGCGTGGATCACCGGCAGCGGCGCGCGGATCCAGAACGGGTCGTTCGAGCCGATCTCGGTGGACAGCCGCAGGATCCAGCCGATCAGCGGCGGCTTGGAATAGTAGCCCCAGTCGAGCTCCTGCCCCCAGAACCAGTATTGCGCCTCGTCCACATAGAGGTCGGCCGCGTTGAAGCGCAGCATGACCAGCCGCCAGAGCGTGACGAGCGCGATCCCGGCGAGCGCCGCGCCGAACGCGCGGCGGTCAGACAGCCTGCCGCTCCTTGTGGATGAGCCGCAGGTTGCGCGCGTAGATGATCAGCCCTCCGGCCTGGCCGAGGATGAACACCGGGTCGCGGCGGTGGATTGCATAGGACAGCAGCACCACTCCGCCGGCCACCGAGAAGTACCAAAACGCCAGCGGGATCACCGACCGGCCCGCCTGCTCGGAGCGCAGCCACTGGATGATGAAGCGCATCGAGAACAGCATCTGGCCGCCGAGCCCAACGACCACCCACCAGAACTCGCCCCAGTGATCGACGTTGAGAAAAGCGAAGAGCGCGTCCATGCTCATGACGGATCGATCCTCTCCACTCCATCCGCCTTCTTGCGCCGCCTGATCAGCCAGGCGACGCCGAAAAGGTCCGGGATCGACACCAGCGCGCGGCCGAGATTGGCGTAGTTCGAGCGGCCAGCGTGGCGTTCGGCGTGAGCCACGTCAACATGCGCCACCGCCCAGCCGTCGCGCCCGAAGAGCGCCGGCAGATACCGGTGCATGTGGTCGAAATAGGGCAGCGCCAGGAAGGCGTCGCGCCGGAAGAGCTTGAGCCCGCAGCCGGTGTCTCGGGTGCCGTCGCGCAGCAGCCCGACCCGGATCGCGTTGCCCGCCCGCGACGCAAGCCGCTTGGAGACCGTGTCCTGGCGCTTGATCCGCTGGCCGGCGATCAGCCCGACCCCTGCGGGGAAGGCCCGCCCCTCGAGCCGGGCGATCAGCTTGCCGATCTCGCCGGGCGGGTTCTGGCCGTCGCCGTCGAGCGTGCAGATGGCCGTGCCACGCGCCGCCGCAACCCCGCTGGCGATCGCGGCCGACTGGCCGGCGCTGCGGTCGTGCCCGATCAGCCGCACGAATGGATGGCGCGCGCGTGCAGCCAGCACCCGGGCTGCGGTGTCGTCGTCGGAGCCGTCATCCACGAAGATCGCCTCGAATGGACCCACGTCGGCGCAGGCCGCAGCGACGCCCTCGATCATCAGCGCCACGTTGCCGGCCTCGTTCTTCATGGGCACCACGACGGACAGCCAGGGCGTGGTTATGTCGTCCGGTGTCGTAGCCATGTGGCCCTTGTCTCGCGCGATGCCGGGGCCGCGCCGGGCCGTCCGGATAGGCGCAAGCCCCCCGCTGCGCGCCGCTGGTCGGAGTGAGAGGATTCGAACCTCCGACCCCCTGCTCCCGAAGCAGGTGCGCTACCAGGCTGCGCTACACTCCGACACCGGCGGTGTTTAAAGCCCCGGCCGCGACTACGCAACGGGGGAATACGGCCGCACGGACGCCCGCGCCAGGGCCGCCGGGGCTGGACGCGGCGGCCCGGATCGGCGAGCCTGCGCCCGTGGTCCGATGCGCCCTTCTCGCCCTTCTTGTGGCCTGCTCAGCACCCGCCGGCGCGCGCGCCGACGCCGCCGAGGTGGTCGGCGTCGCCGCCGCGCCCGAGGGCGGCGGGCTCTGGCGGTTCGATGTCGCGGTGCGCCACGCCGACGCCGGCTGGGAGCATTACGCCGACGCCTGGCGGGTGGTCGGCCCCGACGGCGCGACGCTCGGCGAGCGCACGCTTGTGCACCCCCACGACGACGAGCAGCCCTTTACCCGCTCGCTGTCGGGCGTGGCCATCCCGCCGGGTGTGGACGCGGTGCGCGTCGAGGCCCGCGACAGCGTGCACGGCTGGGGCCCGGCCGTGGACTACGTCGTGCCGCGCTGAACCCATTGCCGCCGCCGCCGGCGCGCGCCAGATTGCGGGCCATGTTCCAGAGCCACGTCGTCGCCACCTGCTGCTACTGCGGAACCCGCGCGGCGCTGAACCTCGCCGAAGCGGGCGCGCGCCACGAACTCGCCTGCTCCAACTGCGGCGCGCCGCTGAGCCAGTTGAAGAATCTGCGCACGGACGCGGCGCCCGCCCCCTCCGCGCCGAAACGGGCTGCGCCGGCGCCCGACCGCGATCCGCCGCGCAAGAAGAAGCGCCCGCCGCGGCGCGAGAAGCGGCGCTGGGGCCTGCGCAAGCGGCTCTTCGACCTCGCCGAGGAGGCCTTCGACGAGATCTTCGACTGACCCCGCGGCGCGGCTCGCCGGACCCTCCTCGCCCATATCCCTCAGTTGCGGTCGCCGTTGCGCCCCAGGATGCGCTGCAGCACCGAGCTGCGCGGCGCGGTGCCGGTGGAGAAGCGCGAGCGCGATTCGCTGACCGGACGGGTGCGCGAGACGTTCGGCGTGTCCTCGCGCAACACCACGTAGATGCCGCTGGCGATCACGACCAGCGCCCCTATCGCTGTGTTGCGGTCCACGCTCTCGCCGAAGAACACCGCCCCGTAGATCGTCGCCCAGATGATCTGGGAGTATTGCATCGGCGCCACGATCACTGCGCGCGCATTGCGGTAGGCCGCGATCAGCGCCATGCCGCCCAGAAAGCCCATCACCGCGATCAGCGCCATCAGCCCGAGATGCAGCGCGGGCATCGGCAGATAGAAGAACGGCATCAGCGTGCCCATGACGAGAAAGTTCGCCATCATCGGATACAGCAGCAGCACAGCGCTGCGCTCCTCGCCGCCGATCCTGCGCATGATGACCGCCCCGAGCGCCGAGCCCACCGCCGCGGTCAGCGCGGCGATGTGGCCGAGTTCGAATTCGGTCGCGCCCGGCCGCAGCACCAGGATCACGCCTAGGAGCCCCACCGCGACCGCGCTGGAGCGACGCCAGCCCACCCGCTCGCCGAGCATCGGCACCGCCATCACCGTGATCAGCAGCGGCGCGGCGAAGATCACTGCGTAGACCTGGGTGAGCGGCAGGGTGGAGAAGGCGTAGAAGGCCGCGATGGTGGTCAGGACCGCCATGAGCGTGCGCAGGGCCATCCACCAGGGATGCCGCGGCCGAAGGTTCGCGTCGGTCATGTCCCGCATCAGCATGATCGCGACCACGGGGAAGCCGAAGAGCACGCTGAAGAAGATGATCTGGAACGGCGAATAGGCCGCGCCGAGATACTTCACCACCACGTCGTGAGTGGAGAAGATCCCGAAGGCGCCCAGGCCGAAGAGCGCGCCGCTCAGGTCGCTGGCGCGCGCCGTCATCGCCCCTGGTCCGTCGGACGCGCGGGGCGAGTCACCTGCGCGGGCCGGATCAGACCCGCGACGACGCGAGGGCGTCGAGGATCGCGTCTCCCATTTCCGACGTCGTCACCGGAGCGCCGCCCTCCGGGCCGAGCAGGTCGGCGGTTCGCAGCCCATCGGCGAGCACCCGCTCGACCGCTGCCTCGAGGCGGTCGGCCTCCGCGCCCTGGTCGAAGGAATAGCGCAGCGCCATGGCGAAGGAGAGGATGCAGGCGATCGGGTTGGCCTTGCCCTGACCGGTGATGTCCGGCGCGGAGCCGTGGACCGGCTCGTAGAGCGCCTTCGGGCGTCCGCTCGCCATCGGCGCGCCGAGCGAGGCCGAGGGCAGCATGCCGAGGCTCCCGGTCAGCATGGCGGCCAGATCGCTCAGGAGGTCGCCGAACAGGTTGTCGGTGACGATCACGTCGAACTGCTTGGGCCAGCGGGTCAGCTGCATCGCGCCGGCGTCGGCGTACATGTGGGAAAGCTCGACGTCCGGATATTCGGCGGCGTGCACTTCGGTGACCACCTGCCGCCATAGCACGCCCGATTCCATCACGTTGGCCTTCTCCATCGAGCAGAGCCGGTTCGACCGCTTGCGCGCCAGCTCGAACGCCGCCCGCGCCACCCGGGCGATCTCGCCTTCGGTGTAGCGCTGGGTGTTGACGCCCACCCGCTCGTTGCCTTCGGTGAAGACGCCGCGCGGCTCGCCGAAATAGACCCCGCTCGTCAGCTCGCGCACGATCATGATGTCGAGCCCCGCCACCACGTCCTTCTTCAGGGACGAGAAATCCGCCAGCGCGTCGAAGCACTGGGCGGGGCGCAGGTTGGCGTAGAGGTCCATCTCCTTGCGGAGCCGCAGGAGCCCGCGCTCGGGCTTCACCGAGAAGTCCAGGTCGTCGTACTTCGGTCCGCCCACCGCGCCGAGCAGCACCGCGTCCGCCGCCTGCGCGCGGACCATCGTCGCGTCGGTGAGCGGGGTTCCGTGCGCGTCCCAGGCCGCGCCCCCTACGAGATCCTCCTCGACGTCGAAGGCAAGCCCGTGCGCGCCGAACCAGGCGATGACCTTGCGCACCTCCGCCATCACTTCGGGACCGATGCCGTCGCCGGGAAGGATGAGAAGCGTCGGTGCAGCCATGGAACTGTCCTCGATTTCCTAGTGCGAGGCGCTAGCCGCTGTCGACCGAGCCGTCAAGCAAGCCGCGTCGCCGGAACCGGGTCCAGAAGGCTGAAGTTGCGCTCGAACGTCTCGCGGGGCCAGCGGATCACCGCCTGCACCCGCAAGGTCGGCACGGTATCGGGGATGCACATGCAGGTTCAGCGTGCGCGTGAGCTCCGGTTCGCCTGCTCCCACACATGGGAAGAAGCCCCTTGCCGACACCCGAACGGATCGCGGCGAGCAGCACGATCGCGTCCGTCCGAGGCGCACACACTTCGGAGGCGGGATGAGAAAACCTCGCGATCCCGCACAAATTCAAAGCCGGACAACTCACCGGGCGCTGAGCCGCCCACATAGGTCCACGATCGCCGCCCCCACGTTGATCGGATCGTCCGCGGCGCTCGGGGCCGGGCTTTCAACGGACGCCCTTCCGTCCTAGTCTGGGGCGGATGGAGGCGGGAGACGGCATGACGCAATCGGTGCTTGTGGTCGGCGGGGCGGGACGTTTCGGCCGCGCGGCCGCGCAGGCTTTCCTCGACGCCGGCTGGGAGGTGCACGCAGCGACCCGGGATGGAAGCGGCGCGCCGCCCGGCGTCATCGGCCACGCCTGCGACGCGACCGACGGCGAAGCGCTTGCAGCGCAGGCCCGGGGCCGCGATGTGATCGTGCATGGCGCCAACGCGCCCTATCCGGATTGGTCCCGCGCGGTTCCCGCCTTCACCCGCGCGACGCTGGCCGCGGCCCAGGCGAGCGGCGCAGCCGTGCTCGTTCCGGGCAACGTCTACGTGTTCGGCTCGCGCACGCCGCCGCTCCTCGGCGTCGAGACGCCGCACCGCGCCGACACCCGCAAGGGCCGGTTGCGCGTCGAAATGGAGGCGACGTTCCGCGCCGCCGCGCCGGAGGTGCGCACCATCGTTCTGCGCAGCGGCGACTTTCTCGAACTCGGCGAGGTCCGGAAACTGGTTCGACGCGGTGATGGCGGCGAAGCTCGCCCGCGGCCGCTTCGTCTATCCCGGTCGTCGCGACGTCGCCCACGCCTGGGCCTGGCTTCCCGATGCCGCGCGCGCCGGGGTCGCTCTGGCGGAGCGTCGGGCGGAGCTGCCAGCCTTCGCCGACATCCCGTTTCCCGGAATGGCCCCGACTGGGGACGAGATGGTCGCGGGACTGAAGCGCGCGCTCGGCCGCAGCTTCCGCGTCGCGCGCTTTCCGTGGCCGCTGGTTCGGCTCGGCGCGCCGTTCAACCCGATGTTCCGCGAACTGGCGGAGATGCGCTACCTCTGGGACCGTCCACATCGCCTCGATCCCGCGCCGCTCGCGGCCATGCTGCCGGATTTTGCGCCGACCCCTGAGGTGGATGTCTACTCCGAGCTCGCCGCCGTCGTCTGAGGCGGGGTCACGTCGACCCAGACCAGCCTGTGCGGCGGACCGGCGGCGATGATCTCCGCCAGCGCCGCGCCCGGCTCGGGCCAGACAACTCCGGCGGCTTCGACGCGAAACTCGCGCGAGGGCAAGACATAGTCCACCCGCAGGTTTCCCGGGCCGTTGTCGCTCCAGTCGGCGGTGTCGCGCTCCGGCGGGCCGGCGTGCCGGGCGTTGGCGCCGCCCTGGGCCCGCGCCGCCCAAGCAGCACCAGTGCTCGCGGGCCGCGGGTCGACGAGGCGCGGATGCGCCAGCAGCCGGGCGATCCCGGCGCGCAGCCCCGCCCCATCGGCGGGATCGGCGTTGAGGTCGCCCAGCACCACCAGCGGCGCGTCGGGCGCGGCCGCGACCGCTCCTGCGTCATCGGGAAACGCCACGCCGTCGAGATAGGCGGTCCAGAAGCCTATCTCGTCGTGGTTGCGCCGTTCGTTCAGCTTCTCGGGACCGTCGAAGAGCGGCGGCGTCGGGTTCGAGGCCAGAAGATGCAGCCGCCCGCCGCCAGGCAGGATCACAGGCACGTCCCAGTGCGACCGCGACGACAGCCGCAACACCGCCTGCGTCTCCGCGTCGGGCCAGGGCGCGCCGTCCGCGCGCTCAGGCAGCAGCGCGCCGGCCAGAGCAGTCCAGGGCAGGGTCCGGAAACTCCGCGCCGCGTCGGTGTCGATCGGCAACCTCGAGAGGATCGCCATGCCGCCGTCGCCGGCGAAGGCGCCCCAGCCGAAGGCGTCGGCGCGGCCCATGACCATGGTGTCGCCGTCGAGGTCGCGCCCCGATGGCGCCCCGGCGTTGACCGGCGCGTGAAAGCTGTAGGCGTACGCGATCCCGTCGGGTCCCTCCGCGAGCCGGGCGACGAAGGCCGCGAGCGCGCGTCCGCGCATGTCGTGATCGAAATCGCAGAGCAGGATCACGTCGGGCCGCGCGGCCCGGATCGCCGCGAGCGCCGCGACGATCTCTGGGTCGAGCTTCTCCTTGCCGAGCTCGTGGAGCAGCACGCCCGGTCCGGACTGGCTGAGGCCGGTGTTGTAGGTGGCGATGCGGATGGTGTCGGCCCGCGCGCCGGACCCGCCGAGCGTCGCGCCGAGCGTCACGATCAGGCTGGCGAGCGTATCGCGGATCATGGGACCGAGGCTTGGACCCGGGCCGGTTAACGCCCGCCTAACGCCTGCGCCGTCACGGGGCCTCGAGCGCGGGAGTCCGACCCCTAGGCGCCCGCGGCGTGCCAGGGATGGCGGCCGTGGTAGTCGCGCTCAAAGGTGTCGATGTGCTCGACCTTCTCCATGCTCAGCCCGATGTCGTCGAGCCCGTTGAGCAGGCAGTGCCGGCGATGGGGATCGACCTCGAAGCCGATCTCTCCCCCGTCCGGGCCGCGGATGGTCTGGCTCTCGAGATCGACGGTGACCACCGCGTTGGCGCCGCGTTCGGCGTCGTCCATCAGCTTGTCGACCTCTCCCTGCGGCAGCACGATGGGCAGGATGCCGTTCTTGAAGCAATTGTTGTAGAAGATGTCGGCGAAGGACGGCGCGATCACGCAGCGGATGCCGAAGTCCAGGAGCGCCCAGGGTGCGTGTTCCCGGCTGGAGCCGCAGCCGAAGTTCTCGCCCGCGACCAGGATCCTGGCCTCGCGGTAGGCCGGCCGGTTCAGGACGAAGTCCGCGACTTCCCTGTCGAGATCGTCATAGCGCATCTCGTGAAAGAGGTTCTTGCCGAGCCCGGTGCGCTTGATGGTCTTCAGGAACTGCTTGGGGATGATCATGTCGGTGTCGACGTTGATCTGCGGGAACGGCGCTGCGACGCCGGTCAGCGTGGTGAACTTCTCCATGATCGGACCCTCCGGTTGCCCGGCCGGGATAAACCACGCGCGTCGGTCCCGCGCAAGCCGGCCGCCGCTGGACCCTGCGCCGCCGCCGGGCTAACGCTGGCCAGAGTCGTCCTCCAGAACCCGGATCCGCGCATGACACAGGGGCGTTCCCGCCTTCTCGCCCTCCAGATGGTGTTCGGCCTCAACGGGCTCGGGCTGGCGGTCTGGTTTCCGCGCATCCCCGACGTCAAGACGGCGCTCGACCTCGACGTCCTGACCCTCGCCTTCTGCCTGTTCGGGCTGCCGGCGGGCACGATGCTCGGCTTCCTGGTGGTCGGCCGGGTCACCGAGGCGATCGGGGTGCGCGCCGCCTGCGTCTGGGGCGGCGCGGGGTTCCTGCTCGCCTTCATCCTGCCCGGTCTCGCCGGCGGTCCGGTGAGCCTCGGCCTGGCGCTCTTCGTCTGCGGCCTCGCAATTGCGGTGATCGAGGTGGCGATGAACGCCAAGGCGAGCCAGGTCGAGCGCGAGGAGGGGCGGCGCATCATGACCCGCTGCCACGCCTTCTGGAGCTTCGGGACCGTCGGCGGGGCGCTGATCGGCGGCGCCTTCGCCCAGGCGGGCGTCAGCTTTCTCGTCCAGCAACTCGCGCTCCAGCCGATCCTCGCCGGGTTGACGGTGTATTTCGCGCGCGGCCTCGCCCCCGACGGGTCGCGCGCGCAGGGCGGCGGCGGGGCGCTCTTCCCGCCGGGGCGGGCGCTGCTCCTGCTCTGTCTCGTGCCCCTAGGCGCGCTGATGATCGAGGGGGCGATGATGGAATGGTCGGCGCTGCTCCTGCGCGAGGACATCGGCGCGGGCCCCTTCGCCACCGCCGCCACCTTCGCGCTCTTCGCGCTCGCCATGGCCAGCATGCGGCTCCTCGGCGACCGCCTGGCGGAGATGTTCGGCCCCCGGCAGGTCATCGTCGCCTCGGGGCTGGCGATGGGCGTCGGGGTCGCCGCCTTCGGCCTCGCGCCGGGACTCTGGGCCGCGGCGCCTGCGGCGGCGCTGGTCGGCCTCGGCTGCGCGAACATCTATCCGCTGACCATGTCGTTGGTCGCGCAGACGCCGGGCCAGGCCGCCGAGCGCAACGTCGCCACGCTCGCGCTCATCGCCTTCACCGCATTCCTGATCGGGCCGCCGGCGATCGGAACGCTGGCTAGCGCGCTCGGCCTGCCCACGGCGCTCGCCCTTCTGGCGCCGCTGGGCCTGATCCCGCTCGCGCTCGCCCGGCGCCTCGGCGCGACCGCGCGTCCACGGCTCTAGCCGCAGGCGACGCTCGCGATCCGGCCGGCGCTGTCGACGTTCACCGTGACCCGGTTGGCGTCGTAGCCGGCGCTCTCGGGGCTGTCGGGGAAGATCACCCGGGTTCCGTAGGGCACGTTGGCCGCGTTCAACGCCATCGACGGCTGGCCGACCAGGCCTTGCAGCATCCGCGCCCCGCAGCCGCGCTGGCCGGAGATAAAATAGCCGTTGGAGTAGCCGCCGATGTACTGGTCCGCCGGGTCGGCCCCGGTGTCGGTGCAGCCAAAGAGCGCCAGCGTCCCGGCCAAAACCGCCGCGTCCACGATCCTGCGCGTCATGCTGCCTCCCGGAGTGTCGACCCTCGAAGGCAACCATGCCGCTCCGGCTTTAGCAAGCGCCGACCCGCCGCCCGACGCCGGCGGGACCGCGCCGCCGCCGGAGGAAATGCTTGCAATGCCAGCGCAGCGGTTCATTCTGAAGGGATTTGCGGAGCACGTCATTTGACCAAGATCATTGTCTTCACCGACCTGCATCTTGAGATCCCGCCCCGTCCGGGCAGGCCCGATCCATGCGCGCGCCTGAAATGCGCTCTCGACCACGCCCGCCGCAACCACCGCGACGCGGCGCTCTACATCTTCTGCGGTGACCTCACTGAGCACGGCGACGCCGCGGCCTACGCGGCTCTGCGCGCGGAACTCGCCATGGCGGGCGCGCCGCAGGCGCTGATGCTCGGCAACCACGATGACCGGGAGGTCTTCTTCGACGCCTTTCCAAAGACGCCCCGCGATCCCGACGGGTTCGCCCAGCAGATCATCGACCTGCCCCAGGCGCGGCTCATCCTGCTCGACACGCTCGCAGACCCGATCGTCGACGAGCACAGCGCCGCCGCCGGCGCTCTCGGCGATCGGCGCCTCGCATGGCTTCGCGCGCAACTCGCCTCTCCGGACGCCCGGCCGGCGGTTATCTTCATGCACCACCCCCCGCACGACACCGGTCTCGCGACGATGGATCGCCACAAGCTGCGCGACGGCGACGCCTTCTTTGCCGCGATCGCGGGCTCGCCCGTGCGCCACATCGTCTGCGGCCACGTCCACCGGACGGTCTCCGGCAGCGCCCGCGGCGTGCCGTTCTCGATCTTCAAGAGCCTCGGCGCCCACCAGTTCCCGATGATCTTCGATCCCTTCGACACCTGGGTCGAGGCCGAAGAGCCGGTGGCCTACGGCGTGATCCTGCTCACCGACGACGGCGTGCTCGCCCATACCGAGGACTTCGAGATCACAGATCTGGAACGCACGCTCCATTCCGACTCGCCTCCGGTCGCCGCGCGGTAAGCGCGACGACCGGGCGCGGCTGGCGGCTCACTCCGCCACGATGGCGCCGAGCATCCAGATCGCCTGTTCATGGAACGCCATGCGGCCGTTGGCGAGATCCTCGGTGGCCCCGTCGCCCATATCGGCGGCGGTCTGCGCGAGGTCGCGCAACCGGCGCACCATCGCCTCGTGGTCGCTGACCAGCCGCGTGATCATCTCGCCAGCGCTGCGCGCGGTCAATTCCTCGCTGAGCGACGCCTGGCTGATCATGTCGGTGAACGACATCGGCGCCACGTGGCCCAGTGCGCGGATGCGCTCCGCGATCACGTCGATCGCCGAAAAGAGATCGTTGTAGTGCTGCTCGGTCAGCGTGTGGATCGGAAAGAACAGCGGGCCGACCACGTTCCAGTGGTAGCCCTGGGTCTTGATCATCAGCACGAAGCTGTCGGCGAGCACGCCGGTTAGCCCGTTGGCGATCCGGGCCCTGGAATCGATGTTGGTCTCGGGCTGATCCGGGCTTGGGCGGGGTTTGAGAACGCTCTGGCTCATCGTCGTCTCCTCTGTCTCGCTGCGATGCGCCACATATGGAAACCCTTTTTGAAAATATAAAACATTTTCATATGCTTGACCTGCGTCCGTTGCGTCAGCGCAGATGGTTCTTCCACCACTGCCGCTTCCACAACGACCCTCGGCGCCATCGCTGGCGCAGCCGGCGGAGGCGCCTTAACCTGTGGTCGTGGAGTAAGTGACGGAAAGCCTGACCGACGATGCCCGAAACCAGACCGCCCAAGCGCACCGAGAAGCTTCAGCTCATGCTCGACGTCGAGGAGCTTCAGGCCATCGACGACTGGCGCTTCGCCAACCGGATGCCGTCGCGGGCCGCGGCGATCCGCGAGTTGTTGCGCCGCGGCCTGATTGCCGGCGGCTTCGACGAGCCGCCGGCCGATGCGGCGTCCGGCGAGTTCCGCGTCGTCAACGAGGATTCGATCAGCGGCGAGTGAACCGCGCCGTCGTCCGCGGGCGCGAGCCTTGGCGCTTGCCGGCGAGAATCGTTGTCCGGAACGCCCGTCTGGAGTAGAGTTCCGTCTGCGCCGGAGCCTTTTTCAAGCCGGCGCGGCCGGGCCCAGCATTTCTCGGACCCGACACGTCACGTGAACGCATACCCGCCTGAGACTTGGTCCTTCAGGAGACAGTGACATGACATCGAGACCATCTGCGAACCCAGCGGCAGTCGCCGCCGTCCTTCTGTGCGCCTTTGCCGCCCCTCTCGCCGCCGAGCAGGTTGTCGTGTCGGGCAGCCCGAACCATCGGGTCTTCGCCCCGGCCGCGGCCGATCTGGTCGTCGCCGGCGACGCCAACCACCGCCGCTTCGTCCCGGCCGCCGAGGCCCCGACCGAAGTGATCGAGGCGCGGTTCGAAGTTGCCGGCGCGCCGAACCACCGCCGCTTCGTCCCGGCCGCAGCGCTGTCGGCGCAAGCCGTGACGGCAGGCGTCGCCGCCGCCTTCGAGGTTGTCGGCTCGCCAAACCATCGTCGGATCTTGGTGAGCGCCGCCGACTGATAGGCGGCGCGGGCCGACGAGCGCGACCGGACGGGCGGGGCCGGGTGGCCCCGCCGCGCCTCAGGCCTTGTTCATCCGGTTCTCGATGAGGTCCTCGACCACGGTCGGATCGGCGAGGGTCGAGGTGTCGCCGAGCGCGCCGTAGTCGTTCTCGGCGATCTTGCGCAGGATGCGGCGCATGATCTTGCCGGAGCGGGTCTTGGGAAGGCCCGGCGCCCACTGGATCAGGTCGGGCGAGGCGATCGGGCCGATCTCCTTGCGCACCCACTGCACCAGCTCCTTGCGCAGCGCGTCAGTGTATTCCTCGCCGGCGTTGAGCGTGACGTAGGCGTAGATGCCCTGCCCCTTGATGTCGTGCGGATAGCCGACCACGGCCGCCTCGGAGACCTTGGCGTGGGCGACCAGCGCGCTCTCGACCTCCGCCGTGCCCATGCGGTGGCCCGAGACGTTGATCACGTCGTCCACACGGCCGGTGATCCAGTAGTAGCCGTCCTTGTCGCGCCGGCAGCCGTCCCCGGAGAAGTAGTAGCCCTTGTACTGGCTGAAATAGGTGTCCACGAACCGGTCGTGGTCGCCCCAGATCGTGCGCATCTGTCCCGGCCAGCTGTCTGCCAGCGCCAGCACGCCCTCGCATTCGGTCTCGGTGACCTCGGCGCCGGAGGCGGGCTCCAGCACCACCGGCTGCACGCCGAAGAACGGCTTGGTCGCGGAGCCGGGCTTTGTGGGGATCGCGCCCGGCAGCGGCGAGATCAGGATGCCCCCCGTTTCGGTCTGCCACCAGGTGTCGACGATCGGGCAGGTCCCCTTGCCCACGACCTCGTTGTACCAGTTCCAGGCCTCGGGGTTGATCGGCTCGCCGACCGAGCCGAGGATGCGCAGCGACGACAGGTCATGCTTCTCGACCCATTCCTTGCCCTGACCCATCAGCGCCCGGATCGCGGTGGGCGCGGTGTAGAAGATGTTGACGCCGTGCTTGGCGCAGACCTGCCAGAACCGGCCCGCGTCGGGATAGGTCGGCACGCCCTCGAACATCAGCGTCGTCGCGCCGTTGGCGAGCGGCCCGTAGACGATGTAGCTGTGCCCAGTCACCCAACCCACATCGGCCGTGCACCAGTAGACGTCGCCGTCGTGGCAGTCGAAGACGTGCTCGTGCGTCATCGAGGCGTAGACGAGATACCCGCCGGTGGTGTGCACGACGCCCTTCGGCGCCCCGGTGGAGCCCGAGGTGTAGAGGATGAACAGCGGGTCTTCGGCGTTCATCGCCACCGGCTCGCAATGGTCGGTGACGCGCTCCATCTCCTCGTGCAGCCAGACGTCGCGGTCGGGGTTCCAGGGGATGTCGCCGCCGGTGCGCCGAACGACGAGCTGCTTGACGCCCGCGATCCCCTCGAGCGCCTTGTCGGCGTTGGTCTTGAGCGGTGTGCGTCGCCCGCCGCGGGGCGCCTCGTCGGCGGTGATCACCAGCTTGGCGCCGGACCCCTCGACGCGGGCGCGCAGGGCGTCCGCGGAGAAGCCCGCGAAGACGATCGAATGGATCGCGCCGACCCGCGCGCAGGCCAGCATCGCATAGGCCGCCTGCGGGATCATCGGCATGTAGAGGATGACCCGGTCGCCCTTCTTGACGCCGAGGCTGTGGAGCACGTTGCCGAACTTGGAGACCTGCTCGTAGAGTTCGTGGTAGGAGATGTGCTCGGACACGCCCGGGTCGTCGCTCTCCCAGATGATTGCGGTCTGCTGGGCGCGGTCCTTGAGGTGGCGGTCGATGCAGTTGGCCGAGACGTTGAGCTTGCCGTCCTCGAACCACTTTATCGAGACGTTGTGAAAGTCGAAGGAGGTGTTCTTGACCTTCGAATACGGCTTGATCCAGTCGATCCTCTTGCCGTGCTCGCCCCAGAACGCGTCGGGATCGGTCACGGAGGCTGCGTACATCTCCGCGTACTGCTCGGCCGAAATGGTGGCGTTCGCGACGATTTCGGCGGCGGGTCGATGCATTTCGTCGGACATTGGCGTTTCCACTCCATTCTTCGTTTTCCGCAGAGCAGCGCACGGCGGTTTGCTATTCGATCGAACGGCGGGGTGAGGCGGTCTGGCCCGATCCCCCCTCCGGCCCTCCGTCGCGCAGCTTCATAAAATATCGGGCCCTTCATGTAAAACAATATTTCTGCTGCACTGCAAAAATATGCGATTGCATACCGATAGCAGGCCCTCTCGCACGACCCGACGGCGGCCGCCTCCGACCCGCACTGCGCGAATCAGCCGCGCGCCCCGGCGCGGCCCCCGCCGACGAGCCCTTGCGCGACGCCCGCGACTGAACCAAACTCGCGCGCCTGACCATCGTGGGACCGCGCACATGCTCACACCCAAGGCGGACGGCGACGAGACGCCCCGGACCGGTGGTGCGCCAGCCGACGCGCCCGCGCCGTCGCTGGCCCGCGCTGCGGCCCAGCGCCGCCGCCGCCGCGACGCCGCGCTGGCGTTGCCGCTCGGAGGCCTCTTCCTGCTCGCATCGCCGCTGCTCGACGTGGTGATCCGCGCCGGATCGCTCTTCGGCGTCCCGGTGTCGGTGCTCTACGTCTTCGCGGTCTGGGCCGGACTGATCGCGCTGACCTTCGTGGCGACCCGCGGCTTCTACGGGCCGGGCGACGAGGGCTGACCGGCGATGGAGACCTGGAACGTCCTGGTCACCGTCTGCATCGTCTACGTGGCGTTTCTCTTCGCAATCGCAGCATGGGCCGAGCGCCGGGCGGCGGCCGGCCGACTCGGCTGGCTTCGCTCGCCGTTCATCTACACGCTGTCGCTGTCGATCTACTGCACCGCCTGGACCTTCTACGGCGCGGTGGGCTCGGCGGCGCGCGGGGGGCTCGAGTACCTGCCGATCTATCTCGGCCCGACCCTGCTCTTCGTCGGCTGGTTCTGGCTCTTGCGCAAGCTCGTGCGGATCGGCCGCGAGCAGCGCATCACCTCGATCGCCGACCTGATCTCGTCGCGCTTCGGCAAGAGCAAGCTCATCGGCGTGGCGGTGACGCTGCTGGCGGTCATCAGCTCCACGCCCTACATCGCGCTCCAGTTGAAGTCCGTCGCCCTCAGCTTCACCGCCTTCGCCAACGAGGGCGCGGGCCCCGGCGAGTTGGCCTCCGCCGACGTCGCCGCGATCTGGGTCGCCGTCGGCCTCGCCGCCTTCACCATCCTCTTCGGCACCCGAAACCTCGACGCCAACGAACGCCACCACGGCGTGGTCACTGCGATCGCGGTCGAGGCGGTGGTCAAGCTCGCCGCCCTGCTTGCGGTCGGGGTCTTTGTCGTCTGGGGGCTCTATTCGGGTCCCGCGGCGGTCTTTGCGGACATGCCCGAGCAGCTCGCGGAGGTCGACGCGCTCTTCACCCCGCGCTGGATGACGCTGATGTTTCTGTCGGCGGCCGCGATCCTCTGCCTGCCACGCATGTTCCATGTGCTCGTGGTCGAGAACACCGACGAACGCCAGCTCAAGACTGCGGCCTGGGCCTTCCCGCTGTATCTGGCGCTGATCTCGCTCTTCGTGCTGCCCATCGCCATCGCCGGCGACGCGACCCAGCCTGCCGGCGCCAATCCCGATCTCTATGTCCTGACCGTGCCGCTCGCGATGGATCGCGACCTTCTGGCGCTCTTTGCGTTTCTCGGCGGCTTCTCGGCGGCGACGTCGATGGTGATCGTGGCGACCATCGCGGTCTCCACCATGGTCTCCAACCACATCGTCATGCCGCTTTGGCTGCACTTCAGCCAGGGCCGGAAGGCCGGCGGCGACCTGCGCCGGGTGCTGCTCACCAGCCGCCGGCTGTCGATCCTGGCGATTCTCGCGCTCGGCTATCTCTACTTCCGCGTCAGCACGCCGGCGGCGCTCGCCGCGATCGGGCTCATCTCGTTTGCGGGCATGGCCCAGGTGCTGCCCGCCCTGATCGCCGGCCTCTTTTGGCGCGGCGCCACCAGCCGTGGCGCGTTCGCGGCGGTGGCCGGTGGCTTCGTGGTCTGGGCCTACACTCTGTTTCTGCCCAGCTTCCAGGGCGATTTCCTGCTGTCCATCGAGACCATCCGCGACGGCCCCTTCGGGGTGGCGGCGCTGCGGCCCCAGGCGCTCTTCGGGTTGACCGGGCTCGATCCGCTGGTGCACGCGATGTTCTGGAGCATGACCGTCAACGCCGGGCTCCTGACCGTCGTCTCGCTCCTGACCACCGCGCGTCCGCTGGAGCAGTTCCAGGCCTCGCAGTTCATCGACGTCTTCCGCCAGACCGACGCGGTGCCGGGCCTCCTCGATCGCACTGCCACCTCCGAGGATCTGCTGGCGCTCGCCATCCGCATCATCGGCGACGATCACGCCCAGGCGCTCTTTCGCAACGCCGCACGCGCTCAGGGCAAGAGCGACGGGCTGCCCGATCCGACCGACCATTTCATCCAGTCGCTCGAGCGCGACCTGGCGGGCTCGGTTGGCGCCGCGTCCGCGCACGAACTCGTCAGCCAGATCGCCGGGCGCGGCACCGTCTCGATGGACGGGCTCATGCGGATCGCCGACGAGACGCTTCAGCTCATCGACACGTCGCGCCGTCTCGAGCGCAAGTCGTTCGAACTCGAGGAAACCGCCCGGCAGCTCCGCCACGCCAACGACCAGCTGCGCCGCATCGACGCCGAGAAGGACGCCTTCCTCAGCCAGGTCAGCCATGAGCTCCGCACGCCGATGACCTCGATCCGCTCCTTCGCGGAAATCCTCAGCGACCAGCCCGACGTCGATCCCGAGACGGAGCGGCGCTTTCTCGGCATCATCCGCGAGGAGAGCGAGCGGCTGACCCGGCTGCTCGACGAGATCCTCGACCTGACCTTCCTCGAATCGGGGCGGGTGCGGTTCAACATCGCGCCCGTGCGGCTGCGCGACGTGATCGAGCGGGCGCTTGGCTCCACCGAAGGCCTGCGATCCTCGACCGACGTGACCGTGCGCTGTGACTACGCAGCCGACGTCGTGGTCGAGACCGACTTCGACCGGCTCGCGCAGGTGATCATCAATCTGATCTCGAACGCGGTCAAATATGGCCGCGGGGACGATCCGGTGATCCGCATCTCTCTGGGCGAGACCGCCGACGGCGCCTCTGTCGAGATCGCCGACAACGGCCCCGGCATCGCCCCGGAGCAGCGCGACGAGATCTTCGAGAAGTTCGCCCGGCTCGGGGCCGAGAACATCGCCGGCAGCGCCGGTCTCGGACTGCCGATCGCGCGCGAGATCATGCGCAACCTCGGGGGCGATCTTGTGGTCGGCGCCGCCGATCCCGGCGCGATATTCCGCCTGACGCTGCCGCGCCGGGCGGCTGTGGCCAGGGCGGCGGAATAGTGTCCCCCGACTGATCATAGAAGACGGTTAGTGGCGCTATTAACGCTTTTACCATTTAAAATCAATAGCTTGAACTCTGTCCTAGCTGGGACACTCCGCTGGGCCCCGGTTCTTCAGAGCGTGACCTCGATCGCGGAACCCTTCTCGCGGGCCAGGTCGACCACCTTCGCGGCCACCGCGAGGTCCTGCAGGCCCACGCCGGTGCCGTCAAAAAGCGTGATCTCGGACGCGTCCGTCCGGCCCGGATGGTCGCCGTTGATCACGGCCCCGATTGGCGTGATGTCGGCCGCCCCGATCAGCCCGTCCGCCACCGCGTGCTGGGCCTCGCCCAGGCTCACCGACTGCGCCACCTCGTCGGCGAAGACGGTTGCGCGGCCCAGCAGCGCCGCCTCGACCTCCTGCTTGCCCTTGGTGTCGGTTCCCATGCAGGCCAGATGCGCGCCCGGCCGGACCTGTGCTGCCATCAGGATCGGCGCGAAGCTCGACGTGATGCTGATGATCACGTCCGCCTGCCCGCCGAGCCGCTCGAGGCTCACCGCCTCGAACGGCAACCCGAGTTCGGCCGCCGTCTCCGCCAGTCGCGGCAGCATCTCGGGATGCAGGTTCCAGCCGACGACCTTCTGGAAGTCCCGCTGCCGCACCGCCGCGCGCATCTGGAACGCCGACTGGTGCCCCGCCCCGATCATGCCGAGAACGCGCGCATCCGCCCGGGCGAGATGCCGGATCGACACCGCGCTCGCCGCCGCCGTCCGCATCGCGGTCAGGTAGTTGCCGCCGATCATCGCCGAGACCATGCCGGTGTTGGGATCGAACAGGAACACCGTCGACTGGTGGTTGCCGATCCCCTCGAACCGCTCGAGGTTGTGCGGCCAGTAGCCGCCGGCCTTGACCCCGAGCGTCAGCCCGGCGCGGTCGAAGCCGCCCTTGAAGCCGTAGAGCGCGTCGGCGTGGCCCAAGCTCTCGCGCACCACCGGAAAGTTCGCGGCCTCGCCGCGGGCCATCGCGGCGAAGACCGCCTCGACCGCGCCATAGGCGTCCTCCGCCCCGATCAGCTCCGGCACCGCACGCTCGGGAACGATGAACATCGCCGCCGCTCAGTAACCGATGCCGCGCGCCGAGACCGGCCAGACCGTCTCGACCTCGCCATTCCGGACGCCCACGTACCAGTCATGCACGTTGCAGGTCGGATCGCAGTGGCCGGGCACCAGCTTCAGCTTCTCGTTGATTTTCAGCACGCCTTGCAGGTCCTCGACCACACCGTGCTCGTCGGAGCACTTCACGTACTTCACGTCGGTGCGCCCGAAGATAACCGGCAGCCCGCTGTCCACCGACTGCGACTTGAGGCCGGCGTCGACGATCGCCTTCTCGGGCTTGGCGTGGCTCATCACGCTCGTGAGGATGAAGAGCGCGTTCTCCCATTCGCCCTGATCGATGCGCTTGCCGTTCTTGTCGAGGATGCGCCCGTAGTCGGCGTCCATGAAGGCGTAGGAGCCGCACTGCAGCTCGTTGTAGACCCCCGAATTGCCCTCGAAGTAATACGAACCGGTGCCGCCGCCGCCGACGATGTCGCACTCCAGCCCCTCGGCTTTGAGCGTATCGACCGCATCCTTGACCATGGCCACGGCGACGTCGATCTTCGCCTTGCGATCGTCGTAGCTGTCCATGTGCTGCATCGCGCCCTGATAGGCTTGGATGCCGGAGAACTTCAGCCCGGGCGCCGCGTCGATGGCCTTGGCGATCTCCACCACCGCCGGCGTCGTCGTAACGCCGCAGCGCCCCGCGCCGCAGTCGATCTCCACAAGGCACTCGATGGTCGTGCCGTGCCGCTGCGCCGCCTCGGAGAGATCGGCGACGTTGGCCACATCGTCCACGCAGACGATCGTGCGCGCGCCGAGCTTCGGGATCCGCGCCAGCCGGTCGATCTTGGCCGGGTCGCGGACCTGGTTCGAGACCAGCACGTCCTTGATGCCGCCGCGGGCGAAAACCTCCGCCTCGCTCACCTTCTGGCAGCAGACCCCGCAGGCCCCGCCGAGCTCGTGCTGGAGTTTCGCCACGTCCACCGACTTGTGCATCTTGCCATGCACGCGATGGCGCATGCCCATCTCCTTGGCCAGCCGCCCCATCTTCTCGATGTTGCGCTCCAGCGCGTCGAGGTCGAGCACGAGACAGGGCGTCTGGATGTCCTTCTCGTCCATGCCCACCACGGCGGGGATGTCGTAACCTACCTCATATTCGTTGACGTTCGCCTGTACGTTCATGGCGGTATCCTCCCTCAGCTCTTCATCCAGGGCAGCTTGTCGAGATCGACGTTGCCGCCGGTGACGATGACGCCGACGCGCTTGCCCGCGAACCGCTCCCGGTTCTTCAGGATCACTGCGAGCGGCACGGCGCAGCTCGGCTCCATCACGATCTTCATCCGTTGCCACGTCAGCTTCATCGCGTCGATGATCTCCTGCTCGCTGGCAGTCAGGATGTCGGTGACATGGTTGCTCACGAAATGCCAGGTCAGCTCCTTGAGCGGAACCTTGAGTCCGTCGGCGATCGTCTCGGGCGCGTCGTCGGCGATGATGTGACCGGCCTTGAAGCTGCGGTAGGCGTCGTCGGCCTGCTCCGGCTCTGCGGCGTAGATCTCGACGTGCGGCGCGATCGCCGCGAGCGTCAGGCAGGTGCCCGAGATCATGCCGCCGCCGCCGATCGGCGCGACCACCGCGTCGAGACCCTCGACCTGCTCCATCAGCTCGCGCGAGCAGGTCGCCTGCCCGGCGATCACCCTAGGGTCGTTGTACGGATGCACGAAGTCTGCTCCCGTCGCGGCCTGCACCTCGGCGAAGACCGCCTCGCGCGACGAGGTAGACGGCTCGCATTCGGTGATGACCCCGCCGTAGCCTCGCACCGCGTCCTTCTTCGCCTGCGGCGCCGTGCGCGGCATCACCACTTGGCAGGGGATGCCGCGGCGACCCGCCGCATAGCTGAGCGACAGCGCGTGGTTGCCCGAGGAATGAGTGGCGACGCCTTTCTCGAGCATGTCGTCGGAAAGCCCGAAGACGGCGTTCGACGCGCCGCGCACCTTGAACGCTCCCGCCTTCTGGAAGTTCTCGCACTTGAAGTGTAGCGCCGCGCCGCTCAGCGCGTCGAAGTAGCTCGAAGTCAGCACCGGCGTTCTGTGGATGTAGGGCTTGATTCGCTCGTGGGCGGCGACGGCGTCGTCGTAGGTCGGAATCTGCAAGGGCGTGCTCCTCAGGCGCTGCGTGCCATCGGGATCTCGGCGACCGCGACGGAGGTGTTTCGATAGTAGTCCTGCGCGGCGGCGACGCCAGAGCCCAGCGCGACGGGAAGGCCGAGGTCGGCCATGGCCATCTCCGCGGCGGCGAGACCGGAAAGCGCCATCACGTCTGTGAGCATGCCCAGATGGCCGATGCGGAACACCTTGCCTGCGACCTTTCCAAGGCCGACGCCGAAGGCGACCTGATACTTCTCGGCCGCGTGGGTCACGATACTGGTTCCGTCGAGGCCTTCCGGCACGACGACTGCGCTGACCGTATCCGACCAGAGATCAGGTGACTTGGCGCAAAGCGCCAGCCCCCAGGCGGCGACGCCGCGCCGCACGCCCTCGGCGATGCGATGGTGACGGGCGAAGACGTTCTCGAGCCCCTCGTCGTGGATCATCTCGAGCGACTCGCCGAGGCCGTAGAGCAGGTTGGACGGCGGCGTGTAGGGGAAACCACCCTTCGAATTGCTGGCGATCATGTCGCGGAAGTCGAGGAAGCAACGGGGCAGCTTCGCCGTCTCCATCGCTGCGATGGCCTTGGGCGAGACGCCGAGGATCGCCAGCCCCGCAGGAAGCATAAAGCCTTTCTGGCTGCCAGTGACGGCGACGTCGACGCCCCACTCGTCCATGCGAAAGTCCATCGAGGCGATCGAGCTGACCCCGTCGACAAGGAGGAGCGCCGGGTGATCGACTGCGTTGAGCGCCGCCCGGACCCCTGCAACGTCGCTGCGCACGCCGGTCGCCGTCTCGTTGTGCGTGACGAGCACGGCGCGGATGGCGTGCTCCTTGTCGGCAGCGAGCGCCTCGGCCATTTCGGCAACCGGCGCGCCAGCACCCCATGGCGCGTCGATGACGCGCATGTCGAGGCCGTGGCGCGCGCACATGTCGATCCAGCGATGGGAGAACATGCCGTGCCGGGCCGCGAGCACCGTGTCGCCCGGAGAAAGCGTGTTGGTGATCGCCGCCTCCCAGCCCGCGGTTCCGGTCGCGGGAAAGATTAGCACTTCGCCGTCAGAAGTCTTGAGGACCGACTTCACCCCGGCAAACAGCGGGCGAAACACCTCTCCGAACGCCGCGGAGCGGTGGTCGATCGTCGGCGTGTCCACCGCCCGGCGCAACCGCTCGGGAATGTTTGTCGGGCCCGGAATGAAGACGGGATTCTGGCTGAACATGGCGTATCTCCTGCGCGTTCGGATCTTCTAGCGGCGGATATTCACGCGCACAACATTTTTGAAATAGTTTTCCATGTAGGCACATAGCGCGCAAATCATTGGGATTGAAACATTTTATGTTTTTCAATGGGCGGAGAAGTTTTCCGACGCTGGCTCGGCGCCGCAAAGCAAGGCACTATGAGATGCACGAATCAGGCGATGGAGGTACGATGGAAGCGGCGCAGAAACGCTCGCGCGGACGGCCGCGCGCCTTCAATGCGAAGCCCGAGACCACGACCATACAGTCGCTGGACCGGGCGCTGGGCATTCTCAAGGTTCTCGCCGGTTCGGAAGGCATGTCGCTGACCGAGCTATCCGAGGCCGCTGGCCAGTCCCCCTCCACTGCATACCGGGTGCTGTCGACCTTCGAGGCCCATGGCGTCGTCGAGTTCCAGTCCGGTCAACAGCTCTGGTTCATCGGTCGCGAGGCCTTCCACATCGGCAGCGCGTTTCTCGGCCGCTCCAACCTCGCCGAGCGGGCGCGATCGGAGATGCGGGCGCTGATGGCCGAGACCGGCGAGACCGCAAACCTCGCCATCGCCGAGGGCGCAGAGGTCATGTTCCTCAGCCAGGTCGAGACCCACGCCGCCATCCGGGCGTATTTCCGGCCGGGAACCCGGGGGCCCATTCACGCATCGGGGATCGGCAAGGCGCTGCTCGCCTACTACCCGACAGACCGCATCGATCGCATCCTGCGCGAGCAGGGTCTGCCGGCCTTCACCAGGAACACCATCATCGACCGGGCGCGGCTGATGCGCGAGCTTATCGCGATCCGGGCGCGCGGCTGGGCGGAGGATGACGAGGAGCGGACCGAGGGCATGCGCTGCATCGCTGCGCCGATCTTCAACGAGTTTCGCGAGGCGATCGCGGGCGTCTCGATCTCCGGGCCGGTGGTGCGCATGACCGCGGCGAAGGCCGCCGAACACGGGGCGCGGGTGCGCGCGGCGGCCGACCGGATCACCGCAGCGATCGGCGGCGTCACCGCCTAAGTCCTGAGCCCCGAACCTCGGGAGGTTTCGTTTGACAGGTCCGTCTGGGTCGTGCCACGGCGGAATCACACCGGGGGCGAGCCGATGACCGTGGACCTTCTTGTCGAGAACGCCGTGATCGTGACCGCCGACGCTGACGGCGCGACGTATGCGGATGGTGCGCTCGCGGTGACGGCCGGCCGGATCGCTTTTGTCGGGCCGGCCGCCGGCTTTCGGCAAGACGCCCGTGAACGTCTCGACGCGCGCGGCATGCTGCTCGCGCCAGGGTTGATCAACACCCACTGTCACGGCGGCGACAGCCTATTCCGCGGGCTTGTGGAGGATCTGCCGCTCGAGCCGTGGCTGCAGCAGGTGTGGAAGGCCGAGGGCGCGATTCTGACGCCGGAGACGGTGCGGCTCGGGGCGACGCTTGCCTTCTCGGAGTTGCTGCTCGGCGGCGTGACGACCGTCATGGACATGTTCTGGCATCCCGCCGAGACGGTATCGGCCGCCCGCGCGCTCGGGATGCGGGTCTCGACCGGAGGGATCTTCTTCGACGGGACGGGAATGGACGGGCTGCGGCCCGAGGACCGGCTGGCGGAGGCGGAGAGGTTCTTCGACGCCTTTGCCGGCGCAGACGACGTCATTCCCGCCTGCCTGCCCCACGGCGCCTACACCGTCGGACCCGAGGCGCTGGTCGCGGCGAAGAGCCTGGCGGAGCGTCACGACGCGCTCTTCTGCACCCACGCCAGCGAGACGCAGGCCGAGCGCGCCACGATCGAGACGCGCTACGGACGCTCCGTGATCGGTCATCTCGACGCTCTGGGCCTCCTCGACGCACGTACGGTGCTGGCGCATGGGGTCTGGCTCGACGACGCGGACATCGGAATCCTCGCCCGCACCGGCGCGAGCGTGTCCCACAACCCGATGTCGAACCTCAAGCTCGCCAGCGGCATCGCGCGCGTACCCGATCTGCTTGCCGCGGGCGTGCGGGTGACGCTTGGCACCGACGGGGCGATCTCGGGCAATGATCTAGACATGTGGCTGGCCATGCGTCTCGCCGCCACCCTGCATCGAGGCGCAAGTCTTCGCGTCGACGCGGTGGGCAAGGCCGAGACCCTGGCGATGGCCACGCGCGAGGCGGCCGTCTCGCTCGGCGTCGGCGATCGCATCGGCACGCTGGAGCCGGGCAAGGCGGCGGACATGATCCTCGTCGATCTCGGGCGGCCGCATGCGACGCCGATGTTCGACCCGACGACGCATCTGGTCTTCTCCTGCGCGAAGTCCGACGTGCGCCACGTTTTCGTCGGCGGCCGGCAGGTCGTGCGGGACGGAGCGCTCGCACTGATCGATCTTGACGGGGTTCTCGCCGAAGTCCGGGCGCTCGCGCCGCGCATCGCCGCAAGCGTCGCGGGATGAAGGCGTGCGTCGACGCGGCCCTGGCGTCACTCACTGGGCGGATAGAAGGGCCGGTCGATGTCGGCGTTGTCCTGGGATCCGGCCTCGGAGATCTTGCAGCGGCGACCCGTCATCCGGTGAGCATTCCCTACGCCGAGATCGAAGGCGTTCCGGTCAGCAAGGCGCCGGGCCATGCGGGGCGGCTCGTCGTGGGCGAGCTGTTCGGCAAGCGCGCGGCGCTGCTCCAGGGCCGGGTCCATCTCTACGAGGGCTGGAGCGCGCGGGACGTGGCGCTTCCGGTCTATCTGCTCCGGATGTTGGGCGCCCGGACGCTGATCGTCACCAACGCGGCCGGGGCGCTCGACCCGGATTTCGCGCCCGGCGATACGATGCTGATCGAGGATCATCTCAACTTCACCGGCGCCACTCCGCTGACCGGCCCGAACGAGGATGGCCTCGGACTGCGCTTTCCGGACATGAGCCAGGCCTACGACCCCGAGTTGCGCGCGCTAGCCCTTTCGGCCGCGTCCGAGGCGGGAGAGCCGCTGCGGCGCGGGATCTACGCGGGCGTAGCCGGGCCCGCGCTCGAGACCTCCGCCGAGCGGCGGTTCCTGCGCAGCGCCGGCGCCGACGCGGTTGGCATGTCGACGGTGATCGAGGTGATCGGCGCCGCGCACGCAGGGTTGCGGACCCTCGGGTTCTCGGCGATCACCAACCGGGCGACCGGCGGGCCGGACCAGCAGGTCGACACCATCGAGGATGTGCTCGCCAACGCCCAGACGGCAGGGCGCAGGATCGCGGCCATCCTCGCCGCGCTGCTCCCGAAGCTCTGACGGCGCCAGCTTGGGCAAGCGCGGCAGCGTTACTCTCCTCGCCGCCACCGAGGTGATGGCGATGAGCCTCTGGTTCGTCTCCGCCGCCATCCTGCCCGCAATTACGGCCGAGGCCGGGCTGTCGGCCGCGCGGGCGGCGGCGTTGTCGAGCGCGGTCCAGATCGGCTTCGTCGCCGGCGCGGTCGCTCACGCCGTCGCGGGAACGGCGGATCGTTTCGATCCTCGCCGCGTCATCGCTCTCTCTGCGGCGGCCGCGGCGCTCTGCAACCTCGGACTTCTGGTCACGCCTGTGGGCGGGGCCACCCAGATCCTGCTTCGAGCCGCCACCGGCGCCGCGCTCGCCGGAGTCTATCCGGTCGGCATGAAGATCGCGGTCGGGTGGGGCGCCCGCGACCGCGGCCTTCTGGTCGGTTTGCTCGTCGGCGCGCTCTCGGTCGGCTCGGCGCTGCCGTATCTCATCGCGCTTGGCGGCGGCGCCGACTGGCGCCCCACCGTCGTCGTCGCCTCCGGCCTCGCCGCCTGCGCCGCGCTCATCGCGCTGCGCATCGGGCTGGGGCCGGATCATCGTCGCGCCCCGTCCTTCGATCCCGCAGCACTTCGCCTCGCCTGGACGGACCGCCGCGTTCGCCTCGCCTTTGCGGGCTATCTCGGCCACATGTGGGAGCTCTACGCCTTCTGGGGCTGGATCTCGGCGGCGGCGGCGGTGTCCTTCGCGCCGCGACTCGGAGACGCCGCGGGCCCGGCCGGGCTTGCGCTCGCCTTCGCCGCGATCGCGCTCGGCGGCCTTCTCTGCGCACCGGCAGGCGCGCTCGCCGACCGTGTCGGCAAGGCGCGGGTCGCACAGGGCGCGATGGTCGTGAGCGGCAGCGCGGCCGTGGCCGCGGCACTGGCCTTCTCGGGGCCGGCCTGGCTTTTCGCGGGCCTCGTTCTGGTCTGGGGCGCCGCGGTGGTGCCCGACAGCGCCCAGTTCTCCGCGCTCGTGGCGGACGCAGCGCCCCCCGACCGCGCCGGGAGCCTGATGACGCTGCAGACCGCGCTCGGGTTCGCGCTCACCGCCCTGACGGTTCAGCTCACGCCGCTCGCCGTGGCGGCCGTGGGTTGGCCGGTCACCCTCGCGGCGATGGCGATCGGACCGATGCTCGGGGTCGAAGCGATGCGCCGTCTGATAAACACCACGTGACCACGTACTGGCGGTGCGATCTGGGAGCTCGCATTTTCGGATTCGAAACGGGCATCGGCTACCCTGCTCGCCTTCCACGCGAGTGCGTTAACCATTTGTTCAGACATGACGTGTGTGCTGTGAGGAACAGGAGAAAAAAAGACTTGGACACAACGATCGTCTCGCTTCTCATCCTGTCCGCCTTCATCAGCGGAACGATGGCGTTGGTGGCGCTCATCGCAGGTTGGGGCCTGTTAGGAGCCTTTCTGATCTACTCGCTCGGTGGCTCCATGACATTGGTTCTTCTGGCCTTTCTCGTCAATTTGCGCGACGTGCTGGTTGACGAAGCGGAGCAGACAAGCTGAGCGTCCGCCCCGTCAGAGAACGTAGTGCGAGACATCGACCGACCGGCTGAGTTCGCCCAGATGGGCTTCCACGAACGCCGCGTCGACGGTGACCGATTCTCCGGACCGATCGGGCGCAGTGAAGCTCAGGTCCTCGAAGACCCGTTCCAGGACAGTGTAGAGCCGCCGCGCGCCGATGTTCTCGACGGCGGCGTTCACCTCTGCGGCGATGTGGGCGAGCGCGCGGATGCCGTCTTCGGTGAAGTCCACAGTGAGGTTCTCGGTCCCCATCAGCGCCGTGTACTGCAGGGTGAGCGCGTTGTCGGTCTCGGTCAGGATGCGGACGAAGTCCTCCTCGGTCAGCGCGCGCAACTCCACCCGGATCGGTAGGCGACCCTGAAGCTCGGGCAACAGGTCCGAAGGCTTGGCGATGTGGAAGGCCCCGGAGGCGATGAAGAGCACGTGGTCGGTCTTGACCGGACCGTGCTTGGTCGAGACCGTCGTCCCCTCGATCAGCGGTAGAAGGTCCCGCTGCACGCCTTCGCGCGCAGACGTCGGCGCCGCGAGTCTCCGCCCGGGCGCACACCTTGTCGATCTCGTCGAGGAACACGATGCCGTTCTGTTCGACCGCGTTGATGGCCTCGCGCTTGACCGCTTCATCGTCGAGCAGCTTGTCGGCCTCCTCGGTGATCAGCAGCTCGTAGGACGCCGCGACGCTCATCCGCCGCCGCACCTTGCGCCCGCCGAAGGCCTTGCCGAAGATCTCGCCGAGATTGACGCCGCCCATCGCGCCGGGCTGGCCCGGGATCTCCATCATCGGGAAGGGGCTGGAGGCGTCAGCCACTTCCAGTTCGATCTCCTTGTCGTCCAGCTCGCCCGACCGGAGCTTGCGGCGGAACATGTCGCGGGTCTGGTCGCGCGCGCCTTCTCCGGCCAGCGCGTCGATCACGCGCTCCTCGGCGGCGTCGTGGGCGGTCGCCTTGACCCGCTCGCGCATGTCCTCGCGGACCATCACGATGGCGGCGTCGACCAGATCGCGGATGATCTGCTCGACGTCGCGGCCGACGTATCCCACTTCGGTGAACTTGGTGGCCTCGACCTTGAGGAAGGGTGCACGGGCCAGCCGGGCCAGGCGCCGCGAGATCTCGGTCTTGCCGACGCCGGTGGGGCCGATCATCAGGATGTTCTTCGGGATAGACCTCGTCGCGCAGGTCGTCGGCCAGCTGCTTGCGCCGCCAGCGGTTGCGCAGGGCGACGGCTACGGCGCGCTTGGCGTCCTTCTGGCCGATGATGAAGCGGTCGAGCTCGGAGACGATCTCGCGGGGCGTAAGCTCGGTCAACGGGCTGTCCTTCCGGTCGGGGCGCAACAAATCCGTCGTCACGTAGGCGCGGCGACGTCGATAACAAGCGCCCGGCCGCGACGGCGGCGGCCCGCAACTACCCCGCGCAACGGAAATGGAAACCGGATTCGATGGCCACGGGGTGTGAAAACCGCGTGTGATTCACGCGTGCAAGAATCGACAAATCTCTGATATGACTAGCGTAATCGAAACGCGTTAACTCGAACGAAACCATCGTTAACGGCGCGCGGGGATCGTGGTTCGCCGGCGCGCGCGCTCGTTCCGGCGAGGTTCCCCCGTCGCGTATCCGAATGGCCGGCGACGGCGACCTGCGGTCGCATAAGGTGACGCCCGTAGCGAGGCCAGCCGATGTCCACGATGGCGAAGATCACCCTGATGTTCGTCGTCTTCGTCGATCTGATCGGCCAGGGTCTGGTCTTCCCGATCATCAATTCGCTGATGATGGAGCCCGCGTCGGGCTTTTTGCCCGAGAACGCTTCGACCGGCCGCCGGCAGTTCAGCTACGGGCTGGTGATCGGCGTGTTCTTCCTCTCGTGGTTCTTCAGGGTGGTCTACGTCTCCAAGGTCTCTGACGCGATCGGGCGCAAGAAGGCGATGCTGATCTGCCTCGCCGGCGCACTGGCGGGCTACGCGCTGACCATCGTCTCGCTGTTCCTGAACAGCCTTTGGCTGCTGATCCTCGGGCGCGCGGTCACCGGGTTCACCGCCGGAAACCAGCCGATCGCCCAGGCTGCGATGATCGATGGCAGCGCCGACGCCGCGGATCGGGATCGCAACATGGGCTACATCGTGACCGGAGTGAGCTTCGGCCTAGTGGGCGGACCGATCATCGGCGCGCTCCTGTCGGACCGGGCGCTGCTCGGCGGGCTCGCGACCTTCCGGACGCCGTTCTACGGCGCGTTCCTGCTGGTGGTCGTTGCGATGGTCATGGTGCTGATGTTCTTTCAAGACATCCGCGCCGAGCGGCAGAAATTCGTCTTCCGGCCGATGGACGTGATCGACAGCCTGACGAAAGTTACCCGGCATCCGCGCGTGCTCGACCTGATGCCGGTGTATGCGCTCTTCATGGTCGCGAACGTCACCTTCTACATCTTCATCGACAACTACCTGACCAGCGCCTTCGGCTACGGCGTGATCGGCGGCAGCGTGGCGATGGTGGTGATCGGCGTGGCGCTGTCGACATCGAGCACCTTCCTCGTCAAGCCGGCGCAGCAGCGTTTCACCAAGCGGGCGATCGTACGGTTGGCGCTGGCGGTGATGCTGGTTTCGGCGCTCGCCTTCGCGTGGAGCCCGAGCGGGCCGTTGGCGCTGGCGCCGGTGTTCGCCTTCTATTTCATCTTCGGGATCAGCTATCCGACCCTGCTCGGGCTCTTCTCGGGAAGCGTGGAGGCGGGCGACCAGGGATGGGTGATGGGGGTCGCGACGGCGGTATTCTGCCTTGCCGGCGGGATCATGTCGCTGATCGGCGGCGGGCTGATGGGTCTCGACATCCGGCTGCCCTTCTACATCGTCGCTGCGGCGGCGGCGCTGGGGCTCGTCGCGATAGCGATATTTTGGCGCGGGAGTCGGGTCAGGGAGATGGTCGACGGACCGCCGCATCCCGCCTGATCCCGCATGGGCGATCGCCGCGAAGGGGCTCGCCGACCGACTGCGAGCGCGCTATCGTTTTCGCGCCCTCCGTCGAGGTCCTTTGAGTTGTTCCTTCGGCCCGCGCTGATCGTGATGCTGCTGTTGTGCGTCGTCGCCCCGCCGGACCGGGGGGCGGCGCAACCGGCGGCGCTGTCGGAGGCGGCGCGCACCGCGCCAGTGGTGGTCGACGGCGTCACGCTCTTCAAGGTCCGGGGAACCTCGGCGCTGCCGGCCGAGGAGCGCGCGACGATCCTTCGCGATCGAATTCTGGAGGCGGCGCGCGACCCCGACTTCGATCCGCAGAGCATGGAGCTCGTTCCGGTCGAGGGCGGCGTGGAGATCCGCAACGGGCCGTTCCTGCTGCGCGGCGTCTTCAACGCAGACGCCAGGCTCGAAGGCGTCGAGACACCGCTGCTGGCGTCGGCGGTCCGCAACCGTATCGCGCGCGCGGTCAACGAGTACCGCAGCGCGCGCAGCCCCGAAGGCATCGCCGAGGCGATGCGGGTCATCGCCTGGCGCACGCTGATCCTCGCGCTCACGCTCGGCCTCATCGTCGCGGCGGAGCGGCTGGTGTCGGGGCTGATCCGCCGCCACGTCGACGGGCGGGTCGCGCTCTGGGAGCAGCGCGCCCGCAACGTGGTCCAGCTGCGCGCGATCTGGAAGGGGGTGCGCCGGGTCCTGCGGGTGCTGTTCGTCGCCGGCGGGCTGGTGGCGCTGGTGGTCTATCTCAAGGGCGTCCTCCTTGCTCTGCCCTGGACCCGCGACGCCGGCCAGCGGATGGGGGCCATCGTCACCGAGCCGCTTCAGTTGGTTGGACGGGGCCTGCTGGGCGCGATACCGGAGCTGATCGTGCTCGGCCTCATCGTCGCGCTGACGCTCTTTGCGCTGCGCGTGATCGACCGGACCTTTGCGGCGCTGGGCTCCGGGCGGCTGCGGATCGGCGACTTCGATCGCGAATGGGCCGCGCCGACCAGCCGTATGGCGCGGATCGCGGTGATCCTGCTCGGCGCGGTCATGGCCTATCCCTACATCCCCGGTTCGTCGTCGGAGGCGTTCCGGGCGATCTCGATCTTCATCGGCGTGGTGCTGTCGCTCGGCGCGACCTCGCTGATCGCCAACGCGCTCGCGGGCAACTCGCTGATCTACCGGCGCGCCTTCAAGGTCGGCGTACGGGTCGAGGTCGCCGGCGTGCTCGGCGACGTGGAAGCGATGACCGCGCAGGCGACCTATCTGCGCACCCCGAAGAACGAGCGGGTGACCGTGCCGAACTCGCTGGTGCTGGCCAGCAGCGTGACCAACTACAGCCGGCTCGCCGGCGAGCGCGGGCTGATCCTGCACGCCGAGGTCGGCATCGGCTACGAGACGCCCTGGCGCGAGGTGGAGACGATGCTGATCGAGGCGGCGCGGCGCACGCCGGCGCTGCGCGCCGATCCGCCGCCCTTCGTGCTGCAGAAGCGGCTGGGCGACTTCGCGCCGGTCTACGAGATCAACGGCTACACCGACGACGCGTCTGCGGCGCCGATGACGCTCTCCGCCCTGATCGCCAACGTTCAGGACGTCTTCGCCGAACACGGCGTGCAGATCATGACCCCGAACTACGTCGGCGACCCGGCCGACGAGAAGGTGCCGCCGTCGGCTGGACGGGCGCGCGAGGCGGGGTGAGCGCCGGTGGGCGCGCCCTACTCCGGCAGGCTGTCGATCGTCAGGCTTTCGTTGGTGTAGACGCAGATCTCGGCGGCGATCGCCATCGCGCGGCGGGCGATCGCCTCGGCGTCGAGGTCCTGGTCGTAGAGGGCGCGGGCGGCGGCCAGCGCGTAGTTGCCGCCCGATCCGATGGCCGCCACGTCGTGCTCGGGCTCGAGCACGTCGCCGGCGCCGGTGATCACGAACAGCTCCGCGCCGTCGGTGACGATCAGCATCGCCTCGAGGTTGCGCAGGTACTTGTCGGTGCGCCAGTCCTTGGCGAGCTCTACGGCGGCGCGGGCGAGCTGGCCGGGGCTTGCCTCGAGCTTCTTTTCCAGCCGGTCGAGCAGGGAGAAGGCGTCGGCGGTCGAGCCGGCGAAGCCGCAGACCACCGGGCGGCCGCCCGGGGAAATGCGGCGCACCTTGCGGGCCGAGCCCTTGATCACGGTCTGGCCGAGGCTGACCTGGCCGTCGCCGGCCACCACCACCCGCCCGCCCTTGCGCACCGCCACGATCGTGGTGCCGTGCCAGCCGGGGAATTTCTCCGCGTCGCTCATGAGCCCTCCGAGGTCGGGGTCGATATAGGGGCTCGGCGCCGGGGCCGCCAGAGGGGCGCATGGGCGCGCGCGAAGGGTGCGCGCGCGTGCGAAACAGGCTCAAGTCCTTGATTTCAAATCGAGACCGGATCCTACTTCTTCGTTAACGCCGCCGTGGATGGCGACGACTCGACTCGGGATGGGGACGCGATAGAATGGAACATAACAGGAACATAAATCGTCGATTCGCCCATGCCCGCCCGCCGGATCCTGTCGCTGTGGTTTCCCCGGCTCGACGCCGAGCGGGCGATCCGCGCCGAGGCGCATCTCGCCGAGATGCCCTTCGCGGTGGTGGCCGACGCGCGCGGCGCGCTGGCGCTCGGCAGCCTGTCGGCGGCGGCGGAGGCGGCGGGGCTGCGCCGGGGCATGGGGCTGGGGGACGCGCGGGCGATCTGCCCCGATCTGGCCACCCGGCCGGCCGATCCGCCGCGGCTGGCGTCGTTTCTCGGCGCGCTCCGGCGCTGGGCGGGGCGGTTCAGTCCCTGGGTGGCGGAGGAGCCGCCGGAGTCGCTGGCGCTGGACCTGACCGGCTGCGCGCGGCTCTTCGGCGGCGAGGAGGCGCTGGCCGGGCAGATCGAGGCCGAGGTCGCGGCGCTGGGGATGAGCCTGCGGTTCGGGCTTGCGGACACGCTCGGCGGGGCCTGGGCGCTGGCGCGGTTCTCCGGCGGCGCGGGCGGGGGGCCGGAATTCGCCGGCGACGCCATCGACCAGGAAACGCGGGCGACCCGGTCGCGGGCGCGCAAGCGGCGCTGGGAGCGCGGCGGCGCGCCGCCGCTGGCCGCGGAGACCGCGCGGGCGGCGGCTGTGCGCATCGCCCCGCCGGGAACGCTCCGCGCCCATCTCGCGCCGCTGCCGGTGGCGGCGCTGCGGCTCGCGCCCGACGAGGTCGCGGCGCTCGGCGCGCTGGGGTTGCGGCGGGTCGGCGATCTGGCCGGCATGCCGCGGGCGCAGCTCGCCCGGCGGGTCGGCCCGAACGTGGCGCGCCGCCTCGACCAGGCGCTGGGTGCTGCGCCCGAGCCGGTGTCGCCGGTCCGGCCCGAGCCGGTCTTCGCGCTGCGCCTGACCCTGCCCGAGCCGATCGGGCTCGAGGCGGACGTGCTGGCGGGGATCGACCGGCTGCTGCCGCCGCTCTGCGACCGCCTGCGCGCCGAGGGCCAAGGCGCGCGGCGGGTGCGGCTGAGCCTCGTGCGGGTCGACGGCGGCGCGGAGATCCGCGAGGTCGGCCTCGCCCGGCCCGCCGACCGGCCCGAGGCGATCCGCGGGCTGCTGGCGCTGCGGCTCGGCGAGATCGACGCGGGCTTCGGCTTCGAGGCGATCCGGCTGGAGGCGACGGCGGTCGAGCCGCGCCCGGCGCTCCAGCACCGCGGCCAGCTCGACGCGACCCGCGACGCCGCGGCCCGGCGGGGCGGGGCCGCGGCGGAGAGCGAGGCGCTCGCCGATCTCCTCAGTCGGATCGGCGCGCGGCTGGGGCTCGAGGCGCTCACCCGGGCGCACCCGGCGGAGAGCCACATCCCCGAGAAGACCGCGACGACGCTGGCGGCGGGCTTCTCCGCGCCGGCGGGGACCTGGCCGCCGCCGCCGGCGCTGCGGCCGATCGTGATCTTTCCGCCCGAGCCGGTGACGGCGCAGGACGACGGGACCCCGCCGCGGCGCTTCACCTGGCGGCGGCGAAGCCGGCTCTGCGCCGCGGCCTTCGGACCCGAGCGCATCGCGCCGGAATGGTGGCTCGACGATCCGGCCTGGCGGTCCGGCCCGCGCGACTACTGGCGGGTGGAGACCGACGCGGGCGAGCGGCTGTGGCTGTTCGAGGCCCGCGGCGGCGAAACCGCGCCGGGCTGGTTCGCGCAGGGGATCTTCGCGTGAGCGGGGATCTCGGTGACGCGGTCGGGCGCGTCACGGACCCCGCCGCGCCCGACCTCCCGCGGGCGCGCGCGAAACCGCCCCGACCGGAGCGACCGGCCGAAGACAGTGTGAACGGGGCGGGGAAACGGCCCCGGGCCGCGGTCGCGCCGCGGGCCGGGACGCCGGCGTCAGCTCGCGTTGGGGCCGCGCAGGATGCGGATCTTGGCGCGCACGCTGCGCCACTGGGCGGCCTCGTCGGGCGCGCCCTGCTCCTCGCAGGCGCGGGCCTTCTGGGCGGCCTCGAATTCCGCGCGGTCGCCGTGGGCGGCGTAGAGGCGCTGGGCGTAGTCATCGATCAGGGCGGCGTTCATGACGTCCTCCTATGTCACCTGTTTTGGACGAATCATATCACGGCTGGTCGCCTTGTGCAGGCGAAAACGTATCTCTCGCCTGGAATGTGATCGGCCATGGCCTTCGCGGAGCTGTGCCTGACCTCGAACTTCACCTTCCTGACCGGCGGCAGCCATCCGGAGGAATACGCCCGCCGCGCCGCCGAACTGGACATGCCCGCCTTCGCCGTCGCCGACCGCAACTCGGTGGCGGGCGTGGTGCGCGCCCACCAGGAGCTGCGCGAGATCGCGCGCGTCGAGGGGGCCGCGCCGCGGCTGATCCCCGGCGCGCGGCTGGTTCTGCGCGAGGGGGTGGAGATCACCGCGCTGCCGCGCGACCGCGCCGGCTGGGGGCGGCTCTGCCGGACGCTGAGCCTCGGGGCGCGGCGGGCGCGCAAGGGATCGAGCGATCTCGGCCTGGACGATCTCGGCGGGCTCGACGCCGGGGTGCGGCTGCTGCTGCATCCGCCGCCGCCGGGCGCCGGGCGCGCCGAGACGCAGGCCTGGACCGGCCGGGCCGAGACGCTGGCGAGGCGTCTGGGCGAGGCGCTCGCGCTGGCGGCGGCGCCGCGCTACGACGGCCGCGACGGGGCGCGGCTCGACCGGCTGGCGCGGCTGGCGGCGCGGCTGGGGCTCGATCCGGTCGCCACCGCAGAGCCGCTGATGCACCACGGCAGCCGCCGCCGGGCCGTCGACGTGCTGAGCTGCATCCGCGAGGGGCGCACCATCGACCGGCTCGGCCGGGCGGCGCTGGCGAACGCCGAGCGGCGGATGCGCGGCGAGGCGGAGATGCTGCGGCTCTTCGCGGGCCATGCGGCCTGGGTGGACCGGGCCGGCGAGATCGCCGAGGACTGCGCCTTCTCGCTCGACGAGTTGCGCTACGAGTATCCGCGCGAGATCTGGGACGGCGAGGACCCGCAGGCGCGGTTGGCGCGGCTGACCGCCGAGGGGCTGCGCTGGCGCTATCCCGGCGGCGCGCCGGCGAGGGCGCGGGCCCAGGCCGACCACGAGCTGGCGCTGATCGGCAGGCTCGACTACGCGCCCTATTTCCTCACCGTCAGCGACATGGTCGATTTCGCGCGCTCCCGCGGCATCCTCTGCCAGGGCCGGGGCTCGGCGGCGAACTCGGTGGTCTGCTACGCGCTCGGGGTGACCTCGGTGAGCCCCGAGATCGGCACGATGGTCTTCGAGCGCTTCGTGTCGGAGGCGCGCGACGAGCCGCCCGACATCGACGTCGACTTCGAGCACGAGCGCCGCGAGGAGGTGATCCAGTATATCTACGCCCGCTACGGCCGCGAGCGAGCGGGGATCTGCGCCACGGTGATCCACTACCGCGCCAAGCGGGCGATCCGCGAGGTCGGGACGGCGATGGGGCTCAGCCGCGACACGATGGCGGCGCTGTCGAGCCAGATCTGGGGCTGGGGCGACGGCGCGCCCGGGGCCGACCGGCTGGCCGAGATCGGGCTCGACCCCGCCGACCGGCGGCTGGCGCAGACCCTGCATCTCGTCGACGAGATCATCGGCTTTCCCCGCCATCTCTCCCAGCACGTCGGCGGCTTCGTCATCACCGAGGGCCGTCTCGACGAGCTCGTGCCCATCGAAAACGCCGCGATGGAGGACCGCACGGTGATCTGCTGGGACAAGGACGACATCGACAGCCTGGGCATCCTCAAGGTCGACGTGCTGGGCTGGGCATGCTCACCTGCATCCGCAAGGCGTTCGACCTGATCGCCGCGCACGAGGGGCCGCGCTGGACGCTGGCGACGCTGCCGCCGGAGGATCCGGCGGTCTACGACATGCTCTGCCGCGCCGACAGCCTTGGCGTCTTCCAGGTCGAGAGCCGCGCCCAGATGAACTTCCTGCCGCGCATGCGGCCGCGGACCTTCTACGACCTCGTCATCGAGGTGGCGATCATCCGGCCCGGGCCGATCCAGGGCGACATGGTGCATCCCTACCTGCGCCGCCGCCACGGCGAGGAGAAGGTCGAGTTTCCCTCCGACGCGCTCGGGGCGGTGCTGGGCAAGACCCTCGGCGTGCCGCTCTTCCAGGAGCAGGCGATGCAGATCGCGATCATCGGCGCCGGCTTCACGCCGGAGGAGGCCGACCGGCTGCGCCGCTCGCTCGCCACCTTCAAGAAGCACGGCAACGTCTCGGAGTTCCGCGCGCGGTTCCTGAACGGCATGGCGGCCAACGGCTACGATCCCGATTTCGCCGAGCGCTGCTTCAGCCAGATCGAGGGGTTCGGCTCCTACGGCTTTCCCGAGAGCCATGCGGCGAGTTTCGCGCTGCTGGTCTACGCCTCGGCCTGGCTCAAGCGGCATCATCCGGCGGTCTTCGCCTGCGCGCTCCTGAATGCGCAGCCGATGGGCTTCTACGCCCCGGCGCAGATCGTGCGCGACGCCCGCGAGCACGGGGTGGTGGTGCGCCCGGTCTGCGTCAACGCCAGCCTCTGGGACAATGCGATTGAGCCCGACGGGCGCGGCGGCTGGGCGCTGCGGCTGGGGTTTCGCCAGATCAAGGCGATGCGCCAGGACGACGCCGACTGGATCACCGCAGCGCGCGGCAACGGCTATCGCGACGTGGCCGCGGTCTGGCGGCGGGCGGGGATCGCGCCGCGGTTGCTGGGGGTGCTGGCCGAGGCCGACGCCTTCGCCGGGCTCGGCCTCGCGCGCCGCGAGGCGCTCTGGCAGGCGCGCGCGATCGGCGGCGAGCGGCCGCTGCCGCTCTTCGAGGGGCTGGAGGCGGAGGGCGACGAGGGGCCGGTGAGACTGCCCGCGATGACGCTCGGCGAGGAGGTGGTGGCGGATTATTCGGCGCTGCGCCTGACGCTGCGGGCGCATCCGATGGCGCTGATCCGGCCGCTGCTGGAGCCGCGCGGATGAACGCACGGCCGACCCAGTCGGCTCGCCCATAGCGGTCGCGTCGAACAAGCGATTGTCCAAAGACGATCGGCGCACTCGCCGACATTGCATCACCAAAGGGGACACCGCCATGGCCGCTCCCGCCAGAAAGACCGTATCGGGCAACGCGCTCGTCAACAGCCTCGTCGATGGCGGCTACTACTGGGACGATGGGCGAAACGCCGGCCCTACGCAGATCAAGGTCCTCTACGAAGGCGGCCTGCTGTCGGGCCTGCCGCTCACATTCAGATCGGAGGAGCAGGCGATCAGACGTGGTCTGGACGCCTGGGAATCGGTCGCCGCCATCGAGTTCACGGAAGTCGCCACGCGTCGCTGGGCCGACATCTCCATGATTGTGACGACGCCGGGCGACGATCCGGAACTCCGGAGCGACGACGGCACAGTGCATGGCTACATGGAAGGCCCGTCGGACACTGGCCGCGATGGGCGGTCGGACGGGGCGTTCAACCGCTTCGCGGACGGCTGGGACAGTTTCGGCGGGCTCAGGCCCGGAGGATTCGGCTTCAACGTCATCGTGCACGAGATCGGCCACGCGCTCGGCCTCGCGCATCCGTTCGACGAGGGTCAGAGCGGCCGCGCCGGGATCGTCGAGGATCTCAACAACATCCCCACGCTGATGGAATATCGCGACTACCGCCTCGGTCGCGACGGCTACGTGGACCCGTTCCGGGGCGCGGACTGGCCGAACGCCTATGATTCGGCGAACCCCGCCACGCCGGGACCGCTCGATATCGCCGCAATCCAGCACCTCTACGGCGCCAACCTCGACGCCGATGACGGCGACGGAGACGGACGCCCCGACGACGTCTACCGGCTTCCGGTCTCGCACGCTCAATGGCGGACGATCTGGGACACCGGCGGGGTGGACTGGATCGTCAACCCGGGCGACCGGGAGTGCCGGATCGACCTGCGGCCGGCGGTCTTCGGCCGTCGAGCCGATCTCGACGACGACGCAGTCTGGTCGGGCAGCGGATTCGGCCAGGTGAAGGACGTCCGTGGCGGAGTTCTGATCGCGGACGACTTCACCCGCGCGTTGTCGACCGCGCGCGGGCCGGAAGCGTTTCGCGGCGTCCTGATCGAGAACGCCCGCGGCGGCGACGGATCGGACCGCATCGACGGCAACGCCGCCGCCAACACGCTGATCGGACGCGGCGGCGCGGACCGGATCGCCGGCAGAGGCGGCGACGACAAGCTGAAGGGCGGCGGCGGCGGCGATACGCTGATCGGCGGTCCCGGGCGCGACGTGCTGACTGGCGGGGCGGGGTTCGACGACTTTGTCTACACCCGGGTCGCGCACAGCGGACCGAAGTCCGCGGACCGCGATCGCATTACCGATTTCGACGGGGACCGAAGGGAGGACATCGATCTGTCGCGCATCGACGCCAACCCGTTCCGCAACAAGGATCAGGAGTTCGAGTTCCTCGGCCGAAAACGCTTCGACGCCGACGGCGAGGCGTCGGCCGGCCAGCTTCGATACCAGGCGCTCGGCGATCGCAGGCTGCGTCTGGAGGCCGATCTCGACGGAGACGGCTCCGCGGATTTCTCAGTTCTGGTGCTCGGCGTCAGGGCGCTTCATGAAAACGACTTCTTCCTCTAGGAGCGACGTGTCCGGTCCGCGCGTCCGAAGCTCTTCGGGACGCCACTGGCGTTGGCGCCTAGATCGGCGCGCCGGGCGGCGTTGATCGAGATCATTGCGGCGCCGAGCGCCGTCGGCGATGCTCAAGCAAGACACTGGTGGAGTTGACGTAATGCGACGGATCGCGTGGGCGCTGGCGCTTGCTTCGGCGGCCCTTTCGGGAGGAGCGGCGAGGGCCGAGTTCGTCGATGACTACGCCGGGCTCCTGTCGGAGGCGCGGATCGCCGAGGCGGCGGCCCTGGCCGAAGCCCAGGCCGGCGGGGACGCGCCCGGAACGGCCGCGCTCGCGCTCGGCGCGGCGCGCTTCGCGGGATCCGTCGAGGCGCTGATCCAGGGGCTGCATCGCTACGGGCTCGCGAGCGAGTTCAGCAATGCGCCGCTCCAGATGGCCGGATTGCCGTTCCTGCGGCTTCCCGCGCCCGAGAACCCCGCGCCCGAGACGGTGACCTACGCCGGGCTGCGGGCGCTGCTTGCTGATTTCGCCGCCGGGCTCGACGCTGCGCGCGCCGCACTGGAGGGCGTCCCGGCGCAGGCACCGGACGCGGCGACGCAGCTGCCGCTCGATCTCGCCACGGTGCGCCTCGATCTCGACGGCGACGGCGATCCGGACGGCTCGCTGATCGACCTCATGGCGCGCGTGGCCGGGCCTGCGGGCGCGTTCGGCGCGACCCCGGAGCGTTTCGCGGTGGACTTCGACGCCGCCGACGCGGCCTGGCTCGCCGCCTATTCGCATCTGCTCGGCGGTCTCGCCGAGATCCTGCTCGCTCACGACTGGGAGGCGAGCTTCGACGAGACCTTCGCCGGGCTGTTTCCGCGGAGCTTTCCCCACGACACCGCGATCGCCCGGCAGGCGCGCGAGCGCCGCGAGGCGTTCGCGTCGCTGGGACCGCTGCCGACGCCGCCGGCATGCGCGCGCTGGGAGGACGATCCGGTCTGCGCGGCGCTCTGGCTGGAGTTCGAATCCGACCCCGCGATCGGCATGGCGGCGATGCTGGGCATGGAGGGCATGTATGCGAGCATCGCCGATCTGGTCGCCTTCGTGCATCTGCTGCGCTGGCCGGTGACCGAGCCGGAGCGCATGGCGGCGGCGCTGGCCCATTTCGAGGGCATGGCGACGATGAGCCGCGAGACGGCGCGCCGGATCGCAGCAGAGACCGACGATCGGGAGGAGTGGATCCCCGCCCCGGGCCAGAGCGGCGTCGTCGCCGGCCTGCCGATCGACGAGACCACGGTTATCGCCTGGATGGGCGTGCTCGACGAGATCGACGCGATCCTTGCTGGCCGGCTTCTGGTTCCGCACTGGCGCTTCGAGCAGGGCGTGAACCTGCGGCGGATGTTCCTCGAGCCGGGCGCGCTCGATCTGGTGCTGATCCTGCAGGGGGCGGGGGTCGAGCCCTACCTGGAGCCGGGGCCGGTGGCGGACGCCCGGACATGGGAGGCGCTCTCGGGCGCCTTTGGCGGTCGGTTCCTGCCTTACGCCATCTGGCTGAACTGACGGGCGCGCGCCAGCGAGGCAAGGGTTCTGCCGCTTTGGCCAATGGCGCGGCTGACGCCGATGCTCGCGGTGCGGGGCGATCGCGCCGCGCTGGCGCCGCCGATCGATCTCCGCGCCGAGGTCGAGGTCTTCGCCGGCAAGGGGTGCGGACTGGCCGTCGATCCGAACTGGCGCGACGCAGCGGCCTGGGCGATGGCGGCGGCCCGTTCACCTGGTTGCGGTGAGCCGCGCGGTTTCGCCGTCGCCAATCCCGCGGCGATGGGCTAGATCGCGGGCGCCGCGCCGCAACCGGATCTTCTTCCAATGGATGACGCGATTCAGACGGGCTGGGCGGATCTCGCGCCGGCCGCCGCCGCGGGACTGGGGCTGAGCCTCGTTTTCTGCCTGGCGCTGGTCGCGACCCAGCGCTGGCATGGACGCTTCACCCACGACCACCGCGAGGGCCCGCAGAAGTTCCACGACAGCGACACGCCGCGCATCGGCGGCGCGGCGGTGGCGCTCGCCTACGTGCTGATCTGGCCCCTGGTTCCGCCGGGCGCGGCGCCGATGTGGGGGATCATCGCGCTGTGCGCCGTCGCGCCCTTCGCGGCGGGGCTGGCGGAGGATCTGACGCGCAAGGTGGGCGTTCGGGCGCGGTTGCTGGCGACCATGGGCGGCGGCGCGCTCTTCGCGCTGTACTCGGGCTACACCATGCACGCGGTGAATCTTCCCGGCGTCGACTGGCTGTTGTCGTTCTGGATCGTGGCGCTGGCGTTCACGGCCTTTGCGATGGGCGGGGTGGCCAACGCGATCAACATCGTCGACGGCTTCAACGGGCTTGCGGCGGGCTCGCTGATCATCATGTTCGCCACTTTCGCCTGGGTGGCGGCGCGGGTTGGCGACCAGCTCGTGTTCGATCTCGCGGTGTTGTTCGCGGCGCTCACGGCGGGGTTCTTCGCGGTGAACTTCCCCTTTGGGCGGATCTTTCTCGGCGATGGGGGCGCGTATTTCCTCGGCTTTCTGCTGGCCGCGCTCGGGGTGCTCTTGCCGATGCGCAACCCCGATGTCACCGCCTGGACGGCGATCCTGATCTGCGGGTATCCGGTGATCGAGACGCTCGCCTCGATGCGGCGCAAGGCGAAGCGCGAGGGCCACAGCGTCGGCCGGCCCGACCGGGTGCATTTCCATATGCTGGCCCATCGCCGCTTCGGCCGGAGGCTCTTTCCCGACCCGGCGACGCGCCGGTTCCGCAATCCCGCGGCCAGCGTCGTCACCTGGGGCCTGCCGCTGCTCACCAGCGTCTTCGTGATGATCGCCTACGATCACGTGGTGCTCTGCGCGGTGTTCTTTTTTCTGACCTGGTTCGTCTACGACCGGCTCTACCGGATCATGTCGCTCAACGCCTGACGGGGCGGGCGCCAGCCTTTGGGATGGAATCCGCGGCGGGGCTCGCGTATCGTCCGACCACAACCGCGGGGAACGCGGGACTAGGACGCAAGGGGAGGACGCGCATGGCGAGGGGTTCGGTGCTTGTGGTTGACGACGAGCCGAACATCGCGCTCTCGCTGGAGTATCTGATGAAGGGCCAGGGTTTCGACGTAAGGGTGGCGCGCGACGGTGAGGCGGCGCTCGAGGCGCTGCGCGAAGCGACGCCGAATGTGGTGCTGCTCGACGTGATGATGCCCAAGCGAGACGGCTACGACGTCTGCCAGACGGTGCGCGCGACGCCGGAATGGCGCGACGTGCGCATCATCATGCTGACCGCCAAGGGCCGGGCGATCGAACAGGAGAAGGGGCTCGCGCTGGGCGCGGACGACTACATCACCAAGCCCTTCTCCACCCAGGAAGTCATCGAGCGCGTGCGGCAGTACATGCCCGCCGCGGACGCCTGAGGGGGGCGTCGATCGGCGGATGAAGGACCGGACGGGTTTCACGCTCGCCTTCGCCGCCCTGGCGGCGCTCGGGTTCGCGGCGGTCTGGGGCGTGGTGCGCCTGACCGCGCCCGACGCGCCTGCGGCGACCGCCTGGGCGGCCGGGTTCGTGGCGGCGGCTGTGATCGGCGTGGTCTGGCTCCTGGCGGCGCGCATGGTGCTCGCCCCGGTCCGCAGGCTGGCGCGCGGGCTGCGGGCCGTGGCGGAGTCGCGCAGCGAGGACGCCGCCGCCGTCTCGGTGCGCGCGCCGCTGCTCGGGTCGCTGCCGGAGGACTGCGACGCGGTCGTCACGGCGCTGCGGTCGGCCCGACGCGAGGCCCACAAGCGGGCGCAGTCGGAATCAGCCCACCTCGACGCTCAGAAGACCTGGCTCGAGAGCGTGCTGCAGGGGTTGAGCGAAGGCGTCTTCGTGTGCAACCCGCAGCACCGCATCATGCTCTACAACAGCGCCGCGGTCGCGCTTCTCGACGCGCCGGACCGCATCGGGCTGGGCCGGTCGCTCGGCGACCTGATCAACATCACGCCGCTGCGCCACAGCCTCAACCGGCTGCAGCATCGCCATGCGGAGAACCCCGATGCGCCGGTGGAGCTGTCCGCGCCCTTCGTGTGCGCCGAGGCGAACGGCGAGCGCCTGCTGCACGGGCGGATGGCGCTCCTGACCGATCCGGGCGGGGCGGCGACGGGCTATCTGGTGACGCTCGTGGACATCTCGGGCGAGCTGGCGCTGCTGGCCAAGGGCGACGGGGTGCGGCGCGCGCTCACCCGCGACCTGCGCGGGATGGTCGGCAACCTGCGCGCCGCCGCCGAGACCATGGCCGCCTATCCGGCGATGGAGCGCGCCGACCGGGACGCCTTCGAGAAGGTCGTTCTCGACGAGAGCGCCCGCATCAGCACGACGATCGACGACCTCGGCCGCGAGATTCGCGGGCACATGCTCGGGCGCTGGCCGATGGCCGATATCGAGAGCAATGACCTGGTGCGCTTCATCGACCAGACGCTCGACGGCAGCGGGATCGGCGCGACGCTGGTCGGGATGCCACTCTGGCTGCACGGCGACAGCCTGTCGCTGATCCACGCGATGACCTTCCTGATCCGCAAGCTCTCAGAGAGCACCGGCGCGACCGAGTTCGACGTCGAGCCGATGCTGGGCGACAAGCGGGTCTATCTCGATCTGGTCTGGAAGGGCGCGCCGGTGCCCGAGGCCGAGCTCGAGAGCTGGCTCGACCTGCCCTGTTCGGACGAGATCGCCGGCACGCGGCTGCGCGACGTGCTCGAGCGGCACGGCTCGGAGCCCTGGTCGAAGGCCTCCGGGCGCGCGGGCAACGCGCTCCTGCGGTTGCCGCTCCTCGCCCCGCACCGGGCGCAGTTCGTTCCGCAGCAGGCCCGGCTGCCCGCGCGGCCCGAGTTCTACGACTTCGGGATCATGCAGGCGCACCAGGCGGACGAGGAGCTTTCGGCGCGGCGGATGCGCGATCTCGACTACGTGGTCTTTGACTGCGAGATGACCGGGCTGCAGCCAGGGCAGGGCGACGAGATCATCCAGATCGGCGCGGTGCGCGTCGTGAAGGGCCGCGTTCTGACGGGCGAGGCCGCCGAATGGCTGGTCAACCCCGGCCGGCCGATCCCGCCGGGCTCGATCAAGTTCCACGGGCTGACTGACGCCGACGTCGCCGGCAAGCCGTCGATCCGCGAGGTGCTCCCGGAATTCCGCGCCTTCGTCGGCGACGCGGTCATGGTCGCGCACAACGCCGCCTTCGACATGAAGTTCCTGTCGATGAAGGAGCGGGTCACGGGCGTGAAGTTCGACAACCCGCTGCTGGACACGATGATGGTCTCCTCGATGCTCGACGGTGGCGAGGACGACCATTCGCTCGACGCGCTCTGCGACCGCTACGGCATCGCCATCACCGGGCGCCACACCGCGCTCGGCGACACGATCGGCACGGCGGATCTCCTGCTCAAGCTGATCGACCGGCTCGAGGCGAAGGGTCTCGCCCATTTCGGCGAGGTGATGAAGGCCTCCAACATGGCCGCGGAGCTCCGGCACCGCGGCGCGATCTTCGAACACGGAACCGGAACCGGAGGCTGAGGCGACCTGATGAACGAAAGCGTGACGGAGCGGGACCCGACGACGGAATCGGTCGATTTCCTTCGGGGCCATGCGCCCTACGATCGGATGCGCCCCGCGCATCTGCGCTTCCTGGCCGAGCGGCTGCGCCCGATCCGGTTCTCCGACGGCGACGTGGTGACCGATCCCGCGGCAGGGCCGGCGGAGTGGTTCTACATCCTGCGGGAGGGGCGCATCTTCGGCGAGGAGCGCGACGCGGACTCCGCCGATCTCAAGGCCTACGAGCTTCAGCCCGGCGAATGTTTTCCGATCGGCGCGCTGGTGTCGAACCGCCCCGTGCGCGGCACCCAGCGCGCCGAGGGCGACGTGGTCTGCCTGACGATGAACCGCGCGGCCTTCAACGAGCTGCGCGCGCTCTCCCCGGTGTTCGCCGAGCACTGCGCCCACCGGCTTTCGGGGCTTCTGGAGAAGGGCGCGCGGCAGGCGCAGGCGGAGGCCGCCCGCGATCTCGGCGGCGACAACTCGCTCGACATCGCGCTGACCGAAAAGACCCTTCGCGCGCCGATCTCGGTGCCGCCCACCGCGACGGTGCGCGCGGTTCTCGATCTGATGAGCGCAAACAAGATCGGATCCATGGCCGTGACCGATCCCGAGGGGCGGCCCGTCGGGATCTTCACGCTCAAGGACCTGATGAATCGGGTGGCGCTGCGGGACAAGCCTCTGGAGACGCCGATCTCGGAGGTGATGTCGCCCGACCCGATCAGCGTCCCGCGATCCGCGTTCGCCTTCGAGGCGGCGATGGCCATGGCCAACGCCGGCATCCAGCACGTCGCCGTCGTGGAGGACGAAAGGCTCGTCGGCGTGATCTCCGAGCGCGACCTCTTCTCGATGCAGCGCATCGGCATGGTCAACCTGTCGAAATCCATCGCCCGCGCCGGCGCGATCGGCGAGCTCGCGCGCATCGCCGCTGACATCCACACCCTCGTCAACCAGATGATCGCCCAGGGCGTGAAGGTCGGCCAGATCAGCCAGATCATCACGCTGCTCAACGACCAGATCGTCGAGCGGGTTATCGGCCTGGTGCGCGCCGACCACCCCGACGTGGGCGAGATCCCCTTCACCTGGCTCGCCTTCGGCAGTGAGGGCCGCAGCGAGCAGACCCTCAAGACCGACCAGGACAACGGCATCCTCTTCGACGCAGGCGGGCTCGACCCCGAGGCGGCGCGGGCGCGGCTGCTGCCGATGGCCGGGGCGATCAACGACGCGCTGGACGCCTGCGGCTTCCCGCTCTGCACGGGCGGCATCATGGCGCGGAACCCCGAGTGCTGCCTCAGCGCCGAGGAGTGGCGGGCCCGGTTCGCGCGCTGGATCGATCAGGGAACGCCGGAGCATCTGCTCAAGGCGTCGATCTTCTTCGACTTCCGGGCGATCGAGGGCGACGCGGGACCGGTGGAGGCGCTTCGCGCCTGGCTGCTCGACAAGACCGCGGGGAATTCGCGGTTTCGGCGGCAGATGGCGGCCAACGCGTTGCAGAATTCGCCGCCCCTGGGACTGATTCGCGACTTCCGACTCAGCGGCGAGGGCGCGCAGGCGAACACCATCGATCTGAAGTTCGCCGGGGTGACGCCGTTCATCGACGGCGCCCGGATCCTGGCTCTGGCGCACCGGGTTGCGGCCACCAACACCACCGATCGGCTGCGGGGCGTCGCGGCGGTCGGCGGCCTCGATTCCGACGACGTGGCGGCGTGGATAGACGCCTATGACTATATAAGATTGCTGCGGATGCGAACGAACCAGCGCCAGGACGCTGCGGGCGAGAATCTCTCGAACAGAATCAGGCCCGACAGCCTTTCCGACCTCGACCGCCGCATCCTCAAGGAGGCCTTCCGGGAGGCCAAGCGGTTGCAGAGCAAGATTGCGCTGGACTATCAGCTTTGAAACAATTATGCGACCACAAACGCGTCAACGTAACTTTATGTCGGCGGGTTTCAATGGCTTGAGGCTCGAAACCAGCGACGGCCCGGCCTAAACGGAGCGATTAGGGAGACCGGAATGGCGGAAACGACCAAGGACAGAGGGGAATACTGGCGACGAAACCTCGGAATCATTCGATGGTGCCTCGTCGTGTGGGCTCTGGTGTCTCTCGGGGCAGGCATCCTTTTCGCGCCGATGCTGAACAATTTTCAGATTGGCGGGTATCCGTTGGGGTTCTGGTTCGCCCATCAGGGCGCGATCTACACCTTCATCCTGATCATCTTCTTTTACGCCTGGCGCATGAACAAGCTCGATCGTGAATTCGACGTGCAAGAGGACTGAGGTTAGAAACGATGGATATCCAAACACTGAGTCTGATCGCGGTCGGCGCGACGTTCCTGCTCTACTTCGCGATCGCGTGGTGGGCTCGCGCGGGCAGCACGTCGGAGTTCTACGTCGCGGGAAAAGGCATCCACCCGACGCTCAACGGCATGGCCACGGCGGCCGACTGGATGTCGGCGGCCTCGTTCATCTCGATGGCGGGCCTCATCGCGTTCCTCGGCTACGCGGGCGGCGCGTATCTGATGGGCTGGACCGGCGGCTACGTCCTTATGGCGCTTCTTCTCGCCCCCTATCTTCGCAAGTTCGGCAAGTTCACGGTGCCCGAGTTCATCGGCGACCGGTTCTATTCGACCACGGCGCGGACCGTGGCCGTCATCTGCCTTCTGGTGATCTCACTCACCTACGTGATCGGCCAGATGCGCGGCGTCGGCATCGCCTTCTCCAACATCCTCAACCTGCCGATCGCGACCGGCCTGATCACCGGAATGGTCGTCGTCGCGGTGTACGCTGTCCTCGGCGGCATGAAGGGGATTACCTACACGCAGATCGCGCAGTACGTGATCATGATCTTCGCCTACACGGTTCCGGCGGTTTTCATCTCGTTGCAGCTGACAGGGCATTTCCTACCGCAGATCGGATTGGGGTCGACCCTTTCGGGATCTGACACCTACATGCTCGACGCGCTGAACAAGACGGTGAGCGATCTCGGCTTCGGTGCCTACACCGATCGGGTAAGCATGGGCACGTTCAACATGTTCCTGCTCACGCTGTCGCTGATGATCGGCACCGCGGGTCTGCCGCACGTGATCGTCCGCTTCTTCACCGTTCCGAAGATGTCCGACGCGCGGTCCTCTGCGGGCTGGGCGCTGATCTTCATTGCGCTTCTCTACACGGTCGCTCCGGCGGTCGGCGCGATGGCGATCTTCAACATGGCCAACACCATCCAGACCGGTCCGGTCGGCGAGCCCGAACTCGAACCTTCCGTTCGACGCGCAGCCGGCGTGGATGGAGCGCTGGGGGAGCACGGGTCTGCTGACGTTCGAGGATAAGAACGGCGACGGTCTCATCCAGTGGTACGATGACGGTCCCAACGGCCTGCCGCTGGAAGAGGCCGAAAGTTTCGGCTGGGCCGGCAACGAGATGACCAAACTCGACCGGGACATCATGGTGCTCGCGAACCCGGAGATCGCCGGTCTTCCGAACTGGGTCGTGGCGCTGGTGGCGGCGGGCGGCATCGCCGCGGCGCTCTCCACCGCGGCGGGTCTGCTGCTGGCGATTTCGTCGTCGGTCAGTCACGATCTGCTCAAGGGCGTCTTCATGCCGAGCATCTCTCCCGAGAAGGAATTGATGGCGGCGCGGATCAGCATGCTCGTCGCGATCATGATCGCTGGCTATCTGGGCCTTAACCCACCGGGCTTCGCGGCCCAGGTGGTGGCGCTGGCCTTCGGTCTGGCGGCGGCTAGCCTCTTTCCGGTCCTGATGATGGGCATCTTCTCCAAGCGTATCAACAAGGAGGGCGCGATCGCCGGCATGTTGGTCGGACTGGTCACGACGATGGTCTACATCTTCCTCTTCAAGGGCTGGTTCTTCATTCCGGGCACGGCGACATTGCCGGACACTCCGGACGGCTGGATCCTCGGCATCAACCCGTCGGGCTTCGGCGTGATCGGCGCGCTTCTGAACTTCGCGACCGCCTACATCGTGTCGGGAATGACGAAGCCGACGCCGATCGAGATCCAGGAACTGGTGGAGAACGTGCGCATCCCGCGCGCCTCCGTCTAGACCCGGGCGCTCTCGCCAAACGGAAGGCCCGCCGCATGGCGGGCCTTCCTGCGTTCGGGGCGGCGACAGGCCGGCGGCGCGCCGCCATCCCGCCATCGCGTTATTGCCCCGCATCCTCGAATTTCGTATTGAGCCCCACGGGCAGGTTTCATGTAGATGTATATGCGTGACAGTCGGACCCTTCATGTAGGGGTCATCATGGACGGCAACGGCCGCTGGGCCGAGAGCCGGGGAATGAGCCGGTTGGCTGGCCACGCCCGAGGAGCGCGCCGCGTCAGCGAGATCGTGCGCGCCTGTCCGGACCTCGGCGTGACCCATCTGACCCTCTACGCCTTCTCCACCGAGAACTGGCGTCGGCCGCTCGCCGAGATCGACGGGCTGATGCGTATCTTCCGCCAGTACATCCACGCCAAGATGGAGGAGTTGCGCGCCGAGGACGTGCGCGTGCGCTTCATCGGCATGCGCCATCGCGTGCCCGAGCGCCTTCAGGCGTTGATGGGTGCGCTCGAGGACAACACGCGCGACTGCAGCCGGCTCAACCTGACGATCGCCATCGACTACGGCGCGCGCGACGAGATCACCCGAGCGATCCGTGCGCTTGCGCTTGAGGCTGCGCGCGGCGGGCTTGATCCCGCGGCCATCGACGAGGCGGCCATCTCGGCGGCGCTCGACACCGCGGCGCTGCCCGATCCGGACTTCATCATCCGCACCTCGGGCGAGCAGCGAATGTCGAACTTCCTTCTCTGGCAGGGAACCTACGCCGAGCTCGATTTCCCCGACACGCCCTGGCCGGACTTCTCCGTCACGGACTTCGCCGGAGCGGTCGACGGCTTCCGGGCGCGGGATCGGCGCTTTGGCGGGCTGGCGAGGCCGGCGCCGCTGGCCGCCGCGAAGGGCTGAGCGGGCGGCGGCTCAGGCCGGCGGCGGGCCGATTGCGGCGCGCATCGATCGCCAGCTCGCCTTCGGCGTCCGCGCCATCGTCTCGAAATCGACGTGCACGATCCCGAAGCGTCCATTGTAGCCGTAGGCCCATTCGTAGTTGTCCAGGAGCGACCACAGGAAATACCCGCGCACCGGCGCCCCCTGCGAGATCGCGCGCCGCACGGCGGCGAGATGCGCCTCCACGTAGGCGATCCGTGCGGTGTCCTCCAGCGGCTCGGCATCGACCATGCCGTTCTCGGTGACGTAGAGCGGCACCCGCCGCGCCGCGATCCGGTGCAGCCAGGTCAGGAAATGCGCCAGCCCCTCGGGATAGATCTCCCAGCCGAGCGCGGTCACCGGCAGCGTCGGTACGGCCTCTCGCAGCGACGGCCAGGGAGCGCCCGGGTCGGCGGCGATGCGCTTGCGGGTGTAGTAGTTGACGCCGAGCCAGTCGATCGGCGCCGAGATCGTCGCCATGTCGCTCTCCCAGTCGGCGGGCATGTGCGGCGCGAGCCCCTCGAGCGCGTCGTCGGGATAGGCGCCCGCCGCGATGGCGGAGACGAACCAGCGGTTGTAGAGCGCATCCTGGCGGCGCGCGGCGGCGCGGTCGGCGGGGGTGTCCCCGGCCGGGCTCGCGAACTCGAAGTTCAGCACCGCGCCGAGTTCGCCGAGCCCCGCCGAACGCAACGCGGCGAGGCCGAGCCCGTGCGCGAGCAGGACATGGTGCATCGCGCGCGCCGCGGCCCGGATGTCGCGCAGCCCCGGGGCGTGCGCGCCGATGAAATGGCTGAGCCAGGCGATGCACCAAGGCTCGTTCACGGTCGCCGTGGCGCGCAGGCGGTCGCCGAAGCGGTCACCCACTAGGGCCGCGTAGTCGGCGAAGCGCTCGGCGGTCTCGCGGTTCGCCCAGCCGCCGCGGTCGGCGAGCGCCGAGGGCAGCTCCCAGTGATAGAGCGTCGCCCAGGGTTGGAGCCCGCGCGCCAGCATGCCATCGATCAACCGGTCATAGAAGTCGAGCGCCTCCGGGTTCGGCGCTCCCGCGCCCTCGGGCAGGACCCGCGCCCAGGAGATCGAGAAGCGGTAGGCGTCAAAGCCTGCGTCCCGCACCAGGTCGAGATCCTCCTCCCAGCGCAGGTAGTGCTCGCAGGCCCGCGCGCCGTCGTCGGCGCCGGCGACGTTGCCCGGCGTCGCGGCGAAGCTGTCCCAGTGGCAGGGCCCCGCGCCGCCGAAGCGCGTCCCCTCGATCTGGTAGGCCGAGGTCGCGGTTCCGAAGACGAAGCCTTCGGGGAAATCGGCGCGCGAAAACGCGAAGCGGCTGGGTTCAGGCACGGTTGACCTCGCGGGCGATAGGGCCGGTGGACTGGCCCACCGTGAGTTCCGCCTCCCATAGCTCATTGAGCGGGCCGGCGTCAGGGTCCTCGATCAGCGTGATCAGCATCTCCGCAGCCCTTCGACCCGCTGCGCGGATCGAGGAGCGCGTCGCGGTGAAGAGCGGCACCGCCTCGCCGTTGGGCATGAACGACAGGTCGTCGTCGTGGGTGACGATCGACACGTCCCGCCCGGGCGCCAGGCCACGCTCGCGCACCGCGCGCAGCACGCCGAGCGCCAGCGTCGTCGCCGAGCACACAAACGCTGTCGGCGGATCGTCTAGCGCCATCATCTCGCACACCGCCGCGTGTCCGCGCGGCTCGACCATCTCGCCGGCGCGGATCAGCGCCGGATCCGGCGCCAGGCCGCGCCCGGCCAGCGCCGCCTCGTAGCCCAGGCGGCGCCGCCAGGCGTAGGCGTGCTCCTCGAGGCCGTTGACCAGGGCGATCCGCCGGTGCCCGAGGTCGAGCAAGAGCTCCGTTGCCCGCTGGAAGGCGCGGCGGTTGTTGATGTCGAGCCAGGACTGGCCGGCGCCGCAGACTTCCGGGCGGCCGTGGGAGAGAAAGGGCAGGCCGAGCCGCTCAAGAACCTCGACGCGCGGATCGTTGCGCTGCACGCTGTGCAGGATCACGCCATCGACCTGGCGGCGGCGCGCCATCGTCTGGTAGGCGCGGGCCTCCGAGCCCTCCGGGGCGATCGACAGCAGCATGTCGTATCCCGCCGCCGAATAGACCTCTCCGGCGCCGTGGATGAAGTCGGCGAAGATCGGGTTGATGACCTGGTGGCGGGTGAGCGGCACAACGTAACCGATCGCCATCGCCCGGCCCGTCGCCAGCCGCTGCGCCATCTGATTCGGGACGTAGCCGTGGTCGCGGGCGGCGGCGACGACCCGGGCGCGGGTCGCGGCGCTCACTTCCGGGTAGCCGTTGAGCGCGCGGCTGACCGTGGTCGCCGAGAGGCCCAACAACTGCGAAAACTCCTTGAGGTTCATGCCGCATCATGGTTCCCAAAGCGATTTGAATCAATACTCCGATCACGAAGGGGCTTGTCGACCCGGGCCCCGAAATGCCCTATGGTTCTTGACAGCGGCGGGAGGCCTGCGCATTCTGCCGGGATTCAAAGCGCTTTGGGGTTGAGCATCCGCCCCATGCGCTACGGGGGATGGCCGAGACCATCGGTGAAAGAACTGGGAGGACGACTATGCGACATTCGCTTTGCGCCAGCGCGGCGGCGCTCGCCATCGTGGCCGGCTCCGCAACGGCGCAGGACCTGGCCTTTCCGGTCGGCGAGGGCGACTTCAACTGGGGCAGCTTCGAGGAATACAAGGCCGGCGCCCCGGACCTCAGCGGCCAGACCCTGACGGTCTTTGGACCCTGGCTCTCGCCCGAGGCCGAATACTTCTCCAATGTGCTGGCGTATTTCGAGGACGCGACCGGGGCGGATGCGACCTACACCGGCTCGGACGGCTTCGAGCAGCAGATCGTCATCGACGCCGAAGCCGGCTCGCCGCCCAACATCGCCGTCTTCCCGCAGCCGGGTCTGGCGGCCACGATGGCCGCGCGCGGGCTGCTGACGCCGCTGCCCGACGACATGGCGCAGTGGGTCGCCGACAACTACGCCGCCGGCCAGTCCTGGGTCGATCTGGGCACCTACGCCGACGAGAACGGCGAAGACCAGATGTACGGCTTCTTCTACAACGTGAACGTCAAGAGCCTGGTCTGGTACAATCCCGAGAACTTCGAGGACGCCGGCTACGAGGTGCCCCAGACCATGGAGGAGTTGATCGCGCTCTCCGAGCAGATCATCGAGGACGGCGAGACGCCCTGGTGCATCGGCCTGGGCTCCGGTTCGGCGACCGGCTGGCCCGCGACCGACTGGGTCGAGGACATCATGCTGCGCACCCAGCCGCCCGAGGTCTACGACCAGTGGGTGACCAACGAGATCCCGTTCAACGACGACCGGGTGAAGGCGGCGATCGAAACCTTCGGGATGTTCGCGCGCAACGACGACATGGTCGCGGGCGGCGCCGGCGGCGTCGCGTCCACCGATTTCCGCGACAGCCCGACGGGTCTCTTCGCGTCGCCTCCGCAATGCTACATGCATCGGCAGGCATCGTTCGCGACGGCGTTCTTCCCTGAGGACGTCACCGTCGGCCAGGATGCGGACTTCTTCTATTTCCCGGCTTTCTCCGAGAAGGATCTCGGCAGTCCCGTGCTCGGCGCCGGCACCCTGGTGACGATCACCGAACCGAACGATGCGACGACGGAGTTCATGAACTTCCTCAAGACGCCGATCGCGCATGAGTTGTACATGGCCCAGAGCGGCTTTCTCACGCCGCATACCGGCGTGAACCTCGACGCCTACAGGGACGACACGTTGCGAAAACAGGGCCAGATCCTGCTTGACGCGACGACCTTCCGCTTCGACGCTTCAGACCTGATGCCGGGCGCGGTGGGCGCGGGCACCTTCTGGACCGGCATGGTCGACTACGTGGGCGGGGCCAGCGTGGACGAAGTGACCGACGCCATCCAGTCGAGTTGGGACGCGCTGAAGTAAGATCCGGCGCGGCGCGAACACCGCGGGGCCCGGCGCGCCCGGGCTCCGCGACCAAACATCGAGCAGGCCCGACTTCACGGGCCGCCGTCTAGGGGAGGGGGCTGCATGAATCCGGCGATTCAGGGTCTGTTGACGATCATCATCGGGGTCGGCGGCTGCATCGGGTACTTCTACGGCGCCAATCTCTTTCTGGACAAGGTGCTCTTCCCGCCCCGCGGCGAGCACGCCGGGCGCAACATCAACCGCGCCAACATGATCCGGCCCTGGGTCTTCCTGTTTCCCGCGATCCTGGCGCTGGGCCTCTACCTCGCCTACCCGGTCTTCGCCACGTTGCGGCTGAGCGTGCTGGAGCGACAGCCGGGCAACACGTTCGCCTTCGTCGGACTCGACAACTACCGCCAGATGTTCGCCGAGCCGAAGTTCATCGAGGCGATGCGCAACAACATGCTCTGGCTGATCGTGGTGCCCGCCGCGTCGACCGCGTTCGGCCTGCTGGTCGCGCAGCTGACCGACCGGCTGCGCTGGGGCAACATCGCCAAGTCGATCATCTTCATGCCGATGGCGATCTCCTTCGTCGGCGCTTCCGTGATCTTCAAGCTGATCTACGAGGCGCGGCCCGCCGACACCGCGCAGATCGGCGTTCTGAACGCGCTCTGGATGCGGTTCGACGACGGCTTCGGCTCGCTCCTCGTGCTCAAGGCGCTCCCGATCCTGCTGCTGGCCGCCTTCGCGGCGATCGCCGGGTATCTGGCCTGGCTGCTGATCCGGCCGATCCTCGAGCCCGGGCGCGGGCCCGGTCCCATCGGGCTGGCGCTGCGCGCCGTCGCGGCCCTGGTCTTCGCCTGGCTGGTCTGGGTGTCGGTCTCGGCCGTCCTCGGCGTCGCCGCCGCCGATCTACCCTACGGCGAGCCGCAGCAGTGGCTGACCCTGCCGTTCTACAACAACTTCTTCCTGATGGTCGTGCTGGTGTGGATCCAGACCGGTTTCGCCATGGTGATCCTGTCGGCCGCGCTGCGCGGCATTCCCGAGGAGACGGTGGAGGCGGCGATCGTCGATGGCGCCAACCCGGTCCAGGTGTTCTTTCAGATCAAGATCCCGCAGATCATGGGCACCATCGTCGTGGTCTGGACCACGATCACCATCACCGTGCTGAAGGTCTTCGACATCGTCTTCGCAATGACCAACGGCCAGTGGGAAACCCAGGTGCTGGCCAACTACATGTACGACAAGCTGTTCCGCGCCAATGACTGGGGCATCGGATCGGCGGCGGCGATGATCATCATGCTGCTGGTGACCCCGATTCTGGTCTGGAACGTCTACAACGCCCGCAAGGAGATGCGCTGATGGACAGCATAGCCGGCACCAAGTCGTCGCTTTCCTGGGCGGTCAACCTGTCGGTCGTGGCGCTGGTCCTGTTGTGGATCTTTCCTACACTCGGCCTCTTCGTCTCCTCGTTCCGCACTGGCGACCAGATCAGCTCGTCGGGCTGGTGGGCCTCGCTGTTTCCGGCCGAACAGGTGGTGCAGTTGCGCGCCGAGGACCCCGAGGACGGCCGCGTCGAGGCCAGCCCCGGCGTCTTCGTCTTCGAGGGCAACGTCTTCGAGGACGGGCGCACGCTCGATTTCAGCTCCTGGGGCGTGTCGAGCCGCGACATCGCCGCCTTTGCGCCCGGCGACACCGCCGATCTCGGCGACGACGAGAGCTTCACGCTCAACGCGGACGGCGGCTTCGTCTGGAGGGGCGACGCGGACCAGGTCTCGGGCCGCGGCCAGCGCGTCTACGTCACGGCGACCACGCCGCCGGAATTCACCCTCGACAACTACCGGCAGGTTCTGCTCGATCCGCGCAACGCCGAAGGCATGACGAAGGCGTTCTTCAACACGCTGACCGTTGTGATTCCCGCGACCATCATTCCGATCCTGATCGCGGCCTTCGCGGCCTATGCTCTGGCGTGGATGGAGTTTCCGGGCCGGGCGCTCCTGATAGCGGCGGTCGTCGCGCTTCTGGTGGTGCCGCTGCAACTGGCGCTTATCCCGCTCCTGTCGTTTCACAACGCCATCGGGATCGGAAAGGGCTATCTCGGCGTCTGGCTCGCGCACACCGGTTTCGGGATGCCGCTCGCGATCTACCTTTTGCGCAACTACATGGTCGGTCTGCCGAAGGACATCATCGAGAACGCCAAGGTCGACGGGGCGACGGACTTCCAGATTTTCACCAAGATCATCCTGCCGCTGTCCTTCCCGGCGCTGGCCAGCTTCGCGATCTTCCAGTTCCTCTGGACCTGGAACGATCTTCTGGTGGCGTTGGTCTTCCTGATCGACGCAAGCGGACAGACCACCGTCATGACCAAGCAGATCGTCGAGTTGCTGGGCACCCGCGGCGGCGACTGGGAGATCCTGTCGACCTCGGCCTTCGTGTCGATCGCGGTGCCGCTCCTGGTGTTCTTCGCGCTCCAGCGCTACCTCGTGCGCGGCCTGCTGGCCGGCTCGGTCAAGTAGGATCGTCGCCGCATGAACCTCGAGATGCCCATCCACGAAGACCGGCCGATGCCGGCAGACCGGGACTGGTGGCGCGGCGCGGTGATCTACCAGATCTATCCGCGCTCGTTCCAGGATTCCAACGGCGACGGCGTGGGCGATCTCACCGGCGTCATCCACCGGCTGCCCTACGTGGCGAGCCTCGGCGTGGACGCGATCTGGATCTCGCCGTTCTTCACCTCGCCGATGCAGGACTTCGGCTACGACGTGTCGAACTATCGCGACATCGAGCCGATGTTCGGCACGCTGCCCGACTTCGACGCCCTGATCCAGCGGGCCCACGACCTCAAGCTCCGGGTGATGATCGACCTGGTGCTCAGCCACACGTCCGACCAGCACCCCTGGTTCCGCGAGAGCCGGTCGAGCCGCGACAATCCCCGCGCCGGCTGGTACGTCTGGGCAGATCCCAGGCCCGACGGCACCCCGCCCAACAACTGGCTGTCGATCTTCGGCGGCTCGGCCTGGGAATGGGACGGCGAGCGCATGCAGTACTACATGCACAATTTCCTCGCCAGCCAGCCGGACCTGAACTTCCACAACCCGCAGGTGCAGGACGCGCTCCTGGACGTGGCGCGGTTCTGGCTCGACCGCGGCGTCGACGGCTTTCGCCTCGACACGATCAACTTCTACTTCTGCGACGCGGAGCTACGCGACAACCCGCCGCTGCCTCCCGAGGAACGCGACTTCTCGATCGCGCCTTCGGTCAATCCCTACAACCACCAGAACCACGTCTACGACAAGAGCCGGCCGGAGAACCTCGCGTTCCTGCGCCGGATGCGAGCGCTGATGGACGAATACCCCGCCATCGCCGCGGTGGGCGAAGTCGGCGACGCGCAGCACGGCATGCGGATCATGGGCGACTACACCCGCGGCGACGATCTGATGCAGATGTGCTACGCCTTCGAGTTCCTCTCCGGCGATGCGCCGGACGGGACGCAGGTGTCCGCGGTGCTCGAGCGCTTTGACGAGGTCGCCGGCGAAGGCTGGGCCTGCTGGGCCTTCTCCAACCACGACGTCGCGCGGCATGCGACGCGGTGGTCGCTCAATGACGCCGGCCTGAGGGTCTATCTGGCGCTCCTCCTTGCGCTGCCGGGCTCGGTCTGCCTCTACCAGGGCGAGGAGCTCGGGCTCACCGAGGCCTACGTGCCCTACGAGGAGCTTCAGGACCCCTACGGCAAGCGCTTCTGGCCGAAGTACCGCGGTCGCGACGGCTGCCGGACCCCGATGGTCTGGATCACCGACAACCTGCACGGCGGCTTCTCGGAGGCCAAACCCTGGCTGCCGGTGGCGATGGAGCACCTGCGGCTCTCGGTGAGCGCGCAGGAGGGAGACCCATTGTCGCTCCTGTCGTTCTATCGCCGCATGATCGCCTTTCGCAGACAGCACCCGACGCTGATGAAGGGCCGCTTCCGCTTGGCCGGATCGGCGCCGGAATACGTCAGCTTCGTGCGCAGCCACGAGGGCCGCGAGATCTACTGCGCCTTCAACCTCTCGGCGACCGATCAGACCGCGCCGACGCCGGAGGGCGCCTGGCGCATGCTGCCCGGCGCCGGTTTCTCGAGCGGCATCGAGGCGGGGGGCGTCTATCTGCCGGCCTGGCAGGCGATCTTCGCGGAACGCATAGAAGCATGAACATCTGGGGGAGATACGAATGGCTGCGGTGACCCTGACGGACGTCAGCAAGGCCTACGGGCCGGTGGAAGTCCTGCGCAACATCAACCTCGACATCGAGCAGGGCGAACTCGTGGTCTTCGTCGGCCCCTCGGGCTGCGGCAAGTCCACGCTCCTGCGCATGATCGCCGGTCTCGAACGCATCACCGGCGGCAAGCTGGAGATCGAGGGGCAGGTGATGAACGACGTGCCACCCGCGCAGCGCGGCATCGCCATGGTGTTCCAGTCCTACGCGCTCTACCCGCACATGACCGTGCGCGACAACATGGCCTTCGCCCTGAAGATCGCCAAGAAGTCGAGGGCCGAGATCGATGCGGCGATCGACAAGGCGGCGCATATCCTTCAGCTCACGCCCTATCTCGACCGCCTGCCCAAGGCGCTCTCGGGCGGCCAGCGCCAGCGTGTGGCCATCGGCCGCTCGATCGTGCGCGACCCCAAGGTGTTCCTCTTCGACGAGCCGCTCTCGAACCTCGACGCGGCGCTGCGCGTCGCCACCCGGATCGAGATCGCCCAGCTCAAGGAGAACATGCCCGAATCGACGATGATCTACGTCACCCACGACCAGGTCGAGGCGATGACGCTTGCCAGCCGCATCGTGGTTCTGCACGGTGGCGACATCGAGCAGGTCGGCACGCCGCTCGATCTCTACGAGCGGCCGGCGAACCTGTTCGTGGCGCGTTTCATCGGCTCGCCGTCGATGAACATCCTCAAGGGCAAGGTCACCGAGGCCGGCGAGATCACCACGGTCGAGACCGAGTTCGGCGGCGTCGCGCGCGCGCCGATCCGCAGCGACGCCGGCCACCACGGGGCATCGGTGCAGGTCGGGGTGCGCCCAGAGGACCTGACCGTCGCCGCCGCCGACGAACCGGCGCTGCTGGAGGGCAAGGTGTCGATCGTCGAGGCGCTTGGCGAGACGACGCTGCTCTACTTCCAGCCGCGCGGCGACAACGAGCCGATCATCGCCAAGCTGCCGGGCATCCACCGGCTCGAGCGGGGCGCGAGCGTGCGCCTGGCCGCGGAGCCCGAGAAGATCCACCTCTTCGACGACAAGGGCATCTCCTATCTCCATCGCTGAGGCCCGTCGGTTACGGCTTGCGGTGGTAGACGATTCCGGATAATTCAGGCCAAATGATTAATATGTTGGCGACGAACGGGCAGCGGGAAGACCGGAATGTTCCTCGTATGCGGCGAAGCGCTTTTCGACTTCTTCCTCGAGGGTGAGGAGGGTCCCGCCGCGGCGACCTACGCCGCGCGCGCCGGCGGCTCGCCCTTCAACGTGGCCATCGGACTGTCCCGGCTTGGCGTGTCGTCGGGGCTTCTCACGGGTCTGTCTAGCGACCTGCTCGGGGTGCGGCTCCGCAGCGTGCTGGAGCACGAGGACGTCTCGACTGCCTACGCGATCGCCACCAACCGGCCCACGACGATCAGCCTTGTCGGCCTCGATCCCGCCGGGGTGCCCGCCTACCAGTTCTACGGCGCGGGGTCGGCGGACACCGGCGTCGCTGTCGCCGACCTGCCCCGGATCGGCGCGGAGGTCGAGGGGCTGCACTTCGGCTCCTACTCGGTCGCCGCGGCCCCTGTCGCGGACGCCTTCGCCGAACTCGCCCGACGCGAAACCGGGCGGTTCATCTCGCTCGATCCCAACGTGCGTCCGACCGTCGAGCCCGACATGGACGTCTGGCGCGCGCGGCTGGCCGCACTCCTGCCCCACGTCGATCTGATGAAGGTCAGCCGCGAGGATCTCGACCGGCTCTGGCCCGGGCGCTCTTCCGATGACTGCGCCGCCGACGCGATCTCGGCGGGCGCCGATCTGGTGGTCGTCACCGATGGCGAGGGCGCGGCGCGGGGCTGGACCGCCGAGGGGGCCACGGCCGCCGCCACGCCGCCGAAGGTGACGGTGATTGACACCGTCGGCGCGGGCGACACCTTTCAAGCGGCGCTGGTGTCGCGGCTGCGCGGCCGCGGACCGGACGGCGCGCCGGCGACGTCGGGACTCGACGCGGCGGAGCTCGGCGCGATACTCGACTATTGCGCCCGGGCGGCGGCCATCACCTGCTCGCGGCGCGGCGCGGACCTGCCGCGCGCCGACGAACTGAACGCGTAAGGATCGCCCGCGATGGTCTCGACCGTCATCCCCGTCAAGCCTTTCGATCTGGTCATCTTCGGAGCGACCGGGGATCTCTCGCATCGCAAGATCCTGCCCAGCCTCTATCGCCGGCTGACCGCCAAGCAGATCCCGGAGGGCGCGCGCATCATCGGCGCGGCGCGCTCGAAGATGTCCCGGGCCGAGTTTCGCAAGAGCGTGCGCGAGTCGCTGGAGGAATTCGTCGGGGCGAAGCGGCTGAACGGCGATCTGGTGGCGGAGTTCCTCGAGCGGATCGACTATGTCGCCATCGACGCGATGGGCGAGAGCGGCTGGGCGACGCTGGCCAGGAAGCTCGACGAGAAGCCCGACAGCATCCGCGCCTTCTATCTCTCGGTGGCGCCGTCGCTGTTTGCGGAGATCGCCGACCGGCTGGCGGCGGCGGGCACCATCACCGCCGAAAGCCGCATCGTGGTGGAGAAGCCGCTCGGCCATGATCTGCAGAGCGCGCGCGCGCTCAACGATCACCTGTCGCGGCACTTCGACGAGACCCAGATTTACCGTATCGACCACTACCTCGGCAAGGAGACGGTCCAGAACCTGATGGCGATCCGTTTCGCCAACGCGCTCTTCGAGCCGCTCTGGAACGCGCGCTTCATCGACCACGTCCAGATCACGGTGGCCGAATCGATCGGCGTCGAGGGGCGCGGCGCCTACTACGACAAGTCCGGCGCGATGCGGGACATGGTGCAGAATCACATCATGCAGCTTCTGTGCCTGACCGCCATGGAGCCGCCGGCGAAGTTCGATCCCGACGCGGTGCGCGACGAGAAGCTCAAGGTGATCCGCTCGCTTGACCCGCTGACGCTGTCGGACACGGTGCGCGGCCAGTACCGGGCCAACGGCACGCAGAAGAGCTATCACGACCACGTCGGAGATCCCGCGAGCACCACCGAGAGCTTCGTGGCGATCCGCGCCCACATCTCGAACTGGCGCTGGGCGGGCACGCCGTTCTACCTGCGCACCGGCAAGAGGCTGAGCGCGCGGCTTTCCGAGATCGCCGTGGTCTTCAAGGAGCCGCCCCACGCGATCTTTCCGCAGGTGGAGAAGCAGAAGGGCAACGCGCTAATCATCCGCCTGCAGCCCGACGAGGGCATCACCATGCGGGTGACCATCAAGGACCCCGGTCCCGGCGGCATGCGCCTGACCGAGGTGCCGCTCGACATGACCTTCGCCGACGCGCTCGGGCCCGAGGCCGGCGCCATGCCTGAGGCCTACGAGCGGCTGATCATGGACGTGATCCGCGGCGACCAGACGCTCTTCATGCGCGGCGACGAGGTCGAGGCCGCCTGGGAGTGGACCGATCCGATCATCGCCGCCTGGCGTGAGGCGGGCTCGAAGCCTATGCCCTACGACCCGGGAGGCGCAGGGCCGATCGACGCCTACAAGCTCACCAGCGTCGATGGCCATCTCTGGAGGGAGATCACCGCATGATCGAGGTTGCCCGCCAGGCGTATCCGGATCGCGCCACGATGATGCGCGACCTCGCCGAACTCGTCGCCGATCAGCTCCGCGCCGCCCACGCGACCAAGGATCGCGCCACGCTGGCGGCGCCCGGCGGGACCACCCCAGGGCCGTTCCTCGACGCGCTCTCCGAAGCGGATCTCGCCTGGGCGGACATCGCGGTGATGCCCACCGACGAGCGTCACGTGCCCGAGACGAGCGAACGCTCGAACACCCGGCTGATCCGCAGCCGCCTGATCCGCAATCGCGCCGCCGCGGCCCGGCTCGTGCATTTCCACGCCGCCGTCTCCGGGATCGACCTGGTGCTGGAGTCGATCCGCGCGCGCGTAGCCAGGGTGCTGCCGATCGACGTCCTGGTCCTCGGCATGGGCGCGGACATGCACACCGCCTCGCTCTTTCCCGGCGCGCCCGGCCTCGCCGAGGCGCTCGCCGACGACGCGCCGGACCTCGTGGCGCTGCGTCCCGCCGGCGAGCCGGAGCCGCGGCTGAGCCTGAGCGCGCCGACGCTGCGCGGCGCCTCTGTCATCCACGTGCTGATCACCGGGCCGGAGAAGAAGGCGGCGCTGGAGCGGGCGCTGATCGAGGGTCCGGTCGCGGAGGCCCCGATCCGGGTCGCGCTGACCGCGCCCTGTCCGGTGACAGTGCACTACGCGGACTGAACCCGCGGGGAGGGAGACGCGATGAGCCTCAACGCCACCATCGAGCGCGTCACGCGCCGCATTGTCGAGCGCTCCGCGCCGGCCCGGAGCAACTATCTCGACCGCATGGCCCGGGCGCGCGGCGAGGGCGTGCGGCGCGCGCACCTCTCCTGTGGCAACCAGGCCCACGCCTACGCAGCGATGGGCGACGCCGACAAGGCGGCGCTGGTCGGCGCGAGCGCCGGCAACCTCGGCATCGTCACCGCCTACAACGACATGCTCTCGGCGCACCAGCCGTTCGAGACCTATCCCGAGCTGATCCGCCGCGCCGCCCGCGACGCCGGCGGCACCGCCCAGGTCGCCGGCGGCGTCCCGGCGATGTGCGATGGCGTGACCCAGGGCCAGGCGGGCATGGAGCTGAGCCTGTTCTCGCGCGACGTGATCGCGATGGCGGCGGGGATCGCGCTCAGCCACAACACCTTCGACGCCACCGTCTATCTCGGGGTCTGCGACAAGATCGTGCCGGGTCTTGTCATGGCCGCCGCGACGTTCGGGCATCTTCCGGCGGTGTTCCTGCCGGCCGGGCCGATGCCGAGCGGCATCACCAACGACCAGAAGGCAAAGGTCCGCCAGCAATTCGCGGCCGGCGAGATCGGCCGCGACAAGCTGATGGAGGCCGAGATGGCCTCCTACCACGGACCGGGCACCTGCACCTTCTACGGCACCGCCAACACCAACCAGATGCTCATGGAGTTTATGGGCCTGCACCTGCCCGGCGCGAGCTTCGTCAACCCCGGCACGCCGCTGCGCGAGGCGCTGACGGTCGCCGGCGCGCAGCGGGCGCTGGCGATCTCGGCGCTCGGCAACAGCTACACGCCCGCCTGCGACGTGCTCGACGAACGCGCCTTCGTCAACGGCATCGTCGGGCTGAACGCCACAGGCGGCTCGACCAACCTGCTGATCCACCTCATTGCCATGGCGCGCGCCGCCGGCGTGATCCTCGACTGGGAGGACTTCGCCGAGATCTCCGACGCAACGCCGCTGATGGCGCGCATCTATCCCAACGGGCTTGCGGACGTGAACCACTTCCACGCCGCGGGCGGGCTTGGCTACATGATCGGCGACCTGCTTGACGCGGGGCTCCTGCACCCCGACACCCGCACGGTCGTGGGCGGCGGGCTGGCCGCCTACGCAGAGGAGCCGAAGCTGCTCGACGGCGCACTGACCTGGGTCGCGGGCGCGCGCAAGACGCTCAACGACAAGATCCTGCGCCCGGCCTCCGACCCGTTCCAGCCCACCGGGGGAACCCGGAGGCTTGCGGGCAACCTCGGCGCGGCGGTGATGAAGGTCTCCGCCGTCCTGCCCGAGCGGCAGTCGGTCGAGGCACCGGCCCGGGTCTTCCACGACCAGGAGGAGGTCAAGGCGGCGTTCCGGGCCGGAGAGTTCACCGCCGACACCATCGTCGTGGTGCGCTTCCAGGGGCCCAAGGCCAACGGCATGCCCGAACTCCACAGCCTGACGCCGATCCTCGCCGTGCTGCAGGACCGGGGCCTGAAGGTGGCGCTGGTCACGGACGGGCGCATGTCCGGCGCCTCCGGCAAGGTGCCCTCGGCGATCCACGTGAGCCCCGAAGCGCTGGACGGCGGCCCGCTGGCGCGGCTGGCCGACGGCGACGTGATCCGAGTGGACGCGATCGCGGGCGTACTCGACGTGCTGACCGAAGGGGCGCTCGACCGGCCGGTGGTCACGCCCGATCTCGCGGTGAACGGCCACGGGACAGGGCGCGAGCTCTTCGAGGTGTTCCGCAGCCGCGTCGGCGCCGCCGAGACCGGGGCCTCGCCGCTCTACTGAACCCACCCCAGGAGGGACCGACATGACGCCAAGGGACGCATCCGCCTTCGCCCGGGAACTCTGCCTGCGGGCGCCGGTCATCCCGGTGCTCGTCATCGACAAGATCGCCCACGCCCGGCCGCTCGCCGAGGCGCTGGTCGCCGGCGGCCTGCCGGCGCTCGAGGTCACGCTGCGCACTCCGGCCGCGCTCGACGCGATCTGGGCGATGGCCGAGGTTCCGGGCGGCGTCGTCGGGGCCGGCACGCTGATCACGCCCGCCGACGTGCGCGCGGCCAAGGCGGCTGGCGCCCGCTTCGGGGTCTCGCCGGGCGTCACCGACGCGCTGGTCGCCGCCTGCGAGGCCGAGGATCTGCCGCTGCTCGGCGGCGTCGCCACGGTCGGCGAGGCGATGCGCATGCTCGAGCGCGGCTACGACGTGGCCAAGTTCTTCCCCGCCGAAGCCAACGGCGGCGCGCAGGCGCTCAAGGCCTTCGCCGGGCCGCTGCCGCAGGTGAGCTTCTGTCCGACCGGCGGGGTCACGCCGCAGAACGCGCCCGACTACCTCGCGCTCCCGAACGTGCTCTGCGTCGGCGGCTCCTGGGTGGCGAACCGGGAGATGATGCGAGACGGGCGCTGGGACGAGATCGAGGCCTTGGCCCGCACGGCGCGGGAGCTGGGCCGATGAGCGCCGCCGATGCCCTCTGGGCCCAGCTCGACGCCACCGCAGAAAACGCGCGCGGCCGCAGGATCAGCGCGCTCTTCGACCGCAACCCGGACCGCTTCCGGGAGTTCTCGGTGCGGCTCGACGACATGCTGCTCGATTTCTCCAAGACCAATGTCGACGCTCATGCGCTCACGCTGCTGATCGAGCTTGCGGGTGCGCGGGGCGTCGCCGAGCGGCGCGACGCCATGTTCCGCGGCGATCCCATCAACGTCACCGAGGGGCGGGCGGTCCTGCATACGGCGCTGCGCAATCGCTCCAATGCGCCGGTGCGCGTCGATGGCGTGGATGTGATGCCTGAGGTGAACGCCGTGCTCGACCGCATGGCCACCTTCGCGACCGGCGTGCGGGACGGATCGGTGGCCGCCTCGGACGGCGGCGCCTTCACCGACGTCGTCAACATCGGCATCGGCGGCAGCGACCTCGGCCCGGCGATGGCGACGCTGGCGCTCGCGCCCTACTGCGACGGGCCGCGGCTGCACTACGTGTCGAACGTCGACGGGGCGCATGTCCACGACGTGCTGGCCGGGCTCGATCCGGCCCGCACGCTGGTGATCGTCGCCTCCAAGACCTTCACGACCATCGAGACCATGACCAACGCCGCCACCGCGCGCGCCTGGCTACGCGCCGCGCTGGGCGACGCGGCGGCCGACGGCCACCTCGCCGCGGTGTCGACGGCGCTGGAGAAGACCTCGGCCTTCGGCGTCGCAGCGGAGCGGGTCTTCGGCTTCTGGGATTGGGTCGGCGGGCGCTATTCGGTCTGGGGCGCGGTCGGCCTGCCCCTGATGATCGCCATCGGGCCGGAGAACTTCACGGCCTTCCTTCTGGGCGGCCACGAGATGGACCGCCATTTCGTCGAGGCGCCGCCGCCGCGCAACATGCCGATGCTGCTGGGGCTGATCGGCGTCTGGCACCGCAACGCCTGCCGCTACACGAGCCGGGCGGTGCTGCCCTACGACCAGCGCCTCGCCAGGCTGCCCGCCTATCTTCAGCAGCTCGACATGGAGTCGAACGGCAAGCGCGTCGGGCTCGACGGCGCGGCGCTGACGCGGCCCAGCGGGCCGGTCGTCTGGGGCGAGCCCGGCACCAACGGCCAGCACGCCTTCTACCAGCTCATCCACCAGGGAACGACGGTGATCCCCTGCGAATTTCTGGTCGCGGCCAACGGTCACGAACGCGACCTCGCCGCCCATCACGAGCTTCTGCTCGCCAACTGCCTTGCGCAGTCGGCGGCGCTGATGCAGGGGCGAACGCTCGAGGAGGCGCAGGCTTCCGTCTCCGATCCCGCGCTCGCGCCGCACAAGGTCTTCCCCGGCGATCGGCCCTCGACGACGCTGATCTACGATCGGCTCGACCCGCGCACGCTCGGGCGCATCATCGCGCTTTACGAGCACCGGGTGTTCGTCGAGGGCGCGATGTGGGGCCTCAACAGTTTCGACCAGTGGGGCGTCGAGCTCGGTAAGGAGATGGCGACGAACCTGCTGCCGCTGGTGCGCTCGGGTGACGCCTCGGGCGCGAGCGACGGCTCGACCGCAGGTCTTCTCGGGGCGCTGGCGACCCTCCGGCGGTGAGGCCGGTACGGGCGTTCAGGATTCGTTTACAAGAAAGACCATTCAAATGAACGGTCTGACAACTGTCCTAGTGAGGACAGCGCGTCAGTCGCTCTCGACGGCCCCGCGATCCACGACGACCGAGCACCCGGCGTGACGCACCACCCGCGCCGCCGTCGAGCCGATCAGGTAGTCGCGGTAGTCCGGCCGGTGCGAGCCGAGAACGATTGCATCGGCCCCGATGTCGGCCGCCTCCTCGAGGATCACTGACGCCGGAGAACCCTTCCGGATCGCGATCTGCGCTGTCGGATCGACCCCGGCGACGAGCGTCTCCACCCGCTCGCGGGTCTCGGTCCGGTGCATCTCCAGAACCTCCTCGGGGATCTGCGACGCCACATAGCCCGGCAAGGCGTCGACCACATGCAGCACGGTGATTCGAGCTTCGGGCCCGCCGATCCGTCGGGCGAGACTGATGATGCGCGCGCCAACCTCGCCATGGGAGAGATCGACGGGGACGAGGATGTTGCTGTACATGATGCGGGGCCTCCATTCTTTCGGCGACGACCGTGCCCGGCCCGCCGCACCTGCGCCTTGATCTGGATCAGGTCGGGCTCGCGGCAACCCCATCGGGCGTGATAGGCACCCGCCCATGCCACTGAACGACGCCAGTCTCGCCGCGCCGCCGCTGCTCCCCGACGCCGGGCTCACCGTCCTGCACGCCGACGCCCATCTCCTGGTGCTCGACAAGCCCTCGGGCCTGCTGTCGGTGCCGGCCAAGCCGCCCGGGCCCGCCGACTGTCTCGAGGCCCGCGCCCGCTCCGCCTTTCCCGAGGCGCTCCTCGTGCACCGGCTCGACCGCGACACCTCCGGCGTGATGGTCTTCGCCCGCACCCGGCTGGCGCAGCGGCACCTCAACTGGCAGTTCGAGCGCCGCCAGGTCGCCAAGACCTACCTGGCGCTTGTCTTCGGCTTGGTGCCGGGCGAGGCGGGGCGGATCGACCTGCCGCTGATCTGCGACTGGCCGCGCCGGCCGCTGCAGATGGTCTGCCACGCCCGGGGCAAGCCCGCGGTCACCGACTGGCGGGCGCGCGAGCGCGGCGTCGACCGGACCCGGCTCGAACTCGCGCCGCTCACCGGCCGCAGTCATCAACTCCGCGTCCATCTGCGCGCCATCGGCCACCCGATCCTCGGCGATCCATTCTACGCGGAAGGCCCGGCGCTGGCGGCGGCGCTGCGGCTGATGCTGCACGCGACCCGGATCGGCTTCCGCCATCCCGACGGCGGCGCGCATGTCGCCTTCGAGAGCCCGGCCCCGTTCTGAGCCTCAGAGCCAGGCCGCGCCGCGCACGCCGGAGCTGTCGCCGTGCTGGTTGCGCACGAAGCGCGTGTTGAACTTCTCCCCGAAGATGCGGGCCGCGATCAGCGGCGGAACCGTCTCGTAGAGGCGCGCGATGTTCGAGAGCCCGCCGCCCAGCACGATCACATCCGGATCGAGGATGTTGACCACCACGGCGAGCGATCGCCCGAGCCGATCCTCGTAGCGGCGCATGGTCTTCTCCGCCACGGCGTCGCCGCCTTCGGCCAGCGCCGCAACCTCGTGCGCGGCTGGACCGTCGCCGACGGGAATCCCTGCGCGGCGGGCGTAGTCGGCGGCGAAGTTCGGTCCCGAGAGCCAAGCCTCCACATGACCCGCGACGTTGCACGAACAGAGCGGGCCGGGACGCTCGTCGTCCTCGGGCGTCGGCAGCGGAATATGACCCCACTCCCCGCCGATGGCGTTGACGCCTTCGATCAGCCGCCCGTGCGCCACCACGCCGCCGCCGACGCCGGTGCCGAGGATGACACCGAACACCACCTCCGCTCCGGCGCCGCCGCCGTCGACAGCCTCTGACAGCGCAAAGCAATTCGCGTCGTTGGCGACGCGCACCGGCCGCTCCAGCGCTGCGGTGAGATCGCCGCGCAGATCCTGGCCGTGCAGCCAGGTCGAGTTGCCCATGCTGACGTGGCCGGTGCGCCGGTCGACCGATCCCGGCACGCCGATGCCGACGGTCTCCACCGCGCCGCCGGCCAGTCCCTCGAGATGCTCCATCAGCCCGCGGATCGCCCGGATGCCGCCCTGGTAGTCGTGGCGGGGCGTCGGAACCCGGGCGCGGGCGCGCTCCGCGCCGTCGGGACCGAGCACGACCCCCTCTATCTTGGTGCCGCCGTAGTCGAAACCGAGCCGCATGTGTTCCCCCGGGGCCTGGACTGCCGACCAGTCTAGCCAGCCCGAGCGGACCTCCGCAACGCCGCTTTGCCAACGCCTGGCGGCGGTGCTATTGCCGCGGTCGCGACGGCGGGACGGCGGCGGCATGCTCTGGAAACTTCCGGTCTTCGGAAAGATCAGCAAGATCGGGATCACGCCGCCACGGCCGCAGCCCGGCCGCGACGGGGTGGCGATTGCGGCGATCGTGCGCGACGAGGCCGCGCATGTCGGCGAATGGGCGCGTTTCCACGCCCGCGCCGGCGTCGCGCGGTTCCTGATCTACGACAACGGCAGCACGGACGGCACGATCGAGGCTCTGCGCGCGGCGCTGCCCTCCGGGGCGCTGACGGTGACGCCCTGGGCGCAGGTGTTCAGCGACGCGCGCATGGGACGCGAGATCCACAACCAGGTGCTCGCCTACGCGCATGCCGCCAGCAACTTCGGCGGGACCTTCCGGTGGATGGCCTTCATCGATGTCGACGAGTTCCTGATCCCGCGCGGCGCCGACGGCATTCCCGCCGCGCTCGAGGATCTCGACGCGCTCCCCAACATCTCGCTGCCCTGGCACATGTTCGGGCGCGGCGGCCATGCGACGCGGCCAGCGGGAGGGGTGCTGCAGGCCTACACCCGCCGCGCCGCCGACCCGATGTGCGACCTGCGCGGCGTGCGCGCGTTCAAGTGCGTCGTCGATCCCTGCCGGCTGACCGCGCTCCGGGTGCATGCGATGCAGACCGACGGCGACGACCTGACCAGCAACGACGCCGGGCGGACCGTGCAGCTCGCCCAACGGGACCGCCCGGGGTTCTATTCGGTCGAGCGGCTCCAGCTCAACCACTACTACACCCGCTCCGAGGCGGAACTGGCCGCCAAGATCGCGCGCGGGCCGAACCTTGTCGCCAAGGCAGGGGAGTACGAGCGCAAGGTGCGCCGCACGGTCGCCAACATCGAGGCCGACGAGGTCGAGGACAGCGCCGCGCTCGACTACCTCGCCCGCATCGGGGTGGAGCGGCCGTGAGGACCGAGCTGATCGTCGCCACCTACGAGAGCCCGCGCGCGCTGTCGCTCTGCCTCGCCTCGGTGGCGCGGCAGGAGGCGCCGCCGGACATGATCTGCATCGCCGACGACGGCTCGGGTCCGGAGACCGCCGCGGCGATCGAAGCCTTCGCCGCCGCCCATCCCGCGCCGCCGCTGCGCCACGTCTGGCACGAGGACGCCGGGTTCCGGAAGGCGGCGATCCTGAACCGGGCCATCGCCACCTCGACCGCCGAGTTGCTCTACTTCATCGACGGGGACGTGCTGATCCATTCGGGGTTTCTTGCCCGCCATCTGGCGCTGGCCCGGCCCGGGCGCTTCTGCACCGGGAGCCTGATCCGCCTCGACGCCAAGGCGACCGCAGCGGTCAGCGAGGAGATGGTCTCGCTCGGCGTGATCTTCGAGCGGGCGTGGCTGCGCGCGAATCGCGCCATCGACCGGCCCGGCACATGGCTCAAGACCATGCCGTTCCCTTTTGCGGTCCAGGATGCGCTCGACCGGCTGACCCCGGTGCAGAAGGCGCTGTGCGGCGCCAACGCCTCGCTGTTTCGGGCAGATGCGCTCAGGGTGAACGGCTTTGACGAACGGATCCGTTACGGCGGCGTCGACAAGGAGTTCGGCGCGCGGCTTCTCAACGCCGGGGTCGAGGGACGGCACCTGCGCTACACCGCGCCGCTGGTGCATCTCGACCATCCCCGCGGCTATCGCGACGAGGCGGAGATTCGTCGCCACAAGGAGATGATCGCCCGGGTGCGCCGTGAGCGGATCGCCTGGACGGACTACGGCGTCGAGAGGCGCCACCAGCATGGATAGGGGCGTGCTTTCGGGCATCGTGCTCCCCGAGGGCCTGGGATACCGGCGCGATTATGTCGCCCCTGCCGCGGACCGACCTGACGGCTACGACGCAGGTTACGATTTCCTGACCTTGGCCTACGACGCCTTCTACCGGCGCGAAGCTGACGCGATCTGGCTCATCTGCCCGAAACTGGCGAACTTCCGCCCGCTCCTTGATCGCGCCGCCTTCGACCTCGACGGCGCGCCGCTCGTCGTGCGGCGGGTGCGGAGCTTTCTCCGGCACGATATCGTCGAGCTTCCCGCCCCGGGACCGGGGCGGCTTGGTTGTGCGCTCCACGGGTTTCGCGCCGAGATCGACGCGCCCGAGCCCGACCGCGCGACATTCGCCGGACGAAACGTGCTCGTCACCGTATCGCGCAACAACGAGCTCGACTGGATCCGCGACTGGGTGCGGTTTCACGCCCGCATCCATGGGGCCGACGCGCTCCTGCTCTTCGACAACGGTTCGGAAATCTACGAGGCCGGGGAAATCGCGGACGCGCTCGCCGCTGAAGACGCGCTGCGCTCGGCGCGGATCCTCTCTGCCGACTTCCCTTATGGTCCGTTGGGACGGGGGCGGAGCAAGTTCGACGGGAACTTCCTGCAGGCGGGGCTGCTCAACATCGCCCGCCTCAAGCACCTGTCCACAGCGCGCGCGGCGTTGCAGTGCGACGTCGACGAGCTTGTGGTTCCGCGGCGCGGGCGCACGGTCTTCGACGCGGCGGCGCAGGCGCGCTCGGGCTACGTGAAGTTCGCGGGTCGGTGGGTGTATCCAGAGGTAGCGCCGGGCGCAGTCGCGCGGCATCGCGACCACATGCTGAGCGATGTCCCGCCACGCACCTGTCCGCCCAAGTACTGCGTGGTTCCCGGGGGGCCGCTGCGCGCGCACAGCTGGGCGACTCATCGCATCCGGGGGCTCCCCTTCGGCTGGCGGTTCCTCAGCCGCGAGTTTTGCTTTCTGCATTGCCGCGGGATCTCGGACTTCTGGAAGGGCCGTCCCCGGCCGCTCGCAGAGGGGGCGGGCCGGAGGGATGCGGAGGCCGAGGCCATCCTTGCGCGGGCGTTCGGCTGATTCAGCCTGGCGCGGCGATCCCGCGCACGGCGCAGGCGTCCCGGATCAGCTGCTCCAGACGGGCGTGCAGGCGGCGAAAGTCGAGGTCGCGCGCCGCCTTCTGTCGCGCTGCGGTCGCAAGGGCGCGCGCGCGGGCCGGATCCGCGAGCAACGCATCGAGCGCCCCTGCGAAACCCGCCACGTCGTGTTCGGCGACCAAGAGGCCGGTCACGCCGTTCTCAACCGCCTCCGGGATACCGGCGTGATCGGTGGAGATCACCGCAGCGCCTGAGGCCATCGCCTCCTGGATAGAGGTCGGCAGTCCCTCGGCGTTGCCCGCCGCGTCGGTGACGGAGTGCTGGAGGAAGATCGCGGCGGCGGCCATGCGTCGCCGGACGCTGTCGTGGTTCTCCTGGCCGTGGAAGATCACCCGCTCGCCGAGGCCCAGCCGTCGCATCCGCGCCTCAGCCTCTGGGCGTAGGTCGCCGTCGCCCACAAGCTCGAGCCGCGCCCCGGGATACGCGACGGCGACCCGCGCGAACGCCTCGAGCGTGACCATCGGCGCCTTCTTGGCGATGATGCGGCCGACCGCGAGGATCAGGTCGGGATCCTTCGCGCCGGGACAGAAGAGCTCGGTATCGACGCCGGTGGGGATGACGTGGGAGTTGGGATGCGAGACTCCCTCGGCCGCGAGGTTGTCGAGCAGAAACCTCGATACTGCGACGAAACCTGCAACCCGCGGCGCCATCGCCCGGTAGCGCCTAACGATCCGAGGCTCGCGCAGGCGCTTGGAGGCGTCGAAGCCGCGGAAATAGACGAAGACCGGCAGGCCGAGATCCTGGGCGACGGGGGCAAGATTGGCGCCGATATGCCCGAATTCCGCCACGATCGCCGAGACCCGATGTTCGGCGAGGAACGCCTCGAGCTCCCTGCGGTCGCGCCCGAAGGGCACTCCCGAGCAGCCGTAGCGACGGCTGGAGATCGCCCTGCCGATCGCCCGCTTGGCCGTGGCGACGGGCCCGACCGGACCGCGCTGAAGCAGCGTCGGCCGATCGGGTGCGAAACCCGGCTCCAGGCGTTCGGTCAGCACGATGGTGTTGCCACCGAAGAGATGGCGAATGTGGCGGCGCACGCCGGTCTCGGTTCCCTTTCCGAGAATGCCGGTGGCAATGGCGACGGTGGGGCCCAGCGCCGCCTCCTACATCCAGTCGAAGCGGATCCGGTCGCCGAGACCACGCTCCGCAATCAGGGTCGAGACCGCCTCGAACTCCTCGCGCAGCCCCGGGATCCGGTCGTGGTGAGGCTCGATCCGGACCTCGCGCACGCGGTCGATCGCGCCACTCTGGATGAGGCGGCGCACGATCCGGTATTCCGCGCCCTCCGCGTCGATCTTGGCGAAGTCGATCGGCGCGTCGATGCAAGCGACAACCGACGCGATGTCGCGCACCGGCACGGTCCGGAAGGCGTCATGCGAGACGCCCGGCTTTTCGGCGAGCAGCGAAGAGCTTTCCGAATGCTTCGGCGAGGCCGCATCATAGCGCTCATGCAGGTAGAGCTTCATCTCGCCGTCCGCGTCGAACACGCCGCAGTTCTCGCAGACGATACCGGGATGTCTGCGCGCCTGCGCTTCGAGCTCGGGAAAGATGTCGGGGTTCGGCTCGAACGAGAACACGCGGGCGCCGCGGGCGGCGAAAGCCGCGGCTGTCTCGCCACGGTGGGCGCCGATGTCGAGGACCACCATGCCCGGGCGGATGCGACGCAGCGCCTCAAAGAGCGGACGATCCTTGGTGCGGGCCAGAAACGAAGGCACCGGGTAACCCCGGTACACGAGATATCTGGTCGCCCTCTTTCTCAGCTTGCGCAGCGCGCCCATGGCTCAGGACCCGGATGGTGGCCCGCCGCACCATTGCGCGGCGGGCGCAGGATCAGGCGTCTTCCCGGGCGATTTCCTCGCCGGTTTCCTGATCGACGACCTTCATAGAGAGCCGCACCTTGCCGCGGTCGTCAAAGCCCATGAGCTTGACCTTCACGCTCTGACCCTCGGAGACGACCTCCTTGGGATGCGCGACCCGCTCGCCGGAGATCTGGCTCACGTGGACCAGCCCGTCGCGCTTGCCGAAGAAGTTCACGAAGGCGCCGAAGTCCATGATCTTCACCACCTTGCCGGTGTAGATCCGGCCGACCTCGGGCTCGTCGACGATTGCGCCGATCAGTTCGCGGGCCTTCTCGATCGCGGCGGCGTTCGCGCTGGCGATCTTGATGACGCCGTCGTCGTTGATGTCGACCTTCGCGCCGCTCTCCTCGACGATCGAGCGAATGACCTTGCCGCCCGAGCCGATCACTTCCCGGATCTTGTCGGGGTTGATGGACATGGTCTCGATCCGCGGCGCATGGGCCGAGAACTCGGAGCGCCCGGCGGTGAGCGCCTTGCTCATCTCGCCGAGGATATGCAACCGGCCAGCCTTCGCCTGCTCGAGCGCCTGCGCCATGATCTCCGGCGTGATGCCGGCGACCTTGATGTCCATCTGCAGCGAGGTGATGCCGGCTTCGGTTCCGGCGACCTTGAAGTCCATGTCGCCGAGATGGTCCTCGTCGCCGAGGATGTCGGTGAGCACGGCGAACTTCTCGCCTTCCAGGATCAGGCCCATCGCGACGCCCGCCACCGGCGCCTTGAGAGGCACGCCCGCGTCCATCATCGACAGAGATCCGCCGCAGACGGTCGCCATCGATGACGAACCGTTGGATTCGGTGATCTCGGAGACGATGCGAATCGTGTAAGGGAAGTCGGTCGAGGCCGGAAGGACCGCCTGAAGCGCCCGCCATGCCAGTTTGCCGTGGCCGATCTCGCGACGGCCCGGACCCATCATGCGTCCGGCCTCGCCAACGGAATAGGGCGGGAAGTTGTAGTGCAGCAGGAACGTTGAACGCCAGGTGCCCTGGAGCGCGTCGATCATCTGCTCGTCGTCTCCGGTTCCGAGCGTGGAGACCACCAGCGCCTGGGTCTCGCCGCGGGTGAAGAGCGCCGAGCCGTGGGTGCGCGGCAGGATGCCGACCTCGGACTCGATCGGACGAACCGTGGTCAGGTCACGGCCGTCGATGCGCCGGCCGTGGTTGAGCACGTCGAGTCGCACGACTTCGGATTCGAGTTTCTTTATCGCGGAACCGAGGTTCTGATCCTCCTGCTCCTCGGGGGAGAGCGCTGCGGTGATCGTCGTTCGCGCGGCAGAGATCGCCGAAGTGCGCTCCTGCTTGTCGGTGATGCCGAAGGCGGAGCGCATGGCGGGTTCACCGGCAGTTTTCACCTTGGCGTAGAGCCCGGAATAGTCGGGTGCGTCGAAGGCGAAGGGTTCCTTGGCGGCGTCCTCGGCCATGTCGATGATCAGGTCGATCACCGGCTGCATCTGTTCGTGGCCGAACTTGACCGCGCCGAGCATTTCGCTCTCGCTCAGCTCATAGGCCTCGGACTCGACCATCATGACCGCGTCCTTGGTGCCGGCCACCACGAGATCGAGCCGCTGCTCGGGGTTCTCGCGCAGCTTCTCCATGTCGTCGATGGCCGGGTTCAGCACGTAGGACCCGTCGACGAAGCCGACGCGGGCCGCGGCGATCGGGCCCATGAAGGGCGCGCCCGAGAGCGTCAGCGCGGCGGAGGCGGCGATCATCGCGACGATGTCGGGATCGTTCTCCATGTCGTAGGAGAGAACCGTGCAGATCACCTGCGTCTCGTTCTTGAAGCCTTCGACGAAAAGGGGGCGGATCGGCCGGTCGATGAGCCGCGAGGTCAGCGTCTCCTTCTCGGTCGGCCGCGCCTCGCGCTTGAAGAACCCGCCGGGGATCTTGCCGGCGGAATAGTACTTTTCCTGATAGTGCACGGTCAGGGGAAAGAAGTCGAAACCGGCCCTGGGCTTCTTCTCGAACACGACCGCGGCCATGACCGTGGTCTCGCCGTATGTGGCGATGACGGTGGAGTCGGCCTGGCGGGCGATCTTCCCAGTTTCGAGCGTGAGCGTGTCATGGCCCCACTCGATGGATTTCTTCACGATGTTGAACATGTCTTTTCCTTGCATGACGGCGTCGCCCCTTGGCGAAGCGCCGCGTATCGCGGAACGGTGATCCGCGGACCCCACGATTGTTTCCGATGGAACGCCCTCGGGGTCGTGGAGGGCGTCCGCGTGCGAACGGCGGGCTCAAGTCATGCGCGCGCGGTCCCGCCCGGCCGCGTCGCGCGTTGGCAGGGGGCCGCTGGTCGCGCGGCCCCGGACGATCAGCGGCGGATGCCGAGGCGTCCGATCAGCGACTGGTAGCGCGCTTCATCCTTGCGCTTGACGTAGTCGAGCAGCTTGCGTCGCTGGGAGACCATCTTCAGCAGTCCGCGCCGAGAATGGTTGTCCTTCTTGTGCGTCTTGAAGTGCTCGGTCAGGGTGGTGATCCGGCTGGTCAGGATTGCGACCTGCACTTCGGGCGAACCGGTGTCCCCCTCCTTGGTCGCGTAGTCCTTTATCAACGTTTCCTTCACATCGGGCGTGATCGACATCGGGTTCTTCCCCTTTCAAAGAGTTGCGGTCCGGTGACCGCCGCGGCTGCGGCCGGGATGTCGTCCAGCAGAGTCACGAACGGTTCGGGCCGAGACGGTCTATACCCGCTCGGCCCGCGCCCATTAGCTGGTTTGAGTCACAATGGAAAGCCCCAGCCGCGCCCGCCCGGTGCGCCGCTCAATCGCAGACGAAGACCCGGTCGGGATGCAGCGCGCCTCCGGCTATCCGACAGATCGCCACCGGCGTCTCCCCGAGCCGCGCCCAGACGGGACCCTCGGATGCGGTCGCGTGTTTAACGCCGCCTTCCGGCGTCGCCGGATTGCCGTGGCGCAGCCGTTGCGCGGTCTCCGGGTCGACAAGGATGGACGGCATATCCGCAAGGCCGGCCGAGACCGGCAGGAGCAGTTCGGTGCGCGCCGCGTCGTCCTGCGCCGCCTCGATCCGCTCCAGCGCGGTCGCTTCCTCGACACGCATTGCGCCCGAAGCCAGGCGGCGCAGCCAGGCCACGTGTCCGAGGCAGCCGAGGCGCTCGCCGAGGTCGCGAGCGATGCTGCGCACATAGCCGCCCCGCCCGCAGGCCATCTCGAGAACCGCATGGTCGGAGTCCGGGGTGGACACAAGTTCGAGCCGCGTCACCCGCAGGTTGCGCTGGGCCAGTTCCGGCGTCTCTCCGGCCCGCGACAGCGCGTAGGCCCGACGCCCGTCCACCTTCACGGCCGATACCGCTGGCGGTCGCTGGCGGATGTCGCCGCGGAAGGCGCCGAGGGCAGCTTCGATCTCCTCGGGCGTCGGTCTCAGGTCGCAATTGGCCGTGACCGACCCCTCCGCGTCGTCGGTGTCGGTCGCTGCGCCCCAGCGCACCGCGAAGCGGTAGGCCTTCTCTCCATCGACGACGAACTGCATCGTCTTCGTCGCCTCGCCAAGCGCCACAGCCAGCAGCCCCGTGGCCGCGGGGTCCAGTGTTCCCGCATGCCCGGCCTTCTGAGCGTCGAAGGCGCGCTTGACCCGCGCGACAACCGCGGCGGAACTCGGCCCTGCATGCTTGTCGATCAGGATCCAGCCGTGCACCGGCCGGCCGCGCCTGCGCCGGGCCACGACGGCGCCCTTCAATCCGGTTCGAGGTCGCGGCGCACCGCAGGTGTGTCGAGAAGCGCGCGCGTGCGGTCCATCCGGTCGAAGCTCGAGTCGGCCGCGAAGCTCAGCTCCGGCGAGAACTTCAGCGATATCTCGCGCGTCACCAGCCGGCGGATCTCGTGGCGATTGCGCGCCAGCGCCTTGAGAGCGCCTTCGGTGTTGATCCCGCCCAGTGGCAGCGCGAACACGGTCGCATGGCGCAGGTCGGGAGTGACCCGCACCTCGGACACGGTGATCGAGGCGTTGTCTATCTCGGGATCGCCGACCTCGCCGCGCGTCAGCACGTCCGCGAGAGCGCGGCGTATGACTTCGCCGACACGGAGCTGCCTCTGGCTCGGGCCGCGGGCTGAATGGGCACTTGTCTTCGCCATGTCCGTCACATCCTATCGGGACGGATCAAAGTCAAGGGCGGGCCAGAAAGGGAACGCATGGCCGAAGAGATGGCGATTGCGGTGGTCGGGGCCTCCGGCCGCATGGGTCGGATGCTGGCCCGCGCCGTCGAGGAGACGCCTGGCGCTCGGCTGAGCGGTGTCACCGAACGTCCGGGCCATCCCTGGATTGGCCAGGATCTCGGTGTGGTCGCGGGCGGGGCGCCGATCGGCGTGGCGGTTGAGGACGACCCGCTCGAGGTGTTCGCCCGCTCTCAGGCGGTGCTCGACTTCACTGCGCCCGAGGCGACGGTCGCCCACGCGGAACTCGCCGCCCAGGGCCGGCTCGTGCACGTGATAGGCACGACCGGCTTCGACCGTGCGCATCTCGAGAAGCTCGCAGCCGCCGCGCGGCACGCGACGCTCGTGCGCGCCGGCAACATGAGCGTTGGCGTCAACCTTCTGACCGTACTCGCGCGCAAGGTTGCCGAGACGCTTGGACCCGACTACGACATCGAGATCGTCGAGATGCATCACCGCAGTAAGGTCGATGCGCCCTCGGGCACGGCGCTCATGCTTGGCGAGGCGGCGGCGGCGGGGCGCCGCGTCAATCTCGCCGACGCCTCCGAGCGCGCGCGCGACGGCGTGACGGGCGCGCGGGCTGAGGGCGCGATCGGGTTCGCGAGCCTGCGCGGCGGCGACGTGGTCGGAGAGCACGACATCATCTTCGCCGGCGCAGGCGAGCGGGTCGTCCTGCGCCACGTCGCCACCGACCGCATGCTCTTCGCGCGCGGGGCGGTGCGGGCCGCGCTGTGGGGCCGCGGCCGCGCGCCCGGGCAATACACGATGATCGATGTGCTTGGCCTGCGCGATCTCGCGGCCGAGATCCCCGAACGCTGAACGAGCAGAGATCGGGCTTGCCTTGACAATTATCGACCAGACCCCCCGCGCGGAGAACGAAGCGGCGGCGCCGGTCTGGCTCGACCGCGCGACGCCGCCAAGCATCCTGACGCTGGTCGCGATAACCGGCGTCGCGGCGCTCAACATGAACATCGTGCTGCCCGCGCTGCCGGCCCTCGCCGCGCACTACGACGCGAGCTACGGCGTCATCGCCCTGTCGATTTCCGCCTATCTTGCGCTGACCGCGGTGCTTCAGTTGCTGATGGGCCCGCTGTCGGACCGTTTCGGTCGTAGGCCGGTCATTCTCGGCTCGCTCGCGATCTTTCTCGTCGCGACAGTCGGGTGTCTCTTCGCGCCCACGGTCAAGAGCTTCCTGTTCTTTCGCCTGCTCCAGGCCGCGGTCGCGTCGGGCATCGCGCTGAGCCGGGCGATCGTGCGCGACATGGTTCCCGCCGACGCGGCCGCGAGCCAGATCGGCTATGTCACCATGGGCATGTCGCTGATGCCGATGATCGGGCCTATGATCGGCGGCGCGCTGGTGGAGACCATGGGCTGGCAGGCGGTGTTCGGGGTCAGCCTCGCGATGGGCGTGGCGGTCGCCGCGCTCGCCTTCGCCGACCTCGGCGAGACAAACCGCAACCGCTCCACCAGCTTCGGCGCGCAGTTCCGCGCCTATCCCGAGCTCGCGCGCTCGAAGCGCTTCTGGGGGTACGCCTTCACTGCCGCCACCGCATCGGGGGCCTTCTTCGCCTTTCTTGGCGGCGGGCCATGGGTGGCGACCGAGGTTCTGGGCATGAGCCCCACCGAGCTCGGCTTCTATTTCGGATTCATCGCGCTCGGCTACATGTTCGGAAACTTCCTCTCCGGTCGCTACGCCCGCAGGGTCGGGCTCAACGACATGATGCTGCTCGGCGCCGTCGTCGCGACCGTCGGTATGCTTGCGGCGCTGACGCTTCTGGCGGTCGGGATCGTTCATCCGGCGAGCTTCTTCGGGGCGATCCTCTTCGTCGGGCTTGGCAATGGGTTGCTGCTGCCCAGCGCCAACGCCGGCATCGTCTCGGTGCGCCCGCATCTGGCCGGCAGCGCCTCAGGCCTCGGAGGGGCGCTGATGATCGGCGGCGGTGCGCTTCTCTCGGTGCTCGCCGGAGCGATGCTCTCGCCCCAGACCGGGGCCTGGCCACTGCTCTGGCTGATGTTCTTCTGCTCGGCGCTAGGCATCGCCTCCACGCTCTATGTCATGCGGATCGCGCGTCTGCGCGGGGAATGACCGTGGCGGCGAACGCGACCGACGACAACCTGCGCGGCGCTCTCTTCATGACCCTCTCCATGATGGGCTACACGCTCAACGACGCCTTTCTCAAGGTCGCCTCGGCCGACCTGCCGCTCCTGCAGATCATCTTCCTGCGCGGGCTTATGGCCACTGCGATCGTACTCGCGCTCGCCTGGCGCGCCGGTGCGCTGACCTATCGCCCGGCCCGGCGCGACGGGCGACTGATCCTTGGGCGCGCGGTCGCCGAACTGGGAGGGGCGGTCTGTTTCCTGACGGCCGTCTTCAACATGCCCATCGCCAACGCCAACGCCATCCTGCAGAGCGTGCCGTTGGCTGTGACGCTCGGAGCGGCGTTCTTCCTCGGCGAACGGGTCGGGCCAAACCGCTACGCCGCAACCATCATGGGCTTCTTGGGGGTGCTGGTCATCGTGCGGCCGGGATCGGAGGGCTTTACGGTCTTCTCCCTCTGGGCCGTGGCCGCGGTGCTATTCATCACGCTGCGCGACCTCTTCACCCGCCGGCTGTCGTTCGAGGCACCCGGCATGGCGGTGATCGCGGTTACCTCGGTGCTCGTGACCGTCAGCGCAGGGTTGGGCTCGATCTTCCAGGGCTGGGCCCCCGTCGCTCCAATGCACGCCGCGCTGCTGGCCGGCGCGGCGTCGTTCCTGATCGTCGGGTATCTCTTCAGCGTCTCTTCGATGCGGATCGGCGAGATCGGCTTCGTGCAGCCCTTCCGCTACACGCTGATGATCTGGGCGATCCTCGTCGGACTGCTGGTCTTCGACGAATGGCCTGACCTCTGGACGATCATCGGGGTCGGCATCGTCATCGCCACCGGACTATACACGCTCCAGAGAGAGAGGCGCGTGGCCCGCGCCTGACCGATGCGTATCCGCCATACTGGCGCGCGCGGCGGCAGTTGCGATAGTCTCTCGCTGACGCGGGGAGAGAGCGATGCAGCGCAAGGTCCTTTCGGCGGACGAGGCTGCGCGCCTCGTGCACGACGGCGACACCATCACCACCTCGGGATTTGTCGGCATAGGCGTGCCCGACGAGCTTCTGGCTGCGATCGAGCGACGCTTCGTTGAGGGCGGCGGCCCGCGTGGGCTCACGCTCTTCTTCGCCGCGGGCCAGGGCGATGGCCGCGACCGCGGGCTCAATCGCCTTGGCCACGAAGGGCTTCTGGCCCGGGTCATCGGCGGACACTGGGGCCTGATCCCGAAGGTGGCGGCGCTGGCCCTCGACGGCCGCATCAAGGGCTGGAATCTGCCGCAAGGGGTCATCAGCCACATGTTCCGCGACATTGCCGCCGGCAAACCGGGCACTCTCACCCGCATCGGCCTCGGCACGTTCGTTGATCCGCGCATCGAGGGCGGGCGGATCAACGAGATCTCGACCGACGCCATGGTGGAACTTGTCGAGATCGGCGGGGGCGAGCATCTCTTCTATCCGGCTTTCCCGATCGACGTCGCGCTGCTGCGCGGCACTACCGCCGACGAGCGCGGCAACGTAACAATGGAGCGCGAGGCGCTCATCCTCGACAACCTCGCGCAGGCGATGGCGGTTCGGAACTCCGGAGGCGTCGTCATTGTTCAGGTCGAGCGCATCGCCGCCGGTGGCAGCCTCGCGGCTCGCAATGTGGTGATCCCCGCGGCGCTCGTCGACGCGGTGGTGGTGGCCACGCCCGAAAACCACCTTCAGACCTATGCAACCGGGTTTTCCGCGGCTTTCGCCGGCCAGCTTCGTGCCCCGAAGGACGCCCTGCCGCCGCCACGGCTCGATGCACGGAAGGTCATCGCCCGGCGGGTTGCCTTCGAGCTTCCCATCAACGGCCTCGTCAATCTCGGGATCGGGATGCCCGAGGGCGTCGCCGCCGTCGCGAGCGAGGAAGGGTTGCTCGAGCATCTGACGCTGACCGCCGAGCCGGGCGTGATCGGCGGCCAGCCCGCGTCCGGGCTTGATTTCGGCGCGGCCGTCAACACGGATGCGATCATCGCCCAGAACCAGCAATTCGACCTCTATGACGGCGGCGGGCTGGATCTCGCCTGCCTCGGGCTCGCCGAAGTGGACGCGGCCGGGAACGTCAACGTCTCGCGCTTTGGAGCGAGGCTGGCCGGCGCTGGCGGATTCATCAACATCAGCCAGAGCGCGCGGGAGGTGGTGTTCGCGGGAACCCTCACCGCGGGCGGCCTTGACGTGGCGATCGTGGACGGCCGGCTCGAGATCCGTCGCGAGGGTCGCGAGCGCAAGTTCCTCGAGAAGGTGCGGCAGATCACATTCTCCGGCCCGCGCGCCGCCGCCGAAGGCAAGCCGGCGCTCTACGTCACCGAGCGCTGCGTGCTGGCGCTCACGCCTGAGGGGCTGGACCTGCGCGAAATCGCGCCGGGCGTCGACTTGGAACGCGACGTGCTCGCCCATCTCGGCTTCAAGCCGCTGATGAGCGACCTACGCGAGATGGACGCGCGCGTTTTCCTAGAGCCGCCGATGGAGCTGCGCCGCGACCTGCTCCACCTCGACCTTGCTGACAGAATCCAGCGCGATGCCGCAGTCGAACGGCTTTACATCAACTTCGAGAAGCTGCGTGTGCGCAGCCGCGACGAGATCGCGCGGATCCGGGATCGCGTGGAGTCGCTTTGTGCAGGGCAGGCCCGGCCGGTGGATGTGCTGGTCAACTATGACGGCTTCCGCATCGACGAGGACGTCGAAGCCGACTATGCCGCGATGGTCGGCGACCTCGAGCGGAGATTCTACGGCTTGGTGACGCGCTACTCTTCCTCGGCCTTCACCCGCATGAAGCTTGGCCGGACCTTTGGCCGCGAGCGCGCGCCGCACATCTTCGAGACTGCCGAGGACGCCCGGGCCTTCCTCAACGCGGGGCCCCGCAGATAGGGCTGACGTCGCGCGTTGATCGAATCAGCGAATCGTGTTATACGCTCAATATTAATACGATCATTCTGACATATATCGGCAAGAACCCTTGCAAAGAGATCTATCGGATAATAGAAGCTCGATATAATTCTTAATTGCCGATATTTAAACTCAAGAACATCTGTAAGTGAATGGTTCAAGCGCCTGAAGTCTGAGAATATTTTGAGAAACCAAAAAAGGGGGGTCAAAGTGACCGACAAACAGTTCAATCCATCGGCATCGCAAGATGACGGACAACCGCGTGGCCAGCGCGAGCTGATCGTCCTGACCAAGGCCGAGGCCGCGGTTCGGGCGGGTCCGCGTGGTCTCAGCTCCGAGAGTGGCGCGGACGTCAGCCCGCTGGCCAAACTGCTGGCCACCGCAGGCGCAACGCTGGAGCCCCTGTTCGGCAATGGCGACGCGCCTGCGAGCCGCTCGGCGCAGTCCGAGGAGGAGCAGCGCTACTACAGCGTCACCGCGCCCGACGAACGGCTCGACGCGATCGCGGACGAGCTGATCAAGGACGACCTCGTCGAGGCCGCCTACGTCAAGCCGGCGGGCGAGCCCCCGGTGATGGTCGACGAGCCCGACGCCGACGCCGACGCGCGCGGCGTCAACGACATGCAGCCGAGCGCCGCGCCGATCCCGGCGGTGACGCCGAGTTTCATCGCCCGGCAGGGCTATCTCAACCCGACGCCGGTGGGCGTCGACGCCCGCTACGCCTGGCGCTTCCGCGGCGGCCGCGGCGCAGGCGTTCGGGTCATCGACCTCGAGTGGGGCTGGCGCTTCACCCACGAGGACCTGCGCATGAACCAGGGCGGGGTGATCGCGGGTGCGAACGCGTCGAGCACCGACCACGGCACCGCCGTGCTCGGCGAGATCAGCGGCGACGACAACGGCAGGGGCGTCATCGGCATCTCGCCAGACGCCCACATCAGCGCCGTGTCCTTCTCGACCCTGCCGACCGCCCGCGCGATCCGCACCGCCGCCGACAACCTGCGCGCCGGCGACATCATGCTGCTGGAGATCCACCGCGCCGGACCGCGGTTCAACTTCCAGGCGCGCGGCGACCAGCGCGGCTACATCGCGGTCGAGTGGTGGCCTGACGACTTCGCGGCGATCCGCTACGCGATCGCGCGCGGGATCATCGTGGTCGAATGCGCCGGCAACGGCGCGGAGAACTTCGACGACGCGCTCTACGACACCCGCCCGCGCGGCTTCCCGGCCAGCTGGCGCAACCCGTTCAACCCGGCCAACCCGAGCTCGCAGGCGGTCGTCGTCGGGGCCGGCGCGCCGCCGCAGGGCACCAACGGCGCCGATCACGGGCCCGACCGGTCGCGGCTCGGCTTCTCCAACCACGGCCGCCGCGTCGACGCGCAGGGCTGGGGCCGCGAGGTCTGCACGACCGGTTACGGCGACCTGCAGTCCGGCGACCTCGACCGCGAGTACACCCTCAAGTTCAGCGGCACCTCGAGCTCCGGGCCGATCGTCGTCGGCGCGCTCGCCTGCGTCCAGGGCGCGCTGCGCGGCGAGGGCCAGACCCTGCTGACCCCGCAGGGGGCGATTAACCTGCTGCGCTCCACCGGCGCGCCGCAGACCGACGCCCCGGGACGGCCGCGCAGCCAGCGCATCGGCAACCGGCCGGATCTCAAGACCATGATCGACCACGTCGTGCGGCCGGCCACGACCTACACCGGCGTCTGGAGGTCCGGGACCGACCCCTATTATCTGTGGGTCAACGCCGACTGGGCGAACTTCGTCTCGAAGTGGCAGGAGCTCGGCCAGCGTAACCTTCGGCTTGTGGACTTCGAGATCACCCGCTTTGGCAACGTCGACCGCTACTCCGGCGTCTGGCGGCAGGGAACCGACCCCTACTATCTGTGGGTCAACGCCAACTGGCCGAACTTCGTAGCCAAGTGGCAGGAACTCGGCCGGCGCAACCTGCGCCTGATCGACCTCGAGATCCGACAGTTCGGCGACGAATGGCGCTACTCCGGCGTCTGGCGCGGCGGCTCGGACCCGTACTACCTCTGGGTCAATGCCGACTGGTCGCATTTCGTCGCCAAGTGGCAGGAGCTCTCGGGGCGCAGCCTGCGGCTGGTCGATTTCGAGATCGTGCGCATGGGTGGCGGCTACCGCTACTCGGGCGTCTGGCGGCACGGGACGGACGCGCACTATCTGTGGGTGAACGCCGACTGGGCGAACTTCGTGGCCAAGTGGCGCGAGCTTGCGGCGCGCAACCTGCGCCTCACCAAGATCGTCCGGCTGAACGTCGGCGGCCAGTGGCGCTACTCGGGCGTCTGGCGGCAGGGGTCGGACGGCTACTATCTCTGGGCCGGCGCCTCCTGGCCGAACTTCGTCGACAAGTGGAGTGAACTCGGCCGGGCTGGGTTGCGGCTCGTCGATCTCGAAATCAACGCTCCGGGCGAAGGCACCCGCAGCGCGCCCATCGCCAGCCTTGGAGGAGTCATGACGACCGAAGGAAACGACGAGAGCGGATCCGGCTTCGGCGACGGTATGCTCAGCGGCGAGACCGCCGAGACCACGCTGGTCATTTCGAGTGAGGACGCCATCGGAGGCGGCGATCTCGGCGCGGGTTTTGCGATTGCTGGGGCCGTTTCCACTGCGGCGTCAGCCGCAGCACCGACCGAGGGCGGTGATCCCGGCGGCGCCGGCTACGGCGGAGGCGAGGCGTCGGAGGCCGCCCAATCCCGTGGCGCCGCCGCCGCACCGCTCGGAGCGGCCAGCGGCGAAAGCGACACCGGGGACGGCTACGGGGGCGGCTCCGGCGAAGCGCTTGCGGCCACGGCGGCGTTGGAGGGCTACGGAGGCGGCGAACTCGGCTGACGCCATGCCCTGCCACGCCAGCGGCTCGGCTTGACCGGATGTTTGGCGCGTGAAAAGCAAGAAGGGAGCCGTGGGCGTACGCGCATGGCTCCCGATCTGTTTTTGGGGAGTTCTGCGTGCGCGTCGCCAGCGTCGGAGAATGCATGGTCGAACTGACCCTGCCCGCCGAAGGGCGGGATGAGAGCCGTGTGGGCTTCGCCGGCGACACCTTCAACACCGCACTCTACTTGCGACGCTCCGCCGGTCCGGACGTTGATGTCGCGTACGTGACCGCGCTCGGGACGGATCCGCTCTCGGACCGCATGATCGCCTTCTTCGCGCAGCACGGGGTCTCGACCGACCTTGTCGAGCGTCGCGCCGAACGTGTGCCGGGTCTTTACGCGATCAGCGTCGATGCCCACGGTGAGCGCAGCTTCACCTACTGGCGCGAGAGTTCGGCCGCGCGCACGCTCTTCGCGCCGCCCTGCGCCGTCACGCCCGACCGACTGGCCGACTTCGACCTCATCTACCTGTCGGGGATTTCCCTGGCGATCCTGACCCAGCCTGCGCGCGCCGAGTTGCTGGCCTTCCTGGACGGGTTCCGGCGGCGGGGCGGGAGAGTGGCTTTCGATTCGAACTACCGCCCGCGGCTCTGGTCAGACGCTGCGACCGCGCGGAGCGTCATGGGCGCTTTCTGGGCCGAGACCGACATCGGCCTGCCCTCGCTCGACGACGAGATGGCGCTCTGGGGCGACGTCGACACCGATGCAGTGCTTGCGCGGTTGCGCGGCGCCGGAGTGCAGCGCGGCGCGCTGAAACGGGCCGCCGAAGGCCCGCTTCCGATCGGGTTCTGCGACGAGCCTCTCCCGGACTTCGCGCCGGCGGAGCGCGTGGTGGACTCCACCGCTGCAGGCGACAGCTTCAATGGCGGCTATCTCGCAGCACTCATCTCGGGCGCGCCTGAAGCGGAGTGCCTCGCGCGCGGACATGCGCTTGCGCGTCGTGTGATCGGCTTTGCCGGCGCGATCGCGCCGGCCTGATCATCAGGCTCCCGCAGCCACCATCGCGCGAGCAACGCGGTCGAGATCATCCCGCGGCAGGCCGGCGATGTTGACGCGACTGTCGCCGACCATGTAGACGCCGGAGCTCTCGCGGATCGCCACCACCTGCTCGGCGCTCAGCCCGAGCCTCGAAAACATGCCGCGGTGGCGGGCGACGAAGTCGAACCGGTCGGAGTTGGTCTCGCGCCGCAGCGCCTCGGAGAGCCCGCTGCGCAACTCGAGCATCTCCAGTCGCATCGCCTCGAGTTCGTCGAGCCAGTCCGAGCGCAGATCCGGATCATTGAGGATGATCGAGACCACCTTGGCACCGTGGTCAGGCGGGAAGGAGTAGGTGAGGCGGTTGAGTGTCGCGAGGTTTCCTCTGGCCAGCTTCGTGGCGTCGGGCGTCGCCGCCACCACGAAGGCCGCTCCGACGCGGTCGCGATAGAGGCCGAAGTTCTTCGAACAGCTTGCCGCGAGCATGAGTTCGGTCGCGTGCGCAGCCATGTAGCGCAACCCCGCGACGTCCGCCTCGACCCCGTCGCCAAAGCCCTGGTATGCGAGGTCGATCATCGGCGTGAGCCCGCGCTCGACAAGAAACGCCGTGAGTCGCTCCCATTGCGCGAGGTCGGGATTGGCGCCCGTGGGGTTGTGGCAACAGCCGTGCAGTAGCACCACGTCACCCCTCGCGGCCCCCTCGAGATCGGTCAGCATGCCGTCGAAATCGACGCCGAGCGTCGTTTCGTCGAAGTAGCGGTAGGTCCGCGGCGGAACGCCGAGGAAATTCAGCATCGCCGGGTGGTTCGGCCACGTCGGCTCCGAGAGCCAGAAGGTCACGCTGGGGTTCGCCAGACGCGCGAGTTCGAAGAGCTGGCGCACCGCTCCGGTGCCGCCCGGGGTCTGCGCGCCAGCCACACGCTCGCTCGGGACAGCGACGCCGAAAATGAGGTCGCGCATGGCGTCGACGAAAGTCAGATCCCCGAGCAGGCCGACATAGGACTTGCTGTCCTGCTCAGCGAGAAGCCGGCGTTCGGCGGCCTTGACCGCCCGCATCACCGGCGTCCGGCCTTCGGCGTCCTTGTAGACGCCGACCCCGAGGTCGATCTTGTCGGACCGCGGATCGGCGGCGTAGAGGTCCATGAGCGCAAGGATCTTGTCCGGGGCCGGAGCCTTCAGTGTCTCGAACATGGGCGGTTTCCTTCCTCGGGTTTCGGCGGCGCGCTCACGCGCCGATGATGGTGCGGTCGCGGGTCAGCACGCGGCGGCGCTGCTCCCGGCGCACCGGCGTGAAGCCGGCCTTCTGATAGAGTGGCAGGGCGCGGGGGTGATCGAGGGAGTTGGTGTTGACCGTGACGCGCGCGACGTCGGGCCGGTCCCAGGCGGCGTGGACCGCCGTCAACATCAGGAACCAGCCCAGACCGCGGCCGATCGCCTGCGGAACCAGGCCGATGTAGGCGATGTCGCAGATTTCCGCCTCGCGCGCGTCGAGCATGAAGAAGCCGTTCGGCCAGCCGCCGCGCATGAGGCTGAAGACCACGACCCGCGATTCCTGCAGCCATTCCTCGACTTCCGCGATCGGGCGCGCGTGCAGGTCAGTCCATTCGTAGTCGCTTCCGACCGCATCGTAGAGGCTGAGGAAATACCAGGCCGGCGGTTGCTCGGCTGCCACCAGCGCCGAGATCGGACCGGTCGGCATCCGCGGGATGGCGAGCTTGGGCCGGACGCTCTGTTCGAGGAAGGTGACCGTGTATTCCACCTCTTCGCCAGCGCTGTGCTTCATCCCTGTTCCACCTTCAGGTCGGGGTAGGCGCCCCATTCGCTCCAGGATCCGTCGTAGAGCGCGTGCCGCCGATTGCCGAGCCGCTCCAGCGCCAGGCTGACTATCGCCGCTGTCACGCCGGACCCGCAGGTGGTGATTGCGGGACCATCAGGATCGACGCCCGCCTCCTCGAAGACCGCGCGCAGCTCCGCCTCCGGCTTCATTGTGCCGTCAGGATGCAGCAGGCTCGCATAGTGCACGTTGCGCGAACCCGGAATATGGCCGGCGCGCAGGCCCGGCCGGGGCTCCGGCGCCTCGCCGCGGAAGCGCGCTGGCGAGCGGGCGTCGATGATCTGCGCGTCGCCGAGCTTGGCGCTGGCCGCCACCTCGGTTACGTCGCGCACGAGCCGCGCGTCGCGGCGCGCGGTGAAGTGGCGGTCGCGCCCGACGCTCACCCGGTCGCTCAAGGGACGATTCTCGGCGCGCCACTTCGGCAGACCGCCGTCCAGCACGGCCACATTTTCCTTGTTGAAGTGCCTAAAAAGCCACCAGACCCGGGCGGCGCTGAACAGTCCGACGCTGTCGTAGACGACCACCCGGTGCCCGTCGCCGACGCCGAGCCCGCGCACGCGGCTGATGAACTTCTCCACCGGTGGCGCCATATGCGGCAGCGCCGAGGCGTGGTCGGAGATATCGTCAATGTCGAAGAACTGTGCGCCGGGAATGTGAGCTTCGGCGAACTCCGCCCGGGCATCGCGCCCGGAGTCGGGCAGGTGCCAGCTCGCGTCGAGGATGCGCAGGTCCGGCGCCTCAAGGTTACGCTCAAGCCAGTCGGTCGACACCAGATGCTTCGGATCGCTGCCGTCCATGCGCCGTCCCGTCACCCCAAAAGCGTCCCTCCGCTTAGCGTCGAACGCCGCGTTGGGCAAGTTGCCGCGCGCCCCGACGCGCCGCCCGGCAGCCGTTCCGGGACCGCTTCCCGGACGCGGGGCCGCGGCTCAGTCGGGAACCACCGCCTGGCACTCGATCTCGACCTTCATGCGCGGGTCGACGAGGCCGGAGACCTCGACTAGCGTCGAGGCCGGGCGGTGCTCGCCGAAGTAGGCGATCCGTCTCGGGTTGATCGCCGCGCGTTCGGTGATGTCGGTCAGGAAGACCTGGACCTTGACCACGTGCTCCGGGCCCGCCCCGGCCGCGCGCAGGCAGGCGTCGATCGCCTCCATGGCGATGTCGAACTGCGCCACCGTGTCGTCGGGGATGGTGCCATCCGCGCGCATCCCCACCACGCCCGAGACCCAGACCAGCCCGCCGGCCCGCACCGCGTGGCAGTAATGACTGACCGGGGCGAGCTGTCCCTCCACCATGATCCGTTCGATGTTCATCGCGTCCTCCCTTGTTCGGTTGCGCCGTTTCGCGCCCGCATCCTGATCGCCGCCCGTTCCCGGTTCAGCGTGTAGACGCCGCTCGCCACGATGATCGCTGCGCCTACCCAGGTCCAGAGGTCCGGCAGGTGGCCGAAGACCGCGAAGCCCCAGAGCGTGCCCCAGATCAGAAGCGTGTACTGGAGCGGCGCAACGACCACCGCCTGCGCCAGCTCGAGCGACTTGATGACCAGGATCTCGCCAGCCGCCGCCAGAACCGCCATCGAGACGAGCAGCGTCCATTCGAGGGCGCCCGAGGGCGAGCGCCAGACGAAGGGCAGGGGCACTGTCAGGATTGCGGTTGCCGTCAGCGCGGTGTACGCGACCGTGGTCCCGACCCGGTCGGAGCCCGCCACCGCCCTTGACACGATCTGGCGGAGTGCGAAGAGCGTCGCCGCGACCAGCACCAGCAGGACCGCCGGATGCAGCGCCCCGGTGCCCGGACGGATGACGATCAGCGTGCCGATGAAGCCGACCGTCACGGCCGCCCATCGACGCGCGCCCACCGGCTCGCGCAGGACCAGCGCGCCCAGCAACGTGACGATGAACGGAGCAACAAAGCTCACGGCCACCGCATCGGCGAGCGGCACGTAGCGCACCGCTACGACAAAGAGCGTCGCCGAGCCAGCGGCCAGCGCGCCCCGCGCGATCTGCAGGCCAGGCCGCCGGGTGCGCAGAACCGTGCGGCCCCGGAGCGCCAGCAGCGCCAGCACGCCGAGGAAGAGGCCGAACTGCCGCGACCAGACTATCTGGATCGGGTCGAGCGTGGCGGTCAGGAACTTCGCCTGGATGTCGACCGCCGAGAACAGGAACATGCCGAGTGCGAAACAGGCGATCCCTCGGGCGCTGTCTCCCTCACGCGGGCCGCGCGGCGGCGCGTCCTGGAGCGGCGGGATCGGTGTTGCGATATGCGCGGGAATGGCGGCGGCTCCAGAGACGGCGGCGTAGGTGTGCTCCGCCACCGGTTTCGAGCTTGCCGCCTCGCCCGCCCCGCGTCCAGCGCCGTCGGCCGAGAAGCGCCAGGATCAGGCCGCGTCGGCCTCGCGCAGCGCTGCAAGAAACGCCGCCCCGAACCGTTCGACCCGCCGCGCGTCCATGCCCGGCACTCGCGCCAGGGCGGCGAGGTTGGCGGGCCGGGCTTCGGCGATGCGCGCCAGCGTGCGTGCGTCGCAGGCGAGCGGCTTGGCGGCGCCGTCGGGTCCTCGAGCGAGGTCACGCTGCGCTGCCTCGAGCCGGTCGAAGAGCGGCCCGCCCTCCGAGCCCGCGAGCCGTCGCCGCGCGGGATGCACGGTCGCCGGCGCTTCGCCGAGGATCACGGCGAGGAACTCCGGTCCGAAACGTTCAAGCTTTACCGCGCCAACCCCTGGCACCTCGCGCATCGAGTTCGAGCGTCGTTGGCCGCCGCGTCGCCATCTCGATCAGCGTCCTGTCGGGAAAGACCACGTAGGCCGGAGCTCCCGCGGCCTCCGCCAACGCCCTGCGCCTGGCCTTGAGCGCGGCGAAGAGTCCCTCGTCTTCCTCAGCGACCTGCGCAGCGGCGGCGCTGCGTCCCGGCGTCGCCCGGGCCGCTTTGGTGAAACCGTCCTCGCGCAGTTCCAGCGACGCCTCGCCGCGGAGCACCGGCCGCGCGGCCTCGGTCAGCCGCAGCGCCCCGTGCCGCGAAGGGTCGGGGCGCACGAGATCGCGCCCCATCATCTGCCGGAAGATCATGCGCCACTGCGCCGCCGAGAACTCCCGGCCCACGCCGAAGGTCGGCAGCCGGTCGTGGCCGCGCGCCGCCACCTTGTCAGTCCGCTCGCCGCGTAGCACCGCGACCAAGTGCTCGACGCCGAAGCTCTCACCGGTACGCAGGATTGCCGAGAAGGCCTTGCGCGCGGCTTCAGTGGCGTCGAAGAGCCTCGGCCGGTCGCGGCAGAGATCGCAGCGCCCGCAGGCGTCGTCAGGCGCCTCGCCGAAATAGGCGAGAAGCACCTTGCGGCGGCATTCGTGCGCCTCCGCGAGACCCAGCAGAGCGTTCAGCCGCCGGTGGTCGCCGTCTTTGCGCTCCAGCGGCGCCGGGCTCTCGTCGATCTGCGCCCGGCGCAGCCGGATGTCGTCGGCCCCGTAGAGGGTCAGCGTGTCGGCGGGCGCGCCGTCGCGCCCGGCGCGGCCGATCTCCTGGTAGTAGCCCTCTATCGACTTGGGCAGATCGGCGTGCGCCACGTAGCGAATGTCGGGCTTGTCGACGCCCATGCCGAAGGCGATCGTGGCGCAGACCACCAGCCCATCCTCGCGCTGGAAGCGGATTTCCGCTTCGCGTCGGGTTTCGGCGTCGAGCCCAGCGTGGTAGGCGAGCGCCATGTGCCCGGCGTCGCGCAGCGCGCCGGCGAGCGTTTCGGTCTTGCTGCGGCTGGCGCAGTAGACGATGCCCGACTGGCCGCAGCGGGCGCCGACGAAATCGAGTATCTGGCGGCGCGGCTGGTCCTTCGGGCGGAAGACGAGGTCGAGGTTGGGCCGGTCGAAGCCGCGCAGGTAGATCTCCGGGCTTCCCCCCGGGAAGAGCCGCCGCACGATCTCCGCGCGGGTCTCGACGTCCGCGGTCGCGGTCAGCGCTATGGTCTGCACGCCCCCGAGTGCTGCGCGCAGCTCGCCAATCCGCAGGTAGTCCGGCCGGAAGTCGTGACCCCACTGGCTGACGCAATGCGCCTCGTCCACCGCGAGCAGCCGCACGTCGAGCCGGCGCAATAGCGCGGAGCCCCCGCCCGATCCGAGCCGCTCCGGCGCCATGTAGAGAAGCTTGAGCGTCTTCGCTTCGAGCGCGGCGAAGACACGCTCGGTCTCGTCCGGATCGTTCTGCGAAGTCAGCGCGCCGGCCTCGACCCCCGCCGCGCGCAGTCCCGCGACCTGGTCGCGCATGAGCGCGATCAGCGGCGAGATCACAACTGTCACGCCCGGGCGCATCAATGCGGGAAGCTGGAAAAGCAGTGACTTGCCGCCGCCGGTCGGCATGATCGCCAGCGCGTCGCTTCCGGCCGCTACCGCCTCGACGATCTCTCGCTGGCCGGGTCGGAACTCGGAGAAGCCGAAGACCTCTCGCAGCAGGCGATGGGCGTCGGTCACGTCGGCTCGGCGCGCAGGATCGAGATCATCGCCTCCCCATATCGGCGGGCGTCGCAAAGGGTCAAGCCGGGTACCGGCGGGACGGCCTCAGCTTCCTCCCAGACCACCAGCGCGCCCGGTGCGATCCAGTCGCCGGCCTGCGCCGACCGCAGCGCCCGTTCCCCGAGCCCACGGCCGTAGGGCGGGTCCAGAAATACCAGATCGAAGGGCGAGAGCGGGTTGGCTCCGAGCCGCGTCGCGTCCCGTGCAAGGACACGGATATCTCCACCCACATCGAGCCGCGCGACGTTCTGGCGCAGGATCGTCAGCGCCTTCGTCCCGTTCTCCAGGAAAGCTGCGAAGGCCGCGCCGCGCGAGAGAGCTTCAAGCCCCAGCGCCCCGGTGCCCGCGAAGAGATCGAGTGTCCGGAGCCCTTCGGGCGGTGGCGGATCGCCGTAGCCGCCGTGGGCAAGCAGGTTGAAGACGCTCTCGCGAACCCGGTCCGAGGTCGGGCGGAGCCGCGCCGCGGGATCGCCGCCGCCGAGCCCGGCCAGCGTCGCGCCCCGGTTGCGACCGCCGACGATCCGCATCAGCCGAGCGACTTAAGGTCGACGCTCTGGTCAGCGAGCGCCGTCGGGTCGGGCGAGACGCCCGCCTCGATCCAGCGCTTGCCGGTCATGTAGGCGCGCGGGTCGTTCATGGCGTCGACGGCGATGAGCTCCGGCCCGCGCCAGTACCAGACCGACTGTGCGCCCTCGCGGGCGCCGGGGCGCACGATCACCTGATCGTAGCCGGCGTTCAGCCCGGCGATCTGCAGCTTGACGTCGTACTGGTCCGACCAGAACCACGGCTGCGGGACATATTCGATTGGTTCGCCCAGCATCGCTGCCGCGACGGCCTCGCCGTGGTCGATGGCGTTGGGCACGCTCTCGAGCCGCACCCGGCCGCCGCGCCAGGGAAAGCTCGCGCAATCGCCGGCGGCGAAGATCGACGGATCTGAGGTGCGGCCCGCCGTGTCCACGCGCACGCCGTTGTCGATCGCGAGCCCCGCGTCCGCAGCGAGGCCGGTCTCCGGCGCAACCCCGATCCCGATCAGCGCGACATCGGCGAGGATGACCGCGCCGCTGGCGAGCTCTCCCCCGGAAACCGCGCCGCGCTCTCCGGTCAATCGCGTGATCGTGGTGCCTTCTCGGATGGCGACGCCGTGGGTGCGATGCAACGCGCGGAAATAGTCCGCGGTCTCCGGCGCAGCGACCCGCGACAGGATGCGGCTCTCTCGCTCTACCACGGTGACCGTCATCCGCGCCTCGGCGAGCACCGCCGCGGCTTCGAGGCCGATGTAGCCGCCGCCGACTACAAGCGCCCGCGATCCAGGTGCGAGCCGCTCCGCAAGCGCGTCCGCGTCCGCGAGGGTTCGCATGGTCAGCACGCCGCGCAGATCGCCGCCGGCCGCCTCGGGCCAGCGGCGCGGCGACGCGCCGGTCGTCAGCGCAAGAAGATCGTAGCCGTGCGATCCACCATCATCGGTGAGCGCAGCCATGCCGGCCCGGTCGATGCGCGCGACGCGGACCCCGGTCAGGAGCCGGATGTCTTCCAGCGCATAGAAGCTCTTCGGACGCAAATAGAGCCGCTCGCGCGGCATTTCGCCCTTCAGATAGGCCTTCGACAGCGGCGGTCGCTGGTAAGGTGGGGCGGGCTCCGCTCCGATCAGCGTGATCGGGCCGGAATGGCCGAGCGCGCGCAGCCGCGCCACCAGCGATGCGCCAGCCTGGCCGGCCCCGACCACGACGATTCTTGCGCTTTTCGGGTCCACTCCGCCTCCCGGGGTTGTCGCGAGCGGGGCTCGTTATGGCGGTGCGAGCGTGCGCGCGCCAGCGCAAACCCTCGCCGGACCGGTTCGCGTCAGCCGCGGGCGGCGAGCAGGTTGAAGAGCCCCAAGGACGGGTCGCCGCTGGCCGCTTGAAGGAGCGTCAGCGCCGCCGATCCCGGCCCGGCGAACGTAGGTCCGCTCTCAAGCTGCGAGATCGCGAGGAACCGGTCGATCGCCTTGTCGACGTTGGCGGAATCGCGGAAGGCGGTCAGGTTCGCCGCTCCGAACATCGCCGAAGTCTTAGAGGCCATGATGTCGCGCTGCCGATCGACGTCGAGTTTCCCGAACTCAGATGGCAAGTTGTAGGTCTTCTCTAGCACCGCGCGCAGCGGCTTCGAGCCAAGCACCGCGAACCAGCTCGCGCCCTCTTCGCCCTTGGAAAGCTCGGCCATCTCTCGGCGGAAGTTGAGCGCGAGGCGCATGTCGTTGTTGGTCTCGCCTACCGCCGCTTCGAAGGCGCGGGTCTTGTAGGCGTCGACGATCCGGCGCTCGAAGCCCGGTTCGCCTATGCGCCCTCCACCGGGATCGCCGAAGCCGAAGGCCTCCGACATCTTGCGGTAGGCGGGCTCGCTCAGCCGCAACGCGAAGGACCCGGGCTCGGTTACGCCCTCCTCGAGCACCTTGCGGACCCAGGCCTTCTTGTCGATGTCCTGCTCGAGCCCAAAGGCGCCAAGCGCGACCTTCAGGAGCCTCCGGTCGGCGACGAGATCGGCCGCCGAGCCAACCGAGGCGATGTTCGCCTCGAAGTAGGCGATGTCGCGCCGGATTTCGGGTCCCTTCTCGAAGGTCTCCTGTTGGTTGACGGCGGTGCGTTGCAAGAAGCGCCAGCCCGCGACGCCTGGAACCGGAACCTGCGGCAGGAAGCTCATCGCGCCCTCAGGCCAGCGCCGTAGGCGCGATGGGCGCCCCGCCGAGGAGTCGCGCTTCGCGGGGCAGCAGGTTTCTCAACGCCCGCATCGCCTGATAGAATCGGCCCTCGATCACCGCGTTGGTTGCCGCGCTCAGATGCGCATGGCTGTCGGGATCCTGGAAGACCTGGCTCAGCTGTTCTATTCCGCGCAGGAGTTGCGCGCGCGCATCCTCCGGATCGGCCTCGCCCGCAAGCACCAGCTGGGCGATGTAGCAGACCCGCTTGACCGGGGTCTTGGCCTCCTCGGGATGAATGGCGTCGCGCAGACGCAGAACGTTGGCGTCCGGCGTGATGATGTTGAGTCGCGTCCGGCGATCGCCGTTCTCCATGACCACGCCATTGATCATGATGCGCTCGCGCGGACCGAGCTTGAGCACCAGGCCGGTCATGCGGAAACCTCCGCCTCGCCGCGCAGACCGCGCATGATCGAGGTGTTGATCTCCACGAGCGGCTCGACGGCGGCCTTGCCGGCGAGCACCTGGAGACTGTGTCGGCGCACGAACTCCGACAGTCCTATCAGCTGCGCGCGCAATTGATCCGGCAGGCCGTTCTCGTCTTGCATCAGATCTTCCGACAAGAGGCTCCAGAGGCGCTGGTTGTCGGAGACGGCGGCGGCGAGGCTGGAATAGGCGGCGGGGTCGGCGGCGTCCGCGACCTTCAGGCAGTGGGTCACGCGAGCGAAGATGGCGTATTCTGCGCCGCGATTGGTGCGGACGGGCGCGGCGGATCCGTAGGCGGAGCGAACGTGATCGTTCGGTGTCATCGGTTCGTCCTTCTAGGTCCCGATTCTGGTTCAGGCTCCGGATCGGGAAAGCAGTCTCATTGAGGGCGGGATGCCCGGGGCGGACCGTGGTCCGCCCCGGCGCGTTGTCTTAGCGGAAGAGCGCCAGAAGGCTCTGCGGCGCCTGGTTGGCGATCGAGAGCGACTGGATGCCGAGCTGCTGCTGGACCTGCAGCGCCTGCAGACGCGCGGAGGCTTCCTCCATGTCGGCGTCGACCATCGCGCCTACGCCCACCTTCAGCGAGTCCGCCTGCTTGGTCAGGAACTCGTTCTGGGCGTCGATGCGGGCCTGGGCCGCGCCGAAGGCCGCTGCCGCCGTGTTGGCCGAATCGATCAGCGTGTCGATATCGTTCGGCGTCGCAGTGCCGACGACAAGCGCTGCGCCGAGCGCCTCGAGATCCTGCGCGGCCACCGAGAACGTTCCGGTGGTCAGCACGCCGGCGGCGCTGCGGTTGATCGAGACGGTGATGGCCTGGGCGCCCGCGCCGGCTTCGACGAGGTTGATGCCGTTGTACTGCGCCGACTCCGCGATCGAGACGATCGTATCCGTCAGCGCGGTGACTTCCGCCTGGATCTTGGTGACGTCGGCGTCCGGGTTCTCGGCCTGAACGACCTTCTCCTGGATCTGCTTGAGGATGTCGGAGACCTGCTCGGCCGCCACGCGGGCGGTGCCGACCATGGCCGAGGCGGAGGTCAGCGAATCGGAGAGCTTCTTGTAGGACCGCACGTCGGAGTTCATCGTCGAGGCGATCGACCAGGACGACGAGTTGTCCTTGGCGTTGGAGACCTTCAGGCCAGTCGAGATCTCGTTCTGGACCTTGCCCATGCCCTTGTTGACGTTCTTGAGCGTCTGCAGGGCCACCAGCGAGCTGGTGTTGGTGAGAATGCTGGACATCTTCGTTCCTTCTTGGCGTTCGACGCTTTCGGCGCCGCGTTTCGTTTCTGGATCCGCTTGCGCGAAACACTCGCCGCCATTCTGGGCGCTGCGGCTCAGGGTCGTAGCTCGACTTCGCCGTGCCGGTCGTTCGACCGCATCGCTCTCCTATAGGCGGGGCAGGGCTAAGTATTCTCTAACGCCTTGAGTTATCATGATTAACGGAGAGATACCCGGTAAACGGAAATTGAACGCGCGTCGACCTTCACCGCCTGCCGCGCTGCTGCGGCGGCCGACCTGACGGCGCGTGATCTGGATCAGGGAGGGGAGCCGCGCCCGTTCTGTGACGGAGACGGCGGGTTGCCTGGGGCGGACCGTGGTCCGCCCCGGCGCGTTGTCTTAGCGGAAGAGCGCCAGAAGGCTCTGCGGCGCCTGGTTGGCGATCGAGAGCGACTGGATGCCGAGCTGCTGCTGGACCTGCAGCGCCTGCAGACGCGCGGAGGCTTCCTCCATGTCGGCGTCGACCATCGCGCCTACGCCCACCTTCAGCGAGTCCGCCTGCTTGGTCAGGAACTCGTTCTGGGCGTCGATGCGGGCCTGGGCCGCGCCGAAGGCCGCCGCCGCCGTGTTGGCGGTGTCGATCATCGTGTCGACCGCGTCGGGCGCGGAGGCGGCGGTGATGCCGCCGCCGAGCGTTCCGAGCGTGGCCGAGGCCACCGCGAAAGTGCCGGTGGTCAGCACGCCGGCGGCGTCGCGGTTGATCGAGACGGTGACAGTCTGCGCCGCGCCGCCGTTGACGAGGTTGATGCCGTTGTACTGCGCCGACGCCGCGATCGAGGTGATCGTGTTGGCGAGAGCCGTGATCTCGGCGTTCAGCTTGGTGGCGTCCGAATCCGGGTTCTGGCCCTGAACGACCTTCTCCTGGATCTGCTTGAGGATGTCGGAGACCTGCTCGGCCGCCACGCGGGCGGTGCCGACCATGGCCGAGGCGGAGGTCAGCGAATCGGAGAGCTTCTTGTAGGACCGTACGTCGGAGTTCATCGTCGAGGCGATCGACCAGGACGACGAGTTGTCCTTGGCGTTGGAGACCTTCAGGCCAGTCGAGATCTCGTTCTGGACCTTGCCCATGCCCTTGTTGACGTTCTTGAGCGTCTGCAGGGCCACCAGCGAGCTGGTGTTGGTGAGAATGCTGGACATCTTCGTTCCTTCTTGGCGTTCGACGCTTTCGGCGCCGGTTCTCTGGGATGGCGCGCGGACGCGCGCCGGGATGAACGCCATTCTGACTGCTGCGGCCCGGATCGATTCCCGATCTCGCCGCGCCGACCCTTCAGTCGCGGCCCTGTCATAGGCGCGGGCAGGCTAAACAAGTGCTAACCGGCGCGGGTTCGCCGTGGCGGACTTGGCACATGGTGAATGGAGGCTGAACGCGCCAAGGCGGTTGCCGCCTTGCGCCCGCAGTTCCCGGTGGCGCATTCATGCGTTATGAGCGCCGCCGCCCGGACCTGTCGCCGCTTCGTCGCCGCCGCGCTGCTCGCGGTGAGCGCCGCCGGCGCTGGACAGGCGGCGGAAATACCGGTGGCCGCCCCTCCGAATGTCGAGGACGACTTTGAGGACTGGCGGCGCATCTGCGCAGGGGCAGCCTGCCGGATCCAGTTCGCAGTGCCTGCGCGCGGCCCCGCTGCGCCCGACCTGCTCGGCCTTTCCGTCGCGTCGGATGATCCCGAAGTGCTTGTGGTGCGTACGCCGCTCCCACTGCACTTGCCGGACGGGCTTTCGCTGACCCTTGGCGCCGATGACCCGATCTCCGCGCCCTGGCGCACCTGCGACGAGGTCGGCTGCGACGCCCGCCTGTCGCTTTCGGGGGCCCTGCTGGCCGGTCTTCGGGGCGAGCGCTACGGCGCGGTCGCGTTCACGCTCGTCGACGGTGAGCGCGTTCGCCTGCCGGTCTCGCTCATGGGCTTCAGCGCGGCGCTGCGGTCGCTCGACGCCGGTTCCGCGCCGGGGCGCTGATTTTTCGCACGTAGAGTTCCAACCGGTGGTGGACGATCTCGTAGCCGAGGTTCGCCGCCACCTCCTCCTGAAGGGCCTCGATGCGGGGTTCGGCGAATTCCACGACCTCGCCGGTCTCCACGTCGATGAGGTGGTCATGATGCGCGGTCGCGGTGTTTTCGAAACGTGCGGGGCCATCGCCGAAGGCGTGCCGTTGGATCGCTCCGCTGCGCTCGAGCGCCTTGAGCGTGCGGTAGACCGTGGCGAGCGAGATGCGGCTGTTTATGCGCGACGCTCTCTCGAAGATGCGGCTGGCGTCGGGATGCCCGCCCATCTCGGCCAGGATATCAAGGATGATCCGGCGCGGCTTGGTAATCCGCAGGCCCGCCTCCCGCAGGCTCTGTTCGAATTCGTCAGCACGTCGACCCGCGTCCATGGACGCGAGATTATCGCGCTGCGCTTGACGATTGCAACGAAGTTTTCGCAAATGATTATCATTTGCGTTGACTTCGCCGGGTTCGGCAGTACCTTCCAGAGTGGCTTCTGAGGGGCCCGAATCCATGTTCCATCGCATAGTCGCCGTCCTGATTGCGCTTGCCGCGGCCACACCGGCCATGGCGGAGAAGCTGCGCGTCGTCACCACCTTCACCATCATCGGCGACATGGTCCACAACGTCGCCGGCGATGCGGCCGTGGTCAGCTCGCTCATCCCGCCGGGCGCGGAGGTGCACAATTTCCAGCCAACGCCAAGCGACATCCGGACCGCCGTAGAAGCTGACTTGGTCATGTGGAACGGGCTCGGGCTCGAGGCCTGGTTCGAGCGGTTCTTTCGAAACCTCCGCGACGTGCCGGCGGTGGTGCTCACCGATGGCGTCGCGCCGATCGCGATCTCCTCGGGCCCCTACGAAGGTCAACCGAATCCGCACGCCTGGATGTCCGTCAGCGACGCTCTCATCTACGTGGAGAACATTCGCGCGGCGCTGGCGGAGGCCGATCCGGCCAACGCCGAGGACTATGCCGCCAACGCCTCTGCCTACGCCGCCAAGATCAAGGCGCTGGCCGCGCCGATTCGGGACGCGCTCGCCGCCCTCCCCGAGCAGCGTCGCTGGCTCGCGACCTCAGAGGGGGCGTTCTCCTACCTCACCCGCGATTTTGGGCTGAACGAGATCTACATCTGGCCGATCAACGAAGACAACACCGGCACCCCGCAGCAGATCCGCCGAGCCATCGACCTGATCCGCGAGCACGAGGTTCCGGTGATCTTCTCCGAATCGACCGTCGATCCGCGCTCAGCGCAGCAGGTCGCGCGAGAGTCCGGGATCGAATACGGCGGCGTGCTCTTCGTCGACAGTCTCACCGAAGCCGACGGCCCGGTCCCTACCTACCTGGAGTTGATGCGGGTCACCGCCGGTCGCATCGCCGAAGCGCTCGGCGGATGAACGCGCCCCTTCGAGCGGAGCCGCACATGGCTGCACCCGGCGCCGGTCTCTCGGTGCGCGGTGTCAGTGTGACCTACCGAAACGGCCTCGCGGCCCTGCAGGACGCCAGCTTCGATCTGCCGCGCGGCACGATCACCGCCCTTGTCGGCGTGAACGGCTCGGGCAAGTCGACGCTCTTCAAGGCGATCATGGGCTTCGTGCCGCTTGCATCTGGTGAGGTCGAGATCCTCGGCCTTTCGGCACTCGCCGCGCAGCGCCGCAACCTCGTCGCCTACGTTCCCCAGGCTGAGGAAGTCGACTGGACGTTTCCGGTGCTGGTTTCCGACGTGGTGATGATGGGCCGCTACGGCCACATGAACTGGCTGCGCCGCCCGGCCCGCGCCGACCGCGACGCCGTCGCCGCGGCGCTGGGGCGCGTCGACATGACCGCCTTCGAAGACCGCCAGATCGGCGAGTTGTCGGGCGGCCAGAAGAAGCGCGTGTTCCTCGCCCGGGCGCTGGCCCAGGAGGGCCAGGTGATCTTGCTCGACGAGCCCTTCACAGGCGTCGACGTCAAGACCGAGGACCAGATCGTGCGCCTGCTGCAGGATCTGCGCGACGAGGGCCGGATCCTGCTGGTGTCCACCCACAACCTCGGCTCGGTGCCGGAGTTCTGTGACCGCGCAGTGCTGATCAACCGCCGCATCCTCGCCCACGGCCCGACCGGGACCGTTTTCACTCAGGCCAATCTCGAAGCCGCCTTCGGCGGAAAGCTTCGCCACTTCGTGCTCGGCGGGACCGATTTGCACGACGACGCCGACGAGCGGCAGGTGACAGTCATCACCGACGACGAGCGGCCCTTCGTCATCTACGACCGCGGCCCGGAGGCCGAGCCCCGCGATGACAAGCCTGCTTGAACCCTTCGCCTACGGCTACATGGTCAACGCCATCTGGGTGTCGGCTCTCGTCGGCGCGCTGTGCGGCTTTCTCTCCGCTTTCCTGATGCTCAAGGGCTGGTCGCTGATCGGCGACGCTCTCAGCCACGCGATCGTGCCGGGCGTCGCCGGGGCCTATATTCTCGGCCTGCCCTTCGCGCTTGGAGCCTTCATCTCAGGTGGCCTCGCGGCGCTGGCGATCGCCAGCCTTGGCGCCGCCACACGCCTTCGCCAGGACGCGGTGATCGGCGTGGTCTTCACCGGCTTCTTCGCGCTTGGCCTCTTCATGATCTCCCTGCGCCCGGCCTCGGTGGACATCCAGACGATCATGCTGGGCAACGTCCTGGCGATCACGCCGCGCGACACGTTCCAGCTGGTGCTGATCGGCGGCGTCTGCCTCGTCGTGCTGCTCCTGAAATGGCGCGACCTGCTCGCGATGTTCTTCGACGAGGCGCATGCCCGCTCGATCGGGCTCAACACCGGGCGTCTCCGCATCCTCTTCTTCGCGCTCCTCGCCGCCGCGACAGTCGCGGCGCTCCAGACTGTCGGAGCCTTTCTGGTGATCGCCATGGTCGTGACACCTGGCGCGACCGCCTACCTGCTCAGCGACCGCTTCCCGCACATCCTCGCAATCGCCGTCGCGATCGGCGTGCTCTGCAGCGCCGCGGGCGCCTATCTCAGCTTCTTTCTCGACGGTGCCACGGGTGGGCTGATCATCTGCCTGATGACCGCGTTCTTTCTGGCGGCCTTCGTGCTCGCGCCCAAACACGGGCTTCTGGCTCAGCGCGCGCACCCGGATGCGGCTGCACGTGGTTGATCTCCTTGTGCCCTTCGCGCTGCCCTTCATGCAGCAGGCCTTTTCGATCGCGCTTCTTGTCGCGCTGCCGATGTCGCTTCTGTCGTGCTTCCTGGTGCTGCGAGGCTGGTCGCTCATGGGCGACGCGATCGGCCATGCGGTGTTGCCCGGGGTCGTGCTCGCCCATCTCGTGGGCTTGCCGATCGCGCTTGGCGCCTTCGCGTCGGGCTTCGCTTGCGCCAGCGCCACCGGCTGGCTCAAGGACAACAGTCGCATCAAGGAGGACACCGCCATGGGCGTGGTCTTCTCCGGGCTCTTCGGCCTCGGCCTCGTCCTCTACGCCAGCGTGCCCACGACCCTTCACCTGAGCCACCTGCTCTTTGGGGACATGCTGGGCGCCACTTGGGGCGATGTGGCCTGGGCAGGCGGCGTGGCTGCGGTGATCGTCGCGGCGACGCTCGCTCTGCGCGCCGATCTCGCGGCGATGATCTTCGACCCCCAGCACGCCCGCGCCATCGGATTGCCGGTCCGCCGGCTGCACTTCGCGCTCATCGCGTTGATCGCGCTGGGAGTCGTCGGCGCGCTTCAGGCGGTCGGCATCATCCTCGCCGTGGCGCTTCTGATCACTCCCGGCGCGACCGCCCTTCTCTGGGCGCAACGCTTCGACGCCATGCTCGGTCTCGCGGCCTGTCTCGGGCTCGCCGCCGCGTTCGTGGGCGTCTACGTGAGCTTCTGGATCGACAGCGCCCCGGCCCCGACCATCGTGCTGGTGATGTCACTGCTCTTCGTGGTGAGCCTGGCGCGCACGACGATGCGCCACCGCCGCACGACGGCCAAGACCCGCGCGGTCTGACCGCCCCTGGGCCTTGCGCCGGAAGTTGACTCGGATCGAAACGGTGATCCCTGGCTCGCCCGCCCCGACTTGTCATCCCCGGGGGCCGCGGATAGGGTCCGCGCGATTTTTCGAGCCGGCGTCCGGGAGGCGCGGCTCAGCCCGAAAGGACGGTTCCAGATGCTCGCAACACCAGCCTTCGCCCAGGCGGCCGGGGGGGCCGGCGCGGCCGGCGGCCTTATCAGTTTCGTGCCGATCCTGCTGATCTTCGCGATCATGTATTTCCTGATGATCCGGCCGCAGCAGAAGAAGGTGAAGGAGCACCGGGCGATGATCGGGGCGCTGCGCCGCGGCGACCGGGTGGTCACCCAGGGCGGGCTGATCGGCAAGGTTGTCAAGGTCGAGGACACCGAGGTCGAGGTCGAACTGGCCCAGGGTGTGAAGGTGCGCGCGATCCGCGGCACCATCGCTTCGGTCATCAACAAGACCGAGCCGGCCGAATCGTGACCCGCGCGGCGGCGCGACCGGAGGCTTAGACGCGATGCTGAACTTTCCGCTGTGGAAGCGGCTGGCGATCCTGACGATCTGCGTCGTCGGGCTTGTGGTCGCCTTCCCGAACCTCTCTTACGACAGGGTCGAACGCCACAACGACGCTGTGGCGGCGCTCGAGGCAGGGGAGGCGGAGACGCCGGAACTCGCCGCTGATGCGGCTGGCTGGCCGGAGTTCCTGCCCTCGGGCCTAGTCAATCTCGGCTTGGACCTGCGCGGCGGCGCGCATGTGCTGGCCGAGGTGCTGGTGACCGATGTGCATGCGGAGCGGCTCGAGGGACTTTGGCCGACGCTGCGCGATGCGCTGCGCGAGGAGCGCGACGCGGTGGGGTCGGTGCGCCGGGTCGAGAGCCAGACCGACGAGTTGCGCATCCGCGTGGGCAATCCTGCAGCGATGGATCAGGCTATCGAGACCGTACGCGCGGCCTCGCAGCCGGTGTTCTCGATCACCGGGATCGCTAGCCGCGACTTCGAGGCCGCGGCCGACGGCGACGAGATCGTGGTGACCTTCTCCGAGGCCGAGCTCGAGGCGATGGACGAGCGCACCATGCAGCAGAGCCTCGAGATCATCCGTCGCCGTGTCGACGAGACCGGAACCCGCGAGCCGACGATCCAGCGACAGGGCGCGGACCGAATCCTGATCCAGGTTCCGGGGATCGGCTCGGCTGAGGAGTTGCTCGCGATTATCGGCCAGACTGCGCGGCTGTCGTTCCACCCGGTGGTCGGTCGGGCGTCGAGCCCCGACGAAGCGGCCGGGCCTGACAACGTGATCTACCCTTCGATGGACGAAGAGGGGGGCAACTATATCCTCGAGCGTCGGGCGGTTGTGACTGGCGAACAGCTGGTCGACAGCCAGCCCTCGTTTGACCAGAATGGCCAACCGGCCGTGAACTTCCGCTTCAACCCGGCAGGCGGGGCGGCGTTCGGGCGGTACACGGCCGACAACATCGGCTCGCCATTCGCGATCGTGCTCGACGGCGAGGTGATCTCGGCGCCGGTGATCCAGAGTCACATCCCCGGCGGATCGGGCATCATCACCGGAAACTTCACGCCGGAGGAGTCGACGCGGCTGGCGATCCTGCTGCGCGCAGGCGCTCTGCCCGCCGAAATCAAGGTGCTGGAACAGCGTGTGATCGGGCCCGAGCTGGGTCAGGATTCCATCGAGGCCGGCCGGATCGCGGCGGTGGTGGCGCTCGGGGCGGTGCTCGTGTTCATGGCGCTCGCCTACGGCTGGTTCGGAATCATGGCCAACCTGGCGCTGCTAATCAACATTGCGCTGATCTTCGCTCTCCTGACGTCCATCGGGGCGACTCTGACCCTGCCGGGCATTGCGGGGCTCGTGCTTACCATCGGCATGGCGGTGGACTCCAACGTTCTGGTCTTCGAGCGCATTCGCGAGGAAATGAAGACCGCGAAGGGGCCGGCGCGGGCGATCGATCTTGGTTACGAGAAGGCGATGTCGGCCATTCTCGACGCCAACATCACCACGCTGATCGCCGCGGTGATCCTGTTTGCCATCGGCTCGGGGCCTGTGCGGGGCTTCGCGGTGACGCTCGGGCTCGGCATCGTGACCTCGGTCTTCACGGCGCTCTACGTGACGAGGGTGATGATCACGGTCTGGTTCGAACGGACCCGACCCAAGACGATCGCAGTCTGAGGGGAGTTCGGGATGCGCCTGCGCCTGGTCAAGGAAAAGACCGAGATCGACTTCTTTCGTTGGGACAAGATAGCGATCGGCGGGTCGATCCTTGCGATGATCGCGTCGGTGATTCTGTTCTTCACGATGGGCCTCAACTACGGCATCGACTTCCGCGGCGGCACGCTGATCCTCGCCGAGACCGAGGCGCCTACGCCGGTGGGCGAGTTCCGCGATGTACTGACGGCGCTGGACGTGGGCGATGTGGCGGTCACGGAGGTCTCCGATCCGGCGGGAACGGCGCGAAACGCGGTTCTGATGCGGCTTGGCATAACCGGCGATGACCCGGATGCGCAGGCGGCCGTTGTGGCGCAGGCGCAGACGGCGCTAAGCGCGGCCTTTCCCGGCATCAGCTATCTGCAAGTGGACAGCGTCGGGGCCAAGGTCTCGGGCGAGCTGGTGCGGGCGGGCGTGCTGGCGGTGGTGAGCGCGATCGCGGCTATCCTGTTCTACATCTGGCTGCGCTTCGAGTGGCAGTTCTCGGTCGCGGCGGTGGCCTCGCTGGTGCATGATGTGGTGCTGACCATTGGCGTGTTCAGCCTGTTGCAGATCGAGTTCAACCTGGCGATCATCGCGGCGATCCTGACCATCGTCGGCTACAGTCTCAACGACACGGTGATCGTCTTCGACCGGGTGCGAGAGAACCTGCGCAAGTTCAAGAAGACCGCGCTGGTGGACGTGTTGAACCTCTCGATCAACGAGACGCTGAGCCGGACGCTGATGACGTCGGGCACGACGCTGATCGCGCTGTTCGCGCTCTATTTCCTCGGCGGCGAGGTGATCCGCGGCTTCACCTTCGCGATGATCTGGGGGATCGTGGTGGGCACCTATTCTTCGATCTACATCGCTTCGGCGCTGCTCCTGCGGCTCGGGGTGAATCGCGACTGGTCCAAGCCCGACAATGCCGCCGGCACGCAGTTCGACGGGGCGCAGGTCTGAGGGCCGACCGGGGCCGCCGGGCGCGATCGAGGCGTTCCGGGCGGTCTTCGACTTCGAGGCGCTGCCGGTCCTGGCCGCGGCGATCTTTCTGGCAGGGCTGGTGCGCGGCTTCACCGGCTTCGGCACTGCGCTGATCTTCGTTCCGGTGGCGGCCGCGGCGTTTTCGCCCGTGCAGGCGATCGCCATCATCCTGATCGTCGACGTTCCCGCGACGCTGCCGCTGGCGCCGCGGGCGCTGCGCGACGGCGACTGGCGGGAGGTGGCGCGGCTTCTGCCCGGCGGGCTGGCCGGGCTGTCGCTCGGGCTGTTCCTGCTGACCCGGCTTGATCCGGCGTAGACTCACAAACCAAGTGCGACACCGGCTATGTCCGGAGCCGCCATGGGAAAGAGATATAGCCACCTCAGCCTTGAGGAGAGATGCCGCCTGCGCGGCATGATCGAGATGGACCTGAGCGTCAGCGAGATTGCGAGGCGGATGGATCGTCACCGGAGCACGATCCAGCGCGAACTCGAGCGCAACCGTTGCGCCGACGGCTATCGGCCGGACAGCGCGGGCCGCCGCGCCTGGGCGCGCAAGCTGCGCGGCTCGAAGATCGAGCGCTCCACCCGCCTGCGCGCCCACGTCGAGGACCGCCTTGCCATGGGATGGTCCCCGGAGCAGATCGCGGGGCGGATGGAGCTGGAGGGAGCGAAGAGCAGGGTCAGTGCGGAGTCGATATATCGCCATGCCTACAGCCCGGCGGGTCGGGGCGCGGGCCTGCCGAGGCTGCTGGCGCAGCGCAGGCCGAAGCGGGGTCGACGGCGACGCAACGGCCGGCGCGAGCCCGCCATCCCCAACCGCATCCCGATCCACCAGCGACCGACAAAGGCCCATCTTCGCAGCCAGTTCGGCCACTGGGAAGGCGACCTGATGCACTTCCGCCGCCAGCGTGACATCCTCCTGACGCTGCAGGAGCGGCGCTCCCGGCTGACCCTTGCCCGTCGTCTTCTCAGCAAAGACGCCGACCGCACCGCCGAGGCCATCGCCGCGGAGCTGGGCGGGCTGCCGGCCAGGGCGTGCCGCACGATCACCCATGACAACGGCGGCGAGTTCGCGCGGCACGAGACCGTCACCAACGCCATCGGCCTGGACGCCTACTTCTGCGATCCGCACAGCCCCTGGCAGCATGGCTCGATCGAGAACGCGAACGGCCGGCTCCGCCGCGACCTCCCCAGAAAGACCAGCCTCGAGGAATACACCGATGCCGACATCGACGACGTCATCTGGAACCTCAACGCGACGCCTCGGAAGTGCCTCGGATACCGCACGCCAATCGAGGCATTCGCAGCCAACCTCGGTGTCGCACTTGAAGTGTGAATCCAGCCGGTGGTGTTCTGCTGGATGATCTGCGTGACGGCGCTGGCGGCGCTGGCCTCGGGCTGGCGATACCGCGGCGCGCTCGGGCCGGCGGGCGCGGCGGCGGTCGGCGGGGCGGCCGGGGTCTGCGGCGGCGCCGCCGGCGCGGCCGGACCGTCGGTGATCCTGTTCTACATGGGCGGCGTGCGCGGCGCGGCGGCGATCCGGGCGAACACCCTTATGTTCCTCACGTCGTTCGGGGTGATCTATCTGACGGTGCTGACCGCCCGCGGCCTGATCAGGACGTTTCCGGTCGCCCTTGGAGCGACGCTGGCGCTGCCCTATGCTCTGGGCGGACTGATCGGGCAGGCCGCCTTCGATCCGGCCCGCGAGAGGCTCTACCGGCGGGTCGGTTACGCGGTGCTCGCCGCGGCGGCGATCTCCTGTCTGCCGGTCTGGTGAGGGGAGCGCGCATGCGCGTCATCGAGGTTGCCTTCGACGGACGGGTTCCGGTGGAGGGTTACGGGCCGGGTTTCTTCCGGGTCGGCGGCGCGCTGCGGCCGGGGCCGCTGGCGCTGCTGCCCGACGGACCGGCGGACTGGGCCGGGCCGCCGGACGTGGCGCCCTTCGCGGCGCAGGCGGCCGGGATCGACGTGCTGCTGATCGGCACCGGGGCGGAGACCGCGCACGCGCCGGCGGCGATGCGCGCGGCGCTCGAGGCGGCGGGACTGCGTTTCGAGACCATGGCGACGCCGGCGGCGTGCCGGACCTACAACGTGCTGCTCGGCGAGGGCCGACGGATCGCGGCGGCGCTGGTTCCGGTGTGAGTGCGATGCACGCTGCGACTTGCGCGATCAAAAGACTCGTGCGACGATCGCACCATTCGGGTTGGAATGGGTTATTGTCGTTCGCGTTCTCAAGGATTGTAAGAAGAGTTTTTTTGAATCGTCGCGGCCCGAGCCCTGACCTCCCGTTGAACCGATAGAGGGACAGGATCAATGAAACTGAGCTTGTATGCGGCGGCGGCCGTCTTTCTGGCGGGGCCGGCGGGCGCGGTGGGTTTCACCTACACCTACGGCGGCCCGGATCTTGTGTGCGATACGGAGTTCGGCGACTGTTCGAAGGGGTCGACAACTCCGGCCGAGACGGGATCGTTCTCGGTCGATGCCGCCAGCGGCGACTTTGGCGGCGGAGACATTTTGTTCTCGGCCCGCTCCTCCGATCGGTACCAGTATTTCGAGGAGCGCTTTTACTTCAAGGACACAGGCGAGACCCGTGTGTCGGAAACCTGCGATGGCGTCGATCCGAGCTTCGATTCACCCTGCGTCTCCTACACACTTCCCGACTTCATCAGCGAGGCGGGGATACTGAAGGAATACTCCACCCCGGCATTTGACGAGGATTTCGAGGTGACGCTCGACTTCACTGGCGGCGTGCTCGTCGCCTGGTATCTGGAGCGCAGTTCCGACAGCTGTGCGCTCGGGGTCTATGCCAACGTCATCCGCAGTTCCGAAGTGGGATGCGGCGATGCGCCGGGGTTCGATTTCCAGGGTGACAATTTCGAGCGCTACTTCGCCGGAGCTGCGGGATCCTGGACAAGAACGGAGACCCCGGCGCCGATCCCTGCGCCTGCGGCGGCCTGGCTTCTGCTCGCGGGACTCGGGGCTCTTTTGGCGGCGGGACGGCGCGGGCGCGCGTAGCGGCCCCGAGACCGGCGAAAGAGGACCGCGCTTCCGGGTGGGCCGGCCGCGAGTTCCCTGGACGCGGAACCATTTCCGCGCGCCAGGGGTTACCTGACGACAGGAGCGGCGTATATGAAGCGCACGGCCGTGGCCCGTCTGCGGGCGCGCGCTGAACGCAAACCACCGAGGGGGACCCCATGGCTTTCGAACTTCCAGACCTTCCCTACGCGCACGACGCGCTGGCGTCGAAGGGCATGTCGAAGGAGACGCTGGAGTATCACCACGACATCCACCACAAGGCCTACGTCGACAACGGCAACAAGGCGATCGCCGGGACCGAGTGGGAGGGAAAGAGCCTCGAGGAGATCATCACCGGCACCTACCAGAAGGGTGCGGTGGCGCAGAACGGGATCTTCAACAACATCAGCCAGCTCTGGAACCACAATCAGTTCTGGGAGATGATGGGCCCGGGCGACAGCAAGATGCCGAGCGAACTGGAGAACGCGCTCAAGGAGACGTTCGGTTCGATCGACCAGTTCAAGGCGGATTTCGCCGCAGCCGGTGCGGGACAGTTCGGTTCGGGCTGGGCATGGCTGGTGCGTGATCTCGATGGCTCCCTGATCGTCACCAAGACCGAAAACGGCGTGAACCCGCTGGTGCTCGGCCAGACGGCGCTCTTGGGCTGTGACGTATGGGAGCATTCCTACTACATCGACTTCCGCAACAAGCGGCCCGCCTACATGTCGAACTTCCTCGACAAGCTGGTCAATTGGGAGAACGTCGCCAGCCGCATGTGACGTCTGGCGACTGGAGGATCGGGAGGCCTCCGGCCAGCTGCCGGGGGCCTCTTTTGTTGCGTCGTGTTTTTCGGCGATGGGGTCGGGTCTGTGCAACTTGAACTCAAGTTGCGGCATTTGACGCCTGCAGGGACCGACTTTGTTCGCGATGTCTTAGGGATAGTGGTGGAAATCTCCTGAGATCGGAAACCGCGAGCGACAGGAGGCCGCCATTTCCAAGCCCGTATTCGAGGACCTTTTCCGCGCCTCCCAGCGCAGGGCCCGGCTGAGCTTCTTGCTCTACACACTGGCGTTCGGCTCCGTTAGTGCAAGCGTCGTCGTGCTGATGATCTTCACCGTCGGAGGCGCCGAGAAGACCCCGGGCATCCTGGGGTTCCTGGCGTACATGGTGGTCTATCTGGCGATGATCGCCTCCGGTCTCTTCGTGGCCGCCCAGCGATGCCGCGACTTCGGATGGACCGGCTGGGCGGCCCTTGTCATTCTGGCGCCGATCGTCGGGTGGGTCTTCGCGCTCGCGCTCTTCTTCATTCCCGGAACTCGCGGGCCGAACCGCTACGGTCCGGACCCGGTCGGCACGTTTCCGGACATGGCGCACCTGCCGGCGGAGTAACGGCGCTACGGTGCTTCTGTCCCGGGAGCGCCCGGGTGGCTTCACGACCGCGAGGGCGTCAGGAACTCGATGCCATGTTGCATGGCGATGGCGTCCAAGGTCCTGGTCGCATCGCCTGCCTGCAGCGCCACGGCCCCCGAGACGAACCCCTCGAAGAGGCCCGGCGGCGCGCTGATCAGGAGCTGCGCGCCCGCTGTGGGCGCGGGTTTGAAGCCATGGACGAAGCCTCCGGGGATCCAAGTCATGTCGCCGGGCGACAAGTGAACTGCGTCATCGCCAAGCTGCCCTTCGATCGAGCCTTCGAGTTGAATGTGCCATTCCTCGTAGCCGTGGCGATGCAACCGCGCTCCGGGCCAGCCGGCCTCGTATTTCGCCCGACAGACAGTATAGCCGCACGGATCCCGGTCGCCGTCGTGCTTGAAGGCGAGCGTCAGCTTGTCGAGGTGGTAGACCCTTCCTTCGCCGACTGTGAAGTGCCGCACCGTCCGCGCCAAGTCTATAAGTCAAACCCCCAGTTTCGCTGACGCTAGCACGAAATCACCCCATCGCGAAACGCATAGAAGAGGTTTTGTCCGCCGACGCGGTCGCGAACGTGCTATTCTGCCGCACTGGTTCTTTGGGAGGACGGGTCCGATGGTCATGGTGCAGCAGCCGGACGCCAGTGATGGACCTGTCGTTCTGGCCGGACCGCCGCAACGGCCTGCCGCCGGAAACGGCGATGGCGGCAATGGAGGGGCAGACCCACCGGCGCTTCCTGAAGGCGCACCTGTCATTTGACGCCCTGCCGATCCATGAGGAGGTCCGCTACATCCACGTGGCGCGGGATGGACGCGACGCCTGCCGGTAGTTTCACAACCAAACTCAGAACTTCTCCGATGCTATGCTGGCGAGCCTGAATTTGGAGGGGCTGGGCGACGAGGCCATCGACCGGGCGTTTCTGCCTCTCCTCGACGATCCGGCGGATTTCTTCGACCGCTGGATGGCGGAGGCGATCATGCCCGATGCCTCCCACGGCCTGCCGCTTCCGTCTTCCTTCGACTTCGAACGGAGCTGGTGAGGCGCCCGGGCGCGCGAGAACGTGCTTCTCGTGCATTGTGCCGATCTCTCTCGCGACCTTGCCGGCGAGATGCGGCGGGTCGCGGAATTCCTCGGCATCAAGATCGAGCCCGAGCTCTGGCCAAAGCTGGTCGAAGCGGCGGGTTTCGACACGATGCGGCGGGACGGCGACCAGATCATGGGGAGCAAAGTCGGGGCCGTCCGGCGGGGGAGCGAAGGATTCTTCCACCATGGCCGCAACGAAAAGTGGCTGGGTCTGTTCCGCGGCGCTGCTCGAACGCGTGGAGGCGGCGTTCGAGGGTGGGCACCGGCGGTTTCTCAACAAGGGTTTCAACGGCCGCTGGCGCGGGTTGTTTCGGAACGCGGACCTGGCGCTCAAAAAGAGAAGCTCGGGCGCTTCCGCCGGAGTGCGCGGAATGGCTGCGCGCGGGCCGGCGCATCGGCTTTCAGTGGGCGAGCACGTAGATCGAGGCGATCAGCACGCCGCCTGTCGTGGCGGCGGTGGCGGCGGCGCGGCGATAGCCGGCGCCCTCGAAGGCGTCGAGCCGCGGCCAATGGCTGGGCAGGTCGGGCGAATGCAGGATATCGACCGGGATTTCCGCGCCCATGGGGTCGAGGATCAGCCCCGGGTAGCCGAGCCGGGCGCCCCAGCCGGCCTCGACAAGCCGGCCGCGCACCGCGCCAGTCAGCCAGGCGCCGCGCAGATCTGCGAGGACATGCGCGTTCACGCGCCCCGGGGCAAGGGTGCCGTAGGTGGCGAGGCAGGTTTCGGCCGAGGGCGTCACGGCGCGGTCCGGGCCTTGAGCGCTTCGTAGCGGGCCAGGCTGTCGGCGGGCCAGACGGCGCTGCGGCGATAGAATTCCGGAACGGCAGGCCGGTCTGGCGGGAGCGTCAGCCACGGCTGCTTCGTGGAAATGTAGATGTGGACGTCCGGCGGGAATGCGTCCGGATCATCGAGCGCGCCGACGCGCATGAAGGCGACCAGCCGGCCGAGCCCACTGTAGTGGCTCCAGAGCGTGACGCCGCAGGTCGGGCAGCGCGCAACGATCTGGCCCGCGCCGCTCGGGCTTTGCAGCGTCGCCTCGCGCGGCGCCCCGCGAACGAGCGTCACGCGGTCGGTCTCGATGAGGGCGTTGATCGCCAGCGCGGAGCCGGTCTGGCGTTGACACCAGCGGCAGTGGCAGCCGTGAACGATCATCGGACGCGCCTTCAGATGGTAGCGTACATCGCCGCAAGTGCAGCCGCCATCGATCCTGGTAGTGTTCATGGCGTTTCCCGTTCGCGTCGCTACGTGCCAGAGTGTGCCCATAAGGTTCGCCGGCGAGCAAGGCGCGCGGCGCGGCCCAGGGAGGGTCGGTTTGGACGACACCGCCAGAGCGCTCGCGGCGATGGTCGCTTCGGCGACGATCTTCGGCCTCGCCGGCCTGCTTTTCCACGCGCTGTCGCACGTGCCGCCGATCGAACTGCTATGCCACCGGCTGGTGTGGAGTTTCGTGTCGCTGGTGATCTATCTGAGCATCGTGCGGCGCTGGGGAGACGTGCGGGTCGCGCTGCAGGACCGGCGGGACGTCGCACTCCTCTCCTTCACGGCGATCCTGGTCGCGGCGCTCTGGGGGGTGTTCATCCTTGCAGTGACCTCTGGACAGGCCGTGGAGGCGAGCCTCGGCTTCTACATCATGCCGCTCGTCACCGTGCTTCTCGCCTACGCCGTGCTGGGCGAGAGGTTTTCGCCGGTGCAGTACGGGGCGATCGGGCTTGCGGCGTTGGCGGTGGGATTGCTCACCGTCGAAGCGGGGCAACCGCCCTGGTTCGCGCTGTTTCTCGGCGTCGGGCTCGCGGTTTACGGTCTTCTGATCAAGCGCAGCAAGGCCCGCCCGACGGCCGGGTTCTTCATCGAGACGGCGGTTCTGGTCGGGCCAGCGGCGATTGTGCTGATGGGCATGCATTTCCTGGGCTGGTCGGATTTCGGCGGACGCCATGCTGGATACTTCGGAAGCGACGCAAGGACGACAATGCTGATGATCCTGTCGGGGCCGCTGGTGACCGTGGCGCCGATGATCCTGTTCACCCACGCCAATCAGCATCTGAAGCTCGCCACGGCAGGTCTTCTCTTCTACATCAATCCGACTTTGCAGTTCCTGGTGGCGGTGTTGGTTTTCGGCGAGGCGCTGACGCGCTGGGAGACGATCGCGTTCGCGGTCATCTGGGTTGCGCTGGCGATCTATTCGGCGGAGAGCCTGCGCCGGCAGAGGGTCGGGCGTTCGGCGGATCGCCACGAGTCGTCGGTCGCGCATCCCGCGGCGCACGGGCGCGCGTGACGGTCGGGAGTCGGTGCAAAAGGAGCGATCACGGGATGTCAAACACTCCAGTCGAGGTCGGGCGGCGGTTTGTTTTCCGCAAAACCGTCTCGGAATCTGACGTCTATCTCTTCGCAGGCATCACCGGCGATCTGTCGCCCAACCACGTCGACGAGGCGGCGATGGCGGAGACGCGCTACGGCGCGCGTATCGCCCACGGCGCGCTGATCCTCGGCTATACTTCGACCTGCTCGACCATGGCTGTGGAGGCGGGTCGAGGCGGCGCCTTCGGTACACCGGTTTCGGTGGGCTACGACCGCGTGCGCTTAATCGCGGCGGTGCGCATCGGCGACACGATCGAGGTGGGCTATGTGATCTCCGCCTGGGATCCCAAGCTGCGGCGGTCGCGGTCGGAGGTGACGATCACCAACCAGGACGGCGCGACCGTGGCGGTCGCAGAGCACATCATGGCTTGGGTGGACTGAAGTCCGTTCAGAGTGTCGGGTCGGGGTCGTGCGGCGCGGCGAGTTCGATTGCCGGGTGAGCGTGATGCCCGCGGGAGTCGAGCCAGGCGTCGATCAGGCTGCCGGGGCCTGCTGCGACGCCCTCGATGGCGAGGCCCGCCGCCACCAGCCGGTGCGGCGCCGGAACCCGCACGCGCCATTCCCCGGCGACGCCGGCCCCGAAGAAGGCGTCGGTGCCGGCGAGGGTGAGGTTGCTGCCGCCCCGGAAGCGGCTCGGCGACACGGTCGCGATCGCGCCGGAAGGGTCGACGATTTCGACGGTCGTCGGCACCGCGCGATTGCCGTCACCGAAGTTCGCGACGAGCACGCCGCGAAAGAAGAGCGCCGCGTCGCGCACGGGCAGCATGTATTCCCGCACGCCGTCGCGGAGACCGGGGTCGGCGTCGAAGGTGACCACTTCGGAACCGACGTCGGTCTCGATCGTCTTGAGCCCGGGTCTCGTGGCGCGGAAGGCGCGTAACGCCTCGACCTCAGCGGCGAAGGCCGCTCCGGTCACCAGACCGAAGCCCCCCGCATCCGAGCTCGGAATGCCTCGGCCGTTTGGAGCAGCGCGCACCGCGACCTCGGGCGATTCGGGCCCGGCGGCGATGACGGCTGCGGGCGCCGCGGAGAGGATCATGGCCGCGAGCAGGTCGTGCTTGCCGAGTTCGGGAGCGCGTTCATGAGCGGCGAGGAAGAGGCCAGCCAGCGCAGGGGTCGAGAACGATGTGCCGCCGATGGCGCGCAGGCTGTGGGCGACGGCCGGGTCGCGGCCGCTGCGGACGTAGTAGTCGCGCAGCGATTCCACCGCGCACACGCTGTAGGCGCGGAAGAGCTCCGACATCTCGACGCTGAGCTGGGAGAAGGCCGGGCGGTCGATGAGCATTCGACCGTCGAAGGGCGCGTCGCGCCCGCTTCGGCCGCGGCACAGTCCGAGGTTGAAGGGGCTTTCCCGCCCCTCGGCGACGGCCCGGATCAGCGCCGCCTCGTAGAAGGCGCGGTTGGCGAGCAGGTACCTCTCGGTCCGCGCCAGCGCCGCCTCCGGTTCGGAGTAGAGGCGGAAGCTGTAGTCCGGGATCTCGGCGAGCAGGCTGACCGCGTGGGCGGGCGAGCGGGCATCGACGGCGACAGTGCCGTCGGGTCGCCGGTGGCCGAGCCCGACGCGCACGTAGAGATCGTTGAAGATCCAGTTGAGGTTGGTCTCGGGATAGGCGAGGCGAGCGCGAGCCGGGTCGTTGCCGATGGCATGAAAGACCGCCACATCTGTGCCGGCCCAGAGCGCGCGAAGGGTCTCGACCCCCTCGGCGGAGGCCAGCGGCGCGCCGGCGGCGGTGAAGGCGGCGTCGGCGGCGCGAGTGACGCGCGCCTGCTGGCTGAGGCTGATGACGTCGGCGGCCTCGGCGACGGCGCGGAAGGCGGCGGTCGGATAGTCGAAGAAGCCGTCGTCGATGTTGTAGACCGGAATGTCGCGCCCGGCGGCGGAGTCGGCGGAACGGTCGAGGATGTGTGCCGCGGCGGCGCTGTGGCGCTTGTAGAGCGCCTCGAAGAGGTAAGGGAAGGACAGGTCGCCGAGCCGGAGCCCGGTCTCGTTGCGTTCGATCTGCACGCCGACCGATCGCCGGGCCGGCGGGTGGACGGGCGCGGGCTCGGCGGCGAACTCGGCGAATGGCGCGTGACGCGCGGCCAGCACCGCCTCGCGATCGTCGCTCTCGACCGCCACCGCCGGAGGGCCGGCGGCGAGCGCTGTGAGGAGAAGCAGCGGGCGAAATTGGCGGAGTCGGTCAGTATGCATACGGGTCACGCTCGATACAGGCTTCGGGCCTCGGTCTTGACGTTAATCTGCACTTCTGTCCGTTAAGCGGGCGTTAACCAGAACACGATGGCGCGCAGTTTCCGCGCCGAAGGGTCACGGTCTCGGGAGGGCGGATGCGCGGAGCGCATGCGAAAGGGTTGGCGGTGGCCCTCGCCGGAGGTCTGGCCTGCTTGGCGGGAGCGGCGGAGGATTGCGGGCGGCTTGATCTGGATGCGGCGAGCGTCGAGGAGCCGCCGGCGCAGTATTCGGACTTCTGCGTTCGGAGTCCGGAAGAGTGCGACCGCGATGGAGCCGGCCGCTTCGCGTGGACTGCGGCGACGGCGGAAATGGTGGTGCGCGTGAACGCGGCGGTTAATGCCGAGGTCCGGCTCTCGTCGGAACAGGCCTGCCACGGGCGGGAGGAGTTCTGGAGCCTTCCGGCCGAGGGGTACGGCGATTGCGAGGACTTCGCGCTGGAGAAGCGGCGGCGTCTGGCCGAAGAGGGGCTGCCGCGCGCAGCGATCAGCATGGCCATCGTGCATCATCGCGTGGGGCTCTTCCCGCATGCTGTGCTGATGCTCGAGACCGACGACGGTGTGTTCGTGCTCGACAACCTCGCTGAGGCTCCGGTGTGCTGGCGCGATGCGTCCTACGCGATCGAGCGAGTCGAGGGACCCGGGGTCATGTGGACGCGCTTCGTCCGGTAAGGCGCGTTAGGGACGCCACGCGCGCCCTGGCGAGCGGCGGCGACTGCGTCAGCCCGGGGCGAGCGCGCGCATGAGGTCCGCCACGTCGGCGCGGGACTCGAGGAAGTCGAGGAAACAGACGTCGGCGAAGCCCTGCGCGACGAGGTGGTCCAGGAGCGCCAGCAGGGGGTTCCAATAGCCGGCGACGTTGAGCAGGAACACCGGCTTGTCATGCAGGCCAAGCTGTCGCCAAGTCAGCACCTCAAAGAGCTCGTCGAGCGTGCCGGGGCCGCCGGGCAGCGCGACGATGGCGTCGGCGTTCATGAACATCACCTTCTTTCGCTCGTGCATGGTCTCGGTGACGACGAAGGTCGATAGATCGCGCTTGCCGACCTCGCGGACGCGCAGGTGCTCGGGGATGACGCCGAAGGTTTCTCCGCCGGCGTCCTGCGCGGCGCGGGCGACCGCGCCCATCAGGCCCACGTCGCCGGCACCGTACACGAGGCGCAGGCGTGCGCCCGCGAGCGCCGCGCCGAGCGCGGTGGCGGCCGCCTCGAAGGCGGGAACCGCCCCTGGGCGCGAGCCGCAGAACACGCAGACGGAGCGAAGCGGCGGCAGGGGCATGGCTCGGGCCTCGGCAGGTTGTGGGCCGCGCCATCTTAGCAGGCCGGCGCGGCGCAGGCGAGTGGCCGGGGTCTGGCGCTAGCCCTTGGATTGTGCGCTGCGGGATGCATGGACAGGCGCGCGAAGTGTTACTATCCTGTCACTTGACAGAATTGAATTCATGTCGCCGCAGAGCGCGGCGTTGCGCCGCAGTCCGAGTCGGCCGACGCCCGGCAGGCGGGGGATGCGACGGCCCTGGCGAAAGGGTTGACACATGCGACAGGACACGACCGAGGCGCGCGGCGGCTGGCGGACCGGTGGGGCGCTGCTCGTGGTTGGGCTGATCGCGGCTGGGATCTATGTGGGTGCGCGCGACTGGGGCACCGATGCGCCTCCCGCAACCGATGCGCGTTCGGTAGTTGTAGACAAGGAATCCGAGACGGCCGTCGCGCCGTCCGAGGTTGCTGCGGCTCCGCAGGTCGTGGCTGCCCCCGCGGCGGAAGCCGAACCGGACATGGCGGTTGCTCTTGCGCCTGAGCAGGAATCCGACGCGGCTTCGGTCGAAGAGTTGGCTGCGCCCGAAGCCGATGCTCCCGCGCCAAGTCTCGACGTGGTGCGGGTGTCGCCTGACGGTCAGTCGGTGGTGGCCGGCCGGGCGCCGCCGGGCGCCCGGGTGACGATCCGCGCCGACAACGCGCCGCTGGCCGAGGTGGACACGGATGCCGCGGGAAATTTCGTCGCGGTATTCCGGGCGGAGCCGACCGGCGCGGCGCGTTCGCTGACGGTGGAGGCGCAGGAGGATGACGGCGCGGCGACGGTTGGCGACGATGTGGTGGTGCTGTTGCCGGGCGCGGTTACCGAGCCGGAGGAGGTGGTCGGAACGACGGTCGCTTCGACCAGAGCGCCCGACGCTGCTGACGTAGAGGCGGAACCCGAGGCGACCGTGGCTGCGGCGGCGATCCTGCGCGACGGGCGGATCGAGGTGCGGCCGGTAGCGCGCCCGACCGGCGCTGAGGCGGATGCGGTCAGCATCGCCAGCATCTCCTATGCTGAGGCCGGCGACGTGCGGCTGGCGGGCTTCGGGCTCGCCGGCTCGGAATTGCGCGCCTATGTCGACGACCAGTTCGCGGAAGACGGTTTCGTCGACGCCAGCGGGCGCTGGGCGCTTGATCTCGACGACGTGGTCGAGGGGGTCTATCGGCTTCGCATCGACCAGATTGGCGGGGACGGGGCGGTGGCGAGCCGGATTGAGACCCCGTTCCAGCGCGACAAGCCGCGCGCGCGGCCAGCAGGGGCGGGTGAGAGCGACGTGGCGGTGATCGTGCAGCCGGGAAACAACCTCTGGACGCTGGCGCGCATTCACTACGGTTCCGGCGTGCTATATAGTCGTATATTCACCGCGAACCGCGAGCTGATCCGCGATCCCGACCTGATCTATCCGGGCCAGATCTTCGCCCTGCCTGAGCAGCAGGCGAACTGACCCGGGCGGGCCGCTCGCCGGAGCCGGAGCGGCCGACCGCCAGAGACGGGCCTTCCATGACCGACACCGCCGCTGCCTTGCTCGTGGATCCGCCTGTCGGGGGCATGCGCACCATCCGAAAGGTCGCGCCCTACCTGTGGCCGGCGGATCGTCCGGACGTCCGTTTGCGGGTGACGCTGGCGATGCTGGCGCTTGTCGCCTCGAAGAGCGCGACCGTGATCACGCCGTTCTTCTTCCGCGGCGCGGTGGATGGTCTTGCGCCCGAGAACCCGGCTGCGCAGGCGGAGTTCCTGCTTGTGGCGGGGCCGGTGGCGTTGACGGTCTTCTACGGGCTGATGCGGCTCGCGGGTGTGGGCTTCCAGCAGCTGCGGGACGGCATCTTCTCCCGGGTCGGGCAGGGGGCGCTGCGCCAGCTTGCGCTGGAGACGTTTCGGCACATCCATGCGCTCAGCCTCCGCTACCACATCACCCGTAAGACCGGGGGGCTAAGCCGGATCATCGAGCGCGGGGTGAAGGGCGTCGATTTCCTTCTGCGGTTCCTGCTGTTTTCGATCGTGCCGCTGGCGCTGGAACTGGTTCTGGTCTGCGTAATCCTCTTCTTCGTATTTGACGTCTGGTATCTGGTCGCGGTGATGACGGTGATCACGCTCTACGTGTGGTTCACTTTCCGGGTCACCGAGTGGCGCGTGAAGATCCGCCGGCGCATGAACGAGCGCGACACCGACGCCAACCAGAAGGCGATCGACAGCCTGCTGAACTTCGAGACCGTAAAGTATTTCGGGGCCGAGGGCCGCGAGGCGGAACGGTACGACAAATCAATGCGCGGCTACGAGACCGCGGCGGTGCAGACCGGAGTCAGCCTGGCCTGGCTCAACCTCGGGCAGGCGTTGATCATCACCGCAGGTCTGGTGGCGGTCATGGTGATGGCGGCGCTCGGGGTGCAGCGCGGCGACCTGACCGTGGGCGATTTCGTGATGGTCAACGCCTATATGATCCAGATCACCATGCCGCTCAACTTCCTCGGCACTGTCTATCGCGAGATCCGCCAGGCGCTGGTGGACATGGGCGCGATGTTTGATCTGCTCGAGCAGCCGGCCGAGATTGTCGACCGTCCAGGCGCGCAGCCGCTCAGGGTGCGCGAGGGCCGCGTCGTCTTTCGCGACGTGAACTTTTCCTACGAGACCGAGCGGGGCATCCTGCACGGGCTCGACATGACGGTGGAGCCCGGTCAGACGGTGGCGGTGGTCGGGCCGTCGGGGTCTGGCAAGTCGACAATCGGCCGGCTGCTCTTTCGCTTTTATGACGTGACGGCGGGCGCCATCGAGATCGATAGGCAGGACATCCGCGACGTCACTCAGGAAAGCCTCCGGGCGGTCATCGGAATGGTGCCGCAGGACACGGTGCTCTTCAACGACACGATTTACTACAACATCCTCTACGGACGCCCCGAGGCGAGCCGGGAGGAAGTCGAGGCGGCGGCCAGGGCGGCGCAAATCCATGGTTTTGTGGCGGCGCTGCCGCAGGGCTATGCGACCGTTGTGGGCGAGCGCGGCCTGAAGCTATCGGGCGGCGAGAAGCAACGTGTCGGCATCGCGCGCACGCTCCTGAAGGACCCGCCGATTCTCCTCCTCGACGAGGCGACGAGCGCGCTTGACACCGAGACCGAGCGGGACATCCAGGACAGCCTGCGGGCCATGGGCGAAGGGCGCAGCGTGATCACCATCGCCCACCGGCTCTCGACGGTGGTCGACGCCGACAGGATCGTCGTTCTCGAGAGGGGCCGGGTCACCGAGAGCGGAACCCACGAGGATCTTCTGGCCCGCAACGGGCGCTATGCGGCCATGTGGGCCCGCCAACTCGTCGAGGTCGAGCAGGAGGCCGAGGCGACGGCCGCGACCGACGCCGCATGAGCCAGTTCAGGAGGCGTTGCGGCGGCGTCCGCGCAGGCGAAGATAGACTAGCCCCGCGATCAAGATCGGGGTCAGAAACGCCGCCACCAGCGCGAGGTGATGCCAGAGATAGGGCAGCGCTCCTGAGGTGAGGCCGAAGCGGTAGGCGATCGTCGCCCAGAGTCCGACCCAGATGGCGGCCCCGACGGTGTTGGCGGCGAGAAAGACCGGCCAGCGCATCCCGGTCGTGCCTGCGACAACGCCGTTGAGCTGTCGCAGGATCACGAAGAAGCGCGCGAACACGACCATCAGGGGCCCGTGCTTTGCAACTACGGACTCGACGCGGTCCATGTTCGCCTCGGTCGCGCCGAACCGCGCTCCATAACGCACGATCGCCGGGCGCCCGAGCTTGCGTCCTATCAGGTAGCCGATGTTGTCGCCAAGCACGGCGCCGACGAAGGCGGCGATCACGACGGTTTCTATGCGGAACTGTCCCGCCGCGGCGGCGGCGGAGGCCACTAAAATCGCGCTCTCGCCAGGCAGCGGCGCGCCGAGGGCCTCGAAGGTGACAGAGAGAAACAGCGCCACTACGCCATAGTCGGCGACGAGCGCGGAAAAGTGGTGGGCGAAAGCGTGCACTTCGGATGGTCCCGCTGTCCGGGCCGATCTGGCCGCAACGCAGGAAAGCATCGGTCAAACGGCCGCTCCGCACAAGCGCGAGTCGCCCGCCGCGCAGCGTCGCACGGCGGGCAGAGGCTCGGCGCCGTTTAGACGCCGATCTTGCCGCCACCCTGTCGCGTGATGACCACAACGGCCGGCCGTACCGGGAGCGCATCGGAAAAGTCCGGCCAGCGGGTCGCCGGCGCCTCGTAAGTGGCCAGACCCTCGTCGCCGGGATGCTGGACGGCAAGAAAGGGCGTTTCGCCGGAGCTGGTGAAATACGGGCCACACATCTCAGCGCCAACTGTCACGCGGAAGAAGAGCTGCTATGCGCCGCGGGCGTCCGCCTCGGTGTCCACCGCCCAGAGTCCGTCGGTGCGGCCGGTCTGCCTGGCGTTGTTGCCGTCGGGGGAGACCCAGAGCCGGCCATCGGCGTCGATGGCGAAGTTGTCGGGCATGCCGAACCAGCCGTTCCCGGTGGTCGCCGGCGAGAAGCTCGCGCTGACCTCCGCGATCGAGGGATCGCCGCACTTGAGCAGGATCTCCCAGGTGGAGGACGTCGCGGCGAAGTCGCCAGCCACCTCCGAGATTTCGATGATGTGACCGAACGCGTTGTTGGCGCGCGGGTTCGCTGCGTCCTCCTGACCCGACTCGCGGTGGGTGTTGTTGGTCAGCATCACGTAGACCTTGCCGGTGACGGCGTTCGGCGGCATGTCTTCGGGCCGGTCCATCGGGGTCGCGCCGAGAAGGTCGGCGGCACGGCGGGTCTCGATCAAAACGTCGCCCTGATTGTTGAAGCCGTTTTCCGGCATGAGAGGGCCTTCGCCATGCACGAGCGGCAGCCAAGTGACGGTCCCGTCGGCGTCGAAGCGCGCACATAAAGCGTGCCGGCGTCAAGCAGGTCGGCGTTGGTGGCCGGGTCACCCTCGTCGAACGCGCCCTCGGTCACGAACTTGTAGACGTAGTCGAAGCGCTCGTCGTCGCCCGAGTAGACAACGACGCGGCTGTCGCCGTTGACGACGCTCTCGGCGCCCTCGTGCTTGGTGCGGCCGAGCGCGGTGCGCTTCTTCGGCGTCGAGGCGGGATCGGAGGGATCGACCTCGACCACCCATCCGTAGCGGTTGGCGGCGTTGGGCTCCCTCGAGATGTTGAAGCGGTCGTAGTGCTCGCCCCAAGAGTACCAGCCGCCGGGCACACTGTAGCGATCATAGTTGGCGAACTCGGGGTGGGATTCGTCCATCCCGTCGCCGTCGGCGATGAAGTAGCCGTGAAAGTTCTCCTCGGCCATCAGATAGGTGCCCCAGGGCGTTACGCCGCCGGCGCAATTTTTTGAGCGTACCGAGCACGCGGGTTCCAGCGGGATCCTCGGTTGTGGTCATCCGCGCGTGCCCGGCGGCGGGGCCGGTGAGTTCCATCTCGGTGCTCACGGTGATGCGGCGGTTGAGCGGGCTGTCGGTGACCGCCTTCCAGCCGTCTGCGTCGCGGACAATCTCGATGATCGTGCCGCCGTGCCCGGCCATCTCGACGTCCACCTGCTCCTTACTGAGTGGCGCGATCACGACCTCTTCCTTGGCGTCGGCGCCCTCGCCCGTCTTCTCCACCGAGGCGACACCAGGGAACATCAGATGGGGGTCTGTGTATTCGTGGTTGACCACCAGAAGGCCGCGGTTCCCCTCCGCGTCGAACGGGATGAAGCCGATGTAGTCGTTGTTGTAGCCGAACTGCTGTGCTTGCGCATCGGCGGTCTGGTTCATCGGGTCCAACACCGGCGCGCCGGGTAGCACCGGATCACCCCAGCGCAGCAGGATCTTCGCGTCGTAGCCCTCGGCCACGTGGTGGGTCTTGTCGACGCCGGCGGCCACTTCGGTGAACTTGAACGCCGAGGCGGAGGCCGCTTCGGCGCGCGCCCGGCCGGCGGCGATAAAGGCGAGCGGGCTGACGGTGGTGGCGATGGCGCTCACCGCGAGCGAGCCGCCTAGCACGCCTCGGCGCGGTTAGCGGGCGTTGACCACATCGCCCATCGTGGGATTTCCGCTGCGGTTGGAACCGATGTCCTCGCTTTCCTCGCGGATATCGGTGGGAGTCTTGATCTGCGGTCGCAATGGGGTCTGGCGATTCATGCGTCGGGGCTCCCTGTCAAAGAAGAATGGCAGAGCCGCCGCAAGTCGCGACTCCGACTGAAATCATGATGCGTTAACTCGACGACAGATTTGTGAGCCCGTCCCGCAATTTCCGTGGCGGACGATCGCAGCCGGGCCGGCCGGCTGGCTATTCGGCGGCGCGCGGCGGGGCGGGGACGGCCTCGGGCCGCGGCGCGCCATCGCTCCAGCGCACGTCCTCGGCAGCTGTCCCGCGTGCTGAGCGGCGCAGTGCGCGGTCGCGCGCCGCCTCGCTGTCCGGCCCGCCGAGCGCGCCGCGCAGCGACTGGTTCGAGGCGTAGGCGCCCTTGCGGGCCCAAACCCGCACCGCGAGCAGCGAAGGCGTCACCACGAGCGTGAGCACGGTGGCGAGCCCGAGCCCGAAGACGACGGCGGTGGCGAGCTGCTTCCACCACATCGCCGAGGGTGAGTTCATGGTGTAGCCGCCGTTGAAGAAATCGACGGAGATGCCGAACATCATAGGGGCGAGCCCGGCCATCGTGGTAATAGTCGTCAACAAAACGGGCCGCAGCCGGCTTTCGGCGGTGCGCACTATGGCCTCCACCTGTGACATGTAGCGCGAGTAGTCTTGGTAGGTATCGATCAGGATGATGTTGTTATTGACCACGATGCCGGCCAGCGCAACGATTCCGGTTCCGGTCATGATGATCGAGAAGGTCTGGTCCATGACCAACATGCCGATCAGAACGCCCGTGACCGAGAGCACCACCGCGGTCAGCACCAGCGCCGCGTTGTAGAGTGAGTTGAACTGCGCAAGCAGGATCACGAACATCAGGCCGAGCGCGCCGGCGAAGGCGCTCATCAGGAATGACTGGCTCTCGGCTTGGTCTTCCTGGTCGCCAGTCCATTGCCAGGAGACTGAAACAGGCAGGTCCGCCTCGGTCTGCAGCCATTCCGTGAGTGCGGCGATCTCGGCGTTCGCGTTTCCACCTTCGAGAATGTCGGCCTTGACGTCGAAGTAGCGCTCCGCCTGGAAGCGGTCGATCTGGGCAAGCGACGGAACGGGCGTTCGCTCGGTGAAGGACGACAGGGGAATCAGACCCTGGGGCGTTCGCACGCGCAAGCTGTCGAGCGTGGACAGCACCCTGTCCTCCTCGGGGAGCCGGACACGGATGTCGATCTCCTCGTCCGAGGTGTCGACGCGCATTGTGTCCAGTGTCAGGCCGCGCGTGACCAGCGGCACCATAACGCCGACCGTGGCGACGTCCGCGCCATAGCGCCCGGCGCGCGCGACGTCCACATCGATCTGCCAGTCGATGCCGGGGAGGGGTAGCGTGTCCTCCGGGTCAACAAGGCCCGGTTGCGCGTCGAAATGCGCCCGGACCTTCGCCGTCGTCGCCTTTAGCTCATCCCAATCGGCCCCGCTGAGGCGCAGATGCACGGGTTTGCCCTGGCCTGGGCCCTGCGCGGCCTCGGAGATCTCAGAGATCACGCCCGGGATCGTCGAGATGCGTGTGTTGATCTCGGCTAGGATTTCCTTGCCGCGGGGACGGTCGCCCCAGGGTTCCAGCTCGATCTGGACCTGGCCGATCGAATCACGCGGACCGCTCTCGCCGCTCTGCTGGTTGAGCCCTCCGGCGCCGGCGAAGGCGAAGACCGAGGCCACGCCCGGCGTCCCCATGATCTCCTCTTCGACCTGACGCACCAACGCGTCCTTCTCGTCGAGCGAAAGATTGCCGCGGGCGCGCACGTAGGCGATGGCGCGCTCGGGCTCGGTCTCGACGAAGAACTCCACGCCGCGGTTGTTGGCGCCGTAGTAGGAGAAGACCGAGGCCACGAAGATTGCAACCGCGCCAAGCGCTACGAAGGGCGCCACCGGGTTGCCGGTGAGCAGCTGGATGAAGCGCCCAAATAGGGTGCGATGGTACCCCGCCTTGTCGACGGTGGCGATCCTCGTACGCTTGAGCGATCCGCCAATGAGCGAGAGAAAGATTGTCGAGGCGACGAAGAGCGCCAGGCCGGCGAGCGCTCCGCCACGCAAGAGCAGCGCCAACGCTGCGAACAGCGCCAGGCCGCCCGGAACGAGCAGGACGAGACGAATCCAGAACGGCAGGCGCTCGTGGAGCGCCGCCGAACCATGCTCGATGCGCCGGGCGATCCGGCCGGCGATGCCGCCAAGCACCGGCAGATAGATCAGCGCCACAACCAGAGAAGCCGAGAGCACGAAGATCAGCGTGACCGGCAGGTTCCCCATGAACTCGCCCGCCACGCCGGGCCAGAATAGCATCGGCAGGAAGGCGCAGAGCGTCGTGGCGGTGGAAGAGATGATCGGCCAGAACATGCGCCGCGCGCTCTCTCCATAGGCACGCATCGGGCCTTGGCCCTGCTCTATTCGCTGCTCTGCGTATTCCGCGACGACGATGGCGCTGTCCACCAGCATGCCGACAGCAAGGATCAGGCCGAACATCACGATGTTGGAGATGGATATCTCGAAAACCGCCAGCAGGGCGAAACAGAGCATGAAGGACGTCGGGATGGCGAAGCCCACCAGGAGCGCGGACCGGGTCCCGAGGCTCGCCAGGACGACGATCATGACCAGACAGATCGCGGTCAGGACCGAGCCCTCGAGCTGGCTCACCATGCCGGCGACCTCGGTGCTGGTGTCCATCGAGAAATTGACCGTCACCGCCTGGCGAAGCTCGGGCGGCCAAGAGGCGCGTGCGGCCTCGACGGTCTCGCGCACGAGCGACACGGTCTGAATGACGTTCTCGCCCTTGCGCTTGATCACCTGCAGAGCCACGGTCGGCTCGCCGTTGAAACGCGCCGTCCCCTCTCGGTCCTCAAAGGTCAGCCGGATCTCGGCGATGTCGCCGATGGTGACGATCGAGTCCCCGTTCACCTTGACCGGAACGTCCATGATGTCCTGGGCAGTCTCGAACGATCCCGGAATCTTAACGGCGAATGCGCCGGAGGCGGTGTCGACCTGGCCGGCGGCGATGAGCTGGTTGTTGCGGGAGACGACGCTGATCAACTCGTCGGCGGTGACGTTGTAGCTCTCAAGCCGCAGGGGATCGACCAGGACCTCGAGCATCTCCTCGCGATGTCCGGCGAGGCCGGCCTCGAGCACAGCTGGCAGGCTTTCGATCTCGGTCTGCAGATCCTTGGCGACTCGAAGCAGCGTTCGCTCCGGCACCGCGCCTGAGAGCGAGACCACGAGGATCGGAAACTCGGAGAAGTTGATCTCCGAGATCGTGTACTGCTCGGCGCCGTCGGGAAAGCTCGCCTCGGCCTTGGTCACGCGGTCTCGCACGTCAGCGAGGATCGCGGTCTTGTCCCAGCCGAACTCGAACTCCATTACGATGCCGGCGTAGCCTTCCGCGGCGGTCGAGGAGATCTTCTTGAGATTGTCGAGGCCGCGTAGTTCGGTTTCGAGCGGGCGCACCAGCAGGCGTTCGCTGTCCTGCGCCGAGATGCCCGGAAATGGCACCGAGACGAAGAGCGCCGGGATCTCGATGTCGGGCTCGCCCTCCTTGGGCAGCGAAATGTAGGCGTAGAATCCAGCCGCCAGCGAAAGGACCACGAAGGCCACGATCATGCGGGCCCGGTCGGTGGCCCAGGTCACGATGCCGCTCATGCGGGGTCTTCCTGCAAGGTCACCGTGACCGGCTGGCCGTCGGTGACGAAATCCTGGCCGATCACGATAACGTCGACAGTCTCGTCGAGCCCGCTCAACCAGACGCCCTCGGCGCTGTCGCGCACGATTTCCACTGGGGCGAAGGCGGCGAGGCCATCGACCACCGTGCGAACCCCGAGACGACCAGAGTCGTCGAGCGTGAGCGCCGATTGTGGGAGCAGATGCGCGGCCGCTCCCTCGAGCGAGATGACGATCTCGGTGGTGATCCCGTCGCGGATCTCCCAGTCCTCGTTGGATGCGCGCGCCTCGACCCGAAACGTGCGCGTCTCCGGATCGGCGGAGCGCGACACGAAGCTTACTTCGCCGACGAGTTGTTCGCCAGTCAGGAGCCGCGCCGCGGCTGTAGCGCCGACCTTGATGCGCTCGACCCGGCTCTCCGGCACGAAGCCGACCAGCGTGATCGGGTCGAGGTCAATCAGGGTGGCGCATTCCCCGCCAGGCTGGAGCAGGGCGCCGACCTCGGCCGTGTCGGTTTCCAGCAGGCCATCGAAGGGCGCTGTGATCTTGAGCCGCTCGATCTCGAGGCGCGCATTCTCGACCTCCGCCTGCGCGGCCTGGAGCGTGGCGCGGTTGCCTATGGCGGTGGTTTCTGCCGCGAAACCACGCTCGGCGAGCCGCTCGGACGCTTCCTGGTTGGCGCGCGCCTCGAGCAGGCGCGCCTCGGCTTCGGCGAGCCGAACCGGGCGCAGGCCCGGCTCGATCTCGCAGAGCACCTCATTCTTGCTCACGACCGCGCCGCGACGAAGGGGTTCTGAGACCACGCGCCCGGAGGTTTCGGCGCGGACCTCGACGCGGCGGTTGGCCTCCGTGAGGCCGCGTAGGATCACACCGCTCTCGACTTCGGTGGCGGTGGATCGGCGCGCCACGACGGCCACGGCGGTGTCGGTGGGCCCGGCGACGGTCTTGACCTCCTCAACGGCGGTTTCCGCCGCGGCGCCGGCCCCCAGCAGGGCGCGCAGCGTGTCCCTTTCCATGACAAAGCCATAGAGAAACAACGCAACGAGAAGCGCGCTCAGGATCGAGAAGATCCGCATTCTGGTCTCCAGTCCCCACCATCGGGCTTGGCCACGCCAAGCGCGCGCCAAACGCTGCATCGACCCCTCACGCGTCGGGCGCTGCGCCGCCAAGGGTCACGGCGAAACCTACCAACTAAACCGTTCGGTACATAGGGGGCAGTTGCCGATTGGCAATCATCTTCTCAAGACCCCAGGCGTGAGCGGAAATCTGCCCAAGCCGTTCGCACTTGGCGCCAGACGGGCGCGTCGCTATACCCCGCCACTGATCCGGCGGAGGCTCGGCTTGAGCGAGAGTGATTCCTTTATCCACGAGGTGACGGAGGAGGTTCGCCGGGAACGCTTCGCTGCGTTTCTGCGCCGATACGGCTGGATGATTGCCGCCGCGATCGCGCTGGTGATCGGCGGGGCGGCGTTCAACGAATGGCGCAAGGCCCGCGCGCAGGCGTCGGCGGAGGCGGTCGGAGACGCGCTTCGTAGCGCACTGATCGAGCCTGACGCGACCGCCCGCGCGACGCAGTTGGCCGCGATCGGGGAGGCGGGCGGATCGGGCGCCACGCTCGCGCGCCTCGCCGAGGCGGGCAGTCTGCTTGATGCGGGCGATGCGAGCGGGGCCGCGGCTGTGCTCGAAACCATCGCCGAGGGTTCCGAAGCGCCCCCGCTCTACCGTGCGATCGCCGCGCTGCAGCGCGTCATGATCCTGGGCCCGGCGATGGATCTCGCCGAGCGGCGGGCGACGCTGCAGACGCTGTCGGCGGATGGCGCGCCGTTTCGTCTTCTCGCGATCGAGCAACGGGGCCTTCTCAATCTCGAAACCGGAGACGCGACCGCGGCGGTGGACGATTTCGAGATGATCATGCTCGATCCCGGCGCGACCCCTCAGATGGCCGCGCGCGCTCGACAATTCATAGAGTCGATCGGCGCGGAGCCGCCCGATGGGCTCACGCCGGTCGCGCCGGTCGACGGCTGACCGCGTGGCGACCGCCATTTCACGAGCGGCAACCGTCGGGCGACTGCTCCGCCTGACTCTGATCTGCGCGGCGGTCGCGATCTCGGCATGCTCCCGCGACACGGTTCTTCCGGGCGAACGCGTAGCGGTGCGCTTGGATCCGGTTCCGCTCGGTGCGACACAGGGGCTGAGCCAGGTCAGCTTGCCGCCGGCCCAGGTGAATTCGGAGTGGACCCACCGCAACGGCTCGTCGCGCGGCCGGGTCGCCCATCCCGCCCTGTCGCCTGCGCCGCAGCTCCGCTGGTCGGTCGACATCGGCGAGGGCAGCGACAGGCGCCGGCGCCTCCTGACCGGGCCCGTGGTCTCGGGCGGCTTGATCTACACGCTCGACGCCGCAGGACGGCTCTCGGCCACCACGCCTGCGGCGGAGACGGTCTGGAGCGTGAGCGTGGTGCCGCCGGGGCAGAACCCGGACTCCGGTCCCGGCGGCGGCATGGCGGTTGCGGACGGGGTGCTCTTCGTCACCACAGGGTTCGGCGAGACGCTGGCGCTTGATCCGCGCAGCGGCGGGATCTACTGGCGCCGGACCTTCGAAGGGCCGATCCGTGCGGCGCCCACGGTGGCTGGCGGACGGGTCTACGTGGTGTTGCGCAGCGACGTCGCCTATGCGCTCGACCCCACCGACGGCTCCGCGCTCTGGCTCGTCCAGGGAACGGGCGGCACCGGCCTTCTCGGCGGCGCGAGTATCGCCACCCAGGGCCAGATCGTTGCGGTGCCCTTCGCCTCGGGCGAGGTGCTCGGGCTTCTGACCCGCAACGGGCTTCAGATCTGGGGCACGGCCGTGACAGGCGGGCGCCGCACGGAGGCGCGTGACCGCATCACCGACATCTCCGGCGATCCGGTCTTTGATGGAGGCGTGGTCTACGCCTCGAACCAGAGTGGGCGCACCGTGGCGCTCGACGCGGAGACCGGCGAGCGGTTCTGGACCATGCCCGAAGGCTCCTACGGCCCTGCATGGCCGGTGGGCGGCTCGCTCTTCCTGCTGTCGGACCAGGGCGAGCTGGTGCGGGCCAGCCGCGAGACCGGCGAGATCCTCTGGTTGACACAGCTTCCGGAGTACTCCCTTCGGCGGCGGGTCTTCCGTTCCCCGGTCCGCGGCGACGCCTTCGCCCACTACGGGCCCATTCTCGCGGGCGGCCGGCTTTGGGTGGCGAGCGGCGACGGTTTCCTGCGCGGCTTCGATCCCACAAACGGCGCCCTGATCTACCAGACCGAGATTCCCGGGGGCGCGGCGGCGGCGCCGGCGGTTGCGGGCGGCGTGATGTACGTGGTCGGCGCCGACGGGCGGCTCTTCGCTTTCCAATAGCGGGTCTGCGGGTTAAGGAGCGCCGATCCGGGTCCTAAGTTCCCGGGCGTTCCGGGTCTCGCGCCATGTCCTTCACCCTCGCCATCGTCGGCCGTCCCAATGTCGGCAAGTCGACGCTCTTCAACAGGCTGGTGGGCCGGCGGCTCGCGCTCGTGGACAACCAGCCGGGGGTGACGCGCGACCTGCGCGAGGGCGCGGCGCGGCTCGGACCGCTGCGTTTCACGGTCATCGACACCGCAGGCGTCGAGGACGCGGACGCCGAGAGCCTGACCGGGCGGATGCGCGCGCTGACCGAACGGGCGGTGGCCGCGGCGGACGTCTGCCTGTTTCTGGTGGACGCGCGCGCCGGGGTCACGGCCGCCGACGAGACGCTGGCCTCGATTCTGCGCCGGAGCGCCGCCCGGGTGATCGTCGCTGCGAACAAATCCGAGGGGCGCGTCGCTGAAGCCGGCTTGATGGAGGCCTATGCGCTCGGGCTCGGTGAGCCGGTCGCCATTTCCGCCGAACACGGCCTCGGCATGGACGAGCTCATGCGCCAGCTTCTGCCGCTGGCGGCGGAGGAGGCGGAAACCCGCGAAGTCGCGCCTGACGAGGCCGAAACCGACGAGATCGACGACAGCGTGGACGAGGACGGCGGCGGCGCGTCGCCGCCGGCTGGGCGGCCGATCCAGATCGCGGTCGTCGGCCGGCCGAACGCCGGCAAGTCGACGCTGGTCAACGCTATCCTCGGCGAGGACCGGCTTCTGACCGGACCGGAGGCCGGCATCACCCGGGACGCGATCGCCGTCGAGGTCGACTGGCGCGGCACGGCGTTCCGGGTGTTCGACACTGCCGGCATGCGCAAGAAGGCGCGGGTCCACGAGAAGCTCGAGAAGCTCTCGGTCTCGGACGGGCTGCGGGCCGTGAAGTTCGCCGAGGTAGTCGTGGTGCTGCTCGACGTGCAGTCGCCGTTCGAGAGCCAGGATCTGCGCATCGCCGACCTCGCCGAGCGCGAGGGACGTGCGGTGGTGGTCGCGGTGAACAAGTGGGATCTCGAGGACGAGAAGCCGCAGAAGCTCGCCGAGCTGCGCGAGGCCTTCGGGCGGCTGCTGCCGCAGCTGCGCGGCGCGCCGATGGTGACGGTCTCTGGGTTGACCGGGCGCGGGCTCGACCGGCTGCACGACGCTATCGTGAAGGCCTACGGGGTGTGGAACGTCCGGATCTCAACAGGGCGGCTCAACCGGTGGCTGGCGGGGCAGATTTCGGAGCATCCGCCGCCGGCGCCGGGCGGGCGGCGTATCAAGCTGCGCTACATGACCCAGGTGAAGACCCGGCCGCCGACCTTCGTGGTCTTCGCCTCGCAGCCGGACGCGCTCGGCGAGGACTACCGGCGGTTCCTGGTCAACGGGCTGCGGCGGGATTTTGACATGCCAGGCACGCCGATCCGCCTGCACCTGCGCGCCGGGGACAATCCCTACGCGGGGCGGCGCAAGCCGAACGTCACATCGCTAGACAAGCACAAGCCCCGGCGGGTGTCGGAATAGGGCCTTTCGCGGGCTGGTGAGGATGGTCCAAGGTTGGACCAAGGAAACGGCGCTGATTTCAAAGGGAAAATGTGTTAGCGGCGCCGGAGGACCGATTTCTGATGCGCTCACCTGCGGCGTGTCGGGAGCGCCCGATTCGCCGCAATGCGCCGCAGCGGCGACCAACCCGGATCGTCGGGAGAAGGGTCGTCCTCCGAAGCCGGGCGTTGTCTTGTCGATTGACTTGAAACTCGAAAGCATGACGAGATTCAAAATCAAACATAGGAAAACAACCGGATGGCCAGGGATATTCGGGGACTCGACATCTCCACGAGCGCCAGTGCGGCGGCTGCGTATGATCACCTGATCGCCGGTTACCTGACGCAACGCGCCGATACCGGTTCCCGTCTAGACTCCGTCCTGGAGGCGGACCCGGATTTCGCGCTCGCCCATTGCATGCATGGATACTTCGCCATGCTGGCCTTCAAGGCCGCGCTTGTTCCGGCGGCCATGGATGCGGCGCGAATGGCCGGCTCGCTCTCTGACGGCGCCACCGCCCGGGAACGGCGCCATATCGACGCGCTGACGGCGTGGTCAGTCGGGGAACTCGATGAGACGCTCGCCATCTGGGAGAGCATCCTGCGCGACTTTCCGCACGACGTGGTGGCCTTTCGTCTCGCGCATTTCCTCTACTTCTGGCTCGGCCGCACGCATGAGATGGTTGGATCCGTTGACCGCGTCATTCCGGCTTGGTCCGAGGATGTGGCGGGATATTCGGCGGTGCTTGCATGTCACGCCTTCGCCCATGAGGAGGCGGGGAACTACATCGCCGCCGAGCCATCGGGTCGACGGGCGATCGAGCTTGATCCAGGCGATCTCTGGGCCGCCCATGCGGTCGCGCATGTCATGGAAAGCCAGGGCCGTCGGACCGAAGGCATCGACTGGCTGGTCGCCCTCGCCCCGAACTGGGAGGGTAGCCACAACATGCAGCATCACCTGTGGTGGCACCTTGCCCTTTTCAGGCTCGAACATGGCGACTTCGCGGGGGCGCTCGAACTCTACGACACGCGGTTCCGGAACCTCAACGCCCCTCTGACCGTGGCCTCTCCCGACGTCTACATCGATGTGCAGAACGCAGCCTCCATGCTGTTCCGGCTAGAGCGACTGGGGGTCGACGTCGGCGCGCGGTGGGAGGAACTCGCCGACAAGGCGGAAGCGAGGATCGGCGACTGCGCGTCCACCTTCACCCTGCCGCACTGGATGATGGCCTTGACCGCCACGGGCAGGCTCGAGGCTGCCGAGCGCATGATCGAGGCCATGCGCGGATTTGCCAACGGGCGCGGAACCTTGCCGCCGCTGGTGCGCGACTACGTCCTGCCCATCGCCGAGGCGCAGCTGGCCCACGCGTCGGGGCGTCACGACGAGGCGGCGGCGCTCATGCGCCCGGCGCTCGGGGGCATGCGCCAGCTGGGCGGCAGCCACGCCCAGCAGGACGTTCTGGAACAGCTCTACCTGGACGCGGCCCTCAAGGCCGACAGCATCGACGACATCCGGCTTGCGGTCGAGCGCGTCGCCGGACGCCGGGTCCTTCCCCCGGACCGGTTCATCGGCTGGCGCGGCGCCGCGAAACGCGCGGGCCTTGATCCGAACTGAGGCGGAAGCAGCCGCGGCCGACGCCTCCGCCCGGGGCGCTCGACCCGCTGGATGCGATCGGTCGCGAGAGCCGACGCTTGCGCCGCGTCTCCGGCCCGTCCAGAACGGAATGAAAGAGGGGCGTGGCACGGCGCCCGGTGCAAAGAGGAGCGACGCGATGGGCGAACTCAAGGAAATCGGCCGGACGGGGCTGAAGGTCTCGCCGATCTGCTTCGGCACGTCGAGCCTCGGCAGCATGCCGGGCACCTACGGCTACGAGGTCGAGGAGGAGCGAGCGCTGGAGACGGTGCGGGCGATCCTCGCGCGGCCGGACGGGTTTCTCGACACCTCGCGCAACTACGCGCTGGGGCGCAGCGAGGAGCGCATCGGCCGGGTGGTGCGCGAGATGGGCGGCTGGCCCGCGGGGCGCGTGCTCTCGACCAAGCTCGACCGCGACATGGAGACGCGACGCTTCGACGCCGCGCAGGCGCGCCGGTCCTTCGAGGAGAGCCTCGAGGCGCTGGGCGTCGAGCGGGTCGACATCCTGCACCTGCACGATCCCGAGCACGCCGCGGGGCTGGAGGAGATCACCGGGCCCGGCGGCGCGCTCGACGAGCTGTTCCGCATCAAGGAGGAGGGGCTGGCCACCGCTGTCGGGCTCGCGGCGGGGCGCGTCGACGTGATGATCCCGATGCTGCAGGAGCGCGACTTCGAAGTCCTGATCACCCACAACCGCCACACGGTGGTCAACGCCAACGCCGGGCCGATGATAGCGCTCGCCAAGGCGCGCGGGATCGCGGTGCTGAACGCCGCCCCCTACGCCGGCGGGGCGCTCGCCAAGGGGACGGCGGCGCATCCGCGCTACGTCTATCAGGAGGCCAGCGACGAGATGCTCGCGCCGGTTCGCGCGGTGGAGGCGATCTGTGCGCGCCACGGCGTGCCGCCGGGGGCGGTGGCGCTGCAGTTCTCGATGCGCGACCCGGACGTGACGTCGACGATCTGCGGGGTCAGCAAGCCCGAGCGGGTGGCGCAGACGCTGGAGTGGGCCGCCTGGGAGATCCCGGCGGCGCTCTGGGCCGAGATCGCCGCGCTGGAACGCTCCGACGCCGATCCCGAGGCGACACGGGTCTACGACCCGGGCTGAGCCGGGAGCGGCCGCGGCCGACGCGGTCCAAACGGGAAGCCGATCGAATCGGGCGGCCGATTGTGGTATGCTCAGCTTTCGCCATAGGGGGAGGATCGACCGCCATGCCTGCGATCTCGCCGATCACACTCATGGGATACCTCAAGATCCCGGACATTCCGGGCGAGTCCACGCGCGCCGACCACGAGGGCGAGATCGACGTGCACCGGATCAGGTGGAGCGTCCTGCGCGCAGCCAGCGCCGCGATCGGGAGCGGACGGGTCTCGGCGCGCGCAAAGGTGAGTCCGGTCCACCTCGACAAATGGTATGACGCGTCCTCGCCCTACCTTGCGCTGGCCGTGATGCAGGGAAAGGCGTTCCCCGAAGCCGCCGTCACCTTCCGCAAGGATTTGGGCGACGCGCATCTGGACTATCTGACGATCACGCTCACCAATGTGGCGGTCTCGAGCTACGAGATCCTCGACGAATACAATGAGGTCGACGAGCCGATCGCGCGGGTTCCCGAGCGGATCGGGCTGTCCTTCGAGACGGTCAAGATCCGGTATATCGCGCAGAGCGATGACCATTCGGCCGGCGACGTGCATGAGATCGCGTACGACGTGGCGCGCGGCCGCTAGGTGTCGGTTGCGGGCCCTCCGGGCCGGAGGCGGTTGAGCAGGGGGCGGCCCGCGAGGAGGCGGTTGACGTTCTCGGCGATCGCGGCGCGGCGGCGCGCGACCGTGCCTTCGGTCCAGCCCGACATGTGCGGGGTCAGCGTGACGTTGGCCAGGTCGTGAAATGGCCGATTGCCCGGCGTCGGGGACGGGTCGTCGGGGCCGGGATAGACGTACCAGGTGTCGAGGATCGCGCCGCCGATCCGGTTCTGCGCCAACGCCTCGTAGAGCGCGTCCTCCTCGATCACAGGGCCGCGGCCGACGTTGATGAGCACGGCCTGCGGCCCCATCGCGGCCAGCGCCTCTGCGCCGATCAGGCCTCGGGTCGTCGCGGTCAGCGGCAGGGTGTTGAGCGCGTAGTCGACGCGGGCGAGCATCCGGGGCAGGTCCTCGAGCGGCCAGACGGCGGCGTATCGCGGATCGTCGACCGGCGAGCGGTTGGAGACCTCCACCCGCATTCCGAAGGCGAGCGCGCGGTCGGCGACGGTGCGCCCGATATGGCCGTGGCCGATGACGCCGAGGCTGCGCGATCCCAGTTCGCTGCGCAGTCCGGCGGGCCCGTTCGCCCAGTAGCGCCAGTCGCCGCGGCGCAGGCGCGCGTCGGCGTCGGCGAGCGGGACGTGGCGCGCCAGCAGGGCGGCCATGACGTATTCGGCGATGGCCGCCTCGTGGCCGAAGCTGTTGCAGACGGCGCAGTCGGCCGGCAGCGCCGCCATGTCGAGTTTGTCGTAGCCCGCGGCCGGAAGCTGGTAGAGCCGGGCGGTGAGCCGGGGGTGCTGGGTGGTCAGATGCGTGCCGACCACCACCTCGGCCGATGCGAGCGTCGCGGCCTCGCCCGGGCCGTCGGCGGCGTCGGAGACGACCGCCACGTTGTGCTCGTCGTCGAGCAGGGCTTTGACGCCGGTCGCGAAGGTCGCGGCGTTGGCGCCGTGGAAGACGATCCGCATGGGCCGCGCCCCTTCAGAGCACCGAGATCATGCCGCCGTCGGCGTAGATGATCTGGCCGGAGACGTAGGCGGAGGCGTCGGAGGCGAGAAAGATCGCCAGCCCCTGCAGTTCCTCGGGCTGGCCCCAGCGGCGCATCGGCGTGCGGGCCTTCACCCAGGCGTCGAACTCGGGGTTGGAGAGCAGCGCCTCGTTCATGTCGGTCACCATGTAGCCCGGGCCGATGGCGTTGGCCTGGATGCCCTTCTCGCCCCATTCGGCGGCCATCGCGCGGGTCAGGAGCTTGATGCCGCCCTTGGCCGCCGTGTAGGGCGCGATGGTGGCGCGGGCGAGCTCGGAGGTGAGCGAGCCGATGTTGATGATCTTGCCTCGGCCGCGCTCGGCCATGCGCCGCGCCGCCTCTCGGCCGACCACGAAGGCGGCGGTGAGGTTGACGTCGATGACCCGCCGCCAGTCGGCGGTCTCGAGCTCGAGCATCGGCTTGCGGAACTGCACGCCGGCGTTGTTGACCAGGATGTCCACCGCGACGCCGTCCGCGTCGAGGCGGTCAAAGGCGGCGACGACCGCAGCCTCGTCGGTGACGTCAAAGCCCGCCGTGGTGGCGTCGAGGCCGGCGGCGCGCATCTCGGCGGCGGCGGTGGCGAGCCGGTCGGGATCGACGCCGTTCAGGATCACCTGCGCGCCGGCGGCGGCGAGGCCTTCGGCGATGGCGCGGCCGAGGCCCCGCGAGGAACCGGTGACGAGGGCGGTGCGGCCGGTGAGGTCGAAGAGGGCCAGGCTCATGGGGGTCTCCGGACGCATGCTGGAGGCGAGGCTAGGCGAGGGCGTCGCCCGGCTCAAGCGCGCAGATCGGAGGCTTGCCTGGGGCTTGCGGAGGGCCGGGGCGGGAGCCGCGGGGGTGTGTTATCGGGGCGTAACACGCGTGCATTTCCGACTATGTATTTGAATTTATTGGCGTTTATCTTCGATAATCTTTCGTGAACGCGCTCGGTGGCCACTCGTCAGTCCTGGACGCACACGCGTTAGCCCAGACGCAGCAGCGCCGCGAGCACGTCGGAGCGCCGGAGCATGCCGGCGAGCCGGTGCTCTTCGAGCACCGGCAGCACGCGGTGGGGGTGGTCGATGAAGGCGGTGGCGGCCGTGGAGAGGTCCGCCGTGACCGGCAGCGACCGGACCTCGGAGGTCATGTAGTCGGCGACCGTGCCCTGCCATTCCTGGTAGTAGCTCGCGTGCAGCGCCGGCCGAAAGCAGTCCTTCTGGGTGACGAGGCCGACGAGATGGCCGCTCGGGTCCAGCACCGGCGCCGCATCGACGCCGGCCTCGACAAGAATGGCCGCGGCCCGGCGCATCGGCGTCTCGGGGGTGAGTTCCGGCCCGCCGGTCCGCATGATCGAGCCCACGCGCACGGTCGTCATTCCCCGGCCTCCGTCGCGGGACGGCGGTTGGGACAGATCGCGCAGGCGCCGCGGTTGAGGCAGGCCGCGCCCTCGCAGGAGGTGCGGATCGATCCGCGGCCGAGCAGGAGGCCCGCAGCCAGCCCGCCGACCGCGAGAAGGATGATCATCAGGGCGAGGAGAAGCTCCATGACGGACCCTCAGGCGATGCGGTCGGCGAACCGACCGGTCATCGTGCGCGTGAGCCCGGCGCCCTCCGCAGCCAGGAACAGCGCGTCGAGCCCCGCGCGGCGCGCGAGCTCGGGGCCTGCTACGGGCCCGGCGGCTGCGAGGGCGGTGGCCCAGCCGTCGGCGGTCGTCGCGTCCGCGGCGATGACGCTGACCGAGGCGAGCGCGTTGTCCGCCGGCGCGCCGGCGCGCGGATCGACGATGTGACTGTAGCGCCGCGCGCCGAGCGTGTAGCTCTGGGCGCGCGCGCCGGAAGTGGCGATGGCCTCCCCGTCGAGCCGGACGATCTCCACGACGCCTTCCAGCCCCGGCCGCGGATCCTCGACGGCGACCCGCCAGGTCCGCCCCGAGGGGTGGCGGCCGCGGGCCGACAATTCGCCCCCGAGATCGACCACAAAGTCGGCCTCGCCCCGGGAGGCGAGCATCGCCGCGATCCGGTCGAGCGCGCGCCCCTTGGCGATGCCGCAGAGATCGAGCGTGAGCCCGTCGGTCGGCTTGGCGATCGTGTCGTCGGCGAGCGAGAGCGCGCGCCAGTCCGCGCCCTCGGCGCCGCGGATCGGGCCGAAGCCCCAGCGCGCCACCAGCGGGCCGACGGTGGGATCGAAGGTTCCGCCGCTGGCCTCGGCGATGGCGAGCGCGGCGGCGGCGAGCGCCGTGACCTCGGCCGGGAGGCTATGCGCGCCGGCGGGGGCGGCGTTGAAGCGGCTGATCGCGCTGTCGGCGCGCCAGGGCGACATGGCGCGGTCGACGTCCGCCAGCAGTGTCTCGATCGCGGCGCGAAGCCCGGGCCGATCCCGACCCGAGGGCAGGGTCACGCGCCAGCCCGTCCCGAAGGCCGGGCCGGAGAGCGTGTCGACCGGCGGCGCGGCCCGCAGCGGGGACGGCGCGGCGAGGGCGCATGCCGCCGCCCCGGCGAGGGCGGCGAAGCGGCGGCGCGACAGTGGGCTCGAGGCGCGCATGGGTCAGACTCCGAAATCGTCGTTGAAGATGGACTGCGGCTCGACGCCGAGAGACTCAAGCGTCGCGAGAACGGCGGAGATCATCACCGGCGGGCCGCAGAGGTAGTAGTCGCAATCCTCCGGCGCGGGATGGCTGCGCAGCGCCCGGCCGACGGTCTCGTGGATGAAGCCGGTCTCGCCGGTCCAGCGGTCGCCCGGGGCGGGATCCGACAGCGCCGGCGTCCAGGTGAAGTTGGGGTGGGCCGCGGCGATGGCGTCGAACTCCTCGACGTAGAAGAGGTCGGTCCGGGTGCGGGCGCCGTAGAAGTACCGCATCGGGCGGCTGGTTCCCTCGCCGACCTGTTCGTGGATCATTGCGCGCAGCGGCGCCATGCCGACGCCGCCGCCGATGAAGACCATCTCGCGCGCGCCCGGCTGGACGTGGAACTCGCCGAAGGGCCCGGAGACCTCCGCCGCGTCGCCGGGCTTGAGCGCGAAGAGCCAGGAGGACACCACGCCGGGCGGGATCTCGCGCTCGCGCCCCGCCGGCGGCGCCGCGAGGCGAATGTTGAAGACGACGCGGCCGGCGTCGTCGGGCCGGTTGGCGATCGAGTAGGCGCGCGTCACCGGCGCGTCGGACGACGCCAAGAGCGCCGACCAGCCGGTGATCCGCCAGGCGTCGCGGAACGGCGCGTCGATCTCGATGTCCTCGAAGTCGAGCGCGTAGGGCGGCGCGATGAGCTGCATGAACGCCCCGGCGCGGAAATCGAGGTCGCGGCCCTCGGGCAGGTCGAGCACCAGTTCGCGGATCAGCGGCGCGAGCATCCGGTTCGAGCGCACCCGGCAGGTGAACCCTTCGGCGGCGAGCGCGTCGGCGGGCAGGGTGACGGTGCAGGAGCCGCGCAGGTTGACCTGGCAGGCGAGGCGCAGGTGCGCGCGCCGCTCCGCCGCCGAGAGCACGCCGCGCTCGGTCGCCTGGGGCTCGCCTGCGCCGGCGCCGTCCACGGTGACGCGGCAGAGGCCGCAGGTGCCGCTGCCGCCGCAGGCCGCCGGGATGCCGATGCCGGCGCCCTGCAGCACCCCGAGCAGCCGGTCGCCGCGGGCGGCCTCGATCCGGGCGGAGTCGTTGACGGTGACAGTGAGGGCGGTTTGGGGGATCAGCCGGCGCCGCGCGGCGAGCAGGCCGAGCGTCATGCCGACAATCAGGGCCACGATGACGAGATTGCCGAGCGCGATCTCGGTGAGGGCGACGTCGGTCATTGCGCGGCCATCTGCGCGAAGGAGGCGAAGCCGAGCGACATCAGCCCGGCCAGCATGAAGGCGATGCCGAGACCGCGCAGGCCCTCGGGGAGGTCGGCGTAGGCGAGCCGCGCGCGCATGGCCGAGAGCATCACCACGGCCACCGCGAAGCCGAAGCCGGCGCCGAGGCCGAAGACCGCCGATTCCGCCAGGTCGTAGCGGCGCTCGACCATGAAGAGGCTGCCGGCGAGGATGGCGCATTGCACGGTCAGGAGCGGAAGGAACACGCCGAAGGCCGCGTGCACCCTGGGAAAGAAGCGGTCGAGCAGCATCTCCACGAGTTGCACCACCGCGGCGATGACGCCGATGAAGGTGATGAGCGACAGATAAGATAGGTCGAGGTCGGGCATGCCCGCCCAACTCCAGGCGCCGGGGGCGAGCAGGAGGCGGAAGATGATCTCGTTGAGGGGCACCGTGAGGCCGAGCACGCCGATCATTGCGACGCCGAGCCCGATCGCCGTCTCGGGGCGGCGCGAGAGGGCGAGGAAGGTGCACAGGCCGAGAAAGAACGTCAGCGGCATGTTCTCGGCGAAGGCCGCGCGCAGGAAGAGGGCGGCGAGATCGTTCACGAACGCGCCTCGGCGGTCTCGGGGGGCGCGAACTCGGGGGCCTCGACCTGCTCGGGCACGAGGCTGCGCACGGCCCAGACGAGAGCGCCGAGCAGGAAGAAGGCGCTGGGCGCGAGCAGCATGAGGTTGAGCGGCGTGAACCAGCCGCCCTGGTCGACGGTGGGCAGGACCTGAAAGCCCAGCAGCTTGCCCGCCCCGAAGAGCTCGCGGCAGGCGCCTATGACGAGCAGCACCAGCGAGTAGCCGAGGCCGTTGCCCAGCGCGTCGACCATCGAGGGCAGCGGCGGGTTGAGCCGGGCGAAGGATTCGGTGCGCCCGAGCACGAGGCAGTTGGTGGTGATCAGCGCGACGAAGACCGAGAGGCGCTGCGAGATGTCGAAGAGGTAAGCCTGCAGGAACTGGTCGATGACGATGACCAGCGAGGCGACGATGACGATCTGCACGATTAGGCGGATGGCGTTGGGGATGTGGCGTCGGATCAGGCTGATGATCCCCGCCGACGCGACGAGGACGGCGGTGAGGGAGGCGGCCATGGTGGCGGCAGTGGCCAGCGAGGTGGTCACCGCCAGCGCCGAGCAGATGCCGAGGATCTGCAGCGTCACCGGGTTTTCGCGCAGGAGCGGATCGGTCAGGGTGCGCCCGAGGCTGCGGCCGGCCATGCTCAGAACTCCCCGCGGCGGATGGCGTCGATCAGCGGGCCGTAGCCGTCGGGGCCCAGCCAGAAGCGCACCATCCCGGTGACGGCGTTGCTGGTGCGCGTGGCGCCGGTGATCCCATCGACCTCGTAGTCGGTCGTCGCCTGCCCGCGGGCCACGGAGAAGCGGACGTCGCCGCTGTCGTCGGCGACCCGGGCGCCAGGGAAGTTGGCGAGCCAGGCCGGCTCCTCGACCCGGCCGCCGAGGCCCGGGGTCTCGGACTGCTGGGTGATGGCGAGGCCCGCGATCGTGTTGAGGTCGCCCTGGAGCGCCAGGACCGCCTGGATGACGCCGTTGTAGCCGACCGCGTACATGGGCAAGAGCGCCAGCGACACCCGGTCGTCGGCGCGGATGAGGTAGATCTGGGCGTAGTTGGGCCGCCGTCCGATGTCGGCGAGATCCTCGTTGGGCGCGATGTCGGTCCAGTTCGCGGGATCGGAGAGGGCCGCGTCGAGCGTCGCGGAGGTGACGTCCTGCGCCGCGCGGCCAGTGTCGAGGTCGATGACCACGGTGGTCGGCGCGCCGCCGGCCTCCTCGAGGATCTCGCTCATCCCCGGGATGCCCGCCACCAGCGCCTCGAGGCGCGCCTGCTGTTCGGCGGCGCGGTTCTCAGTCTGGATGGGTCGCAGGATGACGGTGGCGCCGCTCACCAGGGCGGCGCAGAAGGCGGAGACGAGGAACGCCATGCCGACCGTCTTGGCCCGGCTGTCGTTGGGCAGCGCCAGGAAGCGCCGCCAGGCGGAGATCGGGTTCAGGTCAGCCAAGGCTCCTCCTTCGACGAGCGAGCCAGAGCGCGATGGCGATCTCGTCCAGAAGCGGGGCGGCGAGCGAGGTGAAGAGCGCCGCGGAGATGAGGAGCTGCACCGGGGCCGCGTCCTGCCAGCCGACCGCGAAGAGCGCGACGAGAAGGCCGAAGAGCAGCCCGTTCAGCCAGCGTCCGAGCGCCGTCGTGGCGCTGGCCACCGGATCGCAGACGAGCAGGACCAGCACGAGCCCCGAGAGGTTCAGGAGCGGGACGACAGGCAGCCCGGCGAGCCCCGCGCCGGCGAGCGCAAGCACGGCCCCCGCGACGACCCGCCCGGAGATCACGCCCGCCAGGATCCCGAGCGCCGCGGCCGGAATCGCCGCCCAGCCGACCGGCGCGACCAGGTCCGGCCAGGCCGCCGCAGGGAAGCCGAAGCCGAGGAAGGCCAGCGTCACTGTCGCAGGGTTCAGCACGTTGCGGCCCCAGCCGCCGAAGATCAGCTCGGCGACGACGGTGCCGAAGCTGACGCCGAGCACGAACGGGAAGAGACCCAGATCGACCGGCGCGAGGATGGCGACGGCGAGCGCGGTCAGCGCGCCTACGAGCGAGGGCGGCTGGGCGCGGGCGAGCATGAAGCCGACATGCCAGGCGCCGGCGACCAGAAGGGCGAGCGCGAGGCGGCCGAGCGCCTCGAGGCCGCCGTACCAGAGCCAGGTCGCCGCGATCGGCAACGCGGCGGCGAGGAGCAGCAGCGCGACGGTCTCGCGGTCCCAGATGCCCCGGATCATGCCGCCTCCGCCGCGATGCGGTCGAGGGCGCCGCGCAGTTGCGACGAGAGCCGCGGCTCAGCGCAGGTGACGTAGTCGGCGAGCGCGAGATCCTCCTCCAGGAGCGAGAGCGCCCCGAGCCGGTCGGCCGCCTCGAGATCGCCGGAGGCCAGCGCGCGCGCCAGCGCGACCGCCGGCAGGCCGCCGCCCATCGCCTGGTCGAGTGCGGCCGTGGGGATCAGCGGCAGCGGGCGGGAGGCCCCCCGGAGCGCCGCGCGGAACCAGTGCGGCCGCGCCGCGCTCTGCGCGCGGGGCAGCGCCGTGACCTGCCGCGCGCGGGGCGCGAGCCAGCGCGCCTCGCGGCCGTCGATCGCTGATCCGGACAGGAGCGCGTGCGGCCCCGGGTGGAGATGGCCGTGACAGAGGCCGCGAAGATCGGCCCCCGGCTGGCAGCGCACGAGGCGCGCGTCACGCAGTGCTGCGCCCGCCACCGACACCAGTCGCGTCTCGGGCAGGTAGCCGCTGGCCAGAAGCGCGCCGAGCGCCGCTGCGTCCTCGGCGTGGATGTCCCAGACCGGCGCGCCGACCGCGGCGGGGCGATGGGCATGGATCTCGATCCCGGGCAGGCCGAGCGGGTGCCGGGGCGGGATGCGCAGCACGCGGAGCCGGTCGGAGGGCGCCAGCAGATCGGCGCCCCGGTCCTGGCACAGGAACACCTCGCCGTCGGTCAGCCGACCGAGGGCCTCGACGCCGCGCGAGAGGTTCTCGCCGGTGTCGGCCAGGGCCTGGCGGGGGTCGGGGGCGCCGGGGCGGGTGTCGATCGCCATGACGAAGATCGCGGCCGGCCGCTCGCCCGGCGCGGGCATCCGGCCGAAGGGGCGGCTGCGCAGCGCGCGCCAGAGGCCGGCCTCCTGCATCAGGGCGCGCAGCGGCGCCTCGCCGGCGTCCGCCGCGGCGGGGTCGCGTCGCCGCCGCCCGGCGCCCGGCTCGCGAAACAGCACGATCTGGGACAGGCGGTGGCCGGGACCGAGATCGATCAAGGCGACGCGTCCGGCCATCGGCGCGGTCAGCACGATTCCGGGATGGTGGCGCAGGCGCGCGAGCGGCGCGCCCTGCTCGACCTCAGCATCCTCGGCGACCAGGGTCTCGACGCGCAGATCCTCGAAGGCCTGCGCGGTGACGGCGGCTTCTTCGGTCACGGCGTTGCGGACGAAAGCCAAGTCGAGCGGCGGCCCGTCGGGGCCCAGCTCAAGTCCCGATCCGAGGAGGCCTACCACCGTGCGCCGCCACTCATTCAAGAATCCGTTTTCAGTTTCGTTGCTCCGCGAGCCAGAGCCTGCTAGCTTGCTCGCATCAAATCAAGGATACGAATCCAGTCACCCGGTGGGAAGCCATGCGCAAGACGATCCAGAAATTTTCCGTGGTCTGCGTCGCCCTTCTGGGCGTCGCGGCGCTGACCCAGGGCGGTTTCGCCCAGGAGGATGCGGCGGAGGCCGCGGAGGAGGGCGAGACGGTGTTCGTCATGCCCAACGCCGGGCCGTTCAATCCCGAGCAGATCAAGATCCCCAACGCGGAGGCGATCGCCGCCTGGGCGCGGTCGGGCCATTCGGACGCCTCCTCCGAGGCCTTCAGCCACTGGGACGAGGACGGCGAGATCCGCGGGGCCTGCTCGGTCTGTCACTCGGGCGCGGGCTTCCGGGCGTTCTACGGCTTTGACGGCGGACCCGGGGGCGTTCCGGAGCATCCGATGCCGATCGGCGGCGTGGTCGACTGCGACACCTGTCACAATCCGGGAATGGCGCTGATCACCGAGGTGGCGCTGCCGACGGGCGCCATGCATCCGGTGGCGGCCGGGGAGGCGTCCTGCCTGACCTGCCACCAGGGCCGCGCGGCGGGATCGACCGTGTCAGCGGCGGTGGCCGACAAGGCCGACGATACGCCCGAACTCGGAACTGAGTTTCATCAACCCCCACTACAAGGTCGCCGCGGCGACGTCGCTCGGCGGCTATGGCGGGGCCGGCTTCCAGTATCCCGACAAGACTTATTCGGGCCGGTTCTTCCACGCCCGGCCGGTGGAGACCTGCGTGTCCTGCCACGAGCCCCACAGCCTCGAGGTCGCCGCGGAGCCCTGCCTGACCTGCCACCTGAACGGCGAGCCGGCCGAAATCCGCATCTCGCGGGTCAGCTATGACGGCAGCGGCGATCTGAGCAAGGGGATCCGCGCCGATATCGACGCCAACGCGGGGCTGTTGCAGTCGATGATCGAGGACTACGCCGCCCAGGTCGCGGGCACGCCGATGATCTACGACGGCCAGAGCTATCCCTACTTCTTTGCGGACGCGAACGGCGACGGCGCGATCGACCAGGCCGAGGGCGCGGCGGTGGCCTACAACGCCTGGACGCCGCGGCTGCTGAAGGCGGCCTACAACTGGAAGTTCGTCACGGCCGATCCCGGCGTTCACGTGCACAACCCGCACTACGCGCTGGAGTTGCTCTACGATTCGGTCGAGGATCTGTCTGGCCCGGTGGGCGTGGACTTCGCCACGCTCGGGATCGCGCGCTGACACCCGGCCGGCCTGGCGCTCTCAGTCGCGTCGGGTGACGGCGACGACGTCGCCCGACCGCCGGATCGCCTGCTGGGTCAGGATCGGGCCGACGACCTCGAAGACGATCGTGCTGGCGATGGTGGTGGCGAGGATCGCGTCGCCGTATTCCGGGAAGCGCTCGGCCGCGACCAGGGCCATGCCGATGGCCACGCCGGCCTGGGGCATCAGCGACATGCCGAAGAGCAGCCCCTCGCGGGGGCGGGCGTGGATCAGCGCGCCGCCGGCGAGACCGCCGAGGATGCGGCCGACGGCGCGCAGGCAGACATACGCGAGCGCCAGCGGGCCGACGCTCCAGAGCGCTGCGAAGTCGAGCGACGCCCCGGCCATCACGAAGAAGAGCAGAAGGAACGGCCACTCGATGTGTCCGATCTCGTTGAAGGGCCGCTCGTGGTGGCGGGCGACATTGACGATGATCGCGCCGCAGACCATGCCCGCCAGCAGGAACGACAGATCGAGGTAGAGCGCGGCTCCGGCGGTGAGAAAGACCACGCCCAGCGCTTCGACAAGCGTCGGTTCGCCGGGCTTGAGCCGCCCGGTGAGATAGGCCGCCGGCAGGCCGATCGCGGCCCCGAGCAAGATGGCGCCGCCGACCTCGTAGAGCCCGAGCAGCAGCGCGTCGCCCGCGGCGTGGCCGATGGAGACGCTCGCCGCGGTCAGCGCGAGGCTGAAGTAGATCAGCCCCCAGGCGTCGTCGATCGCGACGATGCCGAGCAGCCGGCGCGAGAACGGGCCGACCCGACCGGATTCCTGCACGACGTCGCTGGTCGCCGCGGGGTCCGTCGCCGCCGAGATGGCCCCGAGCAGCAGCGCCACGACCAGCGGCGCCCCGACGAGGAGGAGGCCGGCGGAGACGACGACGCCCGAGACGATCACCACGACGATCGACAGCACCAGAATGTCGCGCCCGTGGGCCGCCAGGGTCTCGCGGTCGAGCGCGCCGCCGAGCAGGAACGCCACCATCGTCAGGGCCGTCGGCGCGTAGAGATCGTTCGCGCCGTCGATGTCGAGCGGCAGGACGTCGAAGCCCGGCGGGCCGAGCGCCACGCCGAGCAGGATGAGCAGCGTCACCCGCGGCACGTGCACGATCCGGCCCAGACGCTCGAGCGCGAGCGCGGTCAGAAAGAGGACCCCGAGCGCGATCAGGAGTACCGAGGAGTGCGCCATCACCGTCCCGCCCGCCGCCATGAGTGCCCGCGCATCTTTCGCCCCGCCGCGGTCCGCTGTCAAAGCTCCCGAGTCCCGGCGGGCCGCGGAAGCGCGATGGGGCGGGACAGTGCGTCCGAAACATTTGCCAAGACGGACCGGGGCCGGCACGGTGGCGCGGGGGGATCGCGGAGGATCGATCGCATGGCCGGTGGATGGACGCGCGACGGCGCGGTGAACGAGCAGATCGACGCCTCGATCGAGGACGAGATCAAGCGGATGCAGGCGAGAACCCGGCCCTCGGGCGAGAGCCTGGCCCACTGCGCGGAATGCGAGGAACCGATCCCGGAGGCGCGGCGGCGCGCGGTCCCGGGCGTGAAGCTCTGCATCGACTGCCAGTCCCTGCGGGACGCCCGCCCGGTCCAGCGGGGCGGCATCAACCGGCGCGGATCAAAGGACAGCCAGCTGAAGTGAGGGTTCGCTTTTGCGCATCCCCTTGCAGGCCCGTTTCCCTCCGGCGCACCGGCGGTCTTCGCGGACCAGGGCGGTCGAGGGGCGCACGAAGAGCACGACGCGAACGTTTGGGCGATCCAGGCGCGGGACGGGGAGGCCGCCGTCGCCGCGATCCGGTCCCACATCAGCCGCGCCTTCGAGACGCGGCTGATGGTCGATGCGGAATGCTGATCCGTCAGATGTTGAGCTGGTAGGAGGCGGGCTCGAAGCGGAAGCCGTCGCCCTGCGCCGTCAGGTAGCCGACGCCCGGGAACGGATTGTGATAGCCGATGAACGGGATGGAATCGGCGGCGACCATGCCGAAGATCTCCTTGCGCGTCGCGGCGGCGGCTTGCTTGTCGATGTCGAAGCGGACTTCCCAGTCGGGCCGTTGCAGCGAGAGGACGAAATGGTTGGCGGTGTCGGCCGCAAGCAGCAGGCGCTTGCCGTCGCTTTCGATGTGGTAAACCGTGTGGCCGGGAGTGTGCCCTGAAGCGTCGATCGCCTCGATGCCGGACGCGACGCTTTCACCGGGTCTGATGAACTGAACGCGGTCGATGATTGGTGTGACGTTGGCGGTGACGCCCTTGTACCAGCCTTCTCCCGGCGTACCGATCCGGTCCTCGCTCGAGAAGAAGTCGTAGTCGGCCTCAGGTCCATATATCTTGGCGTTGGGAAACGCGGGAACGCCGCTCTCCAGAAGGCCTCCTATATGGTCACCGTGCATGTGGGTAAGGACCACCTTGTCCACCTGACCCGCGGAGTAGCCCGCCGCCTCGATCTGCGTGGCCAGCTGACCGCGTGCCGGACGCGCGCCTTCGCCGTTGCCCGTGTCGAAGAGGATCAGGCTGTCGCCGGTGTTGACGAGCACCGGGATGAAGGTGAACTCGGCGACCGCCGTCGGGAGGTCGTTCTCGGTCAGCAGCTCCGCGACGGCTTCCGGGTCCTGGTCGGTGCCGAAGATGGTCTGCGGATCGGGGACCGGAACCGCGCCGTCGAGAAGCGTCGTGACCTCGAAGTTCCCGAGCGTGAAGCGGCGGAACGTCGGCCGGGCCGGGCCGAGCATCGGGGCCTGCGCGAAGGCGGGCAGGGCGAGGCCGCTCGCGCCGAGGGCGAGCGCGCCGGAGGCGGCGCCGGTGATCAGGCCGCGGCGGGATATGGAAGTCATCGGAGTTCTCCACTGTAAGTTGCGTCCGCCGGAGGTGGGGCGAAACACTGCGCGGGCAACCAATTGTTGACCGCGAAGCTCGGTCAACCCGCCGGCATGGTCTCCGCCGTCGGCGATGACGATTTCGGCTGGATCAATCTGGCGCGGCTGGGACGGGATGGCGTCGACGTTTCCGGGGTCCACATCGACGCCGATCGGCCGACTGGCAGCACCGGCTTCGATCCCGGGAGAATCGTCTCTGGCTTCCTAGATGATCTTGCCCTCCTCGAGGAAACGCTGGGCGGGTGCGGCTTCCTGCAGGCGCATGAGCCTGTGTGCGTTGCGCATGTGATCGCGGAGGATCCTGCGGGCTTCCTCGGCGTCACCCTCGCCCAGCGCCCTGACCAGCCGCGCCTGGTAGTCCCTGCCGCTCGCCCAGAGCTCCGGGTTGGGCGGATCGTAGAGGTGCCGCGAAACGGTGATCTCGGTCAGCATGTTGGCGATGAAGCGGATGAGGAACCGCAGCAGCGGGTTCTGGGACATCTCGGCCAGCAAGGCATGGAACCGGAGCGACTCGACGTGTTGCGCGCGTTCTTCCTCGGGGTCGGTCGCGGGGGCGTCGTAGCTTGCGATCACCGCTTCGAGCCGCTCGAGCTGCGAGGGCGTCAGGGCGCCGGCGAGGCTGGCGGCAAGCTCCGGCTCCAGCACTTCGCGGATCTGGTAGATGTCATCGATCGTCAGCTTGTCGAAGTAGAAGTAGTTGCCCAGCAGCGCGGCTGCGCGCTCCTCGGGAACCTGATGCACGAACACCCCGCCGCCGGGGCCGGTGCGCGATTTCACGAGCCCCTGCGCCTCGAGGATGCGCACGGCCTCGCGGATGGTGCCCTTGGCCATCCCGAAGCGCGCCATCAGATCGGTCTCGGAGGGCAGGCGCTGTCCGGGCTGGCAATCCTGGTCCATGACCCAAGCCTTGATCGCCTCGGCGACCCGCTGCGGCCGCGACAGGCGCTTTTCAGGGTTCAAGGGGATGGTGACAGGCGGCATGATGGTCTCCCTCGATCTTCTTCAGCGCCGGGCGTTCCGTCCGGCATTTCCCGGTCGCCCGAGAGCACCGCGAGGCGAATGCGCAGCCCGGCGGCGGATCGAGCGGGTCGGGCAGTTCTCCCTCGGGCGCGGTCGCGAGGGGTCGGTTGGGGTTCGGTGCGCTGTCGGCCAAGAGCTTGGTGTAGGGATGGCGCGGGCGCGAGAAAGATCCGGTCGGCCGGTCCCATCTCGACGATCGCGCCGAAGTACAGCACGACCACCCGGTCGCTCACCGCCTCGACGACGCGCCAGATCGTGGCTGATGAACACGTAGGTGAGGTTCAGGCGCGCCCGCAGATCGGCGAGCAGGTTCAGCACCTGGGCCTGCACGGAGACGTCGAGCGCCGACACCGGCTCGTCGAGCACGATGAATCCGCGGGCTGGCCGCCAGCGCTCGGGCGATGCCGATCCGCTGCGCCTGCCCGCCGGAGAACTCGTGCGGATAGCGGTCGAGGAACTCCTCGCGCAGGTTCACGGCCTGGCGAAGATCTCGGCGATGCGGGCGGTGCGCGCCGCCCGGTCCATGCCGTGCAGCCTTGTCAGCGGCGCCTCGATGATCTGGCGGATCGTCTTGCGCGGGTTGAGGCTGCTGACCGGGTCCTGGAACACGTACTGGATCAGGCGGCCGAAGGCTGCAGGATCGGCGCGGTCGAGCGCGCGACCCTCGATCTCGATCGAGCCGCTGGTTGGGGCCAGCAGACCCACGAGCATCCGGGCGAGCGTCGACTTTCCGCAGCCCGATTCACCGACGATGCCCAGTGTCTCGCCTCTGCGCACCTCCAGATCCGTGGGATGGACGGCGTGAACCAGGCCCTTCGGCGCCCCGAAGAGGCGGCGGCCGACCGGGAAGACGCGGCTGAGCCCTGCGGCCTTGAGCGCGATCACGAGACCTGTTCCGGGTGCAGGCAGCGGACGCGGCGCACACCGCCGGTCAGGGCGATCTCGCCGGTGCGGCAGGCGTCCGTCACGCGGTCGCAGCGTGGAGCGAAGGCGCAGCCCTCGGGCAGCCGGTCGACCGCCGGCGGCAGGCCGGGAATGGCCGCCAGCCGCCGCTTGCCGCCGCCCAGTTCCGGCACGCAGGCGATCAGTCGCCGGGTGTAGGGATGCGCGGGCCGGGCCAGAACGGCGTCGCGCGGGCCTTCCTCGACGATGCGCCCGGCGTACATCACCGCGACGCGCTCGCAGATCTGGCCGATGACACCGAAGTCATGGGTGATGAACAGGATCGCCAGACCGCGCGCGCGACGCAGGTCGTCGAGCAGCGTCAGGATCTGCGCCTGCACCGTCACGTCCAGCGCGGTCGTCGGCTCATCGGCGATGATGACGTCGGGATCGTTGGCCAGCGCCATGGCGATGCCCACCCGCTGTCGCATGCCCCCCGACAGTTCGTGCGGATAAGCCATGGCGCGGGACTCCGGGTTGGGGATCCGGACATCGGCGAGCAGGGCGACGGCGCGCCGGTGGGCTTCGGCGCGGCCGAGGGGTTGGTGCGACAGGATCGCCTCGGCGACCTGGTCGCCCACCCGGTAGAGCGGATGCAGGGTCGAGAGCGGATCCTGGAAGATGTAGGCCACACGCCGGCCACGGAGCGTGCGCAGGCGCGGATAGCTGGCCGCCGATCATGTCCTCGCCATCGAGCCGCGCTGCGCCCGCGGTGATGACCCCGGGGGGCGAGGCGACGAGGCCCATGACCGACAACGCCGTCACCGACTTTCCCGAACCGCTCTCTCCGATCAGGCCGACGCATTCGCCGGGCGACAGTTGCAGCGACACCCCGTTGACTGCCCTGTAGATCCGTGGGCCGACGTGGAACTGCGTCTCCAGCCCGTCGATGCACAGGAGGCCCTCGGCCGTGGTCGGGGGGGCGCGCACCCGGTCGACCGTCGTTGCGGCCATCGGGCGGGCCAGCGCGCCGGAGCGCAGTCGCGGGTCCAGCGCGTCGCGGACGCCGTCGCCGATCAGGTTGATCGACATCACGATGAGAAGGATCATCGCGCCGGGCACGATCGCTGGTGTGCGGGGCGGTGATCAGGGCCGCGCGCGCCTCGCCGAGCATCGAGCCCAGGTCGGCCTGCGGCGGCTGCGACCCGAGGCCGAGAAAGGACAGCCCGGCGGTCTCGAGGATCATCCAGCCGATCGTGGTGGACATCGCGATGATGATCACCGGCAGGACGTTGGGCAGCACTTCGGTCAGGATGATCCGGCCGTGCCCGAGGCCCGACAGGCGCGCGGCGTCGATGAACTCGCGCTCGGCGATGGCGACGGTCACGCCCCGGATGTTGCGCGCGAAGAACGGCACGTTGACGGCCGCAACCGCGATCAGCGCGTTCAGCAGGCCCGGGCCGAGCGCCGCCACGATGGCGAGCGCCAGCAGGATGTAGGGAAAGGCCATCAGCATGTCGACGCCGCGCATGATGACGTTGTCGGCGCGGCCGCCGACATAGCCCGCGATCACACCGATCGCCGCCCCGACGACGCCGGCCAGCACCGCCGCCGCGAGGCCGACCGCGAGCGAAAGGCGGGTGCCCCACAGAAGACGGCTGAGCAGGTCGCGGCCGAGGTGGTCGGTGCCAAGCAGGTGTCCCGCGGTGAACGGGCGCGCGAAACGGTTGCCGGTGTCGATCACGTCCGGGTCGGGCAACGGCAACACGGGGACCAGGAGGACCAGCGCGACGATCGAGCCCAGCACGACCGCGCCGAACCCCGCGAGTCGGTTCCGGAACAGCAGCGCCAGGAACAGCCTCACGTCCGGATCCTCGGATCGAGGAGGCTTTGCGCCACGTCGACGCAGATGTTGAAGAGCACGTAGCACGCGGCCACGAAGACAACGCCGCCCTGCACCAGCAGGATGTCGCGGCGCAGGATGGCGTCGACCAGCATGCGCCCGATGCCGGGCCACTGGAACACAATCTCGATATAGACCGCGCCGGACAGCACGAAACCGGCCTGCATGCCCGAGTACGGGGATCACCGACACCATCGCGGCGCGCAGCGCGTGTCCCCATGATGACGCGCCGCTCGCGCACGCCCTTGGCGCGGGCGGTGCGGATGAAGTCGAGTCGCAGCACTTCGAGCATCGCGCCGCGGGTCAGCCGCGCGACGACTCCGATCGCCACGACCGAGAGCGCGGTCGCCGGCATCAGGAGATGTCGCAGGAGGTCGGGCAGATCGCCTCCGCCGTAGATGGCGTACATGCCCGAGACCGGTAGCCAGCGCAGGTTCACCGCGAACAGAAGGATCATCATCATTCCGAGAAAGAACGACGGCGTCGAGATGCCGAGTATCACCGCGAAGGTGATCGCCTTGTCGGCGAAGCCGTATTGCCGCGCCGCCGAAACCACGCCCGCGACGACGCCGAACACGGCGCACAAGACGAACGCGGTTCCCGACAGGATCAGGGTCGCAGAGAACCGCTCCAGCACTTCGTCGAGGACCGGACGGTTCAGCGCAAAGGACCGGCCAAGATCGCCCTGCAGCAGGTTGCCGAGCCAGACGAAGTACCGTGCGATGGCGGGCCGGTCGAGGCCGAGGTCGCGGTTGAGCTGCGCCACGTTCTCGGGCGTCGCGTAGCTGCCCAGGATCGCCGTCGCCGGATCGCCGGGGATCAGCGCCATGATGGCGAAGACGATCACGGTGATCCCGAGCAGGACCGGAACGGCCGAGACAAGGCGCCTGATGATGTATCCGCCCATGCCCCGCCCCTGTCTCCGGGCCCGCTGCGTCCGGGCTGTCTACGGCCCGGGCGCCGGCGTCCCCCGGACCGCGCGCGTCAGGACTTCGAGACGTCCTTGAGCAGCAGGAAGAACGACGGCTCCAGTTCGAAACCCTCCACCGCCGCCGTGCTCACGGCGTTCTGCTTCCAGTTCGCCACGAACACCCAGGGCGCGTCTTCCTGCACGATGACCTGCATCTCCTTGTAGAGCCGCGCGCGTTCGGCCTGATCGGTGGATGCTCGCGCCGCGTCAAGAAGCTCGTCCACCTTCGGGTTGGAGTAGTATCCCGAGTTGAAGCCGCCCTCCTCGGGCCAGGCCGCAGTGCGCAGGGCCAGGAAGGGCAACGTGTCGGGGTCATTGGTCATCCACGCCATCTGGGCCATGTCGGCGGCGCCTTCGAGCCCGGGATTCACCTTGCCGAGGAACGTGTTCCATTCGTAGGTTTCGATCCTGGCGTTCAGGCCCACGGCGGCGAGATCGGCCTGGATCGCCGTTCCCATCGCCACAGGATCGAGCATTCCCGAGCCGCCTTCCGTCACGAAGAAGGTGAGCTCCGCGCCTTCGGCTCCGGCTTCCTTAAGGAGCGCGCGGGCCTTGTCGGGATCGTATGGATAGGGTTCCAGGGCGTCGTTGTAGGCCCAGGCGAAGGCGGGCGGCGTCGGGCCGGCCGCGACGTCGGCCGTGCCTTCGAGCACGTTGTCCACCAGCGCCTGCTTGTTGATCGCGTAGTTGGCGGCCTGACGAACCCGCTTGTCGGCGAAGGGGCCCTCCTTGGCGTTCAGGATCAGGAACCAGACATGCGGGCCGGCCTGTTCGAAGAGCTTGAAGTCCGGACCGGTGAACTGCGAGAGCGAGGTCGGCGGAACCTCGACCATCATGTCGATCCCTCCGGCCAGCATTTCGGCGACGCGGGTGTTGGCGTCGGTGATCGGGCGGAAGATGATTGCTTCGGACGCGGCCTCGCCGTCCCAGTAGTCCGGGTTGCGCGTGATCACGACAGCTTCGTTCGCGCGCCATTCGCCGAATTGGAACGGGCCGGTGCCCGACGGATTGCGACCGAATTCCTCGCCGTGCTGCATGACGCCGGCGGGCGAAACGATGAGGCCGGTCGGATAGGCCAGGTTCGACAGGAACGGCGCGTAGGGCGCGTTCAGCGTGAAGCGGACAGTGGTCGGGTCGACGGCCTCGACGCTCTGGACGGCCGAGAAGAAGAATGACAGCGGGAACGGCCCGGTGTCGTGGTAGGGGTGATCCTCCTTCAGCATCCGGTCGAAGTTGAACACCACCGCGTCCGCGTCGAATGCGCTGCCGTCATGAAACGTCACGCCGGCGACGCAGGTTGAAGGTGTAGGTCAGGCCGTCGTCGCCGATTGTCCAGTCGGTTGCGAGGGCCGGCTCGACCTCCAGAGTGCCGGGCTGGTAGCGCACGAGCCCGTCATAGACGTTCATCAGGATGCGGAAGTCGTTCACCGCAGTCACGGCCGCGGGATCGAGCGACTGCGGCTCGGCGATCTGGCCGACGACCAGCACGCCCGGCGGCGTCTGGGCGAGAGCCGGCAGGCCGAGGATAGTCGTCGCGAGAAGCGTGCCGGTCAGGCGACCGAACCCGCGACGATTGAATGTGGTGAAGGACATGCTTGGAGCTCCCCTAGTTTGATGGCGGTGCGGCGGTGGGCGCTTGAAAATTTATCGTGATAATTTGTGTCTGTCAAAAGGTCCGTGCTAGGCTCGATCGAAACCCGGCAAGACAGGCCCCATGACCTTTTCCATTCTGGCGCGAGACCCTTCCGACGGCAGCTTCGGCGGCGCTGCGGCGACGGGAAGCCTCTGCGTCGGCGGTTGGGTGCTGCGAGGCAATTCGCAGGTCGGCCTGTCGGCGTCCCAGGGCGCGTCCCCATCCACGCTCTGGGGAGAAGAGGCGTTGGCGAGGATGCGCGACGGCGAGGCGTCCGAAATGGCGGTCGCGGAAGTCTCCCAGGCTGACAGGGGTCGGGCATGGCGACAGCTTTCGGCCATCGGGGGCGAGGGAGTGGGCGCAGCCTTCACCGGCGAACGCAACACTCCGTGGCGGGGGTCGCTGATTGCGCCGAATGTGGTCGCGGCCGGGAACATGCTTGCGGGCCCTGAGGTCCTCGACGCGATCCTGACCGCGTTCCGGTCGGCGGAGGGGCCGTTGGCCGACCGTCTGCTTGTCGCGCTGGGGGCCGGGGAGGCGGCGGGCGGGGACGTGCGCGGCCTGCAATCGGCGGCGCTTCTGGTGGTCTCCGACGCGTCCGCGCCGCTGACGCTGCGCATCGACTGGTCCGAGGCGCCGATCGTCGCGCTCGGCGAACTCCTGTCTCGGACGCGCGATCCTGGCTACGCGAGCTGGTTCCGCACGGTCCCGACCCGAGACGACCCGGAGCGGGGTCATGACTGAGCCCGGCGCCGTGGCGGAGGATGGAATGATCGACGCGCTCGACAGGGAACATCCGGTTGCGACGTCCGGCGGGCGCTGGCAGCTTGTCGCCGATCGCGTCATGGGCGGGGTTTCGTCGGGCGTCATGCGGCGAGAGGAGATCGCCGGACGCCCCGGGCTGCGAATGCGCGCCGATGTCTCGCTCGAGAACAATGGCGGCTTTGTCCAGATCGCCCTCGACCTCGCGGCGGACGGGGGCCTGGTCGACGCCAGCCAATGGGTCGGGATCGAGATCGACGTCTTGGGCAACGGCGAGCCATACAACCTGCACCTGCGCACCGCTGACGTCGTCCGGCCCTGGCAGTCCTACCGCCGTGAGTTCGTGGCGACGCCGGACTGGCGAACGGTCCAACTCCCGTTCGCATCCTTCGAACCGCACCGGATCGACGCGCCGCTCGACCCTGCGCGCCTGCGCCGCCTCGGCCTCGTCGCCATCGGCCGCGCCTTCGTCGCGGACGTCGCGGTGGCCGGGCTGCGGTTCTACTGACGGTCCGGGCGGCAGCGCGCCGACCGGACGCGGGAATTCCCTTTCGACACGGTCCGGCCACATGCTACCTCAGGGAAGCCAGAAGCCGTGGCCACCGACCCGCACCGCGAGGCGCAAACCGGCTTTGCGTCGTCATTGTCCGCAGGGCATGGCGCGCGCCGCCGGAGACAATGACCAACAGAGGGAACCAAGATGACCAAAACCACCCAACGCCTTTTCGGCACCGTGGCGCTCGGCCTGATCGCCGCGAGCGCCTCGGCGCAGGACGCCAAGACCTTTGCGCTCGTCCAGATCAACCAGCAGGCGCTCTTCTTCAACCAGATGAACGAAGGCGCCCAGGCGAAGGCCGACGAACTGGGGGCGGAGCTTCTGATCTTCAACGCCAACAACGATCCGGCCGCGCAGAACAGCGCGATCGAGACCTACATCACCGAGGGCGTCGACGGACTGATCGTGGTTGCGATCGACGTCAACGGGATCATGCCGGCAGTGATACAGGCCGATGAGGCGGGCATTCCGGTCGTCGCGGTCGACGCCATCCTGCCCGAAGGTCCCCAGAAGGCGCAGATCGGCGTGGACAACGCTGCGGCGGGCGCCGATATCGGTGCGTACTTCGTGGACTTCGTGGGTTCCGATGGCGCGAAGATCGGCATCGTCGGGGCGCTAAACTCCTTCATCCAGAACATCCGGCAGGAGGGCTTCGAGGGCGCGATAGGCGGGGTTTCGGGCATCGAGACCGTCGGTGTCGTCGATGGCCAGAATGTCCAGGACATCGCCCTGTCGGCCGCCGAGAACCTGATGACCGCAAATCCCGAGATGAACGCGATCTACGCCACCGGCGAGCCGGCGCTCGTCGGCGCGGTGGCCGCGGTCGAGAGCCAGGGCCGGCAGGATTCGGTGGGCGTGTTCGGCTGGGACCTCACCGCTCAGGTGATCGCGGGCATCGACGCGGGCTACGTGAAGGCCGTGGTCCAGCAGGATCCAGCCGGCATGGGCGCCGCCGCGGTCGAGGCGCTCGCTGCGCTTGCGGATGGCGGCGCGGTCGAGCCGGTGATTTCGGTGCCGATCACCATTGTCACTCAGGACAACGTCGACGACTTCCGCGCAATGTTCCAGTGACGCCAACCGTCGACGCCCGGGGGGATCAGTCCCCCCGGGTTCCGAGGATACGTCTGCGGGGGATCGTCAAGAGCTTCGGATCCGTCGAGGCCCTGCGCGGCGTTGATCTCGACCTGTGGGCTGGCGAGTGTCTTGGTCTCGTGGGCGACAACGCGGCGGGCAAGTCCACGCTGACCAAGATCATCTCAGGGACCTACCTCGCCGACGGGGGAACGATGGAGTTCGACGGGGCGCCCCTCGACCTGGACGGACCGGCCGATGCGCGGGCCGCGGGGATCGAGATGGTGTTCCAGGACCTCAGCCTCTGCGACCACATCGACGTCGCGGGAAACCTGTTTCTGGGGCGTGAACCGGCGCGCGGGCCGTTCCTCGACCGCAAGCGGATGGTCGAGGACGGGCGTCGCATGCTCGATGCGCTCGAGATCCGCATTCCGCGCCTGACGGCCAAGGTCGCGTCGCTTTCCGGCGGCCAGCGCCAGGCAATCGCGATCGCGCGCGCGGCCGCCTTCAGGCCGCAGGTCCTTATCATGGACGAGCCGACCAGCGCGCTGGCGGTGGCCGAGGTGGAGGCCGTGCTTGCGCTGATCAACCGAGTCAAGGCGACTGGCGTGGCCGTGGTCCTGATCACCCACCGGCTCCAGGACCTGTTCCGCGTCTGCGACCGGATCGCGGTGATGTACGAGGGCGTCAAGGTGGCTGAGCGCGACATCAGGGAGACGAGCCTCGAGGACCTCGTCCGGCTCATCGTCGGCGAGGGCGTCCACTGATGTACAGCGAGCGGGGTCAGGGCAACGCCTGGGCCGACCGGATCGCCGAGAACGCGCAGGTGCTTTCGATCCTCGCGTTCTTCGCCGCCTGTCTGGTGTTCTTTTCGCTGGGAAGCGACAACTTTCTGAGCGCCACGAACTTCCTGAACATCCTGCGTCAGGCCGCACCGATCCTGATCGTCGCGGTGGCGATGACCTTCGTCATCGTCACGGCCGGCATCGACCTTTCGGTTGGAAGCCAGGTCGCATTGGTGAACGCGGTGTGCGCAATGATGCTCGCGGCCGGTCTACCCTGGGTCCCGGTGGTTCTGGGCATGCTGGTCTTCGGGGTTGCGGTGGGTCTCGCCCAGGGCTGGTTCATCGCCTACCAGGGTATCCCGGCTTTCATCGTGACCCTGGCCGGTCTCTCGATCCTTCGCGGCGTCGCGCTCTGGCTGACAGAGGGCTACTCTATCCCTGTGCCGCAGCTTCCTGGCTTCTACGCCATCGGGCGCGGGGCGGTGGGGGGATTTCCGATCCCGGCGCTGATCGCAGTCGCAGTGGTGTTCCTCGGGGCCGTGACGCTCGGGGCCACCAAGTATGGCCGGCAGGTGGTGGCGGTGGGCTCCAACCCGGAAGCGGCGCGCCGGGTTGGCATGCCGGCGCGCTGGATCATTGCGTCGGTATACGCCCTTACGGGGGCGGCTTCAGCGCTTGCCGGGCTGCTGATCGCGGCGCGCCTCGGTTCAGGGTCCTCGAACGCGGCGGTCGGATTCGAGCTGCAGGTGATCGCCGCGGTTGTTCTTGGTGGCACGTCGCTGATGGGCGGGCAGGGCACCATCTTCGGCACCGTGCTCGGGGCGCTGACGATCGCCGTCATCGGCAACGGGCTCATCCTGATGCACATCTCGCCCTTCTTCACCCAGATCGTGACCGGGGCGATCATCCTCGCGGCAATCTGGCTCAACACGCGCATCTTCTCGGTCAGGCGTGGACGCAGGAGGCGCGCCCAATGAGCGAGTTGTCCGTAGCGCATGTCCGCTCGGGGCTGGCGATGACGGTGCTGGGTCCCGTGCCGGTGGGCGACCTCGGGCTCACGCTGATGCACGAGCATATCCTCAACGACTGTTCTTGCTGGTGGAACCCGCCCGGGCCGGGCCGGGAGCATCTCGCTGACGCTCCTCTGACCCCGTCGTTGCTCTGGGAGCTGCGACAGGACCCATTCGTCAATCGGGAGAATCTGTCGCTGAACGACGAGGACGCAGCGGTCGAGGAGCTCCTGCTCTTTGCGCGCGAGGGCGGACGCACCGTGGTCGATCCCACCTGCCGGGGCATCGGCCGCGATCCCTTGGCGCTGGTGCGCATCGCGCGCGCGACGGGCCTGCAGATCGTCATGGGAGCCGGCTACTATCTCCAGTCTTCGCATCCGGCCGAGTTGGCGGCGATGTCCGTGGACGCGATCGCTGACCAGATCGTCGCCGAGGCCAGGGATGGGCTCTACGGGGTGCGCATCGGTCTGATCGGCGAGATCGGGGTCTCGTCGGATTTCACGGCGGACGAGCGCAAGTCGCTCCGGGGGGCCGCCCGCGCCCAGCGTCGAACCGGGCTGCCGCTGATGGTGCATCTGCCCGGCTGGTTCCGGTTGGGCCACGAGGTTCTGGATGTGGTGGAGTCCGAGGGGGTCGACCCGCGGCATACGGTGCTTTGCCACATGAACCCGAGCTGCGAGGACCTTTCCTATCAGCGCGACATCGCCAAGCGCGGCGCCTTCGTCGAATACGACATGATCGGCATGGACTATTTCTACGCCGACCAGCAGGTTCAGTGCCCTGACGACGCGGCGGCGGCGCGCGGGGTGATGCGGCTGGTGGAGGCGGGTTTCGCGGAGCGGGTGCTGCTGAGCCAGGACGTGTTTCTGAAGATGATGCTCACGCGCCACGGCGGCAATGGCTACGCCTTCGCGGTGCGCCACTTCCTGCCGCGGCTGGTGCGCCACGGAATGGATCCGGCGGCGGCGCGCGCATTGATGATCGACAATCCCGCCCGGGTCTTTCACGCGGCGGAGTGAGGGGGAAACCATGAAGAGCGTGTTGTTGGTGGGCGAGAGCTGGGTGAGCTCCGCGACCCACTACAAGGGTTTCGACCAGTTCGGTTCGGTGACGTTCCATCTGGGTGCGGAGCCGCTGGTGAAGGCGCTTGAGGGGTCGGAATTCGCGCTGACCTACATGCCTGCGCATGAAGCCGCTGAGGGGTTCCCCTTCGAGAGGGACGGTCTCGCGCGTTACGACGCGATCATCCTCTCCGACATCGGATCGAATACGCTGCTGCTCCCGCCCGCGGTCTGGTTGCAGTCAAGCACGGTTCCAAACCGGCTGAAGCTCATCCGGGAGTGGACTTCCGACGGCGGCGGATTGCTGATGTGCGGCGGCTATTTCAGTTTCCAGGGCATCGACGGGCGCGCCCGCTGGCGGCGCACCGCGGTCGAGGAGGCGCTGCCGGTCACCTGCCTGCCGTGGGATGATCGGGTGGAGATGCCCGAAGGCTGCAAGCCCGATCTCGTTGCGTCCGGTCATGCGGTTCTGGAAGGCATGGGCGCGGATTGGCCGCCTCTGCTCGGTGTGAACGAGGTCGAGTCGAAGCCTGGCGCGGAGGTGATCGCCCGGCTTCCGGCGGACCAGGGCGGCCATCCGCTTCTGGTGCTCGGAACGCACGGAAAGGGACGGACGGCCGCCTGGACGAGCGACATCGGCCCGCACTGGCTGTCTCCGGAGTTCTGCGCGTGGCAGGGCTACGGACGGCTCTGGACCAACCTGCTCGGCTGGCTCACGTCGGCCCGATGATCGCGGCGAGCTCCTCTCGGGTCGGCAGGCCGGCGAAGGCCCCCTCGCGGGCGACGGAGAGCGCCGCCGCGGCGGCGCCGGCCGCGACGTCCGCCGGGCCGGGACGCCAGCCTCGCCCGCGCGCGGCGGCGAGAGTTGCGGCGAGAAACACGTCGCCCGCGCCGGTTGGATCCACCGACGTGGCCGAAACGGCCGGGACGTGCGCGACGTGCTCTTGCGTCAACAGCAGGGCGCCGTCCTTGCCCAGCGTCACGATGATCCGGGAGGCGCCAAGCGCCCGGAGGGCGGCCGCGTCTACGCCCCCGGCGAAGACCTGCGCCTCGTCACGATTGAGAAAGACCGCGTCGGCCCGGGAAATCAGGCAGGCGAGACCGGCGTCCACCGGCGAGGGGTTGAACGCGACGACCATACCGCGCCTCTGCGCCTCGGCGACCGCGGCGAGGGTCGCCTCGCTTGTGAAGTTGCCCTGCAGTACGCAGAGATCCCCGGCGACTGCGCCGACCAGCGCGTCGCAGACGTCAGCCGCGTCGAGGCTTTGGGCGGCGTCGGTGGCGGTCAGGATCGCGTTCTCGCCGGTCTCGCTCACGAGTACGGCGGACCAGTCGGTCGCCAGTCCTTCTCGACGGATCAGGACGGTGCGCAGGCCCTCGGCTGCGAGCGCGCCGGCGAGGCGGTCGCCTGCCGCGTCTGCGCCGATGGCGGTGGCAAGGGTGGTCGGCGCGCCGGCGCGGGCGAGGACGACGGCCTGGTTGAAACCCTTGCCTCCGGGTCCCGACGCGCCGCGGCGCACATGGACGGATGCGCCGGGGGCGGGCAGCGCCGCGAGACGCAGGGTCTCGTCCCACGCCGCGTTTCCCAACACGAAAGCGTCATGACCCAAGGGAGAAACTCCTGATGACGGCGATCTCGGACCGGCCGGCCACGGCGATACGAGACATCTTCGGCGTCGACAAGGCGCTGATCGGCGTGGTGCACTGCCCGCCCTTCCCGGGCAGCCCGCGTTTTCGCGGCGAGAGCCTCGCGGCGATCTACGAGGCCTGCGTGCGGGACGCCGTCGCCTACGTCGAAGGCGGGCTCTCGGGGTTGATCGTCGAGAACCATGGGGATGTCCCCTTCTCCAAGCCAGAGGACCTGACGCCCGAGACCGCCGCCTGCCTCGCGGTCGCAACCGACCGGATCATCGCTGCGACCGGGGCGACGGTCGGCGTAAACGTGCTCGCGAACGCGCCCGTCCATGCCCTTGCCGTCGCGGCGGCGACCGGGGCCGCCTTCATCCGCGTGAACCAGTGGGCGAACGCCTATGTTGCGAACGAGGGCTTCATGGAGGGCCGTGCCGCCGAGGCCATGCGCTACCGGAGCCTATTGCGCGCCGAAGGCGTGCTGGTCTTCGCCGACACCCACGTTAAGCACGGGGCGCATGCGATCACGGCCGATCGCACCATCGGAGAACTGACCCGCGACCTCGCCTTCTTCGACGCGGACGTGGTCATCGCGACCGGCCAGCGGACCGGGGACGCCGCGACGATGGAGGAGATCGAAGAAGTGCGGAGCGCGACCCACCTTCCGCTGCTCGTCGGATCGGGCGTCACCGCAGACAACGTCGCCTCAATTCTTGCGCGCACAGATGGGGTCATCGTCGCCTCCAGCCTCAAGCGGGACGGCGTGTGGTGGAACCCGGTCGAGCGCGCCAGGGTCGAGGACTTTTGCAGGCGTTGCGGGCGGATGTGATCGCCATCGAAGAGCCCGGCTGTCGTCAGGCTTGAGGCCGGCGGGTTTGGCTCCGCCCGGGATCTGGCCCTCGCGCCGCGGCCTCTGCCGAGTCACGAGCCCCTGAACCTCTTGACGCCAACGGGCGCGTCCGCGCCTTTCCCTGCAACTCTGCCGACTGACCTTGATCCGCATCAAGGCGGGGCTGGGCGACTCTGACGCAATCTATCGGGAAGAGACGAGAGAGGAAACGATCATGTTCCGAGTGCGGATACACGGGCGTGGCGGGCAGGGGGTCGTCACGGCGGCCGAGATGCTCTCCATCGCGGCCTTCGAGCAGGGCCGCCACGCCCAGGCGGTTCCGAGCTTCGGTTCGGAGCGGACGGGCGCGCCGGTGGTCTCGTTCTGCCGCATCGACGACAAGCCGATCCGGTCGCGCGAACCGGTGCTCGTTCCCGATCTTCTGATCGTGCAGGACCCGACGCTTCTGCATCAGGTGGATGTCTTCCAAGGGCTCAGCCCGGAAGGCCACGTTCTCATCAACAGCGCTCGAAGCTTGCAGGAACTCGGCATCGCCGATGTGATGGAGCGCCTGCCGGACGCGCACTTCGCCGCACTGCCTGCGACGGAGATCGCCAAGCGGCATCTCGGCCGGCCGCTGCCAAACGCCGTCCTGCTCGGTGGGGCGGCCGCCCTGACGGGCATCGTCACGTTGGATGCGGTCGTCCATGCCATCGGCGACAAGTTCAGTGGCGACGTCGCGAGGCGCAATATCGACGCGGCGACGGAGGCCTACGGGCATGTCACGGGGTCCGCGCATGCCGACCCTTCTCGGGATGCGTCCCTTGCGCAGGAGATCAGAACGTGAAGACGCAGATCGAAGGCTCGCAGGCGGTGGCGCAATCCGTGGCGCTCTGCCGCCCGGAGGTGATCTGCGCCTACCCGATCTCGCCGCAGACGCACATCGTCGAGGGTCTCGGCGCGCTGGTGAAGTCCTGCGCCCTTTCGCCGTGCGAGTTCATCAACGTCGAGAGCGAGTTCGCCGCGATGAGCGTGGCGATCGGAAGCTCGGCGACCGGCGCGCGCACCTACACGGCGACGGCCAGCCAGGGGCTCCTGTTCATGGCGGAGGCGGTCTACAACGCCTCGGGCCTCGGCCTGCCGATTGTCATGACGGTCGCCAACCGCGCGATCGGCGCCCCGATCAACATCTGGAACGACCACAGTGATTCGATGAGCCAGCGCGATTGCGGCTGGATCCAGCTCTTCGCCGAGAGCAATCAGGAGGCGCTCGACCTGCACATCCAGGCGTTCAAGCTGGCCGAGGAGCTGTCGATGCCGGTGATGGTCTGCATGGACGGCTTCATCCTGACGCACGCCTACGAGCAGGTGGACATGCCCGACCAGGCCCAGGTCGACGCGTTCCTGCCGCCCTACGAGCCGCGTCAGGTGCTCGATCCGGCCGAACCGGTCTCCATCGGCGCCATGGTGGGACCGGAGGCGTTCATGGAGGTGCGCTATCTCGCGCATGCCAAGCAGACGATGGCGCTCGATCTCATTCCGAAGATCGCCGCAGAATTCGAGGCGGGCTTCGGTCGGGCCGCAGGCGGCCTGACACGCGGCTACCGGATCGAGGACGCCGAGACGATCGTCGTCGCGCTCGGCTCGGTCGTCGGCACGCTGGAGGAAGCGGTGGACGCGCTGCGCGCCAAAGGCGAGAGAATCGGGCTGCTCTCGATCCGGTCGTTCCGTCCGTTCCCGCTCGCGGCCGTGCGCGAGGCGCTGAAGGACGCCGCGCGCGTCGTGGTTCTGGAGAAGAGCTTCTCGGTCGGTCTCGGCGGGGTCGTGTCCACCGACGTGCGCCTCGCGCTGTCGGGCGTCCAGCTCAAGGGATACACGGTCGTCGCCGGTCTCGGCGGCCGCGCGATCACCGAGGCGTCGCTGGTCAGGATGCTGGGCGCGGCGACGCGGGACGAACTCGAACCTCTGACCTTTCTCGATCTCGACCACGACATCGTCAACCGCCACCTCGCGCGCGAGGCGTCGATGCGGCGCAGCGGGCCCATCGCTGAGAGCCTGTTGCGCGATGTGGGCGCCGTCGCCGCCAAGGTGAGCTGAGGAGCGCCGGATGACCCAGGAAATCAAGTTCTATCAGACCGGCACCTTCACAGTCGGCAACCGTCTGCTCCCAGAAGGCGCACGCAGCGTGCAGGCCTCGACGGCGCGCGACAACGCGATCAATTCCGGGCATCGCGCCTGCCAGGGCTGCGGCGAGGCTCTCGGCGCGCGTTACGCCGTGGATGCGGCGCTGCGGGCGACCGACGGGCAGCTGATCGCGGCGAACGCCACCGGCTGTCTCGAAGTGTTCTCCACGCCCTATCCCGAGACGTCGTGGCAGCTTCCCTGGCTGCATTCGCTCTTCGGCAACGCCGCTGCCGTCGGGACCGGGATGGCCGCCGCGCTCAAGGTGAAGGCGCAAAAGGCTGGCCTCGCGCAAAGCGCCACCCGCGTCATCGCCCAGGGCGGCGACGGCGGGACCACCGATATCGGGTTCGGCTGCCTTTCCGGCATGTTCGATCGCAACGATGACGTGCTCTACATCTGCTACGACAACGAGGGCTACATGAACACCGGCGTCCAGCGCAGCTCCGCCACGCCGCCGGCCGCGCGCACCGCGACGACCATGCCGCTCGGACCGGAGCCCGGCGCCGAATTCGGCAAGGGCAAGAACGTGCCCCTGATCGCGATGGCGCACGAGATTCCGTATGTGGCGACTGCAACGGTCGCTGATCTGCACGATCTCGAGACCAAGGTGGTGAAAGCCATGTCGATGCACGGCGCGCGGTATTTGCACGTCTTCGTGCCCTGTCCGCTTGGCTGGGGTTCGGCCAGCCATGACACGATCCGACTGGCGCGGCTGGCGCGCGAGACCGGCATCTTTCCGATCTTTGAGGCGGAGGATGGCGCAATCACGGAAGTGACAAAGATCCGGCGTCGCGTCCCGGTCGAGGAATACCTACGGCCGCAGAAACGCTTCGCGCATCTGTTCTCGGGCGACGGTCGTCCTGACATCGTCGCGCGCATCCAGGCTGGAGCGGATCGAAACATCAGGCGCTTCGGACTGCTCGACGAGGAGAGCGGACAATGACCATGAAGAAGCCCTTCGCGATCACGCTCGATCCCGGCTCGTCGCTTGCGAACAAGACCGGGACCTGGCGGACCGAGCGCCCCGTCTATGTCGACCGGCTGCCGCCCTGCAACAAGGAGTGCCCAGCGGGCGAGGACATCCAGGGCTGGCTCTACCAAGCCGAGAGCGGCGCCTACGAGGCCGCCTGGCGGCACCTGACGCGGGACAATCCGCTGCCCGCCATCATGGGGCGTGTCTGCTATCACACCTGCGAAGGCGTCTGTAACCGGGCGCAGCTAGACTCGGCGGTCGGCATCAACTCAGTGGAGAGGTTCCTCGGCGACGAGGCCTTGAAGCGCGGTTGGGCGTTCGAGGTCCCGGCCGAGGAAACCGGCAAGCATGTCCTGATCGTCGGCGCCGGTCCGTCGGGCCTCTCGGCCGCCTACCATCTGCGCCGGATGGGTCACGCGGTGACTGTCATCGAGGCGGGCGACGCGCCCGGCGGCATGATGCGCTACGGCATCCCGAAGTACCGGATGCCGCGCGACGTGCTCGACGCCGAGGTCGCGCGCATCGCCGCGATGGGCGTAACGTTCCGCTACGGCGAACGGGTCGACGACATCGCGGCGAGCATGAAGGCGGAACGGGCGGACGCCGCGTTCCTCGCCGTCGGCGCGCATATCGCCAAGCGCGCCTACATCCCCGCCAAGGATAGCGCACGCATTCTCGACGCGGTTTCCGTGCTGCGCTCGATGGAGGGCGAAGACAAGCCGCTGCTGGGGCGGCGCGTGGCGATCTACGGCGGTGGAAACACCGCGATCGACGTGGCGCGCACCGCACGCAGATTGGGGGCGACCGACGCGATTATTGTGTACCGCCGGAACCGCGAACGCATGCCCGCCCATGATTTCGAGCTCGAGGAAGCGCTGGAGGAAGGCGTCAAGGTCAAGTGGCTGAGCACGATCACCGAGGCAAAGGGCGAGACGCTCACGATCGAGAAGATGGAGCTCGACGCCGAGGGTCGCCCGCAGCCGACCGGCGAATTCGAGACGCTGGAGGCGGATTCGCTGGTTCTGGCGCTCGGGCAGGAAGTGGATCTGTCGCTTCTGGGCAGCGTCGAGGATATCGTCGTGCAGGACGGCGTCGTCATGACCGATCCCGAGACGCAGATGACCAACCATCCCGGGCTCTTCTGCGGCGGCGACATGTCGCCCGGCGAGCGGAACGTGACGGTGGCCATCGGCCAGGCGAAACGCGCGGCTCGCCACATCGACGCCTGGCTCCGCGGGGCCACGCTTCCGGCGCGGGCGCAGAAGCAGGTGGCCGGCTTCGACCGCCTCAACACCTGGTACTACAGCGACGCGCCCAAGACCGTCAGGCCTCAGCTCGACCTCGCGCGGCGGGTCTCGGGTTTCGAGGAGGTGCAGGGAGGGCTGTCGGAGGACACGGCGCTTTTCGAGGCGCGCCGCTGCCTCAGCTGCGGGAACTGCTTCGAATGCGACAACTGTTACGGTGTCTGTCCGGACAACGCCGTGATCAAGCTCGGCCCCGGCAACCGGTTCGAGTTCAACCTCGACTACTGCAAGGGCTGCGGGATCTGCGCCGCCGAGTGTCCCTGCGGCGCGATCGACATGGTGCCCGAAGAAGTCTGATCCGGCCGGGTCCTCCGACTGCTCCCCGGCGGCGGACCGGCCAATCGGCCGGCGCTCAGAACAGCAGGGCGTCCCCGAGCGCCAGGACTTCCACTCCGTTGATCAGCGGATTGTCGATCCCGTGCGCGAAGCCGATGTCGATGGTCCCATCGCTCACCGAGCCCCTCCACTCCAGCATTCCGCCGGTCTGGTGGCCGAACAGCGCCGTGGGATCGACGTCGTTGAAGACGATCTGGTCTTCGATGGAGATGTCGAAGACCCGCGTGCCGGGCGCTGCGGTGCCGGAGTAGCCGTTGGCGAGGAACAGCCGGACCGCGTAGCCGCCGGCGGCGAGATCGCCCTGGCCGAACGCGAGCGCCATCTCGGCCCCGGTGGCGGGATCCCAGCGTTCCTGGGAGAAGATGCCTGTCGGCGTCGTCGCGGGCACCGAACTGTCAGTCGTCGCAACACCGCCGGCGAACACCTTGGTCGGGCCGCCCTTGATCACCGAGGTCTGGGCGGTCCAGGCCGGTCCGCCGTCGATCGCGTCGACCGTCGAGGTCCCTGCGTTCCAGCGGTGGACGACCACGGGCGCTGTCGCATCGACGTCGGTCGCGCCGCCGGAGATCACGGGCGCGGAGGGCGGGTTCACCGGATTGCCGCCGGTCTTGACGAACTCGATGTAGTCGACCCGCCCCTCTTCACCGCCGTTGGTGTCGATGGTCAGCTCCAGCGTGTCGCTTGCGCCGACGACGACATTCTGGAAGCTGAAGCTGCTCGCGTTGTTCTTCGAGGGTCCGTTGAAGACGCCGCCGTCCATGTCGAAGCCGCCGCTGAATTCCGCCGAGGGTCGCGGTGACCGTCGAAACGCCGTCGGCTTCGTTGAGGAAACCCACGGTGACGGTGTAGGCGCCCGCCGAGACCACGCCGCCGAGAGCGTAGATCAACGTGCCGACCGCGCCGCCGGAGCCGGCGATGTTGGTCACCGCCCCGCCGCTGGCGTGGCCGACGCTCTCCACGCCGTAGCTGGTCGCCGAAGCCCAGTTCTCGGCCTCGATCCGCACCGTCGAGCCGCCGCCGCCGGGATTGTCCGCGGGATCGTCGATCACCGAGATAGCGTAGGCCTGAACGTCGGTGAGACCGCCGGGATCGGATGCGGTGACCGCGATGTTGTAGACGTTGTTCGCGCCTGCGTCCGCCGGCGCCTCGAAGTCCGGCGCAATCTTGAAGGAGACCAGGCCGGTGGAACCGTCGATGTTGAACAGCCCCGCGTCCGCGCCGCTGCTGATGGAATAGCTCAGCGTGTCTCCGTTCAGGTCGGTCGCATCGACGTCGAGCGCCGCGAAATTCCCCTCGAGCACGGTCGCGGTCGCGCCGCCGGAGATCACGGGCGCGGAGGGCGGGTTCACCGGATTGCCGCCGGTCTTGACGAACTCGATGTAGTCGACCCGCCCCTCTTCACCGCCGTTGGTGTCGATGGTCAGCTCCAGCGTGTCGCTTGCGCCGACGACGACATTCTGGAAGCTGAAGCTGCTCGCGTTGTTCTTCGAGGGTCCGTTGAAGACGCCGCCGTCCATGTCGAAGCCGCCGCTGAATCCGCCGAGGGTCGCGGTGACCGTCGAAACGCCGTCGGCTTCGTCGAGGAAACCCACGGTGACGGTGTAGGCGCCCGCCGAGACCACGCCGCCGAGAGCGTAGATCAACGTGCCGACCGCGCCGCCGGAGCCGGCGATGTTGGTCACCGCCCCGCCGCTGGCGTGGCCGACGCTCTCCACGCCGTAGCTGGTCGCCGAAGCCCAGTTCTCGGCCTCGATCCGCACCGTCGAGCCGCCGCCGCCGGGATTGTCCGCGGGATCGTCGATCACCGAGATAGCGTAGGCCTGAACGTCGGTGAGACCGCCGGGATCGGATGCGGTGACCGCGATGTTGTAGACGTTGTTCGCGCCTGCGTCCGCCGGCGCCTCGAAGTCCGGCGCAATCTTGAAGGAGACCAGGCCGGTGGAACCGTCGATGTTGAACAGCCCCGCGTCCGCGCCGCTGCTGATGGAATAGCTCAGCGTGTCTCCGTTCAGGTCGGTCGCATCGACGTCGAGCGCCGCGAAATTCCCCTCGAGCACGGTCGCGGTCGCGCCGCCGGAGATCACGGGCGCGGAGGGCGGGTTCACCGGATTGCCAGTGACCGGGCCGCCCTGGTTGACGAGATAGAGCGGCGCGGTGACCGCACCGAGCGGAACGAAATCACCGCCGATGTTGCCGATCGTCGCGGCTACGAAGGCGACTGGCGCGACGCCCTCGCCGGTAAAGCTGCCCTTGCCGGTGCCTGAAGCCGAACCGTAGGTGAAGAGGCCGGAGGCGTCGAAAGTTCCGCTCGCTCCGATGGTGACGTCGACGCTTTGCTCGTCGAAGGCGTTGCTGACCTTGAAGGCGTAGCGCGCCAGCCGCGCCTCCACCAGATCGTCGATGCCGTTGGTCTCGTTGGTGACCGGGTCGAAGCCGCGCGTCATTGTGATGCGCACCAGTTGTCCCGGATCGCCGCTGACGATGACGCTGGGCGTCGTGACACCGTAGGTTCCCGCCCCGCCCGCCGCCACGCCGTTGACGATGATCGACACGTCCTTGGGCGCCAACGCCTGCGTGGCGATGGCGATGGATCCGGCGTTGCTCTTGTCGCTCATCAGCTGGCCGCTGGCGGTGGTGCCGTCGTCGAAGAGCACGGTGAAGACCGAGCCGATCAGCTCGTGGCCGGAGATGCCGCCGACGTCCCAGCCCTGGGTGGCGCCGGTATCGACGCCGGCTGTTCCCGACTTGGCCATGCCGGCGATCGAGTTCGGATCCATGTCGCCGGAGAAACCGACGGTCTCGCCCTTCTGGAATCCGCCGCTGACGCCGGCGTTGAACTTCACCATCGCGCCCTTGAAGCCGCCATTGCTGGCGCCGCCCGAGCCGCCGGAATTGGCGATCGGCGCTTCACCGGGAAGAAAGTAGCCGGAGCCGCTGACGAATGCGCCGGTTCCGCCGGCGCCGTCGACCGCCCAAGGCTTGAAGGCAGTGTCGCCGCCTTTACCGTCGGGATCAAAAACGCTGTCGGGATAGAGCGCGTGGGTGACGTCGATGAAGATCGCCGAGATCTTTTTGTCGCCGGTGTTGTTCACCTTGAACGAGTTGACGCCGAAGTTCGAAGCCGCGACGGAATTGTTGCCGCTCATCACCTTCAGCACCGCCGCGCCGACTTCGCCGCCGCCGTAGACCGCAGATTTCACGATGTCGTTCTGAGCGTCAAAAGCAACCTGAGCGTTGCCTGGCGTCGCGGGCGGCGCGTTGTCGCTCGCCGCGATGGTCACCGTGGCCGAGCTGTCGGCGACGGTGGCGGGTCCTGAGGCTGTGTTCGCCGAGGTGACGTTGACGGTGAAGCTCTCCGCGCCCTCGGCGAGCATATCGTTGACGATGGCGATAGAGACGCTGGTGCTCGCGGCGCCGGCCGGAATCGTCACTGTCTGAGAGGCCGGGGCGACGTAGTCCGCCGCCGACGCGGTGCCGGACGCGACCAAATAGGTGATCGTCACCGCCTGGGTGAGATTGCCGGATCGGGAGAAGGTGACGCTGGCTACGCCGCCCTCGACGGCGGCGGCGTCCGCCACCGCGATCACGGGAGCCGGCGGCGGCGGGGTCTGGCCGCCGATCTGCGATATCTGGATCGCGTTGATCTTCGGGTTCTGGATGTCGTGCTCGAAGGCGACCGTCAGAGTGCCGTCCGTCGCAGTGTAGGCGGCGCTCTTCTCGAAACCCATGCCGAGGAATGGCTGCTTGGCGGCGTTGCTGGCCGAACCCGGCGGCAGCGGAACGCCAAGCTTGGCGACCGCCTCCATGATCGGGTTGATGTCGGTGAAGGCGGGCAGGAGCTGACCCTCGACAGTGACGTCGAACTGGCGCGTCTTGCCGGTGGCGTCCTCGAAGCCGAAGACGCCCGGCCAGTTCTCGGCGTAATAGAGCGTGATCTTGTATGTCTTTCCGGCCTCGACCGCGAAGTTGTAGGCGAGCTTCGTGCTGTCGTTGACTGAATCGTTGCGCTCGTTGACGAAGAGTTGCCACGGCACCTTGGAGAGATCGACGTTGCCGGACTTGATCTCGCTGATCTGGTTGGTCAACGCTTGCGTGTAGACGCCGGTGCCCGCGCCCAGGACCGAGATCGGGCCCGTCGCGCCGATCAGCGCGGCGTCGCCCAGCCACGCCGGTCCGCCGTCGAGGGCCGCGATCGTGCCGCTGCCCGCAGATGCATTCGTGGCCGAAGTGCCGCCGCTCCCGGCGTTGACCCTGTAAAGCACCGTCTCGGTCCCGCTTTCGGCGGCGTTCAGGGTGATCTTCACGCCTTCCGCGGTCTGGGCGAAGGAGAAGGTCGAGGGACCCTGCGCGGCCGTGAAGCCCTGGAAGGCGGCGCCGCCGAACATCAGCACCTGGCCGTTCAGGATGACGCTGGCCGGTCCCGCGCCATAGCTGATGTTGATGCCGCTCAACGCGGCGCCGCTGACCATGACGGCGTCGGCCGCGGAGAAATCGGTGATCGTGTCGCCGGCGAGTTGCGCCAGCGTCCCGACCACCGTGTCGGCGCCTCCGCCGGTCGTGATGGTGTTGACGCCCGAGCCGACCTTGATGACGTTGCCGAGCGCGTTGCCGGTCACGGCGTAGTTCGCAGCCGAGCCGGCGCCGTCGAAGTTCTCGACGTTCGTCGCCAGTGGCGCCAGCGCGGCGTCCGACCCAGTGTAGTTCACCGTGTCGATCCCGGCGGAGCCCGAGGCGCCGACCTGCGCTCCGGTTGTGGCCAGGATCTGATTGCCGAACGCCTCGATCTTGAGGCTGTAGAAGTCGACCGCCTCCAGGGGATTGCCTTGAGAGGTCTCCGCGAGAAAGCCGATGGCGGCCCCTGACGCCTTGGCGGGCGCGGTCCCGATCGTGTGCGCGCCGGTCAGCACGTCGCGGAGGATGCCCGGCGGCAGCACGAACCCCTTGAGGTCGATGGGGGTGAAGCCGGCCTGCCCCTCCAGCTTGTAGGCGGTGGCGACGGCGAAGGTCTTGCTGTCCAGGGTGAGCTTGAGGTCGATCAGCGACACCGTCGCGCTGGAGAGGCCGGGCGTCGCGATGGTCGCGAGCTTGGTGTAGTTGACGTTGCCGAGCTCGTAACCGACCTCGATTCCCGCCACGCCGTTCACGCTGCCGAACACGAGCCGAAGGAAGTTCGCCTGGGTGCCGTCGCCGAAGATCATGCCGGTGAGCTGGCCGACCTTCACTCCGCCCGCCGCCGGGACCCAGTTCTTCGCAGTCATTGTCGCGACGATCTGGCCGACGTCAGCCGACGGCTTGATGCCGGTGTGCAGCACGTCGCGCGCTGTGTCGGCGGCGCCGACCACGCTGCCGGGCGTGACCTTCTTGATCTGGAGGATCGGCGCATTGCCGCCGGGCAGCACGTTGCCGCCGATGTCGTAGAGCCCGCTCAACTGCTGGCTGGGCGGATAGTTCTCGAAGGCCGTCTGCGCATCCCGGTTGGGGGTCACTCCGTCGAGCGCGGCGCCGAGCAGGCCGGTGCCAGCGATCGAGGTTGGAAAGTTGGTGTTCTGTGGGTTGAAGTCGATGACGATGCTCTGGCCGGGCGCGATGGCGTAGCCGTTGGTGGAGCTGAACTCGAAGGGATCGGCGATGTGCCCGACGCCGTCGAGGTCATGATCGGTGGTGTTGACGACCTGCTGGCCTGCGAGGGGCACCTTGCCGTTGGCCGGCTGGAAGACCTCGATCAGCGGCCCGTTCTGGTTGTATGTGGCGACCCAGATTGAGCCCTGGAACGCCTTTTCGAGCCCGCGTGCGGCCACATCGTCGCCGAGCGATGTCAGGCCGAGCGGTCCGCCTCCGGCCTTCAGCGTGGTGCGATCGGCCGCGACCGCAAAGCCGTTCTGCACGATGCTCGCCATGCTTCCGTCGGCGTTGCGGCCCATCACGATGAGGCTGCCGCCATTGAGGTTGGCGGCGATGATCGCGCCCTTCATCTTGGTCGCGCCGTCGTCGAGGATGGTCGAGGTATACTCGGTCAGCCCGTTGATCGAGCCGTTGCCGCTGTCGAGCGCCCCGTCGGTCTTGCCGCCCTCCTTGTAGTTCCCTTCGATCGGGTTTTTCGTGGGAACGATGCTCGCTATGTCGGCCGGAAGCCCTGAGGAGCCGAGAAAGACGCCGCCGGCGGGGGCCGGGCCGCCCTTGACGACCGCCGCTCCGGCGCCGCCGGCCAGCGCGTAGATGTCGTAGGCTACGCCCGGCGTGACCGCGAGCACCTTCTTGGTCAGCGCGCCCGCCGTCGCGCCGTAGATGCCGTTGGACGGGAAGGCCGCGTTGTTGTTCTCCACCGCCGTGAGCCAGCCGATCACTTCGGCGTAGTCGCTGCCGCCGCCGTTGCCGAAGCTGTCCTGGTTGGAGACCAGCAGGAACGCGTTGTCGGTGCCCGCGCCGGGCGTGAACAGCATGCCCGCGCGCGAGCCTTCGGCGCGGGTCGGGTTGGGATGGCCGCCATATACGTGGACCAGACCCTCCTGAACGTAGGTCTGCGCCCCGCCCTGCCCGGCGGAGAGCGTGCGTCCGGCCAAGTCGTCGGACCGGGTGACCTCGTGGAAGTTGTCCTTGTTGGCCGGGTTCCAGTTTACGAGGTTGACGCCGTCGTTGGCGTTGCCCTCGCCGTTGTTGAGGTTGGTGGAGATGTAGCCGAGCGCCTGAGCGAGATCGATCGCGCCGCCATTGTCGCCGGCCTCGCCGATCGGCCGTCCGCCCCAGCTGTTGTTGGCGCCGTTGTCGTAGGTCCAGACCCGGCCGTCGTCGGTCACCTCCACGTCATAGGAGTTGCGGTAGCCGGCCGAATAGATCTTGACCGGCCCGCCAGAGGCGAGGACCGCGCTGTTGAGCCCGTCGTTGCCGCCGAACGGATCGCCGGCGTCGAGGCTTCCGGTCCGCGTCGGATCGTTGAGCGTCGGCAGATCGTAGATGTAGGCGCGTCCGCCGTCCGACTTGACCGGCATCGCCCTGAGCATGTCGAGATTGACCTCGAGGATCGCGCCCGAGAGCGGCTGCTCCTGCTGACCGGCGAAGTTGTAGGACGGCGCGCCTGAATTGGCGTTGCCGCCCTGGGCCACGATCATCCGCTCGGAGATCAGCTTGCCGTCCGGGCCGATCTCCTGGATCACCTCGAGGCCGTTGGTGGCGTGGTTCTCCTCCGAGCGGGGTAGTCCACGCACGATGTCGATCGCGGTCCAGCTGTTGGCGCCGGTCTGGATCAGCTTGGTGATGACGCCCGAGTTGGTGTCGAGGCCGGCATCCGCGCCGCTGCCGCCGGCGCCGATGCGGCTGTCGGAAGAGGTGACGTACATCGTCACCATCGACGTGCCGTTGGCGAGCTTCATCGGGTTGCCGGCGGCGTCGAATTGTGGCGTCACGTCGATGCCGGTGACTTGGCGGTTGGCGCCGGCGTTGGCGGTTCCGTTGTCGTTGTGGTTCTGGATCGCGCCCTTGACTAGCGGCACGGTCGTTGCGGCGGTGACGTAGAACTTGGCGGTGGAGACCCCGTCGCCCGGCTTGTCGCCGAACGCGATCGTCAGAACCTTCACGCCGCCGTCGACCTCGGTGACGTAGAGCCGCCCGTCCGGGCCCCAGACGAGCGCGGTGGGCTGGACAAGGCCGATCTTGCCATCCAGATCCAGGGTGTTCGCCTGAAAATTGTTGGTAACCGCCACCGCCGCCCCCTCTCAAGGCCGAGCGGGCCTTACCACAACGGCCATACACCCCAACTGGAACGCATCCGCAGGTGCGGATCCCCATGGTTCAGCTTGTCGAAAGACGCCATCGGCAAAAATCCGCCGATGTCCAATTTGATTCAATTGCACCAAGTCTGAGTCGTTGCAATCGGAATATTTGATCATGGTTGAGACGGCTTTCCCACCGAGTCGCAAGGCGTGAGACCGCGCCGCCGCGGGCGCGAGGGCAGCGTGCGCCGACGTTGCGCCCCCACCGTACGCCCAGCCGGCGCAAAGTCGGAATTCTCCATCTCTCGGTCCTAACCGCAAGGTGGCTCCGATCGCAAACTTCCAAGCGGATTGTGAGAAACTTGAGAACGCCGTGCGTGATCGGACTCCGCTTCGGTCTCCAAAGCGAAGCCCGGCGAGCCTCGTTCCAACGACGCCGGAGGCGACCGGGGGCCTTCACATGCGCTCCGCTTGGGCGACCGCCACATTTCGCTTTGCTTCAGCGGCTTGCGTGGAGTTCATCGCCGCCTTGGGTCGCGCGCTCCGTCTCGACGCCGCCCCGCCCGACATGCTATCTCCAATTGCACGGACGACGGCTTTTGGAGGGGCGGCGATACATGGCGAATGCGCTCGGAACCGAACGCACCGGAGAGGGCCGGGACGAGTTCGCAGGAAGGGCTCGCCGCTCCCACCTGATTTTCCATGCCGACGAGCCTGTAGTCCGGAGCGGCAGGTTTCGCCGACATGCGCGTGGAGAGGCGGTTTTCCTCGGGCGCGGTGATTTTCGGACCTGCGCGATCCCCGGCGTCTGCCGGTTGTGGTCCGATGCCGAGCGTGACCCGTCCGCCGCCAGCACGGGTGGCCAGTGACCGGCCGTCTGGAGGTGGTCATCGCTGCGATCGACGCGGCCAACGACGCCGATCCCGCGCGCGAGATGGACGAGACCGGCGCGTCCCGTCCGGCGGCTCTCCTTTACGGGGAACGAATGAGCGCCGAGCTTGCGCGACGCGCGCCGGACGCCTCCGAGGCCCTCCAGATCGCGGCGCGAGGACAGCACGTCGAGCGCTGGCTGCTGCCCCGGCGCGACTATCCCGATGGCCGTTCCGGCTACCTCGCCTGGCGCACCGAGCAGGCGCGCCGTCACGCGGCGCGGGTCTCGGGCTTCATGGCCGACGCCGGATACGACGCCGAGGATCTCGACCGGGTGGAGCGGCTGCTCCGCAAGGAGGATCTGAAGCGCAACCCCGAGACCCAGATGCTAGAGGATGTGATATGTTTTGTGTTCCTGCGCTGGTACTTCGCCGATTTCGCAGCCAAGCATGACGCCGACGCAGTGGCGCGCATCGTGGCCAAGACCGCGCGCAAGATGTCGTCCCAAGCCCGCGCCGACGCGCTGCGCAGCTTTGACCTTCCACCGCCTCTCGCCGATACCTTCGCCGCCTGATCGGGCCGGCCGTCCGATTTATGCGGACCCAAAAAAGAGCCGCCCTGCATGAGAATGATTGGGTCTCTTGGAAGCTTGAGGAGGTGAAACGGAGCCCGATGTGCAAGCCCACCGGTAAATCCCACGTCTGGAACAGGATCACCTTCTTCGATGGCTCCTCCCGCTGATCGCGCCGCGCTTCTGGTTGCCCACGGACAACCTTCCGATCCGGCGGGCCCGGAAGCGGAGATGGCCGAACTGGCCGGTATCGTCGCGGGCCATCTTCCCGGCTGGCGGGTCGGCGGCGCGACGCTCGCCTGCGCTGGCGCGATCGATCGGGCTGTCGCAACGCTCGGATCGGGTCTGGTGGTCTATCCGCTGTTCATGTCGGACGGCTGGTTCGTTCGTGAACAGCTCCCGAAGCGCATGGCGGCGGCCGGGGCCGCCGATGTGAGGATCCTCGCGCCGCTCGGGCTCGATCCCGCGCTGTCTGACCTCTGCCTGTCCCGGGCGCGCGACGCGGCGATCGCCGGCGGCCTGGAACCGGCGAGAACGATGCTTCTGCTCGTCGGACACGGATCTCCGTCGAATTCCCGCGCCTCCGCGCCGGTGCGCGCGGCGGCGGGCCTTGTCGCGCAGGCCGGCGTCTTTCGCGGCGTGACGACAGGTTTCGTCGACGAGGCGCCGTTTGTGGCGGACGCTGCGCGAGACCTGGGGCCGGCGGTCTGCCTGCCGTACTTCGCGGCGGCGAACGGCCATGTCCGGGAGGACATTCCGGAGGCGCTGCTGGAGGCGGGTTTCGAGGGGGTGACGCTCGATCCTATCGGCACCGATCCCGCCGTCCCGGAGATGATCGCGCACGCGCTGGAGGCCGCCGTGGCAGCGGGTCCGTGCGGGGCGGGTGGAAGACCGCCACCAACTGATCACCTCGGCGCGGCGCCGGGCGAGACATCGCGGCGCCGGCGCGATAGGGTGGCGGGGTGACGCTCGCCTGTCGCGAGCGCAAAGCCCCGGAGCGATAAATGCGCCTGCACCTCGGTTGTCGGTTGAGCTACAGCCTGCCGCAGCCGACGCCGATGATCCTGCTCCTGAACGTTCACTATTCGCGCGCGAGCGACCTGGAGAAGCCAGATCTGCTGCTTGCGAGCCCAGCCGTCCCGATCGAGAGCTATCGGGATGGCTTCGGCAACTGGTGCAGCCGGCTCGTGGCCCCGGCCGGCGAGTTCACCGTCTGGACCGAGGGCGTTCTTCGTGACGCGGGAACGCCAGACCCCGCCGACCCGACCGCCGAGCAGCATCCCGTCGAACGGCTGCCGGTGGAAGTCCTGACGTTCCTCCTGCCGAGCCGATATTGCGAAACCGATCTCGTTTCGGATTTCGCCTGGCGACGTTTCGCCGGGAGCCCCACCGGCTGGGAGCGCGTCCAGGCGGTCTGCGATTTCGTTCATCAGCACGTCCGGTTCGGATACGAGCATTCCCGGGCCACCCGCACCGCCGCCGAGACGCTCAACGAGGGGGTCGGGGTCTGCAGAGACTATGCGCATCTCGCGATCACGATCTGCCGTTGTCTGAACATCCCGGCGCGCTATTGCACGGGCTATGTGAGCGACATCGGCCAGCCGCCGCCCTATCCCGTCATGGATTTCGCGGCCTGGATGGAGGTCTATCTTGGCGGTCGCTGGTGGGTCTTCGATCCGCGCAACAACGACGTGCGCTTCGGCCGGGTGCTGATCGCCCAGGGGAGGGACGCCGCCGACGTGCCCCTCACGCATAGCTTCGGCCAGCATACGCTGTCGAGCTTCCAGGTCTGGATCGACGAGGTGTCGGACGAGCCCGAATCGGGGCCTCCAAAACAGTGACACTCCATTGCGGGTGTCGACAACTCGCGCATTGAATGCAATTTTGTGACAGATTTGTGACATTTTTTTGTCGTCACTTGATCCAGCGCATTTCGCCGGTCTTCCCCCACTGCTCTGGTCGTCCGCGCACCGACCCCGATCGGTCGTCTTGAAGCAGAGCGTCCTCCAGAGACGCATCGACAAGCTGGGAGGGAACCGTGGCTACTGGCATATGGAATGTTCGCAGGCTCGAAGAAGGTCTTCTCGTCAACAGAGGCGAGCTCTTCAGGCTTGGTTCTGCGGTCCTCTTCATCGCGTTGATAATGCTGTTCGCCATGGCGCGAGGGCCTGACGGGCCTGGTGGGATCCTCTTGGTGACGGCCGCGATGATCGGCGGCTACATGGCGCTCAACATCGGCGCCAACGACGTGGCGAACAATGTCGGTCCGGCGGTCGGATCGCACGCGATCACCCTGACCGGGGCGATCCTGATCGCGGCGGTGTTCGAAGCCGCGGGCGCGCTGATCGCGGGCGGAGACGTCGTCGGTACGATCAAGAGCGGCATCATTGATCCGGCGATGATCAGCGACACGAACACGTTCATCTGGCTGATGATGGCAGGCCTGCTCGCCGCGGCGCTCTGGCTGAATTTCGCTACCGCCCTTGGAGCGCCGGTCTCGACGACCCACTCGATCGTGGGCGGCGTTCTGGGCGCCGGGGTCGCCGCGGGCGGCTGGGGCATCGCCGACTGGGGCGTCGTCGGCCAGATCGCAGCGTCATGGGTGATCTCACCGGTCCTGGGCGGGATCATCGCGGCGGGGTTCCTCTACCTCATCAAGCGTACGATCACCTATCAGCCGGATCTGCTGGCCGCTGCGAAGCGCATGGCGCCGATCCTGATCGCGGTGATGGGCTGGGCGTTCACGACATATCTGGCGCTCAAGGGTCTCAAAGCCGTCATTCCGGTCGGTTTCGTCACCGCCAGCGTTCTGGGTCTCGTCGTCGCGGCGGCGGTCTGGGCGTTGATGCGACGGCATGTCGAGCAGGTCGCGCCGCAACTCACGAACGACAAGGAAGGCGTCAACGCGCTCTTCACCGTGCCGCTGATCTTCGCCGCCGCGCTCCTGAGCTTCGCGCATGGCGCCAACGACGTGGCCAACGCCGTCGGTCCGCTCGCGGGCATCAGCGAGGCGGTGATACACGGCGACATCGCCGGAAAGGCGCCGATTCCGCTGTGGGTCATGCTGGTGGGCGCCATCGGCATCGCGCTGGGTCTCGCGCTCTACGGGCCAAAGCTGATCCGCACCGTCGGCTCGGAGATCACCGAGCTCGACAAGGCGCGGGCATTCTGCGTGGCGCTGGCAGCCGCGATCACCGTGATCATCGCCTCGCAGCTCGGATTGCCGGTGAGCTCGACCCATATCGCGGTCGGCGGCGTCTTCGGGGTGGGCTTTCTGCGCGAATACCTCAAGGTCAGCTATTCCCGGATGATCGAGGAAATCCGGGAGCATCATCGGGAGCTCGACGGCGAGTCCGTCGACGCGTTTCTGGAACGGTTCGAGGCGGCCAGCGTCCAGGAGAAGGGCGACATGCTGCGCCGGCTCAAGTCGGGCGGGACGGCTGGCGCGCTGCGGAAGGAAGAGCGCAAGGGATTGCAGAAGATCCAGAGGGTCGAGCTGGTGAAGCGCACGCTGCTCCTGCGGATCGCGGCGGCTTGGGTGATCACCGTCCCGGCGGCGGCGCTGCTGTCGGCGATGATCTTCTTCATGATCCGGGGGGCGCTCCTGCCATGACCCCGGCGTCCGGGCTTGTTCTGTGCGCCGTGGATTTCTCGGCGGACTCCGAGGCGGCGCTCTTGTGGGCGAGCGCGCAGGCGGCGAGGGATGGCGCGAGACTCGCCGTGCTGCACGTCGTTCATGATCCCGCGTCAAGCCCCGGCTTCTACCGAAAGCCCCATGGCGACTGGCTCAGGCCGATGGTCGAGGTCGCAGAGGAGATGTTCGGCGAGTTCGTCGCCGGCGTGCGGGACCGCCACCCACAAGCGCCCGGCCTTGATCGAGTTCGAGAAGATCGTCGTCACCGGACTGCCGTCGGGTCGCATCGCCGAGGTCGCGGTTGAAACCGGAGCGGACCTGATCGTCGTTGGAAGCCGTGGAAGGACAGGGCTGCCGCACGTGATGCTCGGATCGGTGGCGGAGCGCGTGGTTCAGATCGCCCGTGCGCCGGTGACGGTCGTTAAGGCCGGAGGCGACGGGGCGTGACCGAGGGACTGGACAAGTTTGCGCTGGTGACGGGGCTGTTCGGCGGCCTGGCGCTGTTTCTCTTCGGCATGGACCTCATGACGGCTGCGCTCAAGCGCGCCGCGGGCGAGCAGATGAAGGACCTACTCGGACGGGTGACCGGCAACCGCTTTCTCGGCGCGGGAATGGGCGCGCTCGTCACCGGTCTCGTGAACTCCTCGTCCGTGACGACGGTGATCCTCGTCGGTTTCATCTCCGCCGGACTGATGTCGATGGCGCAGAGCGTCAGCGTCATCATGGGCGCAAACATCGGCAGCACGGTGACGGCGCAGATCCTGGCGTTCAACGTGACGCGGTTCGCCCTTCCGATGATCACGCTGGGTTTCCTGATCTCCTTTCTGTCCAAGAGCCAGAAGTGGCAGGACTACGGACGGATGCTGCTCGGCGTTGGCCTCGTGTTCTACGGTATGGGCCTGATGAGCACGGCGATGGTGCCGCTGCGGACCAATCCCGCGTTCATCGACTTCATCGCGACGCTGGACAACCCGGTTCTGGCGGTGCTGACTGGCATGGTTTTCACGGCGATCATCCAATCGTCGGCGGCGACCACCGGCATCGTAATCGTCTTGGCCGGGCAGGGCATGATGACGCTCGAGACCGCGATCGCGGTGGCGATGGGCGCGAATATCGGCACCTGCGCGACGGCCGGTCTGGCCTGTATCGGGAAGCCCCGCGAGGCGGTGCGTGCGGCGGTTGTGCACGTACTGTTCAACGTGGCCGGCGTGCTGATTTGGATTCTGTTCATCAACCGGCTGGCCGAGTTCTCGCGCTACATCTCGCCGGATGGCGACCTGCCGCGTCAGGTGGCCAACGCGCATACGGTCTTCAACGTGGCCAACACGATCCTGTTCATCGGCTTCACGGCGCAGATCGCGCGGTTCGTCGAGTGGCTGGTGCCGGACAGGCCCATTTCGATGGATGCGCCGCTGACGCCGAAATACCTCGACAAGGAGCTGCTCTCGACGCCGACCTTCGCGCTCGAGCACGCCCGCCGCGAGATCGGCCGGCTCGGCGAATACGTCGCGGGGATGCTGCGCAAGTCGTTGGAGGTCAACCTGTCGGGATCGGCGGTCGAGCTTGAGAAGCTTCACGCGATGGACCGGCCGGTGGACGATCTGCACCGCGCGATCCTCGAATATCTCGGCGACGTGTCGAAGTCGCGTCTGTCGGACGAGCAGTCGCACGACCTGATGCAGCTCGTCAGCGTCGCGAACGATCTTGAGCACATCGCCGACGTCATCGCCTCGGATATGGTGACATCGACGCGCAAGCGGATGGAGGAGCACGCGAGCATCACCCCCTACACCGCCGAGCGCCTGACCGAATACCATACCGAGGTGGCGCAGGCGCTGGAGGGCGCCGTGCAGTCGGTGCTTTCGGAGGATGTCGAACTGGCCAGGCGGGTGCGCGAGATGAAGCACGATCTGGTGGAGATGTCGCGCTACATCAGCCGCACGCGGTTCGAACGGCTCAAGAGCGCCGACAGCGGGATCGGCCGCTACGTGCGGGAGGTCGAGCTGCTCGAGCTGCTCGACGGCATCTTCAAGACCGCGCGCCGGATCGCCCGCAGCCAGATAGAAGCGGATTCGCCAGCGGAAGCGGTCTAGCCCGATGGTGGAAATCGGCGGCGGATCTCGGCGACCTGCTCGTCGGTGAGCGGGCGGCTCTTCATGTTCTTGAGCGCGAGGTAGATCCTAGCCGTTTCCTCGAGTTCCTCGGTCGCATGGACGGCGTCGGCGAGACTGCGGCCTGCGACCACCGGACCGTGATTGGCCAGAAGCACCGCGTGGTGCCGGCCGGCCATTTCGCGCACCGCGTTGGCGAGGTCTGGATCGCCGGGTGGAAAATAGGGGATCAGGGGCAGGGTGCCGACGCGCATCACGTAATAGGCGGTCAGCGGCGGCAGCACATCCCGGTGGTCGACATCCGCCATGCAGCTCACCGCGACCGAATGCGTCGAATGCAGGTGCACGATCGCCCCGGCGTTCGGGCGGCGTTCGTACATTGCGACGTGCAGGAAGGCCTCCTTGGTCGGTCGGTCGCCGGCGATGTGATGTCCCGATCCGTCGAGCCTGGACAACCGCGCCGGATCGAGATCGCCCATTGAGACCCCGGTCGGGGTCATCAGCCAGCCGTCGTCAAGGCGGACCGAGATGTTGCCCGATGCGCCGAACGTGAGGCCGCGCTCGAACAGCGAGCGCGACATTCGTGCGATGTCGTCTCGAAGCTTCGTTTCGGTCACGGCAGCACCGAGAAGGCGTCCTCGAAGAAGGTTTCCGCTCCGAAGTTACCGGACTTCAGCGCGAGCGCCAGTGGCCGCGGGTCCAGGGCCTCGGTCCAGGGCACGCCCGCGGTGATCGCCGGACCGATGCGCAGCGATCGAACGCCGAGCGCCGAGACCACGGCTCCCGACGTCTCGCCGCCCGCGACGATGATCCGATCGAAACCCGCCGCGCGGAGGCGTTCCGCGATCCGACCAAGAGCGTCCTCGATCAACTGGCCGGCCCGGCCGGCGCCGTGGCGCGCCTGGTTCCGCGCGACTGCTTCCGGGTCGGCCGAGGCGTAGATCACTGCGGGCGTGTCCACGCGCTGGTCAAGCGCCCATTGGCTCAGCGCGCCGACCAGGTCCTCGCCGGCCGCCAGCCCGTCCACGTCGAGCTTGCGCGCCGGCCATTGCCCGACCGCGCGGGCGATCTGGGCGCGCGTCGCGGTCGAGCAACTCCCCGACAGCACCAGCTTCCGCCCGGACGCCGAGGGATAGGCCGGAGGGCTGGCCGGCTGCAGCAGTCCTGCCTCGCGCAGGTTGGCGGGCAGTCCCATCGCGACGCCTGATCCGCCGGTGACCAGCGCATGATCTCGCGCAGCCCGCCCGATTCGCCGCAGATCGTCGTCGGTCAGCGCGTCCGCGACCCCGTATGTGATCCCGCCCGCCTTCAGTTCGTCGATCCGAGCCGTGATCGCGTCCGGTCCGTTCCGCACCGTTTCCAGTGGCACCAGCCCGACCTGTCGAAGGCTCTGCGCGGCCATCAGGCGAATGAGATCGGAATCGCGCATCGGCGTCAGTGGGTGATCCTTCATCGAGCTTTCCGACAGCAGTCGGTCTCCGACAAAGAGGTGGCCCTTGTAGATGGTGCGGCGGTTCTCCGGGAAGGCGGGACAAACCAGGGCGAAGTCGGCCCCGAGCCCGTCGAGAAGCGCATCGGCGACCGGTCCGATGTTGCCGCGCGGCGTCGAGTTCGAAGGTCGAGCAGTACTTGAAGACGATCTGGCGGGCGCCTCGGGTGCGGAGCCAAGACAGCGCGCGCAGGGACGTCTCCACAGCCTCGCTCACCGGCGCGGTGCGGGATTTCAGGGCGACCACGACGGCCTCGGCGTCTCCCGCTTCGACATCCTCGGTCGGCGCCCCGATGATCTGTACGACCCGCATGCCCTCGCCGACCAGGGTGCTTGCGAGATCCGTGGCCCCGGTGAAGTCGTCGGCGATCGCGCCCAGAAGCAGGCTCATGGCTGGCGGTCCCAGAGCGTGACGATCTTGTCGCGCAGCATGTCGGCGACCTCCGCGTCGAAGCTGCGGAAATGCGCGCTTGCGAGGTGCGCCGTGAAGGCCGCCGCGTCGTCGTAGACTTCGTGCAGATGCACCGTCCCGGGTCGGTCGGCGGCGGTCCAGACCTCGAAGGTGCGACAGCCGGGCTCAAGCGCGAGCAACTCCTCGGCCTGTCGCTTCATTCTTGCGAGGAAAGCTGCGAGATGGTCCTCGCGCACGATGAAATCCACGCTCACGCAAAACATCGATCAACCCTTCGAGCGTGCGTCGTGATCGCGACCGCCGAACAGACGGGCAAATCCGCGACGGACGGGCGGAAGCTGAGACAGCACCAGCGTCACGTTGAGGCCGAGCAGGATCGCCGCGCCGGGGCGGGTGACGAAGACGCTGAGATCGCCGTCCGAGACCAGCAGCGCCCGCCGGAACGTCTCGTCAAAGAGCGGGCCGAGGATCACGCCGATCACCAGTGGGGCGATGGGATATTGCATCCGTATCAGGGCATAGGAAATCAGCCCCACGATCACCATGATGAAGAGGTCGTTGATCCCGCCTCCGACCGAGAAGGACCCGATGGTGGTCAGCACGAGGACCACGGGCAGGAAGATTGTCTGGGGCACCCGCAGCACGGAGATGAACAGCCGGGCGGTGAAGAGGCCGAGAACCAGCATTGTGCAGGACGCCATCAGCAGGATGGCGACGATCCGGGTGATCAGCGCAGGGTCGATGGTGGGGCCGGGGGTCACGTTGTTGATCATCAACGCGCCGAGCAGAGCCGCGGCCGGCGGCGAGCCGGGGATGCCGAGAACGAGCAGCGGGATGAGCGCGCCGCCGATGCAAGCGTTGTTCGCGGTCTCCGAGGAGAGCAGGCCCTCGATCGAGCCCTTTCCGAAGCGACCTGGGTCCTTAGAGAAGCTCTTTCCGACGCCGTAGGACACCCATCCCGCCACGTCCTCACCCACGCCGGGGAGCGCGCCGATCCCGACGCCGATGCCGCCGGAGCGCGAGATCACCGGAAGGTAGCGTCGCACCGCCCGCCAGTTCGGCACGATGCGGCCGACTTGCGGTGGGTCGCCCGAGATTGGACCGGCGCACAGGCCGTCGAGGATCTGCGGAATGGCGAAGGCGCCCATCAGCACCGGCACCACCATGAATCCAGACAGAAGATACGGCCATCCGAAGGTGAAACGCGCCTCGCTCAGGATCGGGTCCAGTCCAACCATCGCCATCGCCAGGCCGATGAGGCCGGCGATCCATCCCTTGATCACCAGATCCGTGGTCATCAGGGTGCCGGAAACCAGGATGCCGAAGAGCGCGAGCAACGCCTTTTCCGGCGAGGCGATCTGGCGGGCGATCGCCAGAAGGGCCCAGATCAGGATCAGCAGACAGAAGGTGCCGATAAGCGTGCCGATGAAAGACGCGGTCGTGGTCAGGCCGAGCGCCTCGCCCCCGCGTCCCTGACGGGTCAGCGGATATCCGTCCATCGCGGTGGCCGCGGAGGCGGCGGTGCCTGGAATGTTGAGCAAGATGGACGGGTAGGAGCCGCCGTAGATCGCGCCGACATAGGCGCCGATCAGCGCGATCAGGGACTGTTCGACCGGGATCTTGTTGCCAAAGAATCCGGTAAGGATCGTCACGGCGAGCGTCGCAGTCAGACCCGGCAGCGCGCCGAAGACGATCCCGAGCGCGACGGAGCAGACCAGATAGGGATAGGTCATCGGATCGCTGGCGAGCGTCGAGAGGCTCGACAGGAATGCGACGAACTGCGCGAGCACGAAGTCCATCGCTCAGCCCTCGCCCCTGATCCAGGGTCGAAGGTTGACGTAGTAGTGGTATTCGATCTGCTTGAACACGAGGCCGGTGCGGTTGGGTACGTTCTGGCGAAAGCCGAAGGCCATGACCAGAACGAGAAAAAGCGGCACCAGCGCCGCTATGAACGGCGCGGCACGAATGTAGCCCTCGACCCGTCCACGCGCGGCGCGGACCTCGATCCAGCAAACCAGCCACAGCCCGACGAAGGCCGCGAGCGTGACCCAGTCGTCGTCGTGCGGCGCGTCCCATTCACCGCGCGGCAGGTGAAAGGCGAGCGCATAGAGTGAGGGGATCAGCACCGCGGCGGTGGCGATCGCGGTGGCGCGGCCGCGGGTCTCGTGGAACCCGTAGATCATCGCCAGAAGCACGAGCGCGCTCGCCAGCGTGAAGTCCACGCGAGGCACCAGTGCGAATATGTAGGCAAGCATGATCAACGCTGCGGCGATGATCCGCCGCCCGCCCGCGCTCCCAAGGAAGCCGGCGACCGCCTCGCCCAGGCCGTGCGGCGCTCCGCCTTGGCGGAGAGCGGTGACCATCAGGCCCACCGCCAGCGCCAGCAGCGCAGTGAAGATCACGTAGGGCACGATGGCGGCGGAGTTGTACCAGTGTCCGGCCTCGACACCCGCCGCGGCGGCCTTGAAGAACGGGATGGCGCTGGTGCGCCACAGAAAGAAGAGCGAGACGGCGATCAGGAGCAGGGACGTCCAGAAATCCTGGCGTCGCCGGACATTGCGACCTTCCGTCATTGGGATCTCCGTTCGCTTCACCGCGGAGCCCGCAGGCCGGGCTGCGCGTTCTTGCCTTTGGATCAGGGCTTGGCGATCCCGAGGGTTTCCGGATCGACGCTCGCCGCGCCCAGGCCCTGCAGGGTCCAGGCGAAGTTGCTTTCCAGATTGGCGAAGGCGGCGGTCGCCTCGGCGCCCGAGAGGCCCGAGAGATCGTAGTGGTTCTCCGCGGCCCATGTCTTGACCGTGTCGGACTGCATGGCCTTCTCGAAGGCCGCGGTGATCGCGGCCTTGGCGTCGTCAGGCGCTTCCGCGAGCATCGCGAAGCCGATCGCCTGTTTCAGCGGCAGGTATTCGGCGAGGTCGGGATAGGCGTCGAACGCGGACGGAATGGTTACATCCCCGATCATTGCGGCCTCCGGCACGAGGGTCGCTAGCGGACGGAACTCGCCGCCGGCGATCAGCCCGGACTGCTCGGCGAGCGACGTGACGATCACCTCGACCTCGCCGGCGACGGCGGCTTCCTGCGCCGGCCCGGAGCCGCCGTAGGGTACGAATTTGAACTTCGCGCCCGTTCCGTTCTCCAGCGCCAGGAGGTTGAGGTGGTGGATCGATCCCGACCCGGAAGCGCCGGCGGCGATGGTTCCCGGAGCGGCCGCGGCTGCGGCGATCAGATCCTCTAGGCTCTCGTATTGCGAGCCTTTCGTGACCGAGATCAGGTCGGGCGAGCCGCCGACGATGAAGGGATGCCAGACGTCGAATTTCTTGTCCCAGCCGCCCTGCACGGCGGCGGTGACGTTCGATTCCGAGATGCCTGCAAGCGTGTAGCCGTCCGCGGGCTGGTTGAGCACGTAGACCATGCCATTCGAGCCGGCGACGCCGCCGGTCTGGTTGGTCACGGTGATCGAAACGGGCAGCTCCTTCTCCATTTCCGCCATGATCATCCGGTTGATCGTGTCCGTGCCGCCGCCCGCGCCCCAGACCACCACGGCGGTGATGTCGCGATAGGGGAAGTCCTGGGCGGCGACGGGTCCGGCCATCACGGCCACCCCGAGGGAGAGCGATGCCATTCCGGCGATGAGTCGTTTCATCCTAATCCTCCACTGGCTTTTCGTGCCTGTCCTGGTATGCCGGACGGCATCGGAATTGCGTATGCGTTAAAATATGCATTGTCAATGGCCTTGGCAGGCGCTATGAGCTTTCTTCACGGGCGTCACCGCCGGGAGAAGTCATGTCGACCTTCAAGATCGCTGTATTCGACGGGGACGGCATTGGTCCCGAGATCATGGCCCCCTGTGTGCGCCTGCTCGCCGATATCGGCGCGCAGGCTGGCACGTTCGATCTGGAATTCCAAAGCGTGCCTGCCGGCGCAGGGCATTACCGCGACAACGGCGAAGCGCTTCCGGAAGCCTCGCTCGCCACGGCCCGGGAGGCGGACGCGATCCTACTGTCGGCGATGGGCCTTCCGGAGGTCCGGTACCCCGACGGCACCGAGATCTCGCCGCAGATCGATCTGCGCATGCGCCTCGGACTCTTCGCCGGAGTACGTCCGGTCTTCGTGGTTCCCGGTCAGGACACGCCGCTGAAATCGCCACGCGCGGCGAAGCTGGACTTCGTGATCGTGCGCGAATCGACCGAAGGCCTGTTCGCCTCGCACGGCAAGGGTCACATCGAGGATGACGCGATTGCGCGCGAGACGCTCGAGATCACCCGCGACGTCTCGGAGAAGCTGTTCGACTTCGCCTTTGAGCTCGCGCGCGAGCGCAAGGCCGACGGTCGAGGGAGCGGCCGGGTTCTCTGCGTCGACAAGGCCAACGTCTTCCAGGCCTTCGCCTTCTTCCGGCGCATCTTCGGCGAACGCGCCGCCCGGTTTCCCGACATCCTGGCCGAGACAGCCTATGTGGATGCTGTCGCGCTCTGGATGGTCCAGAAGCCGTGGATGTTCGATGTGATGGTGACCGAGAACATGTTCGGAGACATCCTCTCCGACCTTGGTGCGGGATTGATGGGCAGCCTCGGGCTCGCGCCGTCGGCCGACATCGGCGCGCGGCATGCGGTGTTCCAGCCCTGTCACGGCAGCGCCCCCGACATCGCCGGACGAGGGGTCGCCAACCCGATGGCGATGATCCTTTCCGGGGCGATGATGCTGGAATGGCTCGGACGAAGTCGGGACAATCCTGGAGCCCGTCATGCCGGCGCGAAGCTGCGCAGTGCAGTCTCCGAAGTGATCGGATCAGGCCGCACGCGACCTGCGGACCTCGGCGGCGACGCTTCGACCGAAGCCGTGGCGGAGGCCATTGCCCAGGCCTGGCGTGGTCTCGTGACGGCATGACTCTTTCGGTTGCGTTGATCGGGGCCGGGTACTTCGCCGGGTTCCATGCGGAGGCCTGGAGTCGCAATCCCGAGACGCGCCTTGTCGGCATCGCCGATCCCGAGCCTGGCAAGGCCGCGCGCCTCGCGACCCTGACCCAGGGGCCGACCGCCGAGATCCTGGCGACAGAGGATCCGGCGATGCTGCTCGCTGACTGCGCTCCCGACATCGTCGACATAGCAGCGCCGCCGCCGGCGCATCTCGACCTGATCCGGGCGGCGCTCGCGGCCGATCCTCGCATCGTCGTCTGTCAGAAGCCGTTCTGCGCGTCGCTGGAGGAGGCGAGGATCGCCGCTGATCTTGCGGCCGAAGCGGGCGTGCCGCTCGTGGTGCACGAGAACTTCCGGTTCCAGCCCTGGTACAGGTGCATCCGCGAGACCATCGTTGCGGGCGAGCTTGGCGATCTCTATCAGATCACCTTCCGCCTGCGGCCCGGGGACGGACAGGGCCCCGACGCCTATCTCGAGCGGCAGCCCTATTTCCAGCACATGGAGCGGTTCCTCGTGCATGAAACCGCCGTTCACTGGATCGACACCTTCCGGTTCCTGATGGGAGAGCCCGAGGCGGTCAGCGCCGACCTGCGCCGGCTGAACCCGGCCATTGCTGGCGAGGACGCAGGCGCGATCCTGTTTCGCTTTCCCGAAGGCCGACGCGCGCTCTTTGACGGCAACAGGCTGGCGGACCACGCCGCGAAGAACCCGCGCCTGACGATGGGGGAATGCCTGGTCGAAGGCTCCGCAGCCACCCTGACGCTCGACGGTTTCGGTACCCTGCGGCTCCGGCCGCGAGGCGAGACGGAGGCCAGCGCCATCGGCTGGAACTGGCCCCTGGACGTATTCGGCGGTGATTGCGTCTACGCGCTGCAGGCCCATGTCGTGGAGCGCATTCTGCGCGGAACCCCGCTTGAGAACGAGGTGCGGGCCTACCTGCGGAACATGGAGATTGAAGCGGCGATTTATGACGCCGCGGCGAGCGACCGCACGGTTCGCCTGACGGGGGACTGATCTTGCCGGCTGACGCGGCCCCACAGGAGAAGACCCCGTCGCAGGTTCAGCGCGCCGTGACCCTCTTGCGCGAGATGATCATCACCAACCAGCTCGCACCCGGATCGACGCACTTCGAGGCCGAACTGGCCGAGATGCTCGGCATGTCGCGCACGCCGGTGCGCGAGGCGGCGATCATCCTCGAGGGCCACGGGCTGATCGAAGTCCGGCCGCGGCGTGGCGTCCGGATCCTTTCGGTGTCGGTGGAGGACATGGAGGAGATCTACTCAATCCTCGTTGAACTCGAATCCTTGGCGGCTCACGACGCCGCGGAAGCCGGGCCCGATCCCGAAGAGATCGCTGCGCTCCGGGCGCAGATCGACCGGATGGAAGCCGCGCTCGAGGCGGAAGACCGGCTTGCCTGGGCGCAGGCGGATGCGGAGTTCCACAGACGCCTGGTCGCGCTGGCGGGGAACCGGCGCCTCGAATCGATCGTCGCAACCTATTCAGACCAGGTTCACCGCGCCCGAATGCTCACCCTGTGGATGCGCCCAGCGCCGCATCGCTCGAACGCAGAGCATCGCCAACTCGTCGATGCGATCGCCGCGGGCGACGCCGAGGCGGCGCGGGCGATCCACCGGCAACATCGTATAGACGCGAAGACGCTGATGATCGGCCTGATCCGGAGCCACGGCTTGAGTTCGGTCTGACCGGCGCCCCTATCGATTGCAAATGTTGCGGACGCCGTCTTGGCGTCCGCGGGCTCCCTGTGGGCGACCCGGCTCAGTCGGCGCCGGCGACCCGGACGCTCGCGCCGGGCCCCGGCCTGAAGGTGCGCTGAACAAAGTAGGCAGCCGCAGCGAGCGCGACGCCGATCACGTCGGTGACGATGCCGCCTTTGATCATGAAAAGCGCCGCCGCCACCAGTCCAGCGCGCAGGAACCAGGCGGCTGGCGCGCCGACGAACCAGCCCTGGACGGCCGCCGACAGCAGGTAGACGCCAACGGTCGCGGTGACGAAGGCGAGCGCGATCGTATGCCACTCCCCCTGAAGCAGCAGCGACGAGGAGTAGAAGAACATGAAGGGCACGATGAAGGCCGCAATGCCGATCTTGAAGGAGGCCATCGAGGTCTCCATGGGATTGGCACCCGATATGCCTGCGGCGGCGTAGGACGCCAGCGCCACCGGCGGCGTGATCGCCGAGACCACGGCGAAGTAGAAGACGAAGAAATGCGCAGTCAGGGGCGGAATGCCAAGCTGCACAAGCCCGGGCGCCACGACGGAGGCGGCGACGGCGTAGGCGGCGGTCGTGGGCATGCCCATGCCGAGCAGGATCGAGATGCACATGGCGAAGAAGAGCGCCAGAAGCTGGCTGACCCCGGCGAGGCCGAGCAGCAGGTTCGAGAACCGCGCGCCGACCCCTGTCAGCGAGATGACGCCCACGATGATGCCTGCGCAGGCGCAGACCGCCGTGATCTGGATCGCCATGATGCCGGCCAGTTCGAACGCCTTGACCACCGAGCGCGGTCCCATGCGGTAGGGCGTCAGCCAGCTCACCACCGCCGCCGATATTGTCGCCAGCGTGCCCGCCCTGATCACCGAGTAGCCCATGAAGAGCGCCGAGACGAGAATGATGATCGGAAGGAACAGGTAGACCCGCCGCGCCATCTCGCGGAACTTCGGGAGCTCGTCCTCGCGCATGCCGCGCATGCCGAGCTTGGCGGCCTCGAAATCCACCATGAAGTAGACCGAGACAAAGTAGAGGATCGCCGGGATGATCGCCGCGATGGCGATGTCGGTGTAGGGGATGCCGGTGATCTCGGCCATGATGAACGCGCCCGCGCCCATGATCGGCGGCATGATCTGCCCGCCGGTCGAGGCGGCGGCCTCCACAGCGCCGGCTGTCGTGTTGCGGTAGCCGACCTTCTTCATCAGCGGGATGGTAAGCGAGCCGGTGGCGACGACGTTGCCGGCCGACGTGCCGTTGATCATGCCCATCAGGCCCGAGGCGAAGATCGCCACCTTGGCCGGGCCGCCGCGGGCGCGCCCGGCGCAAGCGAAGGCGAAGTTGACGAAATAGTCGCCCACCTTGGACGCCTGCAGGAAGGCCGCGAAGATGATGAAGAGAATGATGTAGGTCGAGGAGACCGCGGTGGTCGGGCCGAGGATGCCGACGTCGGTGTAGATCTGGCTGAAGAATCGTTGCCAGCTGATCGGCGGCGAGTTCAGAAAGCCGGGCAGATACTGGCCGGTGAACACGTAGGTCAGGAAAACGACCGAAATGACGACCAGCGCCAGCCCGGCGACCCGCCGTGTCAGCTCCATGATCAGGAGCGTGCCGGCGATGGCCGCGAGCGAAATGCCGATCGGCGCGAAGGGCGTCCCGGTCGAGTTGCGCATCAGCGTGCTGTAGATTGTGATTAGATAGACCGCGACCGCAACGCCGCAGATCGTCAGAAGCACGTCCGGCGCGGCGAAGCGGTCCCGCGGGCGGCGATCGGCCCAGGAGATCAGGACGCCGCCGATGGTTGCGACCAGAAGCGGTACTCCGAAAAGCCAGATCTCGCGGAAGCGCAGCGTCTCATCCATGCCGTTCCACATCAGCCCACCAGCGATCTGCAGCCCGAACCAGATCGCCACGCCCGTCGCGAAGGCCGCCGGGATCATCAGCGCCTTGGCGGCGTAGTCGAACGCGGACGTCTCGTCCCTCGCTTCTTCGGCGAATCGCGCCCCGGCGAAGAGGAGGAAGCCGAGGCCGAGCGCGCCGGCTACGTGAACGATGCGGAAGTTCCAGGTCTCCATTGGGAGCGACGGCAAGAAGGGGATCCGGATGCCGGTCCAGTCCTCGATCGAGAGCCCGTTCAGCGCCGCCATGTGGAAGAAGGCGTAGACGGCGGCGGCGGCCGCGAAGAGCGTGTACCGCCAGCCATCGAACAGCCGGCGGTTGCTCTCGACCGGCTCCTCGTCCACGCCATCGGCGACGACGACCTGCGGCTCGGTTGAAGCTTTGGTCATCGGCTTCCTCCCGGATTTGTTGCGGCACGTTAGCGCGCAGGGAACGGCGCGGCAACGCCATGAAAAGGGCCGCACCTCCGAGGAGATGCGGCCCGCGTTCAGTCTGGCGTCCCGGCGGCGTCAGCCGCCGTGGATCATGTCCGGGGCGATCGACGCGCCGCCCTGCTCGTTGAACCAGCGCGCAGCACCCGGATGCCACATCAGGACATTGTTCTTGTCCCAGTGCTCCGGCACCGTCTCGGAGGCGGAGGAGTGGATGTTCACCATCCGCGCGTTGTCCTCCATCGCGATGCGGGTGGCCTCGTAGACGAAGCTCTCGGGCAAGTCGCAGTTGGCGACGGCGAAGTTCCACATCGCCACCGAGGTCATGTCCTCCTGCAACGTCTGGTAGGTGTCGGCCGAGACCGCGTACGGCGCCACCGGGAAGTTCTCGGTGACGACGGCGAGCTCGTCGTCGGTGAAGCCCACCACGCTGATGTCGGTCTGCACCTCGAGCTGGCTCACGGTCGGGATCGGCACGCCGGCGGCGAAGCCGATCGCGTCGATGAGCCCGTCCTGAAGCTGGCCGCCGAGGTCATCCCAGCCGCCGTTGCGCCGCTCGAAGTTGACGCCGAGCGCCTCAAGCATCGCCGGGAAGTAGGTGTCGGCGCTCGAGCCCGCAGGGCCGAAGCCGATCACGGTGCCATCGGGGATCTCGGAGAGCGTGGTGAGGCCCTCCGAGGCCAGCGCCGCCATGTGGAACGGCGTCTGGTACATCGGGAACATCGCGCAGACGTTTTCCATGGCGAGGCCGGGCGCGATCGGGTTGGTGCCGGCGAGCAATTCCGCTGCCGGTCCGAGCGTGGTCAGCCCGAAGGCGAGGTCGCCATTGTGGACGAGCGCCATGTTCTGCATCGGGCCGCCGGTGACTTCGCCGGCGCCGGTGAGGCCGAGTTCTTCGGCGACGAGGTTGGCCCAGCCCGAGCCGTAGACGAAGAAGGTGCCGCCCTGGCTGGCCGTGCCGACGGTGAAGCTCTCCGGCCAGCCTTCGCGATCCTGGGCGGCGACCGCGGTGGCCGTCAGGGCCATCGCGGCCCCTGTTGCGACAAGTTTCAAGGTATTCACTGTTTCCTCCGCTGTTATGATTCCGCGCGAGAAGGTATGCGAAATCCCGGCGGTGTCAAAAGGGACCGCAAATGGTGGCCGCAGTCCGGGGTTTGGGCAGGGTTTCAGGTGAGGACCGCGTCGACCGCGCGGCGGGTTGCCTCGACGATCTGGTCCGCCTCGGACCGCGTCAGGCAGAGCGGCGGGGCGAAGCCGATGATGTCGCCCTCGGGCATCGCCCGGGCGATCACGCCCTCGGCGAGCAGCGCCGCGACCGCGCGCGGGCCGACCCTTTCGCCGGCGTCGAAGAACCGCCGTTCGCCGCGGTCGGCGACGAGTTCGACGGCGCAGAGCAGGCCCTCGCCGCGGATGTCGCCGACATGGCGATGTCCGCCGAGCGCGTCGGTGAGAGCCGCCTTGAAATAGGCGCCGGTTTCGCCGGCGTTCGCCACCAGCCCGAGGCTGTCCACGAGCTGGAGGTTGGCGATCCCGGCGGCCGCGCCGATGGGATGGGCGGAGTAGGTCCAGCCGTGCCCGATCGGGCCGGTCTCGTCGGTGCCCTGTTCGAGGACCTTCCAGACCCGGTCGCCGACGATCGAGCCCGAGAGGGGCGCGTAGGCGGAGGTCAGGCCCTTGGCGATGGTGATGATGTCGGGCTTCAGCCCGTAGTGGTCGGAGCCGAACATCGAGCCGAGCCGGCCGAAGGCGGTGACCACTTCGTCGGCGATGAGCAGGATGTCGTGCTTCTTGAGGATCGGCTGGATCGCCTCCCAGTAGCCGGCCGGCGGCGGCACGAGGCCGCCGGTGCCGAGCGCGGGCTCGCCGATGAAGGCGGCGATGGTGTCGGGGCCCTCGCGGTCGATAAGCGCCTCGAGCTCGGCGGCGCAGTGGGCGACGAACTCGGCCTCCGATTGCGCGGTATCGGCGCGGCGGTAGTAGTAGGGCGCCTCGGTGTGCAGGACCTGCGGCATCGGCAGGTCGAACTTGCGGTGGAAGAGGCCGAGCCCGGTGAGCGAGCCGGTCATCAGCCCCGAGCCGTGGTAGCCGCGCCAGCGGGAGATGATCTTCTTCTTCTCGGGGCGGCCGAGGATGTTGTTGTAGTACCAGACCAGCTTGACGTTGGTCTCGTTGGCGTCTGAGCCGCCGAGGCCGAAGTAGACCTTGGACATGCCTGCGGGCGCGCGCTCGAGGATCATATGGGCGAGCGTGATCGACGCCTCGGTGCCGTGGCCGACGTAGGCGTGGTAGTAGGCGAGCTCGCGGGCCTGGGCGGCGATCGCCTCGGCGATCTCCTGGCGGCCGTAGCCGACGTTCACGCAGTAGAGCCCGGCGAAGGCGTCGAGCAGGCGGCGCCCGTCGCGGTCCTCGATCCAGACGCCCTCGCCGCCGGTGATGATCCTGCTCGGGGTCTCGCCGCGGGCGTGCTGGGCGAGATGGGTCGAGGGGTGGAAGAAGCTCTCGCGATCCCAGAGGGCGAGTTGGTCGTTGGTCAGCATGGTCTGGTCCTCCCAGGGTGTGTTACACCCGCGTAACACGCGTGCAATTCCGGTTATCCCGTTGAAATAAAACGCGTTAATCTTCGATAATTTTCCCCTAACGCCTTCACGCCCAGTCGCGGCAGACGTACTTGATGTCGGTGAAGGCCTCGAGGCCATATCGGGCGCCCTCGCGGGCGAGGCCGGATTGTTTCATGCCGCCGAAGGGGATCGGCGCGCCGGTGACCTTGGTGCGGTTGACCGCCACCATGCCGAACTCCAGCGATCGGCTGAGCCGGTAGATGCGCCGCGGATCCTGGCTGTGCAGGTAGGCGACGAGCCCGTATTCGGTGGCGTTAGCGCGCGCCACGGCCTCCTCCTCGCTGTCGAAGGCGGCGATGGCGGAGACCGGCCCGAAGGTCTCCTCGCGCAGGATCAGCGCGTCCGGGGCCACGTCGGCCAGCACCGTGGGCTCGTAGAAGAGCGGCCCGAGATCCGAGCGCCGGCCGCCCGCAAGCAGCTTCGCCCCGCGCTTCAGCGCGTCGGCGACGTGCTCCTCCTGCTTGGCGACCGCATTTTCGTTCATCAGCGGACCGAGGTCTCGGTCCTGGAGGCCGGGACCGAGGGTCAGCGCCCGGGTCCGCTCGGCGAAGCGCTCGCAGAAGGCGTCGTAGACCGGCCGCTCGATCAGGAAGCGGTTGGCGCCGAGGCAGTCCTGGCCGGTGGTGGCGAACTTGGCCTTGATCGCCTCGTCGACCGCCTGGTCGAGATCGGCCTCGGCGAACACCAGGAACGGCGCGTGGCCGCCGAGCTCAAGCACCAGACGTTTCACCGTGTCGGCGGAGCGGCGGTAGAGGTGCTTGCCGATCTCGGTCGAGCCGGTGAAGCTGAGCGCCCGCACGCGCGGATCGGTCAGCCACGGCTCCACGACGGTCGGCGCGTCGCCGGTCACGACGTTGAAGACCCCGGCCGGAACGCCCGCGCGCTCGGCGAGCTCGGCCAGCGCCAGCGCCGAGAACGGCGTCTCGGCGGAGGGATGCGCGACCACGGTGCAGCCGGCGGCGAGCGCCGCGCCGGCCTTGCGGGTCAGCATGGCGGAGGGGAAGTTCCACGGCGTGATCAGTGCCGCGACCCCCACCGGCTCGCGCCAGAGTTCGACCTCGGCGTCAGGCAGGTGCGAGGTCACGCTCTCGATGTTCGGGCGTCTGGCCTCCTCGGCGTAGAATTCGAGGAAGGACGCGGCGTAGTCGATCTCGCCGCGGGCCTCGGAGAGCGGCTTGCCCTGTTCGCGGGTCATGATGCGGGCGAGATCCTCGCGGTGGGCGCGCATCAGCTCGAACCAGCGGCGCAGCCTAGCGGCGCGCTCCTGCGGGAGCGCCCCGGACCAGCCCCGGAACGCGGCGGCGGCGGCGTCGACCGCTGCGGCGCTCTCGGCGGCCGAAAGCCGCGCGACCCGGCCGATCTCGTCGCCGGTCGCCGGATCCGTCACCGCCAGCGCCCCCCGGTCGGCCGCCGCGATCCAGCGGCCGCCCGAATAGGCGAAGCTGCGCGCCAGCGCCCGGTCGGCGAGCCCCGACATCAGGTCGTCGGAGAGGGTCTCGGTAATCTCGGGCGCGGCGGCGGGCATGGTGGATCCTCCGGCAGCTTGGGCGGCAAGGGTCGGGTTCAACGGGCATTCTGCCGGCGCGCCGCGGAGAGAGTCACCGAAGTCGGGCGGAGTCGCGGAGGATTCCTCCGCAATCAGCCCCGAGCGGCGTCAATCTGTCGGGCCGGGCGCGGCCAGCGCCTCCAACGGCGGGGCGGAGGCCTTCACGTCCTTGGTGACGACGTAGGTGAAGTAGCGGCGCATGCCGATCCGCGCGGCGAGCAGGGCGTCGATCAGCCGCTGGTAGCTGTCGATGTCGCGGGTGATCACCTGGAGCAGGTAGTCGTAGCCGCCGCCGAGCGCCCAGGCGGCGACGATCTCGTCGTGACGGCCCATCGCGAGTTCGAAGGCCTGGAAGTTTTCCGGCCGGTGGCTCTCGAGTTCGACGGTTACGAAGACGACCACGTGCGGCGCGATCTTCCCCAGCGCCACCTCGGCGCGGTAGCCGCGGATCAGGCCGGCCTCCTCGAGGCGGCGCAGGCGCTCCCAGCAGGGCGTGGCGGAGAGGTTCACGCGGCGGGCGAGCTCGGTCTTTGAGATGCGGCCCTCGCGCCCGAGGATCGACAGGATGCGCAGGTCGCGGTCGTCGAGGGCGAGGCGGGGCATCGGGCGGGGTCCGTCCTGATCGGGGCGCGGGCCTGGTCGGAGCGCTGATCGATCCGGGCCAGCTGAGCCCCCAGTCTTGCCAATTGTTCTGATCGGAGGCAAGCTTGAGATCATGACAATCTGGCCGCCCGCGCGCGAAAGCCTGAGCCGCCCGGCCTACCGGGCGCTGGCGCAGGCGCTGGTGCGCGCGATCGAGGCGGGCGAGGTGCGGCCGGGCGACCGGCTGCCGACGCACCGCGACCTCGCCTACCGGCTGGGGCTCAGCGTGCAGACCATCAGCCGCGCCTACGAGGAGCTGACCCGGCTCGACATCATCTCGGGCGAGGTCGGCCGCGGCACCTTCGTGCGCGCCGGCGCGGTGGAGACCTCGACGCCCTGGCACAGGATCGGCGGCGGCGATCCGGTGATCGACTGCTCGATGCTGACCCCGGTCAGTGACGAGATCCATGGGGCGCGGATGCGCGCGACGCTGGCGACGCTGGCCGAGGAGCTGCCGCCCGAGACGCTGCTGTCGTTCCGGCCACGGGCGACGCTGGAGCGGCACCGCCGGGCGGCCCCGCGCTGGCTGGCGCTGTGCGGCGTGGTCACCCGGCCCGAGCTGGTGCTGCCGACCAACGGCAACACCGCCGCGATGACGGTGGCGCTGATGTCGGCCGCGGGTCCCGGCGACGTGGTCGCCACCGAGGAGCTCGGCCATCACACCCTGCCGGCGCTGGCGCGCTATCTGGGGTTGCGGCTGGTCGGACTGCCGGTGGACGCCGAGGGGGTCGAGCCCGAGGCGCTGCAGCGCGCCTGCGCGGCCGGCGGGGTGAAGGCGCTGCACCTGCTGCCCAACGGGCTCAACCCGATGGCGCGGATGATGGGGGCCGAGCGGCGGCGCGCGATCGTCGAGATCGCCCGCCGCCACGACGTGATCATCGTGGAGAACGACGCCGGCGGGCCGCTGCACGCGGGCCGGCCGCGACCCATCGCGAGCCTCGCGCCGGAGCGCACGTTCTATCTGACCGGGTTCAGCAAGTGCCTGATGCCGGGGCTGCGCTACGGGTATCTGGTGATGCCCGAGACGCTGGTGTCGGCGGCGGTCAACCGGCACATGGTGACCAACTGGATGGCGACGCCGCTGATTGCGGAGATCGCGACGCGCATGATCGAGGACGGCGCGGCCGAGGAGCTGCTCGACTGGCAGCGGGCGTCGCTGGGGCGGCGCAACCGCATCGCCGCGCGGGCGCTGCGCGGGATCGAGCACTCGGCGACGCCCAACGGGCTGCACGTCTGGCTGCCGGCGCCGGGGGGGTGGACCGAGGAGGCGCTGGTCGCCCACGCCCGCCACCGGGGGGTCGCGGTCGCGGCCGGCGCGGCCTTCGCAATCAGCGAGCCGGCGCGGCGGCAGGGTCTCCGGGTCAGCCTCGGCGGGGCGACCGCCGAGGGGCTCGAGCGCGCGCTCGAGGTTCTGGCGCGGCTGGTCCGCGATCAGCCGGAGCCGGCGCTGCTGGCGATGTAGGGCTGCATAGGCCGGGATTGTAATGGTTCAATTCTGGAATTGACATGGTTTTGTCTCTGTTTCAGGTTTGGAGTCGATAGCCGTCGCGCGGGATCCCCTGCCGGCGGCGGGGGGTCCGCACATCGCATGCGCCGAGGGCGCGCGGATCGCGCCCGGTCCCGGCCGTGTCCGGCGCATGGCGGCGCCTCGACCTCCGATGTCCGACGGTTCGCGGGTGCGCCCGGCGGCGGGACACGACGCAAGCAGATGACGCAAGCAAGACAGGAGACCACACCGATGACGGCAAGATTCTTCAAGCTTATCGGCGCGAGCGCGCTGGCGATGGCCGTGGCTTCCGGCGCGCAGGCGGACACCTGGCGCTACGCCACCGAGGAGGCCGCCGCGCAGGACGTGCAGAACGTCTTCGCGCAGAAGTTCAAGGAGGAGATAGAGGCCAACTCCGACCACGAGGTGCAGCTCTTCCCGTTCGGCACGCTGGGCGAGTCCGACGACATCATGGAGCAGGCCAAGGCCGGCATCCTGCAGTTCGTCGACCAGTCGCCCGGGTTCACCGGCGCGACGATCCCCGAGGCGCAGGTGTTCTTCGTGCCCTACCTGCTGCCGCAGGAGCACGAGGATCTGGTGGCGTTCTTCCGCGACTCCAAGGCGATCAACGAGACCTTCCCCGAACTCTACGCCGCGCAGGGGCTGGAGCTTCTGACCATGTTCCCCGAGGGCGAGGTCTGCATGACCACCCAGCAGGAGGTGCGCAGCCCCGCCGATCTCAACGAGGTGAAGTTCCGGGTCATGACCAACCCGCTGCTGGTCGAAAGCTACAAGGCGTTCGGGGCCACTCCGACGCCGCTGCCCTGGGGCGAGGTCTACGGCGCGCTGCAGACCGGCATCATCCAGGGCCAGGAGAATCCGGGCTTCTTCCTGGAATCGACCAAGATCTACGAGGTGACCGACGTCATCACCTGCATCGGGCACAACAACTTCACCACCGCGGTGATGGCCAACAAGGCGTTCTTCGACGGGCTGAGCCCGGAGGACCAGGAGCTGGTCCGCAACGCCACCACGGCGGCCTTCGACTATATCGTGGAGTACCAGAAGGGCCTGCACGCGGAATCGCTCGAAAACATCCAGGCGGCCAAGCCGGACATGGTGATCAACGTTCTATCCGAGGAGGAGCGCGCGCCCTTCGAGGACGCCGCCGCCGCGGTGGAGGCGTCCTTCGTCGAGATGACCGGCGAGAGCGGCCAGGCGCTGCTCGAGCAGATGAAGGCCGACGTTGAGGCCGTTCAGGACTGAGGCCCAGGGCTCCGGGCGCGGCCGCGCCCGGAGCGTCTCCCGGCGGCCAACGGAAGGAGCCCGGCTTGAGCGAAGACGCAGCGGCGACGACGCCGGCGGGAGCCGGACGCACGAAGAAACATCGGGCCGAGACCTCGCTCCCCGGGCCGCTCGGGCTTCTGGACGCAGCGATCGCCCGGATCGAGGCGGTGATGCTGGCCGCCGGCGTGCTGCTGATGGCCGCCAACACCGTCGCCAACGTGGTCGGCAGGTTCATCTTCCGTTCGAGCATCTACTTCACCGAGGAACTCAACTCGATCCTGATCGTGCTGATCACCTTCGCGGGGATCAGCTACGCCGCGCGGCACGGCCGCCACATCCGCATGTCGGCGATCTTCGACGCGCTTCCTGCGCCGGCGCGCCGGGTGATGATGATCGTGATCGCCGCCGTCACGGCGGTCTTCATGTTCGCGCTGGCCTGGTGCGCGACGGGCTACATCATCACGCTCGCCGGCCAGGGCCGGGTGTTGCCGGCGCTGCAGATCCCGGTCTGGGTCACCTATCTCTGGGTGCCGGTCGGCTTCTTCATGACCGGGCTCCAGTACGCGCTGACCGCGATCAAGAACGTCACCGACCCCGACGTCTGGCTCTCGACCCTGGTGCTCGAGGGCTACAGCGACGACGAGCGGGAGATCTGAGTCATGGCCGCGACCATCATGCTGACCATGATCGCGCTCCTGCTGCTGGGGTTTCCGATGATGATCCCGCTGATCGCCGGGGCCACGGTGGGGTTCGTCGCCATGTTCGGCGGCCTTGGCCAGGTGGAGACCATGGTCCAGCAGATCCTGGCCGGCATCCGGCCGGCCTCGCTGATCGCGGTGCCGATGTTCATCTTCGCCGCCGACATCATGACCCGCGGCCAGTCGGCGGGGCGGCTGATCGACATGGTGATGGCCTTCGTGGGCCATGTGAAGGGCGGGCTCGCGGTCTCGACGGCGGCGGCCTGCACGATGTTCGGCGCGGTCTCGGGCTCGACCCAGGCGACGGTGGTCGCGGTCGGCTCACCGCTGCGCCCGCGCATGCTCAAGGCCGGCTACAAGGACAGCTTCGTGCTGGCGCTTATCGTGAACGCCTCCGACATCGCCTTCCTGATCCCGCCCTCGATCGGCATGATCATCTACGGCGTGGTGTCCAACACCTCGATTGCGGAGCTGTTCATCGCCGGGATCGGGCCGGGCCTGCTGATCCTGGTGCTGTTCTCGATCTACAGCATGATCTACGCGGTGCGCCACAATGTGCCGACCGAGCCGAAGGCGAGCTGGGGCGCGCGGGCCCGGGCGGTGCGGACAGCGGTCTGGCCGCTCGGCTTTCCCGCAATCATCATCGGCGGCATCTACGGCGGCGTGTTCAGCCCGACGGAGGCGGCGGCGGCCTGCGTGCTCTATGCGCTGATCATCGAGATGGTGGTGTTCCGCTCGATGTCGTTTGCGGATGTCTATGATGCGGCCAAGTCGACCGGCCTGATCACCGCGGTGGTGTTCATCCTCGTCGGCGCCGGCGCGGCGTTTTCCTGGATCATTTCGTTCGCCCAGATCCCGCAGGCGATCCTCGGCGCGGTGGGCGTCGCGGACATGGGGCCCACCGGGGTGCTCTTCGTGATCTCGATCGCCTTCTTCATCGGCTGCATGTTCGTCGACCCGATCGTGGTGATCCTGGTGCTGGTGCCGATCTTCGCGCCGGTGGTGAAGGACGTCGGGCTCGATCCGGTGCTGGTCGGCACGATCATCGTGCTGCAGGTCGCCATCGGCTCGGCGACGCCGCCGTTCGGCTGCGACATCTTCACGGCGATCGCGGTGTTCAAGCGGCCCTACATGGATGTGGTGCGCGGGACGCCGCCCTTCATCGTGATGCTGCTCGGCGTCTCGGTGGCGCTGATCTATTTCCCGCAGATCGCGCTCTTCCTGCGCGATCTCGCGTTCAACTGAGGCGGGGGCGGGAGCCGTGTTCAGGCGCATCATCGTGGCCTACGACGGCTCGGTCGGCGCGGCGGAGGCGGTGAGCAAGGCCGCGGGCCTCGCGCAGCTTGCCGGGGCGGAGCTGATCGTGCTGACGATCTTTCGCCACCACAGCCTGCTCGAGGCCTCGTTCTCCTACGACCGGCCCGGGGAGGATGGCGACATCGACGACATTATGCGCGCCCACGCCGACGCGGTGGGCCAGGCCGGACGGCGGCTTGCGCAGGAGGCGGGCCTCGAGACCGTGCGGGTGTTCGTGAAGGCCGGCCAGCCGGCGCGCAGCATCGTGGCCTTCGCCAAGGACCACGACGCCGACCTGATCGTGGTGGGAAGCCGCGGGCTCGGCTCGGTCGAGGGGTTTCTCGTGGGCAGCGTCTCGCACAAGGTGACGGGTCTTGCGGAGTGTCCGGTCCTTGTCGTGTGAACCCCAGCCCAGCGGCGGTGGGCCGGCGCGCGGATTGCCGCGGCTGGGCCTGATCCTGCTTGCGACCGACCTGACCACCGAGCGCGACGTCGCCCGGCTGATCGGCCCCGACGCGGCGGCGATCCACGCCACCCGGGTGGCCTACGAGAACCCGACGACGCCCGAGAACCTGCAACGCATGGCGCCGCGGCTCACGGAGGCGGCGACGTTGCTGGCCCCCGGGGCGCCGCTCGCGGCGATCGCCTACGCCTGCACGGCCGCCTCGGTGGTGATCGGACCCCACGCGGTCGCGGCGGCCATCGGCGCGGGGCGGCCGGGGGTTGCGGTGATCACGCCGGTCGAGGCGGCGCTGCGCGGGCTAGCGGCGCTTGGCGCGCGGCGGATTGCGCTGCTGACGCCCTATCTGGAGGAGACGACGCGCCCGGTCGTCGCCCATCTCGAACGCGAAGGCCTGGCGGTGGTGCAGGCCACGTCGATGGGGCTCGCCGACGACCGCGAGATGGCTGCCGTTGCACCGGAGGTGATCCGGGCCGCGGCGGCGCAGGCGGATCATCCGGAGGCGCAGGCGCTCTTCATCTCCTGCACGGCGCTGCCGGCGCTGGCCGAGGCCGGCGCGATCGAGGCGGCGCTCGGCAAGCCGGTGGTGACCTCCAATCAGGCCTGCATCTGGGAGATGCGGCGGGCGGCGGGGCTTGCGCGGCCAATCGAGGGCTACGGGCGGCTCTTCGATAGTGCACCGGTGGAGGCGGTGGCGTGATGGTGGGTCTCGAAGAGATCGAGGCGGCGCGCGCGCGCATCGCCGGCGCGATCCGGCCGACGCCGGTGGACGCCTCTCCAAGCCTTGGGAAACGCGCGGGCGTTCCGGTCTGGCTCAAGCACGAGCACCACCAGCACACCGGCAGCTTCAAGCTGCGCGGCGCGACCAACGCCGTGGCGCAGCTCGACGCGGGGGCGCGGTCGCGCGGCGTGGTTGCGGCCTCCACCGGCAACCACGGCCGGGCGCTGGCCCATGCGGCGCGCGCCGCCGGCGTCCGCGCGGTGGTGTGCATGTCGCGGCTGGTGCCGGGCAACAAGGTCGCCGCCATCGAGGCGCTGGGTGCGGAGGTGCGCATCGTCGGGGCGAGCCAGGACGACGCCCAGGTCGAGGTGGACCGGCTGGTGGCCGAGGAGGGGCTGGAGATGATCCCGCCCTTCGACGATTCGCGCGTGGTCGCGGGGCAGGGAACGCTGGGGCTGGAAATGCTCGAGGCGGTTCCCGATCTGGCCTGCGCGCTTGTCCCGCTGTCGGGCGGCGGGCTGATCGCCGGCGTCGCGGCGGCGCTCAAGGCGCGGCGGCCGGGGATCCGCGTCGTGGGCGTCTCGATGGCGCGCGGCGCCGCGATGGCCGCGAGCCTCGACGCCGGGCGGCCGGTGCAGGTCGCCGAGTTGCCAACGCTCGCGGATTCGCTCGGCGGCGGGGTCGGACTCGACAACCGGGTGACCTTCGCGATGGTGCGCGATCTGGTGGACGAGGTGGTGCTGCTCACGGAGGCCGAGATCGCCGCGGGCGTGCGGCATTGCTACGCTGTGGAGCGGCAGGTGGTCGAGGGCGGCGGCGGGGTCTGCGCGGCGGCGCTGCTGGCGGGCCGGGTCGCGCCCGAGGGGCCGACGATGGCGTTGCTGACGGGAGGCAACATCGACATGGGGCTCCATCTTCGGATCGTCGCCGGCGAGGATGTCGATCTGATGGCGGAGGGCTGAGCGCATGGCGGTGCGGGTTCTCAGCGAGACCGAGCTTCGCGCCGCGGCGCCGCTCGATCTGGCCGCCGTCGACGCGATCGAGGCGGGGTTCAGGGCGCTCGCCGGCGGGCGGGTGGTGATGCCGCCGATCCTGTCGATGGAGATCGCCGAGGCCAACGGCGAGGTCGACGTCAAGACTGCCTACGTGCCGGGCGTGGACAGCTTTGCGATCAAGATCTCGCCAGGGTTCTTCGACAATCCGAAGCTGGGGCTGCCGTCGACGTCGGGGCTGATGATCCTGTTCTCGACCCGGACCGGGCAGGTCGAAGCGTTGCTGCTGGACAACGGCTATCTCACGGACGTGCGGACCGCGGCGGCCGGCGCGGTGGCGGCGCGGCATCTTGCGCGCGGGGACGCGGCGACGGCGGCGATCCTGGGCGCGGGCGTTCAGGCGCAGTTGCAGCTGCGCGCGCTGGCGCTGGTGCGGCCGATCCGTCGGGCGGTCTTCTGGGCGCGCGACGGGGCGAAGGCGGAGGCCGCGGCGCGCGAGATGAGCGCGGCGCTGGGCATTGCGGTGCGAGCCGAGGTGGACGCGGCGGCGGCGGTGGCGGGGGCGGACGTGGTGGTGACAACGACGCCGGCGCGCGCGCCGATCCTGATGGCGGACTGGCTGCGGCCGGGCCAGCACGTCACGGCGATGGGCTCGGACCAGCACGCCAAGAACGAGCTTGACCCGGCTTGCCTCGCGCGGGCGCGCTATGTCGCCGACCGCCTGTCGCAGACCCGGGCGCTGGGCGAGCTGCGCGCCGCGATCGACGCGGGCGTCGTTGCGGCGGACACGTCCTTTCCCGAGCTTGGCGCGGTGGTGGCGGGCGACGCGCCCGGGCGGACTTCCGACGACGAGATCACGATTGCCGACCTGACGGGCACGGGCGTACAGGACACGGTGATCGCCACGCTGGCCCGCGCCCGCGCCGAAAGCGCAGGCGCAGGGACCCTTTTTGGGAGCTGAGCCATGGCCACGATCGACACCTTCCGCTTCTCCGACCAGGAGTACGAGACCCGGCTCGCGCGCACCCGCGCTGCGATGGAGAAGGCCGGGATCGACACGCTGATCACCTCGGATCCGTCGAACATGGCCTGGCTGACCGGCTATGACGGCTGGTCGTTCTATGTGCACCAGGCGGTGGTGATCGGCCCCCTCGGCGATCCGGTCTGGTTCGGGCGCGAGCAGGACGGCCAGGGGGCGCTGCGGACCTGCTACATGAACGCGCCCGACATCATCGGCTACCCTGACTATTTCGTGCAGTCGCCCGACGTGCATCCCATGGACTATCTCGCGGCCAAGCTCACCGAGCGGAGCTGGCACACCGGCCGCATCGGCGTCGAGATGGACAACTACTGGTTCTCGGCCAGGGGCTTTCGCGCGCTTTGCGCCGGCCTGCCGGAGGAGCCGGTCGACGCCACCAACCTGGTCAACTGGCTGCGGGGGGTGAAGTCGGCGGCCGAGCTCGACCGGATGCGCAAGGCGGCGCGGATCGTCGAGCGCATGCACGCGCGCATCGCCGAAAAGATCGAGCCGGGGATCCGGAAGTGCGATCTCGTCGCCGACATCTGGGATGCGGCCCTGCGCTACGACGAGGAGTGGGGATACGGCGGCGACTATCCCGCGATCGTGCCGCTGCTGCCGTCCGGGACCGACGCCGCGGCGCCGCACCTGACCTGGGACGACAAGCCGATGAAGACCGGCGAAGGCACGTTCTTCGAGATCGCCGGCTGTTTCAGGCGCTACCATTGTCCGCTCAGCCGCACGATCTTTCTCGGAAAGCCGCCGCAGGACTTCCTCGACGCGGAGAAAGCCGTGCTCGAGGGCATGGAGGCGGGACTGGAGGCGGCGAAGGCCGGCAACGTCTGCGAGGACATCGCCAACGCCTTCTTCGACGTCCTGAACAGGTATGGCATCGTCAAGAACAACCGCACCGGCTATCCGATCGGGCTGAGCTATCCGCCCGACTGGGGCGAGCGGACCTGCTCGCTGCGCCCGGGCGACCGCACAGAGCTCCGGCCCGGCATGACCTTCCACTTCATGACCGGGCTCTGGATGGAGAACTGGGGCTTCGAGATCACCGAGAGCATCGTGATCGGCGAGTTCGGCCCCGAGATCCTCGCCGACGTGCCGCGCCGGCTGCTCGTGAAGGACTGAGGCGATGCTCGCGACCCAGCCGGCCAACCCGATCGTCGCGACCTTGCCCTTCGACGAGGACGGGGCGCATCACGGTTTCCTGCGGCTGCCCTACAGCCGGAACGACAGCGCCTGGGGCTCGGTGATGATCCCGATCACCGTGATCCGCAACGGCGACGGGCCGACCGCGCTGCTGACGGGCGCCAACCACGGCGACGAGTACGAGGGGCCGGTGGCGCTGCAGGCGCTGACGAGCGAGCTGGATCCGGCGACGATCCGCGGGCGGGTGATCATCGCGCCCTTCATGAACGCGCCGGCGTTTGAAGCGGCGACGCGCACCTCGCCGCTCGACGGCGTCAACCTCAACCGCGTCTTCCCCGGTCGTCCCGACGGATCGCCCACCGAGAAGATCGCCGACTTCTTCAACCACACGCTCGCGCCGATGGCCGACTACGTGCTCGACTTTCACTCGGGCGGCAAGACGCTCGACTTCCTGCCCTTCGCCGCCGCCCACCGGCTCGAGGCCGCGCGGCAGGAGGAAGAGTGCATCGCCGCGATGCGGGCGTTCAACGCGCCCTATTCGATGGTGCTGCTGGAGATCGACAACGTCGGCATGTTCGACACCGCGGTGGAGAGCCTCGGCAAGGTGTTCGTCTCGACCGAACTGGGCGGCGGCGGCACCGCGACGGCGCGCTCGATCGCGATCGCGCGGCGGGGCGCGCGCAACTTCCTGATCCACGCGGGCATCCTCGACGGCGAACCGGAGACCGGTCCGAGCGTGTCGCTCGACATGCCCGACGGCGACTGCTTCGTCTTCGCCGAGCAGCATGGGCTGGTCGAGCCGCTGGTCGATCTCGGCGCGACGGTCGAGCGCGGCCAGGCGATCGCGCGGATCTGGCCGACCGGGCGCACCGGGGTCGTGGCGGTCGAGTGCCGCGCGCGCCGGGGCGGGTTGCTGACGGCGCGGCACTTTCCGGGGCTGATCAAGCCGGGTGACTGCTGCGCGGTCGTGGCGGTTCCAGGCTGAGCGGCGGCGCTGGGAAATGTTGAGCAGGCATCGTTCCTGGCGCGGTGGTGGGCGCGCGACATCCAGGTCCCGACACGGCTGGATCGGAGGCGGCGCAGGATGCGGGCGCTGATCCAGCGCACAAGCGGCGCGCGGGTCGCCATAGGCGGCCGGGTCGTCGGCGAGATCGGGCCGGGGCTCGTGGTCTTCGTCTGCGCCATGCGCGGCGACGGGCCAGCGGAGGCCGAGCGGCTCGCGCGCCGGACGGCGGCGCTTCGGATCTTCCGCGACGAGGCGGGCCGGATGAACCGCTCAGTGGTCGACGTGGGCGGAGCGGCGCTGGTGGTCAGCCAGTTCACCCTCGCCGCCGAGACCCGGGGCAATCGGCCCGGGTTTTCCGCGGCCGCCGATCCCGACACCGGGGCGCGGCTCTACGAGCGCTTCGCCGCCGACGTCGCGGCGCTGGGCGTGCTGGTGGCCACGGGGGAGTTCGGCGCCGACATGGAGGTGTCGCTGGTCAACGACGGGCCGGTGACGATCTGGCTCGACACGGCCGAACGGGCGGGAGGCTAGGCGTCGTCGTCGGGCTTGTCAGGGCGACCCGACGACATCATCGCGGAAATCTTGATCACGGCGAAATAGACCACCATGGTGATGCAGATCACCGTGCCGATCAGCAGCACCTTGCCGTCGGTGGTGCGCGGCTCGATCACCGCCACCGCCGCGAGGCCGAGCAGGAACCCGATCAGCGCCGGGACGCCATGCTTGAGAATGTCGAAGGCCCAGAACATTGCGGCTACTCCCCGAACCGCACCAGCGTGCCGTTCTCGTCGAAGAAGTCGCGCAGGATGCCGACGAGCTTGTCCCAGCCGGCGGTCTCGTCGAAGCCGCCCTCCCACATCTCCTGATCGTTCTGGATCTTGTCCCGCCAGCGATCGAGCCAGAGCACGACCTCCTCGTAGGTGTCGGCCTCGGAGAGATCGACGACCAGCGCCGCCGAGCCGGGTTCGAGGATCTTCTGGGTCGGGGCCCAGGCGATCAGGAGCGGGCCGCGCGCGCTCAGATCATACGAACCCACCGCGGCGCTATACTGCTCGAGGATGCGGATGGCGTTCTGCGCCTGCACGAGCCCGTAGTGCTCGACCGCGTCCACGCAGGCGCTGGTGCGGTCGAGATCGTTGAGCCGGTCGGCCATGCTGTCGGTCTCGATCGGCCAGATCGTGACCATCTGGTTGGCCGGCGCGGTGCCCACCTCGGAGGTGTGCGGCAGGGCGCTGAGATAGGCCTCGCAGATCATCAGGTGGCGGTCGCGGTCGAAGGTTGAGGCGCGGCGCTTGAACGCGAGGATGCCGTATGCGGAGAACTCCTGCGGCGGGAACTGGGTAGGCCCCGAGAAGCCGCGCGTGGCGCTGACGACGGTGGGCAGCGCGCGGGTCGCGCGTCCTTCGGTGGGTGTCTTGAGCTCGAGGAACGGATTGGGCGTGTCGATGGCGAGGATCCGGCCGGCGATGGTCTCGTCCGCCGTCTCGCAGATGCAGGCCTCGGCCGCCACGGCGCCGGGTTCAGCCGGCGCGCACCAGCCGACGTCAGTGACGCAGAGCGCGCGCGACTCCGCCCCGACGGGGCCCGCGACGGACATGCCCGCGAGGATGGCTGCGAGCGCGGCTGCGCGTCGCAACCGCCTGATCTCCCATGATCCGCCCATGGCTCTCTCCCCTCGTTGTCGCCGCCGCGACCTCCCCGTCGCCGGGTCCGCCCCGTCCGGACCAGACTTTACACAGGTTTGCCAGCGGGCAAAGAACCTATCTCCGGCGCCCACGGCCGGCGGCCCGCCCGGAGCCGCGGCTATTCGACCGGCTCCGGCAGGGCGGGCTCCACGCCGATCGTCAGCGTCTCGCGCGCATCGGACCATGCCGCCTCGATCTCGAAGGCGGCCGCCTCTGGCGTCAGGTCACCGTCGGCGAGCGCCACGGCGACGTCGTTGAGCTTCTCGCCCGCCTGCGGTCCGAGCACCTGATCGAGGAAGAGCTGGTGGTAGCGGCTCAGGGTCAGGTCGGTGGCGACGGAGGCGATGGCGGGGTCCGAGATGGCGTCGTCGGCCCCGGCGATGCTGGGCACGAGATGGCCGAGGCGCGCCAGTTCGGTCTGCACCTCGAGGCCCGCGAGGCGTTCGAGCAGGTCGAGGGCCGGGTCCGGCGCGCCCTCGCGCAGCACCCATCCGTCGCTGCCGCCAAGGGTGATCTCGCCGCCGGCGCCGAGATCGCTGGGCGGGAAGGGAATGCGCACAAGGGTCTCGGCGGCGCCTTCCGGGCCGCCGGGCCAGTTGCGGCTCATCTCGACATGGGCCCAGTCGCCGGTCAGCGTCATAGCCGTCCAGCCGCCGATGAAGGCCCGCACCGCTTCGCTGTTGGTCCGGTCGCGATGATCGGCCGGGAACGGCTCGAGCGCAGCCAGATCCTGCAGTCGGGCGCCCGCCTCCACGAAGGCGGGCGCCTCGAAGCCTGCGCCGTCCTCGCCCGCGAGCGCGGTCTCGATGCCGTCGCGCCCGCCGATCGCCAGCGCCAGTCCGGCCCAGTAGCCCGTCACCGGCCAGCGGTCGGCCCCACCAATCGAGATCGGAATGACGCCGGCTTCCTTGAGGCGCGGCACGGCCGCGAGCAGGCCTTCCCAGGTCTCGAGCGAGGCCGCCTCGACGCCGGCGCGGTCGAGAAGGGTCCGGTTAGCCCAGAGACTGACGAGCGCCATGTTCGAGGGCGCGGCGTAGATGCGGTCGTCGATCGTGAGATTGGCGAGCGCGCCGGGCTTGAAGGTCAGCGCCCAGCCTGAGGCCATCCGATCGGTGAGATCGGTCGCGAAGCCCGCGTGCGCGATCGCCCGCAGATGCCCACCGCCCCAGGTGAAGAGGATGTCGGGCGGCGCGTCGGAGCCGAGCATCGCCAGAAGCTGCGCCTTGTACTCAGCGCCCGGGCGGGTGTCGAACTCGACGATGTATCCGGGGTGATCGGCCTCGAAGTCCTCGGCCACGGCGCGCCAGATCGCCTCGACTTCCGGATGGCGCGCGATCGAGGCGACCCGGATCGGCGTTGGCGCGGCGCCCGGGCCCAGTTCCGCAATCGCCGCGAGGCCATGGATCGCCGCGCGGACCGACGCGTCCTGTTCGCTCGCAAGCGCCTGTGACGCGGCTACCTCGACGAGCAGGTCGAGGCCCTCGGGGTCGAGATAGCCGGTCTCGGTCAGACCGCCGCCGCCCTGAAAGGCGGCGATGGCGGCGCGGCTGCGGGGGCCGATCGCGCCGTCGAGCGCGCCGCCGTAGGTGCCGATTTCGGTGAGCAGCCTCTGGACGGCGATCCTATGCTCGAGGCGCAGCTCGAGCTCGGCTTCCGCGGCGGCGAGCGCCGCGACGTCGAGAGCCGGCTCATCGGGCGCGGGTTCGATGGCCGGCTCTTCGGCAGGCGTTTCGCCGGAGGCGGGAGTGAATTCAGCCGCGGCCGCTTCGGCCGCGCGCGTCTCGGCCTCGGCGCGTTCGGCTGCGAGCTGCGCGAGCGCGTCGATGTGATCCTGCGCCAGGGCCGCGAACTTGCCCGCGGGGAAGGCCACGAGAAAGGCCTCGAAAACCGCCGGGTCGTCGCTGGTGCGGATGGAGAGCCAGCGCAGGGCCTCGAGGTCGGCCTGCGCGTCATTGACGATCGCGCCGCTCGCCGCGACGCGGGTCTCATCGCGGGTCTCCGACAGGAGGACGCCGTCCGGGATGAGGCGGCGGAAATGCTCGGCGGCGGCTTCGCGCTCGAGCGGGTTCTCGAAGCTCTGCACCACCTTCGCAAGGAGGCTCTCGAAGCTCTCGGTGGCGCTGGCGGGATCTGGCGGCTTAAGCCACGCTTCCCGGGTCATCGAACTCTCGACCCAGGGAATCTGGCCTCCGGTGAGGTCGATGACGGTGCGCCGGACGTGGCGGAAGATCTGCTCGACCTCGAGACCGGGGCGGTCGATCCATTGCAGGAGCGCGGTCGTGAAGGGGCTGTTGCCGCTCTCGCCGTCAAGCGCGACCTGGCCCGGGGCCGCCGAGAAGACGATCAGCAGATCCTTGGTGCTGCGCGAGTTCCCGAACTCGTGGCTCGCCGCCCCGCCGCTCGCCAGGCCCGGTTCGACGCCGAGGGTCTGCTGGAACGGGTTGGTCCGACAGGCGTCCATGATGAGCAGCGACAGTTCGGGCTCGACGAAGGCGAATACGGAGTGCAGGCGCGACTCCTCGATGCCCGCTTCGCGCAGGTCGTCAGGATCGTCGAGCTGCGCATCGACCGAAAGCAGGTAGTTCTCGCCGTCGTTCTGCACCCCGTGGCCGGCGTAGAAGATCAGCACGACGTCGGCGCCCTCGCTCTCCTGGCCGAAGCGCAGGACCGCAGCCTCCATCTCGTCGCGCCCCAGATCGACGGCGGTCGTCACGTCGAAGTCGAGGGCCGCCAGTTTCCGGGAGATCGCCTCGGCGTCGTTGGTCGGGTTGGGCAGGGGATCTGCATAGCGGTACTGGCTGTTGCCAATCACCAGCGCGACCCGGCGTTCGTCGTCGATGGCCGCGATGGCGGCGAAAGCCGCGGCGACCACGAAGACAAGTCCCAGAATCCAGCGCACAGCACACACCCGCCACGAGTAGTCGCATGGAGTGTGCCAACAAGCGGACGCGCTGTTAAGCCCCAAACGGTCCTGATGACCCGAGGGCATAGCAACATTCCGCGATCGATTGCCGAGCGGCCCGTGTGATCGGATTGCGGCAAAAGAGTGGCAATCAGGTAAACCTTCTGGCATGTTGGAACACATTAGGGGTCGGGAGTCAGCCATGAGCAAGGTTCAGTCGCGCCGGTCGGGTTTGACCCGGTCGCTTCTCGCCGGTGTGTCGGTCGGCTCCATTGCGCTGGTCCAGGTGGGTTGCGCGCCGGCGAGCAACCAGCAGGCCGGGCCCTCTGCGCAGGTCATGGCCGAGGCGCGCGCCGCAGGCTCCGAGGAGCAACTCTGCGAACGCGCTCTCGAGACCCAGAACTATCGCGACGTCGAGACGCTGCTGGTGGCCTATCCCACCGGGAGCTGCGTGCCCGCCACGCTGGCGGCGCTGCCGCCGGAGACGCTGTCGCAGATCTCTCCGACGGTGCTGCGGGGGATGTCGCGGCCGGCGCTGAACCGGATCCCGCCCCAGGCGGCGATCCATATGCGGATCCCCGGCAGCAACGCCCGCGCTGGGGCCGCTGGCGGAGGCGGCGGCGGAGGCACCGGAGTAAGCACCGGCGGAGGCAGCTACTAGGCCGCCCCCGGCGCGCCGCGCGGAATGCGCGATTCCCAGGATTGCGACGTCCCGGATCATGGCGCCGCCGATGCGACGCGCCGGGCGGGCTCTGCGAAAGACCGATCCGCGTTTGCGGCAGGGGATCCTCGGCCGTCGATTTCGGTGATCGTCACCAACCACAATTACGGCCATTTCCTCGACGCCTGCCTCGACAGCGTGCTCGGCCAGTCGCGTCCTGCGGCCGAGATCATCGTGGTCGACGACCATTCGGGCGACCTATCGATGCGGGCGCTGGAGCGCCGCCACGGGGCCGTCACAGTGCTCGAAGCGGCGGCGCGTGGACAGGCGGCCGCGTTCAACCTCGGCTTCTCGCGCGCGACGGGCGACGCCGTGCTCTTTCTCGACGCCGACGACCTGTTGCATGTGGATGCGCTGGAGACGGCGCTCGCCTACTGGAGCGACGACCTGGCGCTGCTGTCCTTCGGGCTCGAGATCATCGACGCCGCCGGGCGCAGCGCCGGGTTGCATCCCTATTCGCTGGCCGCCGACGACGGCGACAACCGGCCGAGGTTGATCCGCAACCGCTCGGTCAGCGGCCCTTTCCTGTTCGCGCCGACGTCGGGCAACCTGTTTTCCCGCGACTTTCTCGCGGCGGCGTTGCCGATGCCCGAGGCGGATTGGCTCATCTGCGCGGACGCCTACCTGGTGCGGGCCGCGGCGCTCTGGGGGCGCTCGCGCGCGCTCGAACGCGTGCTCGGGCGCTACCGCGTGCATGGCGGCAACAACTACACCAGGCCCGACACGTTCGCTCCGTGGTCGATGCAGCGCAGCCTGCGCGACCTGGACATCTCGGCGCGGGCGCTCGAGGCGCTGGCGGCGTGGGACAGCCCCCCCGCGACCGGGCCCGACCGCGCTGCGCTGCGCATCGCCCTTCGGCTGCGATCGCTGGAGACGCGCGCCAACGCTGCGGCCTGGACCGGCGATCGGGCGGCGTTCCGCGAACAGGTGGCGGACGCGGTCCGGGCGACCCTGGCGTCGGCGGAGCTGCCTTTCGCCGAGCGGGTGGCGGCTGCCGGGGCGATGCTCGAATTCGGCCGGCGGGCGCCGCCGGGGCGGCCGGTGGATCCCTCGCACGAGGAGCTTGCGGTCCATCCCCGGCTGCGGCGGCGCGTCCCGGGCGCGAGACAGCTCGCGGCCCGCCTGCGCGCGCTGGAGCGCCCGCGCTGGCGGCCGTCGCTTGCCTACGGCGTCGAGCATGTCTTCCAGAACCACGGGCGACACCGCAACGCGCTGGCCGAGGGCTGGTGCGGGCGGCGGTGGGACGGCGCCTGCGAGAGCTCCGGCGCCGAGGCCGCGCTCGAATTCACGCTCGCGCCGACCAGCGGCCCAGTGACGGCCGAGTTGTTGCTCGCGGCGCCGCCGGGGTTCGAGCGTGCGGGCCTTGGCGTCGCCATCTCGGTCGCCGGGGCGCGGGCCTGGGTCGGCGCGCTCGCCGGGGACGGCGCGCCGACTTCGATCCGGTTCGCGCTCGACCGCGACCCCTGTCTTCCGCAGGATCCGCAACGCATCGAGATCAGCTGTCATGCGATTGCGGCTGGCCGGCGCCTGTCGCTGGCGCGAAGGCCGGACCCGTTCATGCGGCTTTTCTCGCTGCGCCTCGAAGAAGGGGCCGCGTCCGATCCCGACGCGGCGCTGCGTCCGGGCGCGCCGGTCGCGCTGGCCGATCTGGTTCGTGGCGCGCCGGGGTCGGACTGGCTGCGGGCGCCGGACGGGTCGGCGGCGATGGCCGGCGAGGCGGCCCGGCTGGCGCTGGCGTTCGAGCCGGGGAGGCGGCGCTTCGACCTCGATCTCGCGCTATGCCGGGATACGCCGGAGGGATGGCTCCACGTTCGGGCCGGGGACGACGATCTCTTCACCGGGCGGCCGTACGCGGGGTCCGTGCTGCGGTTGCGACTGCCGGAGATCCCGGCGCATCTGGGCGGCCGGGCAATCGATCTCGACCTGCGCTTCGGTTCTGACGACGGGGAGGCGGAGGAGCGCTTCGCGGTCGCCTGGGCCCGGCTGATCGACCGGGGCGAGCCGGGCGCGACCGAGCTCTTCGGCGCGCGGCGTCCGCGGCTGAACCCGGGCCAGACCGTGCTTTTTGCGTCCAACACCGCGGCGCGGGCGTTTCTCGAAGCCGGCTGGGACGGACAGGACGCCGGTGGCGCGCACAACGTCGCCGCGGAGGCGACGCTCGGCTTTGCGCTGGCCGACGGGATCCGGGATGCGACCCTTCGGATCCGGGTGCGGCCGTTGCTGTCGCCGGTCGCGGACGCGCGCCATGTCGTCGGGGTCTCGATCGGCGGCGCGCTGGTTCAGGCTGTGGACCTGCAGGGCGAGGGCGAGATCTCGGTCGAGATCGGCTCGGCCGCCACGGCGCAGGGAGAGTTCGAGTTGACGCTGCATTCCGCGCATGTCGCGGCGGACCCGTCGGCGTCGCTGCCGAGCACGCCTGCGCTCGCGCCGCTGGAGCTGGTTTCACTGGCGCTCGACGCGACGCCGCCGGCGGGTGCGGGGGCGGAGACGGTCGAGGTCCGGGGTCCGCCTGCGGAGACCGACCTGCTGGGCCTGACCGAACTGGCGGGGCGTGCGGTCGCCGAGATGGAGGGCGCCGATCTCGACGCACTTCAGGCGTTGCGCGCGCGCCTCGCCGCGGCGCTCGCGGGGGCGGACGGCCGCGCGCTGGAGACGGTGGCGGCGCAGGTCGGTGGGCTCGACGCGATCGAGGCGCTGGGAGCGGCGCTGCTGGCGGTGCCGCTTGACGACGGGGAAGCGGACATCGCCGCGAGGGCGTTCGTAGCCGTGGCGATCGATGCGCCGCGCGAGCGCCTACGCGCGCACCTGCTGTCGTTCCTGCTGTTGCCGGCGTTCCGCTCCGCCGCGTCCCTCGACCTTGCGCGCGCGCCGGCGCTCCTCTTGCGCGATCCCGCGGCGCTGGTCCGCCATCTGGGACGCGAGCCGGAGTTTCGCGACGAGGGCGACGCGGCGGTCTATGCAATCTGGCTCGAGACGCTGCTGGCCGATCTCGACGGGCTCCTGCGCCGCGAGGAGACAGGTTCGGCGCTCCATGGGCTGGCACTGGAGACGCTGCGCAGGTTGCGCAACACCAAGGCGCTCTTCACTGGCGAAAACCTCGTGCGCCAGATCCGCCTTCGCAGCATGTGCGTCGAGACCGCGTTGCGGCAGGCGGGCTGTATCCTGTCGACGCCGCCGCCAGGCCGGCGCGCACCCGGACGGTTGCGGCTGGGGGTGCTGGTGCGCAGCCTGCAGCCGAGCCCGGAGGCCTGGGCCCTGCTCGGCATGTATGGCCGCATCGACCGCGCGCGCTTCGAGACCATCGCGATCACCACCGACGACGCCGAGACGCCTCTGGCGACAGGTGATCGCTTCGATCGGGAGATCTCGCTGGCAGGTCTTGCGCCTAGCGAGGCGGTTGCGGTTATCCGCGGGCTCGATCTGGACGCCTTCGTGCTTGGCGCCCATGTCGCGAACTGGGAGCGGGTGACCAGCATCGTGGCGCACCGTCTCGCGCGGGTGCAGATCGTGTCGTGCTTCAACTCGCCCTCGACGCTCGGCTTCGAGAGCTTCGACGCCGCGCTCGCGTGGAAGGGTGCGGTGACCGAGGAGTCCCGTCGCCAGTACACCGAGCGGCTGGTCGAGATCGCCGAGCCGCTGCAATGCTGCTTCGACTTCGCCGACGTGGCGAAGCCGCCGCCGCGGGCCGCGGCGAGCGTGCGCGCCGAGTTCGGGCTGCCCGGCCGCGGCGTCCTGCTGGTCAGCGGAGCGATGGCTCACAAGATCCAGCCCGCCCTGATGGAGGCCTGGGCGCAGGCCCTTGCGCGGGCGACGCGGGCGCGGCTGGTGCTGTGCCCCTTTACGCAGTGGTGGGCGATGCCCTACGCGCCTGCGCTGTTTCGCGCGCAACTTGACGCGCGCCTCGACGCGGCCGGCGTGGCGCGCGATCGGGTGACGGTGCTCGGCCGGCTCGAGCCAGGGGACTATCGCCGCCTGCTGGCCGCCTGCGACGTCTATCTCGACAGCTTTCCCTACGCCGGCGGGACCACCGTGTGCGAGGCGCTGGAGAGCGGGCTGCCGGTGGTCACCCGCCGTGGCCCGATGCTCCGGGAGCAGACCGGGGCGGTCTGGGCGGAGGCCTTCGGACTTGGCGATCTGATCGCGGCTGATGCGGAGGACTACGTCACGATTGCCGCGACGATCGCGTCCGACGCCGGACTTCGCAAACGCATGTCGACACGCGTTTCGGATGCACTGGCCGCGGGACCGGCGCCGTACTCGGACAAGGCGCGCTTCGGCGCCGCCTTCTCGGACGCGGTCGCGCGACTCTGCGAGGACGCCGGCGTGGTCGCCGATGTCGAGGCGGGCCGGGTCGACGAGGCGCCGGCGCCGGCTGAAGCGCCACCAGCAGTCGCGAGCCAGGTGGGCCCCGCGCCGGTGTCGTCGGACCGCGTGGTGGTCCTCGGCCTCGGGCGGACCGGATCGACGCTATTGTGCAACATGCTGCGGAGCGTGGTCGACTCCTGCATCGACTTCGAGCTCTTCCACCGGACCGAGATCCAGTACCGCGGCGGCAAGGTGCTCGACGCGACTGCGATTGCGGAGCGGGATGCGGATCCCGTCGCGTGGCTGGAGCGGTACCACGATGATTGCCGGCTGCGCGGCTACCGCCTGCTCGGCTTCAAGATCTTCGCCCATCACGACGCCCGGATTCTCGAACATGTCGCCGCCGACGCGCAGACCCGGATCATTGTGATCGGGCGGCGCAACCTGCTGGCGCAGTATTCGTCGCAGCGCATCGCGGAGCGGACCGGCGAGTGGGCCACGCCGGAGGGTCTCGCGCCGAAGCGGGCGAAAATCGTGTTCGACCCTGCGGACTTCGAGAAATTCGAGCGCACGGTCGCGATGCTGGAGGCCCGACTGCGCCAGGTTCTTGGCGAGCGGCGCGGGGGAGTGCTGGAGCTCGACTATTGCGATCTCTCGTCTCCGGAGACCCTCGGCCGGCTCTCGGAGCATCTCGAACGAGAGGTGCCGGTGGAGAGCGGCTACGCGCTGGTCAAGCAGAACCCGGGCCCGATCGTGGATCGGTTCTCGAAGCCTGCGATCGTGCGGGCCTACCTCAAGCGCCGCGGGCTCGAGGCCTGGGGCGACGCAGGCTAGGGCTCAGACCTTGCGGAACACCCAGGCCGCCCAGGCGATCGACAGGGCCAGCGGGCCCCAGAGCGGCGTCGAGAAGAGCCCGAGCCAGCCGAGAAAGATGTAGGCCGAGCCAAGCAGCGAGATGAAGAGCCTGTCGCCGCGGGTGGTCTCGAGGCCGAGCGCGCCGCGCCGGGGCGCTCCGCCGGGGCTGCGCCATTCGATGAAGCCCATGAGTGCGATCGCCCCGAAGACGAAGACGAAGAAGGCCAGCGTCGCCGGTGTCCACGCCATCCAGAACCCGCCGAAGAGCGGTTGGGTCCAGGAGAAGCCCGCCTCCTCCTGCGCGCCGACATTGCCCCAGCCCGACGCCTGGGCGCGGGCGAGGCCGGGCGCGGCGGCGAGCGCTAGGACGGGCGTGAAGCGGTGCGCGCCCATTCAGACCCGCCCCAGGGCGAAGCCCTTGGCGATGTAGTTGCGCACGAAGTAGATCACGATTGCTCCGGGTATGATGGTCAGAACGCCGGCCGCCGCCAGCAGGCCGAGCTCGTAGCCCGACGTCGAGGCGGTCCGGGTCATCACCGCCGCGATCGGCTTGGCCTGCACCGAGGTGAGTGTCTTGGAAAGCAGCATCTCCACCCAGGAGAACATGAAGCAGAAGAAGGCTGCCACGCCGATGCCCGCCTTGATGTTGGGCAGGAAGATGGTGGTGAAGAAGCGCGGGAACGAATAGCCGTCGACATAGGCGGTCTCGTCGAGCTCCTTGGGCACGCCTGACATGAAGCCCTCGAGGATCCAGACCGCGAGCGGGATGTTGAACAGGCAGTGGGCGAGCGCCACCCCGATGTGCGTGTCGAAGAGCCCGACGGCGTAGTAGAGTTGCAGGAAAGGCAGCGCGAAGACCGCGGCCGGGGCCATGCGGTTGGTGAAGAGCCAGAAGAACAGGTGCTTGTCGCCGACGAAGCGGTAGCGCGAGAAGGCGTAGGCCGCGGGCAGGGCCGCCGTCACCGAGATCACGGTGTTGAGCGTCACGTAGATGATCGAATTGATGTATCCCGAGTACCAGGTCGGGTCGGTGAAGATCGTGCGGTAGCTCGCCAGGGTCCATTGCTGCGGCCAGGCCGAGAAGCCGCCGAGGATCTCGTTGGTGGTCTTGAATGACATGATGACCAGCCAGTAGATCGGCAGCATCAGGAACAGGATGTAGAGGATGACCGCGAGGGGGCGGAGGGTTTTCATCGCGGGCTCACTCCGGCTCGTCGCGCGTCATCACGGTGTAGAAAACCCATGAGACGAGGAGCGTGATCAGGAAGTAGATGAGCGACATCGCTGCGGCGGGCCCGAGGTCGAACTGGCCGAGCGCGATCTTGACCAGGTCGATGGACAGAAGCGTCGTGGAGTTGCCCGGGCCTCCGCCGGTCAGCACCGAGATCTCGGTGTAGATGTTGAACGAATCCATGAAGCGCAGCAGGACCGCGATGGTCAGAACCCGCTTCATCTTCGGAAGCTGGATGTAGCGGAACACAGCCAGGGGCCGCGCGCCGTCGATCTTAGCCGCCTGGTAGTAGGCGTCGGGGATGGAGATCAGCCCGGCGTAGGCAAGCAGGACCACGAGGCTGGTCCAGTGCCACACGTCCATCAGGATGATGGTGAACCAGGCCGCCAGCGGATCCTGAGTGTAGTTGTAGTCGATGCCCAGCCAGTTGTTGAGCCCGTAGCCGAGCAGGCCGATGTCGGGTAGCGCAAAGATGTTCCACATCGCGCCGACGACGTTCCAGGGGATCAGCAGCGGCAACGCCATCAGCACGAGGCAGACCGAGACCCAAGGCCCCTTGCGCGGCATTGCCAGCGCGATGGCCACTCCGAGCGGCACCTCGATGAGCAGGATGATCCCGGTGAAGAGCAACTGGCGTCCGAGGGCTGCATGGAACCGCGGCGAGCGCAGCACGTCCTCGAACCAGCCGACACCGTGCCAGAAGAAGACGTTGTTGCCGAAGGTTTCCTGCACCGAGTAGTTGACCACCGTCATCAGCGGCACGAGCGCGTTGAAGGCGACCAGCAGCAGCACCGGGATGACGAAGAACCAGGCCCTGTTGTTGAAGGTCCTCATGCCCGGTCCCCCGCCAGCCAGCCGTCGACGTAGATGCGGGTCTGCTCGGGCGCGAAGGCGAGGTGGACTTCGCCGTCGGGGACCTGCGCATCCTCGCTGACGACCGCGTGGACGCTGCGCCCGCCGGCGTCGGCCTGCACCACCTTGTGGCTGCCGAGGTCGGCGACGCGCACGACGCGGGCCGGCACGCCGTCCTCGGCCAGCGACACGAACTCCGGACGCACGCCGATCTCGGTCCTGCCCCGGACCGGCCCGGCGCGGTTGGCCGTGGCGATGGGCCGGCCGCCGAACACCGCCGCGCCGTCGCGGATCTCGCAGGGCAGGATGTTCATGCCGGGCGATCCGATGAAGTGGCCGACAAAGGTGTGGGCCGGCCGCTCGAAGAGGTCGACGGGCGTTCCGATCTGGACGACCTCGCCGTCCTGCATCACCACCACTTCGTCGGCGAAGGTCAGCGCCTCGGTCTGGTCATGGGTGACGTAGATCATCGTGACGCCGATCCTCTGGTGCAACTCCTTGAGCTTGGAGCGGAGCTGCCACTTCAGGTGCGGGTCGATCACCGTGAGCGGCTCGTCGAACATGATGACGTTGACGTCCTCGCGCACGAGGCCGCGGCCCATCGAGATCTTCTGCTTGCCGTCCGGAGTAAGTCCGGCCGCCCGGGAGTTGAGCATCGAGACGAGGTCGAGCATTTCGGCGATCTCGCCCACCCGCGCCGCCACGCGGTCCGGCGCTACTCCGCGGTTGCGCAGAGGGAAGGCCAGATTGTCGCGCACGGTCATGGTGTCGTAGATCACCGGAAACTGGAACACCTGCGCGATGTTGCGCTCCGCCGGCGGGAGATCGGTGACGTCCCGGCCGTCAAACGTGACCCGGCCGTCGCTGGGTCGCAGCAGTCCGGAGATGATGTTGAGCAGGGTCGACTTGCCGCAGCCCGAGGGGCCGAGCAGCGCGTAGGCGCCGCCGTCGCGCCATTCGATGTCGATCTCCTTGAGCGCGTAGTCCTCGGGCGCGCGCGGCGCGTCGAGGTAGCTGTGGCGCAGTTTCTCCAGCCCGACCCGCGCCATCAGGCGACTCTGCGGCCGTCTTCGGCGAAATAAAGGCCGTTCGCCACGTCGAGGAAGAACTCGTGCCGGTCGCCGGGCGCGAAGACATGCACGCCCTCGGACTTGGAGACCCAGGTGACGCCGGCCGCCTGGAAATGGGCGACGCTCTCGGACCCCGACAGCTCGGTGACCCGGATCTCGCCGGCGAGGGGGAGCTGTTCGGGGCGGGTGCGACGGGCCGAGATGAAGTGCGGCCGCAGGCCGAGGCGGTACGGACCGTCCGGCTGGCGCGCCATCGTCTCCGGGACGGGCCAGCGGGCGCCATCGCCCAAGATGAACTCCCCGCCGCGCTTCTCGACCGGCACCGCGTTGATCGGCGGGTCGGAGAAGACCTCCGCCGTGGTCAGGTCCACCGGCGCGCGGTAGCATTCCGCCGTCGGGCCGAACTGCGTCACCCGCCCCTCGTGCAGGCCCGCGGTGTGGCCGCCGAGCAGCAGCGCCTCCGACGGCTCCGAGGTTGCGTAGACGACGATCGCGCCGCGGTCGGCGAAGAGAGCGGGCAACTGGTCGCGCAGCTCCTCGCGCAGCTTGTAGTCGAGATTGGCGAGCGGCTCGTCGAGGAGCACCAGAACGCTGTCCTTGACGATGGCGCGGGCGAGGGCTGTGCGCTGCTGCTGGCCTCCGGAGAGTTCGTGGGGGCGCCGCTTGAGCATCGGGCCGAGGCGCAGGATCTCGGCGGTCTCGGCGACGCGGCGCGCGATCTCGGCGCGGTCCACACCGGCCACGCGCAGCGGCGAGGCGATGTTCTCGAACACCGTCATGTTGGGGTAGTTGATAAAGAACTGGTGCACGAGGCTGACGTTGCGCTTCTGCGGGCTGAGGGCGGTGACGTCGCGCCCGTTCAGCCAGACGGATCCGCTGGTCGGGCGCTCGAGCCCCGCCATGAACTTGATCAGCGAGGTCTTGCCGGCGTTGGTCGCGCCGAGCAGGACGTTGAAGCCGCCTGGCTCGAGCGACAGCGTCGTCTCGTGGATATGCGTGTCTGCGCCGACGCGCTTGACGACGGCTCGCAACTCGAGGGTCATCGCGTCGCCTCCCGGACAATGCGGTCTGCCGCCGGCGGGATGATCCCGCCGGCGGCTCTGGTGTCCCGGGTCAGTTCGCCTGCTGCCAGCGGGCGACGAGATCCTCGTAGGCGATGGTCTCGCCCTGCGGCTTCTCGTTTTCGAGCTTGGCCTTGGCGCCGCCCTTGCCGATCCACTCCGAGGGATCCTTCGGCTCGTTCAGCCGCGGACCGCAACCGCCGTAGACGTTGGCGGCCTCGTCGACCTGCCTGCATCCGCGCCATGGTGATGTCCATCTCCTCGGCGAGACGGTCCATCGCCTCCTGCGGGGTGAAGGTGCCGGCGTTCACGTCGCCGATCTGCTGCCACCAGATCTGCGCCAGCTTCGGATAGTCCGGCACGTTCACGCCGGTCGGCGTCCAGACCACGCGGTCAGGCGAGCGGTAGAACTCGACCAGCCCGCCGAGCTTCGGCGCCCGCTCGGTGAAGCTCTCGTGGTTGACCGAGCTGTCGCGGATGAAGGTCAGGCCCGACATGGCTCTTTTTGGTGTCGACGGTCTTCGAGGTCACGAACTGCGCGTAGAGCCACGCGGCCTTTGCGCGGTCCTCGGGCGTGGACTTCAGGAACGTCCACGAGCCGACGTCCTGGTAGCCGACCTTCTGACCCTCCTCCCAGTAGGGACCGTGCGGGCTCGGCGCCATCCGCCAGAGCGGGGTTGCCCTCCTCGTCGACGGTGTTGTTGCCGTCGGACTGCGGCGCCACCATGTCGGGGATGAACGCGGTGTACCAGAAGATCTGCTGCGCGACGTTGCCCTGAGCAAGCGCCGGCAGCGACTGGTAGAAGTCGTAGGACGCGGCGCTCGGCGGGGCGTAGTTGCGCAGCCACTCGTCCCACTTGGCGATGGCGTAGACCGCCGCCGGGCCGTTGGCCGCGCCGCCGCGGCTGACGCTGGCGCCGACTGGGTTGCAGGTGCCTTCTTCCATGCGGATGCCCCATTCGTCGATGGGACGCCGTTGGGCAGGCCCTTGGAGCCCGCGCCGGCCATCGACAGCCAGGCGTCGGTCATGCGCCAGCCGAGGTCGGGCGCGCGCTTGCCGTAGTCCATGTGGCCGTAGATGCGGACGCCGTCGATCTCCTGCACGTCGTTGGTGAAGAACTCGGCGATGTCCTCGTAGGCCGACCAGTTGACCGGCACGCCGAGCTCGTAGCCATACTTCTCGCGGAAGGCGGCGCTTGTAGGTCCTCGTCGTCGAACCAGTCCTTGCGGAACCAGTAGAGGTTGGCGAACTGCTGGTCGGGAAGCTGGTAGAGCTTGCCGTCGGGGCCGGTGGTGAACTGGCATGTCCGATGAAGTCGTCGAGATCGAGCGTCGGGTTGGTGACGTCGGCCCAGTCGCCCGCCATCTGGTCGGTCAGGTTGTAGGCCAGCTGCAGCCGGGCGTGGGTGCCGATCAGGTCGCTGTCGTTGACGTAGCCGTCATAGAGGTTGCGGTTGGTCTGCATCTGGGTCTGGACCGCCTGCACCACCTCGCCCTCGCCGAGCAGCTGGTGGTTGACCTTGATGCCGGTGATCTCCTCGAACGCCTTGGTCAGCACGTCTCGGACTCGTAGGCGTGCGTCGGAATCGTCCCTCCGACAGCACGTTGATCTCCATGCCGGCGAAGGGCGCGGCGGCGTCGATGAACCACTGCATCTCGGCCTTGGCCTCGTCGGGCGTCAGGACCGAGGGCTGGAATTCGTCGTTGATCCACCGCTCCGCCGCGGCGATGTCCGCCGACGCCATCGGCGCGTAGGCGACCAGTGCGGCCATCGAGCACGCGGCCAAGTTAAGTTTTCGCATGTTTCCCTCCCTGTGGATTATTGTTGGCGTTTCGCGCGGGGATAATCGGCCCCAGACGTGCGCCGGTCAAGCGGTGTTCGGGGAGCGCGGACGGCGCCCTTGGACGCGGAACTCGCGTTCGACGCTTTACGCCCCGTCCCCGATCGCCAAACAGTGGGCGGGAATTTTGATCGAGGAGGTCTGGACGTGCGGTTTTCGGCGAACCTGGGATTCCTCTGGACCGACCTGCCGCTGGAGGACGCGATCCATGCCGCCGCCGCCGCGGGCTTTGCGGCTGTCGAGTGCCACTGGCCCTTCGACGTCGCGCCCGAGCGCATCGCCGCGGCGCTTTCGGCGACCGGTCTGCCGATGCTGTCGCTGAACACCCGACGCGGAGATGTCGCGGCGGGAGATCGCGGGCTCGCTGCGGTGCCCGGCCGCGAGGTCGAGGCCCGGGCGCTGATCGACGAGGCGGTGGACTACGCCGCGGCGGTCGGCGCGCGCGCCGTGCATGTAATGGCGGGTTGGGCGCAAGGGCCGCAGGCCCACGCCTGCTATTGCGACAACCTACGGTACGCCTGCGACCGGGCCGCGGGCCATGGCGTGATCGTGCTGGTCGAGCCGATCAATTCGCGCGACGCGCCGGGATACTTCTTGAGTCGGACCGGCGAGGCTGTGGCGATCATCGCCGAAGTGGCGCGCCCGAACCTCCGGCTGATGTTCGACTGCTACCATGTCCAGATCATGGAGGGTGACGTGACCCGGAGGTTCAGCGCACTGTTGCCGTTGATCGGCCATGTCCAGATCGCCTCTGTGCCCGATCGCGGGCCGCCGGACGGGGGCGAACTCTGCTACGACTTCGTGCTGGGGCAAATCGTCCGGTCCGGCTGGACGGCGCCGGTGGGCGCGGAGTATGCGCCGCCTGGCCCGACGGGAGAGTCGCTGGGATGGATGTCGACGTTTGCGCCCTGACCGGCTCCTTACGCGATGGGGTGTCCGTTCGGGGTGGGGCGCATGGGCGCTTTCGGCGATTGCGGCCTTGCGTTGGGAGCGGATCTCGGGGTCGTGAGCCCGGCGGCGGCCCCCTGGAAACAGTTGCGAATGATGATCGGTCGCTTCGGAGGCCGATGCCCATAGAGTGTCGACGGCTGCATGGTCGCTAGCCCTCCCGATTGGCGCGTGAGCGCGATGCACGAACGCTGAGGATCGCGGTCGTTGGATCGCTCGCAGGCGCGAAGGCGCAGAAAGCGGGCGATCTTCGGCGACTGGCGCGGGCGCAGGTTTGAGCCGATCAAGATTGGGCTGCGGCGCTCGCCGGAGCGAGCGCAACGCCGCCCTATGGACAACCGTTTTCCGCGAGAGCCGGGCCGGCGACCGGCGCAGCCCCCGACTGGGCAGGTTTGGTAACCGATTTCGGTTAGGTTGGCGATGTTCCCGCACGAGTGCGGGGTCTCACCAGATTTCTAGACGCGAATGCGGGCCGCGCCGGGCGGGGCTCGAGCGCGGGGCATTGGACGGCATGAAACGCATTGTGATCTGCTGCGATGGGACCTGGAACCGGCTCGACGGACGCCGGCCGACCAACGTGGCCCGGCTCGCCAAGGCGGTGGCGACGCGCGGCGACGACGGGGCCGCGCAGGTCACGCTGCATCTCGACGGAGTGGGAGCCGGCCGGGGGGTCGGACCGGTGTCCCGGACGTTCGACCGGCTGGCCGGCGGGCTCTTCGGCGCGGGCCTGATGGGAAACGTCGAGGCGGCCTACCGGTTTCTTGCATTCAACTTTGCGCCCGGCGATTCCATCCATCTCTTCGGGTTTTCGCGTGGCGCCTTCATGGCTCGCACGATCGCGGGGTTGATCCGCAACTGCGGGATTCCGGCCGCGGACCGCGCCGGCGAGATCGGCGCGGCGCTGGGGCTCTATCGCTCGCGCGCGCCCGAAGCGCATCCCGACGCGCCCGCCGCCTGCGCGTTCCGGGCGGATCTCGCGCCGCATCTCAGCGTGAGCCAAGCCGACGCCGAATGGCGGCGCCTGACTGGCAGGCCCGAGGGAACGCCGCTGCGGATCGCGTTCCTCGGGGTCTGGGACACCGTGGGCGCGCTGGGCCTGCCGCAGGGCCTGGCGCTCGCCCGCTGGGTCAACCGCGGTCTGCGGTTCCACGACACCAAGCTGTCGCGGGGGGTTCTCGCGGCGCGACACGCAGTGGCGATCGACGAGCGCCGCCGGGCCTTTCCGCCGACGCTCTGGGACAATCTCGCCGACCTGAACGCGGGGCGCGACGGGCTTCCGGCCTACGAGCAGCGTTGGTTTCCAGGCGACCATGGCGCGGTCGGCGGGGGCGCTGAACCCCGACTGGCCAACGACGCGCTCTTGTGGATCGCCGAGGGAGCGGCGGCTCGGGGCCTGACGTTCGATGCGGCCGCCCTGAGGCGATGGGGCGCCGAGCGTGATTGCATGGCCGCAATTCCCGGACCGTCGGGATTGGCCGCCGCGCTGCTTCGGATTGCACGCGCCGACCGCGCCGGACCGGCGCTCATCGGCGATCTGGCGCCTTCGGCGATCTCGCGGTGGCGCGGCGATCGCCGCTGGCGGCCGGGTGCGCTTTCGCGTGTGGCGAGCGATCTCGACGCGGGTCGACGAGCCGCTGCGGTCGAAGTGTCGGTCGTGGAGGGAAGCGCCGCTGCTGCACACTGCCTAATGCGGAAGCCGCAGGCGCTGAAGTAGTTGGCCATGTCTGCGAATTGCGTTGTTTCTGATTTGTTCTGGCCTCAAAAAAACCCTGCGCGGCAATGCCGCGACGTTTGAAGGAGAGCTATCGTGGATGTCAAAGGGTTTGGGAAGCTCTATGGCTCGCTGAACGAGTTGACCGGCCCACAGTTGAAGGAACTCCTGTCGGCGAAGAGGCCATCATCCGCCTTGTCGGGGCGCTCATGCTGGAGACCAACGACGAGTGCGCCGTCGCACGGCGATACATGAGCCTTGAAACCATCGCCCGCCTCACCGACGATTCCATCGTCAGGCTGCCCACCTTGGCAACTTGATCAGGCTCGGACCTCTCCGAAGGTCAGCGATCCTACACCAAGAGTTGGGACACGCTCGAAGGTCGCGACTTGAGCACGCTCGCAATGCTGTCGCCGGCGCTGCGAGGCCGATCCTGGCGCGCGCTCTGGCGAAGCCGATGGCGCGGATGAAAAGCCCATCTTGTCCGGCTTCCGGGCGCGTGCTAGGCGAAAGTGGTCCTCGGCACCGGCTGTGGGATCTGCCCGAGTGGCGGAATTGGTAGACGCAGCGGACTCAAAATCCGCCGGAGCAATCCATGCCGGTTCGAGTCCGGCCTCGGGCACCAGTGACCTCCAGGAGCGATGCTTGCGTTGAGGGTGGCTATGGCGTAGACGATTGTCTCTGCTGGGGAATAGGTTAACGGTAGACCCACGGACTCTGACTCCGTTAGTCCTGGTTCGAATCCAGGTTCCCCAGCCAACCTAACTCTCTGATAATTAAAGAGAGATTTCGGAGGGGCTATACCCGCCCACCAATTTTCTGCCCTTTTCTGCCCTTTTTCTGCCCTCGCCGTTCTTGGCCCGTTCTGGTTGAGATAACTGCGTCTCGCCAGACTTCGTTCGGCCAGCCGGGACTGTGGCAGCATTCAACGCTTGGACCGGGCCGGCAGCTCCGTTCAACTCATAGCAGCCGGCGTCCGATTGCTCCGCGGTGGTCCTCGGAGCCCTCCCTAAACCTTGGTGTCAGGCGCAGCATTCGTCGCGATGGGGGGATCCCGGCCATTCGCTGCGCGAAGGCCGAGCGTCGGCTTCCGGTTGGTCCGCATCGGGGCATCTGCAACGGCTTATGCCCAGCCAGTACCAGTATGGCAGCTACCAGCAGCAAAAGCCTCCGTCCACGAGGAGGTCGACGCCGGTGCAATAGGAGGACGCTTCAGAAAGGAGAAACACGGCCGGGCCGACCATCTCATCCACCGAAGCCATCCGCTGCATCGGTGTCTGGCTCTCGAACTCCTTGGTCTGGTGAACCATTTCCGGGCGCGTGTTCATCGGAGTGGCCGTGTAACCGGGCGAGATCGAGTTTACGCGGATCCTTCGGCCGACCCATTCCATCGCCATCGACTTCGACATGTGGATCACGCCCGCCTTCGAAGCGTTGTAGTGGGCCTGCATCAGGCCGCGGTTCACGATCACTCCCGACATGGAGGCGATGTTGACGATCGAGCCTCCAAGACCATGCGCAAGCATCGCCCGCGCCTCGGCCTGGCAGGACAGCCAAACGCCTTTCATGTTGATGTCCATCAGCGTCTGGTACTGATCCTCGCTCATGTCCTCGCAAGGGTTGGCGTTGGCGATGCCCGCCGCGTTGAGGGCGAGTCGGAGGGGGCCGAGCTCGGCTTCCGTTCGGGCAACGGCGTCGGCGAGTGCCCGGGCCGAGGTCACGTCGGCGGTGACCGAGATCGACCTGCGTCCGGTGGCGGCGATGGTCGCCGTCGTCGTCGAAAGCCCCTCGTCGCTGCGCCGGTCGAGGAGCGCCACGTCCGCGCCGCACTGCGCAAGGCCGAGCGCGATGCGCTGGCCGATCCCGCTGCCTGCGCCGGTCACGAGTGCTACCCGGCCAGTCAGGTCGAAGAGCAAGGGTGCGTTCAGCGTTGTCTTTTCCATGCTTTTCTCAATCCCTTGTCGATAAAGCCCGCGTCCTCACGACATGATCAGGCCACCGTCCACGTTGATCGTCTGCCCGGTGATGTAGGAGGCTTCCTCGCTCGCGAGGAAGGCGATGACGCCGGCCACGTCGCTACCTTCGCCCGCGCGCTTCATGGGAATGTTCTGCACCCATTCGGCCATGAGTTCGCCCGGCGCATAGTTGCCGAGGATGCGGCCCCAGACCTTATCGTTGTAATCCCACATGTCCGTCCGGATGATGCCGGGGCAGATCGCGTTCACTGTGATGCCTTCGAGCGCGACCTCCTTTGCGAGGCTCTGCGTCATGCCCATGACCCCGAACTTGGAGGCCGCATAGTGGGGCGTGTAGATGAAGCCGTCGCGCGCCTGCCCCGAGGCGATGTTGATCAGCCGGCCGCCCCGTCCCCCGCTGCGCATCCGCCGGATCGCCTCCTGGCAGCAGAGGAACGCGCCCTTCGTGTTGACCGCCATGGTCGCGTCCCATTCCTGCTCGGTGAGGTCCTCCACCTTCGCGATGGTGATGATCCCCGCATTCTGCACCGAGACGTCGATGCCGCCGAACTCTGTCTTGGCCCTGTCGTAGAGCGCGACGACGGCAGCCCGTTCGGTCACGTCGCAATACACTCCTATGGCCGCAGCGCCGTCCTTGCGCAGCCCATGCGCCGCCTCCTCGACCTGAGGTTCCACGGAGGCGATCACCACGTTGGCTCCTTCGGAGGCGAAGCGCCGCGCAATAGCAAGGCCAATTCCCTTGTTACCCCCGGTGACGACCACCGTCCTTCCGGTAAAGCGTCCCATGTCGTTCTCCCTGTCAGCCTCAGGCGGTTGCGAGTTCCATGATACGGACGTCGTTGGCATCGGCCCGGTCAAGCACGCCCGTCTGCCGCCCTGCGGCCATGACGAGGATGCGGTTCGACACGCCGAGCACCTCCTCGAGATCCGAGCTCACAACGATCACGGCGACACCCTCCCGGGCAAGCGAGTGGATGATCTCGTAGATCGACGACCGCGCTCCCACGTCGATCCCCCTTGTCGGCTCGTCGAGGAGCACCACCCGCGGGTTTCGCGCGAGCCACTTGGCGAGGACCACCTTCTGCTGGTTGCCGCCCGACATCTCGCCCGCCCTCTGACGCCCCCTGCCCTTGACGCCGAAGCGGCGGATATTCGTGTCGGCGAAATCGCGGACGCGGCCGGAAGCGATCCAGCCGGAGCGGCACACCGACTCGAAGTTGGAATAGGCGATGTTCTCCGCGATGCTGTGGTCGAGGATTACACCCTGCTGCTTGCGGTCTTCGGGGACCAGCACGATGCCGTGGCGGATCGCCTCTTGTGGGGAGGCGGGCGTCACGTCGCGGCCCTCAAGCATAATGCGACCCGACCTGATCGGATCGGCGCCGGCGATGGCGCGAACAAGCTCGGTTCGTCCGGCCCCGACGAGTCCGGCGATGCCGAAGATCTCGCCCCTGCGGACGGAGAAGCTCACATCGCGGAAGCGGCCAGCCGCCGACGTCAGGCCACTGACCTCGAACATCGTCTCGGCACCGGGCGTCGCGAGCGGCGGGAACATCTGTTCCATGCTGCGGCCAACCATCGCCTCGACGATGGTGCGAACCGGGATCTCTGCGTTGTCGAACTCGCGCACCTTCTCGCCGTCGCGCATCACGACGACGCGGTCGGCGATCTGGCGGACCTCCTCAAGGCGGTGGGAGATGTAGATGATGCCGACGCCCTCGGCCCTCAGGCGTTCGATCTGTCGGAAGAGTAGCTGCGTCTCCTCGCCGCCGAGAGCGGCGGTGGGCTCGTCAAGAATGAGGAGCCTTGCGTCAAGCGTCAGCGCCTTTGCGATCTCAATGAGCTGCTGGTTGGCCGTCGAAAGACCCGCGACAGGCCGCCATGGCGATACCCTCAGCCCGAGCCTCTCGAGGCCGCCCTGCGCGCGCCGGGCCATTTCCGCCCGGTCGACCACGCCGCGCCGCATGGGATAGCGGCCCACGAAGATGTTCTCGGCGATGGAGAGGTGCGGCAGCAGGAGCAGTTCCTGGTGGATCATCCCGACGCCAGCGTCGATCGCCTCGCGGGGGCTGGAGGGCGCGTAGTCCGCGCCCTGCCAGGTCATCTTTCCGGACGAGGCAATGAGCCGACCCGAGATGATATTCGAGACGGTCGACTTGCCGGCACCGTTCTCGCCAAGGAGCGCCACGACCTCCCCGGCATGGATGTCGAGATCCATGCCGTGCAGAACCTCGATCGGTCCGAAGGCCTTGCGGATGCCCCGCAAGGAGAGGATCGGTGTTCTGCTTGAGTTCGTCATGGGTCACGCAGCGCGGTTCGGTGCCGGCGGCGGCGTCACGGATGCTTCTCGACAAACTGCTGGGCGTTCTCGCAGGTCGTGAGCACGGCGTTCGGGATCTGGCGCGCCGGAACGGAAGCGTCGTTGGCGACCGCGATGGCCGAGTTCACGGCGAGGACGCCCATGGCCTGCGTGCTCTGCGTGGCGGTGACGACGAACGGCGTGTCGCACCGGGCAAGCGACTCGAGCGCCGCGACATCCCCGTCATAGCCCCCTATGATGACCTGATCGGCGAGGTCGGCGCCCATCACGGCCTGAGCCGCGCCCATCGCGAGACCGTCGGCCTGACCGAAGATCATCTGCAGGTCCGGATGCGCCTGGAGGATGTTCTGGCCAATGGAGAAGCCTTCGTCGGGCGACCACATGTTGCTCCACTGCTGGTCCACGAGTTCCACGCCCGGGTTCTCGTCGATGGCCATCTTGCAGCCCTCGAAGCGCTGCACCTCGGGTGTCGTTCCCTTCTGGCCGTGGATGATCGCCATCTTGCCCGAGCCGCCGGCCAGCTCGATGATGTGTGAGCAGACCTCGTAGGCGGATAACACGTTCTCGCCGTAGATCACGGTGTCGCCGGGCTCGCCTTCCGGCTCACGGTCGACGTTGATGACCGGGATGCCTTCCGCCCGGGCGAGGCGCGTGGGCACGGCGGCGGCGGCGGCTCCAGCGGGGATGTAGATGAAGGCGTCGATGCCTTGGGTGATGAGGTCCTGGACCTGGCTCACCTGGGTCGCGGTGTCGCCCTTGGCGTCGACCACGACCACCTCGATGCCGAGCTTGCCGGCATAGTTCTCGACGCCGAGCTTGATCTGGTTGAAGAAGTCGGCCTGCAGGTTCGGCACAGCGAGGCCAATTTTGCTGACGCCCACCCCCTGTGCGGACGCCGCCCCGGCGATGGCGGCCAATGCCGTGGTCGCGATCAGGGATTTCAGTGCATATTTCATAGTCGTTTCCTCCTCTGTGGTGGTCCGATGCTGCCGGACCGATTTAGGCCCGGTGTCCGGACCCGTCGTGGTGGCGCGCCGGAAGCCTCCGTGCGCCGTGATCACCTGTTCCTGTGCTTGATCGTCTCGGCCGCGACCGCCAACACTATCACAAGGCCGATGATGACGGCCTGCAGGAAAGGCGAGACGCCGAGTAGGTTGAGCCCGTTCCGCAGCACGCCAATGATTAGGACGCCGATAATGGTTCCGCCGACCCCGCCGGTGCCGCCCGAAAGGCTGGTCCCTCCGATTACGACGGCGGCGATGGCGTCGAGTTCGTAGGCCACCCCGATCGACGGCTGCACCGCGTCCAGCCTTGCTGCGAGCAGGATCCCCGCTAGCCCCGAAAGCATTGCACAGACGGTGTAGACAAGGACCGTCGCCCGTTTCACGTTGATCCCGGCGAGCCGCGCGACCTCAGGGTTGCCGCCGATGGCGTATAGGACGCGCCCGCCCTCGCGGTAGCGCTGGAACAGGAGCGCGACGACGAAGACCACCAGCATCACGGCCACCGTCATCGTGATGAAGCCGCCGTAGCGCATGATTGCGGCCATGTTGAACCAGGGCTCGAAGCCGATGATCTGGGAGCCGTTGGTGATCATGCTCGCCACGCCTCGCGCGATCGACATCATCGCGAGTGTTGCGATGAAGGCGGGGACCATGAATTGGGTGATGAGCAAGCCCGACAGGACACCGCAGAGCGCCGAGGCGACTAGGGCGCCCATGATGGCGAGAGCCATGGGCAGACCGGCCTCCACATGGAGGAAGCCCAAGACCATCATGGACAGCGCAAGCACCGATCCGACCGAAAGGTCGATCCCGCCGATCAGGATAACAAAGGTCATGCCCACCGCGATGATGCCGATGACCGTGATCTGGTCGAGGATGTTGAGGAAGTTGCGGATCGACAGAAAGGAGCCCGTCGCGAAGGAAAGGAAGATGCAAAGCAGGATAAGCCCGATCAGCGGACCGGTCGCACCGCCGAAGGAGAACAGTTCGCGGAGTGACGGTTGTTCCCGTGGGTCGGCCAGCGACATTCTCCCTCCCGGTTGAGAATTTTTATTCTCTTTTGACAAAAAATGCTATTTGACGGCGGCGGGCGCTGTCAAGCCCCCCGAAGCAGCCATGAAGCGCAGATGCTGGGCTTGACAGGCCCGTATCTGGAATGTCTAATTAATCAAGAATAAATATGCAGTTAGAAGGGCCCCATGCATCCCCGTGACCTCAGCGCACTGGCCAACCGCATCCGTCGACGCGACCTCCAGGCCGTCTTTGAGGCGGGCGCGGGCCATCTGGGCGGTGAAATGTCGGTGATCGATCTCCTCACGGCGCTCTACTTCAGCGTCATGTCGATCAATCCCGACGATCCTGCCGACCCGCTCCGCGACCGGCTGGTCCTGAGCAAGGGACATTCGGCGCTCGCGCTCTACGTCGTGCTCGCCGAGAGGGGGTTCATCCCGAAGGGCGAGATCGCGACCTTCCTCAAGCCGCATTCGGGGCTGAACGGCCATCCCAACCGTCTCAAGGTGCCGGGCGTGGAAACCAACACGGGGCCGCTCGGCCACGGGCTTCCGGTGGCCGTCGGCATGGCCAAGGCCGCTCAACTCGACGGGGCGGACTGGCGCACGTTCGTGATTACCGGCGACGGCGAGATGCAGGAAGGATCGAACTGGGAGGCCATCATGGCGGCCGCGCAGTTCCGGCTCGATAACCTCGTGCTCGTAATCGATCACAACCGGCTGCAGCAGGGTGCGCGCCTTTCGGAGACCAACGAGCTCGCGCCCTTCGGCCCCAAGCTCGTAGCCTTCGGCTGGGAGGTCGAGGAGATCGACGGCCACGACATGGAGCAGATTTGCCGCGCGCTATCGCGGGAGACGGCACCCAATGGGCGTCCCAAGTGCGTGGTCGCGCACACGAACAAGGGTCACGGGATCTCGTTCATGTCCGACAACGTGGCGTGGCACCACAAGGTGCCGAACGAGGCACAGTACCGGCAAGCGATGGCCGAGCTCGAGGAGGCCGCCGGATGAACGCTCCCTTCGAAACGGCGAAACTTCACGACTGCCGCGACGCCTTCGTCGGCGTGCTCGAGGCACTGGGGGCGGAGAACCGGAACATCGTCGCCGTCTGCAACAACTCGGTGGGGTCCTCGAAGCTCGGTGGGTTTCGCGAAAAGTTCCCCGAGCGGCTGATCAACGTGGGAATCGCCGAACAGAACATGGTGGGCGTTGGTGCTGGACTCGCAAACGGCGGAAAGCTGCCCTTCGTCTGCGCCGCCTCGCCGTTCCTCACGGGCCGCGCTCTCGAGCAGATCAAGGCGGACGTTGCATACACGCTCACGAACGTAAAGCTCGTGGGCATCAGTTCGGGCATGGCCTACGGCGAACTTGGTCCGACCCATCACTCGATCGAGGATTTCGCCTGGATCCGGGCGCTCCCGAACATCCCAGTCATTGCGCCGGCCGACAGGATCGAGACGGCGGCGGCGGTTCGCTGGGCCGCGGGACACAAGGGACCCTGCTTCCTGCGGCTGAGCCGCGTGAGTGTACCCGACGTGTTGCCGGAGGACCATGTCTTCGTGCCCGGTCGCGCGAATCTTCTGTGCGACGGCCACGACCTCACGATCGTCGCGAACGGCGTCCTGACGCACCGCGCGCTCCAGGCCGCGCTTATCCTGAAGGCCCGGGGCATTGCGGCCCGCGTGCTCAACATGGCGACCGTCCGCCCGATCGACCGCAAGGCCGTTTGCTCCGCGTCCGAAGAAACCGGCGCGATCCTCACCTGCGAGGAACATACCGTCTTCGGCGGGCTCGGAAGCGCGGTGGCCGAGGTCGTGGTGGAGACCCAGCCGGTGCCCATGAAGCTTCTAGGGGTGCCGGGTGTCTTCGCGCCCACGGGGTCGGCAAACTTCCTGCTGGACGAATTCGGGATGTCGCCGGAGGCGATCGCGCGGAGCGCGGCGGACCTCGTGGCCCGGAAGGTGTAGCAATGCGGGAACCGGTCGTCCTCGCCATCGACGAAGGCACGACGAACGCCAAGGCCATCCTGGTGTCCCGCTCGGGAGAAGTGGTCGCCAGCGGCGCAGCGCCTGTCCCGATCGCGCATCCCAAGCCTGGATGGGTGGAACAGGACGCCGAATCGATCTGGCAGGCGATGCTGGCCGCCATCGCCGACTGCCGGGCGAAGGCCCCCGGCATCGAAATCGCAGCGCTGGGCATCTCCAACCAGCGCGAATCGATCCTGATGTGGGACCGGCGCAGCGGCGCACCGCTCGGCCCGGTCCTGTCGTGGCAGTGCCGACGGACCGCCGCCGCCTGCGAGGCGCTCCGCGCCGCAGGGCACGAGGCGGAAGTGACCGCCCGCACCGGCCTGCCCATCGACCCGATGTTTCCGCCCACAAAGGCCGCATGGCTCCTGGAGCATCACGCAGGCGGAGCGACGGACATCTGTCTGGGCACCGTGGACAGCTGGCTCATCTGGCGGCTCACAGGCGGCCGCGTTCACGCGACCGACAGGTCGAACGCCGCGCGGACTCAGCTTCTGGACTTGCGCTCGGGCCGGTGGGACCCGGAGCTCTGCGCGCTTTTCGGGGTTTCCGGGGCGACGCTGCCCGAGGTGCAGGATTCGGCGCACGTCTTCGGCACGGTTGCGGGGCTTGCGGTCCTGCCCGACGGAGTGCCCATCGCCTCAGCTATTGGAGACTCACATGCCGCGCTCTTCGGCCACGGTGCCTTCGATGCGGGCGACGCCAAGACCACCTTCGGCACCGGGTCGTCCATCATGGCGACGATCCCGGACTTTCTCGCGCCGCCTGCCGGCATCACCACGACGATTGCATGGTCGATAGGTGGGCGGTCCAGTTTCGCCTTCGAGGGCAACATCCTGGTGAGCGCTTCAATCCTGCCGTGGACAGCCGAACTACTTGGGCTCGACGGACCTGAGACGCTCCTGTCCCTTGCCGAAAGCGTGGACGACAGCGGTGGCGTGTCGCTCGTGCCCGGGCATGTCGGGCTCGGTTCGCCTCACTGGGACACGGAGGCGCGCGGGCTGATTTGCGGGCTGTCGTTCGGCTCCACGCCCGCCCATGTCGCCCGGGCGGCGGCGGACAGCATCGCATTCCAGGTGGCCGACGTCTTCGACATAATTTCAGGCGCAGCGGCCGGCGTCGGACGCCTCTTCGTCGATGGTGGACCGAGCCGGAACACGTTCCTGATGCGGCTCGTCGCGGACGCGCTGGGGCGCGAGGTCACGCCCTGCCGCCGTCCGGAGGCTTCGGCGCTGGGCGCGGCGCATCTCGCGGGGCTCGCGGTCGGCATCTGGCCCGACCTCGAGACCATCTCCGGGCTCGCGGATCACGGCGCGCCGATCGCGGGAGACATGCCGCCCGGACGCAGGGAATCGCAGCGGGCGGAGTGGCGGAAGGCTATTGCCCGGACAGTGCTGTAGGGTGACGAAGACACTTCGAAGCTTCGGGGATCAGTAGAATTGTCACGCCTGCACGAACTTCGAATGATCGCCCGCATTGCCCAGATGTACCATGTCGACGGACTTCGGCAGGCCGACATCGCCGATCAGATGCGCATCTCTCAGGCAACCGTGTCGCGTATGCTGAAGCGTGCGGAGGAAGAAAAGATCGTCCGGACCACGGTTGTGGCCCCGCTCGGCACCCATGCCGAGCTCGAGACGGGCCTGCGCCGCGAATTTGGTCTCGTGGAGGCGATCGTCGTCGAATGCTCCGAGGACAGGAACGGCGCAATCATGGCCCGGATCGGCGAGGCCGCGGCGCACTTCCTCGAGACCACGCTGCAGGCCGACGAGATCATCGGAGTCGCGAGCTGGTCGGAGACGATCCTGAAAATGGTGGACAACATCCACCCGATGAAGGGCGGAAGGGCCCGATACGTGGTCCAGACGCTCGGCGGGATCGGCGACCCGACGGTCCAGATCCACGCCCATCAGCTCACTACACGGCTCGCGCGCCTCACCGGGGCGGAAGCGCACCTCCTGAACGCGCCGGGGGTCGCGCAGTCGCGGGAAGGCAAGCTCGTTCTGCTCGGCGACCCGTTCGTGCGGGAGACCATGGATTTCTTCGGCCAGATCACGCTCGCGATCGTCGGGATCGGCGCGATGGAGCCGTCAAACATGCTTGCACGGTCTGGCAACATCTTCACCTCGCGCGAGCTTACCGCGATCAAGGACGCAGGTGGAGTTGGCGATATCAGTCTGCGGTTCTTCAATGCGGAAGGAGGCATCGTGAAGACTTCCCTCGACGACCGGGTGATCGGAATGTCGCTCGAGGAGTTGCACGGCATCGACCGGGTGCTCGCGCTCGCCGGAGGGAAGGCGAAGACGGAAGCGATCCGCGGCGGGCTGAGGACCGGCGTCATCGACGTCCTGATCACCGACAGGTTCACGGCAGAACGGCTTGTGAGCGGAGACGGATGGTCCACGGGCGAGTGATGCGTTGTCATGCAGGAAGAATCGCCTCGACGCGGACACTTCGGGACAGGACACTGGCAGAGCCATTCCTCGGCCAACCGAATGGCGTCCTCATGGGCTCCGTCGGCAGCAGCCATCGTCAATGCTGAAGTCTGCCGCCAAGGTATCCGCGAGGAGATGTGGCGCTCCGAAGGATCAGTGGACGTTCGCCGCAGTATTCATCAGCGGCGGCATCGGGTCGTAAGCGCCTGATATGGTCACTCCAGCGAAGGTCCTCTCCGTCCTCAACGCGGACGACCAGGACCAAGGCTCGGACGACCGCTTCGCGCCTGGCTCCGGACGTGTCCTCAACGGACGTTGGCGCTGGCAGGAGCCCTGCGTTGCGCTGAGGCTCTGAGTTTCGATCTCGAGATTGGCAGTCGCGCGAGGACCGGAGACTACCAGGGAAGCTCGTAGCCTTCGGCATGCCAGAAGCTGCCGCTCTTCTCCATGTCCAATGCGTCGATGCGCTCGATCAGACCCCGCGCAGCAACAGTCGGGGAGATGCCCCGCCCGCCGGTCATCCCTGTCGCAACCATGCCGGGATGGAGCAGAACAACAGCGACGCCCCGTCGCATAAGCTCATGCTTCAGGTTCATGCCAATCTGATTGACGGCGGACTTCGAGGCTCGATAGCCGTAGTTGCCGCCCGAACCGTTGTCCGCGATCGAGCCAACCCTGCTGCTCACGATCGCGACCTTCGACCCCTCCTGGAGGTTGTCGACGAGCGCTTCGGTGACCCTCAGCGGGCCCAGGGCGTTCACGCGGAACTGCTCGAGCATTCCGTCGTAGTCGAGCGCGCCGAACAAGTCGGTCCTCAGAATGCCGGCGTTGTTGATCAGCACGTCCAGCTTCTGTCCGGCGAGTTCCGTCTTGAGCCGGTTTACGGACTCCGCATCGCTGACATCGACACCGTCGATGACGCGCACGCCCAGCGCGGTGAGTTCGGGGCTGGCCGTCCTGCAGACGGCGATGACGTCATCGCCCCGCGCTTTCAGCTGAGCGCAGACTTCGAGTCCGATGCCCCTGCTCGCGCCCGTAACCAGAATGGTTGGCATTCTTGATCCTGTCAGTCCGATCAAAACAGCCCGCAGCGTATCCGGAAACGCGGGTTCGGTCGATCCCGGCCTGGCGTGCAGGACGGCGACATCGCTGTCCTCAGTCGCCCGGTCTCAGCCCGTGACGCCGTCCTGCCTGACCGGCTCGAGGAGAGCCGAGACCGAGGCCCGCCCCGGGTTCAGCGCGGCGTAGACGCCGAGCATCTTCGCGGCAGTCTCGATCTTCCAGCCGATGCGGATCGCGAGGTCGGGCACGCTGATCCCAGACCACACCATCTCGGTCACCTTTGTCCCACGCAGGTCGTTGAACCGGAGTTCCCGGCGGATCCCGAACGCGGTGGCGCACTCGCGGACCTCGCGGGAGAGCCGGGCCGGGTCCCATGCGTCGGCGCGCATCGGCTTCAGGATCAGGCGGCGCGAGATCGGCGCCTTGTCGATGATGGCCTCGGCGGCGGGCGTAAGCGGCATGTTGACGATGCGCCGCCGCCGCTTGTTCGGGCGCAGGATGATCGCGCGGCTGCCATCCGGAGCCTCCTTGATCTCACTGCGCTCGAGCTCGACGAGGTCGCCGATGCGCAGCCCAGTCTCGCGCGCCAGCCGCACCGCGTCCGCGTGCAGTTCGGGGGCCTGCCCACAAAAGAGGTCGACCTCGGCGTCCTCCCAGATGATCTCGGCGCGATCCGCGCCCTCGTAGAAGCGCGGGATACCGTGCAGGTAGTTGACCGGCACCCGCTCGGGGTGGCGACCGGTCGCCCAGCTGAGCGCGAACTTGAACGGGTCGAGGCGCTTGTCGGCGGCTTTGCCGACCCAGCGCATCTCGATCCAGTCGAGCACGTTTCCCTTGAGCGCGACGCTGTTGACGACGCCGAGCGGCGCAGCGCCGTACCTTGTCCGCACGTCGACCAGCCCCCTCAGGTAATCGGTCCGGGTGCGCGGGGCGAGGCGACAGAACTCGCGAGAGCGCTCGTAGGCGTCGAGCAGGTCGTTCACGGACTGCCAGCCGTTGCCAAGGTCCCGCTGCGTCAGAATGCAGTGCGGGCCGACCGCCGCGTCGTATGCGGCCTGGTAGCCCGGAGTGCCGGGCGGGTTCGGCTCGCCGGTGCGCCAGATGCTCGGGCCCTTCCGCCCGACGGTGTGATACTCGACCAACTCGCCCCCGGCGTTCCGCTTCCGGACGATGATGATTGTGTCGTAGCGCGCTGGCATGGTTCCGGTCCTCAACGGACACTGACGCTCGGTTCTCGGGAGCTATCAAGAGAACAAGAGGCTCAATTCATTGCTTTTTCCGGGGCAATGCGTTCGCTGGACCATCGGCGGCCGCGTTCGCGCGGAACCAGCGATCCACGGGATCGGCCTCCGACGCGGTCGCCGCCGGACGTTCGTCGCGCGGGCCGGTGAGGACCGTGACGTCGCGCCCGCGAACCTCGAACCCGAACACGGGCAGCTCGAGCCGCTGCGCCAGCCGCACGAAGCGCTCGACGCGGGCTTCGGTGGTGTTCCAGCGGACCCGGGGCGGCTTCATCGCGCCATTGCCGCCCGTCCCGGCGCGATCCCATTCGTCACAGCCACTCCGCCGCCTCCTCAAGCGCCGGCCAGAGCCGCAGCAGCTGCCGGGCGACCTTGTCGTGGCAGGCGTCGAGCGTCGCGCCGCGCGCCTCGAGCGCGATCGAGCCGTCGAGGAGCAGCCAGCACGCGCGGAGTCTGAACACCGCCCCGTCACGCTCGGCGACCAGCGCCGGCGCAACCCCGGCCAACGGGCCGTGCGCGAACGCCAGGGCCAATGCGCTGGGGAGCGACGAGACGTCGACGCTCATTGGCCGCGCTCCACGAGGTGCGACGGCAGGTCGGCCCAGGCTTCGACCCTGTGGTCCCGGTCGATGCGGGTGATGCAGACCCGCTGGTTCGTCGGGCTGAGAGCGACCCGCACCTCCTCACCATTGGGCAGATCGGCGTGGAGGTTCGCGCGCCCGGGTTCGAAGCGCAGCAGGCCCCTGGTTCCGGCGAGCAACTGCGCGCCGGTGGCCATTCCCCGCGGCGCCCAGCAGGCGGCGCGGCGCAGGACGCTCTCGAGGTCCGCCTTCATCACCACGCCGCTTTCGCAGCGTGCGGGAAGATGTCGACCACGGACGGGGTATCGGCGGTGCAGGGCATGCTCATGTGTTTCCCTTGGAACAGTTCAGGTACGGTCGGCGGCCCGATGCGGGGCCGGCTCTGGGCGAATCAATGATCCCAGTTTCTCGTATCGTCAATCTCGAAACTTGGAGAAGTTCGGAATTTCCCATTCAAGTCCGCGCAGGCCCTGTGTATGGGAGTCGCCATCCCTGAATCACCCATCCACAGGCTCCCATGAACCGCTACATCCGCTCGGTCGAGGTGATCGACCGCACCCTTCCGACCCTCGCGCCGCTGTTCGACGAGATGCACGATCGCCTGCGCGACGCGCATGGCGTCACCAGGGCGCGATACTTTCACGCCGTACCTGTCGCCGAAGGCGCGCAACTCGCAGTCTCCGCCAGCCCGCCGATCAGGGCGCTCGCCGACGACTACGTCCGAAACCGGCGGCATGAGATCGACCATCTTCTGCTCGAGCGCATGCGGCGTGCCGAACCGAAGGCATGGGATCGGTCGTGCCGGGATGAGGATTGCCCGCCACGGATAGGCGCAATGCGACAGCGCTGGGCGCGGGTTGCGCGCGAGATCCTCGGAGATGGATGGTGGCACGGGTTCGACGTGTCGGCGTTCGGGCCTGGCGGACGGAGGGGCCTGTTCAAGATCAACGCGCCGCTCGAGCAACCGCTCGACTGCGGCTACATGCGCGGCGTCCGGCACGTCGTGCAGGACTTCCACCTCGCCTATTGCCAGGTCCAGTTGGCCTCCGCGCCGCAGATCAGGCTGGCGCAGGGCGACCAGGAAGCGCTCGCCGGCGCCGCCGCCGGCCTGAAGGCCGAGGCGATCGGCTACGACCTCGGGATCACCGGCCGGGCGGTCGAGGAACGCCTGGCGCGGGCGCGCAGGGCGCTCGACTGCAGGACCACCGCCGAGGCCGTCGCCAGGGCGGTGACGCTGGGGCTGATCCTGTGACCTGTGGGAAATCCCATAGGATGTGGAATTTCCCAGATTGGCGTATCAACCGATAGTTGATTGATCTCCCCCTCCAACTACTCGGAGGGGGAGGACCCTGCATGCAGCGCCGCGTGCGCATCGCCATCGCGATCCGGAAGCTGACCCCGGTCAGTCTGAACCTGCTGCTCGACCCCTTCGGGCCTCTATGCCGCGCATGGCGGCGAAGACGGCGTCGGCCGTCTCGACCGGCAGGCGCCGGTAGTCCCCGTAGATCACGAAGTCGAAGCTGATATCGTGCTCCCGCCGGAAATGCCGCATCACCTCGATCGACGGGTAGGCCTTGGCGGTCTCGTAGCTTGCGTAGCTCGAGCTGGGCATGTCGAGGGCTGCGGCCATCGTCTTCTGGTCGACGCCGAGCGCCATCCGGGCCGCCCGCAGCCGGAACGAGGCCGCCTCGATCGACGTGTCGCCGAAGCGCGCCAGCGCCTGCCTGTCGTCGTGCTGCATGCCGAGCCTGCCTTCCGCCGTCCGCCCTCTGGAAGCCGGCACTATCCGGGTAATTCGGAGAAAATGCGAGGACGGGATTTTCCCGTCTTGCAGATTGCAGAATCTAGGATAATGATTCGGCATCATGACGGCTGGATCCCGCAAGTTCATCATATCGCTGGGCGGCTACCGGAAGGTCGCCGCGCGGCTCGGCAAGCCTCCCACCACGGTGCACCACTGGTCGTGCGCCGAGGACGGCAAGTTCCCGAGCCACCTCTATCGCGCGTTCTGCGAGCTCGCCGACGAGATCGGGGTCGCGCGCCCCGGGCTCGAGCTGTTCCGGTTCGTCTCCCTCCCGCCTGCGCCAGGGGCGTGCGCGGCGTGAGCAAGTACAACGCCCGCAAGGTCGAGATCGACGGCTGCCGCTTCGACAGCGCCGCGGAGGGGCGGCGCTACGCGACGCTGGCCGCACTCGAGCGCGCCGGCATGATCGCCGGGCTCGAACTGCAGCCGCGCTTCGACTGCGTCGTCGCCGGCGTGAAGATCTGCGCCTATATCGCCGACTTCCGTTACCGCCGCGACGGCGCGGAGGTCGTCGAGGACGTCAAGGGTGTGCGGACGGCGGTCTACCGCCTGAAGCGCAAGCTCGCCGAGGCCTGTCACCCGGGCCTCGTCATCACCGAGATTCCCGCCGCTCGCGCGGGCAGACCACGCCGCCGGTAGGTCCGGATCACCCGGCGGTGGAGGTCTGGGCGACATCCACCGGCCGGCGGCGACACCAACAAAGGAGTGCCCATGGCGCTGTCGCTCTCGAACCTGGTCCGGGCCAAGTCGGACAAACCGCCGCGGATCGTCATCTACGGCGTACCCGGGATCGGCAAGACCAGCCTGGCCGCCGAGTTCCCCGACCCGATCTTCATCCAGACCGAGGAGGGCGCGGGCAACCTCGCGCTCACCACCTTCGCCGACGGTCCGCTCTCCAGCGCGGCGGAGGTCGACGAGGCGATCGAACTCCTGCTGACCGGGGACCACGGGTTCCGGACCGTTGTTCTCGACACGCTCGACTGGTTCGAGCCGCTGCTCTGGGCCGCCGTCTGCAAGCGCAACAAGTGGGACAGCATCGAGGACGCCGGCTTTGGCAAGGGCTACATCGCTCTTGACGCCGACTGGCGATACTTCCTTGGCCGGATGAACGCGCTGCGCGACGCGCGCGGCATGACGGTGGTCTACCTCGCGCACGAGGAGATCCGGAGCTTCTCCGATCCCGAGCGCGACAGCTACGACCGCTACCGTCTGCGCCTGCACAAGCGCGCCGCCGAGATGGTGGTCGAGCACGCCGACGTCGTCGGCTTCATGAACTACGTCACCACCATCCGGAAGGAAAAGGCCGGCTTCAACAAGGAGACCGCCAAGGCCTCCGGCGTCGGCCTGCGCACGCTGTACCTGACCGAGCGGCCGGCCTTCACCGCCAAGAACCGTTTCGACATGCCCGACAGCGTGCTGATCAGGCGCGGGGAGGGCTACGCCGCCCTGGCGGCGTACCTGCCCGGCCATCGCAGTGACGCCACGCGGGCCGATGCCGCCGTCGCCAACACCCCCGCCACAGTCTGAAGGAGCACGAAATGGCGAGTCTCGGAGCAACCTACGACGCCAGCCAGGGCGCGCAGATGGCCGACCGCTCGGCGCTGCCGCCGGGCGAATACCTGGCGGCGATCGCCAGGAGCGACGTCTCGGATACCAAGGCCGGAACCGGGCGCAAGATCGAGCTCGAGTTCGAGGTCCTCGACGGCCCGCACCGGGGCCGGCGGTTCTGGACCACGCTCAACCTGTGGAACCCGAACCCGGTGGCGGTGGAGATCGCTCAGCGCGAGCTCAACTCGATCTGTCACGCCGTCGGCAAGCTCAGGGTCGCCGACACCGAGGAGTTGCACGGCGCTCCGGTGAAGGTGACCCTAGGCATCGACAAGGACGGCCGGAATGTCGCCAGGGGCTACAAGCCCGTCGCCGGCGCGACGACAGGCGCGCCCGACGCCACGGGCGGCCACAGCGATGCGACCGCCAGGCGAGGGCCGTGGGCGTGATCGTCGATTGCGCCGGCGGAGGGGCGGCCTGATGGTCGCCCTCCCGCCCCCTGCCCAGCCCACAGTCGACGCGATCTGGCGCGCCCGCGAGGTCGAGGCCGCCGCCGATCCACGCTCGGCCTACGAGGGCTACGGCGTCGGCGCCTCGGCGCTGGGCTCGCCGTGTGACCGGCAGCTCTGGCTGACGCTTCGTTGGGCATCACCGCCGGAGAGGCCTACCGGCCGGCAGCTTCGAATCTTCGAGCGCGGCGACCTCGAGGAGGACCGTGTGCTGGCCGATCTCCGGCGCGCCGGTGTCGAGATCAGCCGCGAGCAGGAGCGCTTTGCGCTCGCCGGCGGCTGGCTGCGCGGCAAGGTCGACGCGGTCGGCATCGGCTTCCTCGAAGCGCCGAAGGCCGAGCATGTCATCGAGATCAAATCGATGAAGGCCGCCGACTGGCGGGCGGTGCAAAAGCACGGGGTGGCGAAGGCCAAGCCCGAGCACTTCCACCAGCTCCACATCGGCATGGCGGCGCTCGGCGTCGCCCGCGGCGCATACGTCGCGGCCAACAAGGACACCGAGGAACTCCTCGTCGAGCGCATCCGCCTCGACGTCGAGGAGGCCATCCGCCAGGAGGTGCGGGTCGAACGGCTGGTCGCCGAGCACGAGGCGCCGCTGAGGATCGCCGAGAGCGCCGAGCGCCCGCCTTGCCGGTTCTGCCGGCACAAGCGCCTCTGCTTCGAGGCGGCGCTGCCGCGGCGGCACTGTCGGACCTGCCTGCACTTCGAGCTCGGACGCGATGGAAACGGACACTGCGCCCGCTTCGACGAGCCGCGCAGCCCGCAGCGGCAACAGGAAGGCCGGGATTGCCCGACGCACCTGTTCCTGCCTGCGCTGGTGTCGGGCGAGCAGGTCGACGCCGACCCCGAGGCCGAGACGGTCACCTATCGCATGCGCGACGGGACCGTCTGGATCGACGGCCCCCGCGAGCAAGCGGCATGACCGAGGTGGAACTGGGCTGCTGGGTCAACGGGGCCGAGCGGGGCGAGAGCTTCGTCTATGCCGTCGCCAACGCCGGGGTCGTCCTGTCGCCGGAGGAGAGGCAGGTGCGCGGGCGGATCATGAAGGCGGCGCGCAAGCTCCACGAGAAGGGGCTGGTGGCGCTGGTGCAGCGCCGCGCGTCGCCGTCCCAGACCTTCTATGTCGCGCAGCGCACCCGGAAGAAGGCCGGCGAGCCATGACGCGGGTGAGGCTCCCGGACCGTCGGCGCAACCTTGTGCGCGACATCGCCTTCGGAGGCCAGACCTTCACCGTCAGCGTCGGCTATGACGATGCCGGGCAGCCGCTCGAGGTCTTCACCGACGGCCAGAAGACCGGCTCGACCATGGCGGCCTTCATCGACGACGCCTGCATCGTCATCTCGATCGCGCTCCAGCACGGCATCGCCCCCGATGCATTGGCGCGTTCGCTGTCCACGGTCCCGGTCTGGGAAAACGGAGTGAAGGGCGAGGGCCCGGCGAGCCCGGTCGGCGCGATCCTCGCCGTGCTCGAGCCGATGCCGGCGATGCCGTGGGTGACGGCGTGATCGAGCTGCGCGACTACCAGCGCGCGGCCATCGATGCGCTCTACGCCTGGTTCCGGGCCGGCCGCGGCTCGCCGCTGGTGGTGGCGCCCACCGGCTCGGGCAAGAGCGTGATCCTCGCCGAGTTTGCCCGCAGCGCAGTGGTGGCCTATCCCGAGACCCGCATCCTGATCGTCACCCACGTGCGAGAGCTGATCGCGCAGAACCACGCGGCGCTGATCCGGCTCTGGCCCGACGCCCCGGCGGGCATCTACTCCGCCGGGCTCGGCAAGAGGCAGCTCGGTCGCCAGGTCCTTGTCGCCGGCGTCCAGTCCATCGCCCGGCGCGCCCGCGAGCTCGGGCGCGTCGACCTCGTCATCGTCGATGAGGCGCACCTGGTGCCGCGCTCGAGCGACACCCAGTACGGTCGGCTGTTCGAGGGGTTGCGCCGCGCAAACCCGAGCCTGAAGGTGATCGGCCTCACCGCAACACCCTATCGGCTGGACAGCGGCCTGCTGCACGGGGGCGCGAACGCGCTCTTCGACGGCATCGCCCACGACATCCCCGTCGGCATGCTGGTCGAGCGCGGGCATCTCGCGCCGCTTGTCTCGAAGCGACCTGCGGCGGCGTTCGACACCGCAGGGCTGCACCGCCGCATGGGCGAGTTCGTCGAGCGCGAGATGATGGAACGCATCAGTGGCGACCCCACGCGCGCCGCGGTCGCCGAGATCGTCGAGCTCGGCCGCGACCGGCGCTCGTGGATCGCATTCTGCATCTCGGTCGAGCATGCGCGCGCGGTGCGCGATGAGTTGCGGGAACACGGCGTCATCGCCGAGACGGTGACCGGCGAGACCCCCGGGCCCGAGCGCGACCGGTGGCTCCGCGCCTACCGGGCGGGCCAGGTGCGGGCGCTGACCAGCGTTGGCGTGCTCACCACCGGCTTCGACGCGCCGGCGACCGATCTCATCGCCATGCTGCGGCCGACCGCCTCCACCGGGCTCTACATCCAGATGGCCGGACGCGGCATGCGGACCGCTCCCGGCAAGGACGATTGCCTGGTGCTCGACTTCGCCGGCAACGTGATGCGGCACGGGCCGGTCGACGCCATCGCGCTGCCTCAGGAGAAGACGGGCGGCAAGGGCGACGGCGAGGCTGGCCGAACCGCCGGCGAAGGTCTGCCCGGGCTGCGACGCCATCGTGCCGATCGCCGCCCGCGAGTGCCTCGACTGCGGCCACGTCTTCCCGCCGCCCGAGCCGAGGATCGAGGCCACCGCGACCACCGAGGCGATCATGGTGCTGACCGCCCGCGACGAGTGGCAGGAGGTCCGCGACGTCGACTACCGCCGTCACCGCAAGGTCGGCGCGCCTGACAGCCTTCGCGTCGACTACCTGGTCGGCTTGCACGTGGTCAGCGAGTGGGTCTGCGTCGAGCACGTCGGCTACGCCCGGGAGAAGGCGGTCGCCTGGTGGCGCCAGCGCGGGGATGCTTCGCCACCCGACACCGTCGACGAGGCGCTCGCGCGAACGCCTGAGCTCCGTCGGCCTGCCGAGGCGGTCCTGGTGCGGGAGGGCAAGTACCACCGGATCAGGCGGGTGCGGTTCGCGCGGCCCGCGGAGGAGGCCGCCGCATGACGCCGGAGCGCCGGCCGGTGGCGACGCCGCCTTACCCCTGCGCGGTGTGCACCCGGGCCAGCGCCGGCTTCGCCTTCAGCGCGCCGCAAACGCAGGCGCCGCTCGTCTTCTTCTGCTCGATGCGCTGCTCGGAGGTCTGGATGGTCGCCCACCGCAAGAAGATCGAGCTCACCCGCGACGAGACGGCGGCGACGCTCGCTGGCGGCAAGGCGGCCGGCGCCTTCCTCGATCAGCTCGGCCAGACCGATATGGCGCAGCTCTCCCGCGTCGAATGGGCCGAATTCTGCGCGCGGCTGACGCGCGGCTACCTTGAGGCGCTGCAGCGCCAGGCGGACGCTCAGGTCCCGTTCTGATCATGGCCGCTCCGCCGTCCCCTTACGTCCGGGCGGCAGGGCGTCTGCGCGACATGGGCTACCACGCCATGCCGGCGAAGCCGGGCGAGAAGGCGCCGGGCCACTTCGAGGCCGGGCGCTGGTCGCACATGGCGCGCTGGCAGGACTGGTGCGGACGCATGCCGCCGGAGTTCCTGCACGAGCGATGGGAGGAGTGGGCGGACGCGGGAGTCTGCGTGGCGCATGGCGCTGTCATCGGCGCCGACGTCGACACCGACCGCAAGGATGTCGCCGACGCGGTGGTGGCGGCGCTGGGTCCGTCGCCGGTGCGCCGGCGCGGGCAGAAGGGCTGGATGGGCTACTACCGCCCAGGGTCCGGCTGCGGAGGGCTCGGCGCTCGCCTGCGCTGGTACGGCCCGGACATCTACTCGATCGGCGAGGATGGCGGACGGAGCTGGCCGCCCCTGGTCGAGTTGCTGCTGCACGGTAGCCAGTCGGTGGTGCCGCCGACGATCCACCCCGACACCGGCCAGCCCTATCACTGGCTGACCCCGGACACCCTCGAGGACACGCCGCTTGGCGATCTCCCCGAGCTGCCGGCCGATCCGGTCGGCTGCCTCGACGCCGCGCTCGGGAGGCTCGGCCTGACCCGCGAGAACCCCAACGGAAGGGCCCGCGCGGAGAAGCCCCGCGAGCCCGCTCCGGCAGGCACGCACGATCTGGAGAAGCCCCGGTTCCGCTCGATGAACGACCGCGCCCTCGCGACGCTCGACCTCTGGTTCCCGGCGCTGGCACTGCCCGGGACGTGCCGGCGCGGCACCGGCAGCTGGGAGGCGGTGGCCGCCTGGCGACCGTCCTCGAGCGGCCGGCCCGTCGAGAAGCGCGGCGCCAATCTCCATGCCTCGCCCGGCGGGATCCGCGACTTCGGCGATGGCGCGCCCTACACCGCGATCGATCTCGTGATCGCCGCGCGCGGCTGCAGTTTCGAGGGTGCCGTCGACTGGCTGGAGCCGTTCCTTGAGCCCGAGCCGCAGGCGGCGATCGACCTCGAGGCCATCGCCGCGGCTGCGGAGCGAAGGCGGGCGGAGGCGGAGACGGCAAGCGGGGACGAGAAAGTGCAGGATGCCGTGCCGCCGTCGAGCGCGCCGGTCGACCTCGACGGCTGGTCGGCCGCGCCGATCTGCGCCGGCGTGAGGCCGCCCGCCGGGCTTCGGCCCCTGAGGCGACCCAGCGCCGCCCAGTTCGCGGCGCTCGTGCCGCCCGCACCGCAACCCTTCCCGTTCGGGCCCGAGCAATGCCAGGGGCTGCTGCGTGAGGTCGCCGAGTACATCAGCGAGGCCTCGGCCACCTACACCGAGGCGGGGCCGCTTGCGGTGGCGCTGCCGCTGCTCGGCGCGGTGATGGGCCGCGCCTATGCCGGGCCGACCGATCTGCGCACCAACATCTTCTCCATCGCGCTGGGAGCGTCGGGCTCGGGCAAGACCAGTCTCGTCACGCCGGCCAAGGAACTGCTCCTGCTGGCCGGCGCTCCCGACCTGCTCGGCCAGGATCGGATCGCATCGGGCTCGGGCCTTTTGCGCATGCTGACGGTCGAGCCCCGGCGGGTGTGTTTCCTCGACGAGTTCGGGCACCTGCTGCAGCAGATCGGCGCGCCCGGGGCCGGGATCCACTCCCGCCAGATCCTGACCGAGATGACCAAGCTCTATTCGGACGCGGGCACGCTCTATTCCGGCACCGCCTATGCCGGCCGCGAGCCCGAGCCGATCGACTGCCCGCACCTCTGCCTGTTCGGCATGGCGACGCCCGAGCAGTTCTGGCGCGCCTTCGGCTCGTCCTCGCTCGAGGATGGCTCGATCGCGCGCTTCCTCGTGTTCCCTGTCGGGCGGTCCCGCATCAAGCGCCCCGACAAGCGGTTCCGCGAGCGGACGGCCGAGGGTCTCAAAGCGGTACTCGAAGCGGTCCGCGGTCGGACGCGTGGAAACCTCCGCCGGTCTGAGCCCCTCGTTGTGCCGTTCGGGCTCGCCGTCGAGGGTGCCTTTGGCGCGCTCCAGGACACGATGCAGGGCTGTGCCGAGCATGCCGAGGACGCCGGGATCCGCGGCGCCGGCCCGATCCTGCGCAGGGTGGCCGAGGTCGCGCAGCGCATCGCGCTGATCTCGGCGGTCGGCCGCGACCCGGTCGCGCCCGTCCTCGGATCGGACGATTTCGACATCGGCCACGCGATCGCGCGCTGGTCGGCCTGCGAGATGGTCCGCAATATCGCCAGCCACATCGCCGACAACCAGACCGAGCGCGATGTGAACGACGTCGAGCGCTTCATCCACGCGGCCGGCGAGCGCGGCCGGACCTGGCGCGAAGTCCAGCGGAGCTTCCGGCGCGTGAGGGCACGCGATCTCCGGGAGATTTTCGAGGGGCTCGAGCGCGAGGGTTCGATCCGCGTCGAGAACTGTCCCGTGCCAACGGGCGGCTACCCTACCAAGATCGCGTTCCCTGCCTCGCCGACTTGAGACGCGCCACCAATGGGCGCACAATCAGCTTCAGCCGGCCCCCGAGTTCGGCCGGCCGGCACAGGCGGAAGGAGTGACGCCATGTGCCACGAATATGCCGATCTCAGGTATCTCCGGCGCGAGGCCGAGGATCGGATCAAGGAGCGCGCCCGAGAGAAGGCTCCTGTGCCCGTGCCCGCAACGGCGGCGGAGCCCGCAGGCGGGCTGGTTGCGATGCTTCGCGGGCTGGTCGAGAAGGTCCGGCCGGCGAAGACGACGGTCGCCGCCGAGTAAGGCGAACTTCGGGCGCCGGCATTCCCGCTTGAGCCGTTTGACCACGCCGCCCATAAGCCAACCATTGAAGGTTGGTCATGGTGGGCCGATAGCGAAATTGCGCGGACGCGGCGCTCTATTCAGGACGAGGCGGAAACGGCCATTCGTTCAGGCAGCCGCAATGCCCGGTCGAACGGCACGGCAGCGCCCAGTCCGACGTCCCACGCGGCCAAGCACCCGCGCAACCGTCCGAGCCGCCGAAGACGAAGAACTGCTACCGGATCTCGACCTTCATGCGGCGGCGGTGGTCGTGATACTTCTGCCCGATGGCAGAGAAGACCAACCACCACATCGTCCCGCAGTTTTATCTCCGGAGTTTTGCGAACGGAGTGGCTCGGCGGGCGCGATTTCATGTCTGGGAGAAGGCGACCGGCTATTCGTTTGGGGCAAACGTCCGAGACGTGGCCGCCGCGAGGAACTTTAACCGGATCAGGGCGAAGGACGGCGAATACTCGAATGCGCTCGAGGACGCCATGGCTGAGATCGAGGCCGAATGGGCCCCCCAGTTCCGGGAGGTGGTCGAAGCCGGCGCCTTCCCGACGCCAAAGCACCGAGAGTCGATCCTGACGCTGGCGGCCACACTGTCTCTTCGGAGTGGCCGATTCCGGGAAGCCATCCAGAGCTTCACCGCCCGGACCCACATGGCGATGGGCAACATCATGCTCTCTTCGAAGGAGCGATGGGAGGCCGCGCATCCCAACGCCGAAGTGCCGTACGAAGAGCTCAAGCGATTCTGGGATAGCCGCGAGTTCGATCTGACCTATGAGCAAACGGCATTCATTGGCCATGAGCTAGAGATGATCGACCCGGTCTACGAGCTCCTCGATCACCGAAACTGGCGCTTCGTGAGACCAGGAGGCCGGAACAGATTCATCACCAGCGACGACCCTGCCGTGCTCCACTGGACCGAGGAGCGCGATCGCGGATTCTGGAGGTCGCCAGGACATGGGGTCGGTGGGACGTCGCTGACATTTCCGCTGTCGCCCGAGCTCTTGATCTTCGGCACCTTCGAGCCACAGCCACCCGAGCATGGTGTCTTCAGTGACTTCGAAGTGGGACAGGTCAATGGCCTGATCGCGGGTCACGCTCGCCGGCACTTCTTCGCGCTCGACACGGCCTTCTCCATCGGAATGCAGGGAATCGGGGTCGTGCCGGCGACAGAGATTGCACGACTCCTCCGATCTAAGCGGAAATGACCGCCTCTTCGCTCTTGCGCTTCTCCATCCGCTTCATGTGTTTCTTTACCTGCCTGCCGATCTTCGCGAACTTGGCGGCAAGCTTGGCACCGTCGCGACCGAGCTTGGCCACCTGTTCTGCGGCATCCTCGTAGTCGATCGTGCCGTCGGCGACGCGGTGTACGAGCCTATTTCGGTCATCGCGCCACGGATCGAGTTCATCGAGCAGAGCCAGCGGCAACGCGTCCCCGTCTTCCTTCTTGGGGGCAACGTCATCATTCAGGTAGACCGCGAGGACACCCGATCGCGCGGCGAGCTCTCGGAGCTTCTTCGTCTTGTCAGCCAGCGATTCTCTCCGTCGCCTCGGGACCACGGAGACCTCGAGTATCCGCTTCGTCCGGTCTTCAATGATGGCGTAGGACAGCCAGCTCGCCTCGAGGAAGAACCCTTCCTCCACGGCGTGATGCATGTGCTTGATCAATTCCTCGTAGAGTTCCTTCTTCGACATCCCTTCGCGCCCCGCACGTCGCCTGTCGCGACCATTTTCCGATGCAGTACGGGATTGCCAGCCGAATCGCGCTCGACTGACGGTGTCCCCGAGCGGCGTGTTGGCCCCATGAGCCGAAGACCACCGCGCCGCCGACCGCCCGCGCACTCTCCAGATTGCGCCATGGCGCGCGGTCGCCGGCGCTGTCGCCGATCTACATGAATGGGAACACAACCTATTTCCGCACATAGATTGTTGCGGTGCGATACGCACGGAGGGCGAATGACGGCTGGGCCGCGACCGGCCTTGTCGCCGCTTTCCGCGGTCGTCTTTGGGTAGCGCCCCAGGCTGGCGGGCGTCCGTCCCGCGATCGGGTGTCCCTGCCGGACACCTGGCGGCGGCTGGCGGGCGCGCTCGGACACCCGGCGAGTGTCCGATCCTGCGGCGGGACACTCGCGCCGCCAGAAATGGAAATGAAAGCAAAGGTATATGAGAGATGAGAGAGCGAGTGTCCCGAGTGTCCCTTCTATTCTATTCTCTCTCTGGATCTGACCCTCGGAGGGAGTGGAGGCTCAATAGACGGGACACTCGGGACACCCGGGACACCCGCTTGCCTCGCACCATCGCTTCGCGCTAGGGTTGCGGAGCCCAGACCTCCACCGCCGCCTGACGCAAGGGCGGCGATGCAGTCACTCCGAACCTACCGCAACCCGCGGCGCGCGATCTCGATCGAGGCGCTGCTCGTCTGGACCTTCCGCACGCAGCGCGCCGAGCTCGATCCACCGCGGGATCACGATCGCGACCGGCCCGCGGTCGGCACCGAGTGGATCATCTTCCAGCGCGGCGCCGTGCTCGGCTGCACCATCGACTGCTCGCGCCGTGTGCTTGCCGACCGGGTGCACGACGATGCGGAGACGGTCGCGGCCGTGGTTGCGGGCTCGCTCGACTGGCACATGGCGACCCGCGTCGCCGAACTCGCCCGGGCCGGCCGACGTCCGACCTGCATCACCGGCCCGATCCGCTGCACCGCCGCTGAGTGGCACGAGAACCAGCACGCCCGCTGGCCGGTCACAGCGCCCGCGCTGCCCGCCAGGTTCCCGGGCGGCGTGTGGCGGCCGGCGATGAAGGACCGCAAGGGCCGCGAGCGCTACGAGGGGTACTGCACCCCGGTCACGTACGATCCGACGCCGCAACAGGTGGCTGCCTCACGGCGCGAGTACATGAGGTGGTGGGCGGCGCTCCACGAGGTTCGCGAGCGCCTGCTCGCCGCACCGGTGCTCCGCGACCACGAGCTGACGGCCGACATGCCACCGGCGGAGCCTGCGTCCTGAAGTCGGTACCGACGTTTTCTGCGGACAGCGAAGCGGCTGCGCGTCGGGTCGGCGTTGTGGCCGGGCCCGCCCCTGCTCTGCCGTGATCCCTAATTCATCAACCTGTTGCAGCGCTCAGGTCAGCCAAGTAGGACCAGCCGTTTTCACGTCGCTGACGGACGGCATCGCGCCACGAAAGAAGCCGCTCGGCCGAGAAGACTCCAAGCGCAGCGGCGACCCCGGCCGGCGCTGCCAAGCCTATCCCAAGAAGCGAAGCGAGGCATGTCGCTACAGCGGGCGGCGTGAGGCTGACGGTGACGCCTGTCAGAACCGTCTCAAGCCGCTCCCTAGAATAGATCGCGCGAACCTCATCAATGCGCTCGTTTGCCAATGCAACGGCGAGGGCGCTAACCCGCCTAACCCCATCTTCAGAAGAAATCGCGTCCAACTCTTTTACAAGGCGATTTACTTCAATTTGATACTTAACGCGCCTAAGCATCAGTTCTGTGCGCAGTTCGGCAATACGCTCGGCAGAAAGCCGGTCCAGATCTCCTGGGAGAAAGTGCTCAATAATTGCGGTCGCCGCGTGACCATGGCGTAGGCGTGACCTAAACGTTGCGGTCTCTGCGAAGGTCATAGTTGCTGCGGCAACGTCGGTTCTATCACGAGAATTCATGAGGTCTGCGCCCGCCGTCGACGCGGCGACGAGCGATAGGAAATGCTCGGCCACATCTGACGGCAAGGCTATGGTGCTGTAAGAATCGGTGTATTCGACCAAGCAACGGGAACGGATCGCTTCGGCCTCAGCCTTGAGACGCTCGATATCTGCGGAAACGGCCTCGGGATAGGCCTTCTTTCGATCTAGTAGATCCCTTATTAGCCGTTCGATTTCGTGATATCTGTGCGCGTCACTACCGGGCGCGTATTCTGGTTCTTTGCCAACGTAGCTCTCCATTTGTTGCACTTCCCACGAGGCGCGCTCCCACGGCGTCATAAGTGAATTTTTTCGCTTGGGAACCCTGCGAGCGATCCCGCGCTTAATTAGTTCTTCAACTTGATTGCCGGAGTACTTTGTCTCGTACAGAGCTACTTCTCGGACGGGCCCGCTGTTCTCGAAGGTCGATGCTTTCCCGCGAGCATCGAGCCAACTTAGAAATGTGGCGAACACCTCGTTACTGGCCGCCCTCTGGGCAGGATGTATCGAGCCGAGAAAGCCCCCGAGCGCTTCGGAGAAAACGGTGATCTCGGTGGGGTCCTCCGGGGCCTCGGGAGCGGTGATGCGAAGGGCTCGATCCCACATCAGCGCAGCGCGCTTCAGCCACGGCAGCGGTGGCACTGCCTTGGGAAAGTAGACCACTGTGTCCATGCAAACCCCAAAGGCTCGTTGCTTCCTTCGCAGCGACTCTCGGACTGCAACACAAGCGGCGCAGTGACGCAAGTGAATGGAAGGGTGCCATCGTCAGCACCACGCGAGCCTGAGCGGGCCCTTCAAAGTGCCGGTGGACGCCGGCGTCCGCTTGCCGCTCAAGACCGAAAAGCAGCGGAGACACAATCAGAGCGAGAAAATGGGTTGACTTCCTTCGCGCCATGGTTGACAAACAACCCTGCGTCGCATTGCGCCCGGCGGCCGGAAGTCTGACCGGGCGCTTCGCTTTCCGGAGGTCTCCCATGACCGACGCAGGCCAGCCGCGGACCGCCACATCGGCTTACCCGTTGATTGTACGGTTCCTTTCCAGCGCGGAACGTATGCGGGGGGGCGCAGCGCGACGCTTTCCCAGTGACGCCGCGAAATCAGGCCATTTCGTTTCGTTTCGCGTCGTAAGCCAATAAAACAACGCCTCTGAGCCCGCCGCACCCCCCTCTGAAACGAAACGGGGTCCCGGGGGCATTTCGTTTCACGGGCCTTCGGCTCGCACTCGGCCCTGCCTGATCGGCGGGGCCGTTTCGTTTCGGCCAGCACAGCACACCAGCATCACGGATCCCGCCATGGACGTCGTCGACCTGCCGCTTGAGCGGCTGATCCCCTATGCCCGCAACCCGCGCAAGAACGACGGCGCGGTGGCGACGGTGGCGGCCTCGCTGAAGGAGTTCGGCTGGCGCCAGCCGATCGTCGTCGATGAGGAGATGGTGATCCTCGCCGGCCACACCCGGCTCGAGGCGGCGCGCCAACTGGGCCTAGCGTCCGCGCCAGTGCACATCGCCCGCGGCCTCACCCCTGCGCAGGCCCGGGCCTATCGGCTGATGGACAACCGGGCGAGCGAGAAGGCCGAGTGGGACGAGGCGCTGCTCGGGCTCGAACTCGGCGACCTGCAGGGCGACGGTTTCGACCTGGCGCTGACCGGCTTCGACGACGATGAGCTGAACCAGCTGTTGGCGGCACTCGGCGACGAGGCTGATGCCCGCGAGGGCGAGGACGACGTCCCGGAGACGCCGGTCGACCCTGTCAGCCGGCCCGGCGATCTCTGGATGCTCGGCCCGCACCGGCTGCTCTGTGGTGATGCCACCGTGGCCACGGATGTCGAGCGGGTGCTCGACGGCGTGACGCCGCTCCTGATGGTCACCGATCCGCCGTATGGTGTGGAGTATGATCCCGGCTGGCGCAACGCGGCCGGCGCCGCGAGGACCCGCCGCACCGGCAAGGTGCTGAACGACGACCGTGCCGACTGGCGCGAGGCGTGGTCGCTGTTTCCAGGTGATGTCGCCTACGTCTGGCACGGCGCCCTGCACGCCACGACGGTGGCCGAGAGCCTCGAGACTGCTGGCTTCGCCATCCGCAGCCAGATCATCTGGGCAAAGGAGCGGCTCGTGCTCAGCCGCGGCGATTATCATTGGCAGCATGAGCCCGCGCTCTATTGCGTACGCAAGGGTGGCAAGGGCCACTGGGCCGGCGACCGCAAGCAGACGACGCTCTGGCAGATCCCGAGCCGCGATCAGGACACTGACACGGTTCACGGCACGCAGAAGCCGGTCGAGTGCATGCGCCGGCCGATCCTCAACAACAGCTCCCCCGGTCAGGCGGTCTACGAGCCCTTCATGGGATCAGGAACGACGCTGATCGCGGCCGAGACCACGGGCCGCGTCTGCCTCGGGATCGAGCTGAACCCGGCCTATGTCGATGTCGCTGTCGAGCGCTGGCAGCGGTTCACCGGGCGGCAGGCGGTGTTGGACGGAGACGGACGGAGCTTTGACGAAGTCCGCGATCGGAATGGCGACGCGGCGTGAAGCAGAGCCGAACCATGTCGCTCGTGGAGTCCAATCGGTCATTTCATTCTTGATTCACGTCATGGAACCGTCCTGCAACGCGGAACTAGGGTTCTCCAAGCAGCGCTTTGAGTTTCGTCAAACAGCGGAGTGCAATGGATGCACCGGTCGTTCTGGATAGGGCTCGCGCTCAACGTCGTCTGGGTGAACGTATCGACGATCTTTCGATACTTTCTCTTCGTACGCCCCATGATGCGCAGTGCGTTTCCGATGCTGCCCGACGTCGCCGAGATGAATCCACCTGTCTTCTTTGCCTGGGGAGTTTGGGGCGCGATTCCGATACTGTCGATCAGCACCATCTCCTGGTTGATGTTGCACAGATTCGGACTGCGCCTTTCGATAGTGTTGGCGTCGGGAACGATCGCCTGGGCGATTGTATACGCGAATCTCTGGGGTGCGACCTACCTGATGTACCTCGCGCCGCTCATGCTCGTGTCCATCGTCTTGGTGCTGAGTTGGCTCGAGATGGTAATTGGCGCATTCCTCGTCAGATGGTCCATGTCCCGGTGATTGCCGCCGAGGAGCGTATGGCCGCCGCCTCGGGAACTCCCGGTGGGCGGCCAAGTCTGTTCGACGTCGAGTGAAAGACCGCCGCCCCTCTCGGGACGGCGGTGACCGGTCGTGGCGAGCGCTCCGATTACACCGGCGGCAGTTTGTACACCCGCCCTCTTTGCTCGATCTTCTCGGAGGTCACTTCGAGGCCAAGTTTCTTCTTCAGCGCTCCGGCGAACACGCCCCTCACGGTGTGTGGTCTCCAGTCCGTGGCCTCGACGATCTGGGCGACGGTCGCGCCCTGCTTGCGGCGGAGCATGGCGATCACCTGCGCCTGCTTGGTCCCGTCGCGGGTCTTCGGCGCAGGTGCTGCCTCCGCGCCCGTGGCCGCCGCCTTGCGGGGCCGGCCCCGTTTCTTCGCAGCGGGCACGACCGGGGCCTCGTCCGCCGGCTCGACGCCAATCGCCTCCAGCCCGGCGGCGGTGACGAGGAGCAGGACGCCGCGCCCGTCCGCCTCGTTGCGCCAGATCGTGTTCATGGCGGCGTCCGGTTTGGCGACACTGTCGGTCACCTGCTCGCGGATCAGGCCGCGCGAGAGCAGCGCGCCAACCACCTTGGTCGCGGCGCCACCGCGCAGCGAGCCGGGGAGCGGCAGGACGTTGCCGTCGGGCCTTTGCGCGGCGGCCGAGAGAATGATGGCCTGCGTGTCGGAAAGTCTCGTCATGGGATCGTCCCCTTCGGTTCGGAAGCCGGACCATCCGGCTCTTCCACGACCCCGAGCCGCGCAGCGCGCGCGGCCGAAGTTCGGGAGAGCGCACCCCGGATTCAGATCAGCCCGAGTTCGCGCAGGAGCGTGGCGGCCTCGGCAAGCCTGCAGGTGGCGACGTCGATGGCGATGGTCATGCTGTCGGCGGTGAGGCGCGCGGGAATGTCGGCCTCCTCGCGAAGCGAGCCTTCGATCTCGTCGAGGACCGCCGGGATGCGGCTCCCGTCCCAAGGCTCGTTGAGGCCCCGGATGGCGATGCGGATGGTCGAGGATTCCATGGCGTCAGCTCCCTTCAGTTCGCGTATTCACCTTCGCCGAAAGCGGCGTCAGTAGTGTCTTTGAGGCGGCTGGCGTCGTGCTCGAGAGTTCCGACGTCTGCCCAGCTGATCTCGTCGGGGCAGGTGTTGAAGTGCTCGTCGCTCAGGCCCTGCAGTCGGGCCAGCATCTCGTCAATCCCGGCCTTCCTGGCCGTGAAGGCGCTGAGCATTGCCTGCCGGTTCCGCGCGGCCTTCTCGGGGCGCAGCTGATGGCGGGGTGTGGTGCTCGGGTTGAGGCGGGTCATCGTGATGGCTCCTTCGGGTGTGTCGGTCCGTTGAAGGCAGCTTCGCTCCGACGGCGATGGCTATCCAGTGCAATCGGAGCAATATCAATGCTTTGATCGGCGTCGGAGGATCATCCCTTGTCATCGCCGATGCAACCGCTCGCGGTGATCGCCCGCCTGCTCGATCTCTCCGAGCGACGGGTGCAGCAGCTGAGCCGCGAGGGCGTGATCCCGAAGGCGACGCGCGGGCAGTACGACCTTGTCGGCGCGGTGCGGGGTTATGTCGCCTATCTTCGCGCGGCGGCGGTGCAGGCGCAGGCCGGCGCGCCCGATTTCGGCGTCGAGCGCGCCCGGCTGATCAAGGCCAAGGCGGACATCGCCGAGATGGAGGCCGACGGGCGGCGCGGCGAGCTGCTGCCGGCCGAGGCGGTCGAGGCCAGCTGGACCGCGGTGCTGGCGCGGCTCCGGGCGCGGCTGCTGGTGCTGCCCGACCGGCTGGCCCCGCTCTGCGCTGAGGAGACGACGATTGCCGGGGTCCGCGACCAGATCAGGAAAGCAGTCCGCGAGGCGCTCGACGAGCTCGCCGCGACGCTGGTCGTCGCCGCTGATCCTGACGGGTCCGGAGCGGCTTGCGACGGCGGCGCGAAAGTCGCTGGCGATCCTGCGGCCGCCGCCGGAGCTCTCGATCAGTGACTGGGCCGACGCCAACCGCAGGCTGAGCTCGGAGGCGAGCGCCGAGCCCGGCCAGTGGCGGACCAGCCGCGCCGAGTACCAGCGCGGCATCATGGACGCGATCTCCGACGGAGCGGTCGAGAGCGTGGTGATCATGTCGAGTTCCCAGGTCGGCAAGAGCGAGGCCCTGAACAACGCCGTCGCCTATCACATCGACCAGGACCCGGCCCCGATCATGCTGGTCATGCCGACGGAGCGCGACGCCGAGGCCTGGTCGAAGGACCGCTTCTCGCCGATGGCGCGCGACACGCCGTGTCTCGCCGGCAGGATCTCGGACCCGAAGTCGCGGGACGGCTCGAACAAGATCCTGCACAAGCGTTTCCCGGGCGGGCATCTGACGATCGTCGGCGCGAACGCGCCCTCGGGGCTCGCCAGCCGGCCGATCCGCATCCTGCTCTGCGACGAGGTCGACCGCTATCCGTTCAGCGCCGGCGCCGAGGGCGATCCGGTCAACCTCGCGAAGAAACGCACGGTCACCTTCTGGAACCGCAAGATCGTGCTGGTCTCGACCCCGACGATCCGGGGCGCGAGCCGGATCGAGACCGCCTACGCCGAGAGCGACCGGCGGCAATACTGGGTGCCGTGCCCGGCCTGCGGCGCGCATCAGGTTCTGGTCTGGGGACAGGTCCGCTGGGACAGCGCCGCCGGCGGTCATGCCGGGGGCGAGCACCGGCCCGAGACCGCGCGCTACCACTGCGTCGCCTGCGACGCGCCCTGGTCGGACGCGATGCGCTGGAGCGCGATCCGCCGCGGAGAGTGGCGGGCCCGGTCGCCGTTCAAGGGCATCGCCGGGTTCCATCTGAACGAGATCTGCTCGTCCTGGGTCCGGCTCGAGGCGATGGTGCGCGCCTTCCTCTCGGCCAAAGCGGGGGGCGACGAGGCGATGAAGACCTTCGTCAACACCTCGCTCGGCGAGACCTGGATGGAATCGGGCGAGGCGCCCGACTGGCGCCGGCTCTCCGACCGGCGTGAGCGCTGGACCCCGGGCACGGTCCCGCAGGGCGGGCTGTTCCTGACCGCCGGGGCCGACGTGCAGAAGGACCGCATCGAGGTCGACGTCTGGGCCTGGGGCCGCGGTCTGGAGAGCTGGCTCGTCGATCATGTGGTCATCGAGGGCGGACCGGAGAGTGCCTCGGCCTGGTCGGCTCTCGCGGCGCTGCTCGGGAAGACATGGCCGCACGAACGCGGCGCCCAGATGCAGATCGGTCGGCTGGCGATCGACACCGGCTACGAGGCGCCGGCGGTCTATGCCTGGGCGCGGGCGCAGGGGTTTGCGCAGGTGGCGCCGGTCAAGGGCGTCGAGGGCTTCAACCGGGCGAGCCCGGTCTCGGGCCCCACCTTCGTCGATGCGACCGAGGGCGGCCGCCGGCTGCGCCGGGGCGCGCGGCTCTGGACCGTGGCGGTCTCGACCTTCAAGGCCGAGGCCTACCGGCACCTCAGGCTGGAGCGGCCGACGGCCGACGAGGTCGCCGCGGGGGCGGCGTTCCCGCCGGGAACGGTGCATCTGCCCGACTGGGTCGACGACGAATGGCTCAAGCAGTTCGTGGCCGAGCAGCTGGTCACGGTGAAGACAAAGCGCGGCTTCGCCCGGCTCGAATGGCAGAAGCTCCGCGAGCGCAACGAGGCGCTCGATTGCCGGGTCTACGCCCGGGCCGCCGCCTGGATCGCCGGGCTCGACCGCTGGTCCGACGACCGATGGGCCGAGGCCGAGCGCGAGATCATGGCCGGACATGCGCCGCCCGCGCGCGCCACGCCGCGCGAGACGACCGCGCGCCGCGACGCCGCCGCCGGCAGGTCCGACGGCTGGCTCTGCCGTCGGCGCGGCTGGCTCAAGTGAGTGCTCAGCCCGGCAAATCGGGCTTGCCGCGTCAGACCCCGACCCCCGGCGCGCGCTCGCTCTCGCAGTCCCTGCCGCCCAGACCCATGCCAGGTGGGACGACCGGAGGCGCGGAAGGGACGGGCGGTGGCGGGCGTCCCTCAGGGTCGTTCGGGCCGACGGTCCCCGTGTCCGGCGCGGCTTCCCCGGCCGGTGGTGCAGCCGGCCCCTCCTGGCCGAAACCCGCGGCGGGCGCCAGCGTGAGCGCTCCGAACACGGCGAGCGCGACAGTCGTCCTCTGCAGCCCCATCCGAGCCTCCCCCGCACGTCTTTCGTCAGGGAGCCTACCACCTGCCGCCCTGGAGGGCATCCCCCTCGTGGGGAAGGGCCACGGAGACGCAATCCCGCCGGAGGTCATCTCCGAACAGAAGGTAACACCATGGGCTGGACCGAGGCCGAGCTCGCCGCGCTGCGACGCGCCTACGCCGGCGGCGCGCTGCGAGTCAGCTGCGACGGCAGATCGGTCGAGTATGGCACGGCGGCCGACCTGCTCGCCCGCATCCGCACCATCGAGGCGGAAATCGCTGCGGCCGCCGGCCGACCGAAACCGCGCCGCAGCTTCGCGGCCTTCCGCAAGGGGTAGCCGCCGATGAACTGGCTGGATCGGGCAATCGGCGCGGTGGCGCCGGGCGCCGGGCTGCGGCGCGCCCGCCAGCGTCAGGCGATGGGGATCCTCGCCCGCGCCTACGACGGCGCCAGGCTCGGTCGTCGCACCGAGGGTTGGGTCGCCGCCGGGACCGGCGCCAATGCCGAGATCGCCCCGGCGATCGCCCGGCTCCGCGACCGCTCGCGCGATCTCGTGCGCAACAATCCCTACGCCGCCAAAGCGGTGACGGCGCTCGTCAGCAACATGGTCGGCACCGGGCTGCTGCCTCGGGCCCGGGCCGCGACGCCGGAACTGGCCGCGCAGGCCGACCGGCTCTGGGCGGAGTTCGCAGCCAGCGCCGACGCCGACGGGCTCACCGACTTCGCCGGACTGCAGGCGCTGATCGTGCGCAGCCTCGTGGAGAGCGGCGAGGTGCTGGTGCGGCTGCGCGAGCGGCGGGTCGAGGACGGGCTGCCGGCCCCGCTGCAGCTGCAGGTGCTCGAGGCCGATCACCTCGACAGCGCCAAAACCGAGGAACTGCGCGACGGCGGCTTCATCCTGCAGGGCATCGAGTTCGACGCGCTCGGCCGGCGGCGGGCCTACTGGCTCTACCCGACACATCCCGGGGACGGCCGTTCTGGCGCACTCGTCTCGCATCGCGTGCCGGCTGACCGCGTGCTGCATCTCTTCGAGCGGCTCCGGCCCGGGCAGGCGCGCGGGACGCCCTGGTTCGCGCCGGTGATGCTGAAGCTGCGCGACCTTGACGCCTATGACGAGGCGGAGTTGGTGCGCAAGAAGATCGAGGCCTGCTTCGCGGCCTTCGTCACCGGCGTGCAGGACGAGGAAACCCTCGGCCGCGCCCGCACCGATCCCGACGGGTCCCGCATCGAGACCTTCGAGCCCGGCATGATCGAATACCTCGAGCCCGGGCGCGACGTGAAGTTCGCCGCGCCCTCGGCGTCGGGCGGCTACGCCGAGTACATGCGGATGCAGCTCCACGCCATCGCCGCCGGCGTCGGGCTCACCTACGAGCTGCTGACCGGCGATCTCAGCCAGGTGAACTACTCCTCGATCCGCGCCGGCCTGATCGAGTTCCGCCGGCGCATGGAGGCGCTGCAGTGGCAGCTCCTCGTGCCCGGCCTGTGCCAGCCGGTCTGGCGGCGGTTCGTCGCGACCGCGCAGGCCGCCGGCGCCCTGCCCGACGGCGACATCGCCGCCGACTGGACCGCGCCCCGCTTCGAGGCGGTCGATCCGATGAAGGACATCCAGGCCGACATCCTCGCGGTGCGCGCCGGCGTGATGACGCTGAAGGAGGCGATCGCGCGCCAGGGCTACGAGCCCGCGCAGGTGCTCGCGGAAATCGCCGCGATCAACGCCGAGCTCGATGCGCTCGGCATCACGCTCGACACCGATCCCCGCCGGTCGACGAAGACCGGCCAGGAGTAACACCAGGAGAACCCGGATGACGGCGAGACCGCCTGATCCCGCCGCCGACCCGCCGGCGGCGATTGCCCCGACGATCGGTCTTGCGGCGATCGACCCGCCGACCATCGATCTGCCGCTGCAGACCCGCGCCGACGTGCGGCTGATGCCCGAGACCGCCGACGCCGAGCGCCGCAGCGTCGAGCTGGTCTGGTCGACCGGCGCGCCGGTGCGCCGACGCGACCCGGTCACCGGCAAGCGCTACGAGGAGGTCCTCTCGCTCGAGGAGAGCCACGTCGATCTCGGCCGCCTCAACGGCGGCGCGCCGCTTCTCAACACGCACGGGGCCTTCGACCTCGGCGACGTGATCGGCGTGGTCGAGCGCGCCTGGATCGCCCGTGAAGGCGACGGCCTCGTCGGCCGCGCCCGGGTGCGGTTCTCCGACCGGGCGGACATCGAGCCGATCTGGCGCGACGTTGCGGCCGGCATCATCCGCAACGTCTCGGTCGGCTACAGCGTCCGGAGCTACGAAATCACCGAGACCGAAGGCGCGCCGCCCGTCTGGCGCGCGGTCGACTGGCAGCCGCTCGAGCTCTCCGCCGTGCCGGTCGGGGCCGACGCCGCCGCCGGCTTCCGGGCCAACGCCCCCGGGACCAGTCCCTGCACTCTCCTGCGCCGCACGCCGGCGTCCATCCATGAGGAGCCCACCATGACCCGCGACGCCGTGTCCGAGACCGACCCCGAGATCGAGATCACCGCCACGCCCGAGACCGTGGCCGCGGCGCAGGACGCGGCGCCCGCAACCGCGCCCGCGACCGCCGTCCCGCCCGCGCCGGCCGCCGAGCCGGGCCGCGCCGCGCCGGAGGCGCTGCAGAGCCGGGCGGTCGGCGGCGCGCCCGAGGCAGCCGCGCAGGCGCGCCCCGCGAGCGCCGCAGAGCTCGACGCCGCCGCCGAGCGGGCCCGGGCCGAGGAGCGTCATCGCATCGCCACGATCCAGGACGCGGCGCGCAAGCTCGGCGTCGCCGCCCCGGTCGCCGACGACCTGGTGGCGCGCGGCGCTTCGGTCGAGGCGGCCCGCGCGGCGCTGATCGACGCGGCCGCGGCGCGCGACGCGCAGGCGGACACCCGGCCGCACCTGCGCACCGGCGGTCTCGACGCCACCGAGACCCGCCGGGCCGCGGTCGAGGATGCGCTGCTGCACCGCTACGATCCCGGCCGCTTCGCCCTCTCCGAACCCGCCCGCGAGTGGCGCGGTCTCTCGCTGATCGAGATGGCCCGCGGCTGGCTCGAGGCCGAGGGGGTGCGGGTCCGCGGCCTCAGCCGCGACGAGATCGCCACGCGCGCGCTGCACACCACCTCCGACTTCCCGGCGATCCTCGCCGGCGTCACCGGCAAGACGCTGCGGGACGCCTACGAGACCGCGCCGCGGACCTACACCGCGATCGCCCGCCGCACCACGGTCACCGACTTCAAGCCCGTCCACCGCCTGCAGCTCGGCGAGGCCCCGCAGCTCGAGAAGGTCAACCAGTCGGGCGAGTTCAAGCGCGGCGCGATCGGCGAGGCGCAGGAGACCTACCGCATCGAGACCTTCGGCAAGGTGATCGGCGTCACCCGTCAGGTGCTGATCAACGACGACCTCGACGCCTTCACCCGGGTGCCGGCGCTGTTCGGGACCTCGGCGGCGACGCTGGAGAGCGACGTGGTCTGGGGCATCTTCACTGCGAACCCCGCCATGGCCGACGGCGATCCGCTCTTCCACGCCAGCCACAGGAATCTCGCGGGCGGCGGCGCGGCCCTCGACGTGGCCGGGCCTCGCGAAGGCGCGCACCGCCATGGCGCAGCAGCGCGGCCTCGACGGAAAGACCATCCTCAACGTCCGCCCCGCCTGCCTGGTCGTGCCGAGCGCGCTGGAGCTGACCGCCGAGCAGCTGCTGGCGCAGAACATCGCGCCGGCGAAGGCGGCGGACGTGGTGCCGAGCTCGATCCGCAGCCTCGCGGTCATCGCCGAGCCGCGGCTCGACCCGGCCTCCGGAGCCGTCCCGTGGTTCCTGGTGGCCAGCCCCGCGGCGATGGACACCATCGAGTACGCCTACCTCGAGGGCCAGGAGGGCGTCGCACTCGAGACCCGCATGGGCTTCGACGTCGACGGGGTCGAGGTGCGCGCCCGGCTCGACTTCGGGGCCAAGGCGATCGACTGGCGCGGCCTCTACAAGAACCCCGGCGTCGTGCTGAGCTGAGCCGGCGCAGCGACTGAACCCTGACGCGGGGCCCGGTGACCGGGCCTCGCTTCCACCCTCATCGAAAGGACCTCCGCCCATGCGGAACTACATCCAGCCCGGCCACGTGCTCACGCTGGCCGCGCCCGCTACGACGTCGTCTCCGGCGACGGCCTTCTCGTCGGCGCGATCTTCGGCGTCGCCAGCCACGACGCGCTCACCGGCGCGGAGGTCGAGGCCCAGCTGACCGGCGTCGTCGAGATCGCCAAGGCCGCGAGCCAGGCCTGGACCATCGGCGCGAAGGTCTACTGGGACAACACCGCGAAGCGGGCGACCACCGTCGCCTCGGGCAACACGGCCATCGGCGTCGCCGTGCTCGCCGTCGGGGCCGGCGCGGAGGAAACGCTGGGGCGTGTGCGGCTCAATGGCAGCTTCTGATCAGGAGCGCTCCAGCCCGAGGCGCTGATGCCAGGCGGCGATGCTCTCCTCGGGGTAGCCGTCGAAGGTCCGGTCGTGCTCGCGGATGCAGGGCTCGACCCAGGACGCCTTGCTGGCGAGCATGAGATGCGTGTGCTCGGGCGGCGTCGGCAGGTCCGTGTCGATCGCGGAGGCATGCGGGTGGACGAGCTCCGGCCAGGTCGGATCCCAGAGCCAGAGCGCCGAGCCGCATTCGCCGCAGAACCTGCGCTCGCCCGAGCTGCGTGTCTCCTCGCCGCTGGCGGGATCGATCATCCGGGCCCGGTAGGTGCGGATGTGTTCTTCGCCCTCGACCCTGAGCGTCGTCGCATCGGCGCCGAGGTTGATCGCAAGGCCGCCGCCGCCGGCGGTCTTCCGGCAGATCGAGCAGTAGCAGAGGTTGAACGGATACGGATGCCGGCTCTCGACGGTGAACCGCACTGCGCCGCAATGGCAGGAGCCTTCCAGTCGCATCTCGACCTCCTCTGGATGGGCAACATCAATGATCGCATTCGCCTCGGCAGTCGATGCGCTGTTCGCCGATCCGAACCTCGGCCGGGCGGCGACCTGGGAGCCGGCGGACGGCGACCCGTTTCCCGTCCGCATCATCGCGCGCCGGGCCGACGGCATCACCGACTTCGCCGACGCCCGGCTCTGGTCGGAGACGACCCGGATCGATATCCGCGTCGCGGAGCTGGCGGAGCCCCGCCCCGGCGACCGGATCGCGATCGACGGCGAGGCCTTCGTGGTCCAGGGCGCGCCGGTGCGCGATCGCGAGCGGCTGGTCTGGACGCTGGACCTGCGGCCCGCGTGATGACTCGAGCGAGGTGCGGATGAAGCTCAAGCTCGACATCGATCCCGACCTCGTCGCGATGATGGCCGCCGAGATCGCGGCTGGCGAGCGCGCCGTCATCGGCCGCGATCCGCGAGGCGGCGACCGGGCTTCAGGCCGGCTGGCGCGGGCAGATCACCGGCGCCGGGCTCGGGGCGCGGCTCGCGCGCTCGATCCGGTCGGAGCAGTTCCCGAAGGGCAGG
>CAWIIL010000005.1:0-67944 GCA_963836255.1 uncultured Alphaproteobacteria bacterium
GTTTCTCCTCGCTCTCGGCAATCATGCCGATAATGCGTGGATCATCCACTCATCGCCGCTGTCCAGATTTCCGAGCCACATCTCTTCCCTACCTAACCGGCTTCGCCAACCACAACTCCATCATGGCCGAGCTTCCCTACTGACCGCTGCCTTTCCCGCTGCCGCCGCGCACCTACGGGATGCGCGGCTCGGGGTCGTGGTAGAGCCGGATGGTACGGCCCTAAACCGAAGAGAGCACACTTGTCGCCGCAACATGTCGCGTCATTCGTTCCTGCCGCTCACTGCGGCGATCATCGTCTGACCGAGCGATAGGCCGCCATCGTTGGCCGGAACTCGCTCGTGAACGAGAACGTCGAGACCATCGCCTGTCATCCGGTGAACCATTGATCCGAGGAGCACCCGGTTCTGCATCACCCCCCCAGAGAGCGCGACCCGCCGGATGCCGGTCTCGCCCGCGATCCTTGCGGCGATCCCGGCCACCGCCGCCGCGAGCCCGAGATGAAACCGGGCGGCGATCGCCCCGGGTGACACGGACCGCTCAAGGTCGGAGATCAGCGCGTTCCACAGCGGCGCCCACGAGAGCTCTGTGATCCCGCCCTCCGCCTCCACCGAGACCGGGTATCCGCCGGCCGTCGCCAGATATGGCAGGGCCAGCGCCTCAAGTTCCATCGCCGCCTGGCCCTCGTAGCTTTGGCCGCCAGGGCACAGACCAACCGCTGCAGCCACCGCCTCGAACAACCGCGCGGCGGAGGACGACACCGGCGCGTTCACCCCCCGGTCAATCATTCGCTGTATTGTCTCCAGCGGCCGCGCCAATAGTCGCCCGCGAAGCGGCGTCCTTGCGATGCGGTCCTGCCAGTTTTCCCCAAACGCGGCTGCAAGATGCGCGACGGTGTTGCGCCAGGGCTGGCGCGCGGCCTGGGCGCCGCCGGGGACGGCCACGGGGGCAAAACGCGCGGCACGCCGGACTTCGGCATAGCCGCCCACAAGGAATTCGCCCCCCCAGATCGTTCCGTCCGCGCCGAGACCGAAACCGTCCAGAATGACGCCGATCGCGGTCTCATCGCCGGGCGCCAACCCGTGCTCGGCAAGGCAACTGGCCATGTGCGCGTGATGATGCTGGACTTTCAGAAGGCGTGCGCCGGTCTCGGCGGCAATCGTCTCGCCCCACTGCGTCGAGAGGTAGTCGGGATGCAGATCGACCGCGATGCACTCGGGCTCGAACCGGAAGAGCTTGCGGTACAGGTCAACCGCATCGCGATACGCAGCGAAGCTGGTGGCGTCTTCCAGATCCCCCAGATGCTGCGACGGGATCGCCTCCCCAGCTCTGAGCATGCAGAAGGTCGATTTCAGTTCGGCCCCCATGGCCAGAATGGCGGACACCTGGTCACAAGGGACCGCCAGCGCCGCTGGCGCGAAACCGCGCGCCCGCCGCAGCACGGCCGGGCCGCAGGCGTCGAGGCGCAGGACCGAATCGTCCTGCCGGTTGACGATGTCCCGGTCATGCAAAAGCCAGAGATCGGCGATCGGCGCCAGCCGGGTACGGGCCGTCTCGTTGTCGATCGCCTGCGGTTCCCCAGACGGATTGCCGGAAGTCAGCACGATCGGTCCGTCAAGCAGACGAAGCAGCAGGTGGTGCAGCGGCGTATAGGGTAGCATGAACCCTATCCGGCTTTGCCCCGGAGCGACGCCCGACGCGAGGTCCTGACCCCCCTTGTCGAGAAGCACGACGGGCGCCGCCGACGATGCCAGAAGCGCGGATTCCGCACCGCCGAATGTCGCGAAGCGCCGGATCTGTCCGATGTCGCGGGCCATCACCGCGAAGGGCTTGGCCGGGCGCCTCTTTCGCGAACGAAGCCGGCACAACACTTCAGGATCGGACGCGTCGCAGGCAAGGTGAAAGCCGCCAATCCCCTTGATGGCGGCGATGCCGCCCGCCCGCAGAAAGGACGCGATTTCGGCCACCGGATCGTCGCAGGTGATGGGTCCGGCTCGGTCTTCGACCCAAAGTTTCGGTCCGCAGACCGGACAGGCGTTCGGCTGGGCGTGAAACCGTCTGTCGAACGGGTCGTGATACTCGGCGGTGCAGGCCGGGCACATCTCGAACGACGCCATCGATGTGCCGGAACGGTCGTAGGGGACCGCGTTGACGATCGACAGACGCGGACCACAATCGGTGCAGTTGGTGAACGCGTACCCTTGCCGACGGTCGTCAGGATCGAAGACATCCGCGAGACACCGCGCGCAGGTCGCCGCATCGGGCGCGACACCTGTCGTCACCGGACCGGATCCGCTTTCGACGATCCGGAACGGGCCGGTCGCAGGCGAGCCCGACAGCGGTCGCCAGACGACAGACCGGATCGCGGCCATCGGCGGAGCCCGCGACCCGATCCGGTCGAGCAAGACTTCCAGCGCCGCGACCTCGCCCCAGGCCTCGATCGCGACGCCGGCCCCGTCGTTGAGCACATGGCCCCCGAGGCCCAGCTCCAACGCAATCCGCCAGACATGCGGCCGGAAGCCTACGCCCTGCACCTGGCCCCGTACGCGGATGTGTCGGCCGGTCACCGGCATGGGGGCCTAGCAGATCCGAGGCAACTGCTCGCCCGAGAGCCAGTCCACGACGCGCAGGCCGCCGAACGCCGTCCTCATCCGGACCATCCGCGCGTCGTCCCCGGTGACATGCCCGATCAGCGCCGCGTCGCGCCCCAGCGGATGCGCCCGCATCGCGTTCAGCAGGGCGTCCGCGTCCTCCGTCCGGCAGACGCAGACAAGCTTGCCCTCGTTCGCGACATGCAGCGGGTCGAGCCCGAGAAGCTCGCACGCGGCGGCCACGTCGGGCCTGACCGGGATCGCGCTCTCCTCGAGCAGCATCCCGACCTCGGCGGCGCGGGCGATCTCGTTCAGCGCCGCCGACAGCCCGCTCCGCGTCGGATCGCGCAGGACCGCGATCCCCGGCGCCACGGCCACCATCGCAGCGACCAGACCATGCAGCGCCGCCGAATCCGAGCGGATCTCCGTCTCGAACTCGAGGTTCTCGCGCCGCGACAGGATCGCCACGCCGTGATCGCCGATGGAGCCCGACAGCAGGATCGCCTGACCCGGCCGCGCCCGTTCGGCCGCGATCTCGACGCCATCGGGCACGACGCCGATCCCGGTCGTCGTGATGAAGACGCCGTCGCCGCTGCCCTTCTCCACGACCTTGGTGTCGCCCGTCACGATCGGCACGTCGGCCGCGCGGGCCGCGTCCGCCATCGAGACCACGATCCGTTCGAGATCGGCGAGCGGATAGCCTTCCTCGAGGATGAACGCCGCCGACATGAACAGAGGACGCGCGCCGGACATCGCGATGTCGTTCAGGGTTCCATGGACCGACAGCGAGCCGATGTCGCCGCCCGGAAAGAACAGCGGCGAAACGACGTGGCCGTCGGTCGACATCACGATACGCCCCGGAACGGCGCCGAGTTGCGCCGCGTCGCCCGCCCTGTCGAGAATCGGATTGCCGAGATGGCGGCAGAACAGATCGCGGATCAGGTCCGCCATCGCGCGGCCGCCTCCGCCATGTGTCATGTCGACGGCCCCGGACCTCGCAGGACCGGTCCCGTCCCCGCCGGTCATGCGGGTTCGACCACTCTGGCGTCATCCGGCGCGCGGAACCGCCCGTAGGTCCAGTAGGCCGCGCACGCCCCTTCCGAAGAGACCATGCACGATCCTATGGGATTGTCCGGCGTGCAGACCGTGCCGAAAAGCGTGCAGTCCGTCGGCTTCTTGACGCCGCGAAGGATCGCCGGGCATTCGCAGGACCTGACCTCGCGGGTCCGTTTCTCCGTCAGGGCGAACCGCTTCTCGGCGTCGAGATCGGCATATTCCGCGCGGATCGACAGGGCGCTGTCGGCGACCTCGCCCAGCCCGCGCCATTCAAAGCTCGGGCGGCGTTCCAGCACCCTGTCCACCATCGCCTGCGCCTTGAGATTGCCGTCGCGGGTCACCACGCGGCTGTATTCGTTCTCGACCTCGGCGCGCCCCTCGTTGATCTGGCGGATCAGCATCAGCACGGACTGCATGACGTCCAGCGGCTCGAAACCGGCGATGACCACCGGCTTGCCGTAGGCGAGGGCCGCCGCCTCGTAGGGTCTGGAGCCGATCACCGCGCTGACATGCGACGGCCCCAGAAAGCCGTCGATGCGCCCAGGCCCGCCGGGTGCGAAATCCGCCGAAGACAGGATGTGCCCGATGGCGGCCGGCGTCAGGACGTGATTGCAGAAGACCGAGAAATTCCGCAGCCCTTCGGCCCTTGCGGCGAGCATGGCCGCCGCGGTCGGCGGCGTCGTCGTCTCGAAACCGATGGCGAAGAACACGACCTCGCGGTCCGGATCGTCCCGCGCGATCCTCAACGCGTCGAGCGTCGAATAGACCATCCGGATGTCGGCCCCGTCGGCCTTCGCGCGGATCAGAGAGCGCCGCTTCGTGCCCGGCACGCGCATCATGTCGCCGTAGGAACACAGGATCGCTCCATGCCGTTCCGCCAGTTCCACCGCATCGTCGAGCCGACGCACCGGAAGCACGCAGACCGGGCAGCCGGGACCATGGACGAACCGCACGTTGCCGGGCATCAGGTCCTGGACTCCGTAACGGAAGATCGCATGGGTATGGCCGCCGCAGAACTCCATGAAATGGTAGTCGCGGGCCGGATCGACCTCGCGCGCGATCTGGACCGCGAGCTTCTCGCCGAGATCGCGGGCGCGGAACTCGTCGACATATCTCATGGCTCGCCCCCGGTCATTTCGGCCAGCTCCTCGTCGAGAAGGCCGGCTTCCGCCATCAGGGCGAGGGTGCGCTCGGCCTCGTCCTCGCTCAACAAGTGCAGGGCGTACCCGACATGGACGAGGACGTAGTCGCCGACCGCGACCCGGTCGAGCAGGGCCACCGAAATGCGCTTCCTCACCCCTTCGAGGCCGACCACCGCCATCTCTCCGGCTTCAAGCGCGATCACGCGGGCGGGTATTGCGAGACACATTCCGGGCTCCTATCGGGCTGCCGCCTGCCGGGCGGCCGAAACGGTCGTCCGGGCCTCGTCGAGCCAGCTTATCCAGGCGTCCAGCCCCTCGCCCGTTCTGGCGGAGACCGGCAGGATTCCGCAGGTCCGGTTGACCCGGCGCACGTTGGCGATCGCCTGCTCCATGTCGAAGTCGAGATGTGGCAGCAGATCGGTCTTGTTCATCAGGACCAGATCCGACCCTGAGAATATGTCCGGGTACTTCAGCGGCTTGTCCTCGCCTTCGGTCACCGACATGATGACGACCCGATGCGCCTCGCCCAGATCGAAACCGGACGGGCAGACGAGGTTGCCGACGTTCTCGACGAACACCACCGATCCGTCCTCCGGGGACAGATGCCCGAGGGCGTGGCCGACCATGTGCGCGTCGAGGTGGCATCCCTTGCCGGTGTTGATCTGGATCGCTGGCGCGCCCGCCGCGCGGATCCGCTCGGCGTCGTTCGACGTCTGCTGGTCGCCCTCGACGACATAGGATCTCAGCCGCTCTCCCAGCGACCCGATCGTCCTGACCAGGAGCGCCGTCTTGCCGGATCCGGGACTGGAGACGAGGTTGATCGCAAGGATGCCGCGGGCGGCAAGAAAAGCGCGGTTCTCGGCGGCATGGCCGTCGTTCTTGGCGAGGATGTCGCGCTCCACCTGGATGACCCGCGTCCGCTCCTCCGAAAAGCCATGATGATGCGTATGATGCCGGCCAACGCCCTCGAGCCGCGCCACGTCGCCTCCGCATCCGCAGGTGCCGCACATCAGATGACCTCCAGTTCCCGAATGCGGAGTTCCTCGCCGCTCTTCATCTGCAAGGCGTTCTCGCCGCATTTCGGGCAGACATCCCGCCGATCCCGCACCCGAACCGTCTCGAAACAGGCCAGGCAGAAGGCCGTCGCCTCCGGCGCTTCGATTTCCAACGTGGCGCCCTCGGCGACGGATCCGCGCATGACGACATCGAATCCGAAACGAAGCGCCTCCGGCTCCACCGACGAGAACGGGCCCACTGCGAGACGGACGCGTTTCACCCTGCTGAACCGATCCCGCGCGGCGCGCTCATTGATTATGTCGAGAATGCTCTGGCAAAGCGAGATCTCGTGCATGTCGCCCTACGCCTCCGCTTCCGTCGCGGTCTCGGCGCGCCGGGACGCCGCGAACCAGTCGAGGAAGAACGCTTCCGCCAGGTCGAGATTCTCGAGCGCCGCCGCGCTCAAACCTTCGGCCACTTCCCCGAAGCTCCTGCCCGCGATGCCCAGAACGAAGGCCGGCGGCGTCTTGCGATACAGCGTCTCTGCCAAGGACATGACGGCCTCCGGTTGAAGGCTGTGGCTCCCGAGGTCCGAAGACCTGTCCGCCTCCACCCGTGTGAGACAGTACGGCGCGTCGCCCTCCATCATCGCGTCGACGAACAGCACGGTGTCGGCCTCGGCCACCTGCAGGGCATGCTCGACGGCGAGCTGATAGTCGATGTCGACCCGGCACCCCTGCAGCCGCGCGGCGGAGATGCGCCCGGCGAAGGCGGGGCCGAGACCGTCGTCTCCGCGCCCCGCGTTGCCGTAGCCGATCAGAAGCAGGGTCATGCCGACCGCTCCGTCCTCAGCCGGCTGTCGATCAACACGCCGTCCGAATCGAAAAGCTCGACTTGCAGGGGCATCTGCCCGAGCGCGTGCGTGGCGCAGGACAGACACGGGTCATAGGCGCGGATTGCGACCTCGACATGGTTCAGCATGCCCTCGGTGATCCGGTCCCGGCCGCTCAGATGCTTGACCGCGACATCCTTGACCGCCCGGTTCATACCCTCGTTGTTGTGGGTCGTGGAAACGATGAGGTTGCAATAGGTGACCTGGTCGTTCGCGTCGACCCTGTAGTGATGGATGAGGTTGCCACGCGGGGCTTCGATGACGCCGATCCCTTCCTCGCGCCGGTCGCCGGTGGCCTTCAGTTCCGTGCCCTGCAGGTCGGGATCGTGAAGCAGTTCGCGGATCTTCTCGACGCAATGCACCACTTCGATCATCCGCGCCCAGTGATTGGCGAGCGTCGAATTGTTCGGGGATCCCGCCGTCACGATCATCAGATCGGCCAGCGCCGCGTTCGCGACCGGCGTGTCGATAAAATCCACCGCGTTCATCCGCGCCAGCGGGCCGACGCGATACCACCCGTTCTCGGGGCCGATCTCCTTGATGTAGGGAAACTTCATGTACGAATAGGACCTCACGTCCTCGACCAGGACCTCGTGATATTTCGCGTAGTCCACCATGTCGAAGATCGGCCCGCCGGTCGCGTTCATGGCGCGCAGGCGGCCATGATAGAGGTCCAGCGCCCCGTCGGATTCGCGCACAAGAGACATGTAGTTGGACGGGAAAGACGCGAATTCGGCAACGAGATGATCGTGTTCCAAGGTGTAATCCCGCGCCAGCGCCAGCGCGTCCTGCGACCAGCCGAGCATGTCGTCCATCGCCGCGAGGAAGGCGTCGCGCGTTTCGATCGGCAGGTTGCGGTTGATCCCGCCCGGAATGGCGCCCGTGCCGTGGATCTTCTTCCCGGCGGTCGCCTCGATGATGTCCTGTCCGAACTTGCGCATGGCGATGGCCCGGCGCCCGAGTTCCGGATGTTCCTTGATGATCTCGAAGATGTTGCGCTTCTCGGCGGGGGCGTCGAAGCCGAACAGAAGATCGGGGGCCGCCAGATGGAAGAAATGCAGCACGTGGCTCTGCATCACCTGCCCGTAATGCATCAGGCGGCGCATCTTCTCGGCTGTCGGCGGCAATTCGTCCACGCCGCAGATCATGTCCATCGCCTTCGCCGCGGCAAGATGGTGGCTCACGGGACAGATCCCGCAAAGCCGCTGCACGATCACCGGGACTTCCCACAGAAGTCGCCCGCGAATGAACCGCTCGAACCCGCGGAATTCGACGATATGGAGGCGGGCCACATCGACCTGGTTCTGAGCATCGAGATGGATGGTCACCTTGCCATGTCCTTCGACGCGGGTGACAGGCGAGATCTCGATCAGTCTGGGTTCGGCCACAATTATCGGTCCTAATCGAAGGCGATGGCTTCTCGCCAAAATCCCTTGAACTTGCCGTCGAGGATTCTGGTGAGCGTATTGTAGATGACGTCTCCGGTCGGGGCGCAGCCGGGGATCTGATAGTCGATCTCGACCACCTCCGAGCACGGATAGACCTCGTCGAGCAGGAGCGGCAACGCCGGGTCGTTCGGGACGTGGTGCGTGGCGTTGCGGATGTATTCGCCGGTGATGTAGGCCTCCTCGAGGCACTCGCGCAGAGGCGCATCGGAATGCATGATGGCGTTGCGCATCGCCGGCAGCCCTCCCATGATCGCGCATTGCCCGATGGCGATCAGAACGTCGCAGTTTCGCCGGAAATCCTGCAAGACATGCACGTTCTCTTCATTGCAACAGCCGCCTTCGATGATGCCGATGTCGCACCGGCGGGTGAAGGTCTTAATGTCCGTCAACGGGGAACGATCGAACTCGACCAGCTTCATCAGTTCGATCAAACGCTCGTCGATGTCGAGGATGGCCATGTGGCAGCCGAAGCATCCAGCCAGAGATACCGTGGCGATGCGCGGTTTGTCCGGCTCACTCACGACGCTTCCTTTCGATCTCGGAGCCGATCGGCGCATGATCGAACTCGCGCTCGCCGATCGGAGTCGAAAAGCCCTCGCGCTTGCGGATGATGCATCCGACCGGACAGACTTCGGCTGCAATCGCATTGTCGGTCACTTCGGCGTCGGTATCGGCCAAGTCGTTACCGTTGACTGCGACCCGTCGATGGATGCCGCGCCCGACATAGCCGAAGACGCCCTTATGATCCACGTCCTGCGAGGCGCGGATGCACCGGCCGCAGCTGATGCAGCGATTGGTGTCGAGGGCGATGTCCGGGTGGGACGCGTCAAGGTCCCGGCAGGGCTCGAGATACGGGAACTTCGTGGGCGCCGTCATGTCGAGCCGATAGGCCATCGCCTGCAATTCGCAATTGCCGCTGGCCTCGCAGATCGGGCAGAGATGGTTGCCTTCGTGGAAAAGCATCTCGACTATGTCGCGCCGCAGCTTGTTTATGTGGGTGGTCTCGCTCTCGACCACGACGTCCGGCGCGGCGGGCTGGGTGCAGGCGGCGACGCAGCGCCCGCCCGCTTTGATGGTGCAGACCCGGCAGCCGCCCTGGTGGCGCAGGCCCTGGTGGTCGCAGAGCCGGGGGATGTAGATCCCCGCCGCGTCGGCCGCCTCCATGATGGTCTGTCCCAGCCTGCCCGAAACCGCCGCGCCGTCGATAGTGAACGTGAACGCGTCATCGCTCATTGCGTGAAATCCCTGTCGAAAATGTAGGATCGGCGTTTGGCCAGTTTGCGCGCGCCGTCGATGGCCGACTGGACGTCGAATGTCGCCCGAGTCCGATCCGGCGACGACTTCACGAGAGCGGAATAGACCAGCGGAAAGTTCTCGAGTGTCGTCAGAACGGGATTGGGCGAGGTCATGCCGAGCCCGCAGCGGCTCGTCTCGATGATCGTCGCCGAGAGATCGCGCAGGTAGTCGATGTCGTCGGGGTTGGCCAAGCCGTTGCGAAACTTGCCGATGGCTTTTTGCAGGAAGACGTTTCCGACCCGACAGGGCGTACAGTAGCCGCAGCTCTCATGCACGAAGAACGACATGTAGTACTCTACGATCTCCAGAATGTTCCGCCGGTCCGAGAAGATGATGATCGCCCCCCCGGTCGCCAGATCGTCGAACGTGAGCCGACGGTGAAAACTCGCCCGGCCGACCATCGTGCCGCTCGGCCCGCCGACCAGCACCGCGCCGGCATGCTCGCCGCCCGCCATTTCGAGAAGCTCGCGCAACGAGAGCCCGTAGGGCAACTCGTAGACGCCGGGGTTGAGGCAATCGCCGGACACGCTGAGCAGCTTCGTGCCGTGGCTGCCTTCGTGGCCGATGCCGAAGAACCATTCCGGCCCGCGGTCCAGAATCCGCGCTACGTGGCAGAACGTCTCCACGTTGTTGACTACCGTCGGGAACCCCAGATAGCCCTGATTGACCGGAAACGGAGGGCGCGTCTTGGGTTCGCCGGGCAAACCCTCGCAGGAGCTGATCAACGCCCCCTCTTCACCGCAGATATAGGCGCCGGCTCCCAACTGGAGCCGCAGGTCGAAATCGAATCCCTCGGCCCCGAGGATGGACCGTCCCAGAAGCTGCCTGTCGCGACGTTCGGCGAGGACCGCCTCAATATGCTCCCGGAGATAGACGTATTCGCCGCGCAAATAGATCAAACCCTCCCGCGCGCCGACCGCCCGGGCGGCGATGGTCATGCCTTCGACCGTGAGATGCGTGCGTTCCGTCAGAAGGACGCGGTCCTTGAATGTTCCCGGCTCGCCCTCGTCGGCGTTGCAGATGATGAAACGCCGCTCGGCCGTCTCCGCGGCGGCGAAGCGCCATTTCCGGCCTGTGGTGAAACCGGCGCCCCCGCAGCCGCGAAGACCGCTGGCTTCGACCATGTCGATGATCCGCGACGGATCGAACTCGACCGCCTTCGCGAGGCCCGCGTTTTCCGGCACAGGGCCGAGCAGGACGGCGCCGGCATGACGGACATTGTTTTCGACCATCCGCGTGGCGCGGTCGTGCGGAGACAGCAGATCGAAGCCGGGGACGATCGCATCCTCGGGCCGCTGCCCGGCTTTCAGAACTGCGCAGATCCCGCGCGCCCGATCCGCGGTCAGGCGCGTGGCGACGACGTCGTTGATCATCGCCGCGGGAGCTTGGTCGCACATGCCGATACAGGGCGTATATTCAAGCGAAAACGCGCCGTCCGAAGAGGTTTCACCGAACCTGACGCCCAATTCCTGCTCGAAGACCTCGGCGATTGCGGCAAGTCCCGCGAAGCGGTCGATGATGTCGTCGCAGAGCCGGATCGTGACGCGGCCCTTCGGCGTCAGGGACAGAAACGAATAGAAGCTCGCCACGCCCTCGACCTGAATGCGCGACATGCCGGTCCGCGCGGCGACGATCTCCATCGATTCCGGCGAGATCCAGCGGCACAGATCCTGGACCTCGTGAAGGATGTCCATCATCCGATGAGGATCGTTCTGGAAGGCAGCGCAGACAGCCACGATCGCGGACGGTGGAACTGGCGTCAATCCGGAAGTGGTGATGGATTTCCGTTCAGGCCGCGTCTCCATTGTACCTCCGTCAATGGCGGCGTGCGTGGCCTGATCGGCCAAATGCAACCGTTCAATCTGATAGACATTGACTGTAGATTGCAACGACCGAGCGTCGTCGGAGTGCCCTTCGCAGGGGCACCGTCAACAGGAGTGCGCACCTCCGCCTTTGGTGCTGTCACCTTAACCCGGCTGACGCGTGGGCCGCCGCGAGTTCCTGCGGTTCAGTCGGCGATGCACCAGGCTTCGCGCCAGATACAGAAGGCTTCGAGGCGATGATTTCTTAAGGCTTGGGCGGAGCGGCCGAGCGGAACGAAGAAGTTGCGGGCCGCAGACTGCTGCTACACCCGACGATCATCCAGCTGAAACCGGAGCCGACGTTTCACTTCTGGCGCTCTCGAAGCCGTGGGAACGCCCGAAACACGCCAGACTGCGTGGTAGGCCCGGAGGGGCTCGAACCCCCAACCAAAGCGTTATGAGCGCTCTGCTCTAACCAATTGAGCTACAGGCCCGCCGACGCCGGTGCTATCTCAGCGGCGATACGGCGGTCAAGCGCGTGTTCCCATCGCGCCTGAGTTGGGCTAGAGCCCACTTCGTCTGGCGGCGCACGAGGAGGTCGCAATGAGCGAAGCGAACAACGGGCTGACCTACGCAGAGTCCGGTGTCGACATCGACGCGGGCAACGCTCTGGTGGAGCGCATCAAGCCGGCGGCGGCGGCGACCAACCGTCCGGGTCTCGCGTCGGCGATAGGTGGTTTCGGCGGGCTGTTCGATCTGCGCGCCGCCGGTTTCTCGGACCCGGTTCTGGTGGCGGCGACGGACGGCGTCGGCACCAAGTTGAAGATCGCCATCGAGAGCGGCCGCCTCAACACCGTCGGTGTCGATCTGGTCGCAATGTGCGTAAACGACCTGATCTGCCAAGGCGCGGAGCCCTTGTTCTTTCTCGACTACTTCGCGACCGGCCGCCTCGATGTGGACGCCGCGGCGCGCGTCATTTCGGGCGTCGCCGATGGCTGCAGACAGGCCGGCGCGGCGCTGCTCGGAGGCGAGACCGCCGAGATGCCGGGCATGTACGCCCGCGAAGACTTCGACCTCGCCGGCTTCGCGGTCGGCGCCATGGAACGCGGGCGCGAACTGCCGCGCGGCGTAAGGGTTGGCGACCGGTTGATCGGACTCGCCTCCAGCGGCGCGCATTCGAACGGGTATTCGCTCGTTCGGAGGATCGTGGCGCGTGAAGGCCTGGACTGGGACTCGGCGTCTCCGTTCGGATCCGGCTCCCTCGCCGAGGCCCTTCTGGCGCCGACACTCATCTATGTGCCGGCGCTCTTGCCGATCCTGGCGGAGGACGGGCTTCGCGGCCTTTCGCACATCACCGGCGGCGGTCTGAGCGAAAACCTGCCGCGCATCCTGCCCGAAGGTCTCGGCGCGGCGATCGACCTCTCGGCGTGGCGCCTGCCTCCTGTCTTCGACTGGCTGCGGCGCAGCGGGGGCGTCGGGGACGCGGAGATGCTCAGGACCTTCAACTGCGGTGTCGGCATGGTGATCATCGTGCAACCGACCGCCGCAGCAGGGATCATGGCGCACCTCTCACAGGCCGGCGAGACGGTCTTCGAGATCGGCGAAGTGCGCGCGGGCGCGGGCGTGGCCTACCAGGGCGAGTTGTGAGCCGAAGGCGCGTCGCAATCCTCATATCCGGCGGAGGCTCCAACATGGAGGCGCTCGTTCGCGACATGGCCGCTCCAGGCCATCCGGCAGCGCCTTGCCTCGTTCTGTCCAACCGGCCCGATGCGGCTGGATTGGAGCGTGCCCGGGCGCTCGGCGCGGAGGCGGTCTGCATCGATCACCGCGCTCATCCCGATCGGCCGAGCTTCGAGTCTGCGCTCGACGCGGCCCTGGACGCCGCCGGTGCGGAGATCATCTGCCTTGCGGGTTTCATGCGGGTGCTGACGGCAGGTTTCGTTTCGCGCTGGACGGATCAGTTGCTCAACATTCACCCGTCGATCCTGCCACTGTTCCCAGGGCTCGACACCCACGCGCGCGCGCTGGCCGCGGGCATGGCGGTTCACGGGGCCACAGTTCACGTGGTCAGGGCTGATCTCGAACTCGGGACCCATCCTCGGCCAGGCGGTGATCCCGGTCCGCGCCGGGGACACACCAGAGAGCCTCGCCGAGCGCCTTCTCCCGATGGAACACAGGCTCTATCCCGCCGTCCTGAGGCGTTTCGCGGCGGGGATCGCACGCCGGTGGCTCTTCTGGCCCAGCCGTACTGACCAAGCGGGCCGGGCCAATCTGGCCCGCCCAGCTTGAGGGATCAGCCGACCAGTTCGAGACCGGAGAAGAAGTAGGCGATTTCGGTGGCCGCGGTCTCGGGGCCGTCCGAACCATGTACGGAGTTTTCTCCGATCGACAGCGCGAACTCCTTCCGGATCGTGCCGGCCTCGGCCTCGGCGGGATTGGTGGCCCCCATCACTTCGCGGTTCTTCGCGATAGCATCCTCGCCTTCAAGGACTTGCGCGACGATCGGTTCGGAACTCATGAACTCGGTCAATTCGGCGAAGAAGGGCCTTTCCTTGTGGACCGCGTAGAAGGCCTCGGCCTGCGCCCGCGTAAGGTGGATGCGTTTTTGCGCGACGACCCGCAGGCCGGCCGCCTCGAGCTTGGCGTTGATCGCGCCGGTCAGGTTTCGCCGGGTCGCGTCAGGCTTGATGATCGAAAAGGTGCGCTGCAGTGCCATCCATGTTGTCCTTGTCCCTTGCGCGGCGCGCTTACCATGCGCGTTCGGTCCGGAAAAGGCATATCTGGCGGCGCGGCGGTCGCTGTTGACATGACGTCCCGGCGCGGCCACATCGCCCGTCATGCTTGCGTTTCGCAACATCTCGTTCACCCTCGAAGGCAAACCGCTGTTCGAGGACGCCTCGGCGCTGATCCCGACCGGCCACAAGGTCGGATTCGTCGGTCGAAACGGCGCGGGCAAGACCACGCTCTTCAAGCTGATACGGGGCGAATATGCGCTCGACGCCGGCGAAATCGAGACGCCGCGCCGCGCCCGCATCGGTGGCGTCGATCAGGAAGCGCCGGCGTCCGGGGACTCGCTTCTCGACGCGGTGCTGGTCGCGGACCTCGAGCGCGCGGCGCTCGTCGCCGAAGCCGAGAGCGCGACCGATCCCGCGCGCATCGCGGAGGTTCAGACCCGTCTCGCGGACATCGAGGCGCATTCGGCGGAGGCCCGCGCCGGCGCGATCCTCAGCGGGCTCGGCTTCGACGCCGCGGCGCAGGCGCGCCCCTGCGCGGACTTCTCCGGCGGCTGGCGCATGCGGGTCGCGCTTGCGGCGGTGCTGTTCTCCCGACCCGACGTGCTCCTGCTCGACGAACCGACGAACTATCTCGACCTCGAAGGCGCTATCTGGCTTGAGAGCTTCCTCGCACGCTATCCGCACACCGTTCTCGTGATTAGCCATGACCGCGACCTCCTCAATCGATCGGTCGGTGCGATCCTTCACCTCGACCGCCGCAAGCTGAACCTCTACCAGGGCGCGTATGACACCTTCGATGCGACCAGGCGGGCGCGGATCGAGCAACTCGCTTCGGAGAAGAAGAAGCAGGACGCGGCGCGGGCGCACATGCAGTCCTTCGTCGATCGTTTCAAGGCCAAGGCGTCCAAGGCGCGGCAGGCCCAGAGCCGGATCAAGGCGCTCGAGCGCATGAAGCCGATCGCAGCGATCGTCGAGAACCAGGTAGCGCGTTTCAGCTTTCCCACGCCCGAAGAGCTTTCGCCGCCGATCGTGCGGCTGGAGAACGTCGCCGTGGGCTACGGCGGAGCCCCGGTGCTGCGCGATCTCGACCTGCGGATCGACCAGGACGACCGGATCGCACTGCTCGGGGCGAACGGCCAGGGCAAGTCGACCTTCTCGAAGCTGCTCGCCGACAGGCTCGAACCCAGCGGCGGCCGCAAGATCGCCTCCCCGAAGCTGAGGGTCGGTTACTTCGCACAGCATCAGGTCGACGAGCTCGACATCGACGAGACGCCGCTCCAGCATCTCGCGCGCCTTCGCCCCGGCGAGACGCCTGCGAAGCTGCGGGCGCGGCTGGCGGCGAGCGGGCTCGGCGCGGACGTGGTCGACACCGAGGTGGCCCGGCTCTCGGGCGGGCAGAAGGCGCGCCTGAGCCTGCTGATCGCCACGCTCGACGCGCCGCATCTCATCATTCTCGACGAGCCCACCAACCATCTCGACATCGAGAGCCGAGAGGCTCTGGTGGAGGCGCTGACCGAATACGGTGGGGCGGTGATCCTCGTGAGCCACGACCCGCATCTGGTGGAACTGGTGGCGGACCGGCTCTGGCTGGTGAAGGACGGACGGGTGACGCCGTGGGATGACGACATCGAGAGCTACCGTCGGGCGCTGCTGTCGGAGCGCGGGGGGCGCCGGCGAGGTCCACCGCCCGGCAGAAGGACAAGGCCAGGGCGCCAGCGCGCAGCGAGGTCGCTCCGCTCAAGGCCGACGTGACCCGCTGCGAGGCGAGGGTCGCGAAGCTGGAGGAGATGCGCGAGGCGATCGATGCGCGGCTCGCCAACCCGATCCTCTATGCGCGCAGCTCGCAACAGGAGATGGAGGCGCTCCAGAAGAAGCGCGCCGAGATCCTCGACGGGCTCGATCGCGCCGAAGCGCTGTGGGTGGCGGCCGTGGAACGCCTCGACGCCGCGAGCGAGCGGGTCTGATGCCCACCGAACAGCTCATCGTCACGTTCGTCACGCTCTTCGTGGTGATCGACCCGATCGGGCTTGCGCCGCTGTTCGTGGCGCTCACCCAGGGAATGGACGCGGGGCGTCGCCGCCGGGTGGCCGTCCGCTCCATCCTGATCGCGTTCGCAATGCTGGCGGTGTTCGGGCTGTTCGGCGAGCGGCTGCTCACGACCATCGGCATCGGGTTGCCGGCGTTCCGGATCTCGGGCGGTCTGCTGCTGTTCCTGATGGCGGTGGACATGCTTTTCGAACATCGCACCGAGCGACGGGAGAAGCGCGCGTCCGAGGACGTGCCCGATCCGTCGGTTTTTCCGCTCGCGACGCCCTTGATCGCGGGACCGGGCTCGATCGCGGCGCTGATCCTGCTGACGAGCCAGCATTCGGGCGACACCGCGGCGCTTCTGTCGATCGGCGGGGTCGTGGTGGCGATCCTCGCGCTCACCTTCGCGTTCTTCAGCGCCGGGGCGCTGATCGAGCGGCTGCTCGGGACGACGGGCGTGGTGGTGCTGACCCGGCTCTTCGGCATCCTTCTCGCCGCGCTCGCGGTCCAGTTTGTCATCGACGGGCTTCAGGGCCTCGGGCTGCTGACGGGCTGATCGGTGCTTCCCGACAATCCCGACGATCAGGCGCGGCTGTTCTACCTGCTGCTGCTGGGGGTGGTGCTGGCGGGCTCGCTCTTTTACGGGCAGCGGCGGCGGCTGGGGCGGGCGGCGCGCGATCTGGCGCTCTGGGCGCTGATCTTCGTGATGGTGATCATCGCCTACGGGTTTCGCGACACGCTGCGCGGCGGGCTGTTCCCGTCGATGATGACCGAGACCGAGGAGGGCGCGATCGCGCTGCGGCGCGGATCGGACGGGCATTTCCACGCGACGCTGGTGGTCAACGGCGCGCCGATCCGCTTCATGATCGACACCGGCGCCTCGGGGGTGGTGCTGTCGCGGCGGGATGCGGAGCGGGCAGGCCTCGACGTGGACCGGCTCCAGTTCGGCGGCCGCGCCCAGACCGCCAACGGGATTGTGGCGATCGCGCCGGTCCGCCTCGACGACCTGCGGCTGGGCCCGATCGTGGACCGCAACGTGCCGGCGTCCGTGGGCGGCGGCGACTTCGACACCTCGCTCCTTGGCATGAGCTATCTCGACCGCTTCGCGCGCCTCGAGATCGAGGGCGACCAGATGATCCTGCGGCGCTAGGCCATGGTGTGTTATCGCGTGATAACACGCGTGCAATTCCGGGTATCTATTTGAAATATAAGGCGTTAGTATTCATTAATTTTGATCGTAACACATAATTGGAGGTCACCACGCATGACGACCGCTAGCCGCGAGTCGGAGTTCCTGGAAGGGCGACACAGGCGAGACCTGGGCCCGCCAACAGATTTTCATGGACACCATCTTTTCGGACTGCAACCGAGTTCTGCTCCTGGCGGCTGGCCCGGCGCCGGGCGAGCGCGTCCTCGACGTGGGCTGCGGCGCCGGGGCCTCGACGCTGGCCACGGCCGAAGCCGTGGGACCGGATGGCGCGGTTCTGGGGATCGACATTTCGCCCGCGCTGCTCGCCCGCGCCGCCGAGCGCGTCGCCGAGGCGGGGCTCGGGAACGTGACCCTCAACCGGGCGGACGCGGCGACGCACGGGTTCGAGGGGGACCCCTTCGATCTCATGATCTCGCGGTTCGGCATGATGTTCTTCGACGATTCCGTCGCGGCGCTGTCGAACATCCGGTCCGCGCTGCGGCCGGGCGGGCGCGTCGCCTTCGTGGCCTGGGCGGGGATTGCGCACAATCCCTGGTTCGCCCTGCAGATGGATGCGGCGCGGGCGGTGTTCGGCCCGCCGGACGCGCCCCCCGACCCGCACGCCCCGGGGCCGATGGCCTTCAGCGACATCGCCCGGGTGGTCGGGTTTCTCGAAGCGGCCGGCTTCGTCGACTGCGGCGGCGAGGAACGCGCCGTCGTTCTCTCCCATCCGGGATCGCCGGAGGATCTCGGGCGGCTGGCGGCGCAGATCGGACCGGCGGCGAGACGCCTCACGGACGCAGGCCGCGACCCGGAGGCGGCGGCGCGGGTGGCGCAGGAGGTGAGCGCGCGCCTGGCCGCCCACACCGTCCCCGGGGCGGTGGAGGTTCCCGGAACGCTGATCGTCTTCCGGGCGATCGCGCCCTGAGCGAGCCGGCCCGGGGGGACCGGGCTCAGGATCCGCTCGCGGCCTTGCGCACCCAGCGCCCGTTCTCCTGGGCCCAGTAGGTCGCGGCCAAGCCCGCCGCGGTGACCGCCTTCCAGTCGCGGCGCGCGTCGGCCACGGCGCGGTCGTCGCCGCCGTCGAAGATCAGACAGACGCGCTCGTAGGACGCCATCTCGGCGACGCTGGCGCGCGCCCCGTCCACGAGCATCAGCACCTGCGCGCCGTTGGGATTCTCGTCGCCGAGCGCGAGATAGACCGGCTGCGCCGCGGCGAAGCCCGCCGCGGCGGCGCCGTGCGGCAGGAAGGCGTCGTCGCGAAAGGTCCAGAGCATGTCGTCGATCGCCGCGAGCCCGGCCTTGGAGCCGCAGCGCACGACGCTTCGCCAGCCGCGGGCGAGCGCCTTTTCCAGCATCTCGGGCAGGCTGCGCTCGAGCGGCGTGGCGGTCAGGTGGTAGAAGAGCGCTTCGGCCATGGGGCTCAGGCCTCGAAGCGCTCCCGCACCAGACGGTCGAGCGTGCGCACGCCCCAGCCTGTCGCGCCCTTGGGCGAGAGTTCGGTGCCCTTGGGATCGTAGGCGACCCCGGCGATGTCGATGTGCGCCCAGGGCACGCCGTCCTTGATGAAGCGCTTGAGGAACTGGGCGGCGGTGATCGACCCCGCCGCGCGGCCGCCGACATTGGCGATGTCGGCGATGCGGCTCTTCAGGAGCTTGTCGTAGGCGGGCCCGAGCGGCATGCGCCAGGCCCCCTCGCCTTCCGCCTCGGCGGCGGCGAGGATCGCCCCCGCGAGCGGGTCGTCGCTGGCGAAGACCCCGGCCTTCTCGTGGCCCAGCGCGATGATGATCGCGCCGGTCAGCGTGGCGAGATCGATCACCGCCGCCGGGGCGAAGCGCTCCTGGGCGTACCAGAGCACGTCGGCGAGCACGAGCCGGCCCTCTGCGTCGGTGTTGATCACCTCGACGGTGTCGCCCTTCATGGTGCGCACCACGTCGCCGGGCCGCTGGGCGTCGCCGCTGAGCATGTTCTCGACCAGCCCCACGAGGCCCACGACGTTGGCCGGCGCCTTGCGCAGGGCGAGCGTGCGCATGACGCCGGCGACGACGCCGGCGCCGCCCATGTCCATGGTCATCTCCTCCATGCCGGCGCCGGGCTTGATCGAGATGCCTCCGGAGTCGAAGACCACGCCCTTGCCGACCAGCGCCAGGGGCGCCGCGTCGCCGCCGCCCGTCCATCGCATCACCACGACCTTCGACGGGCTGGTCGAGCCCTGCCCGACCGCGAGCAGCGTGCGCATGCCCAGCCGTTCAAGTTCGGGCTCGTCCAGCACCTCGACCTCGACGCCGAGATCGGCGAGCGCGGCCAGCCGGTCGGCGAATTCGGTGGTGGTGAGCACGTTGGCGGGCTCGCTCACCAGATCGCGGGTGAAGCACACGCCCTCGGCCTGGGCGCGGAGCGGCGCGAAGTCGGCGGCGGCGGCCTCGGGATCCTTGACGAGGAACCGCGCGGCGCGGTTCGGCTCGGGCGCGTCGTCCTTGCGGGTGCGGTAGAGGTCGAACTCGTAGGCCCGGAGCACGAGAGCCTGGGCGATCTCGGGGGCGCGGCGCAGGCCGCCCGCGATCACGGTGAGCGGCGCGCTCTCGTTGAAGGCCGCGAGGCTCGCGCCGGCGCGGCGGGCATCCTCGGGGCTCGGGCGCCGCGGCAGCTTGACCGCAAGCAGCGCCTCGGCGGCCATGCCGGCGGGAAAGCCGAGGGCCTTCGCCTCGCCGGGCTTGAGCCGGGCGAAGGCCGGGCTCGCAGCGAGGCGCTTGAGCGCGCCGCGGCTGAGCCGGTCGACGCGGCGGGCGTGGGCGTCCATCGCCCCGTCGGGAGCGATGAAAACCGCAACGCGCCCCTTGAGGTCGGCGATTTCCGACGGAACGGCCTCGGCGAAGTCGGTTTGCAGTAGCGCAGTCACGACGCTCTCCGTAAGTTGCCTACGAAGCGTCGGGGCTTAGCGGCTTTCGGCGCCGTTGGCCAGACGACGCGAAGGCGCGGGACGGCGGTTTGACCCGACTGGATCGGTACATCTTCGGCCAGCTCGTCCCGGCGCTCGGGTTCTTCCTTCTGGTGTTCACCGGCGTGGTCTGGCTGACCCAGGCGGTGCGGCTCATCGACCGGGTGATCGCCAGCGGCCAGAGCGCGCTGGTGTTCCTGGAGTTCTCGGCGCTGGTGCTGCCGCAGGTCTTCGTGATCGTGCTGCCGCTCTCGGGGATCGGCGCCGCGCTCTACACCATCAACCGGCTCTACGGCGACAGCGAGCTGATCGTGATGATGGCCGCGGGACTGGGGCCGCTGGCGCTGCTGCGCCCGGTGGCGCTGTTCGGTGCGGCGATCGGCGGGCTGACGGCGGTGGTGATCATGGCGCTGGTGCCGATCAGCGGGGCGGCGCTGGCCGATCGCACCGAGGCGATCCGGTCGGACCTCGCCACCGCGCTGATCGTGGAGCGGCAGTTCCTGCACCCGGTGTCGGGCCTGACGCTCTTCATCAGCGACACCAGCACCGACGGGGAGATGGCGGGCATCTTCATCAACGACCAGCGCGACTTCGCGCGGCCGGTGACCTATTCCGCCGAGCGCGCGCTGCTCTTGCGCGACGGCGAGGAGGTGCGGCTGGTGATGCAGGACGGGGTGGCGCTGTCGCCGGTGGAGGGACAGCAGCGGCTCAACACCGTGCAGTTCGACCAGTTCGTCTTCGATCTCAGCGATCTGGTGCGCGGGCACGACGAACGCACGCCGCGACCGTCGGAGTATCCGGTGACGCGGCTGGTGGCGCCGGACGCGGCGATGCTCGAGAGCGGGCGCTACGGGCGGGGAGACTTCGTGTCCGAGGGGCACTACAAGATCGTGATGCCGCTTCTGGCCGCGGTCTTTCCGATGATCGCGCTGGTGACGCTGCTGGCCGGCGGCTACCGGCGCAGCGGCTTCGGTCGGCGCGTGATGGTGGCGATCGGGGTGTCGATGGTTCTCCAGATCCTGATGTTCGTGGCCCGGGAGCAGGTCGAGCGCGCCCCTGCGCTCTGGCCGCTGATGTACCTGCCGCTGGCGCTGGCGGGGCTCTACATCTGGGCGCTGGTGCGGTGGCTGAGCCGGACGGCGAGCGTGCGCGGCCCGGTTCCGGCGTGACGCTGACCCGCTACATCCTGCGCGGATTCCTGCGGGCGTTGGTCGCTGTCTTCCTGATCCTGTCGATCGTGATCGGGCTGTTCATGGGGGTGGAGAACCTGCGCCGCTTCAGCGGCGCCGGCGGGCTGGGGGACATCCTTCGGGTGACGCTGCTGGGCGTGCCGGAGTTCATGTACCAGGTGTTTCCGCTGGCGCTGATGCTGGCGAGCCTGGTGACGTTCCTGCGGTTCGCGCGGTCGAGCGAGCTGGTGGTGATGCGCGCGGCCGGGGTTTCGGGCCTGCGGCTGATCGCGGTTCCGGTGGTAGCCTCCGTGGCGCTCGGGTGGCTCTTCGTCGCGGCCGTCAACCCTTTCGTTGCAGCGACCATCAAGCGCGGAGAGGCGGCGCAGCAGGCGCTCGACGACGACGACGGCAGCCAGTTCTCCTTCTCCAGCGACGGGGTCTGGCTGCGACAGGCGGACGCGGCGGGCCAGACGGTGATCCAGGCCGCGCGCGCCAACGACGGCGGCACGATCCTGAGCCGCGTGCGCATGCACCAGTTCGACGCGGGCGGCGATCTGGTCGTGCGCATCGACGCCCCGGCGGCCCGGCTGACCCAGGGCGCATGGATCGTGGAGAACGCCACGCGCTGGGTGCGCAGCCCCGAGCGGCGCTTCGACCGCGAGGAGACGGCCGAGCGCTTCGTCCTGCCCACCGACCTGACCAGCGAGCAGATCCTCGACAGCTTCTCGCCGCCGGAGGTGGTGGGCTTCTGGAAGCTCCGGCCGTTCATCGCCCAGCTCGAGGAGGCAGGTTTCTCGGCCCGGCGCCACCGGCTGTTTCTCATGAGCGAGTTGGCCAAACCGGCGCTCTTCGCCGCGATGGTGCTGATCGGCGCGGCCTTCGCGCTCCGGCCGACGCGGTTCGGGCAGACCGGGGTGATGATCGTTCTCGCGGTGCTGGCGGGCTTCGCGCTCTATTTCATCAAGGACTTCGCCGAGACCCTCGGCGCGCGCGGACAGATCCCGCTGGTCGTGGCGGCCTGGACGCCGCCGATCGCCGCGATCCTGATGTCGCTCGGGCTGCTCCTGCATCTCGAGGATGGCTGAGGCCGTGCCGGCCATCCCGACGCGCATCCGGCTGCGCCGCGGGGCCGCGGCGTTCGCGCTCGGCGCGGCGCTGGCGATGGGGATCGCATCCCCCATCGCGACGCAGCCCTTCCCGGCGAGCCTGATCGCCGACAGCGTGCGCTACGACGCGGCGACGGAGACGCTGACGGCGACGGGCGACGTCGAGGTGCTTTATCGCGGTCGTGTGCTGACCGCGCGCGAGATCGTCTACGACAGCCGTGCGGGAGAGATCCGCGCCGCCGGGCCGCTGACCCTCACCGACCCGGAGTCCGGCGTGGTGCTGGCCGAAAGCGCCACGCTCACCCCCGATCTCGCCGAGGGGCTGATCCGCGGCGCGCAGCTTCTGGTCGCCGACCAGCTCCAGATCGCCGCGGGCGACGTGCAGCGCAGCGGCGGGCGCTACAACACGCTGGAGCGGGTGGTCGCGAGTTCCTGCCGGATCTGCGAGGGCAACCCGACGCCCACCTGGGCGATCCGCGCCGCGCGGGTCACCCAGGACGAGGACGCCCGGCGCATCTTTTTCCAGGACGCCCGGTTCGAGGCCCTGGGCGTGCCGATCGCCTACCTGCCGCGGCTGAGCATCCCCGACCCGACAGTGGAGCGCGCCGACGGCTTTCTGATCCCCTCGGCCCAGCAATCCAACATCTACGGCCTCGGCGTGAAGGCGCCCTACTACTTCGTGCTCGGACCCTCGGCCGACGCGACGCTGACGCCGTTCCTGACCACGACCGGGGCGGTGCTGATGGAGGGCCAGTACCGCCGACGCTTCACAAACGGCGGGTTCGACCTGGACGGCGTCATCGCGCTGAGCGACCGGCTCAACGACGGCCTCGGCGGCGATCCCGGTCGCGGGGCGCTGGCCACGGCCGGCGACTTCGCATTGGGACGCGGATTCGAGGCGCAGTTCGACATCAACCTCGTCACCGATGACAGTTTCCTGGCCCAGTACGACTATTCCGACGCAGACCGGCTGACCAGCGTGGCGCGCCTCGTGCGGGCCACGCCCGACTCCTATCTCGAGCTCGGCGGCATCGGGTTTCAGAGCCTGCGCGACGACGAGGACACCGCCACGGTGCCCTTCATCCTTCCCGACTTCAGCTACCGCCGCCTGTTCGAGGCGCCGGTGATCGGGGGACGCCTGGCGGTGGACGCGGACGCGCTGGGCGTCTTGCGCGAGAGCGGCGGCCAGATGCTGCGGGCCGGCGGCGGCGTCGACTGGCGGCAGAACTGGGTTCTGCCCTACGGATTGCTCGCCTCCGCCGGCGCCGGCGCGCGGGTCGAGTTCTATGACGCGGCCGGCTACGACGACGCCCAGAACGGACAGCTCGCGCGCGCCAACCCCACGCTGGGCGCGGAGCTGAGCTGGCCGGTCGCCCGGACCGAGCGCGGGGGCGCCATCCATGTGATCGAGCCGATCGTCCAGGTGCTCTGGACGGGGGACTACGGGGACGTGGATAACCCCAACGAGGACAGCCAGCTTCCCGAACTCGACGAGACCAACCTCTTCTGGGTCAACCGCTTTCCCGGGTTCGATCGGATCGAGAGCGGCCTGCGCGCCAACGTCGGTGCCAGGTACACGCGCTACGACCCGGAGGGTTGGAACCTCGGAGTGACGATCGGCCGGGTGCTGCGCAGCGAGCCCGACCCGGATTTCCCGACGGGCAGCGGGCTTTCGGGCACGCGGTCCGACATCGTCGGGGCTCTGGCGCTCGATTTCGCCAGCGGCTTCGGCCTGAGCAACCGGGCGCTGTTCCGGCCCGACTTCACCTTCCAGCGCAACGAGTTCGCAATGGTCTACGAGAGCGAACGGGCCGGGCTTCTGGCCAACTACGTCTATCTGGCGGAAGACGATTCGGACCCCATCATCGGCCCGCAGCCGGAGACCAACGAGATCGGCGTCGACGCCCGCTACCGGTTTCGCCAGAACTGGGAGATCCGCGGCCTCTGGCGCTACGACGCGCGGCGCGGCGAGCCGCTGCGCGCCGGCGGCGGGCTGACATATGGCAACCAGTGCGCGGAGATAGACCTCGGCTTCGTGCGCCGCTATACGTCCTCCGAAGACGTTCCGCCATCGACCTCTTTTGGGTTCAGCGTGCGGCTGGCGGGCATCGGCGACGCCCCCGACCGCGAATGGCCGGCGCGGGCCTGCGCGCCGCAGGGGATCTGATCGCCGGGAGGAAGGATCGATGCGACCGGTTTTCGCCGCCCTGATCGCCATCGCGCTGAGCGCCGTCGCGCCCGCGACAGGCGCCGCCAATCCCTACGCTCCGGCGCTGATCGTCAATGACCGGGTGATCACCGTCTACGACGTCGACCAGCGCGTCGCCTTTCTCGACGCGCTGGGGGCGCCGGGCGATCTCAACGAGCTGGCGCTGGAGCAGCTGGTCGAGGACCGGCTGAAGGTGCAGGCGGCCAACCTCTACGGCGTCGAGCTGCCAGAAGGCGCGATCGACCTGGGAATCGAGGAGTTCGCCACGAGCCGCGGCATCAACGTCGATCAGGTCTTCGAGATCCTCGCCGCGCGCGAGATCGACCGCCAGACCCTAAACGACTTCGTCGAGTTCGGGCATCTTGTGGCGCGACCTGGTCGGGGGCCTGTTCCGGGACAGGGCGCTTCCCAGCGAGGAGGAGCTCGACATCGCCATCGAGCAGCGCGCCACCCAGCCGGTGGAGTTCTTTCAGGTCGCGGAGATCGCTCTGCCCTTCGCCGAACGCGGCCCGGCGGAAACCGAGGCCTTCGCGGCGCAACTCTACGCCGACCTCGTCCGGGGCGCGAGCTTCGAGGAGGCGGTCAGCCGCTTCAGCCGAAGCGGGTCCGCCGAACGGGGCGGCCGGCTGGAGCCGATCGCGGCGATGCAGATGCCGCCGCAGCTGCGCTCGCAGATTGCGCTGCTGTCGCCGGGCCAGATCACCCGGCCGTTCCCGATCGGCGGCGGCCTCGCCATCCTCAAGCTGGTCTCGATCGGGACCCGGGCCCCGGAGCCGATCGATCCCGAAGACCAGGAGGCGCGCGACGAGATCCGTCAGCAGCTCTTCATCCAGCGGCTCACCACGTTCAGCGAGGGCTACCTCCAGGAGCTCAAGAGCGACGCGATCATCGAGACGCGATGAGCGGGCCCGCGCCTGTCGCGCTCACGCTCGGCGAACCCGCCGGCATCGGCGGAGAGATCGCGCTCAAGGCCTGGACCGCGATTCGCGCCGAGCCGGCGCCGTTTTTCCTGCTGGGCGATCTTGCGCACATGGCGGGGCTGGCGGCGCGGTTCGGCGGCGCGGTCGTGGAGATCGCCAACCCGGCCGAGGCGGGCGGCGCCTTCGCGCAGGGGCTGCCGGTGCTGCATCATCCGCTGCCCGCGCCGCAGCTCCCCGGCCTTCCGGAGGCCGCGAACGCCGCGGCGGTCGTCGAGATCATCGCCCGGGCCGTCGGGCTGGTGCGCGGCGGCGCGGCGCTGGCGCTCTGCACCAACCCGATCCACAAGGCCGCGCTGATCGCCGGGGCGGGCTTCGGCTTTCCCGGCCATACGGAGTTTCTCGCCCATCTCTGCGGGGCGCGGCGACCGGTGATGATGCTCGCCTCGCCGATGCTTCGCGTGGTTCCCGTGACGATCCACCTGCCGCTTTCCGAGGCGCCGGGGCGGCTGACGCGCGAGCTCCTGGAGGAGACGCTGCGGGTGACGCGCGACGGTCTGATCGGCGACTTCGCGCTGGCCGCGCCGCGCATCGCCGTGGCGGGCCTTAATCCGCATGCGGGCGAGGGCGGGGCGCTTGGGCGCGAAGAGATCGAGGTGATCGCGCCGACGCTGGAGGCTCTGCGCGGCGAGGGGTTCGAGCTCAGCGGGCCGTATTCGGCCGACACGCTCTTTCATCCCGCCGCGCGGGCGCGCTACGACGCGGCGGTCTGCATGTACCACGACCAAGCGCTGATCCCGATCAAGACGCTGGACTTCGACGGCGGCGTGAACGTCACGCTCGGCCTCGATTTCGTGCGGACATCGCCGGACCACGGCACCGCCTTCGACATCGCCGGGCGCGGCGTCGCCGATCCCGCCAGCCTGATCGCCGCCCTGCGGCTGGCCCGCGGCCTCGGGCAGAACCGGGCCGCGCGGCGGTGAGCGGCGAGGCGGACGGGCTGCCGCCGCTGCGCGAGGTCATCGCGGCGCACGGGCTGCGGGCGCGCAAGTCGCTGGGGCAGAACTTCCTGATGGACCTCAACCTCACCCGCAAGATCGCGCGGCGGGCGGGAGACCTGTCGGCCTGCGACGTTCTCGAGGTCGGCCCCGGTCCCGGCGGGCTCACCCGGGCCCTGCTCTCGGAGGGCGCACGCCGGGTGGTGGCCATCGAGCGCGACCCGCGCTGCCTGCCGGCGCTCGCCGAGATCGCCGCCGCCTGGCCGGGGAGGCTGGAGATCGTGGAGGGCGATGCGCTGGCGATCGATCCGGCTTCGTGGCTCGCGCCGCCGATCCGGGTCGTCGCCAATCTGCCCTACAACGTCGGGACGGAGCTTCTGGTGCGCTGGCTGACGCCGCCGGTCTGGCCGCCGTTCTGGGCGAGCCTGACGCTGATGTTCCAGAAGGAGGTGGCCGAGCGCATCGTGGCCCGGCCGGGCGGCAAGACCTACGGGCGCCTCGCGGTGCTGGCGCAGTGGCGCTCCGAGCCGCGGCTGGCGATGGAGCTGCCGGCGCGGGCGTTCACGCCGCCGCCGAAGGTCACGAGCGCGGTCGTGCACATCGAGCCCCTGCCCGCGCCGCGCCATCCGGCCGACCCGCAGATGCTCTCGCGCGTGGTCGCGCTCGCCTTCAACCAGCGGCGCAAGATGATGCGCGCGAGCCTGCGCCCTCTCACCGACGAGGTCGAGGACCTGCTGGCCGCCGCCGGGATCGAGCCCACCTACCGCGCCGAGCGCGTGACGGTGGAGCAGTTCTGCCGACTGGCGACCGCGGCGGCCGAAGCCGGGCTCTGATCGGGGCAGGTTCGGAAAAGCGCCAGCCTCAGTCAGCCTGGGTGGCGACATCCTCCGGCGCAGGAGCAGCCTTGCGCCGGGTGCGCGGGCGCTTGGTCGGCGCGCCGTCCGGGGCCGCGGGGGCTGCCGGCTCCGCGTGGGCGGCGGCGCCGTTCGGCTCCTGCTGCGACCGGACCGGGGCGACGCCGTGCGATCCGTTCGGGACGGGCTGCTCGGAGCGGCCCTCCGGCGTGTCGATCGGCCCCGCGACCTCGTCCTCGCCGGTCGGATCGATCGTGGCGAAGGCCGAGCCGAGGTTCCGGTCGCGATCGCGATCGCGGTCGCGCTCTCCACCCTGGCTGCCGCCATATTCGCCGCGCGGCTGCTGGTCGTGGTCATTCTGACGCGACTGCTGGCCGCGATCGTTCTGGCGCGGCTGCTGATCATGGTCGCTCTGACGCTGTCCATGGTTCTGGCCGTCGGAGTCCTGGTCGTCGTCGCGATCCTGCTGGCTGGCGCGCTGCTCGTTCTGCTGCTTCATCGCCTCGCCGAGCAGCCGACTGTAGTGCTCGGAGTGCTGGAGATAGTTCTCCGCGATCACCCGGTCGCCCGAGAGCTGGGCGTCGCGCGCCAGCGCCTGGTACTTGTCGATGATCTGCTGCGGCGTGCCGCGCACCTTTCCATCCGGACCGGCGCTGTCGTAGACGCGATTCATGACGTTGCCGACGTTTCGGCGCTGGTTGTTGGGATTGTTGCCGCCCGATTTGCGTGAGCGGGACTTGTTCGATGGTCTCATACTATGGGGTTTCCGCCATTTTGGCCTTGTGCGAGCCCTGAAGCGTGACGACCGGTCACGCTCCCGAAGAAGGGTTCGGATCCTCAATGCTCTTAAGCGATCCGAGACGCGATTTGCGTTGCAATTTTCTTCGGGCGTCGCAGGATCGCAAGGACACTACACCGCCCTCTCAGGCAAATACAACCCCAAATCCCGATGGTTGAATGCCTCGGCTGTCGACCGCCACGACCCTCGGGCGGCCGTCGAGATCGGGCAGGACGGCGAGGCTCGAAAACCCCGCGCCGCGCAGGATCGCGCAGACCGCCTCGGCCTGTCCCGCCCCGATCTCGAAGAGCGCCCGACCGCCGGGCGCGAGACGGGCGCGGAGCCCCGGCGCGATCGCCCCGTAGGCCTCGAGCCCGGTCGGGCCCGGGGTCAGCGCCGCGTGCGGCTCCCAGTCGCGCACGTCCGGCGCAAGTTCGGCGATGGCGTCCCGCGCCACATAGGGCGGATTGCAGAGCACGAGGTCGTAGACGTCTTCTACGCCCGCGAACCAGTCGCCCTGGCGCAGATCTGCGCGCGCCGCGACCCCCAGCCGCTCGGCGTTTCGGCGGGCGACGGCGAGGGCGTCAGGGCTGGCGTCCACGCCGAGGCCCCGGGCCTCGGGGCGCTCGGCGAGCACGGTGAGCAGCAACGCGCCCGAGCCGACCCCGAGATCAAGTACGCGCCCCGGTGGCGGTCCCGCGAGCGCCACTTCGATCAGCGTCTCGCTCTCGGGGCGGGGATCGAGCACCGCCCCGTTCACCTCGAAGCGCCGTCCCCAGAAGAGCCTGCGCCCGAGGATCTGCGCCACCGGCCGCCGGCGCGCCCGGTCGGCGAGCATCGCGTCGAGGCGCACCGCCTGGTCCGGCGCCAGGGCTGCGTCGAGCGCCAGCGCGAGCCGGTCGGGGGCGAGGTCGGCGGCCTCCGCCACCAGCAGCCGCGCGTCCCGGGCCGCATCCTCCACGCCCGCCGCCGCCAGCCGTCCGGTGGCCGCGGCCAGCGTCGCGCGCAGATCCGCCATCACCCCTCGACGTCCGCCAGCCGCGCCGCCTGATCGGCGGTGGTGAGCGCCTCGATCACCTCGTCGAGATCGCCGGCCATGATCTGGTCGAGCCGGTAGAGCGTCAGGCCGACCCGGTGGTCGGTGAGCCGCCCTTGCGGGAAGTTGTAGGTGCGGATCCGCTCCGAACGGTCGCCGGAGCCGACCTGCCCCTTGCGGTCGGCGGCGCGCGCGGCGTCGGCGCGCTGGCGCTCCAGATCGTAGAGCCGGGCGCGCAGCACCTGCATCGCCTTGGCGCGGTTGGTGTGCTGGGACTTCTCCGAACTCGTCACCACGATGCCGCTGGGAATATGGGTGATGCGCACAGCGGAATCGGTGGTGTTCACGTGCTGGCCGCCCGCCCCGGAGGCGCGCATCGTGTCGATGCGGATGTCCGCCGCGGGGATGTCGATGTCGACGTCCTCGGCCTCGGGCAGCACCGCGACGGTCGCGGCGGAGGTGTGGATCCGCCCGCCGCTCTCGGTCGCCGGAACCCTCTGGACCCGGTGCACGCCGCTCTCGAACTTGAGCTGGGCGAAGACGCCGGCGCCGCTGACGTGGGCGATGAGCTCGCGGTAGCCGCCGAGCTCGGTCGGGGCCTCCTCGACCACCTCCCAGCGCCAGCCGCGGGATTCCGCGAGCCGCTGGTACATGCGCGCGAGATCGGCGGCGAAGAGCGCCGCCTCCTCGCCGCCGGTGCCGGCCCGGATCTCGAGAATGGCCGAACGCGCATCGGCGGCGTCCCGGGGCAGGAGCGCGAGCCGCACCGCCTTCTCGGCCTCGGGCAGAGTTGCGCGAAGCTCCTCGAGTTCCTCCTCGGCGAGCGCGCGCATCTCGGGGTCGACGAGCATGCGCTCGGCCTCGTCGCGCTCGCGCAGCAAGGCGCGGTAGGCGTCGGCCTGCTCGACGACCGGCTTGAGTTCGGCGTATTCCCGCGACAGCGCGACCAGTTCCGACACTTCGGGACCCGTGTTCAGCTTCGCCTCGAGGAACTCGAAGCGGCTGCGAAGCTGGTCGAGCCTGTCGAGGGGGATCATGCCTGCGCGGTCTCCGGCGGTTCGGCCGGCAGCTATCGCCCGAAGCCCTCCAAGGCCGCAAGCCAATTCTCCACCCGCGCCCGGTTGACGCCGAGATCGGAGCTGCCGAACCGCGCGCGCGAAAAGACCGCCGGCGCCGCGGTTTCGTCGTCGAGATCGATGAAGCGCGCCGAGACATAGTCGGGAAAGCCGAAGACGCGGCTGCGCTGCACGTAGGTCGCCCAGCGGATCTCGGGCCCGCCGGCGATTCGCTGCGTCCTGGGCTGGGCGAGCGCGTAGGCGTCGAAGGCCGCGGCCAGGTCGTCGGCGCTGGCCGCGAAGACCGGGGATGGCGCGTCGACGGGGACGGTGGCGAGGCCCTCGGGGGCAATGCGGTACTCGTTGGGGCGTCCAGTGCTCGGAGCCTCGAGCGGATCGACGTGCCAGCGGCCGGGATCGTCCGACACGAGTCTGGGAAAGATTGCCGCCGCCATGAGCAGCGCCGCCGCGCTGGCGGCGATCCAGGCCAGCCATGTCACCGGGCGCTACTCCGCCGCCTGGCTCGCCGCGGCGGCCTCGGCCTCGATCTCGGCGGCGCGCCGCTCCACGAGTTCGACGATGTGGTCGACCATGCGGCCGTTGTCGAGCTTGTGGTCCTGCTTGCCGGCGACATAGACCATTCCCGAGCCAGCGCCGCCGCCGGTGAAGCCGACGTCGGTCATCAGCGCCTCGCCGGGACCGTTGACCACGCAGCCGATGATCGACAGCGACATCGGCGTCTTGATGTGCTCGAGCCTCTGCTCGAGGATCTCCACGGTGCGGATGACATCGAAGCCCTGACGCGCGCAGGACGGGCAGGAGATGATGTTCACGCCGCGGTGCCGCAGGCCGAGCGATTTCAGGATCTCGAAGCCGACCTTGACCTCCTCGACCGGGTCGGCGCTCAGGCTGACGCGGATCGTGTCGCCGATGCCCGACCCACAGCAGGTTGCCGAGGCCGATCGCCGACTTGATGGTGCCCGACATCGAGCCCGCCCGCCTCGGTGATGCCGAGATGGATCGGCGCGTCGGTGGCGTCGGCGAGGCTATGGTAGGCGGCGGCGGCGAGAAAGACGTCAGACGCCTTCACGCTGATCTTGTATTCGTGAAAGTCGTTGTCCTCGAGGATCCGGATGTGGTCGAGGCCGCTCTCGACCATCGCCTCGGGACAGGGCTCGGCGTACTTCTCCAGCAGGTGCTTCTCGAGGCTGCCGGCGTTGACGCCGATGCGGATCGAGCAGCCATGGTCGCGCGCCGCCCGGATCACCTCGCCCACGCGGTCCGCCGAGCCGATGTTGCCGGGATTGATCCGCAGACAGGCCGCGCCCGCCTCCGCCGCCTCGATGGCGCGGCGGTAGTGGAAGTGGATGTCGGCCACCAGCGGCACTGGGCTCTCGCGGACGATGTCACGGAAGGCCCGCGTCGAGGCCTCGTCGGGACAGGAGACCCGCACGATGTCGGCGCCCGCCTCGGCGCAGCGGACGATCTGCGCGACGGTGGCGGCCACGTCGGTCGTGAGCGTGTTGGTCATCGTCTGCACGCTGATCGGCGCGTCGCCGCCCACCGGGACCGGGCCGACGTGGATCTGGCGCGACCTGCGGCGCGCGATGTTGCGCCAGGGCCGGATCGGATTGTGGGTCATGTGCGCTCCCGCCTCGCCTTACGCAGCAAAATAGGGCGGCGGGGGCATGTTGTCACCCCATCGACGGGGCGTGGGCCGGAACTACTGGAGCGCAACCTCGGCGCTGGCCGGCGCGGCGATACCCATCGTCTGGGAGAGCACGCTCGGCACCTGCTCGACGCGCGCGAAGCTCGCCGCGATCGACGCCGGCTCGAGCGAGACGTTGCGGACCGCCCGCGTGCCGCTGCCGATCGGGCCGTGCAGCCCGTCGCCGACCCGCAGGTAGACCGAGCCGGAGTTGCCGGCCCAGATCATCGGGGCCGAGACGCCGGCGGGCACCGAGTAGACCTCGCCGTCGCCGAGGATGCCCTCGTAGATCACCGTGCCGTTCTCCAGGTAGACCCGCACCCAGGCGGCGCGCTCGGCGAGAACCGTCACGGCCTCGGTCTCGAGCGCCGCGGCGCGTTCCGCCTCTGCCGCGCGGATGGCGGCCTCGATCGCGAGCGCGGGCGTGGCGGCGGCGGTCTGGAGCGCCGTAGCGGGGTCCTCGGGCGCGACCGCTGTCGGGTCGGAGCCGAGCGCCCGCGCGGCGAGGCGTCCGGCGCGGTCGGGGTCGATCGCGGCGATCGGACCGTCGCGCGGCATCAGGATCGGCACCTCGAGTTCCTGGTGGCGATAGAGATCGACGAGATCGGCGGCCGCGACCGGACTGGCGAGTTCGGCGAGCGCCGGCTCCACGAGGTCGGGCGTCGACGGCGCCGACAGGCCTTCGATCTCGGCCACCGCCACCGGGGTCTCCTCGATTGGCGCGAACTGCACGCGCTGGATGTTCTCGAGCACCGTCCAGCCGCCATAGCCGAGCCCGCCGAGCAGGCCGACCAGCACGAGAAGCGACCCGAGCGCCGGCAACGGCAGGTCGCCGAGACCGCGCCGCCCGGACTGGGCGAGCGGAAAGTTGGGGGCGAAACTCCCGGACGCCGCGGCGGCGGCCTTGCGGGTGCGCTGGCCCGTGGCGGCTGCGGCCTTGGCGGGCGAGAAGCCGCTTTCGTGGCAGAAGCGCGCGAAGACCTCGTCGGGATCGAGGCTCAGGTAGCGCGCATAGGACCGGATGTAGCCGGAGATGAAGGCCTTGTTCGGGAAGGCCTCGGGATCGAGATTCTCGATCGCGTCGATGTAGACCGCCTGGATGCGCAGATCACGCTGCACGTCGAGCAGCGTCTTGCCGAGCGTCGCCCGTTCGCCGCGCAGTTCGTCGCCGAGCGCGAATTCATACTGCGAGAGGGAACTCGCCTCATGATTGTCGCTGTGCACGCCCATGGCTTCCACACGAAACCCCTTCACTCACGCCCTGCCCCAACCGACCTTGCGCCGAATCATTATCGGTCATTAGTCGTGTTGCGGCAAATGATAGCATGTTTCTAGTACGTTGGGCAGGCTGGATCGATGCGCATTCGCCACAAGTCGTTAACGTCCCCGATCCATCCCCGACCGACACGGACGCGCGCCCGCGGCGGCGCAGTCAATCAGTAGATGTAGCGGATCTGGTCGGTCCAGTAGCGCTCCATCCGGCGCAGGCTCGCGTTCATGTCCGGCAGACGCACATTGCCGAGCACCTCGCGGCTCATGATGCCGTTGGCGTGGCGCTGGAACAGTTCGGCGATGATGTTGCGGATCGTGCGGCCCTTCTCGGTGAGCCGGACCCGGACGGCGCGACGGTCCACGTCGCACTTCTGGTGGTGCATGTAGCCGCACTCCACCAGCTTCTTGAGATTGTAGGAGACGTTCGAGCCCTGGTAGTAGCCGCGGGTCTTGAGCTCGCCCGCGGTGACCTCGTTGTCGCCGATATTGAAGAGCAGAAGCGCCTGAACCGAATTTATATCAATGATGCCAAGGCGTTCAAACTCGTCCTTGACAACATCCAGGAGCAGCCGGTGCAAGCGCTCGACCATTGCGAGAGTTTCGAGATACGACGTCAGAAAGCTGTCGGCTTCGTCCGGAGCCTCGGCTTCGGCAACCTTCGCGTGCATACTCATGTTCGTTCTCCGCAACAACAGACTTTGCGAAACATGCACGCAAATTCATATACAACTCGTTAAGAGCCGGCGCAGAACATGAAGAGTATTTCGCGGTCAGCCAATGCCCGCGTGCGACCGGATCCGCGAGAGGATCGGGCCGTGGGGATCGGGGCCCGGCGTGCGGCCGCTGACCCAGTCGTAGAGATCCTGATCGTTCTCCTCCAGGAGCTGTTCGTAGGCGTCGAGCGCCTCGGGGTCGAGCGCATCGAGGCAGGCGTCCGAAAAGCCGCCGAGGATCAGGTCCATCTCCTTGGTGCCGCGCCGCCAGCTGCGCATCCGCAGCCGGCGCAGGCGCGTCTCGGGCGGCTCGCTCACGGCGCCGCGCCCGCGACCTCGAAGACGCCGGCCATGTCGCGAAATCCCTTGAACTCCAGAGTGTTGCCGGAGGGGTCGCGCACGAAGAACGTGCCCTGCTCGCCCGGCTGGCCCGGGAAGCGGATCTGCGGCTCGAACAGGAAGTCCACGCCCCTATCCTGCAACCGCGCGGCGAGCGTCTCCCAGTCGGCCATCGCCAGGACAACGCCGAAATGCGGGATGGGGACCGCGAGATCGGCCACCGCTCCCGTCGCCGCCACTGCGGCGGGCGTGACATGGGCGCTGAGCTGGTGCCCGAAGAGGTCGAAGTCCTGCCAGGTCGGGGCGCTGCGCCCCATCGCACAGCCGAGCACGTCGCCGTAGAAGGCGCGGGTGCTATCGAGGTCGCGCACCCCGAAGGCGAGGTGAAAGGGCCGGTCCATGGTCAGTCCGCCGCCGCCAGGCGCAGCCGGCGTTCGAGCCGCGCCATGTCCTCGGCGAGGCGGACCTGGCCGGCGCGCACCGCCTGCAGGTCGGCGAGCAGGGAGCGGATCTCGCCGCGCGCGGAGGGCTCCGACGGGGGATCGCCTCGGCCGCTCATCAGCCAGACCATCGACACGTTCAGAAGGCCCGCGAGAATCTGAAGCCGGCTCGACCTTGGCGCGGCGCGATCCTCCTCCCAGTTCCTCAGCGTCTGGGGCTTGACGCCGAGGCGGCCGGCGAGCTGCGCCTGGCTGAGGCCCGCCGCCTCGCGGGCCAGCGCCAGACGGTCGCCGAAAGTGGACGTCTCGTCGGAATAGTCGGTCTCGCCGAATGTCTCCGCGGTCGCCGTTTCGCTGCTCATTCGAATCTCCGATGTCGAAATGCATCTCGCCGCGCGCGATCTTGCGCGGCTTCGGGCCGCAACCTATGACGAAGGCGACCCGTTGGCAAACCGGAGCGACAATGGCCCTTCTCTCCAGCGCGCTCGGGCGGATCAAGCCGTCGCCGACCGTCGCGATCACCGCCATGGCGGCCGAGTTGCGCGCATCGGGGCGCGACATCATCTCGCTGAGCGCCGGCGAGCCCGACTTCGAGACGCCCGCCAACGTGCGCGCCGCCGCCATCGCGGCGATCGAACAGGGCCGGACCCGCTACACCGCGCCGAACGGGATCATCGAGCTGCGGAGAGCGATCTGCGAGAAGTTCGCCCGCGAGAACGCCCTTACCTACACGCCGGACCAGATCATCGTGGGAACCGGCGGCAAGCAGGTGCTCTACAACGCGCTGATGGCCACCGTGGAAGCAGGCGACGAGGTGATCGTGCCGGCGCCCTACTGGGTGAGCTATCCCGACATGGTGCTGCTCGCCGGCGGAACTCCGGTGATCGTCGAGGCCGGACTTCGAGACCGGCTACCGGCTGACGCCCGCCGCGCTGGAGGCCGCGATCACGCCGCGCAGCAAGTGGCTGATCCTGAACTCGCCCTCGAACCCGACAGGCGCGGGCTACGCCGCCGAGGATCTCGCCGCCCTCGCGGAGGTGCTCGACGCGCATCCCCAAGTCTGGGTGATGTCGGACGACATCTACGAGCACATCGCCTATCCGCCGTTCGTCTTCCGCACCCCGGCCGAGATCGCGCCGCAGCTCATCGACCGCACGCTCACGGTGAATGGCGTCTCCAAGGCCTATGCAATGACTGGCTGGCGGATCGGCTACGCCGGCGGACCGGCGGCGCTCGTCCGGGCGATGACGACGATCCAGAGCCAGTCGACCTCGAACCCGTGCTCGATCAGCCAGTGGGCGGCGCTCGAGGCGCTGACCGGGCCGCAGGACTACCTCTCAGAGGCGCGCGCGGCCTTCGAGCGGCGCAGGGACCTGGTGGTGGGGTTGCTCGACGCCTGCCCCGGGGTGGACTGCCCGACCCCGGACGGGGCCTTCTACGTCTATCCCTCGATCGCCGGGCTGATCGGACGCCGGACCCCGTCGGGCGCTGCGATCGACACCGACGCCGACTTCGCTCGCGAACTCCTTGACGCCACCGGCGTCGCGGTGGTGTTCGGCGCGGCCTTCGGGCTCAGCCCGAACTTCCGCGTCAGCTACGCCGCGGCGGACGAGACGCTGCGCGACGCCTGCGCGCGGATCCGCGCCTTCTGCGAATCGCTGCGCTGAAGCGGGCGGCGGCCGGCGGCCGGCCGCCGCCGCGCCGGACTCAGTTGCCGGTCTGGGTCTCCTCGGTGGAACCCTCGACGGCTTCCTCTGCCGCTTCGCCCGCGGCCTCGGCTTCCTCGGCCGCCTCGTCCACGAGGTTCTGGATCTCCGACCCGGCCTCTTCGGCCCCGGACTCGACCGCGTCCGCGGCGTCGGTGGCCGTGTCCTCGGCGGCATCGGCCGCGTCGCTCGCGGCATCCCCGGCCGTATCGGCCGCGTCCGTCGCAGCGTCCTCGACCGCATCGGCGGCGTCGCTCGCCGCGTCACCGGCGGTGTCGGCGGCGTCGCTCGCCGCGCCGGTCACCGCGTCCACCGCGTCGCCCACGGCTTCCTCGGTCGCCTCGACGGCGCCTTCGACCGCCTCGACCGCGCCCTCGACCGCGTCGCCGGCGGCCTCGACCGCGTCGCCCGCCGCTTCCTCGACGGCCTCGGCCGCCTCGCCGGCGACGTCGCCTGCCTCCTCGGCGGCTTCCTCGACCGCGGTCGTCGCCTCGTTCGCAGCGTCTGTAGCGTTTTCGACCGCCTCATCGGGCGACATGAAGAAATAGATCGCTCCGACGACGAGCGCCGCCGCGATGACCAGCGCAATGATCCTCTGCATCCTTCTGGCTCCTCTCTGCCTGACGGCGCCGGTGCGCGCCCCGGGGTGGTCCTATTGGTCCGGGCGCCGGTCCGCAAGACGCGGCGGGGGCGCGCGGCCGGGTCGGCCGCTTCCCGCCCGCGGTCCCGGGCACCATGACGCATCGCCGCTTCACAGTCGCGGCGAATTGCACTAGTATTCGCCACAAGGCCGGGGCGACGCTCCGGCTTTGCGCATCAACGATCAGAAGGATGGCCACACCATAGCCCGCAGACCGCACAGCGCGCCGCCGACGCGCGACACAGGCCCCCGCGTGAACGACCGAATCCGGTCCCCCGAAATCCGGCTCATCGGAGCCGAAGGCCAGAACATCGGCGTCGTGACGCCGGAACAGGCGATGGTCCACGCCGAGGAGGCGGGCCTAGATCTCGTGGAGATCTCGCCCAACGCAGATCCGCCCGTCTGCAAGATCATGGATTTCGGCAAGTTCAAGTACGAACAGCAGAAAAAGGAATCCGAGGCGCGGAAGAACCAGAAGATCATCGAGATCAAGGAGATCAAGTTCCGCCCCAACACCGACACGCACGACTACGATGTCAAGATGCGCTCGGTGCAGAAGTTCCTCGAGGGTGGCGACAAGGTCAAGATCACTCTGCGCTTCCGCGGCCGCGAGATGGCCCATCTCGAACTCGGCCGCCGCCTTCTGGAACGCGTCGCCGAGGACGTGACCGAGTACGGCAAGATCGAGGCCATCCCGAAGCTCGAGGGTCGGCAGATGATCATGATGATCAATCCCGCCAAGCACTGAGGCCGCGCCGCCCGGAGGCGCCGCGCCTCCGGGTTCCTTCCGTGAGGACGCACGATGAGCGAGGCGCATCCGGCGCTGTCCTGGCTGCGCGACGCGCCGCTGCGGGCGCTGATCGGATTGGCCGATGCGCTGCCCTGGGGCGGTCGCCTCGCGCTCGGCGCGGGGCTGATGCGCGCTGCGGCCGCGACGTCTCCGAAGCTGCGCCGCCGGGTCGACGCAAACCTGCGCCTGGTGATGCCCGAGCTCGACGCCCGCGCCCGCGCCGCCGTGCGCGCGACGATGGCCGACAACTTCGGCCGCACCATCGTCGAGATCCTCGACAACCGGCGCTTCCACGCCCGGGCCGACTGGATCGCGCCCGAAGGAGAGGCCGCCGCGGCGCTGCTCGCCGCGGCGCGCGCCGGGCGCAGCGTCGTGCTGATCACCGGGCATTTCGGCCAGTGGGAGGCGCTGCGCGGCTGGCTGCGCTCGGAAGGTGTGACCTGCGGCGGGGTCTACCGCGCCGTCGAAAATCCCCGGCTGAACACGCTTTACGAGGCGAACATCGCCGTGGGAGGCCCGATCTTCACCAAGGATCGCTCGGGCGTGCGCGCCATGGTGCGCCACCTGTCGCGAAGCGGCGTCCTGGCCATCGGCGCAGACCAGTACGAAAAGCGGGGCGCGATCCTCGACTTCCTGGGCCAGCCCGCCCCGACCACGCTGGTTCCCGCCGAGATCGCCCGGAAGTTCGACGCGCCGCTCATCCCCTTCTATGGGCTGCGCGAGCCGAACGGCCGCACTATCCGCATCCTCGTAGAGGACGCGATCCCGCCCGGCCCCGCCGAGACCATGATGCAGGCCGCCAACGACAGCCTCGCCGCAATGGTCCGCCTGCGCCCGGGCCAGTACTACTGGCTACACCGGCGCTGGCGGAAGGATCTCGCGGACTGACCGGAAGGCTCGTTCAGGGGAGTTCGGCGGCGGCCACGATCGCGCCGTGGCGCGCGCTCTGCACGATGACCGCCAGCGGTCCCGCGGCGACGCCCTCGACGCGAAGCTCCGCCGCCTCCCGCCCGTCCCATTCGGCGACGGTGGCCCAGTCGGTCACGATGTCGGTGTAGTTGATCTCGTGTCCGGCGTTCTCTCCGGCCTCGATCCGCACGCTGCTCTCGGGCTCGACCTTGACCAGATGCACTTCGCTCGCGCCGACGTCGAGCCTGAGCGGTTCGAGCCGGATGGTGAGCCCGCCGTCGGCGCGTTCCACCTCGAGGCGGACCGGCGCCGGCGTGTTGCGATGGGCCTCGATGCTGCCCAGGATGTTGACCGCATCGTGACCGATGAGACGGTCCTGGCCCTGCACGATCATCTGGGGGGTGAAGACCGAACGCTTGCGCATGGCCTTGGCGTAGCCGCGCTGCCGCTTGGTGTAGGCGGGCTTGCCGAAGCTGTCGGCCCAGCCGAGATAGTCCCAGTAGTCCACGTGCAGCGCCAGCGCGATCACTCCGTCCCGCCCGGACAGCTCGGAGAGCAGCGCGTCGGCGGGCGGACAGGAGGAACAGCCCTGGCTGGTGAAGAGTTCCAGAACCACCGGGGTTTCCTGCGCCTTCGACACGGCCGGCGCCGCGATCAGCAGCAGCGCGAGAAACAGCAAGGGCAAGGGCATGGGAAAACCGCCGGAAAATGACTATTGTCAGACCTAGACGGGCGCCCGGCTGCGCGCCAGTCAAGCCTTGGTGAGGCGTTGGCGCTGCGTCGCCCGACTACCAGCGCCTGCTGCGCCCGAAGAAGCGCTCCGCCTCATCGCCGAAACGCGCCCGCAGCGCCGCTTCCTCGCCGAGGATGAAGCGACGGGTGATCACCACCGGAAAGGCGAGCGCCGGAACGATCGCCGAGAGCGCCCCGAGCGACAGCGCCCAGCCGATCAGCACCAGCGTGAGCCCGGTGTACATCGGGTTGCGGTTGAGCCGGTAGGGTCCCTCGACGACCAGCGCCTCGGGCGTCGCGCGCGGCTCGAAAGGGGTCTGCTTGCGGCGAAACCAGACGAGCGCCCAGATCGCCAGCGCGACGCCGATGATCATGAAGCCGCGCCCGAGCCCCGCCGGCAGGCCGGCCACCGGCGCATAGCGCGCCAGCAGCCACGACAGGATCGCCGCCCCGAGGGCCCAGACCGGCGGAAGGTCGAGGCGGCGCCACACGGCCGCGTCTCCCCGCGCTCAGGCCGCCTTGGCGAGGTTGCGCAGCACGTAGTGCAGCACGCCGCCGTTCTCGACGTATTCGATCTCGACCGCGGTATCGATCCGGCACTTCAGCATGATCTCCTTCACCGTCCCGTCGGCGTAGGTGATGGTGCAGGGCACCTCCGACAGCGGCTTGAGATCGCCCGACAAGCCCGTTGATCGAGACCGTCTCGTCGCCTGTCAGCCCCAGGGACTTGCGCGTGTCGCCGCCGGTGAACTCGAACGGGATCACGCCCATGCCGACGAGGTTGGAGCGGTGGATGCGCTCGAAGCTCTCCGCGATCACCGCCTTGACGCCCAGCAGGCGGTGCCCTTGGCGGCCCAGTCGCGGCTCGATCCCGCGCCGTATTGCTCGCCGCCGAAGATCACCAGCGGCATGCCGTCGTCCTTGTAGGCCATCGCGGCGTCGAAGATCGAGGTCTGCTCGCCGTCCGGCCCTTGCGTGTAGCCGCCCTCGACGCCGTCCAGCATCTCGTTCTTGATGCGGATGTTGGCGAAGGTGCCGCGCATCATCACCTCGTGGTTGCCGCGGCGCGAGCCGTAGGAGTTGAACTCGCGCGGCGCGCACCTGGCGCTCGGTGAGATAGCTTGCCGGCCGGGCGTCGTCGTCCTTGAAGGCTGCCCGCCGGGCGAGATGTGGTCGGTGGTGATCATGTCGCCGAGCAGCGCGAGCACCCGGGCGTCCTCGATGTCGGAGATCACCCCGGCCTCGGCCGCCATGCCCTGGAAATAGGGCGGGTTCTGGACGTAGGTCGAGGTGGCCGGCCAGTCGTAGGTCTCGGCTGTCGGTGGTCTCCACCGCCTGCCACTTCTCGTCGCCCTTGAAGACGTCGGCGTATTTCGGCTGGAACGCCTCGCGGGTGACGGTCTCGTGCACCAGATCGGCGATCTCCTTGTTGGTCGGCCAGATGTCCTTGAGGAAGACGTCCTTGCCGTCCGTGTCCTGGCCGAGCGGCTCGGTGGTCAGGTCGATGTTCATGTCGCCGGCGAGCGCGTAGGCCACCACCAGCGGCGGCGAGGCGAGGTAGTTGGCGCGCACGTCGGGGCTGATCCGGCCCTCGAAGTTGCGGTTGCCCGAGAGCACCGAGGTGGCCACCAGGTCGCCGTCGTGGATCGCCTTCGAGATCTCCGGCTGCAGCGGCCCGGAATTGCCGATGCAGGTGGTGCAGCCGTAGCCGACGAGGTTGAAGCCGAGCGCGTCGAGATCTTCCTGCAGCCCGGCGGCTTCGAGGTATTCGGTCACCACCTGGCGAGCCCGGCGCGAGCGAGGTCTTGACCCAGGGCTTGCGGTTCAGGCCGAGCGCGCGCGCCTTGCGGGCCACGAGGCCGGCGCCGATCATCACGTAGGGGTTCGAGGTGTTGGTGCAGGAGGTGATCGAGGCGATCACCACCTAGCCGTCGCGCAGCGCGTAGTCCTCGCCCTCGACCGCGACGGCCTTGCGCGGATCGAGCGGCGCGGTCGGCGCCGGGCCTTCGGCGGCCATCTCGCGCGCCTCCATGATGTCGACCCCGCGGTATTCCGCAACGACCTTGAAGGCGTTCGCCGCGCGGTCGAGCGCCAGGTAGTCCTGCGGCCGCTTCGGCCCCGAGATCGCCGGCACGATGGTGCCCATGTCGAGCTCCAGCGTGTCGGTGTAGACCGGCGCGTAGTCCGGCGCCGCGCCAGAAGCCGTTCTCCTTGGCATAGGCCTCGACCAGCGCGATGCGCGTCCTCGTCGCGGCCGGTCTGGCGCAGGTAGCGCAGGGTCTCGTCGTCGATCGGGAAGAAGCCGCAGGTGGCGCCGTATTCGGGCGCCATGTTGGCGATGGTCGCCCGGTCGGCCAGCGGCAGGTTGTCGAGGCCCGGCGCCGTAGAACTCGACGAACTTGCCGACCACGCCCTTGCTTGCGCAGCATCTCGACGACCTTGAGCACCAGGTCGGTGCCGGTGGTGCCCTCCATCATCTCGCCGGTGAGCTTGAAGCCGACGACTTCGGGGATCAGCATCGAGATCGGCTGGCCGAGCATCGCGGCCTCGGCCTCGATGCCGCCCACGCCCCAGCCGAGCACGGCGACGCCGTTGACCATGGTGGTGTGGCTGTCGGTGCCGACCAGCGTGTCGGGATAGGCGACCGTCATCGCCGCTCTGGTCCGTGTCGGTCCAGACGGTCTGGGCGAGGTATTCGAGGTTGACCTGGTGGCAGATGCCGGTGCCCGGCGGCACGACGCGGAAGTTGTCGAACGCGCTCTGGCCCCATTTGAGGAAGGTGTAGCGCTCCAGGTTGCGCTCGTATTCGCGGTCGACGTTCATCTGGAAGGCGCGCGGGTTGCCGAACTCGTCGATCATCACCGAATGGTCGATGACCAGATCGACCGGGTACCAGCGGGTTGATCTTCTGCGGATCGCCGCCGAGCGCCTTGATGCCGTCGCGCATCGCGGCGAGGTCGACCACCGCCGGAACGCCGGTGAAGTCCTGCATCAGCACGCGGGCCGGGCGATAGGCGATCTCGCGCGGGTTCCTGCCGCCCTTGCTGCGCCCATTCGGAGAAGGCCTTGATGTCGTCGACGCTGACGGTGCGTCCGCCGTCCTCGAAGCGCAGCATGTTCTCCAGCACCACCTTGAGCGCGGCGGGAAGCCGGCTGAAATCGCCGAGGCCCGCGGCCTCCGCCGCAGGGATCGAGTAGTAGGCGTAGGTCTGGTCGCCCACCGTCAGATCGCGTCGGGTCTGTGCGGTGTCTGTTCCTGTGAAGACGGTCATGGTGCCCCCGGACTGATTGCGTCGATGACGAGAAATCAGCGTTGCTATGCCGGAAATCGGCCAGTGTCGCAAGGGCTCCGGGACAATAAGAATACCATGGCATACATTTTTTCGAGCGACGCCCCGGCGGCGGCGCTTCCCACGGTCGGGGCGATCGGCTAAGCGGGCCGACATGGGGCTGAGCGTTGAAAACCTGAGCTGCGCGCGCGCCGGGCGGCCGGTTCTGCGCAACCTCAGCTTCGAGATCGCGGCCGGCGCAGCGATGCTGCTGCGCGGCCCCAACGGCGCGGGCAAATCGACGCTGCTGCGCGCGCTCGCGGGCCTGTCTCCGGCGCAAGGCAGGGTCGCGCTCGACGGCCTCGACCGGGCCAACGCGCCGGACCTCTACGCCGAGCGGATCGCCTACGCGGGGCACCTCGACGCGATCAAGCCACAGCTCACCGTCGCGGAGAACCTCGGCTTCTGGGCGGCGCTCTTCGGCGGCGGCGGCGTGACGCGGGCGCTGGACGCCTTTGATCTCGGCCCGATCGCCGACCGGCCCGCCCATGTCTGCTCGGCCGGCCAGAAGCGCCGGCTCGGGCTTGCGCGGCTGCTGGTCTGCGAGCGCCGGCTCTGGCTGCTCGACGAACCGACCGTCGGGCTGGACGCGGAGGCGCGCGCGCGTTTCGCCGCGGCCGTCCGGGCCCACTGCGCCGGGGACGGGATCGCGCTCATTGCGACCCACGTCGATCTCGGCCTCGGGGCGGCGCCCGAACTCGCGCTCGCGCCCGTGACCGCCGACGACACCGGAGCCGCCGAGGGCTCCGACCCGTTCCTGGCGGGAAGCTGGGCGTGAGCGCAGCGAGGGCGCTGCTCGCCCGCGAACTCCGTCTGGCGTTGCGCTCCGGCGGCGGCGCCGGCCTCGGCCTCGCCTTCTTTCTAATCGTCGTGCTGCTGGTGCCCTTCGGGGTCGGGCCGCAGTCCGACCGGCTCGCGACCGTGGCCGCCGGCGTGCTCTGGATCGCGGCGCTGCTCGCCTGCCTGCTCTCCCTCGACCGGCTGTTCCAGGCCGACGCCGAGGACGGCGCGCTCGACGTGCTGGCCCTCTCCCCGCTGCCGCTCGAGGCGGTCGTCGCGCTCAAGGCCTTCGCCCACTGGCTGACGACGGGCCTGCCGCTGGTCGCCGTCGCGCCGGCGCTCGCGCTGACCCTCGCCCTGCCCGCCCCGGCCTATCCCTGGCTGATCGCCAGCCTCGCCGCCGGCACGCCGGGGCTGAGCTTTCTGGGCGCGATCGGGGCGGCGCTCACCGTGGGCGTGCGCCGCGGCGGGCTGCTGCTGTCGATCCTGGTGCTGCCGCTCTACGTGCCGACGCTGATCTTCGGGGCGCGCGCCACCTCCGCCGCCGCCGAGGGCGGCGATCCCGCGCCCGCGCTTCTGCTTCTGGTCGGCCTCACCCTCTTCATCGTCGCCCTCGCCCCCTTCGCCGCCGCGGCGGCGCTGCGCATCAACCTGCGCTGACGTCGCCGTGAGCCGCGCCGGTACGCATTGAAGCCGGGGAACCTTGCGCCTAAAACCCGGCCATGTCGCTCTGGCGCTACGCGAATCCGGTCGAATTCATGCGTCTTTCCGGCGCGGCGCTGCCGTGGCTCTGGGGCCTGACCGCCGCGACGCTCGCGATCGGCCTGGCCTGGGGCTTCTTCGCGACGCCCGACGACTACCAGCAGGGGTCGACCGTCAAGATCCTTTTCATCCACGTGCCCGCGGCGCTGATGGCGATCAACGCCTGGCTGATGATGCTGGTGGCCTCGCTGATCTGGTTCATCCGCCGCCACCACGTCTCCGCCCTCGCCGCCCGGGCCGCGGCGCCGGTGGGCGCGGTGATGACGCTGATCGCGCTGATCACCGGAGCGGTCTGGGGCAAGCCGATGTGGGGCGCCTGGTGGGCCTGGGACCCGCGGCTCACCTCGTTCTTCATCCTCTTCGTCTTCTACCTCGGATACGTCGCGCTCTGGGAGGCGATCGACGATCCCGACAAGGCCGCCGACCTCACGGCGGTGCTCTGTTTCGTGGGTTCGGTCTTCGCGCTGCTGTCGCGATACGCGGTGTTCTTCTGGAGCCAGGGTCTGCACCAGGGCCCGTCGCTGTCGCTCGACCGCCAGGAGAACGTCGCGGACGTGTTCTACTGGCCGCTCTTAGTGTGCATCGCGGGGTTCGTGCTGCTGTTCGTGAGCCTCGTGCTCACCCGCACCCGCACGGAGGTGCGCGTGCGGCGGCTGCGCGCCCTGCTCAACCTCGAGGCGCGCGCCTGATGCCCGATCTGGGACCCTACGCGGGGCCGGTGCTCGCCGCCTACGGCGCGACGCTGGCGCTGCTCGCGCTCATCGTCGCCCTGTCGTGGTTACGGGCCGCGCGCGTGCGCCGCGATCTCGCCGCAGTCGAGGCGCGCCGCAAGGGAGCCGGCGATGGCCGGGCGTAGCCTCAACCCCCTGCTCCTGCTGCCGCCGCTCCTGTTTGCGGGGTTCGCGGCGATCGCGTGGTTCGGGCTCACGCGCGACAATCCCAACGAACTGCCGAGCGCGCTGATCGGCAAGCCGGCCCCGAGCCTCGACCGGGTGACGCCGCTGCGCCCCGATCCAGCCCCGACCAACGCCGATCTGCGCGCCGGCGAGGTCACGCTGGTGAACTTCTGGGCGAGCTGGTGCGGTCCCTGCCGGGTGGAGCATCCGCTGCTGACCGAACTCGCCGCGGAAGGCGCCCCGGTGGTCGGCGTCAACTACAAGGACGCGCCGGAGAACGCGCTGGGCTTTCTCGAAGAGCTCGGCGATCCCTACGTGTCCATCGGCGCCGACGAGAACGGCCGCACCGGACTGGACTGGGGCATCTACGGCGTGCCCGAGACCTTCGTGATCTCGCCGACAGGCGACATCCTGCTCCGCCATCCCGGTCCGCTGACCCGCGACGTCGTGGAACGGCGAATCGCACCGCTCCTGAACGGCGACTGAACCCGCCGCACTTGACCGCGGCTGCGCCCGATGATCACCCTGCGCGCCCCAGCGGAGCGCAACGCCATGGACCTCTCGGGTCGCAACCTGCATTTCGATCGCGCCGAATACGCCGCCCGCCAGGCCGCGACCATCGCCGCCATGGCGGCCCGCGGGCTGTCGGCGCTGCTGATCTTCCGGCAGGAGAGCATGTACTGGCTCACCGGCTACGACACCTTCGGCTACGTGCATTTCCAGGCGATGACGTTGACCGACGATGGCCGGATCAGCCTGCTGACCCGTTCGGCCGACCGGCTGCAGGCCGCCTTCACCTCCACCGTCGAGGACGTGCGGATCTGGGTCGATTCAGGCGACGCCGCGCCGGAAGCCGAGTTGCGCGACATGCTCGCCGCCCGCGGGCTCGCGGGCAAGACCCTCGGCGTCGAGTGGGAGGCCTACGGGCTCACCGCCGCGAAGGGGCTCAAGCTCGCCGACGCGCTCGACGGCTTCGCCGCGCTCGAGGACGCGTCGTCCCTCGTCAGCGAGCTGCGCGCGGTCAAGAGCCCGGCCGAACTCGTCTGCGTGCGCCGTGCGGCGCAACTCGCCGACGAGGCGCTCGAGGCCGCCGCCGCGATGACGCGCCCGGGCGCCTTCGAGGGCGACATTCTCGCCGAGCTGCAGGGCGCGATCTATCGGGGCGGCGGCGACGACCCGGCCAACGAGCAGGTCATCGGCTCGGGCCACGGCGCGCTGATGTGCCGCTACTACAGCGGCCGGCGCATCCTCGACGCCCAGGACATGCTGACCCTCGAATTCGCCGCCGGCTGGCGGCACTACCACGCGGCGCTGATGCGCACGATCGTCATCGGGAGGCCTGATCCGCGCCTGACGGAGATGCACGCGGCCTGCGTCGAGGCGCTCGCCGCCGCCGAGGCGGCGCTGCGTCCCGGACAGCCGCTTGGCGCGGTGTTCGGCGCCCACGCCCGGACGATGGCGGCGCGCGGTCAGGGCGGGCGCCAGCTCAACGCCTGCGGCTATGCGCTCGGGGCCACCTTCGCGCCGAGCTGGATGGACTGGCCGATGTGCCATGCCGGCCAGAGCTACGAGACGCGTCCCGGCAACGTGTTCTTCCTGCACATGATCCTCTTTGACGCCGACGCGGGCCTCGCCATGACGCTCGCGCGCACGTCGCTCGTCACCGAAAGCGGCGCCGAACCGCTCTCGGCCGCGCCGCTCGACCTGATCCGCCGCTGACGCGCGCAGGGGCGTTAACGAAGTAGCAGGATTCAGTTTTCATTTGATATCATCGACTTGACCCTGTTTCGCACGCGCGCGCGCCACAGTCGCGCGCTTCATTCCGGCGCGACGACCATGCGATAGAGCCGCCAGGTGGCGTGGCCGAGCACCGGCAGGACCACGATCAGCCCCAGGAAGAACGGGATCGAGCCGAGCGCAAGCAGCCCCGCCACGATGAGGCCCCAGACCGCGATCGGGCCCGGGCTCAGAACTCGCCGCGCGGATCGAGGTCACCACCGCCACCGGCAGCCCCACATTGCGGTCGAGAAGGAGCGGAAACGACACCACGCTCACCGAAAGCACCGCCGCGGCGAACAGGAGGCCGACGCCGCAGCCGACCAGGATCATCGTCCAGCCCGCCGGCGTGCCGAAGACCTCGCCGAGAAAGTCGCCGATCGAGGCGGGCGGTTCCGGACCGAGCGTCGCCGCCCAGATGCCGTGCGCAGCCATCAGCCAGACCACGAAGGCTGCAAACAGGAACAGCCCCAGCACGAAGATCGCCCCGAACGACGGCGACTTCAGGACCCCGAACGCGTCGAGCCAGCCGACGTTCTCGCCCGAACTCGCGCTTGCGGCTGATCTCGTAGACCCCGACCGCCGCCACCGGCCCGAGCAGGGCGAATCCCGACATTACCGGGAAGATCAGCGGGAAGAGCTCGCGATTGAAGGCGATCCAGGACATCACCAGCCCGATCACCGGGTAGAGCAGCACCAGAAAGGCGACGTCCGAGCGGGCTTCGAGGAAATCCTTGAACCCGCCGCGCAGCGCCGTCTGGAGATCGCCGTAGTCGATGCGCCTGATTTCGGGCATCGCCGCGATCTGCGCGTCGTGTTCGCTTCCCACCGTTTCGGCCACCGAACCGATGTGCTTGCCCGCCGCGCCGACGGCGTCGACGCCCCAGGACAACGGATTGCCGATCGTCTTTGGCATCTGGCTCCTCCCGCCCGCTAGCGCGACGCCCGACCCGACGTCGCGAACAGAGCGAAGCATAACACGCCGCGGGCGCGGGCCGGGTCACTTATTGCAGAGGCCCGGAAATCAGCTGGAGGCGCCGCCGTCTTCCTGGACCGCGTAGCGCTGGAAGAGCGGAAGCTGGGCCATCACGAAGGCGACATTGGCCACGGGCAGCACGAAGGTGCGGAAATTGACCCAGGTGTCGGTGCCGTAGACCCGCCACACGAACTCGTTGAGGGCCGCAAGGAAGAAGTAGAACAGGATGAACCGCATCGTGAACTTCATCCAGCCTTCGCGCTGCATCGGGATCAACTCGTCCATCAGGTACTTCAGATAGCTCTGCCCCCGCAGCATCCCGAAGCCGAGGATGCCGGCGAAGAGGCAGTAGAGGATGGTCGGCTTCATCTTCACGAACGTGTCGTCGCGCAGGATCAGCGTCAGGCCTCCGAACACCACCACCACCACCGCGGTGATCACCGCCATCTTCGGCAGCTTTCGGGTCAGTGCGTAGCTGATGCCGAGCGAGACGAGGATCGTCGGGATGAACACCTTGGTGGAGAACAGGATCTGTTCGAGCTGGCGCTCGGCGGTGTCGAGTTCCTCGGGCACCGGCGCCATGCGATAGGCCAGAAAGAACACCGCGATCGGCCCGATCTCCAGGACCAGCTTGAGCAGTGGATGGATGTTGCGCTCGGTCATCGCCGGGACATAGCCTCAGAAGCGGGCGATTTCCACGGGCAACTGAAGGGAGCGGCGCCGAGGCATGATCAGGACCAGTCGATCGATCGGACTGCGCGCCGCCGCAGAGGACGGTCCAGGCGTCCCGGGCCTACAAGGCGGGCTCGAACCGCACCTTCGACTGCAAGTCGCTGCGGCGCGACACGCTGAACGCCCGGCGTCTGGACAGTTTTCTGGACGAACTCGTCGCCCAGACCGACGCGCAGGGCGGATCGAGCCTCTGCGCGGCGGCCATGCTGCGGACCTGGGCCGAGGCCGACGCGATGACGCGGACCGGTTCCGCGGGCTTCGAGAACTCAGAGCCGTGCTGCGATCATGTGGACCCTCGCCGGCGCCTCGGCGAACTACCTGGCCAACCCTGAGGTTCGGGCCGCGGCGCGGAACGCCGGAGCCGATAAGGCGATCGCGCGCTGGTTTCTGGCGCTGTCCGAGACGGTCCTGGATCCCATCCGGGAGGATGCGGGCCTTCTGGAGGAGAGCCGCCGGGTCTTTGCTGCCGCGATGCATGCGATCGACGACACGGGCTGACTGCCGCTCGAACTGGAGCGCGGAAACAAGTCGCTGCACTACCAGGTCCATGCGACCTATCCGATCCTGGGCATGGTGGTCGTATCTCAGGCCTATGGCTGCGATTTCGTTGACTCCCCCTGGAAGCGCCGACAGCTCTCCAGGCTGATGACGCGCAGCTTGCGTGGCGTTCTCGAGCCCGAGAGCTTCGCGGAGGAACTGGCGAGACGCAGGCCTGGCAAGGCCATCCAGCAGCAGATGACCTACACGGTGCGGCATGGCCCCGAGACGCTATACCTCGTCAGCCGACTCGACGGCGCCCTCTACGCCCGCATCGACCGCAATCTCGCCGAGGAGCTTGGCCGGTCGCGCCCGGTGATCCCCGCAGACCTCGGCCAGGACGCCGGCAAGGACCGGATGGGTGGTGGCTTTTCGGGACTGGCGGATGCGGCCGATGGGCTGGCGCAGGCGGGATCGGACGGTCTTTCCGGAGCCTGCGGCGGACTGCGGCCGCGGGGCTAGGCCGGGCCGAGCCGAACAGGCTCAGCTCAGCCGTGTCTCCATGCCGGTGCGGATCTCGAAACCATGGCTGCGGTAGAGCGCGAAGGCGCCGGGCTCGGCGATCAGGCTGACGGTCGCGCCGTCGGGCAGGTTGGCCCGGCACCAGTCCATCAGCCGCGTCACCACCTCCGCGCCGAGATCCTGGTCGCGCCAGGCCGGATCGACGGCCACGTCCACCAGATGCGCGACCGCGCCGCCATCGCCAACGACCCGTCCGAGCGCCACCAGGCGCCCGCGGTCGCGCGCCGTCGCGCAGAAGAGCCCGCCCCTGAGCCCCGCGGCTGCGGCCGCCGCGCTGCGCGGCGGCATTCCCGCGAGCCGGCGGAGTTCGGCGTATTCGCCGACGCCCGGCGCCTCCTCGCCCCACTTGACGCTCATGCCTCGACCCCGGTCAGGGCGCGCGCGAAGTCCTCGGGATCGAAGGGGGCCAGATCGTCGATCTGCTCGCCGACGCCGATCGCGTGGATGGGCAGCCCGAAGCGGTCGGCGAGCGCTACGAGCACGCCGCCCTTGGCGGTTCCGTCGAGCTTGGTCATCACCAGCCCCGTCACGTCGGCGATCTTGCGGAAGATCTCGACCTGATTGAGCGCGTTCTGTCCGGTGGTGGCGTCAAGGACAAGCAGGGTGTTGTGCGGGGCGTCGGCGTCGCGTTTCTGGATGACCCTCACGATCTTGGCGAGTTCGGCCATCAGGTCCTCGCGGTTCTGCAACCGGCCCGCCGTGTCGATCAGCAGAAGATCGGCCCCTTCGGCCTCGGCGCGCGCCATCGCCTCGAAGGCGAGGCTTGCCGGGTCCGAGCCCTGAGGGGCGGTCATCACCGGCACGCCGGCGCGCTCGCCCCAGACTTGAAGCTGTTCCACAGCGGCGGCGCGGAAGGTGTCGCCGGCGGCGATCACCACCGACTTTCCCGCAGCGCGGAACTGGCTGGCGAGCTTGCCGATGGTCGTGGTCTTGCCCGATCCGTTGACCCCGACGACCAGCACGACCTGCGGACGCCTGGCGTAGATCGGCATCGGTCTGGCCACCGGCTCGAGGATACCCGCGATCTCGTCGGCAAGCGCCCGCTTGATCTCGCGCGCGCCGATACGCCGCCCGAAGCGGCCCTCTGCGATCCGCGACGTGACCTTGAGCGCGGTGTCGACGCCCATGTCCGCCGAAATCAGCAGCTCCTCGAGGCTCTCGAGCATCGCGTCGTCGAGAACCCGCCCGCGCTCCTCTCCGAAGATCTTCCCCGCCAGGCCGCCGCGCCCCGACGGCGCCACATCGGGCGGCGCATCGACCCGACGCGTCTCGTCGGGCGGGGGTGCGGCGACTTCGGGGGCTTGCTTGTCGGGCGTGACCGGCGTCTCCGGCGAGTCGCCCTCTTCGATGATCGCGTCGAGCCCGGCGTCGAGCTTCGACGACGACTTGAACAGCCGTTCCCTGAGCTTGGAGAAGAACGCCATCAAAAGCCCCGCCGCCCTGTGCCGCGCACCACCTAAACCGGCGCCGGCCGGGATGCAAACGGCCCCCGGGGACGGGTAGGCGCGCGCCTCAGCCGAAGGCGGGTTCGGGATCGACCAGCTTGATCGCGCCGCCGCGCGCCTGGGCCTGGATCGCGCGCGAGAGCTTGAGCTGCGCCGCTTCGCCCTCCTTGCGGGGCGGCGGCTCGAGCGCCGCCAGTTCCTCGACGTAGCGATCCGCGAGGCGTCGGGGCAGGTTTTCCAGAATGAAGGCCACGCAGGGGCTCTCCTGGGCCTCCCCGAGCTTCAGCGCCTTCAGGAGATCCTCCTCCGGCACGTCGCGCACCACCGTCGGCACGTCGCGACCACGGATCCGGACATGGATGTCCTCGAAGGTGAACATCGTGCGCTGGACCTCCCTGGCGAGACTCGGCTCGTTCGCCTCGAGATAGCCGAGAAAACCGTCGCGCGCCTCGCTGGAGATGTTGTTCATCAGGCCTGCGATCAGCTCGGACGGTTTGCGGCGCGACAGGCTCCGCTGCAACAGCCTGAGGAAGCCGCGGTCGATCGCCTCGATCAGCGCCGCCCCCACGCGTCGATCGAGCGTCGGCACGCGCGAAAGACGCAGCACGATCGCCTGCGCGGCGCCGGGCTCGATCGCCTCGAGCACGCTTGCCGCGGTCTCGGGACGAAGCTCGGAGACGATCACCGCGGCGGTCTGGGGATGCTCTCCGGCGAGAAAGCCCGCGAGCGCCGGAACGCCGGCGTCGTTCAGGCGCTCCCAGACGCTGCGCGGCGGCGCCGCCCCGCCGAGCAGCCGGTCCACCTCGCCCTCGTCGAGCACCGAGCCGAGCAGCGCCCGCGCGGCCCGCGCGCCGCCCTCGAGCTCCGGCCCACGGGTCAGCACCTCGAGGAACTCGACGATCACCGCGTCGAGCACGTCCTGCCGGACGCGGCCGAGCCCACCCACGGTGCGGGCGAACCGCTCCATGTCGGTCTCGGAGATATCGCGCAGGAACCCCGCGGCCAGTTCTGGCCCGATCGCGGTCAGGATGATGGCCGCCTTCTCGATCGGGCTCGGGATCTGGTCGGGTCGAAGGGTCGGCATGCGGGTGTCGCGGCTCTGCGCGCGGATGGACGGCGCAAGGGGGGCGTCGGTGGCGCTCATGTGGCGTAGCTCCTGACCATCGCCCCGGCGAGAAGCGTCCAGCCGTCGGCGATCACGAAGAAGGCGAGCTTGAAGGGCAGCGAGACGATCGCCGGCGGCACCATCATCATGCCCATCGACATCAGGATCGCCGCGATCACCAGGTCGATGACGAGGAAGGGCAGGAAGATGAGGAACCCGACCTCGAAGCCGCGCTGGATCTCGCTGAGCAGGAACGATGGCACCAGCACGGAGAGCGGCAGGGCGCCCTCGACCGCCGGCGCGGGCGCGGCCTCGCTCATCATGGCGACAGTCTCGGGATCGACGCGGGCCTCCATGAAGACCCGGAAGGGCGCCAGGGTCGGCGCGAAGGCCTCCTCGGGCGTGAAGGTCCCCGCGATCATCGGCTCGATCCCGGAGGCCCAGGCCTCGCTGAAGACCGGCTCCATGACGAAATAGGTGAGAAAGAGCGCAAGACTGACGATCATCATGTTGGGCGGCGCCTGCTGCACGCCGATCGCCTGCCGCAGGATCGACAGCACTGTCACCATGAACGGAAAGCACGTCACCATGATCGCGAGGCCGGGCGCAAGGCTCAGCAGCGTCAGCAGGACGAAGATCTGGACGGTGCGCAGCGTGAACGACTGGCCGTCGCCGAGGTCGATGGAAATCTCCTGCGCCATAGCGGCGCCGCCTAGGAACAGCGTCGCGACGCCGGCTGTCAGGAGGATCAGCGCGAGACGACGCCGGTCAGACGTCATTCGAGAAGTCGGCGACCTCGGTGAGGCGAACGCCCAGACGGCCCGAGTCGTCGCCGATCTCCTGCAGTTCGCCACGGGCGATAAGCCGATCGCCGATGTAGAGCTCCACGGGATCGTCGATGGAGCTGTCGAGGGTGAGCACCGAGTCCCTGCGAAGATCGACGAGCTCGCTGACCAGCGGCCGTGCCTTGCCAACCGATATTGTGATCTCGATCGGCACGCCCAGAAACCCGCCCGACGCGGCCTTCTTGCCGCCGGGCGCCTCGATCTCGCTGTCCGCGTCACTCATGCCCGACCTCCTCGACCGCGGTTTCGCCGCCACGCAGATGCCGGTCCACGCAGGCCTCGATCTCGGCCACGCAACCGTCCATGTCGAGCCGGTCATAGCCCTGATCCCAGCGCACCTGCGCCTCGCGCGGCAGCAGCTCCGGCGCGGCCTCGACCCTGGCCTGAACGCCCCGCTCGCCAAAGATCGCGACGATCCTTTCGGAAATCTCGGGAGCGCAGCGCACGATCGGTTCGGCCTCCGGCGCCCGTTCGAGCGCCCGTCCCACGAGCCGCGCGATCTCCTCCGCGAGGCCGGCGCGCGCAAGCGCCGGCGTCACGGCGCCGCAAAGCGCCCGGACCATCGGCGCGAGGCTAGCCGCGACGTGACGCCGCGCCGCCTCGTTGGTCAGGCCGGCGTCTATCAGGGATTCGACAAGATCGCTTGACAGCCGGGTCTGATCCCTGAGTTGGGCTTCCGTGGCGGTGGCCTGGCCGGCGAGATAGCCTTCAGCGTACGCCTCCTCGCGGGCGCGCTCAAGCCGGCGGGTGGCGGGGTCGACGCGCCCGACCGCCTTGGCCTCGGCGGGATCGAAGGTCTGCAACTGCAGTGCCGTCATGACTGTGCGGGCTCCTTGAGGGGTTCGGGCGACTCGATCCAGCTGCGCAGGACGGCGGCCGAATCGTCGCTGCGGCTGGCGATGACCTCACGCAGGCGCTCGATCTTGGTGACCGACTGCGGCGGCAGGTCGAGCACGTCGCCGGCGTCCTCCTCCGGCGCGGCGAGGGCGCGGGCGGGCTGCGGTGCGGCCTCGACCGGACCGGTGAGCTCCGCGAGCGCCGGTTCGGGCCGCCGCGTCATCATCGGCCGAAGCACGAAGAGGATCAGGGCCAGCACCACCAGTCCGAGCACGGCCACCTGCGCGAGACGCGCGCCGTGGGCCTCGAGGAACGCGCCATCGGTGGCTTCGGCCAGAGTGCCCGGCTCAGGCGGGAGTGTGAACTGGAGCGACTCGATGGTCACGGTGTCTCCGCGCTCGGCGTCAAAACCCATCGCCGACTGCACGAGGAGACGCAGCGTCTCCATCTCCGCGGTGTCCCGCGGCCGCCAGACCGGCTCGCCCGCGGCGTCCGGCGCCACGATGCCATCGACCATCACCGCCACGCTGATGCGCCGGATCTCCCCGGGCAGGATCACGCGCTCGGTGCGGGTCTCGGAGACCTCGAAGTTCTGCCGCTCGCGGCTCGTCGACCCGGAACTCGAATTGTCGCCCGACGCCGCCCCGTCCCCGTCGGGCAGGTTGCTCGCGACCGTGACGCCGGCGGTCGTGCCCTGGGCTGTTTCCTGGCTCTCCTCGGTCTCGGAGCTGATCGCCACCCGGCTCTCTGGGTCGATGCGGCGCTCGCTCACGGTGCGGCTGTCGGTGGTCGCGTCGACGCTGACCTCGACGATCGCCCGCCCCGGCCCGACCCGGGCCTCGAGCAGGCGTTCGATGTTGGCGCGCAGCGTCTCCTCGCGGTCGGCGCGGTTCTGGCCGCGCGAGAGGGCAAGCGCGTCGTCGGTCCCAGCGAGCACCACGCCGTTGGCCGCGTCGATCACCGCCACCGCATCGGGCCGGAATCCCGCGACCGCCGAGGACACCAGATAGCGGATCGCGCGCGCCTGCGCCTCGTCGAGCGGACCTCTCGCCATCGTCACGGTTACCGACGCCGAGCCTTCGGGGGCGCGCGCGAAAGGCTGGGAGACGGGATTGGCGAGATGGACGCGGGCGGCGCGGATGTTGGGCGAGCTCACGATCGTCCGGGCGAGTTCGCCTTCCTTGGCGCGCCAGTAGGCGGCGTCGAACATCTGGCTCGTGGTGCCGAAGCCCGAGAGGTTGTCGAGGAGCTCGTAGCCAGACGATCCGCCCGCCGGCAGGTCGCGGGCGGCGAGGGTCATGCGGATGCGATCGCGTTCGGCGGCGTCGACCATGATCTTTGCGTCAGTGACCTCGAAGGCTACCCCCTCGGCCTCGAGCGCGGCCACGATCTCGCCAGCCGCCGCCGGGTCGAGGCCGGAATAGAGAAGGGCCATGGACGGCGCGGAGGCCATGCGGGCGAGCCCGAAGACGCCGAGACCGACCGCGACCACGGCGAGGATGGCGATCAGGCGTCTCCGGGCGTCGAGGCCCTCCCAGATGCTCAGCACTTGCGCCACCGTGAAACCCTTGCTGCTTCGATACTCAACATGCGGGAAGACCACCGCTTTTGCGTGGCGATACTCATCTCAACAGCCTTAACAATTGGTTAGTGGTGCCCGCCTTAAATGCGACCGAAACAGGAACCGTTCGTGTTGAGGCAAGCATGGCAGACGTGATCGACATTGCCGCGTCAACGGACGCGGCGCCGCCGGCCAGGAGCCGCAAGGGCCTGCTCTTCGGCCTCGTCGGGGCGATCGCCCTCGGCGGCGGCGGCTTCTACGCGGTCTACACGGGACTTCTCGATTCCCTGCTCGGCGGGAGCGAGGCGAAACACGCGCCGGTCTCGAGCGCGCCGGACGTGGCCTTCGTGGCGATGGAGCCGATCATGATCTCGCTGCCGCCGGACTACGTCGCCAAGCACCTGCGGTTTACAGGTCAGCTCGAGGTCGATCCGGCCTATCGCGCCGAGGTGGAGCTTCTGATGCCCCGGGTGCTCGACGTGCTGAACACCTACCTGCGCGCCGTCGACGTGCGCGACCTCGAACAGCCGGCTTCGATCCCGAAGCTTCGCGCCCAGATGCTGCGGCGCGTGCAGGTGGTGACAGGCGAGGGCCGGGTGCGCGACCTGCTGATCACCGAATTCATCCTGAACTGAGGACGGCGCATGAATCTCCTCACAGACGGACTGCTCATCGCCGCCACGCTCTTCGCCGGCGGCTACTGCTGGGTGCTCGCGGGCCGGGTCCGCGACCTGAAGAGCCTCGACAAGGGGCTGGGCGCGTCCATCGTGCAGCTCACCCGCCAGGTCGAACTCGCCCGCCAGACGCTCGAGACCTCCCGGACCGACGCCGAGCAGCAGCGCCTCGACCTCGCCCGGCTGGTGGAACGCGCCGATGCGTCGTCCCACCAGCTTCGGGTCCTGATCGCCGCGAGCCGGGACGCCGATCGGAGCATGCCTCCGGTCGAGCCTGCCGCCAGGACCCAGGCGCCAGCGCGATCCGTCCCGGAAGGCTCGGCCGAGCTATCGGATGAGGACCGTGCGCCGGAGAGCGAGACGGATGGGCCGCCGAGGGAACGGCCGCGCGGCCTCCCCGACCTGGGCGTCGCGGTGAACCTCCCGGAGGTGCCCAAGCCGCGCCAGCTTCCGCCCCTGAACGCGCCGCTGCGCCTCTTCACCAACGAGAACCCGCCGCAGAAGCGCGCCCAGGACGAGATGGACATTCTCGAGGCGCTTCGCTCCATCGCCGGCGGAGGAGCCTGAGCCATGGCCGACGCGCGCCAGGGATCGGTGATGAGCGGGGTTGCGCTGATCGTGGTGTGCTTTCTGGGATCCGCGGCGCTGCGTCTGACGGAAAGCGGGCGCGCCTACGCCGAAGCGGCGGATGCACAGCAGGCCAGGGCCGCGCAAGCCGATCGGGCGTCGCCCGAGGATGCGCTTCTCGCTGCAATCCGCGAACGCGAGGCGCAACTCGACGCCGAGGCGCGCCGGCTGGCGGACCGCGCCCAGACCCTCGGCGTCGCGGAAACGAAGCTCGCCGAACAGCTCGCCGCCTTCGAAAAGGCGCAGACCGAACTCGAGGACACGCTCGCGCTCGCCGACAAGGCCGCCGAGAACGACATCGCCCACATGACGGCGGTCTACGAAACGATGAAGCCAGGCGACGCGGCGCGCATTTTCGAGCGCATGGACGTCGCCTTCGCCGCGGGGCTAATGGCGCGCATGAAACCCGAGCGCGCCGCGCAGGTTCTGGCCGGTATGGAGCCCGACAGCGCCTATGCGGTGACGCTGACCATCGCCAGCCGCAACGCCGGCGTTCCGACCGAATGACCGTCCGTTTGAAGGTTTCTTAATCCGCCGCAGTCTAAGTGGGGGGGCCGCGGAGAGTTCGGGACGGCAACGCCTCGGAGACGGGTTGAGTAATGATCGGCATAGTTGGCATCTGCATCGTCTTCGTGATGGTCTTCGGCGGCTACGTGATAGCCGGCGGCAAGATCGGGATTATTCTTCACTCGCTCCCGTTCGAGATGATGATGATCGCGGGCGCGGCGCTTGGCGCCTTCGTGATCGCCAACGACATGCACGGCATCAAGCACACGCTCAAGGACATCGGGAAGGTGTTCAAGGGTCCGCGCTGGAAGACGCAGGACTACCAGGACCTCCTCTGCCTGATGTTCCGTCTCATCAAGATCGCCCGGGCCAATCCCGTCGAGCTTGACGGCCACATCGAGGATCCCGGCGCTTCCTCGGTGTTCAACGACTATCCCCGGATCCTCACCGACAGCGAAGCGGTGGCGCTGATCTGCGACACGCTGCGCTCGGCGTCGATGAACTACGACGATCCGCTGCAGGTCGAGGAAGTGCTCAACAAGCGCATCGAACAGAACTACATCGCGGCCCAGCACAGCTCGCATACGCTGCAGACCATGGCCGACGGCCTGCCCGCGCTGGGCATCGTCGCTGCCGTGCTCGGCGTGATCAAGACCATGGCTTCGATCGACCAGCCGCCGGCGATCCTCGGCAAGATGATCGGCGGCGCGCTGGTGGGCACCTTTCTCGGCGTCTTTCTGTCCTACGGCATCGTCGGCCCGTTCGCGAACCGGGTGAAGGCGGTGATCGACGAGGACCAGCACTTCTACAACCTCATTCGCGAGGTGATGGTCGCGAATCTGCACAACCATGCGCCCAACATCTGCGTTGAGGTCGGACGACAGAACACCCCGGCGTCGCTGCGTCCGTCCTACAACGAGCTCGAGGGAGCTCTGCGCGCCTCCAAGCTGAGCCTGGCGGCATGATGGCCCGCGCTCCGCTGCTCGCCGCCGCGCTCGTGGCGGGCGGCACGGCGTTCGCCGCGGAGGGCGGCGCGGTGCGCAGCGGCGAGCATGACGGCTTCACCCGGCTCGTGGTGCGAATCGACCCGGCCACCGAGTGGTCGCTCGAAACGGCCGGCGACCGCGCGCGCCTGACCTTCCCCGGACGCCGCCTCGGGCTCGACGCTTCGCGCGTCTTCGACCGCATCCCCGCCACGCGCGTCACAAGCGTCACCGCCGCGGAGATCGGCGACGCGACCGTGCTGGAGGTCGCGCTCGGCTGCGATTGCCGCGTCAGCGCTTCCTTTGTCGGCGGACGCTACCTCGCCCTTGACGTGGCAGACCACGATGCAGCGCGGGTCGCCGGCGGTGTCGACGGCGCGTTCCTCTCGGCCGTCGAAGGGGCAATCGCCCAGGCGGAGCGCGAGACCAACGCCGTCGCCTCCGCAGAAGAGATCCTGATACGCCAACTTGAGCGCGCCGCGGGCCAGGGCGTCATCGAACTGCGATCCGAACTCCCGGCGGCCGATGGGCCCGAAATGGCGCCGGACGCCCGTCCAAGTGCGCCGACGGCGCCCGCGGGAGAAGTCGCCGAGAGCGCCGAGCCGCCCTCCTCCGCTCCACAACAAGACGCCTCTGTCGAGATCGCGGCGCTTCTCGATCACGACCAGATCCGCGCGCGCACGGTCTATGACGAGGCTGGCCGCAGCAGCGCGAACACTGCGGAAGCGGCCGCACCCGAAGCTGTCTGCATCGAGGCTGTCGCCTTCGAGGTATCAGCCTGGTCCGACGGCGCGCCGATGGCCGAGCAGGTCGCCGCTTTGCGGCGGCGGATCGTCGTGGAGTTCGACGCGGCCGACCCCGAGACCATCCTCGATCTTGCCCGTCTATACCTGCACTTCGGCTTTGGCCTCGAGGCCGAGGGAACGCTCGGGGCGTTCGGCCAGTCGGATCCTGACGCGACCCTTCTTCTCGATCTCGCCCGCGCGATGGAAGGCCGCCCTGTCAAGGCGGGCGGCCCGCTCGACGTCGACGCCGAGTGCCCCGGCGCCCACGCGCTCTGGATCGCGCTCGGCGGGGCGGGACCAGTCTACCGCGACGGGCCCACGTTCAACGCCGTCGCCGGGGCCTTCGCCGACCTGCCCCCGAACCTTCGCGCGCTACTCGGACCGCGGCTTGCTGACAGCCTCGTCACCGAGGACCAACCGGCCGCTGCGCGGCGCATCATGAGCATCACCGAGCGGTCCGGTCTCGCATCCGGTCCCGACGCGCGCCTCGTCGCTGCGCGCCTGATGTCCGTCGATGGCGACGCCCGCGGGGCCATCGCCGCGCTGACCCGGTTGATCGCCGAGAATGCGCCAAACGCCACCGACGCGCTGGTCGCAGCTGTCGAGTTCGGACTTGGCGAGAACCTCTCGATCCCCGAGACGCTGATCACCGAGCTGCGCGCATCCGCCGTCCAGTTCCGCGGCACGGAAGCCGAACCCGGCCTCAAGAGCCTGCTCGCCCGCGCGCTGGCGCAGAACGGCGAGACGGCCGCGGCGCTCGAGATCGCCCGCGCGCTCGAGGCCGAGCGGCCCGATGCGGCCGGGCTTCGCCTCGAGATCCTCGCAGCCGCCACACCCGATCGGGTGGGCCCGGCGGAATTCGCCGAAGCCGCCCTGGTGGAGCTCGACGCCGTCGCCGACGACCCTGCGACCGACCCCGCCCGGCGCAGCATCGCCCGCCGGCTTCTCGAGCTCGGCCTGCCCGAAGCGGCGCTCGAGGCGGCGCTTCCAGCGCGCCTGCGCGGCGATCCGGAGGCGCGGCGCATTGTCGCGGAATCCCATCTGGAGCTGGGTCGTCCAGAGGCGGCGCTTTCGGCGCTGGGCGATCTTGACGGCGTCTTCGACGCGGGCCTCAGGGCTCGTGCGCTGGCCGCGCGGGGCGACTACGACGCCGCCGTTTCGCTGCTCGACGCGGAAGGATTCGGGCTCCAAGCGGACGACTACGCGTGGGCCTCGGGAGACTGGCGTCGGGCGCTTCAGGCCGCCGACGATCCCCGGCGCGCGGCCATGGCCGCGTTCATGACCGCGCGCGAGGCCGACGGCCGCGGCCCGGACGCGGCCCCGCTTGAACCTCAGTCTGCCTTCGCCGCGCCCCTGCCCGATCTCGGTCGCCCCAGCCTGCGCTCTGCCGAGGAGCTTCTCGCCAACGGCGAGGCCATCGGCGCTTTCGTGCTTGAGATGCTCGAGGACCCGTCGACGCCGACGCCGGGCGAGTGACCGCGCGGGGCCGTCACTCGAACACCGACCCCTCGATGGTCTCGCCGGTCATTCGTTCGTACATGTGCTGGTTCCAGTAGGGCGTCCAGCACACCAGCGCCCGGCCCGCGCCGGTATAGACCCGCAACCGGCGCTGTCCCGAGATGAAGTTGCGCGGAAAGCGCGCCGAACGCTGCGAAGTGAACTTGAGCCCGTCGGTCCGCCCGAGCACCAGCCGACCCTGGACCCGCAGTTCCTCGCCCGTCACTTCGATGGTCTCGACCGGCCCGGGCGCGTTGATCGCCACCTTGCCCTTGCCGGAAACGGTGGTCTTCCACTCGAAGAACCCGTCCCCGGCCCAGAGACTGGCGAAGAACGGCTCCTTGAACAGGCCCAGATCCACACCGCCTTCGGACGACCAGTAGACGCCGGGTTCGAGGATCCAGCGCTCTCCTTCGGCTATCTCCATGACATGATAGCCGCCGAGCGAGGGCTGGAGCAGAACCGATCCGGTTCCCGAATAGAACGGCCGGATCCGCGCCTCGTCGGTGAAGAGACTTCTGAAGATCGAGCGGAGTGACGGCAGGCGCGGCGTCAGGGTGATGTCGCCCCGCAGATTGGAGAGCGCTCCGCGGCGGGCGCGCACGGTCTCATTGAACAGATCCATCCGGACCTGTCGCATCCCCTCGACCTCGCGCACCGTGAATTCCGCCATCAGCGCCCGCCTGTCATGCCTGTGGCTCGTCCCATCGCATCTGCCGGTCCCAGAGCCGCTCGAAGGGTTCCGGTCCCAAACCGCCTGCGCCCCGCAGCGGATCGTCGAGCGTGATGATTACGAAGAGCACCACGCCCAGAAAGAACGTGCTGATCGCGCCGAGCACGAAATGCGATATCGGCCGCATCCGCAACATCAGCATCAGCACGATGTTGACTGCAGCACCGACGAGCACGGCGTACCACAGCACCTGCGGGATGCTGGTCACCACGCCTGTCAGCCGCTGCTGGCGGTAACCTGTGAAGGCCTGAAGCGACGAGATCGTCTCGCGATGCAGGATTTCCTCGGCTGTCGTGGTCGGCTCGAAGGACGCCAGTGTCTGCCGCATGGCGTTGGCCCGGTTGGCCCCGCCGTCGATCACCTCGCCCTGCCGGTGCGCCGGCCAGTCCTTGTGGATGGTGAAGAGCACGTAGTCGCGCAGCATCGCACGCATGTCCGACCGGATCGGCTCGGGATAGGCGTTCATGTCCGAATAGAGCGCACCGACCGCTGCGGCTTCATTCATGATCGCGCCAGCGATCCGCTCCTGGTTCTGATAGGCCGAAACGGTCAGGAGACCGAGAAGCAGGCCGTAGAACAGGCTGACGCTCGACGTCGCGTAGGCGATCTTCTCGTTGATTTCGGGCTCGCGACCGATGATCAGACGCAGGATCGGCTTGACAATGATGATGCCGAAGAACGCGACCGCGACCGCAGCGGCGGCGAACCAGATCGCGAGTTCGATCTGAGGCACTTCGTAGATGAAATCCGGCATGCCCCACCGCACCCAACGCGCTCTCGGGAACCACCGTTACTGGATCGGTCGCTGAGGCAGAAGCATTTTTTTGCCCTTGGCGATGGCCGGCGCCGGTGGTTTGATGCGCCGGGCTGCGAACGGAAGGGGGCATCTCAACATGCGTGGGACACTGCTGGCGACCGTTCTGGGGGCGATGATCGCATCGACGCCGACGGCGCGGGCCCTAGAGTTCTTCTCGCTCGCATCCGGCGATCTCGGCGGCGGCTACTTCGCCGCGGCCTCGTCGATCTGCGATCAGATCAACCGGAAGCACCGCGGCGTACTCCGCTGCTCGCCCGAGAGCACGCCCGGTTCGCTCTACAACATCGCCGCCCTGCGCAGCGAACAGGTGGATGTCGCTATCGCCCAGTCCGACTGGCACCGGCTCGCCTACGAAGGCGCCCCGCCCTTCGAGGACGCAGGGCCGATGACGAACCTCCGCAGCGTCATGGCGCTCTACCCCGAAACCGTGACGATTCTCGCCAGGCGCGGCGCACAAATAGACGTCGCCGCCGATCTGATTGGCAAGCGGGTCGACATCGGTCATCCCGCGTCGGGACGGCACGCCACCAACTCCCGCCTCCTCGACATCCTCGAGATCGTCCCGGAGGACTTCGCGGCGCTCTACGAGCTGACCACCGACCAGGCCTACCAGGAGCTCTGCGCCGGCCGGATCGACGCCACGGTCCTGATCGTCGGACATCCCAACGCCGGGATCTCGAACGCTCTCGCCGAATGCGACGCGGAAATCATACCGCTTGACGGACCGGGCATGGTCGCGGTGCTCAGCGACAATCCCGACTATTCGCCCAACTACATTCCGATAGACACCTACGCACAACTGTCACGAGACATACCGACGTTCAGCGTAACGGCGACGGTGCTGACCCGCACCAACGTCGACGACAACCTCGTCGAGATCCTCGTCCGGGAGACGATCGCCAGCCTTGGCGCGATCCAGACCCAGGCGCCGCTCATGCGGGGTGTAAGCCTGGCGGGCATGGACCAGACCGGCCTGACGGCGCCGCTTCATCCCGGCGCGATCGCCGCCTTCGCGGCCGCGCGCGCGGCCCCGTCGCAATAAAGGTTCCGGCCAGAGACGGCCTCGAGGCGGAAACGGACCCATGGACAAGGATCCCTACGAAGCGCTGGGCGTCGCGAAGACGGCGACGCAGGACGAGATCAAGAAGGCCTACCGCCGGATCGTGAAGACCAGCCACCCTGACATCAACCCCGGGGACGACGCTTCAGAGGCGCGGTTCAAGGCGGCCGGCGCCGCCTACGACCTGCTCAGGGATTCCGAGCAGCGCGCCCGTTTCGACCGCGGAGAGATCGACGCGTCCGGGGCGGAGCGGCCGGAGCGGCGCTTCTACCGCGAATACGCCGAACAGCCCAGCGGGGGACGCTGGTCGGGCGCGGAGCAAGACGATCTCGGCGGCTTCGCCGACGTCTTCTCCGATCTCTTCGGCGAGGGCCGCGCCCGCCGCGCCGCCGGCGGCAGCGGGCAGACGATCCGGATGCGCGGACCCGACCTCCGCTACACGCTCGACGTGCCTTTTATGGACGCGGCCCGAGGGACCACCACTCGAAGTCACGCTTCCGGCCGGGGACTCGATCGAGGTCCGCATTCCCGCGGGCCTCGCCGACGGCCAGACGTTGCGCCTGCGCGGCAAGGGCGGCGAGGGCTATGGCGGTGGTCCCCCGGGCGATGCGCTCGTCACCGTGACCGTGCTCGCCGACAAGACCTTCTCCCGGGAGGGCGACGACATCGTCGTGACCCTGCCAATCGGCATCGACGAGGCTATCCTCGGCGGCAAGATCGAGGCGCCGACCATCGACGGCCCGGTCAAGCTCACGGTCCCCAAGGGCGCGAACAGCGGCCAGGTGCTGCGCCTGCGCGGACGGGGCGTCGAGAAGCGCGACGGCGGACGCGGCGACCAGCGGGTCGAACTTCGCATCGTAGCGCCACCGCGGATCGATCCGGACCTCGAGGCGTTCATGAAGACCTGGCGGGCCGATCACCCCTACGATCCGCGGAAACGGGGAGGCGCATGATGCGTCGCTACAGCAAGTCACAGACCGTCACCGCGGTGAGTCGCCTCTCGGTCACCCTGCTGCGCCGCTTCGTCGCGGCCGACTGCGTGCGGCCCACCGAGGACGACGGTGAGGTACAGTTCACCGAAGCCGACCTCGCCCGGATCGAACTGCTGCTCGACCTTTCGGAAACCTACGATTTCGACGAGGACGCACTTTCGCTCGTGATGGGCCTCATCGAGCAACTGCACGGAATGCGGCGTGAAATCCGCGCCCTGGGCCGCGCGATCGACGAAGAACACGAGGACGCGCGCGCGCGCCTGCGCGCGGCCTACGCCCGCCACCGCGCCGGCTGAGCGCCGCGGCCGGCTCGTGCCGTTCCGCAGCGCCGCCGTTGCCGCGACCCTGACCCTCGCGCCGGCAGCGGCACAGGCCCATGCCGCCGAACGCATGGTGGTGCTTACGCTTCCGACGGGACATTACATAGTCGGCGCGGCGCTCGCCGTCGCGCTCGGCGGGGCGCTCGCCGCGGCGCTTTCGCGCGCGCCGCAGTGGCGATCGTTGCGCCTTGGGCGCACGCCGGGGCCTGGCCTCATCACAACAACCTCCTGCGCCGCCTTCGCACTTCTCTGCGCGCTTCTGGCCGCCGGCTTCTGGGGTAGTCGGGATCCTCTGGAGAACCCGCTGGTCCTGACGATCTGGGTCGCGGTCTGGATCGGCGTGACGCTCGCCTCGATGGTCCTCGGCGACGTCTGGAGCTTGATCTCGCCCTGGACCGGCCCGGTGCGGCTCGTCCGTCACGCGCTTGGGCGCACCGGCTCGGTGGGTCTCGCGCGGTTCGGCCATTTGCCCGCCATCCTCGGCCTCTTCGGTTTCGCGTGGTTCGAGATCGTCTCGCTGGCGCCGGACGATCCCGCGAACTCTCGCGCGGACTGTCTTCGTCTACTGGACGATTGTCTTCGTGTTCGCGGTGCTTGAGGGGGACCGGTGGCTCCGGCGCGGCGAGGCGCTCACCGCCTTCTTCGGATACGTGGCGCTTCTGGCCCCGTTGCGCATTGACCGCGACACCGCGCCGCCGGTCGCCCTGCTCGGCCCGCCCGGCGCCGGGCTCGTCGCGGCGCCGACGCCCACACCCTCGGCAACGGCCTTCATCCTGCTGTCCCTCGCCTCCGTCAGCTTCGACGGGTTCTCCGAGACGTTCCGGTGGCTGGCGCTGATCGGCGTCAACCCGCTGGAGTTCCCGGGACGGTCGGCGGTGATGGGGGTGAACACCCTGGGGCTCCTTGCCGCCTGGGCCGCGACCACCGCCGTCGCCGCCGCCGTCGTGGCGCTTTCGCGCCGCGTTTCGCCATCGGAGATTCCCTTCCGCGAGAATCTGGGGCACCTGGCGCTCGCGCTCCTGCCGATCGCGGCGGGCTATCACGCCGCCCACTACCTTGTCGCGCTACTTACCCAGGGCCAGTACGCCATCGCCGCCCTGAGCGATCCGTTCGGGCGCGGCTGGAACCTCTTGGATCTGCCGCGCAACTTCGTCTCGTTCGGATTCCTGGGCGACCGCGCAACGGTGCTCGCACTCTGGAACCTGCAGGTCGCGCTCGTGCTCGGCGCGCATCTGATGGCCATCGCACTGGCCGTCCGTCTGTCAGCTCCCGACGGATCTATGCGCGACCGGGCCGCCCATGCGCCGGTGGTCGCGCTGATGACGCTCTACACCGCGCTCGGCCTGTGGCTGCTATCGGCGGCGACGGGCGCGTAACAAAGCGGGTGACATTCGGCACGCAGGCGCCCACATTCACCGCCGAGTCCGCGGAGCGGTATGATGGAACGACGACTGGGGATCGAATTGACGACAGCGGCGACACGCGCAGGGGCGAACCGCCGCGGCCTGCTCAAGGCCATGGCGGCCGGGGCCTTCGCGCTCGGGTCGGTTCCGCGCTTCGCGCACTCGCAGAGCGCCGAGCCGATCCGCCTGGGCTTCCAGCTGCATCGCACCGGCATCGGCGCGGCTTACGGACGCTGGTACCAACGCACGGCCGAGGCGGCGCTTGGCGTCCTCAACGACTCTGGCGGGGTCAACGGTCGGCCCGTCGAGATCCTGTTCGAGGACGACGGCACCGATCCGAGGCGCGGCGCGGAGGTGGTCGAGAAGTTCGCCACCCGCTCGAACTGCGACGTGGTCTTCGGCGCGCTCTTTTCCCACGTAGTAGTCGGCACGGCGCCCCGGGCGGGCGAGCTGCAGATCCCCTATCTCGTGTGCTCGGAGGGCCACCACGTCGCCTCGGGCGCGCTCAATCGCTGGTCGCTCCAGCCGGGGATCACCGACGTGAAGAGCCAGGTGATTTCCATGGCGCCGTGGGTCTCGCAGAACCTCGGCCGCAAGGTCACGATGATCTTTCCCGACTACGCCTTTGGCCACGACCATCGCGACTTCTTCACCGAGGCGATGGCGGCCCAGGGCGGAGAGGTGATCGCACAACTCGCCATCCCGCCCACGGAGACCTCGTTCACCCGCTACCTGCCCCGCATCCCGCGCGAGACCGAGGTGCTCTACCACGTGATGGTGGGACCGGCCGTACTGACCTTCGTCAAGGAGCTTGGCGAGTTCTACGGGTCGGGTCCGCGTCCGGAGGTCTTCGGCTTCATCGACTCGCTCGAAGCGGTCGATCTCGCCAGCCCCGGCCTCGAGTTTCTCGACGGCACCCATTTCTGGGAAGGCCACCCCCGCTATCTCCAGGCGGGCGCCGGCGAACACGAGACCCCCTACCGGGCCGCGGTCGGCGTGGACGACAACGGCGCCTCGATCTCCGACCCGCGCGACGTCTCCACCTACGGCCACATGTTCAGCGTCTGGGAGACCCTCTTTCTCATCCGCGACGCCATGGAGGCCTCGGGCTACGCCGGACAGAAGGATCGCGCGGCCTTCGTGGAGGCGATCGAGGCGATGGGCGAACTGCCCTACGCCTGGGAGCGGCCGCAGGGCGAGAAGGTCTTCAACGGCCGCACCCATCAGGTCTTCGGCCACCAGTACATCACGCGGGTCGGCGGCGGCCGGGCCGATCTCGTGCACACCACCGCGATCGAGGACGGCTTCTACGAGGACGAGGTCGACTACACAACGCGATCGTTCTGAGGCGCTGTCGCAGGACGGGACGCCAGCACATTGGACTTCGGACCCTTTCTTCTGCTCGCGACGCTTGAGGGGCTCGTGATGGCCGCCGTGCTCGCACTCACCGCCGCGGGCCTGAGCTTGGTCTTCGGGGTGATGCGGGTCGTCAACGTCGCCCACGGCGAGTTCTTCATGATCGGCGCGGTGGTCGCTTGGTTCGTGGTCGAAGCCGCGCCCGGCCCGCCGGCGGTCGGCTTTGTCGCGGCGCTGATCGCGGCGCCATTCGCCACCGCCGCGCTCGCGGCGCTCGCCGACACGCTGATCCTCAAGCGCCTCGACTACGACCCCGATGCGACGATCGTGGCGACCATCGGGCTTCTCTACCTGCTGCAGCAGGGCGCTCTGATGATCTACGGACCGGAAGCCCGTCCGGTCGCCGCGCCCTTCGAGTGGCGCGTGCAGTTTCCGTGGTTCGGGTATTCGGGCTACAAGCTCGCGGTCATCGTCGCCGCCGCCGGGGTGCTTCTCGGCCTCTGGGCGTTGCTCGCGCGCACCCGCATCGGCCTGGTGATGCGGGCGACCCAGTACGACCGCGAAACCGCGCAAGCCTTCGGCGTCAACGTCGATCGCGTTTA
>CAWIIL010000006.1:0-100907 GCA_963836255.1 uncultured Alphaproteobacteria bacterium
GACGATCCATCCGCCTCGCAATCTCGCTGACGCTCAGGTCCATCTCGATCATGCCGCGCAGGCGGCATCTCTCCTCAAGGCTGAGGTGGCTATATCTCTTTCCCATGGCGGCTCCGGACATAGCCGGTGTCGCACTTGGTTTGTGAGTTTACGCCGCGGCAGGTGGCGCAGAGCGCGCTGTTCTACGAGTTCAATCTCGACGCCGTGGTGCCCGAGGATCATCTGCTGCGCTCGATCGATCGGTTCGTCGACCTTACCGGCGTCCGCGCGCATCTGGCGCCGTTCTACAGTTCGACAGGGCGGCCTTCGATCGTCGGCTATACCCACGGCATCCGCTCCGAGCGCCGGCTCTGCGAGGAGGTCCAGCTCAACCTGGCGTACAGGTGGTTCTGCCGGCTCGATCTGACCGACCCGATCCCGGACCACTCCACCTTCTCCAAGAACCGGCATGGGCGGTTTCGCGACAGCGATCTGTTCCGGAAGGTCTTCGAGGATGTCGTGGCCCGATGCATCACTGAGGGCCTCGTCGGCGGCGAGCATTTCGCGGCCGACGCCAGCCTGATCGCCGCCGATGCCAACAAGCTGAACTCCACTGCGAAGGAGGACTGGGATCTCGACGCCATCAACCCCGAGACCGCCCCGCGCGCCGTGGTCGAGTATCTCTTCGCGCTGGACGCCGACGCCTTCGGCGCGGCGACGGACGTGACGCCGAAATTTGTCTCCCACGCCGATCCGTCCAGCCAGTGGACAGCCGCCCACCACGGGCCGGCCTACTTCGCCTCCTCCAACAACTATCTGGTCGACACCGACAACGCGATCATCGTCGACGTCCAGGCGAGCCGGTCGGTGCGCACCGGTGAGACCCACGCCACCCGGATGATGATCGACCGGGTCCACGAGCGCTTCGAACTCTGGCCGGAGCGCCTGATCGCCGACATGGCCTACGGGTCCGCCGAGATGCTCGGGTGGCTGGTCGAGGAGCGCGGGATCGAGCCGCACATCCCGGTGATCGACAAGTCGACGCGCACCGACGGCACGTTCTCGCGTGAGGACTTCGTCTACGACCACAGGACCGACGCCTACATCTGCCCGGCCGGCAAGGAGCTGCGCCGGAGCTGGCGCCGGTTCGAGACCATCCGCCCCGGGCCGATGGACCCTGACAACGTCAAGTACGGCGCGCGCAAGGCCGACTGCCAGGCCTGCGCGCTCAGAGAGCGATGCTGCCCGAAAGGCGCGCCCCGCCGGATCATGCGCTCGGGGCACGAGGGAGCGCGGCAGATGGCCCGCGACACCGCCAGGACCGACGAATACGCGCTCTCCTGCAAACTCAGGACGAAAGTCGAGATGCTCTTCGCCCACCTAAAGCGCATCCTCGGCCTCGGCAGGCTCCGATTGCGCGGTCCATGCGGGGCCAACGACGAATTCCTCCTCGCCGCGACCGCCCAGAACCTCAGGAAGCTCGCCAAGCTCATCCCGATGCCGAGAACGCCGAGACCCGCATGACCGGCGAAGGCGCGCCTCTTCTTCAAGCGACCCCCGCTCAATCCTGGACGACTTTGCAAAGCGACTTTTTCAACGAAATAAGCTCGGTGCCGCCCTTCCGCCCCGTCGGGTGACGTCAGCAAGATATGCCGATACTTCGGGGTCGGACGAGCCAGCTTCTATCGGTGGCGTCCGAACCACCCGGAGTTCGACCTGCCGGCCCGGTCCCGCGCACTGCACCGGGCGGGCGGCGTGGATCATCTCGAACTGCGCCGACGACCTCGCCGCCACGATTGCAGCGGAGCAACCAGTGGCCGGGCTTCAAGGAACGTGACTGGGAGAGGGACGTCCGGGGCCCGGCACACCGCAGACCGGACCCCAGACAGCCGGCGCGTCAACTCGACTAAAAACCGCGCGGCGGCCCGTCGAGACTAGCGCACACCGCGCCGCACTGAAAGAGCCGACGCGCCCGCTACCCGAGGAACAGCGCGCTCGTGAGGTACGCCGCCCATCGCTCCATCACCGCCCGGCGCGCGTCGAGCGCAGCAGACCGGAGATACGCCCGCGTCACGGCGCTGCCGACCGTGTGGGCAAGGCACATCTCGGCAAGGTCGCGGTCGACGTTCTCCTGCGCGCACCAGTCGCGGAAGGTCGAGCGCCAGCCGTGCACGGTGGCGTCGAGCCCGAGACGCCTGTGGACGGCGCTGAGCGTCATGTCGCTCAGGGGGCGGCCGCCGGCGCCGGGCCAGACCAGCTCGGCCTTCACGTCCGTCAGCGCCTCCATGGCGGCGGCGCTGAGCGGCACGCGGTGTTCCTTGCCGCGCTTCATACGCTCGCCGGGCACGGTCCAGAGCGCCGCCCTGCGGTCGATCTCTTCGGCTCGCGCGCCCCTGACTTCACCAGACCGCGCCGCGGTCAGGATGGCGAACCGGAGCGCCAACGCGCCCATGCCGTAGGCGGCGCAGATCCGAGCGAAGGCCACCGGCGCGTCCTTCACGGCGACGGCGGCGTGATGGCGCTTCGCGCGGTGCGGCGTCGGCAGGATCAGGTCGAGATGACCCTTGAGCCGGGCCGGGTTCTCGCCTTCGCGGAACCCGCGCACCTTCGCCGCGTCGAGCACGATTTCGATGCGCTGGCGCAGCCGCGACGCCGTCTCGTGCTTCTGCACCCATATCGGTCGCAGGATCTCGACGACGTGGTCGGTGGTGACCGCCGCGGGCTGCAGGCGGCCAATCACCGGGAAGGCGTATCGCTCCAGGGTCGACGCCCAGATTGCCGGCCCGCGCGGGTCGCGCCACGTCGGCGTCTTCGCGACAATCACGTCTCGGGCGACCTGTTCGAAGTCAGGCGTGCGCCTCAAGCCGGCGGCGCTACCCACCGGGCGTCCGGTGGGTGGAGTTATCTCGACGCCGTCGCGCAGCTTCCGCCGCAGGTCGAGCGCCTGCGCCTTCGCGTCGTCGACGTCGAGCAGCGCCACCGGGCCCAGAGACTTCTTTCGCTGGCCTCGGCGGTCGCGCCAGACGAACATCCAGAGCCGCGACCCGCCGGCGACCCTGACATAGAGATTTCGGTCTGCGCGGTGGAGGCCATCGGGCAATCTGGCGATTCGCGCACGCGACGTTATGGGCAACCGATTGGGCAACTGCTGTTCGTCCTTTCTGGTGTCCGTCGAACGTTCTACATCAAACGGGTAAGGGCGAAGCCATTGCCAGGCAACCACTTAAAGCGTCTTAGGGGTTCATCGAGATATGTGGATGGCGGAGACGAAGGGATTCGAACCCTCGAACGGGTTCCCCCGTTACTCCCTTAGCAGGGGAGCGCCTTCGACCGCTCGGCCACGTCTCCACGATTGGTGTTAGAGGGATTGCGTCCGATGGACAAGGCTGGAAAGGCTCGGTCGCGTAGAGCGCCGCGCAAGCACGCGCGGGAATCGCAGGAGGACGCCTTGGACGCTTCGACCCGCTACGGGGACCTGACCGGACGGCTGCGACGGATCTCGGCGCTCGACGGGGTCGCGGGCCTGCTCAACTGGGACCAGGAGACGCAGATGCCGCCGCGCGGCGGCGCCCAGCGCGCCGAGCACTGCGCGGCGGTGGCGGCGGCGCGGCACGCGCTGGCCGCGGACCCGGCCCTCGGCGCGCTCGCCGAAGAGGTCGCCGCAGAGGCGACGCGTCCGGACGCGCGATGCAACGCCTCGGAGGCTCGGCGCATCCACGACCGCGCCATTGCCACCCCGGCCGCCCTTGCCGCCGACCTCGCCGGCGCGGCGGTCGAGGGCCAGATCGCCTGGGAGGCCGCGCGCCAGGCCAACGACCCCGCCGGCTTCGCGCCCGCGCTGGCGCGTCTCGTCGATCTCAAGCGGGCCGAGGCCGATTGCCTCAGCGCCGCGGGCCGCGCGCGCTACGATGCGCTGCTCGAAGACTACGAGCCGGGCGCCAGCGCCGCCGGGATCGAGGCGCTCTTCGCGCGGCTGCGCGCAGGCCTCGTCAATCTGCGCGCCCGCATCGCCGAGACGTCGGCCAGGTCGCCGAAGTTTGCGGGCCGCTACCCGGCCGAGGCGCAGCTCGCGCTCTCGCGGCGGCTCGGCGACGTCTTCGGCTACGACTGGGCGGCCGGGCGGCTGGACCTGGCGGTGCACCCCTCCTCCTCGGGCTCGCACGGGGACGTGCGCATCACCACGCGCGTCGCCGAGGACGATCCGCTGGGCTGCCTTTACACCACCATCCACGAACTCGGGCACGCGGTTTACGAGCAGGGGCTCGACCCGGAGCTGTGGCTCCTGCCGGCGGGCGCGCATGCGTCGATGGGCGTGCACGAATCCCAGTCGCGCCTGCTCGAGAACCAGATCGGCCGCGGCCGCGCCTTCTGCGACTGGCTGCACCCCGCGCTCGAAGAGCGGTTCGATATGACAGGCCTGGAGAGCGCCGATGACCTCTACAGGGCGGTCAACGCGGTGGAGACCGGCTGGATCCGGACCGAAGCCGACGAGGTGCACTACAACCTCCATGTGATGATGCGCTTCGACCTGGAGCGGGCCCTGATAGCGGGCGATCTCGCCGTTCCCGATCTCGAGGCGGCCTGGAACGCGCGCTTCGCCCGGGATTTCGGGTCCACGCCGCCGGACGCGCGACGCGGCGTGCTCCAGGACGTGCACTGGTCGGTGGGCCTCTTCGGCTACTTCCCGACCTACGCGCTTGGCAACATCTACGCAGCCGAGCTCTTTGCGGCGATGCGGGCGGCGCTGCCGGACCTCGATGCCGACCTGCGCCGCGGCGATCTCGCCGGCGCAATCGCCTGGCTGCGCGCCAACATCCACGGCAAGGGCAGGTTGCTGCCGCCCCGTCGCCTGATCGAGGAGGCTTGCGGCCACGAGCCGGCCGAGGCGGTGCTGCTGGCCTATCTTGAGGAAAAGTACGGCGCGCTCTACGGCCTCTGAGCGCCTCCGCGGCGCTCAGATGCGGATACGGGCGCCCGATGCGTCGAAATGGAAGACCCGGGCGGGATCGGGCGTCAGCCGCACGGTCTCGTCCACGTCGAAATGCTCCTCGCCGAAGCGCCGCACGGTGAGCAGGCCGTGTTCCTCGGCGTTGACATAGATGTTGGTCTCGCTGCCGAGATGCTCGACGTGGCTGACCGCGCCTGCGATTGCGCCGGTCGCGCGATCGATGGCCAGGTGCTCGGGACGCACGCCCAGCGTCTCGCCGGGCGCGCCGAGCGGGCCTGCCTTCAGCAGGTTCATGCGCGGCGAGCCGAGGAAGCCGGCGACGAAGACTGGTTGGCGGGGTTGTTGTAGAGCTCCATCGGCGTGCCGACCTGCTCGACGCGGCCGTCGTGCAGCACCACGATCTTGTCGGCCAGCGTCATCGCCTCGATCTGGTCGTGGGTGACGTAGATCATCGTGGCTGCGAGGTCGCGGTGCAGCCGTGCGATCTCGATCCGGGTGTTCATCCGCAGCGCGGCGTCGAGGTTCGAGAGCGGCTCGTCGAACAGGAACAGCTTGGGCTCGCGCACGATGGCCCGGCCGATGGCGACGCGCTGGCGCTGGCCGCCGGACAGCTCGGCCGGGCGGCGGTCGAGATAGTCGTCGAGCGACGAGCATCCGGCTGGCCTCGGCAACACGGCCTCGATCACGGTCCTGCGGCTGGCGCCTCCTGCTTGAGCGCCAGCGCCATGTTGTCGCGCACCGTGAGGTGCGGGTAGAGCGCGTAGGTCTGGAACACCATGGCGATGCCGCGCTTGGCGGGCGGGTGTCGCGTTGACCTGGTCGCCGGCGATGCAGCAGGTCGCCGGAGGTGGCGTCCTCGAGCCCGGCGATGACCCGCAAGAGCGTGGACTTGCCGCAGCCGGAGGGCCCGACGAAGACGCACGAACTCGCCCGTCCTCGACATCGAGGTCGATGTCCTTGAGCACATCGGACCTTGCCGAAGGACTTGTTGACCTTCCGGAGCGCCAGGGCGGTCATCAGGGCCTCCTCGAGCGACACGGCGCGCCGCTGCGGATGCTTTCATCGGCGGCAAGGCAGATCGCGAGCGATTGCACGGCGTCCTGCATGTGGCGCGGTAAGGTCGGTGTCCTCGGCGATCGCGCGCGGCATGAAGGCCTGCTCGGCGTCGCAGAGCTCCTGGTGGCCGGGCTCGTCGGGCATGCTCGAGGTCCTCGTCGGGCGCGCCGACCCGGTGCATGCGGATCGCCGCCGACCTTGGTGTGGCCCTCGATGTCGTCCGAGCGCGCGTCCTTGGGCACGTCGGTGATCGAGACGGCGCCGTTCGGGCGAGACCATGTCCTTCACGAAGAAGGCGGTCTCCGACATCATCGGCCCCCAGCCGGCCTCGTACCAGCCGACCGAGCCGTCATCGAACACCACCTGGAACTGGCCGTAGTTGTACATGTCCGGCGCGATCTCGTCCGACGAGGCGCAGGCCCATGCCGTGCACCCGCACCGGCCTGCGCGTCGGTGATCTGGCACATCACGTCGACGTAATGCACGCCGCAATCGACGAGCGGGCGAGGTGGTCTCCATCAGCGCCTTGTGGGTCTCCCAGGTCGGCCCGCGAGCTTTGCTGGTTGAGGTTGAGGCGGAAGACGTAAGGCCCGCCCAAGCGCGCGCGCCTCCGCGATCAGCCGTATGCCACGACGGGATGGTGGCGCAGGATGTAGCCGACGACCAGCTTGCGGCCCGGTCGCGATCGCCGTTGTCGACGACGCGGTCGGCGTCGGCCACGTTCGTCGCCAGCGGCTTCTCGACGAAGACATGCGCGCCCGCCTCCATCGCCGCGCAGGCGTAGTCGGCGTGGCTGTCGGTATAGGTGGCGATGACGACGAGATCGGGCTTCGGTCGTCGCCAGCGCCTCGTGCGAAGTCGGATGAACAGCGGGTAGCCCTGCAAGCGTCCGGGCAGAGTCGGGCCTCGAGCGGTTCACCAGGCCCGACGATCTCGGCGTCCGGGTGGTCGTGATGGGCCAGCGCATGGGATCATCCCCATGTTGCCGAGGCCCGCGATCAGGACACGGATCATCGCGAATCCTCCTTTGCTGGACGGATGAAGGGTCTTCCTTGAAAGCCTTTGAATTCAAGCAGCTTGACCGGAATTGCAAGTGTGTTTCGACACACGGTAGCACACGACCCGCCCCCTCATTTCACGGCTCCCGAGGTGATGCCGCGGATCAGCTGCCGCGAGAAGATGACGTAGAGGATCATGCACCGGCAGGATCGCCATGACAGCGCCGACAGCACCGCGTTCCAGTCGGTGACGAACTGGCCGATGAAGACCTGGCTGCCCAGCGTCAGGGTCTTGGTCTCCTCGGCCGGGGCCAGGATCAGCGGGAACCACAGATCGTTCCAGATCGGGATCATGTTGAACACCGCCACCGTCGCCATCGCCGGGCGCACCAGCGGCAGCGACCAGGCGGAAGAAGATCGTGTATTCGCGTGAGCCCGTCGATCCGGCCGGCGTTTTTCAGATCGTCCGACACCTGGCGCATGAATTCCGACAGGATGAAGACCGCCAGCGGCAGCCCTTGCGCGGTGTAGACGAGGATCAGCGCCCAGAGCGTGTTCACCAGCCCCGTCGCCACCATCATCTCGAGGATCGCCACGGTGCCGATGCCGGATCGGGATCATGATGCCGAGCGCCAGGTAGAGCCCCATCAGCGTGTTGCCGCGGAACCGGTATTCCGCCAGCGCGAAGGCCGCCATCGCGCCGAACAGCAGGACGAAGAACAGCGAGGCGACGGTGACGATCAGCGAGTTCTGGAAGTAGAGGAAGAAATCGCCCTGCTTCATCACCGTCTGGTAGCCGATCAGCGAGAAGCTGTCGGCATCGGGCAGCGCCAGCGGCTCGCGGAAGATCGCCTTGCGGGTCTTGAAGCTGTTGATCAGGATCACGAACACCGGGAACAGCGCGATCATCGTGTAGGTGATCAGGATCGCGTGCGGCGGCGAGTGTTCAGCGGGTTGCGGCGGGCTTTGTTCATCGTCCGGCCCTCAGAACTGATACCGGCGCATCCGGGTCTGGATGCCGAAGAGGTAGATGCAGACGCCGATCAGGATGATCCCGAACATCGCCGTGGCGATCGCCGAGCCCATGTGCGGGTCGCCCAGCTGCAGCTGGAAGCCGAAGAAGGTGCGGTACATGAAGGTGCCGAGGATGTCGGTTGCGAAGTCCGGCCCCGCCAGCGCGCCCTGGGCCGCGTAGATCAGGTCGAAGGCGTTGAAGTTGCCGACGAAGGTCAGGATCGAGATGATCCCGATCGAGGGCAGGATCAGCGGCAGCTTGATCTTCCAGAAGGCCGACCAGCCGGTGATGCCGTCGATCTCGCCGGCCTCGAGGATCTCTTCGGGGATCGACAGGAGCGCGGCGTAGATCAGCATCATCGGGATGCCGACGAACTGCCAGACCGAGACCAGCGCCAGCGTGGTCAGCGCGTATTCCTCCTTGCCGAGCCACGGCGCGAAGAGCGCCTTCGAGACCCGACGGCGTCCAGCATGCCGGGCGCGATGCCCCAGATCGGCGACAGGATCAGCTTCCAGGCGAAGCCGACGATCACGAAGCACAGGATCGTCGGGATGAAGATCGCCGAGCGGTAGAAGCGCGGCGAAGCGCAGCCGCGGGTGCGAGGACAGGATCGCGGCGAGCAGCGATGCCGATCGGGTTCTGCACCAGCATGTGGATGAAGAAGAACCAGAAGTTGTTGCCGAGCGCGTTCCAGAAGCGCGTCCGACCAGCGCGGGTCGCCGAACAGCGTGCGGAAGTTGTGCGAGGCCGACGAAGACGCGCGCGCTGTTCGACCTCGGTGTAGAGCGCGAGGCTGCAGCGTGTTGAACAGCGGGAAGATCATGACCGCCGTGTAGACCAGCACCGCGGGCGCCAGGAAGACGACGATATGCCAGCGGATGCGGCGGCATGTCCGGTCTCCTCCCTTGCTGGCAACCCCGGGCGGCGCACCGCCCGGGACGCGTGGTCTGCGCGTTGACATTATTGCTGCGGCGCGTACCAGCTGGCGAGGCCGGCCTGCAGTTCGGCGCCGCAGCTTCTTCGGGCGTCTTGGTGCCCTTGATCGCGGCCGCCGAGGCGCCCCAGGTCTCGTTTTCGAGGTTCGGCGTGCCGCGCGACAGGATCTGGTAGGTCGACCGGATCGTCGACTTCGCACTCGCCGCGCCAGGAGACGAATTCCTGCGCCAGCGGATCTTCCATCGCGACCTCGTGGCTCGACAGCGAGAAGAAGCCCGGCAGCGCGTTGGCGTAGATCGTCGCGAACTCCTCGGTGACCCGATCCAGTCGAGGAAGGTGCGCGCGGCCTCGGCATTCGGGCGACGCGGCGTTCAGGCCCGATGGCGATGTCGGTGTGATCGGAGATGTAGCAGGTGTCGCCTGCGGCCTTCACCGGCGGCTTGAAGGCGCCCATCTCGAAATCGGCCTGGGCGTTGAAGCCCGAGATCTCCCAGCGAGCCCGCCGGATAGATCGCGGCGCGGCCCGAGGGTGAAGATGTTCTGGCTGTCGGGATAGGTCTGCGCCTCGAAGCCGTCGCCCGAGGTAGTCGGCCCCAGCGGGCGAGCGTCGCGTAGCGGCGCGACCCACTGCGGATCGGTCAGCTTCTGCTCGCCGGCGATCAGCGCCAGGCGGCCCTCTTCGCCCTTCCAGTAGTTCGGGCCGATGTTGTTGTAGCCCATCGTGGCGGCTTCCCACTGGTCGTTGGTGCCCATCGCCATCGGGGATGTAGCTGCCGTCTTCCTTGATCGCGTCGAGCACCGCGAAGAATTCGTCTTCGGTCGTCGGGCACCTCGAGGCCAAGTTCCGCGAAGGCGTCCTTGTTGTAGATGAAGCCGTGGATCACCGAGGCCATCGGCACGCAGAAGGTGGCGGAGCCGTCATCGGTCTGCCAGGCCGACTTGGCCACGTCGGAGAAGTTGGCCATGCGCGTCGAGATCGGTGAGATCGGCCAGCTGGCCGGCCTCGAAGAGCGCCAGCGAGGCGTCGAACGGGCGGCAGGTGATCAGATCGCCGGCGCTGCCCGCGTCGAGCTTGGAGTTCAGCACGGCGTTGTATTCGGCCGGGGCCGAGGGGGTGAACGTTCACCTTGATGCCGGGGTTCTCGGCCTCGAAGGCGGGGATGATCGTGTCCTGCCAGATGGTGAGGTCGTCGTTGCGCCAGCTTTCGATCGTGAGTTCCACGTCCTGGGCGGCGGCGGCCCCTGCGGCGACAAGCGCGGTCCCGGCGAGCAGGATGCGAAGCGTCAGTCTGGTCATTGGTCGTCTCCCGTTGGCGGCCCTTCGGCCCTTGTGTCTGTTGTTGCGTCGCGCAGCTTCGCGAGGGCCGGACCGAGACGGCCTCGACTTTCGGCGAGCAGCGCCTCGGCTTCGGCGCGCGAAGCGCCTGCGGCGATCAGCGTCGCGGGCTTGACCGCTCCGCCCGCCGCCTCCAGCGCGGCCCGCGCGGTCTCCGCAGGCGCCGCGGTGAGATCGGCGACTATCCCCGCGGCGCGGTTGCGCAGCTTGGCGTTGTCGGGTTCCAGCGCGACCATGCGCCCCTCGTGGACGTGGCCCAGCCGCAGCGCCATCAGGGTTGAGAACATGTTGAGCGCGATCTTCTGTGCGGTGCCTGCCCCCATACGGGTCGAGCCTGCCACCACTTCCGGGCCTGTGTCCAGCAGGACCGGCGTCGTGGCGAGCGCGAGCAGCGGCGCGCCGGCGACGTTGGCGATGCCTATGAGCCCCGCGCCGGCCGCGCGGGCCGCTTCGGCGACCGCAAACGTGTACGGGGTCGAGCCGCTGGCGGAAACGGCGAGAGCCACGTCGCCGGCGCCAAATCCGGCGGTCGTGGCGTCCGCGCGGGCGGCGTCGAGATCGTCATCGCCGCCGCCGCGCAGGCGCAGAAGCGACTCGGCTCCACCCGCGAGGATCACCGGCGTGCGCGCCGGCGGGATCGAAAAGGTGCCGGGAAGCTCGAGCCCGTCGGCGAGCGCCATCAGCCCGGAACTGCCGGCGCCGACATAGATCAGGCGGCCTCCGGCCTCCAACGCGTCCGCGGCCTGCGTCGCGGCCCTGGCCAGCGCGGGGATCGCCGCGCGCACGGCCGATGCGGCGGCGAACTGGGCGTCGAGCAGCCGCGTCAGCGCCGCTTCGGGCGGCAGGTCCTGAAGGCCCGCGGCCGCAGGGTGTGGCGCCTCGGTGCTGCGCCGTTCGGATGCATCCGCCATGCGATTCCCCCCCGCCCGAGTTGGGATCAGACTAGGCTGTCTCGGCGGTCTAGGCGAGCGGTGGCGCTTTTCTTCGCTGGGCCGTGTTGGTAAGGAACGTGCGGAGGCGCGATGGGCCGTTTTCTCGGAGTGGACGGTGGCGGTACCGGGTGTCGGGCCGCAGTCTGCGATGCAACGGGCGCGGTGCTTGGCCGGGCTGAAGCGCCGGCGGCCAACATCGTCTCCGACCTTGAGGGCGCGTGCCGCAACATCATCTCGGCCGCCCGGGGTGCGGCTGAGGCGGCGGGCGTCGGCCCGCGTTTCGCGGAACTGCCGACAGTGCTCGGCCTCGCCGGCGCGAACGTGGCGAGCGCAGCGGCGCAGGCGCGCGGCCGGCTGCCGTTCCGACTGGCGCGCATCGAGACTGACGCGGTGATCGCGCTCAAGGGCGCCTTCGGGACACATGACGGGGTGGTGGCGATCCTAGGCACCGGCTCGATCTTCATCGCCCAGCGCGACGGCGTGGTCGAAACCGTCGGCGGCTGGGGCTTTGCGCTCGGGGATCACGGCAGCGGCGCCTGGCTCGGACGGCGGCTTCTGGAGCGCGCGCTGCTCGCCCACGACAGGCTCGCGCCGGCGACGCCGCTCCTGGAGGCCGTCTTGCGCGAAGCGGGCGGGCCGGACGCGCTGGTCGCCTTCGCCGCCGGAGCTCGGCCATCCGATTTTGCGCGGTATGCGCCGCGGGTCTTCGTGGCGGCGGCCGAGGGAGACGCCGCGGCGATCGCGGCGCTTGCCGAGGCGGACGCAGCGATCGTGGCCGCGATCGCGCGGCTGCGGGACGGGAGCGCGGCGCCGATCTGTTTTCTCGGAGGGCTCGGCCCGCTCTATGCAGCAAGGCTCCAGGCGCGCTATGGCGTCGCGATCCGGGCGCCGCGCGGCGCGCCGGTCGACGGTGCGCTGGCGATGGCTCGGGGCGCGGCGTGAACTTTAGCAGCGAAACTGCGGGAAGGAAGCAGTGATGAGCGAGCCCGGCGCCCTGATGCGTGCGGAGGTGGCGGAGATCCCACAAGCGACACAACGATTTCTCGACGCCTCGGGCGAGGCGGTCGCGCGCGCGGCTGAAGACATGCGTCGGGTCGATCCACGGGTGATCGCCACGGTAGCGCGCGGGTCGTCGGATCATGCGGCGTCGTATCTGAAGTACGCTATCGAGCTTGAGGCCGGGGTGCCGGTTGCGTCCGTGGGCCCTTCTGTGGCTTCGATCTATGGCCGAAGGCTGCGGCTCGAGGGCGCAGCGTGCATCGGGATCTCCCAGTCGGGGCAGAGCCCGGACATCGTGAAGATGATGGGTGGCGCGCGGGATGGCGGGGCGTTGACGGTGGCGATCACCAACTCCGCGGGCTCGCCTCTGGCTGCTGCGAGCGACCATGCGCTGGCGCTGTACGGCGGCGTCGAGCGCAGCGTGGCTGCGACCAAGACCTTCGTCGTCTCGGTACTGGCCGGGCTGGCGCTCCTTGCCGAATGGCGCGAGGACGCGGCGCTTCGAGTCGCGGTCGCCGGCGCACCGGAAGCCTTCGCCCGGGCGCTCGCCTGCGACTGGGCGCCGCTGTCGGACCGGCTGGCTAGGGCGGGGTCGGCCTATGTGCTCGGACGCGGCGCGGGCTTCGCGATCGCAAGCGAGATGGCGCTGAAGTTCAAGGAGACCTCCGGCATCCATGCCGAGGCCTACAGCGCGGCGGAGGTCCTGCACGGGCCGGCGGCGCTGGTTCAGGCGCAGTTCCCGGTGCTGGCGCTCGCGGTAGAGGACGCGGCGCTCAAGCAGGTCACGGTCACGGCCCGGCGGCTGGCCGGGCAGGGCGCGGACGTCTTCCTGACCGCGCCCGACGCCGGCGACCCTGTCATCGCCCTGCCGGCGGTGACGGGACTGCATCCGATGCTGGCGCCGCTGGCGCTGGTGGTTTCGTTCTACGTCTTCATCGAGGCGCTGGCCCGGCGGCGCGGGCTCAACCCCGACGAACCGCCGCACCTGCGCAAGGTGACGGAGACCGTATGAGCGCGACCGTCTTCACAGACGCCCGGCTCTTCGACGGAACCCGGATCCGTGATGACGTGGCGCTGGTCGTCGAGCGCGGCTGCGTCTCGCGCATCGTTGCCGCGACGGAGGTTCCAAAGGGGCGTCGCGTCACGCTCGACGGAGGCGTGCTATCGCCGGGGTTCGTCGATCTCCAGGTGAATGGCGGCGGCGGGCGGATGCTGGGTGAGGACCCGAGCGTCGCCGAGATCGCCGCGATCTGCGAGGTCCACGCTCGGCTCGGTACGACAGGGCTCCTGCCGACTCTGATCACCGACACACCGGAGACGACCGAGGCGGTCATCGAGGCCGGGGTCGCGGCGGTCGGAACGCCCGGCTTTCTCGGGCTGCATCTCGAGGGCCCGCACATCGATCCGCGGCGCAAGGGCGCGCACGATCCAGCGTTGATCCGGCCTATGGAGGAGGCCGATCTGAAGCGGCTGCTCCGCGCGGCGGAGCGTCTCCCGGCCCTTATGGTCACTGTGGCCCCTGAGAACGTCACGCTCAATCAGATCGCCGTGCTCACCGCCGCGGGCGCGGTGGTGAGCCTCGGCCACACGGACGCTTCCGCGCAGGAGGCGGATGCGGCCTTCCGCGCGGGCGCGCGCAAGGTCACGCATCTCTTCAACGCCATGAGCCCGCTCGGCCATCGCGAGCCGGGCATGGTTGGAGCGGCTCTGTCCTCGGGTGCCGCCTATGTGGGGCTGATCGCCGATGGCTTGCATGTGGATCCGGACGTGATGCGGATCGCGATCGCAGGCAAGCGCGGCGACGACCTGATGCTGCTTGTCACGGATGCGATGGCGGTCGCAGGAACGGAAATGACCGAGTTCCGGCTTCGCGGCAGGCGCATCCTGCGCCGAGACGGACGCCTGATGCTCGAGGGCGGGACGCTCGCTGGGGCGGATTGCGACATGGCGCGGTGTCTGCGCGTGCTCTGCGACGAAGTGGGTCTCGGGCTCGAAGCTGCGCTTAGGATGGCGACCGCGGTGCCGGCGGCCTGTATCGGCCTTGCGGGCCACCGTGGTTGCCTGACCCCTGGCGCGCCGGCAGATCTCGTTCATCTGGACGCGGACCTGCGACTTGCGCGGGTCTGGCGCGGCGGAGTCGAGATCGCGATGGGCTGACGCCCGCATCTCCCAGCAGGGCCCGCCGACGCCACAGTCGATCTTGTGGCGTGCGTTGAGTCACGCATCTGTCGGCGCGGCCATGTTATCCATGTCAGGTGCCCGAACCGGCAGGGAGGACCACGATGCGACGGGACCGATTTCATCCTTGGGAGGCGGTGCGGGCCGCGCGCGCCGGTGGATCCGCGCCGCGTCGCTGGGTTCCGGCGGTGATGCGCGCGGGATGGGGAGTGGGTCATGGGTCGCAGTCGGGCGGCCCGGGTTTGTGAGGCGGTGGGTTGTAACGAGTTGTTCACCAAGCGCTCAGAAAGTCGTCGGGTCTGACGCGGGCGGCGCGTCCGAGACGGTGGAGGACGAGCATGAACATGAAGGCGCTGCGGTCGGATCCGGAGCGGCGGAGCAGCGCAGACGGCCAGGCGCCGCCGTCGGAGTTTCGCGCGGTATTGCGGCACTATCGCAGGATGAGCGCTCTGGCGATGTTCCTGCGCCGCCGGGCGCTCGGGTCCGAGCGGCGGCAGGCGCGGTAGCGAGCCCCCCGGCCCGCCAAGGGGCAGGGCGACGGTCTTCAGGCGGCGCGACCCCAGAGGTCATAGTCGGAGGCTTCTTCAACCTCGACGGTGAGGATGTCGCCCGGTGCGAGGGTCTCGTAGCCTTCGTCGATGAAGAGGTTGCCGTCGATCTCCGGTGCGTCGGCCTTAGTTCGGCAGGTCGCGCCGTCGGCGTCGACCGCGTCGACGATGACCTCGATCCGGCGGCCGACCCGGGCTTGGAGCTTCGCGGCGCTGATCGCCTGGGCCTTCTCCATGAACCGGTCCCAGCGCTCCTGCTTGAGCGGCTCGGGGACGTGGTCGGGCAGGGCGTTGGCGCGGGCGCCGGCGACGTTCTCGTACTTGAAGGCGCCGACGCGGTCGAGTTGGGCCTCGTCGAGCCAGTCGAGCAGATGGGCGAATTCGTACTCCGTCTCGCCGGGATAGCCGACGATGAAGGTCGAACGCAGCGTGATCTCGGGGCAGATCGCGCGCCAGCGGGCGATCTCTGCCAGCGTGTCGGCGCTCTTCGCCGGGCGGGCCATGCGCCTGAGCACGTCCGGGTGGCTGTGCTGGAACGGCACGTCGAGGTAGGGCAGCACAAGACCGCTTGCCATCAGCGGAATGAGGTCGCGGACGTGGGGGTAGGGGTAGACGTAGTGGAGCCGCACCCAGGCCCCGAGGCCGCCGAGTTCGCGAGCGAGATCGGTGATGTGGCTGCGGACCTCGCGTCCCTTCCAGGCGTGGGCGTCATGCCGGCGGTCGAGGCCGTAGGCGGAGGTGTCCTGGGAGATGACCAGAAGTTCGCGGACGCCCGCCTCCACCAGCCTTTCGGCTTCGCGAAGCACGGCGTGCGCGGGCCGCGAGACCAGCTTGCCGCGCATGTCAGGGATGATGCAGAACCGGCACTTGTGATTGCAACCCTCGGAAATCTTGAGATAACTGTAGTGGCGCGGCGTTAGGCTGACCGCCTGCGCCGGCAGAAGATCGACGAAGGGGTCGGGCGCGGGCGGCACGGCCTCGTGCACCGCGTCGAGCACGGCTTCGTACTGATGCGGGCCGGTCACGGCGAGGACGGTCGGATGGGCGCCGGTGATGTAGTCGGGCTCGGCGCCGAGGCAGCCGGTGACGATCACCCGGCCGTTCTCTGCGAGCGCCTCGCCGATCGCCGCGAGGCTCTCGGCCTTGGCGCTGTCGAGAAAGCCGCAGGTGTTGACGATCACCGCCTCGGCGCCGGCGTAGTCGGGCGAGATGGCGTAGCCCTCGGCCCGGAGTTGGGTCAGGATGCGCTCGCTGTCGACCAGCGCCTTGGGGCAGCCGAGCGACACCATGCCGATGCGCGGCTGACCCTCGCGCGGGGCGTCGGCGATGCGCGCGGGGGGCGCGATGTCGGGGCGCAGGTCGGGCGGGTTGGCGATCATCGGGTTGCGCTACCGTGGTGGAAGGTCGGGCGCAAGGGGGTTGGTCGCATGATTGCCGCTGTTCGGCCTGTGCGACGCAGTCGACGATCATCCCCTTGAACGGGTTCGATAAATGCAGGCTGGAAGGCGGCTGGAAACTGGCTGGAAACCGGCTTGCCACTTGTCTGCGGGCGGGCGATGCGCGCCGGGCGAGTGAAGGCGGCGTCAGGAGTCCTCGCGCGTCGACAGGTCCGAGGCGTCAACGCCCTTAGCGGCCGCTCCTACCAACAGCGGACGTTCGACAAATCCGGGGCGAGGACCGGGGTGCGGACAGGGCGGCCGCTCGCCGGTTCACGCCTTGAGGAAAACCTGTTGAATTCCGCTGTTTCTTGCCGGCCTGTGAAGCGCGTGCGACGCTCGGCCCGATATCGAGGAGGATATTCCGTGCGCATGGCCTTTACCCTGGATGACCTGCCGGTCTTCCCGCACATGGCCCTGCCGGACGGCCACACGCCGCATTCGGTCAGCGCGCGGATTATCGACTGCCTTGAGCGGAACGGAGTTTCCGGCGTTTTTGCCTTTGCCAATTCCTGGCCGCTCGATGTCGATCCTGCATATGCGCGGATTCTGGACGACTGGCTCGCGGCCGGCCACTACATCGGCAACCATACGCATACGCACCCTTTGCTGAACGAGACGCCTGCGGACGACTTCATTCACGACATATCCGTTGCCGATGAATTGCTGGCGCCATGGATAAGCAAGGCCCCGTTGCGCGCTTTTCGACATCCGCTCGAATTCTGGGGCGATACGGAAGAAAAGCGCGTCTCCGTGAATGCGCATCTCGACCGACTGGCCTATCGCAGCGCGGGCGTCACGAGTTGGTTCTACGAATGGGAATGGGACCGCGCGTGGCGACACTTGCTGAGAACCGGTCGCACGGACGAGGCCGAGCGCCTGAAAGCGGAGTTTGTCGACTATGCGGCGGCGCAGGTCGCGCATGATGACCGGAACTGTCGTACCGTCTTCGGGCATGAAGTGATTGGCATCGGTCTTGTCCACCCACTCGCCTTCTTTACCGAAGTCGCCGACGCCTTCTTCGCCCGGCTTTTCGCCGAAGGAGTCGCGTTTGCGCCGCTGTCCGAAGCTCTGGATGACCCGGCCTACCTCCGGTCGGGATCGATCGTCACCGACGCCTTTCAGGTCCACCAGATCAAGATCGCCGCCGCGGATGGCCGTGCTCTGGACGCGGTTCCGCCGACGCACACTGCGCTCATTGAAAGAGTGTTCAAACTGGGGACGCCGCTGCGGCCTCCCCGCCGCGGGATGCTGGTTCAAGACATGCGCGCCAGGACGACCTGAGCGGCAAAGGCTGGTGGGGGTGTCGGGTCAGCCGTTCAGTCTCTTCCAGCGGCGTCTCCAGCGCTCGCGCTTTGCGCCCGCGCTGATCGCGGCGCCGCAGCCCGCGGCGGCGGCGGCGATCTCGAACGACCGGTTCTCCGACCGGCATGCCGATTGACCGCCGCGATCGCGCGCATCAAGAATGGCGGGCCAATCGGGGGAGGGCGCGATGGATCGGCCGACGTTCAGTCTGGGGATCGAGGAAGAATATCTCGTGGTCGATCGCGAGACCCGCGATCTGGTCAGCGAGCCGGGCGAGGGTTTCTTCGAGGCCTGCCGGGAGGCGATCGGCGACCAGGTGACGCCGGAGTTCCTGCAGTGCCAGGTCGAGGTGGGCACCAAGCCGCACCGCACCGTGGCCGACGCGATCGCCGACCTGGCGGCGCTCCGCAGGGGCGTCTCGCAGGCGGCGGAGGCGCACGGCTACGCGATGATCGCGGCCTCCACGCATCCCTTCGCGACCTGGCGGCGGCAGAGCCACACCCGCAAGGAGCGCTACGACGGGCTCTGGTCGGATCTCGGCGCGACCGCCTGGCGGATGCTGATCTGCGGCATGCACATGCACATCGGCATCGAGGACGAGGACCAGCGCATCGATCTGATGAACCAGGCGGCGTATTTCCTGCCGCATCTCCTGGCTCTAAGCGGGTCGTCGCCGTTCTGGGAGGGGCAGGACACCAGCCTCGCCTCCTACCGGCTGACTGTGTTCGACGCGCTGCCGCGCACCGGGCTGCCGGACCAGGTGGCGAGCTATTCGGAGTATCGTCGGCTGGTGAACCACCTGATCGACGCGGGCTGCGTCGAGGACGCGACCAAGATCTGGTGGGACATCCGGCCATCGGACCGCTACCCGACGCTCGAGCAGCGGGTCACCGACGTCTGCCCGCGCATCGACGACATCGCGGCGCTGGCGGCGGCCTACCAGTCGATCATGGCCTATCTCTTCCGGCTCAGGACCCGCAACCAGCGCTGGCGGATCTATCCCGCGACGCTGGTGCGCGAGAACCGCTGGCGGGCGCAGCGCTACGGGGTCGAGGGCAAGATGGTCGATCACGGCCGCAGCCGTCTGGTGCCGGTCGGCGAGCTGATCGACGAGCTTGTGGAGATCCTCGCGGAGGACGCCGAGGCGCTGGGTTGCCGGCGCGAGCTCGAAGGGCTGCGGCGGATCGTGAGGGAGGGAACCTCGGCGATGCGCCAGCGCCGGGCCTACGCCGAGGCGGTCGAGCGTGGCGAAGACGCCGCGGGCGCGCTCCGGGCGGTGGTCGACCAGCTCATCGGAGAGTTTGTTGGCGACGGAGCCTGAGCGGCCGACGCGGCGGCGCGTCTCGACCGGGTCGCCCTTCGAGCGCGATTTCGCCTACAGCCGGGCGGTGGTCGCGGGCGACTGGTGCTTCGTCGCGGGAACGACCGGATATGACTACGCCCGGATGGCGATGCCCGAGAGCGCGGCGGATCAGGCGCGCAACGCGCTCGCGACCATCGCCCGCACGCTCGAGGAGGCGGGCTTCGGGCTCGGCGACGTGGTGCGGGTGCGAAGCTATGTCACCGACGCGGCGCTGCGCCACGAGATCGCGCCGGCGCTGCGCGCGGCCTTCGGGGACGCGGCGCCCGCCGGCACGCTGGTCGTCGCGGGACTGGTCGAGCCCGAGATGAAGGTCGAGATCGAGGTCACGGCGCTGCGCGGCTGAGCGCGCGGAACCGCAGGGCCAGCGCGCCGAGCGAAAACACGCTGGCGACCATAATGGCCTGGTAGACGCCCGCAAGGCCCTGGCCGGCGGTAAAGGCCAGCACCCAGGCGGCCGGAACCATCACCAGCCAGTAGCTGCCGAAGTGCAGCGCGGTGGGAAACCAGGTGTCGCCGCGCCCGCGGCAGGCCTGGTTCATCACCGCCTGGCCGCCGTCGAAGACGGTGGCGAACGCCACCCAGACGAGCACCGGAGCGGCGGCGGCGATCACCTCGGGCTCGTCGGTGAAGAGCCGGACCGAGGCGCCGGGATCGGCGATGAAGGCCAGCGTGACCGCGCCGGTGAGCAGGGCAGCGAGGCCGAGCCCGGTCCAGCCGGCGAGGCGGACGCCGCGCGGGTCGCCGCGGCCCCAGGCGTTGCCGACCCGGATCTGCGTGGCGCCGGCGATGCCGAAGGCGACCATGAAGGTGAGCGCGAGAAACTGGAAGAGCACGCCATGCGCTGCAAGCGCCAGTGGACCGATCAGGCCGATGAAGAGCGTCATCACCGCGAATGACGAGGCCTCGAAGAGATGGGCCCCACCGGAAGCGAGACCCATGCCGAACTGTTCGCGCGCTGGCGGGGCGAGCCCGGCCGGCCGCGTGACGCCAAAGCGCGCGCGTTCGGGCATGGCGAGGCGGACCCAGACGCCGAGACCGATGGCCAGCGTGGCGAAGGTGAGCACGGTGGCGAGCGCGCAGCCCACCGCGCCCATGGCCGGAAGCGGACCGGCGCCGAAGACCAGCGCGATGCTGAGGCCGAGATTCGCGAGATTGCCGAGCGTGACCGCGACCAGTCCGACCAGCGGACGGTGCAGCGCTTCGAGAAACGAGGCCGACACGAAGAAGGCGGCGATGAAGGGCAGCCCGAGGGCGAGCGTGCGGGTCACCGCGGCGGCGCGGGCCGCGAGGTCGGGCGCCTGTCCGAGCAGAAGAAAGAGCGGCTCGGCGGCCTGGAGCGCGAGGGCCAGAGCCGCGCCGACCCCGAGGCCGAAGCCGAGGCCGCGGCGCCAGATGCGGCCGGCGGCGGCGGCGTTGCCGGCGCCGGCTTCACGGGCGACGAGCACCGGCACGCCGATCAAAAGCCCGATCGTCATGGCGATCAGACTGTCCTGGATGGCCTGGCCGAGCACGTAGTCGGCCAGTTCGGTGGCGCCGGCCCGCCCGAGCACCACAACGTCGACCGCGCCCATCGCGATGATGCCGACCCGGTTCAGGATCATCGGCCAGGCGAGAACCAGCGTCCTGCGCACGTGGCGCGCGATGGTGTTGTCCATTGCGGAAGTCATGGCGAGTCCGGTAGGAGCTTCAAGGACGGATACCGCCCGGCGACAGGGCGTGGCAATCGCGCCGGTCGGCGGGTCGGTGGCGCAAGATGCGCAACGACGGCGAAAAGTTGTGGTATCCTCACGAGGCCTTCGAGCAAAGGGGAACGAGATGATGAAGACTTGGATTGCGACCGCGGCCGTTCTGGCCGCGTTGGCGGGCCCGGCGGCGGCGCAGATGTTCGGCGGCGGCCAGTGGTACGTGAAGGGCTTCGCCGGCGCGACCTGGCCGATGGACGACGACTTCAGGCTCGATCTGCGCGGGACCGGACTGTCGCGGTCGGCCGATCTGTCCTATGGCACCGGCTACACGCTCGGCGCCTCGGTCGGCCTGATCGTCGATCCCAGTCTCGCGGTCGAGCTGGAATACGCCTATCGCAACGCCGACGCGGATTCCTCCGTCAGCGGCTTTGGCAGCGGCAGCGGAAAGACCGAGGTGAACGCCTTCATGGCGAACGCGCTCTACCGCTTCAACGGCGTCGGCGCGGGGGGGGCCTGGACGCCCTATCTCGGCGGCGGCATCGGCACGGCGGCGCTCAACATCGAGGACTTCGGCAACACCGGCGGCGATCTCGACAGCGACTACAACTTCGCCTACCAGCTGATCGGCGGCGTGGAATATGCGGTGTCGCCGGCGCTGAGCCTGCTCGGCGAAGCGCGCTACTTCGGCATCAACGACCAGGAGATCAAGAACGACGATCTGTCGCTGAAGACGACATATTCGACGTTCGACCTGCTGGTCGGCGTGCGGTACGGCTTCTGAACGCCTGATCGGAGCCCGCGGCCTCGCACCCACGCAACGGGTCGGGGCCGCGGTTCGAATTGCGCGTGGCCCGCGCAGCAGCCCGACGACGATCTTCCGGCCACAGTCGACCATGAGATCCGGGTCTTGCCGTATGTCACCCTGGGTTCGGCGGCCTCCGCTCAGGACCTGACAGGGTCCGGGTTCTACATGAAGGACTTCAGCGGCGCGACCTTGCCGAGAGACGAAGATTTCGACGCGGACTCGGATTTTGACGAATGGATCGGCCAAGACGGCATCACGTTTCGCGCCAGCCCTGAAGCCGACGCAAGCTACGACGCCGGTTACCTGCTGGGTGTCGCATTGGGATATCGGGTCAACCGTTCCGTGGCGCTGGAGCTCGACTACGCCTATCGTCGCGCGAAAGGGGAGTTCAATTTTCGCCTGGCGGTCGATGACGGCGACGACATCGAGTTCGAACCGCAGGACGGCGACGTGACCGTGAACGCGCTTATGGCGGACGCCGTCTACAGTTTCGATTCCTTCGGAGCAGATATGGCCTGGCGTCCCTATGTCGGCGCCGGTCTCGGATCCGCATGGATCGACTTCGACGGCGATTCCGCCGACGCGGCCTTCGCCTATCAGGTGATGGGCGGCGTGTCCTACCAGCTCAACCCGAACTGGAGCCTTTTCGGGGAGGCCAGATGGTTTTCGGCGGACGGAGGAAAGTTCGTCGACTGATTTCATCAGTCTCAGCGGCGGATACGACAGCGTCGATCTGCTGGTTGGCGCAAGCTTCGGTTTCTGACGCCTAGGCGATGTCGTAGGGCAGCAGCCCGCGGCGATCGGGATCGACCGAGACGCTGTGCTCCAGCGGCGGAACCGCCCGCTGGGCGCAGTCCTTGCGTGGACAGATGCGGCAGGCGATGCCGATCGGCTGATAGGCCGCGTCGTTGCGGACGTCGAGATCGTCCGCATAGACCAGTCGGCCGGCGTGGGCGATCTCGCAGCCCAGCCCGATGGCGTAGCGGCGCACCGGCGCGCGAAAGCCGCCGCCGGGCTTGGAGACGTCGCGCGCAAGACAGAGGTAGCGCACGCCGTCGGGGGTTTCGGCGAGCTGGCGCAGGAAGCGTCCGGGCGTCTCGAAGGCCTGGTGCACGTTCCAGAGCGGGCAGGCGCCGCCGAAGCGCGCGAACTGGAGCCGGGTCGCGGAATGGCGCTTGGTGATGGTCCCGGCCTGGTCGACGCGCACGAAGAAGAACGGCACGCCCTTCGCCCCCGGACGTTGCAGGGTCGAGAGGCGCTGGGCCACCTGTTCGATGGAGGCGTCAAAGCGCAGGGCAAGCGCCTCGAGGTCGTGGCGCATCTCGTCGGCGGCGGCGAGGAATGCGCCGTAGGGCAGCAGCGCCGCTCCGGCGAAGTAGTTCGCAAGTCCCACCTTGCAGATCGCCCGCGACTCCCCGGAACGGAAGCGCGCGAGGTCGAGCGTGGCGTCAAGAAGATCCCCGTGCGCGATCAGCGCGACCTGGTGCAGGGTCTGGAAGTCGCGCGTCGCCTGGGTGGCGGCGGTCGAGAGGCGAAGCGTGCGGGTGCGCGGATCCCAGGCCCGCAGGGTCGCATCGGTCGAGGCGACGATGCGGGCGCCGTGCTCGCGCGCGAGCCAGTCCGCGAGGGCCGGTCGGCGCTCGCCGGGGCCGAGGCGCGCGGCGAAGAGTTCCGCCGCGCGGTCGATGGCGTCGATGTAGTTGTCGCAGTAGTGGAAGAAGTCGCGCACTTCTTCCCAAGGCAGGGGCGCCAGCGCGCCGTCCTCGCGGCCGAGCGCCTCGTTGAGCTGGGCGAGCCGCTCCTGACCCTGTCGGTGGGCGCGGTGCAGGGTGAGAAAGGCCCGCGCAAGGTTCGGCGCGTTGGAGGCGAGGAGTTGGATGTCGGCGAGCGGTGGCGAGTCCGCCCCGAAGACCGGGTCGGCGAGCGCCTCGCGCATGTCGGCGATCACGCGTTCGGGCGCGCCGTCGGACAGCTCGGTGACGTCGACGTCGTATTCCTGCACCAGCGCCAGCACCACGCGGGCCGAAATCGGCCGGTGGTTGTTCTCCATCTGGTTGAGATAGGAGAGCGAGACGCCGAGCCGGGCGGCGTGGTCGGCCTGGGTGAGCCCGAGGCGCATCCGGATCTCGCGCAGTTTCGCACCGGCGTAGAGCTTGCGGGTCTGGGCCATGACTTCGCAACTTTGCAATTCGCAGATTGCAATTGCAACGAGATTTTCAAATCCGCCGATCCCTGCTTGCCCGGCCATCACCGATCTGTCACATCGCGGCGACGGTGGAAGGGGAGGCGAACGGTGCAGGGAATCCTCGGACAACTGGAGGCCCGGCGCGCCGAGGCGCGGGGCGGCGGCGGCGAGAAGCGCATCGACGCCCAGCACGCCAAGGGCAAGCTCACCGCGCGCGAACGGCTCGAGGCGCTGCTCGACGAGGGCAGCTTCGAGGAGTTCGACATGTTCAAGGCGCATCGCTGCGCCGAGTTCGGCATGGAGGAGTTGTCCTATCCCGGGGACGGGGTGATCACCGGATGGGGCACGATCAACGGCCGGCAGGTCTACGTGTTCAGCCAGGACTTCACCGTCTTCGGCGGATCGCTGTCGGAGACCCACGCCGAGAAGATCTGCAAGATCATGGACATGGCGATGCGCAATGGCGCGCCGATCATCGGGATCAACGATTCCGGCGGCGCGCGCATTCAGGAAGGTGTGGCGAGTCTCGCGGGGTACGCCGACGTCTTCCACCGCAACATCATGGCCTCGGGCGTCGTGCCGCAGATAAGCCTGATCATGGGCCCCTGCGCCGGCGGCGCAGTCTATTCGCCGGCGATGACCGACTTCACCTTCATGGTGCGGGACTCGTCCTACATGTTCGTGACCGGCCCGGACGTGGTCAAGACCGTCACCAACGAGCACGTGACCGCAGAGGAACTCGGCGGCGCGCGGACCCATTCGTCGAAGTCCTCGGTCGCGGACGGGGCCTACGAGAACGACATCGTGGCGCTCCTGGAGACCCGGCGGCTGTTCGATTTCCTGCCCATGTCGAACCTGACCGGAGCCCCCGAGCGGCCGTTCTTCGACGCGCCAGACCGGATCGAGGAGAGCCTTGATACGCTCGCGCCCGCCAGCGCCAACACGGCCTACGACATGAAGGAGCTGATCGTGAAGGTCGCCGACGAGGGCGACTTCTTCGAGATCCAGGCCGATTTCGCCCGCAACGTCATCGTAGGCTTCATTCGGCTTGAGGGCTCGACCGTGGGCGTCGTGGCGAACCAGCCGATGGTGCTGGCGGGCTGCCTCGACATCGACAGCGCGCGCAAGGCCGCCCGCTTCGTGCGGTTCTGCGACGCCTTCGAGATCCCGATCCTGACCTTCGTCGACGTGCCGGGCTTCCTGCCGGGAACCAGCCAGGAGCACGGCGGCATCATCAAGCACGGCGCAAAGCTGCTGTTCGCCTACGGCGAGGCGACGGTGCCGAAGGTGACGGTGATCACCCGCAAGGCCTACGGCGGCGCCTATGTGGTGATGAGCTCCAAGCATCTGCGCGGCGACATCAACTACGCCTGGCCGACCGCGGAGATCGCGGTAATGGGCGCCAAGGGGGCCGTCGAGATCCTCTACCGGTCCGAGGCGGGCGACGCGGAGAAGATCGCGGCGCGCACCGCCGAATACGAACGCCGCTTCGCCAATCCGTTCGTCGCCGCCGAGAAGGGGTTCATCGACGAGGTGATCATGCCGCATTCGACGCGCCGCAGGGTGGCGCGGGCCTTTGCGAGCTTGCGCACCAAACGGCTGAGCAACCCCTGGAAGAAGCACGACAACATACCGCTCTGAGGGGATGGGGCAGATCATGGACAGGACGATTCTCATCACCGGCGCCTCGAGCGGGATCGGCGCGGCGACGGCGCTGGCGACAGCGGCCAAGGGCTGGCGGGTCGGGCTGATGGCGCGGTCCGAAGACAAGCTGGCTTCGCTGGTCGAGGAGATCGGGGCAGATAAGGCCATGGCGCTGCCGGCGGACGTGACCTCGGTTGCCGAGCAGGAGGCGGCCCTTGGGGCGTTTCTGGAGCGCTTCGGCCGGCTCGACGCGGCCTTCGCCAACGCCGGTCTGGGCCTCGGCGGTCCGGGCGGGGCGGAGAAGGCGCAACTCGACAACTGGCGCACCATGGTCGAGGTCAACATCTGGGGCCTGCTGGTGACGACGCGTCTGGCGCTGCCGGAGCTTCGCAAGACGGGCGGTCACATGATCCTGACCGGGTCGCGCGCCGCGCGCACCGAGATCGCGGGCTCGGTCTATGGCGCGACCAAGCACTTCGTGCACGGCTTCGGCGCCAACCTGCTTGCGGAAATGCGCGAATGGGGCGGGCGCTGCACGGTGATCGCGCCGGGCATGGTCGACACGCCGTTCTTCGACGAGGCGAAACCGAAGATGCTTCAGGCCGAGGACGTCGCCAGGGCGGTGATCTACGCGCTGGAACAACCACCGCGGGTGGCGGTCGGCGAGGTCTACATGATGCCGGTGCCGAACGCATGAGCCCGGCCGCGACCATCGGCGCGATTGGACAGCGCGGCGGCGCCGGGCTATCTTCATCGACACTGTTTCGATCCCTGGTGCGCGATGATCCGCCGAACCTGGCTGTCCCTGCCGAAACTGATCCGCTTCATGCTGATCCACGCCGCCAACGGCATGGTCATCGGCTGCTGTTTCCTGTTCGGGCTGATCTGGTTCGACGTGCTCGGGATCGGGGCGCTGCTGGAGAAGGACGACAGCGGGCTCGCGACGGCGGTGCTGTTCTTCCAGACGTCTCTGACCTTCGGCGCGGTTTCGATGGGCGTGGCGGTGATGAACCTCGGCGAGGAGTGATCCCGGCCGGTTCGCGGAGGCGCGGCCGGTGCTGAAACATCGCGGGTTCCCCAGCCGGTTGTCCGGCTCCGATCTGCAGTTCACCATCCGGAGGGAAGCCAAGGGCGGCGTGTCGCCGCTGCGGGCGCGCGAGCGGTACCGCGACCGCCGGCCGATCGATCGCGCCGCGGATGCGGCGTTTCTCGCTGCGCTCTGGGAGCAGTTCGGGGCCGAGCCATTTCCTCGCGGCAACCTCGACGCCGGCCGGCTCTCCTGGCTGATGGGGCGCGAGGTGGTCGCGGCCGAGGAGCCCTTCGATCCGGCGAGCTACGAGGCGCTGCTGCGGGTGGACGAGGCCGCGGCGCGGGCGACATTTCCGGAGGTGTTCGAGGATGGCTGAGGTGGCGCAGACCCTCGCGACGGGGTATGTTCGCGGGACGGAAACAATGGGAGAGGCGGCATGGAGATCAGATCGACCCTCGCGGCGCTCGGGGCGACGCTCCTGCTCGCGGCCTGCGGCGGCGGGATGGAGATTGGCGGGCCGGGCTTGTCGGCGTCCGAGCAGGAACTCGTCGGCGACGATCCGCTCGACGACGGCACGATCAACGAAGGCGTCGGCTCGGTCATTCCCTGACGGCACGCCCGGCGGAGACGCCGCCGCAATTCTTGCCGGCCGCCGCGAAACGGCGGTGGCGCGCTCTTGGCCGCTTGGACGCCGGGAGGGCGCATGTTCGACAAGATCCTGATCGCCAATCGCGGCGAGATCGCCTGCCGCGTCATCAAGACCGCCCGCAGGATGGGCATCCGGACGGTGGCGGTGCATTCCGACGCCGACGCAGGCGCGCTCCATGTGGAGATGGCCGACGAGGCGGTCCGCATCGGCCCGGCCCCGGTCAGCCAGTCCTACATCGTGATCGACAGGATCATGGAGGCGATCGCCAGGACCGGCGCGCAGGCGGTGCATCCGGGCTACGGGTTTCTCAGCGAGCGCGCCGAGTTCGCCGCAGGCGCTCTCGGCGGCGAACGTTGCGTTCATCGGGCCGCCGGTGGGCGCCATCGAGGCGATGGGCGACAAGATCACGTCGAAGAAGCTCGCGGCCGAGGCCGGAGTGTCGACGGTGCCCGGATACATGGGACTGATCGACGACGCCGGGCATGCGGCGAAGATCGCCGGCGAGATCGGCTATCCGGTGATGATCAAGGCCAGCGCGGGCGGCGGCGGCAAGGGCATGCGCATCGCCTGGGGCGACGCCGAGGCGCGCGAGGGCTTCGAGCGGTCCAAGTCCGAGGCCGCGTCGAGCTTCGGCGACGACCGCATCTTCATCGAGAAGTTCGTAACGCAGCCGCGGCATATCGAGATCCAGGTGCTGGGCGACACCCATGGCAACTGCATCTATCTCGGCGAGCGGGAGTGCTCGATCCAGCGGCGCAACCAGAAGGTCATCGAGGAGGCGCCATCGCCATTCCTCGATGCGGCGACGCGGCGCGCGATGGGCGAGCAGGCGGTCGCGCTCGCGAAGGCCGTCGACTACTGCTCGGCCGGCACGGTGGAGTTCATCGTCGACGGGGCGCGCAACTTCTATTTCCTCGAGATGAACACCCGGCTTCAGGTCGAGCATCCGGTCACCGAGCTGATCACCGGGATTGACATCGTGGAGCAGATGATCCGGGTGGCGGCGGGCGAGAGGCTCGCGATCACGCAGGACGACGTGACCCTCAACGGCTGGGCGATGGAAAGCCGGCTCTACGCCGAGGATCCCTATCGGAACTTCCTGCCGTCGATCGGGCGGCTCACGCGGTACCGGCCGCCGGCGGAGACGGCGCGGCCGGAGCAGGCGGTTCGCAACGACACCGGCGTCTTCGAGGGCGGCGAGATCTCGATGTACTACGACCCGATGATCGCCAAGCTCTGCACCTGGGCGCCGGACAGGGCGGGAGCGATCTCGGCGATGCGGGGCGCGCTCGACGCCTTCGAGGTCGAGGGCATCGGCCACAACCTGCCGTTCCTCTCGGCGGTGATGGATCATCCCCGCTTCGTGTCCGGAGAGATCACCACCGCCTTCATCGCCGAGGAATACCCCGACGGTTTCGCGGGCGCGGAACTGCCGGAGGAGACCCTGCGCCGACTTGCGGCGCTCGCGGCGCACATGCACGCGATCCGCGAGGACAGGGCGGCGAAGATCTCGGGCGGGATGCGCAACCATCGCCGCCGGATCGGGGACGACTGGGTGGTGGAGATCGATCGCATCCAGCGGCCGCTGACGCTCACCCGGCACGAGAACTGGTCAGAGGCGCGTTTCGCCGGCGGGGCCACGATCGCGGTGGCCTGCGACTGGACGCCGGGACAGAGCCTGGCGCGCGCGGTGGTCGACGATGCGCCGCTCATCGTCAAGGTGACGCCGACGCCGGGCGGCCTGCGGCTGCGCCACCGCGGGGCCGATCTTCAGGTGGCCGTGCTCTCGCCGCGCCACGCCGCGCTGGCCGCGCAGATGCCGCGCAAGGAGGCCGCGGACACGTCGCGTCTCCTGCTCTGCCCGATGCCCGGGCTCGTCGTCGACATCCACGTCGCCGTTGGCGACGAGGTCTACGAGGGGCAGGCGCTCTGCATGGTCGAGGCGATGAAGATGGAGAACGTGCTGCGCGCCGAACGCCGGGGCGTGGTCCGGATCATCCACGCCGCGCCCGGAGCCAGCATGGGCGTCGACGACGTGATCATGGAGTTCGAGTAGGTGTCCCCCGCACGCAAGGGCCTCGGCCAAAACCCTGTTCCCGCACAGCGACCGGCGACGCGGCGTCGCGCGGTCACTGACGACGGGAGCCGGTCTCCTGGCGCCGCGACGGCAGCCGGTCGATGAGGTTGATCAGCTCGCGCGACGTCGTGGGGGCCGGGCGGCGCTGGACGACCGAGCCGTCGGTGTCGACGAGCACAAGGCCGAAGCCGCGCGGACGCAGGGTGGTGCGCAGCGGTCCGCGCGCGTCGGGGTCGGTGTCGGTCAGAATGACGACGCCGCGGTCCTCGAGCTCGGGCACACGTTCCTCGAGCATGCGCATCTGCTGGACGAAGCGCGGATCGTTCTGGCTGTCGGCGAAGACGACCACGGGGCGGGCCACCCACAGCAGGTCCTCGAGATCGGGCTGCTCGTCCGGTTCAACGGCTTCTGCGGCGGCCGGCGTGGTCGTCTCGCCCTGCGCCAGGGTCGCCAACGGAAAGGCGGCCAGAAACAAACTCAACAGGTGTACACAAGCACGCATCGTCCCTCCGATCCGACTGGAACATAAGCACATCGACGCGGGATGCGAGGGAAAATCGGCGCAATCTTCGGTGCGCGGCCGCCGCGAGGCGGATGCGCCGACCCGCGGAAGGTGGAGGGGCCAATGAGCGCGAGCGACATCGAGGCATGGCGCGCGCAGGCGCAGCGCGAGCTCAAGGGGCGCGATCCGGACAGCCTGGCGTGGGAGACGCCCGAAGGCGTCAGGGTGCGGCCGCTCTACACTGGCGAAGACCTGGAGGGTCTCGACCATCTCGGCGACCTTCCGGGGCTTGCGCCGTTCACCCGCGGGCCGCGGGCGACGATGTATGCGGGGCGGCCCTGGACGATCCGCCAGTACGCGGGCTTCTCGACAGCCGAGGCGTCGAACGCCTTCTACCGCAAGGCGCTCGCCGCGGGCCAGCAGGGCGTGTCGGTCGCCTTCGACCTCGCCACCCACCGCGGCTATGACAGCGACCATCCCCGAGTCGTGGGCGACGTGGGCAAGGCGGGGGTGGCCATCGACAGCGTCGAGGACATGAAGATCCTCTTTGACGGCATCCCGCTGGAGAAGGTTTCGGTGTCGATGACGATGAACGGCGCGGTGATCCCGGTGCTGGCGAGTTTCATCGTCGCGGGCGAGGAGCAGGGGGTCGACCGGACGCTGCTGTCGGGCACGATCCAGAACGACATCCTCAAGGAGTTCATGGTCCGCAACACCTACATCTATCCGCCGGAGCCCTCGATGCGGATCGTCTCCGACATCATCGGCTACACCGCCGCGGAGATGCCGAAGTTCAACTCGATCTCGATCTCGGGCTACCACATGCAGGAGGCGGGCGCGAACCTCGTGCAGGAGCTGGGCTTCACGCTGGCGGACGGCCGCGAGTACGTGAGGGCGGCGATCGCGGCGGGCATGGACGTGGACGACTTCGCCGGGCGGTTGTCGTTCTTTTTCGCGATCGGCATGAACTTCTTCATGGAGGCCGCGAAGCTGCGCGCGGCGCGGCTCCTGTGGCACCGGATCATGACCGAGTTCGGCGCAAAGAAGCCCCAGAGCCTGATGCTGCGCACCCATTGCCAGACGAGCGGGGTGAGCCTCGCCGAGCAGGATCCCTACAACAACGTCGTGCGCACTGCCTACGAGGCGCTGGCGGCGGTGCTGGGCGGGACCCAGTCGCTGCACACGAACTCCTTTGACGAGGCAATTGCGCTGCCGACGGAATTCTCGGCGCGGATCGCGCGCAACACCCAGCTGATCCTTCAGCACGAGACCGGCGTGACGCAGGTCGTCGATCCGCTGGCCGGGTCCTACTACGTCGAGAGCCTGACCGCGGACCTGGCCGAGAAGGCCTGGGCGCTGATCGAGGAGGTCGAGGCCCTGGGTGGCATGACGAAGGCGGTCGCCTCGGGCATGCCGAAGCTGCGCATCGAGGAGAGCGCCGCGCGGCGTCAGGCCGCCGTGGATCGCGGCGACGAGGTGATCGTCGGGGTCAACCGCTACCGCCTGGCCGAGGAATCGGCGATCGACATTCTCGACGTGGACAACGTGGCGGTGCGCGAGGCTCAGGTGGCGCGGCTGGAGCGCATCCGCGCCGGGCGCGACGAGGCGGCGTGCGCGGAGGCGCTGGCGGCGCTGGAGGCGACGGCGCGCGGCGAGGGCAACCTGCTCGCCGCCGCGGTGGAGGCCGCCCGGGCGCGGGCGACGGTAGGGGAGATCTCGGACGCGATGGAAAAGGTGTTCGGCCGGCACCGGGCCGAGGTGAAGACGCTCGCGGGCGTCTATGGCGCGGCCTACGAGGGCGACGAGGCCTTCGCCGCGATCCAGAGGGACGTGGAGGCCTTCGCCGAGGAGGAGGGTCGCCGGCCGCGCATGCTTGTGGTCAAGATGGGCCAGGACGGCCACGACCGCGGGGCGAAGGTGATCGCCACGGCCTTCGCGGACATCGGCTTCGACGTGGACGTGGGCCCGCTGTTCCAGACGCCCGAGGAGGCCGCGCAGGACGCCATCGACAACGACGTGCACGTCGTCGGCATCTCGAGCCAGGCCGCGGGGCACAAGACGCTGGCGCCCAAGCTCATCGAGGCGCTGCGCGCGGCGGGCGCGGGCGACGTCCTAGTGATCTGCGGCGGCGTCATCCCGCAGCAGGACTACGCCTTCCTCAGGGACAGGGGCGTCAGCGCCATCTTCGGGCCGGGGACAAACATCCCCGAGGCGGCGCGCGAGATCCTCGGCCTGATCCGGAGCGCCACCAGAGACCGGCCGGCGGTCGGGTGAGGGCGCGGAGGCGGCCGGCGCCCACCGGGGCGTCTGTCGGTATCGATCGAGGGCGCAGCGGCGGAAAGGTTGCCGCCCTGCGGACAGGGAAAGAGCGGGACCGGCGGCGGCGGGCTGGCAACGCCGCGGCGACTCGGTTAAGCCAGCAAAAAAACCGGGGGAAGCGCGTGATGAACGACATGGGCAAGGAGGCCGCGCGACAGGCGGCGCTCGACTATCACGAATATCCCCGTCCGGGCAAACTCGAGATCCGTGCCACCAAGCCGATGGCCAACCAGCGCGACCTCGCGCGGGCCTATTCGCCCGGAGTGGCGGAGGCGTGCCTGGAGATCAAGGCTGACCCGACCGCGGCGGCGCGCTTTACCTCGCGCGGCAATCTCGTCGCCGTGGTCACCAACGGCACGGCGGTGCTGGGGCTGGGCGACATCGGCGCGCTTGCCTCCAAGCCGGTGATGGAGGGCAAGGCGGTCCTGTTCAAGAAGTTCGCCAACATCGACTGTTTCGACATCGAGGTGAACGAGCGCGATCCCGAGCGGCTGGCCGACATCGTCACCGCATTGGAGCCGACGTTCGGCGCGATCAACCTCGAGGACATCAAGGCGCCGGACTGCTTCGTGGTGGAGCGGCTCTGCCGCGAGCGCATGAAAATCCCGGTCTTCCATGACGACCAGCACGGCACCGCGATCGTGGTGGGAGCGGCGGCCACCAACGCGCTCCGCTTCGCGGGCAAGGCGTTCGCCGACATCAAGATCGTCTCCACCGGCGGCGGGGCCGCGGGCATTGCCTGCCTCAACATGCTGCTCAAGCTCGGCGCCCGACGCGAGAACATCTGGCTGTGCGACATTCACGGGCTCGTCCACGCGGGGCGCGGCGTCGACATGAACCCCGAGAAGGCGGCGTTCGCACAGAAGAGCGACCTGCGCACGCTCGACGAGGTGATCGATGGCGCGGATCTTTTTCTGGGGTTGTCGGGGCCGGGCGTGCTCACCGGCGCCATGGTCGCGCGGATGGCCTCGCCGCCGATCGTTTTCGCGCTCGCCAACCCGACGCCCGAAATCGACCCCGCCGAGGCGCGCGCGGCCGATCCGGAGGTGATCATCGCCACCGGGCGGTCGGACTTTCCCAACCAGGTCAACAACGTGCTCTGCTTTCCGTTCATCTTTCGCGGCGCGCTGGACGTGGGGGCGACCACGATCAACGACGCCATGGAGATCGCCTGCGTCGAAGGCATCGCGGCGCTGGCGCGCGCGTCGTCCTCGGCGGAGGCGGCGGCGGCCTACGAGGGCGAGCGGCTGAGCTTCGGGCGCGACTATCTCATTCCCAAGCCGTTCGATCCGCGGCTCCTCGCGATTGTCGCGGGCGCGGTGGCGAAGGCGGCGATGGAGAGCGGGGTGGCGACCCGGCCGGTGGCCGACATCGCCGACTACAAGGCCAAGCTCAACAGCTCGGTCTATCGCTCGGCGTTCCTGATGCGGCAGGCCTTCGAGGCGGCGCGGGCGTCGGTGCGACGGCTGGTCTTCGCGGAGGGCGAGGACGAGCGGGTGCTGCGCGCGGTTCTCGCGATGAACGAGGAGGGTGTCGACCGGCCGATCCTGATCGGGCGCCCCGAGGTGATCGAACTGCGCTGCGATCGCAACGCGATCCCGCTCGTCGTCGACCGCGACTTCGAGGTCGTGAACCCTGAGGATGACCCGCGGTTCCGCGAATACTGGGAGACCTACCACGAGATCTTGCAGCGCCGCGGGGTGACGCCTGATCTCGCGAAGGCGATCATGCGCACGAACACCACGGCGATCGGCGCGATCATGGTGCACCGCGAGGAGGCCGACAGCCTGATCTGCGGCACCTTCGGGCAGTACCTTTGGCATCTCAACTATGTGCGCCAGGTGCTCGCGGGGCCCGCACTCCGGCCGATCGCGGCCTTGTCGCTGATGATCACCGAGAACGGCCCGATCTTCGTCGCCGACACCCAGATCCACGCGGTTCCGACCGCGCGGCAGATCGCGGACACGGTGATCGCGGCGGCGCGCCATATCCGTCGCTTCGGCCTCGAGCCGAACATCGCGCTCTGTTCGCATTCCCAGTTCGGCAACCTCGACACCGACTCCGGCCTGCGGATGCGCGGGGCGCTGGAGATCCTCGACGGGCTCGATCTCGATTTCGTCTACGAGGGCGAAATGCACTCCGACGCGGCGCTCGATGGCGAGTTGCGCGCGCGCATCTTCCCGAGTTCCCGGCTGCAGGGGGCGGCGAACGCGCTGGTCTTCTCCAGCACCGACGCCGCGAGCGGCGTGCGCAACATCACCAAGATGCTCGGCGGCGGGATCGAGGTCGGGCCGATCCTGATGGGCATGGGCAACAAGGCCCACATCGTCACGCCGTCGATCACCGCGCGCGGCCTTCTCAACATTGCGGCGCTCGCAGGAGCGCCGGTCGACACCTACGGCTGATTGCGGCCGGTTGCATCGAAGGAGCGGAAGAATGGGATATCGCGAGGTCTACGGGCGCTGGCAGGCGGACCCCGAGGGGTTCTGGATGGAGGCGGCCGGCGCCGTCGACTGGTTCAAGGCGCCGACCGCCGCGCTCGACGCGTCGTCGGCGCCGATCTACGGCTGGTTCGCCGACGCATCGTGCAACATCTGCCACAACGCGCTCGACCGTCACGTCGCGGCTGGCTTCGGTGATCGCGATGCGATCATCTACGATTCGCCCGTCACCGGGACCAAGGCGCGGCTGAGCTACGCCGAACTTCTCGACCAGGTGGCCCGGCTCGCCGGCGCGATGTCGGCGCGGGGCGTAGGCCGCGGCGACCGGGTGATCATCTACATGCCGATGGTGCCCGAGGCGCTTGTCGCCATGCTCGCCTGCGCCCGGCTCGGCGCCGTGCATTCGGTGGTGTTCGGGGGCTTCGCGGCCCCCGAGCTTGCGGTGCGCATCAACGACGCGGCGCCCAAGGCGCTGATCGCCGCGTCCTGCGGCATCGAGCCGGGACGCGTGGTCGCCTACAAGCCGATGGTCGACGCGGCAATCGAGCTGGCCGAGCACCAGCCTGACTTCTGCATCATTCTTCAGCGCGATCAGGCGCAGGCCGCGATGACGCCCGGCCGGGATCACGACTGGAACGACGCATTGGCGACGGCCGAGCCCGCGCCCTGCGCGGCGGTTGGCGGGATGGATCCGCTCTACATCCTCTACACCTCGGGCACGACGGGCCAGCCGAAGGGCGTGGTGCGAACCCATGGCGGCTACATGGTCGCGCTCACCTGGACGATGAAGAACATCTACGATGTCGGCGCGGGCGACGTGTTCTGGACCGCCTCCGACGTGGGCTGGGTCGTCGGGCATTCCTACATCTGCTACGGGCCGCTGCTGGTCGGCGCGACCACGGTGGTTTTCGAGGGCAAGCCGGTCGGCACGCCGGACGCGGGCACCTTCTGGCGGGTGATCTCGGAATACGGCGTGAAGAGCTTCTTCACCGCGCCGACGGCGTTTCGCGCCATCAAGCGCGAGGACCCGTCCGGCGCGCTGATCCGAGACTACGACATCTCGAGCCTGAAGTATCTGTTTCTGGCCGGCGAGCGCGCCGATCCCGACACCATCGTCTGGGCGCAGGATCACCTCAAGGTGCCGGTCATCGACCACTGGTGGCAGACCGAGACCGGTTGGGCGATCGCGGCGAATCCGGTGGGCATCGAACAGCTTGCCGTGAAACTCGGCTCGCCGACGGTTCCGATGCCGGGCTACGCGGTCGAGATCCTCGCCGAAGACGGCAGGCCCGCGCCGAACGGAACGCTGGGAGCGGTGGCGGTCAGGCTGCCGTTGCCGCCGGGCACCTTGCCGACGCTGTGGAACGCCGAGCCACGGTTTCGCAAGTCCTACCTCGAGACCTTCCCGGGGTACTACGAGACCGGGGACGCCGGCGTGATCGACGAGGATGGCTACATCCACATCATGGCGCGCACCGATGACGTGATCAACGTGGCCGGCCACAGGCTCTCGACGGGCGCGATGGAGGAAATCCTGGCCGGCCACCCCGACGTGGCCGAATGCGCGGTCATCGGAGTCGGCGACGAGCTGAAGGGCCAGCTGCCCATGGGCTTTCTCTGCCTGAACCGTGGCTGCGACCGCGACCATGACGAAATCGTCGCCGAATGCGTCCGGCTGGTGCGAGAGAAGATCGGGCCGGTGGCGGCGTTCAAGACCGCGGTCGTGGTCGACCGGCTGCCCAAGACGCGGTCAGGCAAGATCCTGCGTGGCATCATGGGGCGCATCGCCGACGGGCAGGAGTACCGCCCGCCGGCGACGATCGACGATCCCGCGATTCTCGGCGAGATCACCGAAAGCCTCGCCGGCCTGGGATATCCACGGCGCTGACGCCCGGGCGCTGCGGGGCTTCGGCCCCGATCCCACTCTATTCGTTAATCTTTCGCATATCGCAATGGACCTGGCGGGGATTCCCATTTTGCGATGCTTGTCTGTCGCATTGTTGCAATGTACTACCTCCGCGAGCAATCAAATGCGGGGTATTCAACTTGGCATGGAATGTGCTTATCGTTAAGCGACTGAATCGGCGAGGGGTCCCCGTCGGATCCTCCGGGATCACCAATAAACGAAGGAGAGACGCCATTGGCGCCCCGTAAATTGTCTTTCGCGTCGCGTCCAGCGGCGCTTTGCGCGTTGGTCGCCTCATTGTTGATCGCGACGCCAGGCCTGGTCGCCGCAGACGCGGCGCTGACGCTGAGCCGGGGTCCGGACAGTGTCGAGACGCTCGAGTTCAGCCTCGACGAGCTTTCGGCGCTCCCACAGGTCAGCATCGTCACCCAGAACGAATTCACCGACGGCGAGGTCGAGTATCGTGGCCCGCTGGTGCGCGACGTTCTCGAGCATCTCGCGCTCGACGATTTCGAGATCCTGCGCTTCACGGCTGCCAACGACTACTATGTGGACATCCCCACGAGCGACTTTCGAAGGTACAACGCCATCCTGGCCCTCGAGGCCGACGGGACGCCGCTGTCACGCCGGGACAAGGGTCCGCTCTGGCTGATGTACCCGATTTCGGACCATCCGGACCTCCAGGATTCGATCTACATCCACCGCCTCATCTGGCAGGTCGTCCGGATAGAGTCGCTTTGACCCGATGAGACCGGTCCCGCGATATCTCGGCATCCTGATGCTGATCGCGATGGCGGCGTTGGCCGCCGCTGGCTATTTCAACATCCGCAAGAACGTCGACACGCTGCGCGTCATCAGCCAGGACAACATCCTGTGGTCGGCGACGCAGATGGAAGTCGAGTTGCTGCGCTTCCAGTTCAGCCTCGCCATGCTCGCCTCCGAGCAGTCCGAGGACGCGCTCGGCGAAATGCGCGAGCGTTTCGACATCCTCTGGAGCCGGGTCTCCATGAGCGGGTCCGGCCGCGTCGGGGAAGTTCTCGATCGCTACGACGCGGAGTTCGGCGCGATCGACGACCTTGAGGCCTTCCTCTACGAGATCGATCCCGCGGTCTCCGCGCTCGCGGCGGACGACGCCGATGGGGTGCGCGAGATCATCGAGGCGGCGAGCGCATTCCAGAAGGCGCTCCGCCTCTACACGCTGCGCGTGATGCGCGGCGACAGCGCCATGTCGGCGCAGGTTCGCGACCGGATCGAGACGACCGCGCAGTTCACCGCGGTGATCACGCTGGCGGCGGTAATCCTGAGCGTGCTCTCGCTCTTGCTGATCTTCCGGGAGAACCGCCGGCAGACCCAGATCGCCGAACTCAACCGTCGCAGCGCCGAGGTCGCAGAACAGTCGAGCCGCGCCAAGTCGCGCTTTCTCAGCATGATGAGCCACGAGCTTCGGAACCCGCTCAACGCGCTGCTCGGGCCTCTGGCGCTTCTGGGCCAGAGCGGGTTGTCGGACCGCCAGACCCGGCTGGTCGATCAGGCGTCGCAATCGGGCCAGTCGATGCTCAACATGCTGTCGAGCATGCTCGATTACGGCGAGGTGCAGGACGGCCAGATCCGCATCAGCGCCGAGCCTTTCCGACTCGCGGCGCTGTCGGAAGCGGTGCGCGAGGCCCTCGCGCGTCAGGGCGCGCAGGCGATGACGGTGACCGTCCGGCCGGGCTCTCCGAAGGTGATCGAGGGCGACATCGACCGTTTGCGACAGATCTTCGTGCATCTCGGAGAATTTGCGCTCGAAGCCCGCGACCCGGCGACGGTGGCGCTGGACTTCGACTACGAGCAGAACCGCCTGATAGGCGAGATCGGCTTCGCCGACGATGGCGAGGACGTCACATGGAAACTCGATCTCCTGATGGGGGTCGGGGAGATCGCCCCGGATCAGGTGTCCGCCGACGCGCTACGACCGCTGATTTCGCGCGGACTGATTTCCGCGTCGGGCGGCGAACTCGACGTGGTCGAACGCCCGGACGGCAAGCGGGTGATCCGCGCCTCCGTTCCCGCCGCGCCGGTGCCCTTCGAGCAGATCCGCGTGCATCTCGAAACCCGCTCGGCGGCGCTCGCGGCGATCTACAAGGCGGCGCTGCGATCGGAGCGGGTCGTTTTCACCGATCTCGAGAGCGGCGCGCCGGTCGACGTCGTGCTCGTCGACGCCACCAGCGTCGGTTCGGACCCGCTGATGCGCGACCTGCGGGCGCGCTTTCCCGAGGCGCTCTTCGTCTCGCTGGGCCAGCCCCAGTCGCCGGGATACTTCGATGACATCGTCGAGGCGCCGAACGACATGAACCGGCTGCGCAGCAGCGTTCTGGGCAGGTTGGCGTCCTAATCCGATCGTTCGAATGCATTTTGCAATTTCTGCGGGTATGCTGTATCGTACGCTGAATGCGTCGGGGAGTTTTCAACTCTCGGTTTAACGCAGGCGGGTCGTACCAGGGTGCAGGCGTACAGATTTCGGCAGGATCTCCATGACGGTGATTGAACCAATTCCGGACCCGCGCCGGCGGGTGGAGAACGCCACGTCGGCGACGGCGAACCCGACCTCGCGAGATATTCCTATGCTCGCCCACGACATCCGGGGCGCGCTGCAGGGCGTGATCGGCGGGGTCATCGCGCTCGAGCAGCAGGATCCGCCCGACGAGGTCGCCGAGCAGGTCGCACGCATCTCGACGGCGACGCGGTCCCTCGACCACCTGGTGGGCCTCCTGCTCGGCGACGGAGAGGAGGCTTGCGGTCCGGCGCCGGTCGGCGTCGATCTGCGGACCTTCGCGGCGTATCTGCGGCAGCGGTGGACCGGAGAGGCGCATGACGCCGGATTCGACTTCAGCGTCGAGGTCGCCGCCGATGCGCCGGGCCGCATCCTCGTGCATCGTATGTCGCTCGCCCGGGCCGTCGGCAACCTCGTGCGAAACGCCATCACCCATGGCGGCGGCGGGGTTTGGGTCACGGCGCGAAGCGCGCCGGACGGCGGCTTGCTCCTTGAGGTCAGGGATCGTGGCGCGGGGCTTCCCGAGGCCGCCCGCGCAAGCCTGGCGGCGGAGGCGCCGCCAATGACATCCGGCGCGCGCGCGCACGGACTTGGGCTTCGCATCGTGCAGGCCATCTGCGCCGAGACGGGCGCGCGGCTGAGGCTCGACAATCCCGCCGATGGCGGGCTGCTTGCGACCATCGAATTGCCGCCCGCCCTGGTTGCCTCCGCCGGTCCGGATCCGTCGCCGGCCCCGGCGGCCAGGCAGGAGACGCCTGCGCGCGACCCGGAGCCGTCCGGGCTGCGCGGCGCGCGCATCCTCCTCGCCGAGGACAATCCGACGAACCAGATGGTCGCCAATCAGATGCTTCGCGCGCTCGACGCCGAGGTCACGATCAGCTCCGACGGCGTGGAGGCGCTCGAGGCGTTCGAGCTTGCCGAGTACGATCTTGTCGTCGTCGACATCGAGATGCCGCGCATGTCCGGCCTCGACGTGATCCGCGCGATCCGCGGTCGAGCCGACGAGCGCGCCGACGTGCCCATCGTCGCGTTGACCGCATACGCCCTTCGCGAGCATCGGGACCGGATCGCAGAGGCCGGCGCGAACGGTCTCATCTCCAAGCCGATCACCAGCATCGAGGCGCTCGGCCGAGAGCTGGCGTCGCATCTGCGGCATAGGACTGCGAGGTCTGAGGTCGTGCAGGCCGCGACCCACGAGCCCGAGGAGGCCGCCGGCGATCCGGCCGTCGACATGGAGGTCTACCGCGCGCTCTGCGAGGCGATCGGCGTGGACATGATGTCGGAGCTTCTGGAGAAGGTGATCGGGGATCTCGAGGAGTCGCGTCGCGAACTTGCGGCGGCCATCGACCCGCTCGATCTCGCGCCGATCAGGTCGGTCTCGCACATCCTGATCTCGGTCGCGGGCGCGATCGGCGCCAAGCGTCTGCAGCATGGCGCGCGCGATCTCAACCGGGCCGCGCATGACGAGGCCGACGGGATCGCCGCCGGAGCGCGGGCCGTCCTCGACGAAATCGACGCCGCGATCGATTTTGTGCGCGTCGAGCGGGCGGCGGCCGGGCGCAAGGAATGACCGATCGCCTCCTGCTCGTCGAGGACACCTCCTCGCTGTCGATGGTGTATCACGGCGTGCTGACTTCGCGCCGGCCATGACGTCGCCTGCGCCTATACGCTGGCCGAGGCCCGGGTGGACTTCGACCGCAACCGGCCGCGGCTGGTCTTGCTCGACCTGCAGCTTCCGGACGGGGACGGCATCGACTTTCTCAAGGAGCTTCAGGCCGAAGCCCCGACGACCCGGGTGATCGTGATCACCGCCAACGGCTCGATCAACCGCGCGGTGCAGGCGATGCGCGCAGGCGCCTTCGACTTCCTGGTCAAGCCCTTCGACGAGGGCCGGCTTCTCAACGCCGTCCAGAACGCGCTCGGGCCGGCCGGAACGCCGGTGCGTCCGCCCGTCGCCGCGGTCGAGGACGTGGCGGGCGGAGAGGGCTTCCAGGGCTTCATCGGCCGCTCGACGCCCATGAAGCACATCTATGGCATGATCGATTCGATCGGCCGCTCGACCGCGACCGTCTTCATCACCGGCGAGAGCGGCACCGGCAAGGAGGTCTGCGCGCGCGCGATCCACGCGCTGTCCACACGATCGAGAAAGGCCTTCGTGCCGCTCAACTGCGCCGCCATTCCCCGCGACCTGCTGGAATCCGAGGTCTTCGGCCATCTCAAGGGCGCCTTCACCGGCGCGTTGAGCGACAAGCCGGGGGCGGCTGCGGTCGCCGACGGCGGCACGCTCTTTCTCGACGAGATCTGCGAGATGGATCTGTCGCTCCAGACCAAGCTGCTGCGCTTTCTGCAGACTTCCACGATCCAGCCCGTCGGCGCTCCGAAGCCGCAGTCGGTCGATGTGCGCATCGTCTGCGCCACCAACCGCGATCCGCTCGAGGAGGTTCGCGCCGGGCGCTTCCGCGAGGATCTCTACTACCGCCTGCACGTCGTGCCGATCCGGATGCCGGCCCTCCGCGAGCGCCGCGAGGACATCATGGACATCGCCGAGGCCAACCTGCGCGCGTTCGCCGCGGAGGAGGGCAAGGCCTTCGAGCGGTTCGACCCCGAGGTCGCGCGCATCTTCGTCGAACGACCCTGGCCCGGCAACGTGCGTCAGCTGCTCAACGTGGTGCGCAACATCGTGGTGCTTCACGACGGGCCGGTGGTGCTGCCGGAGATGCTTCCCGGCGAGGTCACGCTCGAACGGCTCGATGCGCCGGCCGCGTCCCCGGCGCTCGTGGCCAGGATCGACGCCGCACCGACGGCAGGAAGGGTCGAGGGACGCCTCGGGGCGCTGGTCGGCATGTCGCTCGCCGAGGTCGAGCGCGAGTTCATAGAGGCCACCATCACGCACTGCGGCGGATCGGTGCCGCGCGCGGCCAAGGTGCTGGAGGTGTCGCCCTCCACGATCTATCGAAAGCTCGAGACCTGGGCGGAAGAGAACCGCCAGGAGGGGGCCTGAGCCCGGGCCGCTTGGCGCTTGCCAAGGCGGCGCGGGGACGCCCATAGTCGGCCCGACGCCAGCCGCTCGGGGGAGATACATGTCCTTGCTGGAGGCCGCGCGCTCCGTGCGCGAGAACGCCTACGCGCCGTACTCGGGCTTCAAGGTCGGAGCGGCGGTGCGCAGCGCCGAAGGCGCGGTCTTCGTCGGCTGCAACGTCGAGAACGTCGCCTATCCGCAGGGCACCTGCGCGGAAGCGGGCGCGATCGCGGCGATGGTCGCGGCAGGACACAGACGCATCGTGGAAGTGGCGGTGGCCGCCGGGAGCGCCGAGCCGGTCACGCCCTGCGGCGGCTGTCGGCAGAAGCTCACCGAATTCGCCGACCCCGGAACCATCGTGACGATGGCCGGGGCGCAGGGCGACGGCGTGACCAGCACCATCGGCGCGCTGCTGCCCGGAGCGTTCACGCCCGCCCACATGGCCGGAGCGGGCGCGTGACCGGCCCGCGCGACCTGCGCACGGCGGCGCTGCGCGCGCTTGTCTGTCTCGACCTGACCAATCTCGAGGACGATTGCGACGCCGATGCGGTCCGGGACCTCTGCCGTCGCGCCCAGACGCCGGAAGGTTCGACCGCGGCGGTCTGCGTCTGGCCGCGGTTCGCGGGGCTTGCGCGCGACGAACTGGACCGGACCGGGATCCGTGTCGCGACGGTCGTGAACTTCCCCGGCGGCGACGCCACGATCGAGGCGGTCGTGGAGGAGACGCGCGCCGCCCTCGCGGCGGGCGCCGACGAGATCGACATGGTCGCGCCCTACCGCCTGCTGATGGCCGGCGAGGCGGACGCGATCGCGGAGATGACGCGCGCGGTCAAGGCCGTCTGCGACGACGCGACGCTCAAAGTGATCCTCGAGACGGGCGTGCTCAAGGACCCGGCCCTGATCGCGGTGGCCTGCGAACGGGCGCTGGCGGGGGGGGCGGATTTCCTCAAGACCTCCACGGGCAAGGTCGCGGTCAACGCCACGCCCGAAGCGGCGCGGGTCATGCTGGAGGCCATACGGCGCAGCGGCCGGGGCGCCGGGTTCAAGGCTGCGGGCGGCGTGCGCAGCGTCGAGGACGCCGCGGTCTATCTCGACCTCGCCGACGAGATCATGGGCGCCGGCTGGGCGGGGCCGAAGCACTTCCGCATCGGCGCCTCGTCGCTTCTGGGCGCGCTGCTCGGGTCGCTCGGCGCGGACGGAGACGACGCAGCCGACGACGACTACTGATGCTGCCCCAGGAGATCATCGCCCGGAAGCGCGACGGCGGCGCGCTGACCCGGGACGAGATCGATTTCATGGTGCGTGGCCTCACCGACGACAGCATCTCCGAAGGCCAGATCGCGGCCTTCGCCATGGCCGTGTTGTTTCGCGGCATGGACGCGGCGGAGCGCGTGGCGCTGACCGAGGCGATGCGCGACAGCGGTACGGTGATCGCCTGGGATCTGCCCGGCCCGGTCGTCGACAAGCACTCCACGGGGGGCGTCGGCGACAACGTCAGCCTGATGCTCGCGCCAGCGCTCGCCGTCTGCGGGGCCTACGTGCCGATGATCTCCGGCCGGGGGCTCGGCCACACCGGAGGCACTCTCGACAAGTTCGACGCCATCCCCGGCTACGTCACCCAGCCCGACATCGAGACGCTGCGCCGGGTCGTTGCCGAGGTCGGCTGTGCGGTCATCGGCCAGACGGGCGACGTCGCCCCGGCCGACCGGCGCTTCTACGCCATCCGCGACGTCACGGCCACGGTGGAATCGATCGACCTGATCACCGCCTCGATCCTGTCCAAGAAGCTCGCCGCCGGGCTCGACGTGCTGGTGCTCGACGTGAAGACCGGATCGGGCGCGTTGATGGCCAGCAACGAGGACGCGCTGGCGTTGGCGCGCGCGCTCGTGGAGGTCGCCAACGGCGCGGGCTGCCGGACGCGGGCGCTGATCACCGACATGAACGAGCCGCTGGCGAGCGCGGCCGGCAACGCGCTCGAGATGGCGAACGCGGCGCGCTTCCTGAGCGGGGACGAGATCGACGGCCGCCTCTGGGACGTCTGCGTGGCGCTCGGGGCAGAGATTCTCGCCACCGCCGGACTCGCCGACGACGAGGTCGAGGGCGCCGCGCGGATCGCCGAGGCCTTCCGGTCCGGCGCGGCGGCCGAACGCTTCGACAGGATGGTGGCCGCCCTCGGCGGGCCCTCGGGATTTCTGGAGGATCACGAACGGCATCTTCGGCGCGCGCCGGTGATGGCCGACGTGGTCTCGGAGGCGGAAGGCTTCGTCACGGCCATCGACGTCCGCGCGCTCGGCCTCGCGGTGGTGGAGCTCGGGGGCGGTCGCAGGCGCGCCTCGGACCGGATCGACCATTCCGTCGGGTTCGAGGGACTGCTCGGTCTCGGCACCATGGTGGAGCGCGGCGCGCCTCTCGCCCGGGCCCACGCCGCGGATCCGGAGGCGCACGCCGCCGCCGCGGAGCGCGTGCGGCGGGCCTACACAATCGCGGAGAGGCCGCCGGCCGAGACGCCGCTGATCCTGGGGCGGGTGGACGCATGAGCCGCGCGATCCTCATGGTGATGGATTCGGTCGGGTGCGGCGGCGCGCCGGATGCGGCGGAGTTCGGCGACGCCGGGGCGAACACGCTCGGCCACATCATCCAGGCGCGTGCCGCGGCCGGAACACCGCTCCGCGCCCCGAACCTGGAGGGGCTCGGCCTCGGCGCTGCGATCCGCACGGCGAGCGACATCGACCTTCCGGGTTTCGACGCGACGCCGCGCGGGCTCCATGGCGCCGCGACCGAGCGGTCGCGGGGCAAGGACACGCCGACCGGGCACTGGGAGCTTGCAGGCGTGCCGGTGCCATGGGAGTGGACGCTCTTTCCCGACGCCGATCCCGCGATCCCGCCGGAGATCACCGGCGAGATCGTCGCGCGCGCCGGTCTTTCCGGGTCGCTCTGCAACCGCCACGCCTCTGGCATGCCGGTGCTGCGCGCCTACGGCGAGGAGCACATCGCCACCGGCAAGCCGATCTTCTACACCTCCGCCGACAGCGTCCTGCAGATCGCCGCGCACGAAGAGCATTTCGGCCTGGATCGGCTCTACGATCTCTGCGCCATCGCCGCAGAAATCGTGCATCCGATGCGGGTCGGGCGGGTGATCGCGCGGCCCTTTCTGGGCGAGACCGCGGACGGCTTCACCCGCACGTCGCACCGCCGCGACCTGGCCATTCCGCCGCCCGAGCCGACGCTGCTCGACCGGGTGATCGCAGCGGGCGGGCGCACGCACGCCATCGGCAAGATCGGCGACATCTTCGCGCACCGCGGGATCAGCACGCTCGCCAAGGGCAAGGACGACATGGCGCTGATCGACGTGACGCTCGCGGCGCTCGATGCGGCCCGGGACGGTGATCTGATCTTCGCCAACTACGTGGATTTCGACACGCTCTACGGGCATCAGCGCGATGTGGCGGGATACGCCGGCGCGCTGGAGCGCTTCGATGCGCGCCTGCCGGAGGTGTTGACGCGGCTCCGCCCGGGCGACCTGCTGATCATCACCGCCGATCATGGCAACGACCCGACATGGCGCGGCACCGATCACACCCGCGAGCGGGTTCCGGTGCTCGGGACCGGCCCTGGGATCGCGGCGCGCGATCTGGGACTGATCGGATTCTCGGACGTTGGAGAGACGCTGGCGGCGCATCTCGGCCTCGCCCCGGGCCGGCACGGGGCGAGCGCGCTCTGAAAGGGCCGCGGCGACCCACAAGGAGGGAAGGTTCATGGACGGCCATCTGACCATCGTCGATCATCCGCTGGTGCAGCACAAGCTGACGCTGATGCGCGATCGCGAGACCTCGACGGCCGGCTTCCGCCGGTTGCTGCGCGAGATCAGTCTGCTGCTCGCCTACGAGGTCACCCGCGACCTGCCGCTGGTGCAGAAGACCATCGAGACGCCGCTCATGGAGATGGAGGCGCCGGTCCTGAGGGGCAAGAAGCTGGCGCTGATCTCGATCCTGCGCGCCGGCAACGGGTTGCTCGACGGAGTGCTCGAACTCATTCCGTCCGCCCGGGTGGGCTTTGTCGGGCTCTACCGCGACGAGGCGACGCTCAAGCCGGTCCAGTACTACTCCAAGGTGCCCAGCGAGCTTGACGAGCGGGTGGTGATCGCGGTCGACCCGATGCTGGCGACGGGCAACAGTTCGGCGGCGGCGGTCGATCTGCTGAAGGCCGCCGGCGCGCGCGACATCCGCTTTCTCTGCCTGCTCGCCGCGCCGGAGGGGGTCGCGCGCATGAAGGAGGCGCACCCAGACGTGCGGATCGTGACGGCGGCGCTCGACGCGCGCCTCAACGAGAAGGGCTACATCCTGCCCGGACTCGGCGACGCCGGCGACCGCATGTTCGGCACCAAGTGACAGGCGCGAGGACCGGACCGATGACCAGTCATGACCCGACCCCCGACGACATCCTCGCCTTCTGGTTTCCCGACGGGCCCGACCCGGAGCCCGAGGCGCATATCGGGTTCTGGGAATGGCGCATGCGCGGCGGCGCCCACGCGGCGATCATCGACCGGTTCTCGGGGATCACCGCTCGGGCCGCGGAGGGCGGTCTCGACCATTGGGCCGGGGACCCGCGCGGCCGGCTTGCGCTGATCATCCTGCTGGATCAGTTCTCCCGCTCCGTCTGGGCAGGCGCGCCACGCGCCTTCGCGCAGGATCCAAGCGCGCTCGCCCTCTGCCTCGAAGGCCTGGACAACGGTCACTACGACGCGCTGGAGACCGCCTGGATGAAGGCGACCTTCAAGCTGCCGCTGGTGCATTGCGAGGGCCCCGGGCACCTGGCCAATCTCGACCGCAACCTCGTCCTCGCAGCCGCGATCGCCGAAGAGGCGCCGGATCGGCTGAAGCCGATGTACCGCAACCTCGCCGCCACAAACGCGACCGCCGTGCGCGACGTCATCGCGGCCTTCGGCCGCCACCCGCATCGCAACGCCGTTCTCGGGCGGGCGTCGACCCCGCAGGAGGAGGCGTATCTCGCCAAGGGCGCGTTCCCGCATCAGAGCGACCTGCGCGAGATGGCGCGGGATGGCTCGACGTAGGGGCTATGCGGTCTTGCCCTGCGCCCGTTCGGCCCGGAACGCCTCCCGGCTCGCCTGAAACTCCGCCGCGTTATTGACGTTGGGGTAGGGGACGTCCGGAACCGGGACGCCGAGGAATGCGCAGAGCGGCTCCCAGCCGTCTCCTAGCTTGTGAACAAGCAACCGATCCGGCGCGACCGTCGCCTTCACCCGCGCGACGTTCGCCTCGTAGACCGCCATGCAGTGCGCGCGGTCGGTCGGCCTGCCGCCGAAGACCCTGAGCGAGACGAGCTGGCTGCCCGGCGCGCTTTCCTCGGTCTCGGTGTCGGCCAGGATCACCTGCAGGATGGTCTTCTCGAAGCTCCGCCACCAGCTTTCGGCGCTGCGCCACGTCAGGACCACCTTCGCCTCCGGGAAGGCCTCGACGAGCTGCGGCCAGTAGTAGGCCGAGGGCCAGTCGAGGCAGGACCGGTATCCGCCCAGCAGAAGCTCCCAGTCGGCCTCGACCTTGCCCGCCGCCAGGTCGCGCCAGGCCTGCCGCGTCTCGGGGTGACGGATGACTTCGCGCTGGTGATGGCAGGGGCCGAAGCCGATGAGGTCGAGCGCCGCGCGCATCGAGTCCGTTCCCGTGCGCCCGAACCCCGGGCCGATGATCTCGATCGCCATGTCGCCTCCCCGCGGTCTCGGATTTTGCAGAGCGACCTTGGTAGGACCGATCGGGCCGGCAAGGCAAGGCGTTCGCGCCAAGGCGGGCCTCTCGGACCCGCCCCGGCGCCTCAGAGGCGGCGGCGCGCGCGGGCCGAGAGCGCCAGCGCCGCGAACGCCGCCAGCCCGAGCGGCAGCCCGGCCGGAAGCGGCACCGGCGCGATCACCACCGCCTCGAACACCAGGTCGGGATCGCCGAAATTCTCGTCCAGGCCCTCGGCGGCGGCGATGACGCCGATCCCGGGCGCGTAGAGCTTGAACTCGCGGGCGTCCTCTTCGAGCGGATTGGTCTCGAAGATGCGCAGCACGTCCGTGAAGGTCCCGAGGCCGGTGGTCACCACCTCGCCGACCGCGAAGATCTCCGCCTGGTCGAGCGCGTCGTCTTCGGGCGCGAATTCCTGATAGTACCGGAAGCCCACGGTCAGATCGACAGGCATGATGTAGCCGGGCAGCGCGCCGTTGACCCCGGCGCGCCACGCGGAGGCGTTGTCGGTGCCGATCAAGGTGTCGTCGTCGTCGTAGCGGAAGTTGGTGACGTCTTCGCCGAGATACCAGACGTTCCCGACCCGGTCCTGGGCGTAGTAGTCGTATGTCTCCTCCACGAGGCGGTCGTCCTCGTAGGCGCGGTCGAGCTGGGTCGTCGCCTTCACGCCGAGGATCGTCGGCCCGCCGCGCAGCACGGTCAACTCGCTCCGCTCGGTAAACGTCTCGCCATCCTCCTCGCCCTCGGCGCGCAGCACGGTGCGCGATCCGGGGATCAGCGGAAAGTAGGGATTGTCGATCCGCGCGCCGGGCTTGAAAGCGGCGACGTCGAACGTCGGCAACAGCGGCACGCCGAGTGCGGGTTGCGCGACCAAGGCGGCAGCGATCGCCGTGGCTTTCAGGGCTGTCGTTCGGGTCATCGGCGGCTCCCTCCGGGTTTGTCCCTCATGCCCCGATCAGGTCACGCAAGTCCCTCCGGGGTAAATCGCACGGACGTTCGAGCCGCCCCGAAGGATCGCCCGTCGCACGAATGTATGACGCCCGATGCGCCCGATCGTGCTAGTTTCCAGGATCTGACCGATATGGGGCAACGCGTCCGGAGGCCCATGCGACTGTCATCGAGCCCGCGACTTCTTGGCGCTCTGGCGGTCGCCGTGGTGGCCGCGCTGACCGGACTGGATCTCGTCGTCGACAGCGAGAGCTTCGAGTTCGGAGATTTCCTGGTCGATCTCGGCGAAAGGGCGCTGCTCGTGGGGGGCATGGTCCTCATCGCCCTGATGGCGTCGGACATGAGGCGGGTCCGGGCCGAGCAGGCGGAGATGCGGGTTGATGTCGGTCGGGCGGTGGCTGCGGGCGAGGCCTGGCGGGACCTGAGCCGCACCCACATCGAGGGGCTCTCGGCGGCGATTGCGCAGGAGTTCGACGCTTGGGGATTGACCCCGGCCGAGGCGGAGATCGCCGGGCTGATGCTCAAGGGCATGTCGCTCCGGGAGATCGCGGCGGCGCGCAGCACCGGCGAAACCACGATCCGCCAGCAGGCGGCGAGCGTCTATCGCAAGTCGGGCGTGTCGGGCCGCGTGGAGCTTGCCGCCTACTTCCTCGACAGTCTCGCGCCAATTCCGGCGCAGAAGGCGGCGCAGTAACCGGGTCCGACGCTGGACGGCGTCTCAGAAGCCGGAGCGCACCGCATCTAGCGCGATCAGCGCCCCGCTCTCCTCGGCGATGCGAAGGGTGTCCTCCTCGCTGAGGCCCAGCCGCCTTTCGCGCGCCCGCCGACGCCGGTCGAGATCGGCCACGGTGGCGGAGACGACGCCCTGCCGGTAGTTTTCCAGGGCGGCTTCGGTCGCTTGCAGGCGGTCGCTCAGCGGCATCGCCGCCCTGCGCCGTTCCGCGATCGCGTTGCAGACCCAGAGCATTTCCGTCGCGTAGTGATCGACGCCCTTTCCGAAGGCGCGGCCACGGAAGAACCGGCACGGATCGCCGGACGCGGACCCGATCCGCGCCGTGGTGCCGGCGTCGGCGCGCGCCGGCGTGACCGACATGGGCGAGATGCTGATGAATGCGGCGAGAACAACGGCGAACGATCGGAAATACAACGGTCCATTCCTCGGGTTCTGAGGCGTCCCTGAAGGGGATCGAGCCGAAACGCGGTCGTCCCGCAGGGTCGCCCAGGGTGTCAACAAAGTGTCACGAAGTGGTTAACGCTTTGCAAACCTTTCGCCGCGCCGCGACCCGGAATTCCTCCGGATGCATGATCTGCATCACGCTTTCGCAGCCCATGCAGGCGATCGGCCGCGCCGAGGGGCGCGACGCCGAACGGGGGGCGCGTCGAAGGGGTTGATTCTTCGTCTGCGGGTCCGGCTTATGGGCGCGACCGCGGAGGGTGACGATGCGCGAACTGCCGGCGACGATCGACGAGACCGGGGCGCTGCTCGGCGAGGCGGGCTACGTGGCGGGGCGCGGGCTTGCGACCGTGGTCTTCCTGTCGCTGAAGCTCGGCCGTCCGCTGTTTCTCGAAGGCGAGGCCGGCGTCGGCAAGACCGAGATCGCCAAGGCCCTGTCAAAGGCGCTCGGGCGGCGGCTCATCCGGTTGCAGTGCTACGAGGGCCTCGATGCGTCGAGCGCCGTCTACGAATGGAACTTTCCCGCCCAGATGGTCGCGATCCGGACCGCCGAGGCGGAAGGCGGCGCGGACCGCCACGCGCTGACCGAGGAGCTGTTCTCGGAGCGGTTTCTGATCCGCCGGCCGCTTCTGGAGGCGATGCAGCCCCAGGACGGCGGCCCGCCGGTCCTGTTGATCGACGAACTCGACCGCACCGACGAGCCGTTCGAGGCGTTCCTGCTCGAGGCGCTGAGCGACTTCCAGGTGACGATCCCCGAACTGGGCGCCGTGCGCGCCGAGGCGCCGCCGATCGTGGTGCTCACCTCCAACCGGACCCGCGAGGTGCATGATGCGCTCAAGCGGCGCTGCCTCTATCACTGGGTCGACTATCCCGATTTCGATCGCGAACTGAGCATCCTGCGCACGCGCGCGCCCGAGGCCTCCGAGGCGCTGAGCCGGGCGGTGGTGGCCTTCGTGCAGCGTCTGCGCGACGAGGATCTCTTCAAGAAGCCCGGCGTGGCGGAGACGATCGACTGGGCGAAATGCCTCGTCGCCCTCGACGCGGTCGAGCTCAGCCCCGAGGTGATCCGCGACACGCTCGGCGCGCTGCTCAAGTACCAGGACGACATCGCGCGGCTGCAGGGATCGGAAGCGCAGCGGCTGCTGGACGCCGCGCAGTCGGCCCTGGAACCGGCCTGAGCGCCGACCCGCCGCGATGAGCCCATCCCTCGACGACCTGCCGGTTCCCGCCGACGGAAGGCTCGTGACCAACATCGCCCACTTCGCCCGCGCGCTCCGGCGGGCCGGCGTTCCGGTCGGCGCCGGGCGGCTGGTGGACGCGCTGCGAGCGGTGGAGGCGGTGGGGTTTGGCGACCGGCGTGATTTCTACCACACTCTCGAGGCCTGTTTCGTCAGCCGGCCGGAGCACCGCGCGGTCTTTGCCCAGGTGTTCCGGCTCTACTGGCGGGACCCGGCGTTTCTGGAACACATGCGCAGCCTGCTCCTTCCGGCCGCGGGAGAAGCGCCGCCCCCGCCGCCTCCGGCCGAAGCCGAGCGGCGCGCGGCCGAGGCCCTGCTCGACGTGGCCGATCCGCCGCCGCGAACGGATGCGACGTCCGAGGAGATCGAGATCGACGCGCGCTTCACCTTCTCCGCCGGCGAGCGGTTGAAGCACCTCGACTTCGAGCAGATGTCGGCGGCCGAGGTCGCCGAGGCGCGGCGCGCGATCGCGGCGCTGGACCTGCCGGTGCGCCCGATCGCCTCTCGGCGCACCGCCGCCAGCAGGCAGGGAAACCTGCCCGACTGGCGGGCGACGATGCGCGCGGCGACCCGCGCCGGCGGCGACGTGCGGGCGCTGTCGCTGCGGGCCCGGCGGACCCGCTGGCCCAATCTCGTGGCGCTCTGCGACATCTCCGGGTCGATGTCGGGCTACAGCCGGATGATGCTGCACTTCCTGCACGCGGCGGCCAACGCGCGCGGCGCCGGGTGGGCGCAGGCCCACGCCTTCACCTTCGGCACGCGCCTGACGAATATCACCCGGCACCTGCGTCGGCGCGATCCGGATGCGGCGCTCGCGGCCGCCGGGCGCGAGGCCGGCGACTGGGAGGGCGGCACCTGCATCGGCGCGGCGCTGCACGCCTTCAACCGCGACTGGTCGCGCCGGGTGCTGGGGCAGGGCGCGGTGGTGCTCCTGATCACCGACGGGCTCGACCGGGACGATCCCGCCGCGCTCGCCCGAGAGATGCAGCGGCTGCAACTGTCCGCGCGGCGGCTGATCTGGCTCAACCCGCTCCTGCGCTGGGACGGCTTCCTCCCGAAGGCGCGCGGCGTGCGCGCGATGCTTCCCTTCGTGGACAGCTTCCGGTCCTGCCACGACCTCGCCTCGCTCGAGGAGCTCTCCGAGACGCTCAGCCGTCCCGAGGACGCGGGCGAGCGGGAGCGGCTGATGGCGCTGATGGAGCGCTGAGGCAGCAGCCGTGGCGCCGCTGGCCCGGAGCGCGTATATCGGGGCCAGCATCGCCGCGCGGGAGCCGCAGACATGACCACGCCAGATCACGACGCCATTCCGGAACAGGCGCTGCGCTGGCTCAAGGAGGACAAGGGCGCGGCGCTGGCGACCGTCGTCGACACCTGGGGCTCGGCCCCGCGGCCGCGCGGCGCCCAGCTCGCCATCAGCTCGGAGGCGGAAATCGCCGGCTCGGTTTCCGGCGGCTGCGTGGAAGGCGCGGTGGTGGCGGAGGCGCTCGACGCCCTGCGGACCGGCGCGCCCGCGCTGCTCGAGTTCGGCGTGAGCGACGACGAGGCCTTCGCGGTCGGCCTCGCCTGCGGTGGCCGGATCCGGGTGATCGTCGAACCGGTCGGCGTCGGGACCGGGCCGGAAACCCGCCTCATCGAGGCGCTGGCGGCGGCGCGAGCCGAGCGGCGGCCGGCGGTCTATGCGGTGCGGCCCGACACCTGGGAGCGACGGCTGGTCGCGGCCGACGGCGATCCGTTGCGCGCCGCGGCTGATGCTGCGATCCGCGCTGACCGCTCGGGGTTCGAGGCCGAGTGGTTTCTCGGCGTTCACAACCCGCCGCTGCGCATGGCGATCGTGGGCGCGGTCCACATCGCCCAGGCTCTCGGTCCCATCGCGCAGCTCGCCGGCTACGACGTGATCGTCGTCGACCCGCGCGAGGCTTTCGCCAGCCCGGCGCGCTTTCCGGAGTTCCGCCTGTCCCACGACTGGCCCGATGCGGCGCTCACCGATTTCGGTCTCGACGCCCGAACCGCGGTCGTCACGCTGACCCACGATCCCAAGCTCGACGACCCGGCCCTCGTCGCGGCGCTGCGCAGCGATGCCTTCTACATCGGTTGCCTCGGATCGACGCGGACCCACGCCAAACGTGTCGAAAGGCTGCGCGACGCCGGCTTCGCGCCGGATGCGATCGCGCGCATCCATGCGCCGGTGGGCGCCGACATCGGGTCGAGCACGCCCGCCGAGATCGCGATCTCGATCATCGCGCAGGTCACCGAGCGCCTGCGCCGGCCTGAAACGAGGCGCTGACATGCGTTTCGGCCCGGTCGCCCCGGCGTCGGCGGAGGGTGCAATCCTCGCGCACTCGCTGACGCTGCCCGACGGGCGGTTGCGCAAGGGCGCCGTGCTGAGCACGGCCGACATCGCCCGGATCCGCGCGGCCGGCGTTGACGAGATCACCGTGGCGCGCCTCGAACCGGAGGACATCGGCGAGGACGCCGCCGCCGCGCGCCTCGCCGCGGCGATCGCGCCGGATCCGGGCGCACTCGGACTGGAGGTCTCCGCGCCCTTCACCGGACGGGTCAACTTCTTCGCGCGCGCCGCCGGGGTGCTGCGCGTCGATGCCCCTTCGGTCGCCGCGTTCAACGCCGTCGATCCCGCCATCACGCTGGCGACGCTGCCCGACTGGTCGCGCACGCAGGCGCGCCAGATGGTCGCCACCTGCAAGATCATTCCCTACGCGGCGGCGCGGAACCGCGTGGAAGCGGCCGAGACGGCGCTTGGCGCGGGACCCGCGCTGCGGCTGCATGGCTTCGACGCGCGCTCGGCCGCGATCATCCTCACCCGGACGCCGGGACTCCCGGACAAGGTGATCGCCAAGGGGGCGGAGGTCGTGGAGGCGCGGCTTGCGGCGCTCGGCATGGCGACGGCGGGCCCGGTCGCGGTGGTCGACCACGCCGTCGAGGCGATCGGCGCGGCCCTGCGGACGGCTTCGGGCGACATGACGCTTATCCTCGGCGGCTCGGCGACGTCCGACATGGAGGACACCTGTCCCAGGGCGCTGGTCGAGGTCGGCGGCCGGATCGAGCGCTTCGGCATGCCGGTCGATCCCGGCAACCTGCTCTTTCTCGGTGATCTCGATGGCCGGCCGGTCGTCGGACTGCCGGGCTGCGCGCGCTCGCCGGCGCTCAATGGCGCCGACTGGGTGCTCGAGCGCCTCGCGGCCAGACTGAGGGTGACGTCCTCGGACATCGCCGCAATGGGCGTCGGCGGGCTTCTGAAGGAGATCCCGCTGCGCCCGCAGCCCCGCGCCGGCCGCGCTCGGGCCCGGCCGCAGGGCCGTCCCCGGGTCACTGCGATCGTGCTCGCAGCTGGCGCGTCGCGGCGGATGCGGGGCGCGGACAAGCTGCTTGAGGCCGTCGACGGCGCGCCGGTGCTGCGTCGCGTGGTGGAGGCGGCGCTGGCGAGCTCCGCGGACGAGACGCTGGTGGTCCTGCCGCCCGATCCCGGAGCGCGGGCGCGGGCGCTCGACGGGCTCGCGGCGCGCCAGGTGACCGCGGCCGACTGCGCAGAGGGCATGGCCGCGTCGCTGCGCGCCGGGCTCGCCGCGGCGTCCGGGAGCGCCGACGCCGCGGTGGTGATGCTTGCGGACATGCCCGAAGTGACCGCCGGCGCCGTCGAGCGGCTGATCGCCGCCTACGATCCGGGCGAAGGGCGCGAGATCTGCCGGGCGGTTTCCGCCGACGGTCGTCCCGGCCATCCGGTGCTGTTCGGCCGCCGGTTCTTCGAAAGCCTCGCCTCGCTGCGTGGCGACCGCGGCGCGCGCGAGGTGCTGGCGGAGGCGGTCGATTTCGTCGTCGACGTGCCCACCGAGGGTCGCGCGGCGGTCACCGATCTCGACACGCCCGAGGACTGGGCGGCGTGGCGGGCGGCGGCGGTCTGAGCCTGGAACTCAGCGCGCGTTCGCGGCGGCCAGTTCGATGTTGAAGAGCGTGCCATCGACCGCGACCCCGGGCTGAAGGGTCTCCAGCGACACCTGGGTGATCTGCCCGGCCTTGGTGCGGACCGCCCAGCTTCGCAGCGCCACCGGGCTCTCTGAGAAGCTCATGGTCATGCGCCCTTCCTCGGGCGCGCGCGGATCGACGACGGTGATATCGGTGATCCCGGCCTTGCGGGTGGCGCCGAGCACCAGTCCCGGCTGGGCGAGGCTGAGGTCGGTGCGCAGAAAGAGCGACAGCGGCGTCTTGGAGAGCGGGTAGCGCGTCGGGTTGCGGTTCGACTTGGGGTCGAACACGCCGACCCAGTTGCCGTCGGCGATCACCATCGCGCCCTTGGGCTGATCGTACTCGAAACGCATCCGTCCGGGGCGCGAGAGATAGAAGCGTCCGGTCTGGCGCGACCCGTTCGGGTTGGTCTGCGAAAAGCGCCCGCTGGCGGTGCGGAGGCCGCGCAGGTAGTCGTTGATCGGCGCGACGTTGACGCTCTGGGCGAAGGTCGCGGCCGGCGCGAGCGCGGCGGCTGCGGCGAGCAGAAGAAGGGACCGGCGGTTCATGCCCCGGGAATAGCCGGTCGCGCCGCCGCGCGCATCGCCAGTGCGTTCACGGTTTCGCCACCTGCGCTGCGTCGCGCGCGCCCATCGCTCAGATCGGGTTCTGCGCGCCGATGAAATAGAGAAACTCGCCGCGGTCGTCGAGCAGCGGACGGATGCGCAGCCGGTTCATGAACGGCCGACCGGACCGGTGGTAGTTGACCAGATCGATGGTGAAGGTCGTGCGGGCAAGCAGCGCGCTCCGGATCGCGGCGACGGCGTTCGGGTCGGTCTCGGGACCCTGAAGGAAGCGACAGTTGCGCCCGAGCGCCTCCTCCGGGGCGTAGCCGGTCTGCCGCTCGAACTCCTCGCTGATGTAGATCATCGGATTGTCGGGCAGCGCGGGATTGGTGATGACAACGCTCATCTCGCGCTCGTCCGCGTTTAGCAGCGCCATCAGTTCCGCGTCGTCTGGAACGCCGTCGACCATCGCCTCACCTTCTGTCTTTGGGCCGTCGGCGCGACCCTAGGCGAAGGAGCGGGGCGGGCCAAGTGGCCAGATCGCAGCGCGCGGGCGGGTGCTCAGCGGCTGAACGGGCTCGGGCCGGCAAGCTCGTCCAGCCGCGCCCGGCACGCCGGCGATACGGTGCGGTAGCTCTCGGTGAAGGCGGCGTTGCGGGTCTCGATCGCTCGCCGCTGGGATGCGCTCAACGTCCCGGCCTGCGACGCGTCCGCAAGGATCGCGAGTCCCTCGATCAGGATGTCGGTCTCCTGCGGCGTGCAGGCCGTCCCGAGATTGGCCCGCAACCCGGCGACCTCCGCCTCGAAGCTGCCGGCGATGCGCTCGGAGGGCAGGGGAGGGCCGCAGGCGGCGAGGAGCGCCAGTGCTGCGCCGAGGAGCGGCGGGGCGTTTCGCATGGTGGGGGGACCTCCTCGATCGGTCGGGGCGCGGTTGGCGGGCCCGGTATAGCCCGCCTCAGCGCTCGGGCACCAGCACCTCGCGCTTGCCGACGTGGTTGGCCTGGCTGACGACGCCGTCGTCCTCCATCTGCTCCACCAAGCGCGCAGCCTTGTTGTAGCCGATCGCGAGCTTGCGCTGGATGTAGGAGGTCGAGCACTTGCGGTCCTTGGCGACGATCGCGACCGCCTGGTCGTAGAGCGCGTCGTCGCCGCCGGTGTTACCGCCGAGGCCGAGCACCAGGTCGATCTCGGATTCCGCGTCCGCCTCGGGTCCGTCCACGACGCCGGCGTGATAGGCTGGCGCGCCCTGGGCCTTGAGATGGTTGACGATCACCTCGACCTCCTCGTCGGAAACGAAGGGACCGTGTACGCGGGTGATCCGCCCGCCGCCGGCCATGTAGAGCATGTCGCCCTGGCCCAGAAGCTGTTCGGCGCCCATCTCGCCGAGGATGGTGCGGCTGTCGATCTTGGAGGTGACCTGGAACGAGATGCGGGTCGGGAAGTTCGCCTTGATCGTGCCGGTGATGACGTCGACCGAGGGCCGCTGGGTGGCCATGATCAGGTGGATGCCGGCGGCGCGCGCCATCTGGGCGAGGCGCTGGATGCAGGCCTCGATCTCCTTGCCGGCGACCATCATCAGGTCGGCCATCTCGTCCACGATCACCACGATGAACGGCATCGTGTCGGGGTGGAACTCCTCGGTCTCGAATATCGGCTCGCCGGTGTCCTCGTCGAAGCCGGTCTGCACGGTGCGTGTGAACGCCTCGCCGCTGGCGAGCGCGTCGCGGACCCGGGCGTTGAAGCCGTCGATGTTGCGCACGCCGAGCTTGGACATCTTGCGGTAGCGCTCCTCCATCTCGGCCACGACCCATTTCAGGGCGACGACGGCCTTCTTGGGATCGGTGACCACCGGGGAGAGCAGGTGCGGAATGCCGTCGTAGACCGACAGCTCGAGCATCTTCGGGTCGATCATGATCAGCCGGCATTCGTCGGGCGAAAGCTTGTAGAGCAGCGACAGGATCATCGTGTTGATCGCCACCGACTTGCCCGAGCCGGTGGTGCCGGCGATCAGCAGATGCGGCATGCGCGCGAGGTTGGCCACGATCGGCTCGCCGCCGATGTCCTTGCCGAGCGCCAGCGGCAGCGCGTGGCCGCTGTCGCCGTAGGGCTTTGCGGAGAGGATCTCGCGCAGGAGCACCTTCTCGCGCAGGTCGTTGGGCAACTCGATGCCGATCACCGAGCGCCCCGGAATGGTCGAGACGCGGCAGGCCAGCGCCGACATCGACCGGGCGATGTCGTCCGACAGGCCGATGACGCGGCTGGCCTTGAGCCCGGCGGCGGGCTCCAGTTCGTACATGGTCACGACCGGCCCGGGGCGGATCGAGACGATCTCGCCGCGCACGCCGTAGTCGTCGAGCACGGTCTCGAGCATGCGGGCGTTCTCCTCGAGCGCGTCGCTGGACAGGTGATGGCGCACGATGGTCGAGGGGTTCTGCAGCAGCGACAGCGGCGGCGTGGCGTAGGTCTCGCTTGCCGCGTCCTCGAGCGCCAGTTCGGGCTCCTCCTCGGAGCGCGCCCGCGCGCTCAACTGCGTGCGCCGGGCGGCGGGCGGGCGCACGCGCGGCTCCGCGGGCGGCGTGGCGCGGGGAAGCGCCGCATCGTCGTCGTCCTCGATGATCTCCGTCGCCGCCGGCGTGCGGGCGGTCACTGCGGCGCTCATCGGCGGCGCCTCGGCGCGGAGGCTGACGGCGCGGCTCGCGACGGGCGCCGCCTCGCCGCGGGCGCGGACCGCCGCGGTGATGCGGGCCATCAGGCTTTCGTCGCCGCCTTCGGCGGCCGGCCGGAAACGCGGGATGCCGCCCGGGGTTGTCTCGGGCCTCGAGGCGCTGTCGGCGGCGGCGCGGCCGCGCGCCTCGCGCCGGGCCGCCGCCCGGCCCTGCGCCCAACGCGCGCCGCCCGCCACGCCGCCGACGCTTCGGCCCATCAGCCCGAGCACGGCGGCGTAGAGCATCACCGCGCCATGGGCGAGATAGCGCAGGAAGCCACGCGTCTCCGCCCATGTGACCCCGAGCGCGAAGGCCGAGATCGCCACGAAGGCGGCGCCGAGCCCGAGCGTGGCCAGGAAGAGCGACGTCGTCACCTCGAACGGCGAGATCCGCAACAGCGAGCCGAGGGCCGCGTCGCCGAGCAGCCCGCCGAGCCCGTAGTCGAACCGCCAGCCGGCGGGCGGCACATGGGTCGCGGCGAAGGCGGCGGCGGCCAGCAGCGCGACCGGCGTGAAGATCGAGCGGCTGACCGCGCGCGTCTCGCCGGCGTGGAGAAGAAGCCGCAGCCCCCAGACTGCGAGCGCCACCGGAAGCCCGAAGCCCGCCCAGCCCAGAGCCCTGTGCAGCGGGTCTGAGATCGACGCGCCGATCAGGCCGAGCGCATTGCGCGGCGCGGCGTCGGTGGCGCTGAAGAGGCTCGGATCGTCGGGCGAGTAGGTCCACAGGATCGCCCAGGCCAGCGCGCCGAGCGAGACGAGGATCAGGCCGAGCAGCTCGGTCCCGCGCCGCCGGAGCGCCTCCTCGGTGTCGCTCTCCACGAGCCGGGTCCTGGTCTTCGCCTTGCTTCGCGCCGCCATGTCAGTAAGACCTCTCCGTTTCGATTTCCTCGTCGAGCGCCGCGCGCACCGCCTCGAGGCCGCGCCGCACGTCCGCATCGTCTTCCGCCACCAGCGCCACCCGGATGTAGGGCGCGCCAGGATTGCTCCCGTCTTCGGTGGCCCGGCCGAGATAGGCTCCTGGCAGCACCCGCACGCCCGCCGCGCGCCAGAGCCGCAGCGCCGCGGCCTCGCCGTCGCCGACCTCGAGCCAGAGGAAGAACCCCGCCTGCGGCGCGCGATAGCCGGGCGCAGCCCCGAGGATCTCGTCTGCCAGCGCGAACTTTGCGGCGTAGCGCGCGCGGTTGTCGATCACATGCGCCTCGTCGGCCCAGAGCGCCGCGGAGGCGCGCTGGATCGGCAGCGGGATCGGGGCGCCGCCATAGGCCTTGAGCCGGCGGATCTCGGCGATGCAGTGCCGCCCGCCGGCGACAAAGCCCGAGCGCAGGCCCGGCGCGTTCGAGCGCTTGGAGAGTGAATGAAAGACCAGGACTCGCTCGGGGTCGGTTCCCGTTGCGCGCGCGACGGCGAGCGCGCCCGGCGGCGGGCCGCCGCGGTAGATCTCGCCGTAACACTCGTCGGCGATCACCCGGAAGTCGTGCCGCTCGGCGAGCCCGAAGAGCGCCGTCCACCACGCCTCGTCCGCCACCGCGCCCTGGGGGTTGGACGGCGAACAGACGAAGGCCAGCGTGACGCGGTCGAGCAGGCTTCGGGGAAGTGCTGCGTAGTCGGGAAGAAACCCGGTCTCGGCGGTGGCGGGAACCGCGACGACTTCTGCTCCCGCCGCAAGCGCCCCCGCGCCGTAGGCCTGGTAGAAGGGATTGGGCGTGAGCACCACCGGCCTGGCTCCGGCCTTGGTCTCGGGCGAAAGCGCCAGCGAGGCGTTGAAGAGCCCCTCGCGGGTGCCGTTGAGGGGCGCGATTGCGGTCTCGGGATCGACGGTGACGCCGTAGCGGCGGTCGAGCCAGCCGGCGATGGCCGCGCGCAGTTCCGGCGCGCCCTCGTTGGGTGGGTAGCGCCCGAATTCGTCGGCGTGTCGGGCGATCAGGCTCGCCACCTCGGGCGGCGTCGGGTGCCGCGGCTCGCCGATGGACATCGAGAGTTCGGGCCCACCGGGGGCGACCCCGTCGAGCAGCTTCCGCAGTCGCGGAAAAGCGTATTCCGGCATCGCGGCGAACCGCTCGGGGAACTGCATCTCGTCGCCTCGGATCCGGGGTCTCGAGCGCCCCGATTTCACGCCATCTTACGAAGGATGGGCCTTTGGGTCCAGCATCTTGCGTCCTATCCGTTAAGGAGGCGTTCGGCGGCGGCGGCGAGGCGCAGAAGGAGACGCTCCCGACCCGGCGCCGCGCAGAGCATCAGCCCCGCCGCGGGTGTTCCGGTCGGAAGCGTCAGCGCGCAGAGCCCCAGAAGGTTGGCGATGCGGGTGTTGCGCAGGGTCAGAACGTTCTCCTCGGAGAAACGCGCATCGTCGGCCAGCATGTCGGCGATCCGCGGCGGCGGGTTCGGCGTGGTGGCCAGCATCACCGCGTCGAAACCGGCGGTCTCCCCGGCGTAGTCGGCACGCAGACGCTCCAGTTCGGCCAGGGCGGCGGCGTAGGCCGTACCCGGGACGTCAAGGCCGAGGCGGAACCGCTCGCGCACGGGTGGATGCATCAGTTCGGGTCGCCGCTCGATCTCTGCACCCCAGGTGGCGTACGCCTCGACCGGGAAAAGCGTTCCGCTCAGCGCCAGCGCCGGGCCGACCGCCGGGAGCGACCCGGTCTTCACCTGCGCGCCGGCGGCCTCGAAGCGCGCCACGGCGACCCGAAGGGCGCTCGCCGCCTTCGAGGTCCGCGGCTCGCAACCGGGTTCCTCAAGCAGCAGCAGGCGCGCGCCGGCCAGCGTCGCCCCTGCGAGGTCCGGGGTCGGCGCGGCTGCCATCGCCGCCCAGACCAGCGCTGCGTCCTCGACCGTGCGACAGAGCGGTCCCGCGGTGTCGAAGCGCGGGCAGAGCGGGACGACGCCCAGCATCGGGAGCGAACCGTGGGTGATCTTGAGGCCAACGAGATCGTTCCAGGCCGCGGGCGCGCGCACCGAGCCGCCGGTGTCCGAGCCGATCCCCGCCGCCGCCAGTCCGAACGCCACAGAGGCCGCCGCGCCCGAGGACGAACCCCCGGGCGCCAGCGCCGCGTCATGGACGTTCGGCGGCGTTGCGGTGACCGGGTTCACGCCCAGTCCGGAGAAGGCGAGTTCGGTCATGTGGGTCTTGCCGAGGCAGACCAGCCCGGCGCGCGCGGCCCTGGCGAGCAAAGCGCAATCGCGCGCGGGCGCGCGACCTTCGAGAAACCGCGATCCGGCCTCGGTGGCGACGCCGGCGCTGTCGAAGAGATCCTTCCAGGAGATCGGCACGCCGTCGAGCGGACCGCGCCGCACGCCGGTGCGCGCCCGCACAGCCGCCGCCGCCGCCTCGGCACGGGCGCGGTCCGGCGTCGTGCGGGCGTAGATCCGCTCCCGGTGCGGATGGACCTTGATCGCCGCGAGGAAGGTCTCGGCGAGCGCGCGCGGGTCGATCGCGCCCGCGTCGATCCCGCGCCCGAGCGCGGCCGCCGACATGCCCAGCCATTCGTCGTCCATGCGGCTTCCCCCTTGCGGATGCGCGCCCGAGCCTAGCCGGGCGGCCGCGCCGCGACAATCGGAGCCGCCCGGCCGACCCTTCGGGCGGCGCACCCCAGCCGCTGACGATGGACAATCTCGGCGCGCCGGCCATACTCCCCGCCATGGAACGCGATTGCGACGTGCTGATCGTCGGCGGCGGCCTGAACGGGCCGATGCTGGCGCTTGCGCTGGCCTCGGGCGGGGTGACGAGCCTCGTGCTCGACGCAGGCGCGGGAACCGAGCAGGCCGACGCCGGCTTCGACGGGCGCGCCTATGCGCTGGCGTTGTCCTCGCGCAGGATGCTCGAGGCGCTGGGGCTCTGGGCGTCGCTCGCCTCTCAGGCCCAGGCCATCAACGACATCCGCATAAGCGACGGCCGCGCCGGAGAGGGCGCCGGTCCCTGGTCGCTGCACTTCGATCACCGCGAGATCGACGAGGGCCCGATGGGCCACTTCCTCGAGGACCGGTATCTGCGCGCCGGGATGGCCGCCGCCCTTGAGGCCGCGCCGCTGGCCCGCCGCCGCGACCGCGCCGAGGTGGTCGCGCAGGAGGCTGGCCCGGGCGGGGTCGCGGTGACGCTGGCCACCGGCGAGGTCCTGCGCGCACGCCTGCTCGCCGGCTGCGACGGTCGCGCCAGCGGCGTCGCCTCCAGAGCGGGCATCCGGCGGACGGGCTGGGACTACGGCCAGACCGGTCTCGTCTGCTCGGTCGCCCACGAAAGTCCGCACCACGGCGTCGCCCACCAGTTCTTCATGCCCGAGGGGCCGCTCGCGATCCTGCCGCTGCCCGGAGACCGTTCCTCGATCGTCTGGACCGAACGGCGCGATCGCGCGGCGGTCATCGACGGGCTCGGCGACGCGGACTATCTCGCCGCGCTCCGGCCGCGCTTCGGCGATTTCCTCGGTGACATCGCGTTGGCGGGGCGGCGCTACAGCTATCCGCTGGGGCTTTCGCTCGCCAGCCGGCTGGTGGACGCGCGGCTGGCGCTGGTCGGCGACGCCGCCCACGGCATCCATCCGCTGGCCGGGCAGGGGCTCAACCTCGGGCTTCGCGATGTGGCCGCGCTGGCGGAAGTCGCGGTCACCGCCCACCGCCGCGGCGAGGACATCGGCGCGCCCGACGTGCTCGCGCGCTACCAGCGCTGGCGGCGCTTTGACGCGACGCAACTCGCGGTTGCGACCGACGGGATCAACCGGTTGTTTTCCAACGACAACCCGATCCTGCGCCTTGGCCGCGACCTCGGGCTCGGGGCGGTCGGGCGCTGGTCGGCGCTGCGCCGGCGGCTGATCCGCGAGGCGGCCGGGCTGACCGGCGACCTGCCGCTGCTGCTGCGCGGCCGGCCGATCTGACCGGGCCGCGCCGGGCGGCGCTTTTTCGCTGGACAGCCGCGCGCCGCTGGCCTAGTCACCCGCCGATCGCCCACAGCGTCGGCGCCCGGGTAGCTCAGGGGTAGAGCAGCGGACTGAAAATCCGCGTGTCGGTGGTTCAAATCCGCCCCCGGGCACCAGATCAGCGGTTCCTGCGCAAGGCTCAGAGCACCCATCTGCACTTTCGCATCGGCATCATGGAGGGCCACTTCGCCACGCTCATGCCGGCCCTGTCCTCTCGCCTTGATCGGACGCTCGGTTTCGTGGGGGTCTGCGTCCTGACCTGGGTGGACGTCTGCGCGGACGTGAACGCGGGCCGCCTGGAATTCCGCTCCCTCGGCCTCGGCGGAGCCACGGGCTCGGTCATCGCCGAGGTCCAGCAGGTGATCGAGAGCCTTGGCCGCTGACCGGATCCTGCGCGCCGCGCGCCGCCCCGGGGCGGCCGAAACCTCCGGGCGACCGCAGTGAAACGCTCCGTGGCCAGCGAAGACCCCCGGGCGCCGCGGTTTCTCGACCTCTACATGCCCAAGCTCGTCACCGTCCTGCGCGAGGGTTACGGCCTGCGCGACTTCAGGGCCGACGCGGTGGCCGGGCTGACCGTGGCCATCGTGGCGCTGCCGCTCTCCATCGCCATCGCCATCGCCTCGGGCGCGACGCCGGCGCAGGGCCTCGTCACCGCGATCGTCGGCGGCTTTCTCGTCTCCGCACTCGGCGGCAGCCGCTTCCAGATCGGCGGTCCGGCGGGCGCCTTCATCGTCCTGGTCGGCGCGACCGTCGCCGCGCACGGCATGGACGGGCTGATCCTCGCGGTTATTCTCTCGGGCGTGCTGCTGATCGCCGCCGGACTGCTGCGGCTCGGCGACTTCGTGAAGTTCGTGCCCTATCCGGTCACCGTGGGCTTCACTGCCGGCATCGCGGTGATCATCGCCGCCACCCAGATCCGTGACTTCTTCGGCCTCAGCCTCGCCGGACCCGAGCCCGGCCCGATCGCGGAGAAGCTCGCGGCGCTCGGCGCCGCGGCGCAGACAATGCGGCCCGAGGCCCTCGCCATCGGCGTCGCGGCACTTGCGCTGATCTTCGCGCTCCGCCGCCTCCGGCCCCACTGGCCCGGCATCCTGATCGCGGTTGTGGCGGCGACGCTGGTCACGGCCGCGTCCGGTCTCGACGTCGACACGATCGGCTCGCGGTTCGGCGAGATGCCGGCCGGGCTGCCCGCGCCAGAGCTCCCGGCGCTGAGCTGGGCCAAGGTCGTCGAGGTGCTGCCCGCGGCGTTCTCCTTCGCGCTGCTCGGCTCGATCGAATCGCTGCTCTCGGCGGTGGTCGCCGACGGCATGACCGGACGACGCCACCGCTCCAACTGCGAACTCGTCGGCCAGGGCGTCGCCAACATCGGCTCGGGCCTCTTCGGCGGCCTCTGCGTGACCGGCACAATCGCGCGCACCGCCACCAACGTGCGCGCCGGCGCGCGCAGTCCTGTCGCCGGAATGCTGCACGGCGTCTTCGTGCTGGCGATCATGGCTGCAGCCGCTCCGGTGATCGGGCGCATGCCGATGGCCGCCCTCGCCGCCGTCCTGATGTTCGTCGCCTGGAACATGTTCGAGAAGCACGCCTTCGCGCGCCTGCTCCGGGCCTCGCGGGGCGACGCGGCGGTGCTGCTCGTCACCTTCGGGCTGACGGTGTTCCGCGATCTCACCGAGGCGATTGTCGTCGGCTTCGCGCTCGGAGCACTCCTCTTCATCCATCGCATGTCCCAAGCGGCGCGCGTCGAGTTCGGCGCGCCGCTCATGCAGGGCGACCGCGCCGACGACGCGGACGGCGATCGCACACCCTACCCGGAGCAGGGTGGGGACCGCGACATCGTGGTCTTCCGGCTCTCGGGCGCGTTCTTCTTCGGCGCCGCGGCCTCGATCGGCTCGGTGCTCGACCGCATCGGCGAGGCCCCGCGCGCGCTGGTCATCGACCTCGGCGCCGTGCCCTTCGTCGATTCAAGCGGCGCCAACGCCATCGAGGGTCTCGTGGACTTCGCCGGCCGCAAGGGCGCGCGGGCCTATGTGACTGGACTCGCCCCCGGCGTCGCGCGCACGCTCGCCGCCCACGGACTCGCGCCTCCGCGCGTCGCCTTCGCGGGCTCCGTCGAGGAGGCGCTGGCGATGGCCCGCGGCGGGCCGCAGGATCGAGATTGACCGGGAGGAGGACGCACGATGTCTACGCAACGCTTCGACAAGGCCCTGGGGTTCGCCCTGAGATGGGAGGGCGGTTTCAGCGACCACCCCAACGATCCCGGCGGGCGGACCATGAAGGGGGTCACGCAACGCACCTACGACGCCTGGCTGGCCAGGCAGGGCAGGGTGTCCCATGACGTGCGCGACATCCCCGACACGGACGTGGATGCGATCTACGAGGATGGCTACTGGCGGACGGCGCGTTGCCCGGACCTGCGTGCAGACCTCGACCTCGTACAGTTCGACACCGCGGTCAACATGGGCCCCAACCGCGCGGTCAAGATGCTCCAGGCCGCCGTGGGCGTTCCGGCCGACGGCGGCTTCGGGCCGATCACCAGGGCGGCCTGCGACGACTGCCACCCGCCGGACGCCGTCGCGCGCTACTGCGACATCCGCGAACAGCTCTACCGCAAGCTCGCCGCAAGGCCGGGCCAGCACGTGTTCCTGAAGGGCTGGCTGAACCGGCTCGCCGATCTTCGCGGCTACGTCGGCGTTCCGGGCTTCACCGCGACCCGCGGCGCTCCGGTTGAGGCGACGATGCGGATCACCGATCTTGCGCCGGACGCGGCGCTGGAGGCGTGGTGACGGCGCGCGATCAGGATGGGCTTGACCGCGATTCAATCCACTAGGGCCGATACGCCAGTTCCACGGCAGCCCGAGGTCGGCCTTGGCGATCGGCAGTGACGCGAGCGACGCGTCCAGCACCACGACCCGCGCCCCGGCCGGCGTCGGCGCGCCCATTGCCTCCTCGGTGCCGCGCTGGCCGCGCAGCAGCCGCGAGAGCCTGTAGCGCCCGGGCGCGATCAACTCGGCGACACCGAACTGCAGCACCTCTCAAACGCAGGCGGAGGCCGCGACCGCGCCGGCATTGGCGAGTTCCTCGTAGACGACATAAGCCGTCCAGCGATAGGCCGGCGTGTTGGCCGCGCCCTCGGTGGCCGAGGTGATGCGCAACGTGTCGAGCCGGGCGCCCTCGATGCGCTGCGTCGGCGCGAGCGAGGAGATGATCCAGCTGTCGACGACCGAGCCGATGGTCGAGCCGATGAAGCCGCCGATCGAACCGCCAGTAGCGTTGCCGGCCGCGCCGAGGACAAGGGCGGCCATGTTGGGGATCCAGATTATGAAGAACGAAGCTGCTATTCGAGGGGTAAGCTACCATTCGCCGAAGCAGGAGGGAGCCGAACTCGATCCGCAGCGGGCTTGCGGCACGTGGACGACGATGCGCGAAATCACTCGGACCAAGCGAATTCAAAGTTGTCGCCCCGCTTCGATTTCGACAATCGGACCGCTCAGGACCACCACATCGGCCCAAATATGGAGCAGAATTGTGAAATTCTGGGGAAAGAAGCATCAAACAGCCGGATTATCGGCGCGATGGCCCATAAAAGCCTGACTCGCTGATCATCCCGGCCGAAACTTCAGCTGGAGCATGGAAACTAGGGTTCCGCCCGGCCGGGGTCAGGTCCGAGAGTTTCCGCCGGTGCGGCAAATTCCGCTTCGGTACACGGCGGGGAAAAATCCCGGGAGAGCAGTGTTCTGATATGGCCATGTCTCTCGAATCCGGTTCTGTCAAAGGCCTTATCGATACCGACTGACAGGACCTGATCTGGGAGTTCAGACCATGGGAAAAGCTTCGACGTTTCTGGCGCCGCTTCTCGCGACAGGCCTCCTTCTGGGCGGTCCGGCTGCCGCGCAGGAGAAATCCGAGTTCCGCGTGGCGTGGTCCATTTATGTGGGCTGGATGCCGTGGGGGTATATCGAAGACAGCGGCATCATGGACAGATGGGCCGAGAAATACGGCATCGACGTCGAGATCGTGCAGATCAACGACTATGTCGAATCGATTAACCAGTACACCGCCGGCGCTTTCGACGGCGTGTCGGCCACCAACATGGATACGTTAAGTATACCGGCCGGTGGCGGAGTGGATACGACGGCGTTGATCGTGGGCGACTATTCCAACGGCAACGACGCTGTCATCCTGAAGGGCGAAGGCGATCTTGCATCGCTGGAAGGCAAGCCGGTCAACCTCGTGGAGCTCTCGGTCTCGCATTACCTTCTCGCGCGCGCCCTCGATTCCGTGGGACTGGCCGAGCGCGATCTCGGCGGTGTGATCAATACCTCCGACGCCGACATGATCGCCGCCTTCGCGACCCCGGACGTGGAGGCGGTCGTTACCTGGAACCCGCTGGTCTCGGCGATCCTCGAAGACCCCGCCGCGCAGTCGCTGTTCGACAGTTCCGACATTCCGGGAGAGATCATCGACCTCATGGTCGTCAACACCGAAACGCTGGCGGCCAATCCGGATTTCGGCAAGGCGCTGGTCGGCGCCTGGTACGAGACCATGGCATTGATGGCTGCCGGGGACGAGGCCGCCCTCACGGCGATGGCGGAAGCCTCCGGCACAGATCTGGAAGGCTACAAGGCGCAGTTGACCAGCACCGAGATGTTCTATGATCCGGCTGCGGCGGTCGCGTTCACGCAGGGCGCGGAGCTGCCGGCGACCATGACCAATGTCGCGGAGTTCCTGTTCGACAAAGGAATTCTTGGCGAAGGGGCTCCTTCGGCGGATTTCGTCGGCGTGGAGTATCCGGATGGCTCGACGACCGGTGACGCCGGGAACGTCCGGTTCCGCTTCGACACGACCTACATGCAGATGGCTGTCGACGGGGCGCTCTAGGCGTCCCCCATGCGGTGGATAAATCGCAAACCCGGCCGGGTAGCGGCTTTCGGATTGATGCTCCTGCCGTTTCTGGCGGTTTTCCTCGCGTATTCGATCGCCTCGGACGCGCGACTGGCGGTCAACCCGCAGGACAAGCTTCTTCCTGCGCCGTCGACGATCGTCGAGACGGCCGGGCGGCTGCTAACCACGCCGGACCGGCGCAGCGGCGAGATCGTCTTCTGGATCGATACGGCCGCATCCCTTCGGCGTCTGGGATTGGGCGTGGTCATCGCTGCTGTCACTGGGCTTGTGGCGGGTCTGTCCATAGGACTTCTGCCTTATGTCCGGGCAACTCTGTCCGGCTTCGTGTCCGTGTTGTCGATGGTGCCGCCTCTGGCCGTTCTGCCCATTCTCTTCATCATCTTCGGGCTCGGCGAGGTCAGCAAGGTCGCTCTGGTGGTCATCGGCATCACGCCATTCCTGATCCGCGATCTGTCGCAACGGGTACTGGAGATTCCGCAGGAACTGCTCGTCAAGGCGCAGACATTGGGCGGGTCGAGTCTGGTGATCGCGCTGCGGGTCGCCTTGCCCTTGATGATGCCGCGACTGATCCAGGCGGTGCGTCTGTCGCTGGGGCCCGCCTGGCTGTTCCTCATCGCGTCGGAGGCGATCGCCTCCGAGGACGGCCTCGGTTACCGGATTTTTCTGGTGCGGCGCTATCTCGCGATGGATGTGATCCTGGTCTACGTCATCTGGATCACGCTGCTCGCGTTCCTGATCGATCTCGCACTCCGGGCCCTCTCGCACAGGCTGTACCCTTGGGCCGGGGAGGATCGGTCGTGAGCTTCGTTTCCGTGACCGGCCTGTTCAAGTATTACGGCCAACGTCCGATCCTCGAGCGTATCGATCTCGAGGTCGCAGAAGGCGCATTCATCTCGCTGGTCGGGGCGTCGGGATGTGGCAAATCCACTTTCCTGCGGATTCTGCTCGATCAGGAGGCTCCGTCGCGCGGGTCGATCACCGTGGATGGCCAACCCCTCACGGGCGAGCCCAGCAAGACGCGAGGCATCGTCTTCCAGCGCTACTCGGTGTTCCCGCACATGACCGTGCGCGACAACATCGTCGCGGCTTCCGCGTTTCGGACCGGGCTCGGATGGCTCTCGGGCGCGCGCAAGCGGGCGGCCCGCGCGGAGGCCGACATCGCGCTCGAACGCATCGGTCTTGGCCATGTGGCGGCCCAATATCCTGCGGCGTTGTCAGGCGGCATGCAGCAACGCCTCGCCATAGCGCAGGCTATGGCCGCCCGGCCGCGCATCCTGCTGCTCGATGAGCCCTTCGGCGCGCTCGATCCCGGCACCCGGCTGTCGATGCACGCGTTTCTGCAGGAGTTGCGCACAGAAACCGGGATGACGGTCTTCATGGTCACCCATGACCTCGCCGAGGGTTTCAAGCTGGGCGACCGGGTGCTCGTGTTCGACAAGCCGCGCTGGGACCCCGACGATCCCGAAGCCTACGGCGCCACCATAACCTACGATTTCGACGCCAGGGATGGCGGCATTCCCTATCAGCAGATCCAGGAGAAGACCCATGTTCCCACTTCCCTGTAACCGCTCGCGCAGCCACCACCCGGCCGATCAGCGGCTTGACGAGCGGCGCTTTCATCACCCGGACCTTTCCAAACTGATAGGATGGAAGGCGATGCGGAAGGAGGCGGACATTCCCGAGGGGGAATGGGAAAAGGAGAAAGCCTGGGCACTGCGGATGGGCCTGACGGCGGCCGACAGCATCGAAGACCGCTCGATACCGACCTTCGCGCGGGGCGAGCTGCCGCATTACGCAGGCATCAACACCTTCCTGAAAGCGCCCTACACCGAGGACGTCACGGAAGTCGGCAACTACGACGCCACCGTCCTCGGCGCGCCATTCGACGGCGGCACCACCTACCGCCCCGGCACACGGTTCGGCCCACAGGGCGTGCGCAAGATCTCGGCGCTCTACACGCCCTACAATTACGAGATCGGCGTCGATCTGCGCGAGGAGATGAGCCTGTGCGACGCGGGCGACATCTTCACGATTCCGGCCAACATCGAAAAGACATTCGATCAGATCAGCCGGGCCGTGAGCCACGTGTTCTCTTCGGGGTCTATGCCGATCATCATCGGTGGGGACCATTCAATCGGTTTTCCTTGCGTGCGGGGAATCGCCGCATGCACCTCGAAGAAGATCGGCATCGTCCATTTCGATCGCCACGCCGACATCCAGGAGAAGGACCTCGACGAGCGGATGCACACCACGCCCTGGTTCCATTCGACCAATCTGCCGAACGTGCCTGCGAAGAACCTCGTCCAGGTCGGGATCGGTGGCTGGCAGGTTCCGCGCGAAGCGGTGAAGGTCGCGCGCGAGCGCGAAACCAACATCATCACCATGGGCGACATGGAGAAGATGGGCATCGACCGGACCGCCGAAATGGCGCTCGAGATGGCTTGGGACGGCGTGGACATGGTCTACATGTCCTTCGATATCGACAGCATCGATTGCGGTTTCGTACCCGGCACGGGCTGGCCCGAACCTGGCGGCTTCCTTCCACGCGAGGCGCTGGCTCTGGCCTCGAAAGTGGCCGCCGAGGGGATCTGCGGCATGGAGCTGGTCGAGGTGTCGCCGCCCTACGACCAGTCGGAAATCACGGCTCTGATGGGAACGAGGGTCATCGTGGATGTGCTGGGCGCCCTGGTGTCGAACGGCAAGATGGGCGCGCATCGAAAGCACATCGACAAGCCTGTGAGCATGCCGATGGGCGACTATTTGGAGGCGACGCACGGCAAGCGCTGGTCCACCCGCGCGAGGACCGATTGATGCCCCACGATCACACTGATGAGCACAAGCACCATCCGCATCCGAACGATCACAATCATGCGGATGCGGATCATCTGCGCTCGCACATGCACCGCCGTGACGAGGCCGCCGATGTTCAGGTCCTTACAGACCAGTTCATCGACGGGTTCGTATCGGCCAAGGATAAAGCGGCGTTCCTTAAGATCGCAGGCGTCCCGCATCAGATCGAGGATCCAGCCGGCGGCCCTTCGATGAAGCTGGTGGATGTGCATCTGACCACCGAATGGCAAGTCGGAACCGCGTCCCCGTCATTCGGGTCCAGAGAGCTGAGTTATCTGCCGTACCCGGGAGAGATGGTGACGGAGCGCACGAACCTCGCATTCATTTATGTGTCTCTCAACGCGAGGACCGTTACGGACCTTCGTGCATTCATGTCGGAGAGGATATCTGTCGGATAGAGGCGATATTCATCGGCAGTGATATCGCTGCAACCCATAGCCGATTTGTGATTCCGCCGCATGCTGAGCATCCAGTTGCGGCGCAAAGGCCATTGAGCTCTCGCTTGCAGTGATTGACGATCTTTGAGGGCCATCCGCCGGCAGGTCTCTACGCGTGACTCCTGAACCAGCCGAAGTTTGGCGTGATGCCGCATTAGAACTTCGCTCGGTCTCCTCTGCAGAGATGGCTCGGTTTGTCTGAACAGCTTCTGGGCTGCGGTTAAGTGGGTTTCCGCTCTGGTTGCGCCGCCGCCGGGATTGGCGTCAGTCGGTTGAGATAGGCTTGGTCAGGCGTCCGCCCGCCAAGCGACGAACGCGGCCGCGTCCCGTTGTGGAAGCCGAGATAGCGACAGGGTGAACTCCAGCGCGAGATGCGACACCGTTGACGGATGGGGTATCCGTCTGTCGCCAAACAGAAAACGGTGCTGCCATGTCAGGATATTCCCATCTCACCGCCGCGGAAAGGGATCGGCTCGCCGATCTGAAGGCCGACGGCCTGTCGCTTCGGGCGATCGCCCGCGCTCGGCCGGGCGACGTCGACCATCTCGCGCGAGATCAGGCGCAACGCGCTCGAGAATGGCGCCTACCGCCCGCACTACCGGATGGGGCCTACATGCTGCGCCGCCAGCGTCAGGCAAGGCTGGAGACCGACGCGAAGCTTGCGGCCTACGTCACGGACCGCCTGTCCGAAGGCTGGACGCCGGAGCAGATCGCCGGACGGCTGCGGCTCGGGATCGAGAGAGGCCTGCGCGCGGTCTGCGCCGAGACGGTCTACGGCTGGATCTACCGCGCCGGCCAGAAGACGGAGAGGCTGTGGCGCTTCCTGACGCGCCACCATGCCCGTCGCCGCAAGCGCCACGGCCGGGCTTCTCGCGACAAGATCGCCGAGAAAACCCACATTTCTCAGCGATCTGACGACGCCGACGCGCGCGCAAGGGTGGGCCATTGGGAAGCCGATCTTGTGATCTGCAGACGCTCCCGCCCGGCGCTGGTGCTGCACGAGCGCAAGACGCGTGTCACGCTGATGTCGCGCCTGGCGGGCAAGACCGCGGGTGAGACCGTCGCCGCGATGACGGCCGCGTTCCGGCGGCTCGACCCGCGGATGCGCGGCTCGATCACGTTCGACAACGACACCTGCTTCGCCCGCCACATGCTGCTGCGCGGCATGCTCTCGGCCACCACGTATTTCTGCGACGCTTACGCCAGCTGGCGGAAGGGCGGCGTCGAGAACGCCAACGGACGGATCCGACGATGGCTGCCGCGCGGCACGGATCTCGACGAGATCAGCGAACAGGACAACCAGGAGATTGCCATGACCATCAACCTCACCCCGCGCAAATGCCGCGCCTACCGATCGCCGGTCGAGGCGTTCCTGTCTGAGCTTGGCAAGGACGTCGAAATCCGCTTCGCTTGAGGCGTTGCGCTTCGCGCTGGAACCCAACTGGTCTAGCCCGCGTTGTCCGATGCTGCTTGACGGATTGACTTGGGACCTCTACCCAAATTTTCGTGCGGGCGTAGTTCAGTGGTAGAACGTCAGCTTCCCAAGCTGGATGTCGTGGGTTCGAACCCCATCGCCCGCTCCACCATCTCGAAATTTTCGTATCCGACATATGGCAGACAAAACGGGGCAGAGATCTCTATATAAGCCTCTGAATTTCAAAATTAAATCGCAATCAGCGCCGAAGCTTCCCAAGCAAGTGACGAGGGTTCGATTCGCTTCTCCCGCTCCAGATCCACCTTGGGTTGAGCTCTCGGCCGCGCCGAAGCCTCGGGGTTGCGCCGTCCCGCGACCGCGCTAAGATGAAGCGCCAACCGCGCGCGCCGCGCCAAGCGAAACGGACGCCCTTGCACGCCGCCGATCGACAGCATCACGAGACCGGCGACGAGGCGGCGCGACGGGCCACACTCTTGCGACTGCTTGACGCCGGCGGCGCGTCCGATCCCGACATCGCGGGGTTGTTCTCCGGCGCTTTCCCGGTGGTGACGCCGGGTGTGGTGATCTTCGCGTTCCGCGGCGCCTGCGACCGGGTCGACCTGATGCGCTGGATCCACGCCCGCGCCGACCGGACGCACTTCGTGCGCACCTCCGTGCCTGACCTTTGGCTGCTGCGGCTCGGCGTCGAGGACGGCGGACGTTTCGAGTACAAGCTCGCCGTGCGCCGTGACGGCCACGAGGAGTTGATGCGCGATCCGCTCAATCCCGAGACCGCCGACGATCCCTTCGGCGCAAATTCGGTGTGCCGCACCTTCGGCTACCGCCGGCCGGAGTGGAGCGCGCCGCGCGGCGCGCCGGCAGGAACGATCGTGCCCTTCGAGGTCGCCAGCGACATCTTCGGCGCGGCGCGCGCCGAACAGGTCTACCTGCCCGCGGGCTACGATCCCGACGGCGCGGCCTATCCGCTGGTGATCATTCATGACGGCGAGGACTACGCGACCTACGCCGATCTCGCAGTGTCGCTCGACAACCTGATCGCCGCGGGCGACGTGCCGCCACTGGTTGCGGCGCTGATCCAGACCCGCGACCGGCTCAGCGAGTATCCGCGCGGCCGCCGCCACGCCCGCTACGTGGTGCGCGAGCTGCTTCCGGCGCTTGAGGCGCGCTATGCGTTGACCCGGCAGGCGCACGAGCGCGTCCTGATGGGCGCGAGCCTCGGGGCCGTCGCCTCGCTCGCAACCGCATTCCGATATCCGGGCCGGTTCGGCGGGCTGATCCTGAAGTCGGGCTCCTTCATCTTCGATGCGAGCCGGTTGCGCGAGCGCGAGCATCCGGTGTTCCACCGGGTCGAGCGGCTGGTGCGCGCGCTGCGCCGGGCGCCGAAGCTTCCGGGCGTGCGGGCGTTCGTCTCCACCGGCGAACTCGAGGGGCTCGCCGACGAGAACAGGGCGCTGTCAAATTTCTTGCGCGATCACGACGTTGATGTTCTGTTCAAGAGCGCCTGGGACGGGCACCACTGGCACAACTGGCGCGACCAGCTTCGCGACGGCCTGCGCTGGGTGCTGCGCCCCGGAGAAGATCAACAGGGCTGACCGGGCCGGCGCGGCGGGGATCAGCGGGCGGGGGAGCGCAGGCGCATGGGTGACGACGCCATCAACATCGGGCTTTCGCTGGGCGCCGACATCTGCTGGCCGATCTGCTACGAAAACCTTCTGACCGGGCTCGATCTGAAGTTCGACCGCGGCGGCCACAAGGTCGGGGTGAATTGCGAGCGGATGACGATCGAGCCCTTCGACCTGGCGCAGCCGGTCAAGTACGACGTGGTCATCGACCGGCTCACGCACTGGTACTCGACGAGCCGCGAGTGGATCAAGAAGGCCATCCTCGTCAATGACCTCTACGTCTACAACAACCCCTGGTCGCTGCAGTCCAACGAGAAGCACACGTCCTACGCGGCGATGATGCGGCTCGGCCTGCCGGTGCCCGAGACCTGGATGCTGCCGCCGAAGTCCTACGACGTCTCCGACGACCTCGAAGCGACGCTGCGGCAGTATGCGCGCATGTTCTCGCTCGAGGAGATCGGCGCGAAGATCGGTTACCCCTTCTACATGAAGCCCTACCACGGCGGCGGCTGGAAGGGGGTCAGCCGCATCGACGACGCCGCCGGCCTGCAGAAGGCCTACGACGCCAGCGGCACCGAGATCATGAACCTGCAGGCGGCGGTGCTCCCGCACGACCGCTTCGTGCGCTGCGTCGGCCTCGGCCCGCAGACCCGCAAGGTCAACTACGACCCAGGCGCGCCGCTGCACGACCGCTACCGCATGGAGATCGACTTCCTCGAGCCCGACGACGTCTCGGTGCTCGAGGACATGACGATGACGATCAACGCCTTCTTCGGCTGGGACTTCAACTCCTGCGAGTCGCTGCGCCGCGACGGGATCTGGCACCCCATCGATTTCGCCAACGCCTGTCCCGACAGCCAGGTGACCTCGCTGCACTACCACTTTCCCTGGCTGATCAAGGCGAACCTGCGCTGGTCGATCTTCTGTGCGGCCACCGACCGGACGATGCGCCGGAACCTCGACTGGGCGCCGTTCTACGCCGTCGCCGACCGCGACCTCTCCCCGCGCGAGAAGCTGCGCGAATACGCCGCCATCGCCCACGCGCGCTTCGAGACCGAGAAGTTCCGCGACTTCTGCCGCACCGAGCTCGGCCATCTCGACGAACTCGCCTACGACTTCTTCGGCGGCGCGGTCATGCGAGACGCGATCCACAGGAAGGTCACGGCGCTCTTCCCCGCGCACGAGGTCGAGGAGTTCACCGAGCTCTTCTGGTCCCGAGTGCTGCTCTGGCGGGAACAGGAGGGCGCGCAGGGTGATCAAGACGGCTTCTAGGTGGCGCTCGCCCCGGCTCGAGACCGACGTCAGCCTGGTGCGCTGGGGCCACTGGGGGCGGCCGGTGTTCCTGTTTCCCACCGCCGGCGGGGACGCCGAGGAAGCCGAGCGCATGCATCTGATCGGCGCGCTCGCGCCGCTGATCGAGGCGGGGCGCATCAAGGTCTATTCCTGCGACAGCGTCGCGGGCAAGGCGCTGGCGGCGAAGGCGGGCTCGGTCGCACACCGCTGCTGGCTCCTTAAACAGTTCGGTGAATATGTCGCCGAGGAGGCGGCGCCGGCGATCTGGAAGGATTGCGGCGGGCAGCGCATGGAAATCATCGCCGCCGGCGCCTCGATCGGCGCCTTCAACGCCATCGCCGCACTCTGCCGGTATCCCCACATCTTCCGCTCGGCGGTCGGCATGAGCGGCACCTACGATCTCGAGTCGCTGCTCGGCTTTCACGGCAACGAGGACTACTACCTCTCCGCGCCGATCTGCTTTCTGCCCAACCTCGGCGAGGGGCCGATGCTCGACAAGCTGCGTAGCCGCTTCGTGCTGCTCGCCTACGGGCAGGGACGCTGGGAAAACCCCGACGAGAGCTGGCGCATGGCCGGCGTGCTGGGCGCCAAGGGCGTGCCGAATCGCGTCGATCCCTGGGGGCCGCAGCACGATCACGACTGGCCGACCTGGCGCGAGATGCTGCCGGTCTATCTCGACGATCTGGCGGAGTGAGATCGCGGTCCAGTTCTGGACCACCTCCAGGGCGCTGATCGCAAGGGAAAAAGAGTAAACGGTTCCTGACGGCGCGACATCCACGGCCCGGAGGACGGCATGAACGTGATCTTTCTCGAGCCCGGCTTTCCGGCCAACCAGCGCCATTTCGTGCGCGCGCTCGCCGCGATCGGCGCCAACGTGATCGGGATCGGCGGCCGCCCCGCCTCCTGGCTCGACGACGAGCTCCGGGGCTGGCTCGGCGGCTATCAGCAGATCGCGTCCGTCACCGACGAGGCGGCGCTGGAATGGGCGGTGCGCAAGGCCCAGGAGGCGATGTGGATCGACCGGCTCGAAGCGGTGGTCGAGGCGCATGTCCTGCCCGCCGCCCATGTGCGCGAGCGCTGCGGCATTCCCGGCGTCTCGACGCGCACCGCCTATCTCTGCCGCGACAAGGTGGCGATGAAGGAGGTGCTGCGCGCGGCCGGCGTTCCGACCGCCGCCTCCGCTGGCGTCGCGAGCCTCGCCGAGGCGACCGCCTTCGCCGAGGCCGTTGGCTTTCCGCTGATCCTCAAGCCCCGCGACGCCGCCGGCGCCTCGGGCACCTACCGCGCCGACACCCCGGCCGAGCTCGCTTCGGCGGCGCGGGCCTGCCGGCTCGACGACGGCGCGCCTGCGGCCATCGAGGAGTTCGTCGAAGGCCATGAGGGCTTCTACGACACGCTCACCGTCGAGGGCGACGTGCGTCACGACTTCGTCAGCCACTACTATCCCAACGTGCTCGAGGCGATGCGCATCCGCTGGATCTCGCCGCAGATCGTCGCCACCAACCGCATCGACGCCGAGGGCTACGCCGAGGTGCGGGAGATGGGCCGGCGGGTGAACGCGGCGCTCGGCGTCGGAACCTCGGCGACCCACATGGAGTGGTTCTTCGGGCCGAAGGGCCTGCGCTTCTCCGAGATCGGCTGCCGGCCGCCGGGGGTGGGCCAGTGGGACAGCTACTGCGCCGGCAACGAGTTCGACCTCTACCGCGAATGGGCGCTGGCGGTGTGCCACCACCGCACCGAGACGCCGCCGTCGCGACGCTACGCCTGCGGCATCATCGCGCTGCGCCCCGACTGCGACGGGATGATCACCGGTTACGAGGGCCTCGGCGCGGTCTTCGACCGCTATGGCGGCATGGTGGTCGGCAGCCACTTCCCCGAGCCCGGCACGCCGACCCAGCCGGTCGAGGCCGGCTACATGGCCAACGCCTGGATGCGCGTGCGCCACCAGGACTACGATGCGCTGCGCGGCGTGCTCGACGACATCGGCCAGACCGCACAGGTGCGCGCCGCCTGATGGCGTCGGCGATGGCCGGCCCGGCGGAACGGACTATCCTCCAGAGCATGATCGTGGGGAGGAGAGCGATGCTTGGCGTGATGGCGCTGGTTCTGGGGCTCGCGGTCACGCCGCTCGCAGCGCAGGAACTGGAGAAGGTCGATCTGGAGCTCGTGCTGCTCGCCGACGCCTCGGGCTCGATCGACGACGTCGAGGTCCGCCTCCAGCGCAAGGGCTACGCCGAGGCGATGGCCGACTCGCAGGTGCTCTGGGCGATCGCCAACGGCGGCGCGCTCGGGCGCATCGCGGTCACCTACGTGGAATGGGCCAGCCTCGGCTCCCAGGAAACCGTGGTCGACTGGATGGTGGTAGAGGACGAAGCCACCGCGCAGGCGTTCGGCGCGCGGCTGATGGCCGCGCCGCGGCGCGCCTTCGGCTCCAACGCAATCGGCGCCGCGCTCCTCGCCGGTCTCGAGCGCATCGCCTCGAACGGCTACGAGGGCGGGCGCAAGGTGATCGACCTATCGGGGGACAGCTCCTGGAACGGGCAGGGGCCGTCCATCGAGACCGCCCGCGACGTGGTGGTCGGCGAGGGCGTGGTCATCAATGGCCTTGCGATCCTCTGCCGCAACTGCAGCGGGCGGCCGCGCGCCGGGGATCTCGAGGCCGAGTTCCGCGATCGGCTGATCGGCGGCCCCGGCGCCTTCGTGGTCACCGCCGAGGACGACGAGTCGTTCGCCCGGGCGGTGCGGCGCAAGCTCATCCTCGAGATCGCCGACCTCGGCGGCGCGCAACAGGCGCGGCGCTGACCCTGGACCGGGATCAGAGCAGGAAGTCGTCCGCGGCCAGCGGCGCGAGGTTGACGATCGCGATCTCGAAGTCGGCGAGACCGTCGCCGTTCACGTCGCCCGCGACGATCCCGTCCGCATAGCGCAACTCCTGCGTTGCGCCCGAAAAGGCGCCGTCTCCGATGAACAGGAACTCCTGGTCGCCCACGCCGACGGCGCAGGCGTCGATCCCCGAGACGTCGATGAGATCCTCGCCCGGCGCGAAGTCGACGATGGCGTCTCGGCTCGCGCCGACGCCGGCCTCGGCGGCGGTGCGGAACACGAAGACGTCGGACCCTGCGGCGCCGGTCAGCGTGTCCGCTCCGAGCATGCCGCGAAGCGCGTCGTCCCCCGCGCCGCCATCCAGGCGATTGGCGGCGGCGTTTCCGCGCAGCGCGTTCGAAAGCTCGTTGCCCGTCCCGTCGATCGCGGCGTCGCCGGACAGGAGGAGATGCTCGACCGCGGCTGCGAGCGTCAGGCTGATCGTGCTGCGCACCGTGTCGGTTCCGCCGCCGCGCTTCTCGATCACCATGTCCCCGGCGTCGTCGACAAGATAGGCGTCGTCGCCGCGCCCGCCCGCCATGCGGTCCGCGCCGCTTCCGCCGTGGAGACGGTCGTCGCCTTCCCCTCCGTTCAGGCGGTCATCGCCGCCCTTGCCGTAGAGGCGGTTCGCGCCGTCGTTGCCGGTGATCCTGTTGTCGAGGCCGTTGCCGGTTCCCGACAGCCCGCGGTCGCCGTCGAGGATCAGCCGCTCGACCTGGTCCGAGAGCTGGTAGGAGATCGTGCTGCGCACCGTGTCGGTCCCGGCGTTGCGCTGCTCGATCACCACATCCTTCGCGTTGTCGACGACGTAGACGTCATTGCCGCGCCCGCCCGCCATGCGGTCCGCGCCGCGGCCGCCGTCGAGCCGGTCGTCGCCGTCCCTCCCGATCAGGCGGTCGGCGCCGGTCTCGCCGAAGAGCCGGTTGGCGGCGTCGTTGCCGGTGATCCTGTTGTCGAGCCCGTTGCCGGTTCCCGAGAGCCCGCGGTCGCCGTAGAGGATCAGCCGCTCGACCTGGCCGGGGAGCGTGTAGGAGATCGTGCTGCGCACCGTGTCGGTCCCGGCGCGGCGCTGCTCGACCACCACGTCCCCGGCGTTGTCGACGAAGTAGACGTCGTCGCCGCGCCCGCCCGCCATGCGGTCCGCGCCGCGGCCGCCGTCAAGCCGGTCGCGGCCGGCGGCGCCAATGAGCCTGTCTTCGCCTCCGGCGCCGTGGAGCACGTCATTGCCGGCCAGTCCCGACATGATGTCGGCCTGCCTGCTGCCGGTGAAGGCATTGGCAAAGCGGTTTCCGTGGAAGTCGAGACCAACGAGGTGGTAGCCGGTAACGGCGTCGTCCTTGTCTTGGATAGGGAAGGGTGTGTCGTAAGCTCCCGTGACCTGGACAACGTCGTCCAGCGCGAAGGTGAAGCGGTCCACCGTCCCCCGGTCGAAGAACTCGAACTGCCAGCAGCTTGTGTCGCCTCCTATCGTGATGCAGGTCTTCTCGCCACGGTAGTAGGTGAAGTTGCCGTAATAGGTCATCGCGACATTGCTGAAGTCGCCGGGTCTGCTCGGGTCCAACAGGACCGGCGTCGACACCACGAACTTGCCAGCGTCGTGGTCATCGAATAGAGCCATGTCCGCCACTTCGAGGAAGTACTCGGGCACGCCCTCGGTAGGACCCGCAGAGTCCTTGATGGTCAGATGCAGCATGGTAAAACGTGTTTCACCCCCTGATGTTTTAGATACACTTCCAAGTATCGCTCACCCAGTTCACTCCCGGCCGATGCAATGGCCGCGAACTGTGTAGTCGGCGGTCTTGCGCGGACTGGAACGCCGTCTTGGGTGCGCGCCGATATCATCTCTTCCTTCGCCAGCTGCGACGCTGCCCCCGGTTGTCTCATCCTCAGCGGTGTAGGGCGCTGCCTCAACCACGATGCCCCTCTAGGACACGCTGATGGCGATCCACATCTCAAGATTCACATATACGGTTTCGTATACGTTCCACAAGGTTCCGCACGGGCATGGCGAGCCGGATCTGAGCCCGTCCCCCGACGGTGGAGGTCGGCGACCCCGGCGCAGAAGCCGCCCGGGCGGTGCGGCGCAAGCTGATCCTCGAGATCGCCGATCTCGGCGGCGCGCATCAGGCGCGGCGCTGACCCTGGCCCGGGATCAGAGCAGGAAGTCGTCCGCGGCCAGCGGCGCGAGGTTGACGATCGCGATCTCGAAGTCGGCGAGACCGTCGCCGTTCACGTCGCCCGCGACGATCCCGTCCGCATAGCGCAACTCCTGCGTTGCGCCCGAAAAGGCGCCGTCTCCGATGAACAGGAACTCCTGGTCGCCCACGCCGACGGCGCAGGCGTCGATCCCCGAGACGTCGATGAGATCCTCGCCCGGCGCGAAGTCGACGATGGCGTCTCGGCTCGCGCCGACGCCGGCCTCGGCGGCGGTGCGGAACACGAAGACGTCGGACCCTGCGGCGCCGGTCAGCGTGTCCGCTCCGAGCATGCCGCGAAGCGCGTCGTCCCCCGCGCCGCCATCCAGGCGATTGGCGGCGGCGTTTCCGCGCAGCGCGTTCGAAAGCTCGTTGCCCGTCCCGTCGATCGCGGCGTCGCCGGACAGGAGGAGATGCTCGACCGCGGCTGCGAGCGTCAGGCTGATCGTGCTGCGCACCGTGTCGGTTCCGCCGCCGCGCTTCTCGATCACCATGTCCCCGGCGTCGTCGACAAGATAGGCGTCGTCGCCGCGCCCGCCCGCCATGCGGTCCGCGCCGCTTCCGCCGTGGAGACGGTCGTCGCCTTCCCCTCCGTTCAGGCGGTCATCGCCGCCCTTGCCGTAGAGGCGGTTCGCGCCGTCGTTGCCGGTGATCCTGTTGTCGAGGCCGTTGCCGGTTCCCGACAGCCCGCGGTCGCCGTCGAGGATCAGCCGCTCGACCTGGTCCGAGAGCTGGTAGGAGATCGTGCTGCGCACCGTGTCGGTCCCGGCGTTGCGCTGCTCGATCACCACATCCTTCGCGTTGTCGACGACGTAGACGTCATTGCCGCGCCCGCCCGCCATGCGGTCCGCGCCGCGGCCGCCGTCGAGCCGGTCGTCGCCGTCCCTCCCGATCAGGCGGTCGGCGCCGGTCTCGCCGAAGAGCCGGTTGGCGGCGTCGTTGCCGGTGATCCTGTTGTCGAGCCCGTTGCCGGTTCCCGAGAGCCCGCGGTCGCCGTAGAGGATCAGCCGCTCGACCTGGCCGGGGAGCGTGTAGGAGATCGTGCTGCGCACCGTGTCGGTCCCGGCGCGGCGCTGCTCGACCACCACGTCCCCGGCGTTGTCGACGAAGTAGACGTCGTCGCCGCGCCCGCCAGCCATGCGGTCCGCGCCGCGGCCGCCGTCGAGACGGTCGTCGCCATCAAGTCCGACCAAATGGTCGTCGCCACCCAGTCCGATCAGGCTGTCGTCGCCTTCGTCAGTTTCGAGGTAGTTTGCGTATTTGTTCCCCTGGTATGTCATGCCGTCGCGAAAGGCGGCTTCCCAGCTTGGACCCATGTCGGTGATCGCGGGATCGAACGAGAGACGGGTATGGGTCTTCCCGCCGATGGACTGGGTGATCTCGTTGATGCGTATGATCTGCTGGTTCGTCGTGTCGAAGCGGCCGAACCAGGTCTCGACCAGCGTTCTGCCCGCGAACGGCCCCTCTTGCACCGTCCCGGTGAAGCGGAGTTCGCTCCGGCTCTCGTATGTGAGCGACGATCCCCCGACCACGTACCAGAAGTCGGTCGTCTCGCCCGCGACGTCGTAGATTCTCGCCTCGACCATGTTCCCCTCCCCCAAGGATTCCGAGCTGGTGTCGCAATTGCATCAGTACAATCACACATAAGAATGCGTAGTGTTGTTTGCAAGCTTTCGATGGGCGCGCAGGAAACTGGCGTGGCGCCGTCGCGTAGGCGGTCGGGGACGAGTCGGTCATCCGCGCGATGCGCCATAGCGGCGCGGCGCAGTTCGCGGAGTGAACAAGCCGTTGGCGCCGGTGTGAAGAACCCCGGCGATATCGGTCATTATTTGGGCATGTGAGATTAGCCGCACAAAATCTGTGCGTCGCACCTTGACGGGTTTCGGTTTGCGACCGCAGCCTCCGCCTCGCGCTGCGACATTGCACCGTCGCCGCGAGGCGGGGATCTGCTGGCCTGGCCATCGACCCGCTGGCGGCGCGAGAGGAAAACTGCACAGGATTGGGATGCATATGGCACTGAACATGAAGCGACTGCTGATCGGAACCGCGCTGGCCGGATCGCTCGCCGCGGGCGCGGCGCAGGCGCAGGACGACACGATCAAGGTGGGGATCCTGCATTCGCTCTCCGGAACGATGGCGATTTCGGAGACGACCCTGAAGGACGTCATGCTGATGCTAATCGAGGATCAGAACGCCAAGGGCGGCGTGCTCGGCAAGCAGCTCGAGGCGGTTGTGGTCGATCCCGCTTCCGACTGGCCTCTCTTCGCCGAGAAGGCCCGCGAGATGATCGAGGGCGACGGCGTCGACGTGGTCTTCGGCTGCTGGACCTCGGTCAGCCGCAAGTCTGTGCTGCCGGTCTTCGAGGAGCTGAACTCGATCCTCTTCTACCCCGTCCAGTACGAGGGCCAGGAGAGCCAGCGCAACGTCTTCTACACCGGGGCTGCGCCCAACCAGCAGGCGATCCCGGCGGTGGACTACCTGATGAACGAGGAAGGCGTGGAGCGCTGGTATCTCGCCGGCACCGACTATGTCTATCCGCGCACCACCAACCAGATTCTCGAGGCCTATCTGCTCGACAAGGGCGTGGCGCCGGAGGACATCATCATCAACTACACGCCGTTCGGGCATTCCGACTGGCAGACGATCGTGAGCGAGATCAACGATTTCGGCTCGACCGGCAAGAAGGCCGCCGTGGTCTCCACGATCAACGGCGACGCCAACGTGCCGTTCTACAAGGAGCTCGCCAACCAGGGCATCAGCGCCGAGGACATCCCCGTCGTCGCCTTCTCGGTGGGCGAGGAGGAGCTCGCCGGCCTCGACACCGAACCGCTGGTCGGCCACCTCGCCGCCTGGAACTACTTCATGTCGATCGACACCGACGAGAACGCCGAGTTCATCGAGAAGTGGCATGCCTTCATCGGCGACGAGGGCCGCGTGACCAACGACCCGATGGAGGCCCACTACATCGGCTTCAACATGTGGGTCGAGGCGGTCGAGAGCGCCGGCACCACCGACACCGACGCGGTGATCGACGCCATGGTCGGCGTGGCGGTGCCGAACCTCACCGGCGGGCTGAGCTCGATGGGGTCGAACCACCACATCACCAAGCCGGTCTTCGTGGGCGAGATCCAGGACGACGGCCAGTTCGAGGTGGTCTGGGAGACCGATGGGCTGGTGCTCGGCGACGAGTGGTCCGACCATCTGCCCGAGAGCGCGCCGCTGATCGCCAACTGGCGCGCGCCGATGTCATGCGGGAACTACAACGTCGAAACCGGCCAGTGCGGCGGCGCGACGAACTGACCCGAACCCCGGGAGCGCGGGCGATCCGCCCGCGCTCCACCCGTCCCCATCCGGTGGTTGCGTGCATGCGCCTCGTCGCGAGCCTCGTCCTGTTGCTCTTTCTCGCCGTCGGCGCGCGCGCCCAGACGCTCGAGGAGCTGATGCTCAAGCTACCCTCGGGCGGCTACGAGGAGCGCGGGGCGGTTGCCGGCGCGATCGCGCGGACCGGCGACGACCGCGCCGCCGGCGTTCTCCGCCTGCTCTCGGAGGGCGAGCTGCACCAGCGCAACTCCGACGGCGCGATCATCCGCGTCACCGGCCGCGGCTCGGACCGCGCCGCCTTCGACGCGCTGACCGGCGCGGAGCTTGGCGAGATCGGTCGCCGCGACAGCGAGGCGATCCGCGTCAACAACAGTCTGCGCCGCACCATCCGCGCGGCCCTCGGCACCATCAACCTCACCCATCCCGACGCGGCCCGGCGGCTGGCGGCCGCCAACGCCGCCTTCGGTGCGCCCGACCCCGAACAGCTGCCGATGATCGAGGCGGCCTTGGCGGCGGAGGCCGACGCGGGCGTCGCAAAGGCGCTCGCGGAGGCCCGCGCGGTCACTCTGCTGCAGACCGACGCGGCGCAGGCCGAACGGCTGCTCGCCATCGACATCCTCACCGGGCGCAACGCCCGCGAGGCGCTGGCCGTCATCGGCCCGCTCGCCACCGACGCCGACCCGCTTGTCGCACAGGAGGCGCAGGCTGCCATCGAGGCGATCGAGCGCCGCCAGGAGCTCTGGGCCATGGGCCAGAACCTCTGGTTCGGCCTGTCGCTGGGCTCGGTGCTGCTGCTCGCCGCGGTCGGGCTCGCGATCACCTTCGGAGTGATGGGCGTGATCAACATGGCCCACGGCGAGCTGATCATGCTCGGCGCCTACACTACCTTCCTCACCCAGGAGATCATACGCACCTCCTTTCCCGGCCTCTTCGACTGGTCGCTGCTGATCGCCGCGCCGGCGGCCTTTCTCGTCGCCGGCGGGGTCGGCGTCGCCATCGAGCGCGGCATCGTGCGCCACCTCTACGGCCGGCCGCTGGAGACGCTTCTGGCCACCTGGGGCGTCAGCCTGATCCTGCAGCAGACCGTGCGCACCCTCTTCGGGCCCTCCAACCGCGAGGTCGGAAACCCGTCCTGGATGTCGGGCGCCTTCCAGATCGGCGAGATGACCATCACCTGGAACCGGTTCTACATCGTGCTCTTCGCCCTGGTGGTCTTCGCGGGCCTGCTCCTGCTCCTGCGCCGAACCGCCTTCGGGCTGCAGATGCGCGCCGTCACCCAGAACCGCGAGATGGCCGCCGAGATGGGCATCCGCACCGGCCGGGTAGATGCGCTGACCTTCGGGCTCGGCGCCGGCATCGCCGGGCTCGCCGGCGTGGCGCTGAGCCAGATCGACAACGTCTCGCCCAACCTCGGCCAGTCCTACATCATCGACTCCTTCCTCGTGGTGGTCTTCGGCGGCGCGGGCAATCTCTGGGGCGCCTTCGCCGCGGCCTTCTCGCTCGGGGTGGCCAACAAGTTCCTCGAACCCTACGCCGGCGCCGTGCTCGGCAAGATCCTGATCCTCGTCTTCATCATCCTCTTCATCCAGAAGCGGCCGCGCGGGCTCTTCCCGCAGCGCGGTCGCGCGGCGGAGGCCTGACGGCGATGCGCGCGTCCCTCATCGACCGCCGCATGGGCATCTTCCTCGCGCTCCTCTTCGCGGTGACCGTGCTGGTGCCGGCGGGCAACCTCCTGGTCGCGCCGGGCGAGACCGGCCATGTGCCGAGCTACGTGGTCTCGCTCCTCGGCAAGTATCTCTGCTACGCGCTGCTCGCGGTCGCGCTCGACCTCGTCTGGGGCTACGCTGGCATCCTCAGCCTCGGCCACGGCGCCTTCTTCGCGCTCGGCGGCTACGCCATGGGCATGCACCTGATGCGCGAGATCGGCGACCGCGGCGTCTACGCCAACCCCGACCTGCCCGACTTCATGGTGTTCCTGAGCTACGACCGCCTGCCCTGGTACTGGCAGGGCTTCGACATGTTCTGGTTCGCCGCGCTGATGTGCCTCTTCGTGCCGGGCCTGCTCGCCTTCGTCTTCGGCTGGTTCGCCTTCCGCAGCCGCGTGACCGGGGTCTATCTCTCGATCATCACCCAGGCGCTGACCTACGCGCTGATGCTGGCCTTCTTCCGCAACGAGATGGGGTTCGGCGGCAACAACGGGCTCACCGACTTCCGCGACGTGCTCGGCTTCTCGCTGTCGTCCGATGCGACCCGGGCCGGCCTCTTCGCGCTCTCGGCCCTGGCGCTGGCCTTCGGGCTGCTGCTCGGGCGCTGGATCACCACCTCCAAGCTCGGCAAGGTGCTGGTCGGGGTGCGCGACGCCGAGAGCCGCACGCGGTTTCTCGGCTACCGCGTCGAGCGCTACAAGCTCTTCGTCTTCGTGGTCTCGGCGATGCTGGCGGGGCTCGCCGGCGCGCTCTACGTCCCCCAGGTCGGCATCATCAATCCCGGCGAGTTCTCGCCCGCCAACTCCATCGAGATCGTCATCTGGGTGGCGCTCGGCGGTCGCGGAACCCTCGTCGGCGCGGCCATCGGCGCGATCATCGTGGCCGCCTCCAAAAGCTGGCTGACCGCGGCGATGCCCGACGCCTGGCTCTTCGTGCTCGGCGCGATGTTCATACTGGTGACGATCTTCCTGCCCCAGGGCGTGCTCGGCCTGATCGAGCGGGTCGGTCGCGGCGCGGGCCGCAGCCAGCGCGCGGCCTCCGAACGGGCGGAGGCGGGCGCGTGAGAGAGACCCAGCTCTATCTCAACGACGTCCACAAGAGCTTCGACGGCTTCAAGGCGATCGACGGGCTCTCGATGGTGGTTGCGCAGGGCGAGCTGCGGGCCGTGGTCGGCCCGAACGGCGCGGGCAAGACCACCATGCTCGACATCGTCACCGGCCGGACCCGCCCCGATGCGGGCGCGGTGGTCTGGGGCGAGGACACCGACCTGACCCGCCTCGACGAGGCCTCCTGCGCCCAGCTCGGCATCGGGCGCAAGTTCCAGCGGCCCACGGTCTTCGAGACGCTGAGCGTGGCTGACAACCTGATGCTGGCGCTTGAGGGCGACCGCGGGGTCCAGGCAGCGCTGCGCTTCCGGCTCGACGGCGCCGGGCGCGCCCGCATCGACGAGCTTCTGGAGACCATCGGCCTTGGGGACGAGCGCCACAGCCTGTCGGGCCGCCTCAGCCACGGCCAGAAACAATGGCTCGAGATCGGCATGCTGCTGGCCCAGGATCCGCAGCTTCTCCTCGTGGACGAGCCCGCCGCCGGCATGACCGACGCCGAGACCATGCGCACCGCCGAACTCCTGCGCTCGATCGCCGGCGACCGCTCGGTGGTGGTGATCGAGCACGACATGGACTTCGTGCGCGCGCTCGACTGCAAGGTCACGGTGCTGCATCGCGGATCGGTGCTGGCTGAGGGCGCGCTCGATTACGTCTCCGCCAACCCCGAGGTGATCGAGGTGTATCTTGGCCGGTGAGCGGCGCAAACCCGGGGCCCCGCCATGCTGACCGTGGCGGACGTCGATCTTCATTACGGGGCCTCCCAGGCGCTCAAGGACATCTCGCTGGTCGCGGCGCCGGGGCAGGTGACCTGCGTGCTGGGGCGCAACGGCGTCGGCAAGACCTCGCTGTTGCGCGCGATCTCGGGACGCCACCGCATCAGTTCGGGGCGCATCGAATGGCGGGGCGCGGACATCTCGCGGCTTCGGCCCGACCGCCGCGCCGAGCTCGGGGTCGCCACCGTGCCGCAGGGCCGCGAGATCTTCCCGCTGCTGACTGTGCGCGAGAACCTCGAGACCGGCTACGCGCTCCTGCCGCGGCGCGACCGTCAGGTGCCCGAGGCGGTCTTCGAGCTCTTCCCGGTGCTCGCCGAGATGATGGGCCGGCGCGGCGGCGACCTCTCCGGCGGCCAGCAGCAGCAGCTCGCCATCGGCCGGGCCATGGTGACGCACCCGAAGCTCCTGCTGATGGACGAGCCGACCGAGGGCATCCAGCCCTCGATCATCAAGGACATCGGCCGGGCGATCGGCTACCTGCGCGATCTCGGCGACATGGCGATCGTGCTCGTGGAGCAGTACTTCGACTTCGCCATGGAGCTGGCCGATTCGATCGCCGTCATGGACCGCGGCCGCATCGTGCTCTCCGGCCCCCGCGCCGCGCTCGACGAAGCCGAGGTCCGGCGGCTGATGACGGTGTGAGGGGGCCGGTCGGCGTTTAGGGCGCGGCCCCGTCGGATCACACGTCCGCATTAATAAATCTTAACGCCTTTAATTTCAACGATATACCCGGAATTGCACGCGTGTTATCACGCCATAACACACCCCCGGGCCGGCCTCAGTAGGTCGCCCGCCCGCCCGAGAGGTCGAAGACCGCCCCGGTGGTGAAGCTGTTCTCTGCGCTCACCAGCCAGGCGATCATCGAGGCGGCCTCCTCGACCTTCAGGAAGCGGTTGCGCGGGATCTTGGAGAGCATGTAGTCGATGTGCTCCTGGCTGATCTGCTCGAAGATCCGGGTCTTGGCCGCCGCCGGCGTCACGCAGTTGACCGCGATGTCGTAGCCCGCGGTCTCCTTGCCGAGCGACTTGGTCAGCGCGATCACCCCGGCCTTGGACGCCGAGTAGGGCGCGGCGTTGGGGTTGCCCTCCTTGCCGGCGATCGAGGCGATGTTGACGATGCGCCCGTAGTTGCGCGCGATCATGCCCGGCAGCACCGCCCGGCAGCAGTGAAAGACGCCGTTGAGGTTGACGTCGATCACCTGTCGCCATTCCTCCACGTCGTAGTCGACGAGCGGCCGGGAGCCGCCTGCGATCCCGGCGCTGGAGACGAGGATGTCGATGCGCCCGAGCGCGGCCTCGGTGGTCCTCGCCGCCTCCGCGACACCTGCGGCGTCGGTCATGTCGACGGCGGCGTGGTGGGCCCCTTCGGCGGCGGCGGTCTCCGCGACGAGCGCCGCGTCGCGATCCCAGAGGCTGAGCTTCGCTCCGCTCTCCGCGAGCCGCTGCGCCACCGCCAGCCCGATGCCCTGCGCGCCGCCGGTGACGACGGCCACGCGGCCCTCAAGGTCGATCCGGTTCATCTGCGTCCCCCGCTTGTTCCGCTTTCGCGTCAGTTAGCGGCTTCGGAGACGTCTTGCCAAGGCGGAGGGACGGGCTTTCAGCGTTTCTCGAAGAAGATGATCACCTCGCCGAGCCGCACCCCGAACCGGGACATGTAGGCGCGGTTGAGCACCCGATCCTCGTCGAGCCGCCACATCCAGTCGTCGAAATGCGCCCGCAGCGTCTCGCCACCGCCGATGGGCAGATCGATGGTGTAGCGCCAGTTGAACGCATCGCCGCGCACCTCGCCGGTCGCCTCCCCGATCACGCCCGGCGCAGTTCCCGCCCATGTGTCGGGTCCGTTCTTCGTGAGCGTCCAGACCCGCCGCTCGGTGGTGTCGTCCTCGTAGACGAAATCCTCCACCAGCGTGAGCGTCTCGCCGTCCCAGTCGCCGTCGATCGTCACCTCGAAGCGACGGCGCACCGCGCCGAACCGGTCCTGGAACTGACCGAAGGCGACGAGATCTCCGTCGAAGTATTCCTCAAGCACGAGATCGGGGCCGCCGAGCTGCTGGTCGAGCGACGGCGTTCCACCGCAGGCGGCGAGCGCTAGCGTGGCCGCGGCGAGGGCGGGGGCGGCGCGGCGCATCTCAGTCGCCCACCGCGGCGCCCTCACGCCGCTTGTCGGCCGCGCCGACGAGGCCCGCGTCGCTGATCGCGATGGCGTGCAGGCCAGAGTTGAGGTCGCGCACCTCCACTTCGTGGCCGAGGTCGGTGAGCGCTGCGGCGAGAGCCGCTCCGTCCGGTCCCTCCTCGACATCCGTCGCGCCATTGCGGTTGAGAACATGCGGGCGGTCGATGGCGATCTGCGGGTCGAGGCCGAAGTCGAGGATCCCGACGAGGCTGCCGGCCACATAGCCGATGATGCGCGACCCTCCCGGCGAGCCGATCAGCAGCACCGGCGCCCCGTCGCGCAGCACGATGGTCGGCGACATCGACGATCGCGGTCGCTTGCCGCCCTCGACGCGGTTGGCCACGGGCTTGCCGTCGGTCTCCGGCTCGAAGGAGAAGTCGGTGAGTTCGTTGTTGAGCAGAAACCCTCCGGTCATCAGTCGCGAGCCGAAACCGGTCTCGATCGTGGTCGTGATCGAGATCATGTCCCCGTAGGCGTCTTTGACCACGAAGTGCGATGTCCCGTGGCGCGGTCGCTCGATGTCGGGCGCGTAGAGGCGCGCATCGTCCCACGGTGGCTCCCCGGGGCTCGCGCCCTCCATGGCGACGGACGGGTCGATAAGGCGGGCGCGGTCTGCGAGGTAGCCGGGGTCGATCAGCCCCGCGGTCGGCATGTCGACGAAGTCGCTGTCGGCCATGTAGACGCCGCGGTCGGCGAAGGCGAGCCGGCTCGCCTCTGCGAGAAGATGCGCGGCCGCGGGCGTGTCGCCCATCGTCGGCAGGTCGAAGTGCGAGAGCATGCCGAGGATCTGGCCGACGGTGAGGCCGCCCGAACTCGGCGGCCCCATCCCGCAGACCGAGGCGCCGCGATAGTCGACGCAGACCGGCCCGCGCTCGATCACCTCATAGGCGGCGAGATCTGCGAGCGTCATCACGCCGGGGTTGGGATCGCTGTCGACGGTGGCAACGATGTCGCGCGCGATCGACCCGAAGTAGAAGGGATCGCTCCCCTCGGCCGCGATCAGCCGCAGAGTGCGGGCGAAGTCGGGGTTCTTGAGAAGCAATCCCTCTTCCTTCGGCAGGCCGTCGGCGTCGAAGAAGTAGGCGCGGGTCGGCGCGAAGAGATCGAGGCTCTGCTCCTGCGCGCCGGAGATCGATGCTGCGAGGCGGAGCGAGATCGGAAAACCGGCGTCCGCCGCCTCGATGGTCGGATCGAAGAGATCGCGCCACGGGAGGCGCCCGTAGCGCGCGTGCAGCGCATCCATCAGCTTCAGCGTTCCCGGCACCCCGACCGACCGGCCGCCGACCACCGCGTCCCAGAAGTCGCGCGGGGCGCCCTCTGCGTCGAGCCAGTACTCCGGCGTCGCGGCGGCGGGCGCGGTCTCGCGGCCGTCGAAGGTGGTTAGCTCGCCCAGCGCCTCGTTCCAGTAGAGCGCAAATGCGCCGCCGCCGATCCCCGAGCTCTGCGGCTCGACCAGGTTAAGCATCATCTGCACCGCGACCGCGGCGTCGGCGGCCGATCCGCCTGCGCGCAAGACCTCGAGGCCGACCTCGCTGGCCAGCGGGTTGGCGCTGGCGACCATAATCTCGTCCGCTGTCACCGACCGGCGCACTACAACCGCTGCGGTGTCCTCGGGCTGGACGCTGGTGTCCTGGGCCAGTGCGGGCCCCATCATCAGAGCAGCGACGGCGCAGGCCGTCAGCGTCGGCATCTTCATGGCGCTCCCTCGCGGTCCCATTGGAGGTAAACCTTAGCCCAAATCGCGTCTTGCGCCAGCACGGCGCGTTTGGGAAGGATTCCGTCAGAGGGCGACCGGCACCACGTCGACCTTCTGTTCGGACTTCTGAGCGCCGGCGATGCGCAGCACGCCGCGCATCGGCGCGACATCGTCATAGTCGCGACCCAGGGCCACGAGGATGTGGTCGACGCTGGCGAAGACCGCGTTGGTGGGATCGAACTCGACCCAGCCGGTCTGGACACCGCACCAGGCCCGCGCCCAGGCGTGCATGGCGTCGGCGCCCTCCAGTCGCGGCCGGCCCGGCGGTGGATTGGTCCTCAGGAAGCCGCTGACATAGCCCGCCGGAACGCCGATGCCGCGCAGGCAGGCGATCATGATGTGGGTGAAATCCTGGCAGACCCCGTGACGCCGCGCGAAGGCCTCTTGCGGCGGCGTGTTGACGTCGGTCGCTTCGGGATCGAACCGCATGTCCCGATGCAGGGCGAGTCCCAGCGCCCGCACGGCCTCGAAACTGGTGGCGGCAGTTCCGGCCACGTCACGAGCGTAGGCGGTCATCTCCGGCGCTGGTCCGACCCTGGGGCTCGCGCCGAGGAAGTGATGGGGCGCGGCCGGACCGAGGCCGCGGTGGCCGGCGATCTCCTCGGACAGCGCCGAGAGCGGCGGCGAGAAGTCGAGGCTCGGCTCTCCGATCCGGTCAACTCGGGCGTCGAGCCGCACGACTATCTCTTCGTGGGAATGGTGGTACACCACCTCGATGGCCTCGTTGCCGAAGAAGTCGACGAGGCCGGTGCGTTCGGTGGGATCAGGGGTGATCTCCACGCGTCCGGCGATGCGGCGTTGCAGATCGGGCCGGTGGGCCGGCATGACGCGAAGGATGTGGCGCCCGGCCGCCGCGGCGTTTTCGTACTCGGTGGAGATGGTGAGCCCGATGTCGTATAGCATGGCGATCCCTAGCGCATGTAGGCGGCGTAGAGGAGTTCGGACAGCCGTCCGATGTCGTCGGCGAGCGTGAGCAGGATCGGCGGATCGAGGCTCTCGGGCAGCCGCACCGCGAGTTCGCTCTGAACCCTGAGCGCGGCGCGCGCGAGGTCCGACAGTTGGCCGTTCACGTCCGCGTCCGGAAGCCAGGCGATCTGGTCGCGGATCTCGGTGAGCTGGAACAGCACCGAGCGCGGGTTGCGCCTGTCGAGCGCCAGCAGGTCGAGCACCGTGGCGGTGGAGGCCTCGAAGGCGTGGCGGCGACGGTGCGACATTACGCTGTCGCCGATCTCGATCGCGAGATCGAGGGCGCCGGGCGGCGCCTTTGCGTCGGCGAAGATCGCCAGCGCGTGGCTCATGTTCATGGCCCGCTCAATGCCCCGGCCGATGCTGAGGAAGCGCCAGCCGTTGAAGCGGTACATGTTCTCGTGAACAAGCCCGCTGAACCCGTTGATCTTGCGAAGAAGAACGCCCATCGCCCGCGCGGCGTCGTCGCCTGCGGTCACGGTCTGGGTGAGCCTCTGCGCGGTGGTGTTGAGATCGTCGAGCGCCATCCAGCCGTCGGTCGAAAACCGGTCGCGCACGGCGCTGGCGCTGGCGAAGGCGGCGTCGAGGGTGCCCCGCAGCCCCTTGGGCATCGGCTCGTCCGGCTCGACGTCCATCGCCTCGAGCTCGCGCGCGACCAGCGTCAAGAGCGGCGGCTTCGGCTCGGGCGTTTCGTTGAGGCGGCTGTGGTAGGCCCGGAGCAGGCGGATCATGTCTTCGGCGCGTTCGACGTAACGGCCCATCCAGTAGAGGTTCTCCGCCGCCCGGCTCGGCAACGTCTCGGGCGGGCTGCGGCGATAGGGCGCGTCCGCGGCCGGCAGCATCGAGACGGGCGGGACCGGCTCGGGGCTGATCACCCAGACGTCGGCCGCGCCGCCGCCGCGCTGCATGGCGATGGCCGTGGGGTCCATGCTCTGGCCGATGCGCGCGAAGCCGCCCGCCATCATCCGCCAGCCGTCGCGGGTGCGCGCCATGAACACCCGCAGGCTCACCGGCCGCGGCTCGAGCCGGCCGTCCTGGTAGACCGGCGTGGTGGAGAGGGTGACGGCCTCCTGGCCCACAAGCTTGGAGCCGTCGCGCTCCAGCCAGCGCTCGAAGTTGCCGCGCGCCGCGCCGCGGAAGCTCGCGCCGAGCACCGTGGCCTCGTCGTAGTCGTAGGGCAGGCGGGTCGAGAGCGCCCGGCCGATCATCATCGCGTCCATTTCGCGCACGACGGTCTTCCGGGCGTCGGGCTCGCCGCACCACCAGGTGGCGATGTTGGGCATCTTCAGGTTCTCGCCGGTCAGGGCGCGGGAGATCGCCGGCATGAAGGCCATCAGAGCGCGTGTCTCGATCACGCCGGCGCCGAGCGCGTTGACGAGGGTCGCTGAACCCCGGCGCATCGCGCCGACGAGGCCGGGGGTGCCGATCTGGGAATCCGCGCGCAGTTCGAGCGGGTCGGCGTAGGCCGCGTCCAGACGCCGCCAGAGCACGTCGATGGGGCGCAAACCGGAAATGGTGCGCACCATCACCCGGCCATCGTCGACCACCAGATCCTCGCTCTCGAGCAGGACGAAGCCGAGGTAGCGGGCGATGTAGGCGTGCTCGAAGTAGGTGTCGTTGAGCGGACCCGGCGTCAGGATGCCGACGCGGCTCGCCCCGTCGTCGCGCATGTCCAGAAGCGCATCGCGGAACGCCTGGAAGAAGCCTGCGAGCCGGTGCACATGGGCCTCGCCGTAGAGGTCGGCGAAGATGCGCGCCGCCGCGAAGCGGTTCTCCAGCGCAAAGCCCGCCCCCGAGGGCGCCTGGGTTCGATCGCCCAGAACCCACCAGGCCCGGTCCGGCCCGCGGCCGATATCGAAGGCGATGAAATGCAGGTAGCGGCCGTGGCGCGGCGGCACGCCGACCAGCGGGCGCAGCCACTCCGGGCTCGCCGCGATCAAACCGGCGGGCAATAGGCCTTCGCTCACCAGCCTATTGGGTCCGTAGAGATCGGCGGCGAGCGCCTCGAGCACCCCAGCGCGATGCACGAGCGCGGTCTCGATCCCGCGCCACTCCGCCTCCTCGACCAGCAGCGGCAGGTGGCGCATCGGCCAGGCGCGCTGGGAGGAGCCGCTGGTGTCGTACTGGCGGAAATAGACGCCGGCGTCGCGCAGGTACTGGTCGCCGCGGGCGAAGCGCTGCGCCGCCTCCTCCGGCGACCACTTGGCGAAATGCTCAAGCAGGCGGCGCCAGACGGGGCGCACGCCGCCATGCGCGTCGATCATCTCGTCGACAACTCCGGGCGGCGGCGCATAGCCGCTCAGGAGCCGGGCGACAGGGTCTCCGGCAGGCGTCGAGGCCGCGTCCAAGCTCAGATCCCCGGCGCGCGCCGCAAGTCGAGCGTCATCGGGAACTCCGGGTGCGGGCGTTCCACGGGGGGGTTGTAGGCGCCGGGCGTGTGGCCGTGCGGCTCGAAGCGCGCGAGCCTGCGGGCCTCCGCCTCGTTGCCGTTGACCGGGAAGGTGTCATAGCTGCGCCCGCCCGGGTGCGCGACGTGGTAGGTGCAGCCGCCGATGGCGCGTCCCGTCCAGGTGTCGAAGATGTCGAAGGTCAGCGGCGCGTCCACCGGCAGCGCCGGATGCATCGAGAGTGAGGCGCGCCAGGCCTTGTAGCGCACCGCCGCGACCCCCACGCCGCCGGTTCCGGTCTGAGTGAGCGGCGCGCGGCGGCCGTTGCAGGCGACGACGTAGCGCTCGGGGTCGGTGGTGGTCAGCTTGACCTGCAGCCGCTCGGTGGAGCTGTCGGTGTAGCGCACCGTGCCGCCGATGGCGCCGGTTTCGCCCATGACGTGCCAGGGCTCGAGCGCCTGGCGAAGCTCGAGATGGGCGCCGCCGGCCTCGACCTCGCCGCAGAACGGGAATCGGAACTCGGCCTGGGCCTCGAACCAGTCCGGCCGCATCGCGAAGCCGTGGTCGCCAAGATCGCGCAGCACGTCGAGAAAGTCCTCCCAGACGAAGTGCGGCAGCATGAAGCGGTCGTGCAGCGCCGTGCCCCAGCGGGTCAGCCGGCCCTTGAGCGGGCTCTGCCAGAGCCGGGCGACGATCGCGCGGATCAGGAGTTGCTGGGCGAGGGACATGCGCGGATCGGGCGGCATCTCGAAGCCGCGGAATTCCACCAGCCCGAGCCTTCCGGTTGGACCGTCGGGCGAGAACATTTTGTCGATGCAGATCTCGGCGCGGTGGGTATTGCCGGTGACGTCTACCAGGAGGTTGCGCAGGAGCCGGTCGACGAGCCAGGGCGCGGGCGCGTCGCCGTCGCCGGGTGGCGGGATCTGCTCGAGCGCGATCTCCAGCTCGTAGAGGCCGTCATGGCGGGCCTCGTCGACGCGCGGGGCCTGGCTGGTCGGGCCGATGAAGAGCCCCGAGAAGAGATAGGACAGCGACGGGTGGCGCTGCCAGTGCAGCACCAGCGAGCGCAAGAGGTCGGGACGGCGCATGAACGGGCTGTCGAGGGTCGTGGCGCCGCCGACGACGACGTGGTTGCCGCCGCCGGTGCCGGAGTGCTTGCCGTCGATCATGAACTTGTCGGCCCCGAGCCGGGTCTGGCGGGCGTCCTCGTAGACGCCGTCAGTGATGGCTTTGCAGTCCTCCCAGCTCGTCGCGGGGTGCACGTTGACTTCGAGAACGCCAGGATCGGGCGCGACGCGGATGACATTGAGGCGCGGATCTGTCGGCGGGCCGTAGCCCTCGATATGCACAGGAAGTCCGATCTCCCTGGCCGCAGCTTCGGCGGCGGCGACAAGCTCCAGATAGTCCTCGACGCGCTCCACGGGGGGCATGAAGACGCAGAGCCGCCCGTCGCGCGGCTCGACCGACAGCGCGGTCCGGACGGCGCCGGAGAGATCGCCGAGCTCCTGTTCGACCCGTTCCTGCTGCAGGGTGTCGTCAGCGGTGAAGTGCGCCATCGGCTGCGCACGGCCGCCAAACTCGGGTTGCGGCGCTTCAGCCATGCTGGCGAAGGCGGGCAGGGGGCCGCGGGGCTCGGTCGGGTCGGCGATGTTCGTGTACGGATACTGCGAGGGCGGAACCCAGGGCAGCGCCCCGAGTGGGAGACGGTAGCCCACCGGACTGTCTCCGGGGACCAGAAAGACGTGACCGCGCCGGGGTTTCCATTTCTCCGATCGCCAGCGCCGGCCGTCCGCCGCGCGGGCCTGCCAGCGCTGCACGGGCAACACGTAACCCGCGGGCTTGGTCAGGCCGCGACCGAACACTGTCGCGATGCGGTGGCGTTCCTCCGCGTCCTCGAGGCGCGAATTCTCCGGGGTCACGTTCTCGGGCAGGTTGCCTTCCTTGATGATCCAGGTGGCGGGATCTTCGTAGGCCGGGGTCACGTTCTCGGTCTCGACATCGAGGGCGGCGGCGATGGAGTGCAGGAGCGCTTCGGCCTGCGCGGGCGTGGCCGCGGCGTCGGGCTTCTCTCCTGCGATGAGGTCGGGATCGCTCCAGATCGGTGCGCCGTCCTTGCGCCAGTAGAGCGAGAAGGTCCAGCGCGGCAGGGTTTCGCCCGGATACCACTTGCCCTGCCCGTAGTGCAGAAAGCCTCCGGGCGCGAAGCGGTCGCGCAGGCGGCGGATCAGCTTGTCGGCGAGCGCGCGCTTGGTCGGCCCGACGGCGGCGGTGTTCCACTCGTCGCTCTCGAAGTCGTCGATGGAGACGAAGGTCGGTTCGCCCCCCATGGTGAGGCGCACGTCGCCGAGCGCCAGCGCCGCGTCCACCTGGGTCCCGAGCCGGTCAAGTTCCTGCCAGGCTTGCTCGGAGAAGGGCTTGGTGATGCGTGGGTGCTCAGCGACCCGACGGACCTTCATGTCGAATTCGAAATCGACGTTGGCGGCGCTGGCCACCCCCGAGATCGGCGCGGCGTTGCGGTAGTGCGGAGTCGCGGCCAGTGGAATGTGGCTCTCCCCGGTCAGGAGCCCGCTGGTCGGATCGAGGCCGATCCAGCCGGCGCCGGGGATGTAGACCTCTGCCCAGGCGTGCAGGTCGGTGAAGTCGTGATCGGTGCCCGACGGCCCGTCGAGAGCCTCAAGATCGGGCTTGAGCTGGATGAGGTAGCCCGAGACGAACCGCGCGGCGAGCCCGAGATGGCGCATGGCCTGCACGAGCAGCCAGGAGGAATCGCGGCATGAGCCGGTTCCCCGCTCGAACGTCTCCTCTGGGGTCTGCACGCCGGGCTCCATCCGGATGACGTAACCAACCTCGGCGGCGACACGGGCGTTCAGGCCGACGATGAAGTCGACTGTGCGGACCCGGTCGCGGGGGACGCCGTCGAGAAACGCCTGCAGCCGGGGTCCGGCCGGTTTCGCGCGCTTGTAGATAACCAGATCGTCGTGAAGATCCTCGGGGTAGGCGAAGGGCCACTGCTCGGCCTCCTCCTCGATGAAGAAGTCGAACGGATTGTAGACGGTCATGTCCGCGACGAGGTCGACCTCGATTTTCAACTCGCGGACCGGTTCGGGAAAGACAAAGCGCGCCAGCCAGTTGCCGTAGGGATCCTGCTGGTGGTTGACGAAGTGCTCGGCCGTGCCGACCCGAAGGCTGTAGGAGAGCACCTTGGTGCGCGACTGCGGCGCCGGGCGCAGGCGGATCACCTGAGGGCCAAGAACGACGGGCCGATCGTAACGGTAGTGCGTGAGATGGTAGATGCTGGCCTTGATCGACATGAGTGGCCCTCCGTTCCGGCCCCGCGACCATTCCATAGCGGCCGGGGCGGCGCCACGGTTTTCGCGCAGCGCCATCGCGGCGCGCGCGGTCTGACCCGACCGGGTCAGCGTCCTCGCGGCGCTGCCGCCTAAACGCCCACGTGGCGAGCGAAGGCCGGATCGTCCGCCGCGAGCGTGGATGCCGCGCGGGTCTCCACCGCGGTCCCGTTGACCAGGAAGGTGACCCGGTCGGCCACGCGCAGCGCCGCGTCGATGCGCTGTTCGACCAGCAGGGTGGCCACCCCCGTGGCCCTCAGGGTCAGAACGGTCGCCTCGATGAGCGCGACCATGGAGGGCTGGAGCCCTTCGTTCGGCTCGTCGAGCAGGAGCGCGCGCGGCTCGAGGCAGAGCGCGCGGGCGATTGCAAGCATCTGCTGCTCGCCGCCCGAGAGCGTTCCGGAAACCTGATCAAGCCGCTCGCGCAGTCGCGGGAAGAGATCGAGAGCACGCTCTCGCGTCGCCGGGCCGCGCCCGCGGGTCATCAGGCCGATCTCCAGGTTCTCCGCGACGGTCAGTTCCGCGAAAAGGCGCCGGCCCTGGGGGGCGTAGCCAATGCCGGCGCGGGCGATCGCGTGGGCGGGCATCGCGTCGAGCCGGGTTCCATCGAGCGTGACGCTTCCCGCACGAGGTCTCACGAGGCCGATGATCGTCTTGAGCGCGGTCGACTTGCCTGCGCCGTTGCGCCCCATAAGGCAGTGGATCTCGCCGGCGCCGATCTCGAGATCGAGGCCGCGCAGGACCATCGCCGCGCCGTATCCAGAACTGACGCCGTCCAGCCGCAGCATCACGCCCCCAGATAGACCGAACGGACGGCGGGGTCGGCGCGGATCGCCGCCGGATCGCCCTCGGCGAGCACGCGGCCCATGTCGAGGACGGTGATCCGGTCCGCGAGGTCCATCACCACATCCATGTTGTGCTCGATCAGCAGCACCGAAGCCTCGGCAGCGACCTCGCGGGCGAGGGTCTTGAACGCGGCGATCTCCAGATCCGCGAGGCCCTGGGTCGGTTCGTCGAGGATCAGCAACTTCGGGCGCAGGGCCAGGCCCATGGCGATCTCGAGCAGCCGCTGGTGGCCGTAAGAAAGAGTTCCGGCCGGTCGCGCGGCTTCCTCGGCGATGCCCACGCGGTCGAGTGTGGCGCGCGCGGCCGCATCGGGCGCGTCGCTGGTCCGCAGCGCGGCGATGGCGACGTTCTCGAGCGCGGTCAGCCGGGGATAGATCGAGGTGATCTGGAAGGTGTAGGCGACGCCAAGCGCGACGCGGGCGTGGGCGGGCAGCCGGGTGATGCCGCGACCCTCGAAACGGATGGAGCCGGACGTGGGCCGGAGCCGGCCGCAGATCAGGCTCACGAGCGTGGTCTTGCCCGCCCCGTTGGGCCCGATCAGCGCCTGTACGCCGCGCGGGCCGAGGTCGAGGTCTACGCCGTCCACTGCAGTGACGCCGCCGAAGGCGCGCGTGAGGCCTCGGACCTCGAGGAGGCTCATCACGCGCCCCGTCCAAAGTGGCCCTGAAGCGCACCGAGAATACCGCGCGGTGCGAAGAGAACCAGCGCGATCAGCGCGACCCCGACCAGGAGCAGATGCGCGTCGATGACGCCCGAGGAAACGTCGATGAGATAGAACATCAGCAGCGTGCCGACGAAGGGCCCGAGCACCGTGCCCGCCCCACCGAGCAGAACGTAGAGAAGTGGCAGGATCGAGTACTGGATCGAGGCGAAGGTTGCGCCGACGTAGCCGAAGAGCAGCGCATAGGCCGCGCCCGAGGCCCCGCAGAAGAGCCCGGAGAGAGCGAGCGCCGCGAGACGGTGGCGGAAGGTGTCGTAGCCGAGCATCGCCGTGCGCGGTTCGTTCTCGCGGATCGCCACGAGGACCCGGCCGAACCGGGACCGCGCCATCGCAAGGCAGCCGAGCAGCGCCACCCCGAAGAGAGCCAGCGCCGCCAGATAGCGCGTGCGGTCGTCAGAGAGGTCGAACGGACCGAAGGCGCGTGCGGCGCGGTCGATGACGAAACCCTCGTCGCCCCGGGTAAAGGATCCGAAATAGAGGATGGCCAGATAGAAGGCCTGCGCGAACATCAGCGTGACGATCATGAAGGCCACGCCGCGCGTGCGCAGCGCGAGCAGGCCGAGCAGACCTGCCGAAAGCCCGCCCGCCAAGCATCCCGCCATGAAGCCTTGCCCGGCGCTCCAGCCCCCGAGCGCGATCAGAAGGCCCGTCACATACATGCCTGCGGCGAAGAAGAGCGCGTGCCCGAGGCTGAGAAGACCGGCGTAGCCGAAGGCGATGTTGTAGCCCGTCGCGAACACCGCGAGCGTCATGACGCGCGCGAGCGCGCCCTGGTGATAGGCTGGAAGCACGAAGAACGCGGCGAGAAGCGTTGCAAGAACCGCGAGATGCGCGGCGAGGCTGCGGGCGCCAGGGCTCATGCTCGGCTGCGGGCGAAGAGCCCGTCGGGCCGGAACACGAGCACGAGCGCCACGAAGAGCGTGGCGATGATCTTGGCGAGCGTCGGCGAGAAGAAGACGCTGATCACCCCGTCGGAGACGCCGATCAGGAGCGCGGCGGCGAGCGTGCCCCGCAGCGAGCCAAGGCCGCCGATGATCACCACGACAAAGGAGAGAAGTAGCGGATCGCCGCCCATCAGGTAGTGCGCCTGCTGGATCGGCACGACGAGGACCGCGGCAAGGGCGGCGAGGCCAGCCCCGAGTGCAAAGACGCCCGCG
>CAWIIL010000007.1:0-355000 GCA_963836255.1 uncultured Alphaproteobacteria bacterium
GTAGCCGTAAGCCATCGCCACCTTGCCCTCGGCATAGGGGCGGATGCGTTCGTACCAGGACATCGACAGGATGTCGGGCGGAGAATAGTCCAGAAGCCGCATCAGGAATTCGGCCGCCGCAAGACCGAGTTCGGTGTCAATCGTCGGCCGGTAACCGCCGCGCGCAAGATCGGACGCGTCGAAGCCGCCGGCGATCGCGGGCAGGTCGAGGATCGGCTGGCCGAAATCCGCGGCCATCATCAGAAAGGTGTGGCCGAGGGCGGTGCCGCGCGCGGCGTTCCAGGCGATGCCGTAGCGGCCGCGTTGCGGCTCGTGCAGGACGCGCGCGGCGTCGAGCACGGCCTCGGTCGTGGCCGGCGGCTCGAGACCCGCCGCGGCGAAAAGATCGCGGCGGTAGAAAAGAAGCTCCGGCGTGGTCTGCGCCGGGATGGCGTAGGGCCGACCGGCCCAATGGGTCGCCTGCCAGCCGGCGGCGTGGAAGTCGGCCGGATCGAGACGATCCAGCGTGATGCCCTCGTCAAGAGGCCGCAAGACGCCTTTTTCGACGAATTCGCCGATCCACGGCAGATCGACGGCGATGATGTCGTAGCGGCTGGCCGGCCGTTCGGCGTTGCGCAGCGCCTCGTCGCGCAGCCGGTCGATGGAAAAGGCGCGCTGGTGGATCTCGGTGCCGACGACCTGTTCGAACTGGCGCTTGAGCGTGACCATGACCATGAAGGTCGGATCGCCGTGCACCAGAACCCGCAGCCCGCCCTGCAGCTTCAGCGGTTCGGGCAGAACGCGCAGCGGCGGGATCGTCCGGGCCTCGATGTAGGAACTGCCGTAGAAGTAGTCCTCGCTGTCCTCAGCCGCCTCGGCCGCGCCGAAGCTCTGTTCGGACAGCCGTCTTACCCGGCCCGACAGCCGCGCCCACATCTCGAGCATCGACCCGCTTGGATGGAGCGACTGGCTCTTGCCGGACGCCGTGCGCGGCCGGGTTTTGATCATGCCCGCGTCCATCATGTCACGCAGGCGCCGCGTCGCCGTCGCGTAGGGAACGCCCGACGCGCCGATCAGCGAGGTCGGCGTCACCGTGCGACCGGTGTGGTGGCTGCGGATCAGGTTCAATGACATTCTGAAAATCGGATTGGGCGCGTAGAACTCGACGGTGCCTTCCAGCTCCGCGGTCAGCCCTTCGAGAAATTCGAGCGCGGTCAACGCCTCGGATTCCATCTTCGGGGGCATGGTCGGTGCGGCCTTTCCTGCTCCTTCTCTGCTCTTGGACAAACGGCCGGCGCCGGGCGACGCTGCCGGTCCGTTCCGGGCTCATCGGATGTCTTTGGTCCAGACATGGGTTCCTCGCTTCCAAGCATCGTCAAACCGTGGCGGGTTGGCAGACCTGATTTGTCCATTCTGGATATCATATTATCCATATCGGACATATTTTGGTGCCTAATTCGCGGGCTATCCGGTCACCTTGTGCGTAGTTGTCCGAAACGGGACACTCTCGGCCGAAACGGTCCGAGGATGTAAATAGGGAGACTGGAGACATGAAAATGCACGTTACACTTCTGATGACCGGCAGCGCGATCGCCGCTTTGGCCGGTTTGACCGGCGCCGCGATGGCGCAGGACACGATGACCATCGGCATCACGCAGAACAATGTCGGCGTCGACAGCTATCAGACGACCTACGAGCAGGCTTTCATCGCCGCCGCCGAGGCCAACCCGGCGATCGACACCGTGGTGCTGGACGCCGGCGGCGACGTGGCGCGCCAGATCGCCCAGATGGAGGATCTGATCCAGCAGGGCGTGGACGCGATCATCATCTGGCCGACTAACGGCGAGGCGGTGATCCCGGCAGTCCGCAAAGCCAGCCAGGCCGACATTCCGGTGATCGTCACGAATTCCAACATCGCAGAGCAGGGCTTCGACTTCGTCGCGTCGTTCTCCGGCCCGGACAACATCACCCAAGGTGCCCGCTCGGCCGAGATCATGTGCGAGAAGTTCACCGCCGACGGCATCCAGGACGAGGCCCGCGTGGTGCAGATCTCGGGCCAGCCCGGCTACACCACCGCCATCGAGCGCGCCAAGGGCTTCGAGGATCGTCTGCCGGAGGTCTGCCCGAACGTGACGCTGGTCGAGACCCAGCCCGGCGACTGGAACCGCGAGAAGAGCCAGCAGGTCATGGAGGCGTTCCTGATCAAGTATGACGATATCGACGGCGTCTATGCCGGTGACGACAACATGGGCGTGGGCGCGCTGAACGCCGCCAAGGCCGCCGGCCGCGAGGGCATCGTCTTCGTGGGCGCGACGAACTTCGCCGTGGGATATGAGGCGATGGAGGCCGGCGATTACTGGGGTTCGATCTACCAGTCTCCGGTCGACGACGCCGAGGCCGCGCTCCAGACCGCGATCGACGTGCTCGAGGGCAAGGACGTGCCGTTCCTGAACTACTTCGACACGCCCAAGATCACCCAGGACAACATGGGCGACTTCACGAAGCCGGTGTTCTGATCGGCCTGCACGGCGCGCGCCTCCCGGGGTCCGCGCCGTGCGACGCGGACGGGTCGCGCCCGAGGCGCGGCCCGACAGTCGGGACCATCAGCGAGGAAGGGCGGCATGGGACGGGTTTCCGGACGATCCTGCATCGTAACGGGCGCAGCCCAAGGGATCGGCCGCGCCATCGGCGAGGCGCTGCTGGACGAGGGCGCGGACGTCTGCTTCGCCGATCTCAACGGCGACAAGGCCGCGGAGGTGGCGGCCCGGAGCAAGGCCCGCGCGGCGGCCGGCGGCGGGAAGGTGATGTCGGCGGCTGTCGACGTGCGCGACCGCGCCATGGTGCGCGAGATGATCGGCGCGACGGTGGACCGGTTCGGCAAGCTCGACGTGAAGTTCAACAACGCCGGCGTCAACAAGCCGATGAACTTCCTCGATGCGACGGAAGACAACTGGAATTTCATCATGGGCGTGAACGGGCTGGGAGTGATGATCGGCATGCAGGAGGCCGCGCGGCAGATGATCGCGCAGGGCAACGGAGGCAAGATCGTCAATACCGCCTCGGTAGCCAGCCGGCAGGGCTATGACAACGTGGCGCCCTATTGCGCGTCGAAATGGGCGGTGGTCTCGTTGACCCAGTCGGGCGCGCGCGATCTTGCCAAGCACGACATCACCGTCACCGGTTTCGCGCCGGGGGTGGTGGCGACCGAGATGTGGGAGGAGGTCGACCGCGACCTGATGGCCATCGGCGCCTCGGAACGGCCGGGACAGGCGATGGAGGAGTTCTCGACCGCGATCCTGAAGGGGCGCGTGGCGCAGCTCGCGGACATCACCGGGACGACGACGTATCTCGCCTCGGCTGACAGCGACTACATGACCGGCCAGATCGTCATGATCGATGGCGGGATGACACTCATATAGCGGCGCCCGGAGCGTCGGCAGGGGAGGAGATGCTCGTGGCTGAACTCACCATGAACCGTGTCGGCGGCGTTCTGGCGCGGCAGGGCATCCTGATCGCTTTCGCGGTCTTCATGATCGGCTTCGCGCTGGTCAACGACCGCTTCGTGACGGTGGACAATGTGCTGGGCGTGGTCCGGTCCTCGGCGCTTCTTGGGGTGATGGCGCTGGGCGTGACCTTCGTCGTGATCAGCGGAAATCTGGATCTGTCAGTCGGCTCGCTGATGTCGTTTTCCACCATCGTCGTGCTTGATCTTCACGACAAGCTGGGGCCGCTGATGGCGATCCCGGCGATGTACGCGATGGTGTTGTGCATCGGCGCGGTAATCGGATTTCTGGTCGGCTATCTCAAGCTCAATTCACTGATCGTAACGCTCGGGATGCTCTCGGCGATCCATGGCCTGACCCTGACCTATTCCGGCGGCAAGAACATGGACATCGCCGACAAGGAGGGAACGTGGTTCCCGATCTTCGGACAGGGCGACATCCTCGGCATTCCGGTGCCGATCCTGATCTTCGCCGGATTGGCGGCGGTGCTGTCCATCGTGCTGTTGAAAACGCCGTTCGGGCGCAAGGTCTACGCCGTGGGCGGCAACGGGGTCGCGGCCACCTATTCGGGGATTCCGCGCGCCAGGGTGGTGTTCAGCTGCTACCTGATCTCGGCGTTCTGCGTAGGGACCGCGGGGCTGATGCAGGCCAGCCGGTCGATGGGCAGCCAGAACACCGTGGGGCAGGGAATGGAGCTGGAAGTGCTGGCCGCGGTGATTCTGGGCGGCGCGTCGCTGCTGGGCGGTTCCGGCACGATCCTAAAGACCGTGATCGGAGTGCTCATCCTCGGGTTCATCCAGAACGGTCTCTTGCTGGCCGGTCTTCAGTTCTACGCCCAGTACGTCGTCACCTGGATCATCATCATCCTGGCCGTATGGCTGGACATCGCCGCCAAGCGCGGACGCATCCTGTCGCCGATCGCCTGAGGGAGGCCGCCATGAACGACAACATGAAGCGACACGTCAAGGACGGCGCGATCTGGGGTTTCATCGTGCTCGAGCTGATTTTCTTTTCCGTGGCGGGCCAGTTCCTGTCGCTGTCGGAGAACCGGTTCATGGATCTCGACAACATGCTGCTGCTTCTCAAGCAGTCCGCGCCGATCGGGATCATCGCACTGGGCATGACGGTCGTCATGATCAACGGCAACATCGACCTGTCGGTCGGGGCAATCTTCGCGCTATGCGGCGTGGTGATGCTCGAACTCGATGAGCTGGCCGATCTTCGCGGGCATCGGAGACTGGGTGATCCTTTTTTCCTGGGGGCTGGCGCTGTTCGTCGGCGTGGTGCTGGGCGCGATCAACGGGATCATCGTATGGAAGACCGGCGTCGACGCCTTCATCGTCACGCTGGGGTCAATGTTGGGCTATCGCGGCCTGGTGTTCGTGTACAACGGCGAGAACCCGACCTCGAACTTGAACTGGACCCTGGTGGACTTCGCCGAGGCGAGCGTATTCGGAATCGAGACGCCGACGATCTTCCTTGCGGTCTGCGCGCTGCTAATGTGGCTGCTCATGACGCGGACCGTCCACGGTCGGAACGCTTACGCCATCGGCGACAACCGCGACGCGGCGGTGAACGCCGGCATCCGGGTCGGCCCGCACATGATGATCAATTTCATGCTGATCGGGTTTCTGGCGGCGCTGAGCGCGGTGGTCTTCTATTCCGCCTCCGGCTCGGTCAACCCCAATGACGGCACGCTCTACGAGCTGTGGGTCATCACCGCGGTCGTTCTGGGCGGCACCAAGCTGACCGGCGGACGCGGGTCGATCATCGGCACCATCGGCGGCGTCATCGCCATCCAGCTCCTGCGCAAGGGACTGGGCCACATCGGGGCGGACACGGCGATGGTCAATCTGGTCATCGGCACCATCCTGGTCGCGGTGCTCTACCTGGACAAGCAGCTGAATCGCAAGGGCGTCGAGGAGATCAGGATATGACCGGAACAACCCCCGCCTTGCGACTGACCAACATCGTCAAGACATTTCCCGGGGTGCGGGCGCTGGACGGCGTGTCGCTGACCGTGATGCCCGGCGAGGTGCATGCGCTGATGGGCGAGAACGGCGCCGGGAAATCCACTCTGATGAAGGTGCTGGGCGGCATCCACCAGCCAAACGAGGGCACCATCTCGATCGCCGAGAAACCGACGGTGATGGTCTCGCCGCTGCACGCGAAAAGCATGGGCGTGGTGTTCATCCACCAGGAGCTGAGCCTCGCCGCGGAGCAGAGCGTGGCGGAGAACATCTATCTTGGCGAACTGCCCGAGAAGAGCTGGGGCCGGGTGGACTGGGCGTCGCTCTACGCCAAATCCGGCGCGATCCTCGAACGGCTGAAATGCGGGTTCGGCCCCAAGGCGCGGGTCGGAGACCTGTCCATCGCCAACCAGCAGATGGTCGAGATCGCCCGGGCGCTGACGGTCGACGCGAAGGTGGTGATCTTCGACGAGCCGACAGCCTCGCTGACCGACGCGGAGAAGTCGGTGCTGTTCGACATCATCGCCGATCTCAAAAGCCAGGGCGTGGGGATCGTCTACATCTCGCACCGCATGGAGGAGATCTTCCGCATCTCGGACCGGATCACCGTCCTGCGCGACGGCCAGTATCGCGGCACGCTCGACACCGCCGACACCAGCGAGGACGACATCACGCAACTGATGATCGGCCGCTCCGTTGACATGAGCCGGGACGTCCAGGCCAACGAGGTCGGCGATGTCGCGCTGGAAGTGCGGGGGCTGTCGTGCGGCAAGCTGTTCCACGACATCAGTTTCGAGGTGCGGCGTGGGGAAGTCGTGGGCTTTTACGGGTTGGTCGGAGCCGGGCGGACGGAGATCGCCGAGACGCTTTTCGGCCTCAGAACCCCCACGGCGGGCACGATCTTGGTCGACGGGCAGGAGACGCGGATCAATTCGCCTATCGACGCGATCGCGAAGGGGATCAGTCTGGTGCCCGAGGACCGCAAGCATCAGGGTCTGGTGCTGGGAATGAACTGCCGCGACAACATGACCCTGCCGCAGGTCGGCGACCTGACCGCCGGGCCGTTCGTCGCCGACGGGGCGGAGATCGCGATCTTCGATCTCTACCGCGACAAGCTCGACATCCGGACGCCCGGCTGGCGGCAATTGGTCGGCAACCTGTCAGGCGGCAACCAGCAGAAGATCGTGATCGGCAAATGGCTGTCGATGCATCCCAACGTGCTGATCGTGGACGAGCCGACGCGAGGCATCGACGTGGGCAGCAAGTCCGAGATCCACAAACTGATCCGCGATCTGGCGAGCCAGGGCTACGCGGTGATCGTCATCAGCTCGGAGATGCCGGAGGTGCTGCGGGTGTCCGACCGGGTGATCGCCATGTTCCAGGGCAGGATCATGCGCGACTTCACCGCCGCGGAGGTGACCGAGGACAACCTGGTTCAGGCGATCTCTGGGCTGACCGAAAAGGTGGCGTGATGCGGATCGGCTTCGCCGGTCTCGGGCGGACGGTCTGACGCATGGCGGCCAGCCTGGCTCGCGCCAGGCATAAGGTCACGCTGTGGAGCCGGTCGCAGGACAAGGCTGCCGCCGACCTGGTCGCCGAGATCGGCTCAGGCGTGGCGGGGACGCCGAGGGCGCTCGCTAAGGGGGCCGAGATCGTCGTGACCACGCTGCCCGACGACGCGGCGTCGGACGCGGTGCATCGCGGGCCGGACGGGATGTTCGCCGCACGGTGCGGCGCGCGGTGGATGCTCGAGATGGGCACGACGAGCCCCGATCACATCGCGGCGTAGCGCACGGATGCGCCGGATGGCGTCGACGCGCCGGTGTCGGGCGCGACGCGGGTCGCGGAAGCGGCGGAGCTGATGATAATGGTCGGGGCCGAGCCTCTCGATGCGCTGGCGCCGGTCTTCGAACTCTATGGCGCGGCGCGGTGATCCCGCGGCTCTATGGCCGGATGCGGACGCCTACGGCAACACCCGGATCCTCACCGGTCAGCCGTACAGCTCGAACCTCGTCGGTCCTCAGGTTCTGGCTTGAATCCCGGAGACAAACTGGTCCACGGAAACGGTCTGATCCCCTGACCGTCGCGGAGTAAAATTCCGCCACTTTGCGCCTGAGGCAACGAGCTGAAGGCGGGGAGATGTATTCTGTGGAGCTTTATGGAAGGGTACGGCGGGCGTGCCACGTTGACGGGATGAGCGAGCGGGCGGCAGCCCGGCATTTCGGGATCGATCGCAAGACGGTGTCGAAGATCCTGAAGCACTCGGTGCCACCGGGATATCGACGCGCGGGGTCACCTCCGCGACCGAAGCTCGATCCGTTCGTCGGCGTCATCGACCAGATCCTGGAAGACGACAAAGGCCAGCTGAAGAAGCAGCGTCACACGGCGAAGCGGATCTACGAGCGGCTGAGAGACGAGTACGGGTTCGCTGGCGGCATCACCATCGTCACCGACTACGTCCGGGAGAAGAAGCGGCGGACGCGGGAGGTGTTCGTGCCGCTCGCGCACCCGCCGGGGCACGCGCAGGTCGATTTCGGCGAGGCCGTCGGCGTGATCGGCGGAGTGAGGCGCAAGCTGCACTACTTCGCGATGGTCCTGCCGCACTCGGACGCGTTGTTCATAAAGACGTACCCGGCCGAGACGACCGAGGCGTTCTGCGACGGGCATGTCTCGGCCTTCGCCTTCTTTGGTGGCGTGCCGACGTCGATCCTTTACGACAACACCACCATCGCGGTGGCGAAGATCCTCGGCGACGGAACTCGCAGGCGCACCCTCATCTTCTCGGAGTTGCAGTCGCATTACCTGTTCGAGGACCGGTTCGGCCGGCCGGGCAAGGGGAACGACAAGGGGCACGTCGAGGGTGTGATCGGCCTCGGCCGGCGGAACTTCCTGGTGCCGGTTCCGCATTCCGAAAGCTTCGAGGCGCTGAACGCCCGGCTGGAGGAGCAATGCCTCAAGCGTCAGGACGAGATCCTCCGCGGTCACGCCGAGACGATCGGTGAGCGGCTCATGCGTGATCTCGACGCCCTGCTGGCGTTGCCGGCCGTGCCCTACGATGCCTGCGAGAAGGTGAGCACCCGGGCCACCTCGATCTCGATGGTGCGCTATCGCCGCAACGATTGCTGGGTGCCGGTCTTCCCATCAACACCAATCGACGGGGAGGCCCATGGCCATCCAGCACATCAATCAGATTGAACTCTCTCGCCGCTGGCGGCTCAGCCCCCGCACGCTCGAGCGCTGGCGCTACCAGGGCACCGGTCCGTAGTATCTCAAGGTCGGCGGACGCGTCGTCTACCGGCTCGACGACATCGAGGCCTTCGAGGCGCCGAACTCGCGCTCCTCGGCTCACGGGCTCACGACCTCGTCGAGCGCGGGCTCGTGCACCTCGTCCAGCTTCGACACGGGGTAGAGGACTACAGCTACCTCGCCATCGCACGCCCGCGCCGCAAAGGCACACTGCCCGATCTCGCAACCCTGACCATCACCGAATAGGCCGCATGATGAATGCACCTGGCGCATTCGCGGGAAGTTCGGCAACCACAGGAAGTATGAAAGCCTTCGTCCCGGTTCAGCCAGATACACTGGCCGTGTTGTCCACGAGTACGTCACGCTCATCGGGGCACCTGGCCACCAGGCTTTCCTGCAGGGGATCTTGGCCCACGGTCCGAATGACCGGTTCGATGCAATGTACAACTCGCTGAATATCGCGAGCTTCGGCCGACTGCGAAGTTCGACTAACTCATGCTCTTGGCGCGCTATGTCATTGACGCGATGCAGCCGCTCCTAGCATATCTTCAGGGAGCGACAGGGCCCAGACCTCGACCGGCTGATGGCGGGGAATCCTGCGAGTGCAGCAAATCTGTCGCACTTGAGCGTTAATTTCTGCTGTCGGATGGAGCGGCGTCGGAATCGTGTCGTTCGCCGTCTGTCTTCCACCCAGACACGTCTAAGCGAGGGAGACGACGATGAAGGACTTCGAACGGGACTACCCCGATCACACCCAGGCGCCGTGGTACGAGCATGGCGACGAACCGCTCTGCAACACGTCCGACAACCGCAACTTCTACGACGTCATGGACGTGCACCTGAAGCGCCGCGGCTTCCTGATGGGTGGCCTCGCCACCATCGCGACCGGACTGTTCGGCCATGCCCTCACCGCCAAAGGCGCGATGGCGCAGACCACCTCCGCCGGGGCCCTGCTGGGCTTCACCCCGGTCCCGATCAGCTTCGACGATACGGTCATCGTCCCCGAGGCCTACAGCGTCCAGGTGCTCGGCGCCTGGGGCGACCCGATCCTCGGCGACATGCCGGCCTACAGCGCCTCGAACACCGGCGCCGAGCAGGGCATGCAGGTCGGCCAGCACCATGACGGGATGCACTACTTCCCGATCGACGGTTCGTCGGAGGACGGGCTGCTGGTGGTCAACCACGAATACATCGAGCCGCGCTTCCTGCATGCCGGGAAGTACAAGGGGATGGAGATGGACAGTTCCGCCGTGCTCTACGGCGCCGACGGCATGCGCGACGACGACGAGGTGCTGAAAGAGATCAACGCCCACGGCGTGTCTATCTATCGCACCTCGAAGCAGGCCGACGGCACTTGGGCGATCATCCAGGACCCGCACAATCGCCGCATCACGGGCGGCGCGCAGATGGAGATCTCGGGCCCCGTTCGCGGCGCGGACCACGTCAAGACGAAGTACTCGCCCGACGGCACCATGACCCGCGGCACTCTGAACAACTGCGCCCACGGCGTGACGCCCTGGAATACCTACTTGACGGCCGAAGAGAACTGGGCCGGCTACTTCGCCAACACCGACCAGATCGACCAGAAGCCCGACCTGCCGCGCGAGCATGCCCGCTACGGCGTTTCCTCCAACCCGCAGGGCGACCGCTACGGCTGGCACCTGGCGAGCTCCGGGGCGGACGAGTATGTTCGCTTCAACGCCTCTGCCACCGGCGCCTCTGCGACCGAGGATTACCGCAATGAGCCCAACACCTACGGCTACATGGTCGAGATCGACCCGTTCGATCCCAACTCGACCCCCGTCAAGCGCACCCATCTCGGCCGCTTCGCCCATGAGGGGATCGTCTTCGCCCCGGCCGTCGACGGTGCGCCGGTGGTCTGCTACTCGGGCGACGACGCGCGCTTCGAGTACATCTACAAGTTCGTGTCGGCCGACGTCTACATTCCCGGCGAGACCGACGGCTCGATTCTCGACACCGGCACGCTCTACGTCGCCAAGTTCAACGACGATGGCACCGGCGAGTGGATCGCGCTGGCGCCCGGCCGCAACGGCCTGACGCCGGCGAACGGGTTCAACGGTCTGGCCGACATCCTCGTCAACACCCGCCTCGCCGCCGACTTCGTCGGCGCGACCAAGATGGACCGTCCCGAATGGGGCACGGTCGATCCGAACTCGGGCGAGGTCTACTTCACGCTGACCAACAACTCGCGCCGGACCCAGGCGCAGGTGGATGCGGTGAACCCGCGCGCGGAGAACAATTTCGGCCAGATCGTGCGCTGGCGCTACGAGAACGCCGATCACACCCGTTCCGGCTTCGACTGGGATCTGTTCGTGATCGCCGGCAACGCGCAGCAGTCGGCGACCTTCGACGGCGCCACGCTGGACGACGACAGCATCTTCGCCTGCCCGGACGGCATCTGGTGCGACGACAACTCGCGCCTGTGGATCCAGACCGACATGGGCGACCTCGGCCCGAACTACGAGGGTCCGCTCAAGGAATTCGGGATGAACGGCATGCTGGCCGCCGACCCGGCGACCGGCGAGATCCGCCGCTTCCTGACGGGCCCCTGGGGTCAGGAATGCACCGGCGTGATCTCCACGCCCGACGGCCGGACGATGTTCGTCAACTTTCAGCATCCAGGCGCCGACGCTACTGACCAGCAATTCGCGGACGGCGACATGGGCTCGGTCTGGCCGGATGGCGATCCGGCCATCCCGCCGCGCTCGGCGACCATCGTCATCACCAAGGACGACGGAGGCGTCGTCGGCAGCTGAGCCGGTCAGACGACATTTGGGGGGCGCGTCATCCGGCGCGCCCTCTTCCCTTGGCGCGCGCGCGGATTGCACGAGACGCCGGCGCGTGCGCAGGCGACGCGCCGTGTAGAGGACCGAGCCCGGCGATGCGTTGGTTTCTCTTAACCGTCCCGTTTGCGATCGCTATACTGGCAGAGGCGGCGTCCGCCGATGCGGTCACGCAGGGGGCCGCCCTCTATACCGAGATCTGCCTGAAGTGCCACGGCCCAACCGCGACGGAGAGCCAGGTGGGCGACATTCGTGGGCTGAGCCTCGGAACCGTGACCAGCGCGGTCCGTTCAGGCCCGGGAATGATGCCGACTTTCTCGCTCACGGCGGACGAGATCGCCGCCATCGTCGCCTACCTCGCCCAGATCTAGAGCATTTTCGGATCAATCTGGTTCATAGCCGGAGTGTAGAAATGTCGACCTTCAGAATTACTTGGATTGGAGTTGCGTTTGGGTCTGCAGCGGCCGGGTTCGGAAGCTCACAGGCCATGGCCCGTTCCAGCACCTGCTTCTGGTGGTCCCAGTCCGCATCGCCTTGTCCGGGAGCACGAAGAACTTCGGCCCGTGATGGGGCTTCCACGTGGCACAAATCGTGGGTGATCACGTCGTCCATGGCGTCGACCGGGGCCAGCAACATGGCCGAATGAGCAGCAGCGGACCAACTGGCGACATGGATCTGCCGGTACGGGCGCCCGAGGTCGAGCGGGGTCACGCATGCCGCACTAAGATGCTGCGGTTTCTTCCAGTTTCTTCAGGTCGACGATCCGGATGGACTTGCGCTCGACCACCAGAATTCCCCCGGCCTGCATGGCGCGCAGGAGGGGGCTTGCAGCGCTTCTCGACAGGTTGGCTGATGCCGCGAGCGTGCTCTGATCCATTTCGATGACGGCAGGTCTGACGCCGTAGGCGTCATGGGCGCCCGACAATTGCAGCAGTACGAGAGCGAGCCTCTTGCGGCTATCGCGTTCCATCAACGCATCCGCCATCCTGACAGCGCGCGCGTTGTTTTCCATCGCAACCCCAAGCAGATAACGCCAGAGGTCCGGTGCTGCGGCGGCAACCTGGTTGAACGCATCCCGGCCGATGATGGCGACGGTACTCCGTCGTACCGCTCGCAGACCGACCAAGCGCGTTGACAGAGCAGCCGTCGTCCCCTCGCCCATCCAGGCGCCCTCATGGATCAGGAAACACGGCTGTGGCGGTCTGGGTCCGACGAGCACTTCCACCGTCAGGCATCCACGCGCGAGGCCGACCAATCCGCCGGGCGCGCTTCCAGCGTGGAATAGCCACTCCCCGGATCCAAGATGCCGGATCACCAACCGAGAGGCCAAGGCTTCTTGCAGGTCCCGCGGAAGTGTCGAGAGCCAGCCCTCGGCTCGGAGAAATGCGAAAGCCTCTGCATTGTCCACGGGTATCTGGATAAGGCGAAGATGGGCCTTTGTCGGTCGCTGGTGGATCGGGATGCGGTTGGGGATGGCGGGCTCGCGCCGGCCGTTGCGTCGCCGTCGACCCCGCTTCGGCCTGCGCTGCGCCAGCAGCCTCGGCAGGCCCGCGCCCCGACCCGCCGGGCTGTAGGCATGGCGATATATCAACTCCGCACTGACCCTGCTCTTCGCTCCCTCCAGCTCCATCCGCCCCGCGATCTGCTCCGGGGACCATCCCATGGCAAGGCGGTCCTCAACGTGGGCGCGCAGGCGGGTGGAGCGCTCGATCTTCGAGCCGCGCAGCTTGCGCGCCCAGGCGCGGCGGCCCGCGCTGTCCGGCCGATAGCCGTCGGCGCAACGGTTGCGCTCGAGTTCGCGCTGGATCGTGCTCCGGTGACGATCCATCCGCCTCGCAATCTCGCTGACGCTCAGGTCCATCTCGATCATGCCGCGCAGGCGGCATCTCTCCTCAAGGCTGAGGTGGCTATATCTCTTTCCCATGGCGTCTGTCCATTTTCGGACAAACCTGTCGACGCTGTGGTGTATCGTCAAGAGGGGACTATTCAGCGCTTGTGGGGCAACATGCAGCTTTTCACTGTTCACATCTTCGCTTTCCTTCTCGTTGGCATGACCGCGCCAGTCGCGGCTCAGGACGTGCCACCTGACGCTACGGAAGCGGTTCTGGCTGGCCGTCCCTACTCGCCATATGCGAACCGCGCGTTTCCCACGCGGGTCTTCTTTGGCGACACGCATGTTCACACCGCGCTTTCGGCCGATGCGGGCGGGGGCGGAACGACACTGCTACCGCGCGATAGTTATCGGCTCGCCCGCGGGGAGCAGGTGGTTTCGAATACAGGCCAACCCGTCAAGTTGTCTCGTCCGCTCGATTTCTACATGATCACCGACCATTCCGACGGGATGGGCGCGATCACCGACATCCTGTCGGGGGCGCCGAACATCCTGGCCGACGAACAGGGGCGGCAGTTTCACGAGGCCTTCGCGCAGGGTGGCCAGACTGCGCGGCTGGCGGCGCAGGAACTGACGCTGCAATTCGCCCAAGGCACGATCTCGCCGGTGCTGAACTACCAGCCCGGCAATCCCGCCTACAAGCGGGTCTGGGACGCCATCATGGCGGCGGCCGAGGAATTCAACGACCCCGGCGTGTTCACGACGTTCATTGCCTTCGAATGGACGTCGCTGGTGGCCGGCAACAACCTGCACCGCAACGTCATCTTTCGCGACGGGCCCGAGCGCGCCGGACAGATCGTGCCCTACACGACGACACCGCCGCTCGGCTCGAGCAACCCGCGCGACCTGTGGGCCTGGCTCGAGAACTACGAGGCGACGACGGGCGGCGACGTCACGGCGATCCCGCACAATGGCAACCTGTCGAACGGCATGATGTTCGCGCTGGTCGACGATTTCGCGGATGGGGCGCCGCTCGATGCGGCCTATGCGGAGACGCGCCAGAAATGGGAGCGCCTCTACGAATGGACCCAGCTCAAGGGCGACGGCGAGGCGCATCCGCTGCTGTCGCCCGAGGACGAGTTCGCCGATTTCGAGACCTGGGACTATGGAAACCTCGACGCCAGCGAGCGCAAGGCGCCCGAGATGCTGCCCGCCGAATACGCGAGGTCCGGGCTGCTTCGGGGTCTCACGTTGCAGGCCGAGCTGGGTGTCAATCCCTTCAAGTTCGGCGCTGACGGGGCGACGGACACCCACACCGGCATGACGACCGTCGAAGAGGAGAACTTCTTCAGCAAGTTCACCGCCTACGAGCCCAACCCCGCCCGTGCAAGCCACATCGGCCGGACCTTTTCCGATGGCGAAACGGCTTACGAGTCCTGGATCTACTCGGCGGCGGGCCTGACGGCCGTCTGGGCGACCGAGAACACCCGCGGGGCGATCTTCGATGCGATGGAACGCCGCGAGACCTATGCCACGACCGGCCCGCGCATGACGGTGCGCTTCTTCGGGGGTGACTACGCCGCCGACGCGCTGGGCCGGCGCGATCTGGCGCAGGTCGGCTATTCGGGGGGCGTGCCGATGGGCGGCGATCTCGCGCCGCCGGCCGAGGGCGAGGCGCCCGACTTCCTCGTCTATGCGCTGCGCGACGCGATCGGCGCGAACCTCGACCGGGTGCAGATCATCAAGGGCTGGATCGACGCCGAGACGGGCGAGGCTATGGAAAAGGTCCATGACGTCGCCTGGGGCGGCGACCGTGCGCCCGGGGCGGACGGAAAGCTGCCGCCCGTGGGCACTACGGTCGATCTCACGATCCCGTCCTGGACCAACGACATCGGCGCGCCGGAACTGGGCGCTGTCTGGACCGACCCGGATTTCGACCCGGCGGAGCCCGCCTTCTACTACGCCCGCGTGATCGAGATCCCGACGCCGCGCTGGACGGCCTATGACGCGGTGAAATTCAACGTCGAGATGGCTCCGGACGTGACGATGATCACGCAGGATCGTGCCTACACCTCGCCGATCTGGTATACGCCCGAGAACTGAGAGGACATCACATGCGCCGCGTCCTGCTGACGACCTGCCTCGCCCTTCTCTCCTTCCCCCTTCAGGCCCAGGACGACGTGCCGGGCACGCAGCCGGGCGACCGGGTCTATTCGCCATATCCGGGGCAGGACTTCCCGAACCAGGTGTTCTTCGGCGATACCCATCTCCACACCGCCTATTCCGCCGACGCAGGGATGATCGGCAACACCTTGGGGCCGGACGAGGCCTATCGCTTCGCCAAGGGGGAGGTCGTCACCTCGAGCACCGGCGTCGACGCCCGTCTCGCGCGCCCGCTCGACTTCCTTGTGGTGGCGGACCACGCCGAGAACCTCGGCCTGGCGCCCCTGCTCGCCACGAAAGACGAGACGCTGCTCGCGACCGAATTCGGCCAGCGGCTCGCCTCCGCGCTTGATGCAGGCGACCCGGCAGGCGCCTGGAAGATCTGGAGCGATTCGAAGGCGGGCGGGCAGGATCCGCTGGCCGACTATCCGGAAATCTACATGAACGCCTGGGGCGACATCACCTCCGCTGCGGAACACCACAACCAGCCGGGGCTCTTCACGGCGCTCATCGGCTTCGAATGGACCTCCAACCCGGGAAAGAACAACCTCCATCGCAACGTGATTTTCCGGGGCGGCAAGGAGGGGGCCGACCGCATCATCCCCTTCTCGAACTTCGACAGTTTCGATCCCGAGGACCTCTGGGCGTGGATGGAGCGAGCCGAGGAGATCACCGGCCAGAACCTGTTCGCGATCCCGCACAATGGCAACCTGTCGAACGGGTTGATGTTCGACGAGGTCCGGCTGTCGGGCGACCCCTTTGACCTGGACTACTTCGCGGCTCGCGCCCGGTGGGAGCCGCTCTACGAAGTCACCCAGATGAAGGGCGACGGCGAGACACATCCGATGCTCTCGCCCGACGATCCGTTCGCCGACTTCGAGACATGGGACAAGGGGCAGCTTGGTCCCGCGCCCAAGACGCCCGAGATGCTGCCGCGCGAATATGCGCGCATGGCCCTCCGGCGCGGGCTGGCCTACGAGGCCGAGACCGGGGCGAACCCGTTCAAGTTCGGCATGGTCGGCTCGACCGACAGCCATACCTCGCTTTCCACAACGCAGGAGGACAGCTTTTTCGGCAAGGTCGCGGCGGTCGAGCCGACCGCCGACCCGATCCGGTTCCGCGAGACGGTGGGCGGGATCGGCGGCGACGCCAGCGTGGCGCAATATGCCTGGCAGACCTCCGCCTCGGGCCTCGCCGCGGTCTGGGCGCGGGAAAACACGCGCGAAGCGATCTGGGACGCGCTCGCGCGCAAGGAGGTCTATGCGACCACCGGAACCCGGATCCGGGTGCGCGTCTTTTCCGGCTACGACTTCGAAGCCGCGGACCTGCCGCGCGCCGATTTCGACGCGCATGGCTACGCGACCGGCGTGCCGATGGGGGCCGATCTGTCCGCCGACGCCGACGGCCGTCCGCCGCGGTTCGTCGTCCGCGCGCTGCGCGACCCCGACGGGGCCAACCTCGACCGGATCCAGATCGTCAAGGGCTGGCTGAACGGCGACGGCACCACGGCCGAGCGGGTTCACGACATCGCCTGCGGCGGGCGGGATCTTCTGGACACGGGCTGCGACGGCGCGGTCGGCGATACCGTCGATGCCGGGAACGCGACCTGGACCAACGACATCGGGCAGGCGATCCTCGCGGGCTTCTGGGAAGACCCGGATTTCGATCCGGCGCAGTCCGCCTTTTACTACGTGCGCGTGCTCGAGATCCCCACGCCCCGCTGGACAACATACGACGCCAAGGTCTTCGGCGTGGAGATCCCCGAGGGCGCGCCGGTCTCGATCCAGGAACGGGCCTACACCTCGCCGATCTGGTTCACGCCCGGATGATGATGCGGACCCCCGTGCCACGCCTCGCTCTCGCCCTTTCGACCACCCTTTCGCACGCCTGCGCCGTGGCGGCGCAGGAGCAGGGCAGCCAGTCGCTCGACCAGGCTGGCCCGGGCGTTCCGCTGGAAACGCCTGCTGGAGTTGGGCGAATACGCCACCATCGCCGAACTGGCCGAGCGCGAGGGGATCGCGCCGTCCTACATGACCCGTGTCCTGCGGCTGACGCTGCTCGCGCCCGACATCGTCGAGGCGATCCTGGACGGGAAGCAGGGGCCGGAGGTGACGTTGGTGCGGGTACTGGAGCCATTTCCGGTGGAGTGGGCGGCGCAGCCAAGCCACTAGAGCATTTCCGCGTCTGATTGAATCGCGGGGGATTCCGATCTGACGGATGACGTGGTTCATGCTGGGTGCCGGGATGGAGGCCGGCATGCATGGCTCAGTATCTGTCCGAAGATCTTCGCATCCGGGTGATCGGGGCGGTCGAAGCAGGCATGTCGCGGAATGCGGCGGCGCGGCGGTTCGGCGTCAGCATCGCGAGCGCGGTGCGCTGGATGGACGTCTACCTGCGGACCGGGCGCGCTGCGCCGAAGCCACGAGGCGGGGACCGCCGCTCGGGGCGGATCGAAGCGCAGGCCGACCTGCTGCTGCGGGCGATCGAGGATGTTCCGGACATCACGCTGGCGGAACTGCGGGAACGACTGATCGCGGAGCGCGGCGAAGCCTTTGCGATCAGCACGATCCACGACTTCTACCGCCGACACGGCATCACGTTCAAAAAAAGACGGCGCAGCCGCCGAACAGGAACGCGAGGACGTGAAGGCGCGCCGAGAGGCCTGGTTCGAACTGCAGCCCGACCTTGATCCGACGAAGCTGTTGTTCCTGGACGAAACCGGAGCGACGACCAAGATGGCCCGTTTGCGCGGGCGCAGTCCGCGCGGCGAGCGATGTCGCGCCGCCGTCCCGCACGGCCACTGGAAGACGACAACGCTCATCGCGGGCCTCCGCCTCGGCGGGCTGACCGCGCCCATGGTCATCGACGGCGCGATGAACGGCGAGGCCTTCACCGCCTACGCGGAGACCTTCCTCGCACCCACCCTCAGCCCCGGAGACGTTGCGCCGCGTCGAGATCGGACCGGAAGAGCTCGAAATCCACCACCGCTGCGAGCCGCGCGCAGGATGCAGCTCGTTCGATCCAGCCGCTTCGCCGACCGCCCTTGAGGTTGTCGACAGGCGCTTCGGTGACTTCTGCGGACCCAGGGCGTTGACGCGGAACTGCTCCGGCATTCCTTCGTAGTCTGAGGCTGCTGGTGGCCGGTCGGTGACCCTTTGGTGGTCGTCACGCAAGCTGCCGCAAATCGCGGTAATCATGATATCATAGCGTGAGTCGGGGGCGATTCGTTTGTTGCATCACGATCGGCCGAAAATTTTTTTCAGCGGCCGCAGCCCGCCATAGCAAGCGGGTCTAAAGGGACTTTCGAACTCAAGCGCGGCCCCAAGCCGCCCAGGTCTGTTTTTGGTGGGCTATGAGCATGGATGGCGGAGCGACAATGCTGGCGCATGCCGAAAGGGCGGTGCTCTACGCCGATGTCGTCGAGTCCGTTCGGCTCATGGACCACGATCAGGACGACTTCGTTGAGCGCTGGCTCGCCATTGAAGCCGACATCCGGGAGACGATCCTGCCCCGGCAAGGCGGACGCTTCGTAAAGGGCACCGGCGACGGACTGTTGCTTGAGTTCGAGAGCCCGCAGGAGGCGGTCGCCGCCGCTTTCGCGGCTCACGGCCTTTGCCGCCGCGCCAATCTGAACATGCCGGTGGAGCGCCAGATCTGGCTGCGCATCGGAGTCGAAAGCGGCGACATCATCCTTGGCGGAACGGACGTCTACGGTCGAATGGTCAATCTTGCCGCCCGCCTCGCCACCCTCGCCGGCCCGCTTGAGACCGTGGTGTCCGGCAATGTCCGCCACGGGCTCGTGCACTCCGTCGACGGCGACATCGTCGATCTTGGAGAGTGTTACCTCCGCCACCTGACCCATCCGGTGCGCGCGTTTCGCATCGGCGCGGTGGGGCCCCGCCCGGCGATGATACCCGCCGATCCGATGTCCAGGCTCAAGCCTACCGTCGCCATCCTGCCGATGCAGCAACGGCTCGGGCCGCCAACGGACGCGCCCATCGGCGACATCATCGCGGAGGAGGTCATTCATCACCTTGCCCGTTCCGAGGAGCTTCACGTCATCTCGCGCCTCTCCACTGCAGCGATGCGGGCGCGGCCACTGACCGCCGCCGAAATCGCTGTGCATCTCGGGGCCGACTACGTGCTGTCGGGCACCTTCAGCACCCACGACACCCGCCTGGTCTTCGACGCCGAACTCTGCGAGGCGCGTACAGAACGCGTCGTCTGGTCCGACCGGGTCAGCGAGGATCTCGGAGCGCTCTTCGCCGTCGATCAGCCGGTGACTGAACGCATCGCCGCACAGGTCGCCTCCATCGTGCTTCTGCGCGAAATCGAGCTTGGCCGCGGCCGACCATTGCCGACGCTGCAAGGCTACACGCTCCTTCTCAGCGCCATCGGGCTCATGCACCGGCTCGGCCGCCAGGATTTCGAAGACGCTCGGGCTCGGCTCGAGGCGTTGATCGAGCGCGCCAATCGCCAGGCCATCCCGCACGCATGGATGGCCAACTGGCACCTCCTCAATGTGTTCTTCGGCTGGTCGGACAACTCCGAGCGCGACACCAAGCTGGCGCAAGATCACAGCAGACGCGCGCTCGACGCCGATCCCGAGAATTCGCAGGCGCTCACTATCGACGGATGCGTCAACACGCACCTGCTCAAGCGCCTCGACGTTGCCGAGGACCGATACAACGAGGCGTTGTCCGCCAACCCGAACAATCCGATGGCGCTCCTCTACATGGGGACACTTCACAGTTACACGGATCGCGGCGCCAAGGCGGTCGACTACTGCGAGCGCGCCTGCCGGCTCTCGCCGCTCGACCCGCATCGGTTCTTCTTCGAGACACATCTCGCTGCGGCATACCTCACGGCTGGCGACCATGAGAGCGCGATCAAGCACGCCTCGCTCTCGCTGCGCGGAAACAGGAACCACGCCTCCGCATTGCGGATTCTTGCCGTCGCGCAGTCGGAGCTTGGGCGGCGGGAAGAGGCCAGGGCCAATGCAGAGGAATTGCTGCGTCTTGAGCCGCACCTCACTGTGAGCGGCTATCTCGCCCGGATGCCCAGCGCTTCCTTCGAGATCGGACGGAGAGTCGCTCGGGTCCTCGAAGAGGTCGGCGTGCCCCGTTCATGACAATCCATTGCAAGAGGGACAGATTTTATGACTTCGTTCTCAGCATTCAACGCGCACAACGCCCATAATGCCCACAACGCCCATAATGCGCACAACGCGCACAACGCCCATAACGCGCATTCCGGTCCCGGGGCGCTCGACAGCGGCAGTCTGACAGGCTCCCTGATCACCACCCGCGACGGGATCGTCGGCACCTGGGTTGTGCCGGCGAATGTCCCGTTCCCGCGACCGGCCGAGGACGCGGATGTGCTCGCGCAGTGGGAGCCCCGCGTCCGTGCTGCGATCCTGGCCTTCGATCTGGCGTCGCGCATAGGATGCACCACGCAGCCAGCGCCGCCGCCGGCGGCGGGAGACGACCCCCACGACCAGACGGTCTCCTTGTGGCACCTGCAGGTTGATGCGACCGACGACCCGCCGGGCGTGACCTACCGGCCGCTGGCCCGCTTCGACCGGCCGGACGAGGACTTCTTTCACGACCAGCTCGGGTTTCTGCGCAGCTACGCCGACCTGCGGCCCGATCGTGCGACGGAGATCCTCGAACAGCTGGCCCCGCCGCTTCCGTTCTTTGCCTCGATCGGCTTCATGCGTCCCGACGTGAAGCCGCGGACCGCCGAACTGCTTGGCGTGGTGCTCGAACTGGCCAACCACGTCGAGCACCGGGTGAAGCACGGGCTCGCCTGCCGCCGCCCGATCGAGTTCTCGCCGCAGGTCCAGCCGATGATCCAGACGCCAGGGCACGGCAGCCTGCCCTCGGGCCACGCCACCGAGGCCTTCGCGACGGCGCTGGTGTTCCGGCTCTTGTTGCAGGCGTCTGGAAATCAGCCGTACGCCGACCCGGCCTACGGCGAACAGTTCCTTCGGCTCGCAGCGCGCATCGCCATCAACCGGACCGTCGCCGGCGTGCATTTCCCGATCGACAGCGTCGCCGGGGCGATGCTCGGCCTGACGCTGGGGGGTTACTTCCACGCCCGCGCCAACCCGGCCGCCAATCAGTACCTCGCTGCGCATTTCAACGGCGGGGCGGCGGTGGCGGCGGACGATTTCATCTGGTCCAACGTGGCCGACGTGGCGAACCTCGCCACCGCGCCCGTGCGGATCGGCGCGCATCCCGTGATCGCGGCGTTCGACAACGGCCCGGCAGGCGCGCACATCGTCAACCTCGCCGCCGATCGACCGTCCCTGCCGCTCAGATGGCTCTGGGAACGCGCCGTAGAGGAATGGACCTAGGAGCGGGACATGGCCGAGGATTACCAGAAGGATCCGGAGCTCGGCTTCGCCGCCGTTGCCGGCATGGACCCGGCGGCGAACTGGCTGCTGCGCAGGGTCGATCGAGGCTTCCTTCCCGACGAGGAGGTCCCGATCCCGTTCCTGCTCGAGCTGGAGGACGAGGAAGCGGTGCGCGCGTTTCTCGCCCTTCCGCCCCTCAACGACGAGGCCGGCGAGCCGACGCCGATGCCGGGTGACAACGGCGTTGAGATCGGCGAACGCCATCTTGGCAACGGCACGCTGGTGCTGGTCGACTTTGAGTACGTGGTCCCGGGGCACCTCCTGCCAGTGTTCGCCTCTCGCAAGTGGTTCGAGCGACTTCTTCGTGACGAACCGGTGTTCGAACGGTTCCGCAGGGCCCGGAAGAGCATTCTTCTGTCCACCCCCAAGCAGCTGCCGGACCGGTACCGGCGGGATTTTCCGGATTTCCGGCTCCCGCTATGGGGATTGCCACGCGGCAAGTTCGTCGACCCGCCCGAATGTGGCTGGCCGGACGGTACCGTGGTGACGGCGGTCATCGACGACGGCCTGCCCTTTGCCCACGAACGCCTTCGCGATGGCGACGGGGGAACGCGGGTGCACGCGTTCTGGGACATGGGCATGTTCTTTGATCCTCCCCCTTTGGCGAGCGGCATCGGGGAACTGACCAAGGCGGAGATCGATCCGCATCTGACGCCGATCGCCGGATCGATCGACGAGGACGCGATCTACCTCGACGAACGGCTGCTTGATTTCCGGGATCCAAAGCGCAAGGCGCTCGCCTGGCGCATCGCCCACGGAGCCGGCGTGGTGGATCTCGCGGCCGGCTACGAACCGGCGGACGACCGCCGCGACCGGCCGGTGGTCGCGGTGCAACTGCCGTCGCAGGTCGTGGCCGAGACCGCTGGCGAATGGCTCGATCTCTACGTAGGACTGGCGCTGTTCTATGTCTTCGACCGAACGCGGCGGCTGTCGGAAACCGGCGCTCCACTGCCGGTGGTGGTCAACTTCAGCTTCGGGAACTTTGCCGGACCGCACGACGGGAGCGGGTTTCTTGAGCGCTTTATCGATCTGGCGAGCGCCAACCCGGCCTCTTTCGGCCTTCAAGAGATCAGGATCGTGCTTCCCGCCGGCAACGCGCACCTTTCACGATGCCACGCCGTGGTCGACCTGCGCGAGACGGAAGCCGTGGAGTTCGACTGGATCATTCAACCCGCCGACCGGACCGACAGCATCGTTGAGCTGTGGCTGCCCGACGACGACGGCTCGCGGGGCCGCGTCGAGATGACCCTCACTCCGCCGTTCGCAGCGCCCGTGTCGATTTTCGAGACGACGGTCGGGTTTCTGGACGTATTCGACCACAATGGGGTCGTCGTCGGTGGGCTGCATTCGGGCCCCGGCTCGGGCGGGCGTCGCCTGATCCGCGCCACGGTCTTTCCGACCGAGCGCATGCAACCAGCCGCCGACGCGGTTGCGAGCGCCGGCGCCTGGAAACTGAGATTCGCCCGCTCCGGCGCCGGCGTCGGACCGGTCGCTCACGCCTGGGTGCAGCGCGACAATTCGCTTTATGGCTACCCTCAGGCTGGCCGACAGTCGTATTTCGATCATCCCCGCTATGTGCGGTTCGCGCTGAACACCCGACCGATCGATGATGACGAGCATCCCGAACAGGGGCTCTGCCCGGTGACTCGCGAGAGCCTCATGAATGCGGTGGCCACAGGCGCCGAGGTCATCACCGCGGGCGGCTACCTGGAGCGGACCTGCGCCATTGCGGACTATTCGGCCGGCGGACCGAACGTGCCGCCGGAAGCAGGGTCGCCACCGCCAGTCAAGCCAGACGTGCTCATGCCGTCGGAAGGCTCGACCGCACACCGCGGATTGCTCGCTGCAGGATCGCGGAGCGGGGGGCGCGCGCAACAGAACGGCACCAGCGTCGCCGCGCCTTCGCTCGCGCGGTTCGTGGTCGAAGAGATCGCATCGGGCAATCCCGCCAACCGCGCGGCGATAGCGCAGAAGGCCCAAGACCATGACGTGTGTTCAAGCGCACACCGCCCGGCGAACCGTGGGGGGCGCGGCAGTCTGCCTTTGCCGGATCCGCTGAAGGTCGAGCGCTTCGCGAAGTGACCTGACCCGTCTGGATGGGGGCAGACCCACTTCTTCGAGAACAGTGAGCGCATGACGAGGTCTTGGAAATGCTCTGGAGTTCCATGTTGCGCTGGAGGCGACGCAGGATTTCATACTGGCGGAGCCTTGCAGGCAGCTTTCCGAGCGCGGCATCGCAGCCTCGACCTCGTCGCTGTGGAGGTTCTTCCCGCGAGAGCCGCAGCCAGTGATCCTCTGCCCGCCCACCAGATCCCAGTACTGAACGCGCTGTCGAAAAAGAGACTGAGGGGTATGGCGGCCAACGGCCGGTCATCGCGGCGCGGTTGCCTTCCGGCCTAGCGTGTGGGGCAGTTGCCAGACAGATCCGCTGTGCAGGCCCCGTTCGGCGACACGACAACAATTCGGCCTGCGTTCACTTGGGAGGAGACCAATGAAAAAGGCACTCATCGCCACGGTCGCGGCCACGGCGCTCGTGCTGCCCGCGGCCGCCTCGGCGCAGGACACCATCAAGCTAGGCATCCTCGTCGCCCTCGAAGGCGCTTTCGCCGCGGGTGGCGCGGACGGCGTGCGCAACGTTGAACTCGCTGTGGAGCAGGCCGGCGGCATGGCCGGCGGCAAGCCGATCGAGATCATCGTGGCCCCCTCGGATACAACCCCCGACACGGCCGTGCGCCAGGCCCGCAAGCTGATCGAGCAGGATGGCGTGGACATCATCATCGGACCGCTTTCGGGCTCCGAAGGCATCGCGATGCGCGACTACGCCAAGACGGTTCCCGAAAAGACGGTCATCAACGGCATCTCCGGCGCGCTGGAGACCACCTGGGTCGACCCCGCGGAAAACTTCTTCCGTTTCAACCTCGATGGCGCCCAATGGGGCGCGGGTCTCGGCACCTATGTAGTCAACGAAAAGGGCTGGAAGCGGGTGGCCACGGTCGCCGCGGACTACTCCTTCGGTTATACCAACTTCCTCGGCTTCGCGGTCGACTTCTGCCGCGCGGGTGGCGAGATCGTGGAGCGGTTCTGGGTGCCGCTCGGATCGTCCGATTTCGGCGGCGTGATCGCGGCCCTGCCTGATGACGTGGACGCCATCTATCTGGGCGTCGGCGGCACGGACGCCATCAACTTCATCAACCAGTACGAGCAGGCAGGGGCGGAAACCAACCTGATCGGCGGCACCATCATGGCCGACCAGACCGTTCTGAGCTCGCGCGGCCGGGCCAAGGACGCGCTCATCGGCACGCCGACCTCCGGACCTCTCGCCAGCGACGATCCCAACCCGGCATGGCAGGAATATGTCGCGGCCTACCAGGCGGCGTTCCCGGAGGCCGATCGCTTCCCGACGCCGTCGCTTTTCGGCGTCGGCTACTACGTGGCGACGCTGGCCGCGATCCAGGCCCTCGACGCCGTCGAGGGCGACCTTTCGGACGGCCAAGCCAAGCTGCACGAGGCGCTGTCCACGATGCCGCTGGAAACCCCGCTTGGCACGGTCGAGCTCAACGAGAACCGTCAGGCTTCGGGCGCGGTGTTCATCACCGAGGTGGTTGAAGGCGACGACGGCGGACTCCAGAACGTGTTCCGCGCCAAGGTCGAGGGCGTCACCCAGACGCTGGGCATGACCCCGGACGAGTTCCGCGCCATGGGTCTGCCGTCGCGCGACACGCCCGACTGCGCCGCGCTCGCCGCCAGCGGCGGCTGACGCGCGCGACCCAGAACGTCCGGGGGCCGGCGCCGCGCGCGCCCGGCCCCCGGTCTCGGCGCACGGGTGACGTCAGGCTTGCCAAAAGGTGCCCTAGATGGCGCTCATCACCTACCTCACCCGTGTCCACTTCGCCGAGCATGTCCTTGAGGACGCCCTGCCCGAGGAAGCCGCGCGGGCCGGCCTGAAGCGACCGTTGCTGATCCGCGACGAGGCCGGGCTTTCGGCCGACCTGACCGATCGGCTGATCCTCGCCTTGCCGCCGGATTGCGAGACGGTCGATTTCCCCCTTCCGCCGGTCGATCCCGCGACCGTCGCTGCCGCCGCACGGGCCTGTCGCGCCGAACGCTGCGACGGGGTGATCGCCCTTGGCGGCGCCGTGGCCCTCGACACCGCCCGCCGCCTCGGCGCCTTCCTGCAGGCCTCCGGCGAGATCGTGGTGATCGCGGTGCCGACCACCATCGGAAACATCGGTCTCGGACCGCTGGCGCCGCTTGGCGATGGGCCCCGCGGCATGCGCGGCTTGGGCAGGGCCGGACCCCTGCCGTCGGTGATCCTCTGCGACCCGACGCTGGCCGTAGCGCCCGAGCCGACCCGGATCGCCACGGAGGGATTCGACACGCTGACCCATTGCATCGAGGCCTATCTGAGCACTTCGTTCAATCCGCCCGCCGACGGGATCGCGCTCGAAGGAGTCCGCCGGGCGCAGCGGCATCTCGAAGCGCTCGTCGCCGATCCCACCGACATCGAGGCGCGCAGCGAGATGCTGTCGGCGGCCCTCTGCGCCGGGCTCGCCTCGGAAAAGGGGCTGGGCGGCGCAGAGGCGCTTGCGCGCGCGCTCGAGGCGGAGATGGGCCCCGGCACGCGGCACGGCGAATATCACGCCGCCTTGCTGCCGCTGGTGATGACCTTCAACGCCCCCGCCGTGATCGACCGTTTCGAGCATCTGCGCGAGGCGTTGCTGCTGCCGCCCGGAGCCGATCTGCGCGGCGCGCTGGCGGAACTGGGCGCCCGGCTCCGACTTCCGGTCCGCATCGGCGGGGCCGGGTTGGGCGAAGACGCGCTGCGCCGCACCGCCGACTTCGCCGTGGCCGAACGCGCCAGCAGCACCAACCCGCGCCACGCTACCGTGCAGGATTATCTTGGACTGCTTCAGAGCGCACTCTGAAGCACCGCGACGAAATGTTTGGACCTGCGACGTTTCCGCGTTATCCTGCGGAAATAAGAAGCACCGTCAGAGTGCGCCGGGAGGAACCATGTCCACTTCCATTTCCGTGTTTCACGGGCGATTTGGCCGTGTTTGCCTGTTCTCCCTCGATCGCAGAATGGTGCCCCACGGGCATCGTGAGGGGCACCTGATTTTCCACGTCCAGGGGCCCGCCGCCCACGTGGTCGTCAACGATGTGGTCTGGCCGCTCTCGCCAGGTCAGGCGGTGGCGATCAGCCCTTGGCAGGCCCATTACTTCACACCGGTGAGCAATGCGGAACCGTCGCTTGCCCTTGTGCTCTACATCCGACCGGGCTGGTTTCTCGACACCGCCCGGCGCGCGTGCGCCTCGCTGCAATTCGGCCGCACCGGCGTCGAGGTCACCGACCCGCTCAGCCGGCTTGTCTTCGGCACGGCGCAAGCGATGCTCGACCCGGACGGCCAAGATCCGCTGATCGAGGAACGGCTGTGTGATCTGACCCAGGCGGCCTATGACCAGTCCTGGCAATGGACGGTGCGTGGCGACGGCTTCACCGGGCCCGTCCTGCCCCGGCGCGACTACCGGATCCGCAACGCGCTGCGCCTGATGCAGGACCCCTCGCGCGAAGTGCCCGAACTCGATGAGGTCGCCCGCGAGGTGGGGCTTTCGCGGCCGCATTTCTACAAGCTCTTCCGCGCCCAGGTCGGCCTGACCCCCAACCTCTATCTCAACGCCCTGCGGATGGAGACGGCGATCGATCGGCTCGCGGCGACGCAGGAGGCGGTGGCCGAGATCGGCTTCGACCTCGGCTTTTCCAGCCAGGCCAGCTTCTCGCGGTTCTTCATCTCCAACGGCGTCGTGCCGCCCTCGATGTATCGCCGCTCGGTGGTGAGCACCCCCCTCAACTGAGGACGACGCTCCACTTTTCCCTACGCGGGGCGAAACCATCAGACTGTCGGGTATGACCCTCCAACCGGACGCGGGCTAGGCTTGCACGCGCGCGGGGCGTCGAACCGTGCACCCGGATCGATTGAAGGGCGCGATGAGAGGCTTCGCCGAAAAGCATCCGATCTGGTCGATCGTGATCCTTCTGGTCGCGGCGGTGTTCCTGTGGCTGATCTTCGCGCCCTGGTCCGAGGCGATGGAAGAGACCTTCGGGCGCAAGCGCATCTTCCTCAACGCGGTCCTCGGGGGCGTGACGCTGGGCGCGCTATATTTTCTCGTCGCGGCGGGCTTCACGCTGATCTTCGGGTTAATGCGCAACGTCAATCTCGCCCATGGTTCGCTCTATCTTCTGGGCGGCTATATCGGCTTCGAGGTGTCGGAGGCTACAGGCTCGTGGCTCCTGGCCTTCCCGGTGGTGTTCATCGTGGTTGGGCTGCTTGGGGTGGTTCTGCAGAACCAGGTCTTCCGCCGGATGGAGGGCGAGGAGCTGCGCCAGACCATGGTCACCATAGGCCTCTCGGTGGTGCTGGCCGACATCATGCTGTGGATCTGGGGCGGGCAAAGCTACACGATCTATGCCCCGGAAGCGCTCAGCGGGCCGATGCAGCTGCCGATCGTGTCGGGCTACGAGTTCCTCCGGCGAAGTGATCTATCTCAACTATCCCGCCGTCCGGATGGCGATCCTGCTGGCCGCGATCGTCACCGGGGTGACGATGTGGCTGGTGCTTAACCGCACGCGGCTTGGCATGCTGATCCGCGCCGGCGTCGACGACCGCGAGATGCTGGCGGCCTCGGGCGTCCGCATCCAGTACGTATTTCTCGCGGTCTTCGCCTTCGGCGCCGGGCTTGCGGGCATCGGCGGCATCGTCGGCGGCACCTTCCAGTCGCTGTCGCCGGGCGAGGACACCCGCTTCCTGCTCGCTTCACTCGTCGTGGTGATCGTCGGCGGCATGGGCTCGATACCAGGCGCCGCGATCGGCGCGCTGGTGATCGGGCTGAGCGAGCAACTGGGCATCGTCTACGCGCCGACCTATTCGGTAGTCTTCACATTCCTGATCATGGCGGTAGTGCTGGCGTTCCGCCCGCAGGGCCTGCTTGGGCAGACAAGGTAGCCGATGGCCGTCGTCGAACCCTTGAGCGCGGTGAACAGCGGACCCCAGCCGACCTGGATAGAGCGGGTGCCGGTGGTCTGGTGGCCGGTGGTGCTTGTCCTGCTGGTCATGCCGGCCTTCACCGGGGAATTCTGGCTGTTCCAAGTCATGGGATGGACCTTCATCCTCGGCACGATCGCCCTCAGTCTGATGTTTCTCGCCGGATACGGCGGCATGGTCAGCCTGATCCAGATGTCGGTCGCCGCGATGGCCGGCTACATGGTGGCGATCTTCGGAACCTCGGGTGTCACCCAGATCAGCATGGATCTGCCGTGGTGGGTCTACATACCCGTCGCAATCGCCATCGCGGCGCTTTTCGGCACGATGGTGGGCGCACTGGCGGTGCGCACCGAGGGAATCTATACGATCATGATCACCCTCGCGATCGCCTCTGCCTTCTTCTACTTCACGCGGCAGAACTACGAGATCTTCAACGGCTATTCCGGCTTCAACCTTGTGGTGCCGCCGGAGCTCTTCGGCGTCGACTGGCGCCAGCCGACGCCGTTCTACTATCTCACGCTCGGCTGCGCGGTGCTGAGCTATCTCGCAGTGCTTTATGTCTCGCGCTCGCCCTTCGGGCTGGCCTTGCAGGGGGTGCGCGACAATGCCCGCCGCATGGCAGCACTCGGCTTCAACGTGACCGCCCACCGCATCGCCGCCTACACCTTCGCCAGCGTGATCGCGGCGGTGGGCGGCATCCTTCTGGTCTGGCAGAACGCCCAGATCGCCCCGGGGACCGCCGGCATCCCGGCCGTGATCGACATCCTCGTGATCGCGGTGATCGGCGGGCTGCGCCGCCCGATCGGGCCGTTCATCGGGGCGCTGATCTATGTGCTTCTGCGCACCTTCTCGCCGGATATCCTGCTCGCCTTCGGGATGTCCGGCGAGCGCTTCAAGCTGCTGATCGGGATTGGTTTTCTTGCAGTCGTATTCTTCTCGCCCGACGGGGTGCTCGGCCTTTGGGAGCGCTGGAGGGCGCGCGCAGCCGAACGCGCCGATCCACTCCGGGGGGCGCGCAAGTGACCGAAGTGACCCTAGAGACGGGCGCGGCCACCGACAGCCGGCGCCTCGGCTCGGTCAGCTCGGGCAATGCGCTGGAACTGCGCGGAGTGACCAAGCTATTCGGGGCACTCGCGGCGATCTCCGACATCACCCTGACCGTGGCCTCCGGCGAGCGCCGCGCCGTACTCGGCTCGAACGGCGCGGGCAAGACCACGCTCTTTAACTGCGTCACCGGAGACTTCCTGCCAACCTCCGGCACGATCCGGCTCTTCGGCGAGGACGTGACACGGTTCCCGGCCTATGAGCGCATCCGCCGCGGGTTGCGCCGCACCTACCAGATCAGCCTGCTTTTCGGCGGGCTCACCGTGTCTGACAACGTCTATCTGGCCTGCCGGGGCGTGTCGCGGGGCCGGTTCTCGCTGATCCGCGGCCGCCGCAGCGACCCGTTGCTGCTGCGCGCCGAGGAACTGATCGCCGCCGTGCATCTATCGGAGGCCGCCGATACGCCAGTCTCGGAGCTGTCCTACGGCCAGCAGCGCCAGCTTGAGATCGCCCTGGCGCTCGCCGGCGCGCCACGCCTGATCCTGTTCGACGAGCCGGCTGCGGGCCTGTCGCCCACCGAGCGGCGCGAACTGGTCCAGATCCTAAACGGCCTGCCCGAGCATATCGGCTACATCATCATCGAGCACGACATGGACGTGGCGCTGCGGGTCGCCGAGAGCGTGACGATGATGCACAACGGCCGGGTCTTCAAGGAAGGCACACCGCAGGAGATCGAGGCCGACGCCGAGGTGCAGGAACTCTATCTGGGGGGCAGCCATGCGTGAACGCGGCCGCGTCCCGGCCCTCGAGATCCGCGGGCTCAACGTGTTCTACGGCGCCTCGCACGCGCTGCAGGGCGTCGACCTGACGCTCGAAGGCGGCGTACTCTCGGTGGTCGGGCGCAACGGCATGGGCAAGACCACGCTGTGCATGGCGATCATGGGCCTCGTGCCGGTCGCTTCGGGTTCGATCAGCTTCGCCGGCCAGCCGCTGGTGGGCCGCTCACCCACCGAGATCGCCCGGATGGGCATCGGCTACGTGCCGCAGGGCCGCCGCCTCTGGCGCTCGTTGACCGTCGACGAGCACCTCAAGATGGTGGCCACCAAAGGGGCGCCTGGACGGTCGAGCGGGTCTATTCCACCTTCCCGCGGCTGGCGGAGCGCAAGTCGAACGGCGGCGGCCAGCTCTCGGGCGGCGAGCAGCAGATGCTGGCGATCTCCCGCGCATTGCTGATGAACCCGAAGCTTCTGGTGATGGACGAGCCCACCGAGGGCCTGGCGCCGGTGATCGTCTCGCAGGTCGAGGACATGCTGATGCGCCTCGCCCGCGAGGGCGAGATCGAGGTTCTGGTGATCGAGCAGAACATCGGCGTCGCCTGCGAGGTGGCCGACAACGTGGCGATCATGGTCAATGGCCGGATCAACCGCATCTCGCCGGCCGCGGAACTGGCCGGCGACCGCGACCTGCAGCAGCGCCTGCTCGGCGTTGGTAGACACGCCCATGACGAAGCCCCGGCACCCGCGACCGGGCCTTCCGTCGAGACCGCCGGCCGACCGCAACCGGTCGGCCCGCAGGTCACGAAGATCTACCAGTCGAACCCGAAACTCCCGACGCGCTGGAGCCAGCCGGTGCCGGTCGGGCAACTGGAACGGCTAGCGCGCGTGGTGACCACCGCCGCAGCAAAGGCAGATGAGGGCGCGGCCGCAAAGGTCGAGATCCGACCGCTCGTCGGGCCGGGGGAAAGCGTGGTGCTGGTCGCCGGCACCCTCGACACCAAAGGCGCCGAGTTGCGCTACATGCGCGACATCGTGCGGGCCGCGGGACTGCCCGTGCGCATGGTCGATCTCTCCACGTCCGGCGGGCATTCCGGGGCCGAGATCCCCGCCCACGAGATCGCGGCCTATCATCCGCGCGGCGCGTCGGGCGTGTTCACCGGCGATCGCGGCAGCTCGGTCGCCGGAATGACCACCGCGTTCTCCCGCTGGATAGCGCGACAGCAGGGGATCGCCGGCATCCTGTCGGCGGGCGGCTCGGGCGGCACCGCGATGGTGGCGCCGGCGATGCGCGCGCTGCCGATCGGCGTGCCCAAGATCATCGTGTCGACCGTGGCGAGCGGCGAGGTCTCGAAGTATGTCGGGCCCGCCGACATCATGATGCTGCATTCGGTCGCCGACGTGCAGGGGCTCAACGCGATCACCGAGGAGGTGCTCGGCAACGCCGCGCATGCGATGGCGGGCATGGTGGCGGCCCGCCGCTCCGGACGCCCAAAGACGTCCTCCAAGCCAGCAATCGGTCTCACGATGTTCGGCGTGACCACGACTTGCGTGAAGCAGATCACCGCGCAGCTCGAGGACGAGTACGACTGCCTGGTGTTCCACGCCACCGGCATCGGCGGGCAGTCGATGGAGAAGCTCATCGATTCAGGAAAGGCGCAGGGCGTCATCGACGTCACCACCACCGAGGTCTGCGACATGCTGGTGGGGGGCGTGTTCCCGGCGACCGAAGACCGTTTCGGCGCGGTGATCCGCACCCGTATGCCCTATGTGGGCTCGGTGGGCGCGCTCGACATGGTCAATTTTGCGGCCCCCGACACAGTGCCAGAGAAGTTTCGTGGCCGTACGTTTTACGAACACAATCCGCAGATCACGCTGATGCGCACCACGGCGGAGGAGAATGCCGCCATGGGGCGCTGGATCGGCCAGCGGCTCAATGAGATGGAGGGGCCGGTGCGCTTCTTCCTGCCCGAGGGCGGCGTGTCGGCGCTCGACGCGCCGGGCCAGCCGTTCCACGATCCGGCGGCGCGCAGGGCGCTCTTCGACGCGCTTGAGGGCTCCGTGCGCCAGACTGCGGCCCGTCAGCTGATCCGCCTGCCCCAGCACATCAACGACCCCGAATTCGCCACCGCCGTCGTCGCCGCGTTTCGCGCGCTGCATGGCGGCGGGCGGCCCGCGAACAAGAGAGAGGCACGACGATGATCCCGCGCGACCAGATCCTCGAGAAGTTCCGGAGCATGATCGCGAAGGGCGAGCCGATCATCGGAGGCGGGGCCGGCACCGGCCTTTCGGCGAAATGTGAGGAAGCCGGCGGCATCGACCTGATCGTGATCTACAATTCCGGCCGCTACCGCATGGCCGGGCGTGGCAGCCTTGCGGGGTTGATGCCGTACGGGGACGCCAACGCCATCGTGGTCGAGATGGCCGGCGAGGTGCTGCCGGTGGTCAAGCATACCCCTGTGCTCGCCGGGGTCTGCGCCACCGATCCGTTCCGGCTGATGGACGTGTTTCTCGACGAGTTGAAGCGCATCGGGTTTTCGGGCGTACAGAACTTCCCCACGGTCGGTCTGATCGACGGCACCTTCCGCGCCCAGATCGAGGAAACCGGCATGGGGCTGGGCCTCGAAGTGGACATGATCGCCAAGGCCCACGCCAAGGGTATGGTCACCACGCCCTACGTCTTCGATGAGGAGAGCGCGGCGGCGATGGCCGGCGCCGGCGCGGACATCATCGTGTGCCATCTCGGCCTGACCACCGGCGGCAGCATCGGCGCGCAGACCGCGCTGACGCTCGAGCACTGCCCGGCGCTGGTCGACGCCTGGGCGGAAGCCGCGCTGAGAGTGAAGCCCGACGCAATCATCCTCGTGCATGGCGGCCCCGTGGCGATGCCGCAGGATGCGGATTTCGTGTTGAAGAACACCACCACCTGCCACGGCTTCTACGGCGCCAGTTCCATGGAACGCCTGCCGACCGAAGTGGCGATGACCGAACAGACCCGCGCCTTCAAGCGCATCACCGGACGCTGAGGCGCGGACGAAAGAGGGGAAGATAACCATGACTGGACAGATCATCGGGCAACTGATCCTTTGGCTCATCGTGGCGGTGATCGTCATCGCGATCATCTACTGGGTGATGCAATGGCTCTACCGCCGCTCCACCAAGGAGGTCGCCTTCGTGCGGACCGGCTTTCTTGGCGAGAAGGTGGTGATCGACGGCGGCGCCTTCGTCTGGCCGATCATCCACGACATCACGCCGGTCAACCTCAACACCCTGCCATTGGGCGTGAGCCGGACCCGCGAGCAGGCGCTGATCACCAAGGACCGGATGCGGGTGGACGTCGAGGCGGAGTTCTACGTCCGGGTCCGCCAGACCCGCGAAGCGGTGTCGATGGCCGCCGCGACGCTCGGCCGGCGCACGCTGGAGGCGGCCAACCTGCATGGCCTGTTGTCGGGCAAGTTCGAGAGCGCCATGCGCACCGTCGCCGCCGAGATGGCGATGGGCGAGATGCACGAGAACCGCAACGCCTTCGTTGCGCGCGTCCGGGAGATCGCCCAGGACGATCTGGAGAAGAACGGGCTGGAGCTGGAATCAGTGGCGATCATCGACATTGACCAGACCCCTCTGGAATTTTTCAACCCCTCCAACCGCTTCGACGCCGAAGGTCTAACGGCGTTGATCTCCGAGATTGAGGAACGACGCAAGCTGCGCAACGACATCGAGCAGGATTCGATGATTCGCATCCGGGCGCGCAACCTCGAGGCCGAGAAGCAGGCGCTGGAGATTGAGCGCGAGAGCGAACAGGCGCGTCTGACCCAGGAACTCGACGTCGAGTTCCGGCGCGCTCAGCAGCGCGCCGAGCTTGTGCGTGAACGCGCCGAGCGAGAAACCGAGGCCGAGAGCGCCCAGATCTCCGCCCGTGAAGCCATCGAGAAGGCCCGCATCGCCAATGAAAAGGCGATCGCCGAGGCCCGCATCGCCTCCGATCGCGAAGTGCGTGGCCGCGAAATCGCGCGACAAAAAGAGATCGAGGCCGAGGAGATCGAGGCGCTGCAGGCGACCGAGACAGCCCGGATCCTGCAGGAACGCTCGGTGAGCGAGGCGCGCATCGCCAACCAGCAGGAGACCCAGACCCGCGAGATCGCCCGCCAGCGCGCCATCGAGGGTGAGGAGATCGCCGCGCGCGAAGCCACCGAACGCGCGCGCATCGCGCAGGAAAGGGCCATCGAGGAAGCCCGCATCGCCAAGGATCGCGAAACGCAAGGGCTGGAGATCGAGCGGCAGAAGGCGATCCGGCTGGCCGAGATCGAGGCCAACGAGACCAACGAGAAGCGCCGGATGTCCCAGGACCTGCTGCTGGCCCAGACCCGGATCAAAGGCGAGGAGGACATCCGCCAGCGCGAGATCGCCCGACAGAAGGCGCTGGACGAGGCCGAGATCGTCGCCCGCGAGACCGTCGAGCGGCTGCGGATCCTGCATGCCGCCGAGGTCAGCGAAGCCCGGATCTTCGAGGACCGCCGGGTGAGGGAGCTGGAGATTGAGCGCCAACAGACGCTGGAGGCCGCCGAGATCGCCGCCAACGAGGCCGTCGAGGCCGCGCGCATCGCCCGCGAGAAGCAGCTCGCGGCGACCCGGATCGCCGCCGACGAGGCCACCAAGGGCCTCGAGATCTCCCGCAACCAGGCGGTGGACGCAGCCCGGATCGCCGCCGACGAGGCGATCGAACAGGCAAGGATCGCGCAGAAGCGCACCGTGGAGGCCGAGCGCATCGCCGCCGAGCAGGACACGCGCGCGCGCGAGATCGCCAAGGACCAGGAAATCGAGGCCGCCGATATAGCCCGCCGCGAAGCCGTCGAGAGAAAGCGCGTGGCCACCGAGCTCGCACTCGAACAGGATCGCATCGAGTCGCAGAAGACCCGCGAGGTCACCGACATCGAGCGCAAGCGCGCGGTGGAGGACAGCGACGAGGCCCGGGTGATCGCGCTGGCCGCCCGCAAGGCGGAGCGTGCGGCCGCGGAGGCGACGGTCAAGCAGGCGCAGATCGTCGCGCAGCGAGATGTGGATTCGGCAGAAGTGGCGCGCGAGCAGGCCGTCGAGGCGGCGCGGCTTGAACGCCGCCGCGCGCTGGAGCAACTCGAGATCGCCCGGGTGCAGGCGCTGCGCGAGGCCGAGATCGAAAGCCGCGAGGACGTCGAACGGGCCCGCATCGCCTCCGAGCGCGGGCTCGACGAGATCCGCATCGGTCACGAGACCGAGCGCCGCCGGCTGGAAGTCGAGCGGGAGAAGGCGGTCGAGACCGTGCAGATGGAAAAGGCCATCGCGCTCTACCAGAAATCACTCGAGGAGAGCGCGGCGCGCGCCGAGGCCGACACCGCCCGCGCCCGCGCCGCCCAGGCCGAGGAGCAGGTCAAGACCGTGCGCGAGACCGAGGCCGCGAACCGGCGCAAGTCGATCGACGTGCTGATGGCCGAGAAGGCCGCCGAGGAAGCCCGCCTGACAGCCGAGGGGGAGAAGATCCGCAGCGCCGTGGAGGCCGAGGCGCAGAAGCTCATCAACGAGGCGGAGAACGTGCTCACCGATCCGGCCCGCGCCTCGCTGTTCCGTCGCAAGCTGCTGGAGCATGTGGAGGGTATCGTGGCCGCGAGCGTCAAGCCGCTGGAGAAGATCCAGGACATCCGGATCATGCAACTCGACGGCGTCACCGGCGGGGGCGGCGCACGCGACGGATCGCCCACCGACGAGGTGATCAACTCGGCGCTGCGCTACCGGGTTCAGGCGCCGCTGATCGACTCGCTGCTGAGCGACATCGGCATCGAGGGCGGCAACCTCACCAAGCAGGGCGGGCTGATCCGCGAGGCGAGCGACATGAACCGCATCGCTTCCGACGTCGCGCGAAAGCAGGCCAAGGGGGATGATCCCAAACCCGAAGGCGGGGAGAAGAAGTAGATGCCGCGTGTCTACATCTCCTCGGTAATCGACGCCCCGGCAGAGCGGGTCTGGGAGCGGGTGCGTGACTTCAACGGCCTGCCGCGCTGGCATCCGCGCATCCGCGACAGCCGCATCGAGAACGGCGAGCCCGCCGACCGAGTGGGCTGCGTGCGCGACTTCCACCTGCAGAACGGCGACCGCATCCGGGAAAAGCTGCTTGGCCTGTCGGACTTCGACATGTTCTGCACCTACGCGATCCTCGAAAGCCCGATGCCGCTCACCGACTATGTGGCGACCCTGCGCCTAACCCCTGTCACCGACGGTAACCGCTGCTTCGCGGAGTGGACGGCCGAGTTCGAGTGCGACGACGGCGAGGCGGACGGCCTCGTGAACGGGATCGGCGCCGACGTGTTCCTCGCCGGCTTCACTGCGCTCAAGCGACAACTGGCGGTCTGAGATGGGTGACACGGTCCCCAGGCGCGACATGGCCCGGCGCACGACGCCGGCCTGCCCGTAGGGGAGCGGGAACGATGGTGCATGTGGTCAAGAGCACGATACTCGCGGCGCCCGTCGAGGCGGTCTGGGAGATCCTGCGCGACTTCAACGGTCACGACCACTGGCATCCGCAGGTGGCCGACAGCCAGATCGAACGCGGCTGGACGTCCGACCGCGTCGGCTGCGTGCGCCGTTTTCACCTCGCCGACCGCTCCGAATTGCGCGAACAGCTGCTCACGCTGTCGGACGCCGACATGGCGTTCTCCTACTGCCTGCTCGACACGCCGGTGCCGCTCCTGAACTACGTCGCCCATGTGAGGCTCGCGCCGGTCACCGACGGCGACTGGACCTTCTGGCACTGGGAAAGCCGCTTCGACACACCGAAGGGTCGCGAGGCGGAACTGGGCCGGATGGTTGCCGAGAACATCTATCAGGGTGGGTTCGATGCGATCCGTGTCCATATGGGTCTGGAGGTAGCATGACGGTCGTCGAGACATGGCCGACGCTGGCCGAAGCCGCCCGGTCAATGGGACCCGATGCGGTCTATCTGGGCGGCGGCACAGTGGTGATGCGTTCGGTCAATGCCGGCGTCGCGCCAGAACGGCTGGTGCGCACCGACGATCCCGCGCTCGCAGCACTCCGCGTGCAGGGCGACACCGTGCATCTGGGCGCCGGGGTGACCATGGCGCAGGTGCTGGCGTCGCGCGAGCTCGACTTCCTGCATCCCGTGGCCCGGCTTGTGGGCGGGCCGCAGATCCGCAACATGGGCACGGTGGGCGGCAATCTCTTCGCCCCGCACCCCTATGGTGACTTTGCCACGGCGCTGCTGGCGCTCGGGGCGCGGGTGATCATGGCCGATGGCGCCGCGCCGCGCCCGATCGATGACCTGATGCGCAACCGCGAGCGCCCGCCGGGTCTCGTCGCAGCAGTCGAGATCCAGCGGCCGCGCCCTGGCCAGTTTGCATTTCGCAAGGTGTCGCGGCTCAAGCCCAAGGGCGTCTCGGTGCTGTCGGTGGCGGTGCTCGCCCCGCGCAGCGGCGCAGCGATGCGTGGTGTGCGCGTCGCGTGGGGCTCGATGGGGCCCGGCCCGCTGCGCGGCGCCGCGGTGGAGCGCGTGCTGGAGGGCCAGCCCCTCAACGCCGCGACCATCGCCCGGGCCGCCGAGGTCGCGGCCGAGGGGCTCCAGCCGCCGAACGACGGGCTCGCCTCGGACTGGTACCGCAGGGAGGTGGCCGGGGTCCATCTGCGGCGGCTGCTCGAGACGATGGAGCGCATGTGATGGCCAAGGTTCCGGTATCCTTCACGCTCAACGGCGCCGAGACGGCGGCCTTCGCCGACCCCGGGCAGAACCTGCTCGATTTCCTGCGCCGCAGCGTCGGCGATCTCAGCCCCAAGTTCGGCTGTGGCCAGGGGGGATGCGGCGCCTGCACGGTGACGATCGACGACGTGCCGCATCTCGCCTGCCTCGTGCTGGCCGAAACCGTCGGGGGCCGCAGGATCGGGACCGCGGCCGGCCTCGCCGACGGCGCTCGGCTCGACCCGCTGCAGGAGGCCTTCATGGAGCATTTCGCGGCGCAATGCGGATACTGCACGCCCGGCATGCTGGTCTCCGCCCGCGCCCTGCTCGACGCCAATCCTCGCCCGAGCCGCGACGAGGTGATCGAGGCTATCTCGGGAAACCTGTGCCGGTGCACCGGCTACGAGCCGATCATCGCCGCCATCCTGTCGGCCGCCGAAGGGAGGGCGCGGGCATGAACGGCTTCGAGATGCGCAAGGAATTCTTCGCCGACGAACGCGACGACAATCTCAACGAGATCGGCAAGCGCACCCGCCGGCAGGATATCGAGGGGCATGTGACCGGCCGCTCGCCGTTCTTCGACGACCATCTCTTCGAGGGGCTGCTGCATGTCCGCTGCGTGCGCTCGCCGCATCACCATGCCCGCATCCGGCGCATTGATGCGAGCGCGGCGGAGCGCTTGCCCGGCGTGGTGCGGGTGCTGACCGGCAAGGACGTGCCACGCAACCTTAACACCCTGCTCAGCCTGCTGGATTTCGGCATAGACGACGAGCCGATCCTGTCGGACGCCAAGGTCGCCTATCGCGGAGAACCGGTCGCCGCAGTGATCGCCGCGACCGAAGCCCAGGCCCGCAAGGCGGTTCAGGCGGTGTGCGTGGAGTGGGAGCCCCTGCCCCATGTGCTCGACGTCGAGGAGGCGATCAAGCCCGGCGCTCCGGTGGTCTGCGAGGTCTATCCCGGCAACCGCTTCATCTATCACGGCAAGTACGACCACCAGAAGCTGCGCTTCGGCGACGTGGAAGCGGGCTTGCGCGCCGCCGATCACGTGGTCGAGGGCCGCTACCAGATGTCGCCCATCGAGCAGGCGCCGATCGAGACCTGCGGCGCCATCGCAGCACCCGAGCAGAACGGCCGCTTCGTTTGCTACACCTCGACCCAGGCGCTGTTCTTCTCGCTGGGCACGGCGGCAAAGGTCCTCAACCAGCCCTCGTCGCGGCTGCATTTCATTGGTGGCACCGTCGGCGGTGGCTTCGGCGGCAAGGTGGATTCGATCCACGAGCCTTTGGCCATCCTCGCCGCCATGCTGACCGGCCGGCCCTGCAAATACGCCTGGGACCGCGAGGAGGAGATGCAAGTGGGCGCGCCGCGCGGCGCGGAACGCTGGTATCTCACCGACGGCGTGATGGCAGACGGGCGCATCGTCGCGCGCAAGTTCACCGGTTACTTCGACTCCGGCGCCTATACCCGACTGTCGAGCTACGCGATCATCAAGGGCGTCGGACACCTGCCCGGCCCTTACACGATTCCCAACGTCTCGGCGGATGTCTATTGCGTCTACACCAACCGCACGCCTGCGACGGCCATGCGCGGCTTTGGCATCACCGGGGTCGATTTCGCCATCGAGGCGCATATGGACAAGGTTGCAGAGACGGTAGGCATGAATCCGATCGAGTTTCGCATCCTCAACGCCTATCGCGACGGAGACATGAAGGCGCATCGCCGGCTCGCCAAGAACTGCGCGCTGGTCGAATGCTGTCAGGTGGCCGCCGAAAAGGCCGGAGTGACGCTCTCTCCGGCCGCATCCGCGGCCACCTCGCTCACCGGCGGAGGCGGCGACAGGGCCCGGCTGCCCGCGCACACCGCCACCGACAGCGCCGGTCGCGTGGACGGCTTTGACACCGGCAGCTACGCGCGCAAGGGCGGGGCCTCCGCGCCGGTCGCCCCAGCGACCCCGACTTCACCGAGGCCGCCTTCCGCGCTTCCGCCGCCTGCGTTCGCGTCCGGCCAGCGCGCGCCGACCGGGGGCTCGATACCGCCGGCAGGCGCCACGCCCCCGGCGCCGCCCAAGCCCGAGCCTCCGGCCCCGCCGCCGGCCTCGAGCCGGGCCGGTGCCATGCGCTTCTCATCGCTGTCCGGGTTCAGGAGGCGCTGATGACCCTGCATCGCGGCCGCGGCTTCGCGGCGATCAACTATCCCATCGGGATGAACCTCGGCGGAGACCCGTCGCAGGCCTTGGTGCACTCCAACCCAGACGGCAAGTTCACGGTAGCGCTCTCGGCCATCGATCTCGGTCAGGGCATGAAGTCGGTAACCCGCCAGATCGCCGCCGAAACCCTCGGCGTGCCGATCGAGGACGTCTATGTCGACACTGCCGACAGCGATACCGGCCCGCACGACATGGGCTCCTTCGCCTCGCGCGGTACCCACCGGATGGGCAATGCGGTGATCCGCGCGAGCCTCGAGGCGCGCTCGGTGATGCTGGAAGCCGCGGCGGAGGAACTCGAGGTCGATCCCGGCGATCTCGTGACCGATGGCAAGGGAAACATCCACGTGAAGGGCGCGCCATCGCGCAGCATCACCACTATGGCCGCCGCCCAGGCCGCGCAGTTCAAGCAGGGCCGCACCATCGCCGGGCGCGGAATCTTCCTGATCCCTCTCTCGGAGGTCGATCCCGACACCGGCGAGATGACGCCGGTCTCCACCTTCGCCCATGCCGCCCTGATCGTCGAGGTCGAGGTGGACGACGAGACCGGCGAGGTGGCGGTGACCGACATGCAGTCGGCCTACGAGGTCGGTCGCGCGCTCAACCCGGGCCTCGTCGAGCAACAGCTTCGCGGCGGCGCGTGGATGGGGATGAGTCATGCGGGCTGGGAGACGACCGAGCCGCAGTATCCGGCGCGCGACAACGGGCCGGTGGACTTCAACACCTACCTGATGCCCGGTCCCGGCGATCTCGCGCCCCACCACATCAGCGTGCTGGAGCGGCCCGCCGAGGACGGACCCTATGGCGGCAAGGGTCCGGGCGAGATGTGCGCCAACCCGGTGCTGCCCGCTGTGGTCAACGCCGTCTACGACGCGGTCGGCGTGCGCATCGACGACCTGCCGGTGACGCCCGAGAAGGTCCTGCGCGGGCTGCGCGCCCTCGGCGGCGCCCAACCGAAACGGCGGCTCTGATGAGCGTGCGCCGGCTGCCCCACGGCCTCGACGGCCCGGAGGCTCTGGCCGGCGCGTTGCGCGACGCGCAGTACATCGCCTCCGACGAGTTGGCGACGGCGGCCTATCTCGCGCTCGCGCTGGGCAAGCCCCTGCTGCTCGAAGGAGCGCCGGGCGTCGGCAAGACCGAGGCCGCCAAGGCGGTCAGCTCGATTCTCGGGCGCGAACTGGTGCGGCTGCAATGCTACGAGGGCATCGATTCATCCGCCGCCATGTACGAATGGAACTTCCCCCGTCAGATGCTCGCCATACGGCAGGCGGGCGAGGAGTACATCAACCTCTACGCCGACGAATACCTGATCGCCCGGCCCGTGCTGCTGGCGCTCGAACGGCCGCGCGAGCGCATGCTCCTGATAGACGAGATCGACCGCGCCGACCACGAATTCGAGGCGTTCCTGCTCGAATTCCTCTCCGACTTCACCCTGTCGATCCCCGAACGCGGCACGATCCGCGCCGCCGAGCCGCCGGCGGTCGTGCTGACCTCGAACCGCACGCGCGAGCTGCATGAGGCGCTGCGGCGGCGCTGCGTCTATCACTGGATCGACTATCCCGACCCCACTCTGGAGGCGCAGATCGTGATGATGCGGGCCTCGACCGTGGCCCGCGACACCGCCTTCCGGGTCGTGGCGGCGGTGGGACGGCTCCGCGCCGAGCCGCTCGCCAAGCCGCCGGGCGTGGCCGAGACGGTGGAATGGGCCGAAGCCGCCACGCTACTGCACGGCCAGGGCGCGCCCTGGCCCCGGGCCTTCGCCCGGTCGATCGGCGTCGTCCTGAAGGATCAGGACGACCTCGCCTACGTGGCGCCCGGCCTCGACGCGCTGCTGGAGAGCGTGGCGTGACGGCCCCGGACGCCGCCGCCGTGCCGCCACGCGCGCTCGCGCCCTTCCTTGCGCTGGCGCCCGCCCTGCGCGCGGCCGGCTTCACCGCGGTGCCGGAACAGACCGAGGGCTTCCTCGCCGCCGTGGGCCTGCTCGGACCCGGGTCGCTCGGCGACGTCCGCCGCGCCGCCAAAGCGATGTTCGGACCGCCCCCGGACCGCCGCGCCGAGTTCGACGCGATCTTCGATAGCGTGTTTCTGGGGCGAAGCTTCGCCGCCCCCGCCGATGGCGCCCCCGAGGACATGCCCGAGGCTTTCGACGCCGCCGGCCGGGAATTGATGCCCGAGGCCGACGAGGAGGACCCGTCGGGCGCCGACGCGACCGCGGCCGAGCGGTTGTTCCGCCGCGACTTCGGCGCCGGAGAAGACGCAGCACTGCGCGCCTTCGCCCGCGCCGTGCCGGCCGCTCTTCCCCGACGTCGCTCGCGCCGCACCACGCCCGGCAAGGGCGCGTTGCCCGATCCACGCCGGGCTTTTCGCGACATGCTGCGCCGCGATGGCGATCTGGGCCATCTGCCCGCGCGCCGTCGCCAGACCCGCCAGCGCCGGGTGCTGATGCTGATCGACGTGTCGGGCTCGATGAAGACCGGCACCGACGGCGTGCTGCGGCTGGCGCATGCGCTGGTGCAGTCCGGCGAGCGGGTCGAGGCCTTCACCCTCGGCACCCGCCTCACCCGCGTCACCCGGGCTTTGCGCCACCGCAACCGCGATCAGGCGCTCGCGCGGGCCTCCGGGCTGGTGGCCGACTGGGATGGCGGCACCCGGCTCGGCGAGGCGCTGGCCGTGTTTCTTTCGGTGCCGCGCTTCGCGGCCCATGCCCGGGGCGCGCTGGCGATCGTGGTGTCCGACGGGCTCGAACGCGGCGGGCCCGAAGCGCTGGAGGCGGCGATGGCCCGGCTCGGCGGGCTCGCCTGGTCGGTGTTGTGGCTCTCGCCGCTCGCCGCCGACCCGGGCTACCGCCCCGAAACCGGCGCCATGCGCGCGATCCTGCCCCGGCTCGACCGGCTCGGCGACGGAACCACGCCCGAGGCCATCGCCCGCGAGGTGCTCGCCTTCTCCAAGGGCGCCCGTGCATGACCGTGATCGACGGCCATTTTCACGTCTGGCGTCAGGCCGACCTGCCCTGGTTGAACGGTCCCGAGCAGCCGCGGATCTTCGGCCCCTATGCCGCGATCTGTCGCGACTACCCGATGGCGGAATACCGCGGGGATGCGGCTGCGGCTGGCGTCACAAGGGCCGTCTACGTGCAGGCCAACTGGCCGCCCGACCGCGCGGAGGAAGAGGTGGCATGGGTCAGCGGGCTTGCCGTAGAGACCGGCTGGCCGCACGGCATTGTTGGTTATGTCGAGATGACCGGCACGGACTCCCGCCCCGCCCTCGACCGGCTGGCGCGCTATCCGCGGATGCGGGGCATTCGTCAACAGCTTCACTGGCACGAGAACCCGGTGTTCCGCTTCGCCGCCGATCCTGATCTCTGCCGCAGCCCGGCGCTCCAGCGCAACGTGGCCCGCCTCGCCGACTACGGCTGGGCCTTCGACCTTCAGGTCTTCGCCGGACAGATGTCAGGCGCTTGCGAACTGGCCGACGCCTGCCCCGACGTGACGCTGGTCCTGCAACATGCCGGCATGCTGGAGGACGCCTCCGAAGCGGGTCGGGCCGCCTGGACCGCGCAGATGACTGAACTGGCGCGGCGGCCCAATGTGGTCGCCAAGCTGTCGGGCTTCGGCACCTTCATCCACCGCTGCGATCCCGACCGCATCGCCTGGCTCACCACCGAGACGGTCGCGCTCTTTGGCGCCGATCGCTGCCTTTGGGGCTCGAACTTTCCGATCGAGAAGCTCTGGACCGACTACGCCACACTCCTCGAGGCGCATCGCTTGGCGGCCGGCGGGCTGAACGAAGGCGAGCGCCAAGCGATCTTTCACGACACCGCAAGCCGGGTCTACCGGCTGGAACAAGGGAGAACCCAAGATGGCACTTGAGATCAAGGTCCTGGACTACGGCGACATCGAGCTGGAATCGAGCTTTCTCGTGCTGGGCCGCGATTGCGGGCGCACCCGCCGCGTGCCGGTCTACGGATTCCTGATCCTCGGCGGCGCCTATCCAATCGTGGTCGACACCGGGTATCGCGACAACGCGATCATGGAGACGCTGGGAATGCGCGGGCTCCAGTACCACGAGAACATGATCGAGCGGCAGCTGGCCAATCATGGGCTCAAGCCCGGCGACGTGCGCTACATCCTGCACACCCATCTGCACATCGACCATGCGGGCAAGGACGACTGCTTCCCGATGAACTCCACCGTGGTCATAAACCGCCGCGAACTGGAATACTCGGTCTCGGGCCTGATGCATCCGCAATACCCCAAACCTGACATCATTCATCTGGTGGAGCGGCTGCATCATCCCGGCGCGCTGCGGCTCGAGGATCTCGAGATCTCCGGTCCGGTCGAGCTGATCCCGGGCGTCTTCCTCGAGGCGGCCGGGGCCCATACCGAAGGGTCCATGAACGTGCATGTCCAGACCGCCGAAGGCCTCGCCACGCTCTGCGGCGACGTGATCTACGACTTCAACGACCAGATCATCGAGCCGCTGCGCAGCTTCGGTCCCGAGGAATACCAGGTCACCGGAAACCATGGCGGCTCCAAGCGAGGCGAGAAGGGTGCGATCCGCAAGCTGATGTACAGTCAGGCGAAGTTCCTGCTTCCGGTGCATGACAAACCCGCCAAGATCGAGAACGGCCGCGTCGTCGGTCGGCTGGACATGGCGGTGCCCGGCCCCGTCAGCCAGTCGGCGCCGCGGCGCGACTGGTTCCCGGCGTAGAGGGGCCGCCGCCATGGCGCACGCAGCCCTGGACCCGTCTTTCCGCCGCCTGATCGACGAGCACGCGCCGGTGCGCCAGGCGGGCTCGGGCTTCACCTTCACCGAGGGCCCGATCTGGCATCCGGTCGATCAGTACCTCTTGTTCTCCGACATGCCCGCCGACATCCGCCGCCGGATCGACAGCGCCGGCGTGCGCCCGGTGATGACGCCGTCGCACAAGGGCAACGGCATGACCTACGACGCGGAGCTCAACCTCCTGGTCTGCGAACACGCGACTTCCAGCGTCACGCTCCTGCGTCCCGACGGCCGGCGCGAAGTTCTGGCCTCGCATTTCGAGGGGCGCGAGCTCAATTCGCCCAACGACATCTGCGTGCATTCGGACGGCTCGATCTGGTTCACCGATCCCTGGTACGGCCGGATGCCAGTCTTTGGCGTGGAGCGCCCGCGCGAGCTGGGCTGGCAGGGCGTGTTCCGCCTGCCTCCCGGGCACGCGCCGGGGGCCGAGCCGCAGCTCGTGGTCGACCGCTATACCTTCTCAATGCCCAACGGCCTGTGCTTCTCGCCCGACGAAAAGCTGATGTATGTCAATGACACCGAGCAGGCGAGCATCCGGGTGTACGACGTTGCGGGCGACGGGCTGAAGAACGGCCGCCTCTTCGCCAGCGGCATCAAGGACAGCCTGCTGGCGGGCGTTCCCGACGGGATGAAATGCGACACCGAGGGCAATGTCTGGTGCACCGCGCCGGGCGGGCTCTGGGTCTACGATCCGAAAGGACGGCTGATCGGCAAGGTATCGATCCCCGAGCTGGCCGCAAACCTGCACTGGGGCGGCCCGGACTGGCGCACGCTCTATGTCTGCGCCTCGACCAGCGTCTACGCGGTGGAGGTCAAGGTCGGCCCGCGCAACGAGCCCTTCATGCGCGCCCGCGGATCGGCGGCTCCGGCCTCCGCCGCCGCGCCGTCGCTCGCCGCATCCACGCCCGAGGGCGGCGAGCCGCTGCGTCTCGAAGCCGGCCGCTGCGCACTGATCATCCAGGACATGCAGAACGACGTGGTGATGGACGGCGGCGCCTTCGCCGACAGCGGCGCACCCGACCATTGCCGCGCGCAGAACGCCATCGCCAACGTCGCACGCCTCGCCGAACGCTGCCGGGCGCTGGGCGTCCCGGTGATCCACGTACATTTCCTCGTGCCACCGGGCGCACGGGGCCTCACCCTCAACGCTCCGCTCTTCGAGGGCGTGCTGGACGGGAACGCACTTGTGCGCGGCACATGGGGCGGCGCGGCGGTATCCGGGCTCGAGCCGCAGGACGGCGATTTTGTGGTCGAGAAGAACCGCATGAGCGCCTGGGAGGGCACGCAGCTCGAGACCATACTCAAGGCAGCGGGACGCGACATGATCATCGAGACCGGCGCCTGGACCAACATGTCGATCGAGCACACCGCGCGCACCGGGGCCGACAAGGGCTACGTCATGGTCATTCCCGAGGACGGCTGCTCGACGATGAACGCCGACTGGCACCGGGCCTCGATCGACTACGCGATGCAGAACGTCGCCCTCGTCACCTCGACCGAAGCGGTGATCACGGCCCTCGGCTGAGGACGCGGCAGGCGCAGCCTGCCCAGCCGTCTGAATTGAGCGCGGCGCCGCTGGCTCCCGGCCGCATCTGGGAGATGCTGCACCGCGCGGGCTGGCGCTCCGCGCGGCGTCCGGCCTTCAGAGGATGTATTCGGCCTCGATGGCGACGAGGCTGATGTCGGGGTCCCAGCCGGGATCCGCCCCGTCGACCCATCCGCTCGCCTGCAGTGTGGCGTAGCGGACCGGGGAGTCGAAGCTGAGGTCGAACTCGGTTCCGTCCTTGAGCAGGAACTCCTCGATCAGCGCGCCCGCGGCGTCGTAGGCGCGCAAGAGCCCGGCCTCAGTTGCTCCGTTGACGTTGGCGAGGTTCGCAAGCCGGATGGTCATCGCCGCGACCGCTGCGCCGAAATCGACGCCGATGGTCTCGCCGCCGTCCGCTCCGGGGCGGAAGTCTATCTCGGAGGCCGAGCCCGCGCCGCTGACGCCGATCCTGTCGCCGGAGGCGCCGATGGTAGCCGCGTCGCCGTCCACTGCGAAACCGTAGAGCCTGATCTGGCCGAGCGCGAAGGCAGCGCCGGACGTGTCGAACGGGGCGGTGAAGTCCGGCGGAGGCCCTGGCGGAGCGGTTGGTTCCGGCGCATTGTCGATGAGGAAGCTCTCGGTGATCAGCGTGACCGATCCGTCGCCGGCGGTGACCCGGGCGGTGATCGTGTGCGCGCCGTCCTCGAGCGTGGAGGTGTCCCAGGCTTTGGCGATGCGGCCCGCCGTGCCGGCAAAGTCGTAGAAGGCGACGCGCTCGGTCTGGGCCGGCGCACCCTTCGTCTCGGGATCATCGAGGTAGAACTGCACCTGGCGGACGCCGTCCGTGCCGCGGGTGAAGACGAAGCTGTCGCCGCTCAGGACCGCGTCCTGGAGATCCTGCGCGTCGCTGCGGTCGCTCGAGTCGCTGAAGACCAGATCGAAGGGCGTGGAAGGCGTGACTGGCTCCGTGGGCGCGGGCGGGGCCGGCGGCTCCGGCGCGTCGGGAACCCCAGCCACAGTGACGGCGACACCGGCAGTGTCCGACAGGCCGCCGCCGTCCGTGATCCGGTAGGTGAAATCGTCGGCGCCGAAAAAGCCTCCATTGGGCGTGTAGACGATGCGGCCGTCGCGGATCTCGATGCTGCCGTTGTCCGCGCCCGAGGCGATGGAGAGCGTCAGGACGTCGCCGTTCGGATCGCCGTCATTGGCCAGGACGTCGATGGTGACCGCCTCGTCTTGCTCTGTGACCACAGTGTCGGGCGCCGCATTGGGCGCAAGGTTCGCCGGGGGCGGAGGCGGCGCGAGCGGCGCGGCGGCAATCTCGAAGCCGAGGGTCGTGTCGCCGAGCTTCGTCCCGCCGCCGGACCGTCCGGAAAACAGTTCCACGCGGATCGACTGCGAGCCGTCCGGCGCGTCGCCGCCGGCGAAGTCGCCGTTCGTGTCGCCGAACAGCGCGAAGGGAGCAACGCTCTCGGTCTGGGTCCGTCCGCTGAGCGTCATGCGCACGCTCTGGACGCCGAGCGACGGATCCGCAACGGCCTCGACAGAATAGCTGCCCGAGGAGAGGAGACCGGCATCGAGCGTCGCGCCGTCCTCGATCAGCGCAACGCGCTTGTCGGTGGCGGCGTCGACAAGCCAGAGCGCGACCTCGGCGTCCGGGATCGGCGCGGGCTCAGGAGCAGGAGGAAGCGGCGGCGGCGGGATTGGTGCTACCGGCGCGACGGAGGCCGGACGGTCGGGCTGTTCGGTGTTGCGCACGAACACGACCCAGTCCTTGCCGCCGTCCTCGGGCGGGGCGCCAATCGCGCGCACGCCGCCCCCGCCGATCTGGCCGTCAGAGATCAGCGCGCCGCCCTCGCGGGGGTTGTACCAGAAGACGTCGAAGCTCTCGCCGCCATGTCCGTTGAGGTCGAGTTGCGCCTCGCCGGCTTCGCCGTAGGGCAGGTAGATCACGTAGTACTGGCCTGGATCGGCCATCACGAAGTCGCCGGAATTTCTGGTCAGGTTGTCCGCGTCCGTCATCTCGTGGAACGGGATGTAGGTGTTGAAGAAGTCGGTTGCCGCGGCCGTCCACGTCCACATCGACGCGAAACCCTTGAAATCGTCTAGGTTCTGATCGAACGAATGGCCGCCGAAACCGTTGCCCTTGATGTACCAGTTGCCGCCCGATCCGCCCGCTGTCAGCGTGCCCCAGAACGCCTCGCGCAGGGTCTTCTCGTTCGACGAATCCGGGTTGTTGGAATAGGCGTCGATAACGGCGGCGCTGCCCAAATCCTCGTCCCATGACAGCACCCAGGGGTCGCCCGCAGCGTCGGATTTGTCGCGGAATTCGATGGTCTTGGCACGAATGCTGTTCGCGCCCGTCTGAAAGGACGTGCCGTCGAACGCGTCGACGCCCAGCAGCGGGTCGTAGACCTGGTTGATCTGACCGGGATAGCTGTGGACCACGACGAGATGGTCATAGCCGTCGACCGCCTTCATCCACTCGGCCATGTCCTCGCGCTGGGCGTTGGAATTGGTGTTCTCCTCGCCGAGGTTCCACTGGATGCCGTTGTTGTGCCCAAAGCGCGCCACCATCTCGCGCATGTAGACCATGCGCTCGACGCTGAGCGACGAGCCCGAGACGCCGGTCCGCCCGTCGAGCATCTGGTCGTTCTCGGTCTCCTGCAGAAGCAGGTTCTTGTAAATGCCCTTGGCGTCCATGTGGTCGAAGACGATCTCCCACTGCGCCAGTTTCGAAACGTCGTAGGTCGAGACCTGGTCGCTGGAGAGCGCGCCGCCGGAATAGATGCCCGACCCGACCCACGGGCCGACATCATCGCCGTCGCCGTCGATGGTGTTGGTCAGGACGTAGATCGTGTTCTGGCCCTGCTCGGCGAGATAGTTGACCGCGCCGAGGATCGCCTTGCCCCTGCCGTCGTCCCAGGTCTGGCCGTCACCGCCATAATCCGACAGGTGGTTCGAGAAATCGTGCCGCGCGACATTGCCGGCCGAATCGCCGCCGGGCGTGGCGTCATTGTCATCGCTGAAGCCGCGCCGCCAGCCATCGAAATCGGCGGTCGCGAGCAGGTTCTCCGGCACGCCGGGACCGCCGCGCACGAAGTAGTCGCCGTCGCCCTGATGCTGCAGGTAATGGGTGCCCTCATCCTGGAGCAGCATGCCCTTGGCGCGGAAATCGTCGCCAGTCTTGTCTGTAGGCCTGACGTCGAACGAGCCTGTCGCGCCGTCGAAATCGGTGGCGGAACCAGCGTTCGGGTTCACGCTCGCCGCGATGTCGTTGCCGTTGCGAAACGAGGCCTGGTAGGTCCATTGACCCTCGGAGGGAGGGTTGAAGTTGACGCGCCAGACGTCGCCCGAGGTCGCGTTGGTATTGGCCGCGTCGCCGTCCGCAGCGAAGAAACCCGGCACGCGGATGGTCTCGCCGGTGGCCGCGTTGGCGAAGGTGACGTCGAGCCTGTAGTCGCGGAACGTGTCCGCCTCCTCCTGGAAGGACCTGTTCGCTGTGAAGTCGAGTGTGACCTTGTGCCAAGTCTGAAGCTGGCCGGAGAGAGTTGCGGGCATCGGGGATCCTTCAAGTGAATGCACGGCACGGTTGTGCTCGAGACGTTAGGGTATCGCTAAAGCAATGCCCACCTGACACGCTCCCGTCAGCGTGATCCCGCCTGTCCCTGGTCTTGTCGGTGGGCGCCCTGCCCCATCACGGATCAAACGGCATCGGTGAAAGAACATGCTACCGAAGGAGGCGATGTGCACCTTGCGGCCCCTTTTGCCTGGCGACGTTCCTTCCATACTCCCGCCGGTGAGTGAGGTCGGCCAGGCCGCCGGCCGGAGATGCCCGCGCCCGCCGTCTGCGCCCTGTTGAACAGTCCCCTGTCGAACCGCTAGATCCGACCATGGCCAGTGAAGACGAGATCATCGGCGACGAGTGGGCGGAGCGCGCCGGCGCGCTCGCGGACTGGGCCATGGAGCGCCTTGTCAACCGCAAGGACGTCTGGGGTCAGTACTCGGTGCTCACACCCGCCGAGCGAAGGCGGTCGGGCCGCGCCTACAAGGCGATGACCCTGCCGGTTCCCGACAAGCGCGGCGACGACATGGTGACCATCGACAAGCTCACCCGCCATTTCGCCAGCCGTCACCTTCGCAAACCGCAGATCATCGGGCTGCATGCGAAATCCAAGGAGGCTACGTCGCGCTGGATGGCGATCGACATCGACCTGCACAATCCCGACGAGACCGCCGCTGAGGATCACGCCCGGCGCAACCTGAACGCGGCGCTCGCCTGGCTGCGCCGCTTCCAGGACCTGGGCCACGATCCGCTGCTCTTCGATTCCAACGGCTTCGGCGGCTTTCACATCTGGGTGCTGTTCGAGCGGCCAGCGCCGACCGTCGACGTCTACGCCTTCGTCAAGTCGGTGGTGACGACCTGGGCCGAACACAGTCTCGACGAGGAGCCCGAGACGTTCCCCAAGAGGGTCCGCGACGACAGTATCGGATCGTGGTTCCGTCTCCCCGGGCTGCATCCGTCCAAACCCCACCACCACCGGCTCTGGAGCGGCGACGACTGGCTTGAGGACCCATGGCTGAAGGGTCACGCCGCCATCGACGTCATGCTCGACGTGCGTGGCGGCCCGCCGCCCCCCCGGATCGATCCGGCCGCCGCGCCGGCCGCCACCCCGCGCGCCGTGCCCTCCCGACGCAAGCGTAAGGCCGAGCGCAGCTTCGAGCGCGTCGGAAAGGCGAAGGTCTGCGTCGATCTCGACGGGGTCCTCGCCGTGCGCACCACGGGCCCGCTCTCGGAGATCGGCCCGCCGATGGACGGGGCGGTGGAGTTCATGCGCGAGCTTGCTGGCGACGCCGAGATCATGATCCTCACCTCCCGGCTGGCCGGCAAGACGGGCAAGGCGCGCGACGAGATCGCGCAGGCCATCGCCGCCTGGCTCGACGCAAACGCGATCCCCTACCACGCGATCCACATTGGCCCCGGCAAGCCGATGGCGCACGCCTACGTGGACGACCGGGCCGTGTCCTGCCGTCCCGAAGTGGATGGACTCGCCGCGTTCTCCGAAGCTATCAGATCGATCAGGGGACTTCTCTGATCGGGGGCGGCGGGGGATGGCGCGGACACTGACCTTTTCGGCCGGGAGGTCGTCATTCGAAGCGGCGCTCCTCAAGATCGATCGTTCGAAGCTCTACGGCTCGATCGACATCGAGACGCTCGACGCCGACGGACGGCCCTGTGATCTCGCCACGCTCGCGCGGGACGGCCGCACCCTGATCCCCTATGGCGGCACGGCGGCGGGCTATATCAACAAGGATGGCAAATGGGTCGAGACCGGTGAGCGCATTCCGGTCGACGCGGATGGCAAGAAGCTGGTCGAAGTCCCGTCCAGCTTCGACGCGCCGATCCCTCTGAAGGCCACCGCCGAGGTCGAGACCCTGCTCGACACGCCCATCCGCCTCGCCTACCGGCTGCAGACCGAGGCGGCGCCGGCCGCACTCGCCAAGAAACTCGCCGCGGGAACGATCTACAGCTTCGGTTTCTCCTATCGCGGCGGCCCGGCGGCCGATCCCGCCTTCCTGCTCGCGGACGAGGACGGCGATCTCTGGATGCTCGTCGGCGCACCGTCGGACATCGACTTCGTCACCTACGAGCAGGCGGCGATCTGCGCGTCCTGCGACGAGGAAGACAGCGAGGACGACGAGGACGAATTCGACTTCGACATGCTCTGAGGAACGACCTTGCCCAACATCAACCTGAGCGACTCTCGCGGCCGCGACGCGGTCATCAAGGCCGAAAGCACCCGGCGCCGCGAGGTGGTGCGCTACATCGGGCCCTGGGGCCAGCCGGTGTATTCCCAGCGTCTGCTCAAGGCGACCGTCGATCAGAGCTACGACGCGCTGATCGAAGAGCACAAGACCGACGCCGATCTCGCCGCCGCCATGATCGCCGGCGATCCGGAGGTCGACATCGAGAAGTCCGGCATGTTCCTCTGGGGTCTCAGCCGCGTCTATGTGAACCCTGACGAGGAGCTCGTCTACCGGATCGAGCAGAACGAGCGGATCCACAATCCCGACGGCAGCCTGCGCGAGACTCGCCCGCGCCGCCGGCTCGATCCCAACGTCGACGCCGAAGTGCCGCTGACGTGGACGGGGAAGATGATGCCCAAGGCCGAGGCCGTACGCAAATTCGTCTTCGGGACCAAGCTTCAGATCATGCACATCAACGGTCTCACCTACGACTTCCTGTTCGAGATGGCCAAGAGCCTGCACGAGGCAAAGGCGCTGATGATCATGGGCGCGGGGCCAAAGGGCCGCCAGCCGTTGGTGTTCCGGCGCGGCTCGACGCCCTATCGAGGCTTTCTCGAGGGCCGGGTGAAGGGAAAGGGCTACATCCTGCTCCTGCATCTCTCGAACCTCGAGATGAAGGATCCCGAGGACCTCGGATGAGCAAGCTGATCGACGCGGCCGCCATGAAGACCTACCCTGGCGGCTATCTGGTCGGCGGCGTTGACGCGCTGAAGGAACAAGGCGTGCTGCGCGAAGTCCGGCTACACCGCCGTCAACTCGGTCAGATGACGACTGCTCTCGACGTCGAGAGCGCCAAGCGCCGGATCCCCGACAGCCGCTTTCAGATCAGCCGAAAGGTCGATGGAGAGTTCACCTGCCTCGTGTATCGCAGCGGCGAGGCAATCACGCTCAACCCCGGCGGCACCCTGCGCGCCGGCGCGCCGTTCATGGCCGAGGCCGCCGCGATCCTCAAGAGGGCCAAGGTCAAATCCGCCCTGATCGGCGGCGAACTCTATGTCCAGCGCCTCGACGGCGAGCGGCCCCGCGTGCATGACGTCGTGCGCGTCGCGCGCAATCCCGCCGACGCCGAGGAAGTCGGCCAGCTCGCCTTCGCGGCCTTCGACATCTACGACCTGGACGGCGAGAACCTTTCTCTGGTCTACGACGCGGCGCTCGAGAAGCTTCGAGGGCTTTTCGACGGCGGCGCGAGGATCCATCCGGTGGAGACCGTCGAAGGCGAAGACGCCCGCGCCGTGCTCAAGCAGTACAAGACCTGGGTGATCGACGGCGGCGCCGAAGGTGTCGTGGCCCGCTCACCCAACGCGGGGGTCTTCAAGGTCAAGCCCCGCCATTCCCTCGATCTCGCGGTCGTGGGCTATTCGGAGGGCCAGGACGACCGCGCCGGCCTCATCCACGACATGCTGCTCGCTGTGGTCCGCCCGTCGGGCAATTTCCAGATCGCCTGCCGGGTCGGCGGCGGGCTGAGCGACGAGATGCGCGCCAAGCTCCTCAAGCAACTCTCCAAACGTACAGTCGAAAGCGACTTCCACGAAGTCAACACCGAGCGCGTCGCCTATCACATGATCTCGCCGGGCCTCGTCGTCGAGATCGAATGCCTCGACGTGATCTCGCGGACCTCGCGCGGCAACAGCATCGACAAGATGGTGCTCGAATGGAACGAAGGCGAAAAGCGCTGGGAAGGAGTTCGGCGCCTGCCGCTCGCCTCGATCCTTTCGCCGATCTTCATCCGCATTCGCGACGACAAGGACGCCACTCCGGAGGACGCGGCGCTCAGCCAGCTGTCGGACCTGCGCGACATCCCCGACATCGACCGTGTGGCGACCGACGTGGAGTTGCCCGTTTCCACCGTTCTGCATCGGATCGTGGCCACCAAGACCCTGCGCGACAGCCTGATGGTGCGCAAGATCATCGCGATCAAGACCAACAAGGAAGAGGCGGCCAACGACTTCCCGGCCTACGCGCTGCACGTCACCGACTTCTCGCCCAACCGCAAGGACAAGCTGCAGATGGACCTCAAGGTCACGCAGGATCCCGAGCAGATCGAGACCCTCTACGAGGCCGCCAGGGCCGAGTGGTTCAAGCAGGGCTGGACGGTCGAGAAGTGAGCCTGCGCCTGCTCAGCTGGAACATCCTGCAGGGCGGCGGGCGGCGGGCGGACGGGATCGTGGCCTACATCCGCGAGGGCCGGCCGGACATCGTCGTGCTCCAGGAGTTCCGCGCGGGCGTCGCCGGCGACGCGATCCGGTCGGGTCTGCGGGCGGCGGGGCTTTCTCACCAGTGGATCGCCGAGGCTCCGGCGCCGCGGGACAACACGCTCCTGATCGCTGCGCGCTGGCCTGTGGACGCCGGCGACTTCATGCAGGACCGGATCGGGCCGTGCCACCTCGCGGAAGCCGCGCTGGACAGCCCGACCTTCACGCTGCTGACCGCGCACTTCCCCCAGAAGGCCGCCCAGCTGCCGCTTTTCGCCGCATTGGCCGAGGACAGTCCGTCTCTGCTCGCGGGTCCGGCGCTCTTGGTCGGCGATCTCAACTGTGGCGTCCCGTTCGAGGACTCCGACAGCAGGACCTTCGTCAACGCGTCCGAGTTCCGCCGCCTGCTCGATCTCGGCTGGATCGACGCCTTCCGGAGCCGCCATCCGGCGGCGCGCGCGTTCACCTGGGTCAGCCCGCGGACCGGCAACCGTTTCCGCTACGATCATTGCCTCGCCAGCCCGGCTGTCAACGCGCGCATCGACGCCGTGCGCTACGACGACGCCCCGAGAGAAGCTGGACTCTCGGACCACGCGGCCTTGTGGGTGACTATGGCGACGTTGCGCTGACCGGGGACGACCGGGATGGTGCGACATTGGGTCTGCCGTCGCCTCAGACCGCGTGGCGCATCTGTTCGGGTACCTCGCCATCATGCGGTCGGCGGCGAACGCCGGCATCTCACCGACGAGATCCGCATCAGCCTCCTTCTCCACGAACTCGACACATGTCATTCCCCCTCGTCCCAGCGCCGCACCATGCCGGCGACGCCGTCGAAGGCGCCCGGTTCCAGCGCGCGGGCGAGCAGCCGGTCGGGGTTGGTGGGTGGCGGATAATCGAGCCCGGCGGCGACGGCTCGGGTGAAACCGAAGCGGCCATAGTAGGGTTCGTCGCCGACGAGGATCACCCGGGTCCATCCCGCCGCGCCTGCCCGCGCCAGGCTCTCGCCGATCAAGAGCGCTCCGAGCCCCTCGCCCTGGCGGGTGGGATGCACGGCGATCGGCCCGAGCAGCAAACAGGGTGCCCCCGCCAAGCCCACCCGAACCGGCCAGTAGCGGATCGCGCCGGCGACGGCGCCATACTCGTCGCGCGCGATCACCGAGAGCTGCGCCACCGGCCCGACGCCCTCGCGCAGCCGGTAGGACGACAGCGCCATGCGCCCCGGCGCGAAGGCGAGGTCGTAGAGATACTCGACCTCCGACCAATCCTCGGGGGTCTCGATGCGGGTTGAGAACATCGGCGCGAGACCAGCTGCGGGACGGGCCGGGCCCGCTCGACTTCGCCCTACCACGCCCATAATGTGCGCGGCAAATCCGATCTGCGAGGCTTTCCCGCATGTTCTACCGCCCCGGCGTTGACGCGCACGGACTGCCGCACAACCCGTTCAAGGCGCTGGTGACGCCGCGCCCGATCGGCTGGATCTCAAGCCTCGACGCGGAGGGGCGCGCCAACCTCGCGCCCTACAGCTTCTTCAACGCGCTCGCCGATGCGCCGCCGCTGGTGATGTACGCCAGCAACGGCGGCAAGATCGGCCTCGACGAGGGCAAGGACACGGTCGCCAATCTGCGCGCCACCGGGGAGTTCGTGGTCAATGTCGTGCCGTTTCGGCTGCGCGACGCGATGAACGCGAGCTCCGGAAACCATCCCGCCGGCGTCGACGAGTTCGAGCTGGCCGGGCTCGAGAAGGCCGCGAGCCAGGTGGTCGCGCCGCCCCGGGTCGCGGAGGCGCCCGCGGCGCTCGAATGCAAGGTCTGGCGGATCATCGAGTTGCCCGGCGAGGCGAACGTCATGGTGATCGGCGAAGTGCTGGGCGTGCACATCGACGACGCGGTGATCGTCGGCGGCAAGGTCGATGTGACGCTCTTCCAGCCGCTGTCGCAACTCGGTTACCGCGACTACGCGGCGGTGACGGAAGTCTTTTCGCTCAAGCGGCCCAACGACGGCTGATCGCCCGGCGCGCGCGCCGCGACCTGGTCTTGCCGTAAACCCCCGGAAACGTTCGACATCGCGTCGAGGCCGGCCCGCGGGCCCCTGCGTGCCCGGCGGCGCATCGCAAATTTTCTACCCAAAGATGAATCTTTTTTTGCGCGTTAAACTTTTGGTAACCATTTCCCGCGAAAAAGGGGGTGTCCAAGGAGTTGGACACGCTGCTTGCAAACCTCAGACCCTCCAGTCTGGATAAAGCGCCTCCTTCTCTCCTCCCCCCCAGAGAAGGAGGCGCAAGTCCCTCCGGGGACCAGCGCCCTCCTCGCCACCCCCTTTAGCCCGCCCCGTCAGCCCGCGAACCGGCGGCGGAGGCTCTCGTAGACCGGCGGCGTCAGCGCCCAGTTGGCAAAGAGCCGCGCCTCCATGCTCCAGCGGGCCTTCACGTCAGCGAGTGCGCCGCGCCGGGCGCCGTCGCCGGCCCCCGCCCTGGCCAGCGCCTCGCCGAGCGCCCGGTCGAGGTCCGGCCCGGACAGACCGCGCTCGCGGACATGGTCCTGCAGCCAGTCGAAGAACCGCGCGCGCGCCGCAACGTCGCCGCCGACCTTCGCCGCCTGCCAGCAGGCGGAGTCCGCGTGCTGCCGATAGAGGTCGAGGCGCTCGTCGATGACGAAGCTTGCGTGTTCGAGGAACATCTTGAAGAACAGCACCTGGTCCTCGTAGAGGCCGCGGAACGCCGCGTCGGCGCCCCCGACCGCGAGCAGCGCCTCGCGCCGGATGGTGACGCTGCAGACGCCCGGGACGCCGTCGCCGCCGGTCTCAAGATAATGGATGGCCGCGGCAGGCGGCGCGATCACCACCCCCGCCGGCAGGCCCAGATCCTGGATCAGGTCGACCTTCAGCCAGGGACGCCCGCCCACGCCCTCCGCGGCCTTCCAGCTCGACCAGTAGAGCGTCGGCGACACCGTCATCGCGACCTCGGGCCGGCGCGCGAGCTCGGCCGCATGGCGCGACAGCCGCTCGGGCAGCCAGATATCGTCAGCGTCGAGAAACGCGATCATCTCGCCCTGCGCCGCCGCGATCCCGGCGTTGCGCGAGGCGCTCATGCCGCGGTTCTCGTGGCCGGGGTGTTCGATGTAGCGGATGCGGTCGGGATGGCGTTCGGCGAAGCCGCGCGCGATCGCCGTGGCCCCGTCCGTGGAGCCGTCGTCGACGAGGATCAGCTCCCAGTTCGGCCAGCTCTGGGCGAGCACGCTGTCGATCGCAGCGGCGATGTAGCGCTCGCCGTTGAGAAAGATCGTCACGCAGGAGACAAGCGGGGCGTCGACTTCGGGTGCGGTCATGGTTTTGGTTCCGGATCGTCGCCGGCTCTCTAGCACCTGATCGGGCGCGTCTCAATCTGCGCGGCGGACCGGGCGCGTTCAGACCCGCGCCAGCACCGCGCCAGGGTTCAGGATGCCATGGGGATCGAGCGCCCGCTTGATCGCGCGCATCGCCGCGAGCTTGGCCGGGTCGCCGTAGCGTTCGAGATCGCCGGTCTTCAGCCGCCCGACCCCGTGCTCGGCCGCGACGGATCCGCCGAGCGCATCCGCCAGATCGTGCAGCGCGAGCTTCACCGCCGCGCGCTTGTCGTCATAGTCGCGCCGGTCGCGGCCGCGGGCGGGAAAGACGTTGTAGTGCAGGTTGCCGTCGCCGAGATGGCCGAAGCAGTTGATCCGGAACGTGGGATCGATGCCGGCGAGGGCGGAGCCGGCGCGCTCCACGAATTCGGAGATGCGGCCCGGCGGCACCGAGATGTCCTGGCTCGAGACCGAGCCGATCAGGCGGTTGGCCTCCGGGATCGTCTCGCGCACCCGCCAGAAGGCGGCGCGCTGGGCCTCGTTCTGGGCGACGAGCGCGTCGACGGCCAGCCCGTCCTGGAGCGCCGCGGCGAGCGCCGTCTCGAAGCGCGCGGCCAGGCCCGACCCGTGCCCGTCCGCGGCCTCAACCAGCACAACCCATTCGGAGGCGAGGTCGGGCACCACGACCTCGGGCAAAGTCTCGGCCAGGAAGTCGAAGCCCTCGCGGTGCAGCAGCTCGAAGGCCGAGATCGCGCCGCCGAGACGGACGCGCAGCGCCTGGAAGAGCTCGAGCGCCGCCACGGGCGAGGCGACCGCGATCCAGCCGGTGGCGACCTCGGACGCCTGCGGAAACAGCCGCAGGCTCGCCGCGGTGATGACCGCGAGCGTGCCCTCCGAGCCCACGAGCAGGTGGCGCAGGTCGTAGCCCATGTTGTCCTTGACCACCCGCGTCAGGCCGTTGAGCACGGCGCCGTCGGCCATCACCGCCTCGACGCCGAGGCAGAGATCGCGGGCGTTGCCGTAGCGAAGTACGTTGATGCCGCCAGCGTTGGTGGCCAGCAGCCCGCCGATCCGCGCCGAGCCCTCCGAGGCGAGCGACAGCGGAAAAAGCCGGCCGGCGTCGCGCGCGGCCGCCTGGACATCGGCGAGCACGACGCCCGCCTCGGCGACGAGCACGTCGTCGCGCGGATCGACGTCGCGGATCCGGTCGAGGCGCTCCAGCGCCAGCAGGATCGCCGCCGGACCCTCGCTCAGCGTCTGGCCGCCAACCAGGCCGGTGCCGCCGGAATAGGGCACCACGGCGACGCGCGCCTCGGCGCAGAGCGCAATCACCCGGGCGACTTCGGCGGTAGAGGCGGGCCGCACCACCGCCGCGGCCGCGCCGGTGAAGCGCCCGCGCGGCTCCTCCAGATAGCGCGCCTCCGGATGGTGCACCGCCTCCGGTCCGATCGCGGCCACGATGCGCTTGAGGAGGGCCGCATCGGCGGGTCGGCGCTCGTCGTGCTGGCCGCTCATGGCGCGCCCGTGGCGACGCGCACCCGGCGATCGGCGCGCAACAGCGCGTAGAGCTCGTGGTCGCGCCAGCGGCCGTTGATCTGCAGGTAGCTCTGCGCGACGCCCTCGTGGCGGAACCCCGCGCGGTCGAGCAGCGCCCGGCTGGCGACGTTTTCCGCAAGACAGGCCGCCTCGACCCGGCTCAGGTCGAGCGGGCCGAAGGCGTGCTCGATCACCGCCGCCAGCGCTTCGGTCATGTAGCCCTGCCGGGCGAACTCCGGGCCGATCCAGTAGCCGACGCTCGCGGACTGGGCCGGACCGCGGCGGATGTTGTCCAGCGTGATCGCCCCGAGAAGCCGGTCGTCCTCGCGGCGCACCAGAAAGAGCGGGAGCGCCCGGTTCTCCTCGCGGGCCCGGTATGCCCAGTAGACACGGTTGCGGAACGCCTTGCGGCTGAAGTGGTCGATCGACCAGCTCGGTTCCCAGTCGCGCAGGAAACCCTCGCCGTCGCGCCGCAGCCGCGCCCAGTCGGTGTGGTCCGACATTTCCGGAAGCCGCAGGAGCAGCCGCGCGGTCTCGACCGTCGGCGGCGCGATCCTGCGGAAGGGCAGCATCACCGGATCATGCCGCGAGCCGTCGCGCCAGGGCTTCGCGACCCGGAGCGTCGCCCACCGGTCCGAGCAGCGCCAGGGCCGGCGCAGCGGTCGTCGCAAGGCCCGCGGCGAAGTCGCGCACGCCCTCCGGCGTCACCGCGTCGATCCGGGCCACGGTTTCGGAGACGTCGGGAACGCGGCCCCAGACCGACATCGCCCGCGCCAGCCGCTCGGCCCGCGCCGAGGGGCTCTCGAGACCCATCAGCAGGCCGGCCTTCATCTGCGCGCGCGCCCGCTCGATCTCCGCCGGCGTCAGCCCGTCGACGGCGCGGCGCAATTCGTCCACGGTCAGCGTCGCCAGTTCGCCGATCCGCTCGGGATCTGTTCCCGCGTAGAGCGTGATCATGCCGGTGTCGCTGTAGGCCGAGGCCTGCGCGAAGATGGTGTAGCACAGGCCCCTGCGCTCGCGCAGTTCCTGAAAGAGCCGCGAGGACATGCCGCCGCCGAGCGCGTTGGCGTAGACCTGCGCGGTGAAGGCCGAGTTGGCGCGGGCAGCCGGGCCCTCGAAGGCCAGCGCGATATGGGCCTGTTCGAGTTCGCGCGTCTCGCGCCGCTCGCGCCCGACAAAACGCGCCGCCGGGCACGGCGCGACCGGGCGCGGCGCGAGATGACCGAAGAGTCGCTCGGCGGCGCGGGCCAGCGCGTCGGGATCGATCGCGCCGGCGGCGGCGAGGATGAGCTGGTCGGGGGCGTAGCGCTCGGTGACGAAGCCGGCCAGGTCGTCGCGCGCGAAGGAGCCCACCCGCTCGGCCGGCCCGAGGATCGCGCGCCCGAACGGCTGGTCGGGAAACGCCGCCTCCTGCAGCCAGTCGAAGATGATGTCGTCGGGCGTGTCGAGCGCCTGGCCGATTTCCTGGAGGATCACCCCGCGCTCGACCTCGATGTCGGGCGGGGCGAAGACCGGGTTCAGGAGGATGTCGGCCAGGATGTCGAGCGCGCGCTCCACGTCCGCGGCCAGAACCCGCGCATAGTAGGCGGTCATCTCCTTGCAGGTGTAGGCGTTGATGTAGCCGCCCACGTCCTCGATCTCCTCGGCGATCATCTGCGCGGTGCGCGTGGGCGTGCCCTTGAAGGCCATGTGCTCGAGAAAATGCGCGACCCCGTTCTGCTCCAGCCGCTCGTGCCGGCCGCCGGCGGTCACCCAGAGCCCCAGGCAGGCCGAATGCAGGCCCGGCATCGGCTCGGCGACGACGCGCAGCCCGTTGGACAGACGATGGACGAAGGCGCTCAACTGCGGATCTCCTGTCGGATCAGGGCCTCGATGGCGGCGAGGTCGTTCGGCACTCGCGTCATGCGTTCCGGACGATCATATAGGTCGGCCAAGCGCGGCGGCAGCGACGGCCGGACGCCGCAGGCCGCCTCGACCGCGTCGGGAAACTTCGCGGCATGCGCCGTCGCAAGGGTCACCATCGGGATCGCCGGATCGCCCCGGCGCAACTCGGCCGCCCGCAGCCCGACGGCGGTGTGCGGGCAGACGGTCTGGCCCGTCCGCAAGGCCACGTCCGCTATGGTCGCGCGCGTCTCGCTCTCGGAGACCGCGGCGCTGTCGAAATCGGCGCGCATCCGGGCCAGCGCGCCCTGGGACAGATCGAAGCGCCCGTCCTCGGCGAGCCCGCGCATCAACTCGACGACCGCCGGCCCCTCCCGGTCGTAGACGTCGTAGAGCAGCCGCTCGAAATTGGAGCTGACCTGGATGTCCATCGACGGCGACAGCGACGGCGTGACGCCGCGCTTCTCGTGCGCGCCGCTCTCGAGGGTGCGATGCAGGATGTCGTTCTGGTTGGTGGCGATCACCAGCCGGTCGATGGGCAGCCCCATGCGCTTGGCGACGTAGCCCGCGAAGACGTCGCCGAAGTTGCCCGTCGGCACGGTGAAGCTGACCGGCCTGGCCGGCGCGCCCAGCGCCACGGCGGCGGTGAAGAAATAGACGGTCTGCGCGAGCACCCGCGCCCAGTTGATCGAATTGACGCCCGCCAGCGCCACCTCGTCGCGGAAGGCGTGGTCGTTGAACATCGCCTTCACGACCGCCTGGGCGTCATCGAAGTCGCCCGCGATGGCGAGCGCGTGCACGTTCGCCTCGCCCGGCGTGGTCATCTGCCGGCGCTGCACCTCCGAGACCCGGCCCTCGGGAAAGAGGATGAAGACGTCGACCGCGTCGAGCCCGCGAAACGCCTCGATCGCCGCCGAGCCGGTGTCGCCGCTGGTGGCGCCGACGATGGTCAGCCGCCCGCCGCTGCGCTTGAGGCTCGCCTCGAAGAGCTGGCCGATGAGCTGCATCGCCACGTCCTTGAACGCCAGCGTCGGCCCGTGGAACAACTCCAGCAGCCAGTCGTTCGCGCCGATTTGCACCAGCGGGCAGCGGACCTCACGGTCGAAGTCCGCCCAGGCCCGGTCGAGGATCGCCCGAAATTCGGCGTCCGAGAAGGCGTCGCCCACGAACGGCCGCATGACCCGGAACGCCATTTCCTCGTAGGACAGGCCGGCGAGCGCCGCGATCTCGCCGGGCGCCATGCGCGGCCAGGCGTCGGGCACGTAGAGCCCGCCGTCCCGGGCCAGACCCGCGCGCATCGCGTCCTCGAAGGCGAGCCGGGCGCCCCGCCCCGCGTCGAGACATAATCCATACGGCTCACGGGATTTCCTCAGTCGGTCCGGTGCCTGATACGCCAAAGCAGATAGGCTGTCATCCCCGCCCAGACCGCGGCGAGGCCGAACCAGGTCACAACATATTCAAGATGCCTGTTTGGAATGTCAACCGTCACCGGCAGCGGCAGGAGCCCGTCCGGCGGCGCGCTGCGCTCGACCACCAGGAGCACCGGCTCGGTTCCGAGCGTCGCGGCCATCGCGGCGGGGTCACGGGCGATCCAGACGTTCCTGTCCAGGTCCGGAGGCCCGCCCGAGCCATCGTCGGGCCAGAGCAGTGCGCCCTCGACGCGCGCCGGGCCGGTCGGGCGCGCGCCGTCCTTCTCGGCGATCGGCGCGAAGCCGCGGTCGAGCAGGATCGCGCGTCCGTCCTCGAGCGTGAAGGGCGCGATCACCCGGTAGCCGACGCCGCCCGAGGGCGTGGCGGTGTAGACGTGGATCTCGCCCGACCCGATCACGCCGGAGGCCGCCACCCGCCGGTACTCGTCCGCGGCCTCGGTCGGCGCGGGCGGGACCGCGCCCGGCGGCTCGGCGAGGCGGGCCTCGATCGTCGCGATCACCCCGCGCTTCCACTCCAGGCGCTGGAGCTGCCAGAGGCCGAGCCCGACGAGGATCGCGAAGCCCGCGATCCCGAAGACCAGCGGGACGATCATGCGCGGGTTCACGGTGACGCCGGCCCCTAAAGCCTCACGGCTGCGCCGGGCGCAGGTAGACGAGCCAGTAGGCCAGCGCCACCAGAACGCCGCCGTCGATCACGTTGCCGATGGTGACGGGCACAAGGTTCGCGGCCAGCGCACCGAGCCCGGGTCCCTCGCCTGCGGCCTGCATGCCCACGGCAGCGCCGCCTTGGCCTGGGCGATCGCCGCGGCGGTCTCGCCCACGGAGCCGCCGTTCGCGCCCATTGCTCACGCGCGCGCACCGGAACGCGACGGCCCCCGCGTTCGGGCGGGGGCCGCGATCAGCGTGGCGCGCGCGGCCATGGTCGGGGTCAGTGGATAACCGCGCCGTGGCTTCCCCAGATGTAGATCGCCGCGAAGAGGAAGAGCCACACCACGTCGACGAAGTGCCAGTACCAGGCCGCCGCTTCGAAGCCCACGTGCTGCTCGGCCGTGAAGTGCCCGGCGTAGACGCGGAACAGACAGACCGCGAGGAAGATCGTGCCGATGACGACATGGAAGCCGTGAAAGCCCGTCGCCATGAAGAAGTTGGCGCCGTAGATGTTGCCGGCGAAGCCGAAGGCCGCGTGGCTGTACTCGTAGATCTGGAAGATCGTGAAGAGCACACCGAGCCCGATCGCAAGCCAGAGCCCCCACTTGATCTGGTCGCGATGGTTGCCGTGCACCAGCGCATGGTGCGCCCAGGTCGCCGCACAGCCCGAGCAGAGCAGGATCAACGTGTTGATGAGCGGCAGGTGCCAGGGATCGAACACCTCGATGCCCTGCGGCGGCCAGTGGCCGGGCAGGACCTCCGCACCCTCGATCTCGCCCATCGGATAGAGCGCGTGCTTGAAGAACGACCAGAACCAGGCGGCGAAGAACATGATCTCGGAGACGATGAACATGATCACGCCGTAGCGAAGGCCGATCTGGACCACCGGCGTATGGTCGCCGATCTGGCTCTCGGAGATCACGTCTCCCCACCACATGTACATGGTGTAGAGCACCATCAGCAGGCCGATGATCGCCAACCACGGGCCGTAGCCGTGGAAGAGGAACACCGCGCCCACCAGCATGGTCAGCGCCCCCGCGGCCCCTGTCAGCGGCCAGATGCTCGGCGGCAGGATGTGATAGTCGTGGTTCTTTTGGCCGGCCATTGTCGGGCTCCTCTATTCGGCGACCGCTTGCGTTCCGGCGGCGGCGAACCGCGCGCCGTCGGCCAGCGCGGACACGTCCTCCTCGGGCAGGTCCGCCGGATGCATGGTGTAGGACAGGGTGATCGAGTTCACCTGGCGCGCCTCGACATCGTCGACGATGGCGGGATCCACGAAGAAGGACACCGGCATCTCGATGCGCTCGCCGGGGGCCAGAACCTGCAGCTCGAAGCAGAAGCAGGCGATCTTGGCGAAGTAGGGGCCGGCCGCGTAGGGCGCCACGTTGTAGCTGGCGCTGCCCGCGATCGGCTGGTCGGTCGGGTTGTAGGCCTCGTAGAACGCCAGGCCCGTCTCGCCGATCCGGATCTCCATCTCGCGCTCGAGCGGCCGGAACTCCCAGGGCATGTCCGGCGCCACGTTGGCGTCGAAGCTCACCCGGATCGTGCGGTCGAGCACCACGCCCTCGCCCGGCCCCTCGGCGACGTAGGGCGTGCCACCAAAGCCGGTGACGCGGCAGAACCAGTCGTAGAACGGCACGGCCGCAAAGCTCAGCCCGACCATGACCGGCACGAAGAGCGCGAGGCGCAGAGCGGTGCGATTGTTGCGATCGGCGCCCATGCTCATTCCTCGATCCGGGGCAGGAGGTCGCGGTCGACGACGTGGTCGTAGCCCTTCATCGGATGGCCTTCGGTCAGCTTCACCACCGTCACCGCGAAGACCAGCGCGACGAAGCCGCCGAGCACGACGCCCAGGCCGAGGTTGCGGCTGCGCCGGCGTCCGTAGAGCTCGTGACTGTCGGGCTTCACCGCCGCCTCCTCAGGACCAGACCGGCCAGCCGGCGACGCCGAGCCCGACCGCGCGCAGTCCCGCCTCGGCGAGGAACAGCGCGAAATGCAGGAAGAGATAGAGGATGGAAAGACCGAAGAACTTCTTCTCCACGATCATCCGGTCGGCGGCCGCGGCGGCGGCGTCGCGCCGCAGGATCCGCCAGGCCCCGCGCAGCAGCAGCGCGTTCAGGACCAGCGCCCCGGCGAGATAGACCGGCCCGCCCACCGATGTGAAGGCCGGCGCCACCGCGACGGGCGCGAGGATCGTCGCGTAGGCGAAGATTTGGCGCCGCGTCGCCCGCGTGCCCGCGACCACTGGCAGCATCGGCACGGCGGCGCGGTGATAGTCGTCGTTGCGAAACAGCGCCAGCGCCCAGAAGTGCGGCGGCGTCCACAGGAAGATGATCAGAAACATCAGCGCGCTCTCGACCGAGACGCCGCCCGTGGACACAGCCCAGCCGATCATCGGCGGGAACGCGCCCGCGGCGCCGCCGATCACGATGTTCTGCGGCGTGGCGCGCTTGAGCCACATCGAATAGATCACCGCGTAGAAGAAGATCGTGAAGGCCAGAAGCCCGGCGGCGAAGAGGTTGGCGAAGAGCGCCAGCATCACCACCGAAAACCCCGCGAGCGCGAGGCCGAGGCCGAGCGCCTCGCCGTCCGACACCCGGCCCGACGGGATCGGCCGGCCGGCGGTGCGCGACATCACCGCGTCGATGTCGCGGTCCCACCACATGTTGAGCGCGCCCGAAGCGCCCGCGCCCACCGCGATGCACAGGATCGCCGCGAGCGCGATCACCGGGTGCGGCGGCGTCGGCGCGCAGACCATGCCGACCAGCGCCGTGAAGATCACCAGCCGCATGACCCGCGGCTTCAGCAGTTCGACGAAGTCGCCGAATCCCGGCTCGTGCGTCTGTTCGGCGGCGCTCCAGATCGCGTCGGTCACGATCGCCTCAATTCGCCGGCTCGGCGGCGTCTTCGTCCGCCGCGTCCGCGGGGTCGCCGGCCTCGGCGTCGACGTTGGCCTCGTCGGCCGCCGCTTCCTCGTCGGCGGTCATCGCCTCTTCGGCGGCGCTCTCGGGCGCCTCGGCGTCGAGCGGCTCTCCGGATGCCGCCCCCTGCTCCACGGCCTCCGCCGCCGCTTCCACGTCCGCCAGTTCCTCGGGGTCGAGCGCGGGTTCGGCCGCCGACGCGGCGCCGGCGGGCGCCTCGGCCACCTCCGCCTCGCCCGGCCGCGATCCGCCGTATTCCTCGAGCGCCCAGTCGAGCCATTCCTCGTAGGCGTCCTCGCTCACCACCTTCACGGTGATCGGCATGTAGCTGTGATCCTTGCCGCAGAGCTCGGAGCACTGGCCGAAGTAGATCCCCTCCTCGTCGGCTTGGAACCAGGTCTCGTTGAGCCGCCCGGGCACCGCGTCCATCTTCACGCCGAAGGACGGCACCGTCCAGGAATGGATCACGTCCGCGCCGGTGGTCTGCAGCCGCACGACCTTGCCGACCGGCACCACCACCGCGGTGTCGGTCGCGAGCAGGTAGAGATCGTCGGTGTAGCCGTGCTCGGCCAGATCCTCGCGCGCCAGCATCAGTCCGTCGAAGGACATGTCATAGTCGGTGTAGTCGTAGCTCCAGTACCACTGGTTGCCGGTGGCCTTGATGGTCACGTCGTGCGGCGGGATCTCGAGCTGCTTGAAGAGGATCGGCAGCGAGAACGATCCGATTACGATCAGGATAAGCACCGGCACCAGCGTCCAGGCGATCTCGATCCGGGTATTGTGGGTGAAGCGGGCCGGGTTCGGGTTCGACTTGCGGTTGTAGCGCACGACGACGATCACCAGCAGCGCCGTCACGAACACCACGATCAACGCCATGATGCCGTGGATGAAGGTGTCGAGCCAGTGGATGTCGCGGGCGAGTTCGGTGACCGCCGGCTGGAACCCGGTGCCGTTCGGGATCGGGACGCCGATGACCGGAAGATCGGTCGGCGCGCCCTGGGCGAACGCCTGAGAGGTGAAGGCCCATGCGCCAAGCCCTATCGCCGCGCCGATCCGTCTGATGTCCATGCTGTCCGTCCGTCCTTGCCGGTCGCGCGCCGCGCCGGCCCCCCGAAACCTCAGTTGTATCCGCGGGCAGGTGAACCATATTACCCTCCGAAGAACAAGTCGCGGGTTTGCGGCTTTTGGACGCCGGACAGGGTCGGCGCAAAGGGAGCTCGCAATGACGCAAACCGCCCGGTTCAGGCCCTTCGAGACCAGTCTCGACCCCGCACGGGCCGCAGCCATCCTGCGCGACGCCACCGACGGCGCCGACGACGGCGAGCTCTTCCTCGAGCGGCGGCGCTCGGAATCCCTGGTCTTCGATGACGGCCGGCTCAAGACCGCGAGCTATGACGCCTCCGAGGGCTTCGGGCTGCGGGCCGTGCGCGGCGAGACCGCGGGCTACGCCCATTCCACCGAGATCAGCGAGGCGGCGCTGCGGCGGGCGGCCGAGACGGCGCGGCTTGCGGTCGGCGCCGGCGGTGGCGCGCTGGCGCCCGGGCCGCGGCCGACCAACCGGCGGCTCTACGGCGACCACGATCCCTTCGACGACGCGGAGTTCTCGGTCAAGCTCGAGACCCTGCGCGAGATCGACGCCTTCCTGCGCGGCCTCGACCCGCGGGTGGTGCAGGTCTCCGCCAGCCTCGCGGCCTCGATGCAGGAGGTCGAACTCCTGCGTCCCGACGGCGTGCGGCTCGCCGAGGCCCGCCCGATGGTGCGGCTCAACGTCTCGGTGATCGTCGAGGAGAACGGCCGGCGCGAATCGGGCTCGGCCGGCGGCGGCGGCCGCCACGGCCTCGCCCCGCTGATGGAAGGCGAGCACTGGCGCGGCGTGGCCCGCGAGGCGCTGCGCGTCGCTGCGGTCAACCTGCGCGCCGAGGCGGCGCCGGCGGGCGTGATGGACGTGGTGCTCGGCCCCGGCTGGCCCGGCATCCTGCTGCACGAGGCGATCGGTCACGGGCTCGAGGGCGATTTCAACCGCAAGCAGACCTCCGCCTTCGCAGGCCTGATGGGCGAGCGAATCGCCGCCCCCGGCGTCACGGTCGTGGACGACGGCACCCTGCCCGACCGGCGCGGCAGCCTCTCGTTCGACGACGAGGGCACGCCGACCTCGCGCACGGTGCTGATCGAGGACGGCGTGCTGGTGGGCTACATGCAGGATCGCCAGAACGCCCGCCTGATGGGGGTCGCGGCCACCGGCAACGGCCGCAGGCAGTCCTTCGCGCACATCCCGATGCCCCGCATGACCAACACGATCATGGAGGCCGGCGACGCCGATCCCGCGGACGTGCTCGCCGAGCTGAAGGACGGCGTCTACGCAGTCGGCTTCGGCGGCGGCCAGGTCGACATCACCAACGGCAAGTTCGTCTTCTCCTGCACCGAGGCCTACCGGGTGAAGGACGGCCGCGTCGGCGCGCCGGTCAAGGGCGCGACGCTGATCGGCGACGGCGCGACGGCGCTCAAGCAGATCCGCGCGGTCGGCTCGGACATGAAGCTTGACCCGGGCATGGGCAATTGCGGCAAGAACGGCCAGTGGGTGCCCGTCGGCGTCGGCCAGCCGACCCTCCTGATCGGCGGGCTGACCGTGGGCGGCAGCGCCGCCTGAGGTCGCCTGGCCCGGCCGCGGCCGGCGGAGTTAGCGGTTCGTTAACCGTTGCCGGGCATCACTGGCCGCGCAGGCAAGACGATCCCATCGACCGGCGGCGCGTTCGCTTTTCCCGCGCCGCCGGTACCTGCCGCAACCCGCGGACGGCCCCCCTTGCAGGACGAATCCCCACGCTCCGCCAAGCTCCCCGCCTCCGCGCTGCCCGCGACCGAGGCCGAGGCGCTCGACTGGCTTCGGCTGGCGCGGTCGCGCCGGGTCGGACCTGCGACCTTCATCCGCCTGATCCGCGAGCACGGCTCGGCCGCCACAGCGCTCGCCGCCCTGCCCGGCATCGCCGCCAGCGCCGGGGCGCGCGGCTACGCTCCGGCGCCGCGCGACCAGACCGAGGCGGAATGGACGGCGGCGGCGGCGGCCGGAGCGCAGCCGCTGTTTCTCTGCGGCGCGGACTACCCGGCGGCGCTCGCCACCATCCAGGACCCGCCGCCCCTGCTCTGGGCCCTTGGCTCGGCGTCGATCGCAGCCCGGCCGATGGTCGCACTTGTGGGCGCGCGCAACGCCTCGGCGCTCGGGCGCCGGATGGCGGCGCGCCTCGCGCGCGACCTCGGCGCCGCCGGCTTCGCCGTGGCCTCCGGCCTCGCCCGGGGGATCGACGCGGCGGCGCACGAGGCGGCGCTGGCGACCGGAACCCTGGCGGCGGTGGCCGGCGGCGTCGACGTGGTCTATCCGCCGGAGAATGCCGCGCTCTCGGCCGCGATCGCGACCGAGGGGTTGCTGCTCTCGGAAATGCCGATGGGATACAAGCCCCGCGCCGCCGACTTCCCCCGCCGCAACCGCATCGTCGCCGGCCTCTCTCTCGGCGTGGTGGTGGTCGAAGGCGCGCTGAAATCCGGGAGCCTGATCACCGCCCGCGCCGCGCTCGACCAGGGCCGTGAGGTGATGGCCGTGCCCGGCAGCCCGCTCGACGGGCGCGCGGGCGGCTGCAACGCGCTGATCCGCGACGGCGCGACCCTGGTGCGCTCGGCGGAGGACGTGCTCGAGGTTCTCGGCGCGCCCGGCGTCGCGCCGCCCGCCCGCGCCTGGCCGGTCGCGCCGGTCGAGCCGCTCGCGGCGCCGCCCGAGCCGGTGGCGACGGGGGATCTCGCCACACGGCTCCTGGGCCTGCTCGGGCCGGTTCCGGTGCCCGAGGACGTGGTGATCCGCAGCGCGGGCGCCCCCGCCTCGGTGGTGGCCGCGGCGCTGCTCGATCTCGAACTGCAGGGCCATGTCGCCCGTCATCCCGGCGCGCTTCTCAGCCGTTCATGATGCGTTGACAGATTCGGGCGGCGGATTTAGGCTCCTGAGCGCGGGGTGTCGCATCATCTGGTGTTTTTTCCCATTTCTCGTGGTTGCAGCGCGCCGCACCGCGATCTGAAGACAACGAACTGAAGACAACCGCCGCTGATGCTCAAGATGGCGGATCCGAGGCAGACGCCCGCGCAGCCGGGCCATTTGGGATCAAGGAAACCAGACAATGCGAAGACAGAAACTCCTGCTGGCGGCGGTGATCGTCGCAATGGCGGGCAGCGGCGCCGCGCACGCGCAGACGGCGCCGGCCGAAAGCAAGGACCACGAATTCGCCTGCACCGCCGCGACCGCCGGCGGCGCGGTCGCCGGCGTGGCGCTCGGCAGCCTGCTCGGGGGCGGTCTCGGCCGGACCCTCTTCATGACGGCCGGCGGCGTCGCCGGCGGCATGGTCGGCCACGCCATGCACTGTCCGTCGAAGTCGTAGGGAGATGATCATGATGACCAGACAGATGATGCTGACCTCCATTCTGGCGCTCGGCGTCGCCGCCCCGGCGCTGGCGACCACAGAAGCCGATCAGGCCGGAGCGATCACCAGCGATCACCTGGCGATCTTCGACCTCGACGGCGACGGCGCCGTCAGCAAGGCCGAGTATCGCGTGACCACGTCGAACGCCTTCATCCTGATGGACGGTGACAACGACAACGCGCTGACCCCGGCCGAGGCCGAGGGCATCCCCGCCGAGCTGTTCAAGGCCATGGACACCGACGCCGACGGCGTGACCAGCCGGGCGGAGTACGACACGCAGATCCTCATCGACTTCGACGCCGCCGACCTCGACCAGAACGGCCTGCTCAACTGATCGTTGACGGGCGGGCGGAGCTTCCGGTTCCGCCCGCCCGACGGCGCAGGGACCGCGGCCGGCGACCGCCGGTCGGTTGACAAGCCGAAGCCCGGGCCACATGTAGCCCGCGACCCGGGGTTCGCCCCGGCGCAGGAGTAGCCCATGGCCGTCGTCGTCGTCGAATCGCCCGCCAAGGCGAAAACAATCAACAAGTACCTCGGCCCGGACTATACGGTGCTGGCCTCCTACGGCCACGTGCGCGACCTCGCCCGCAAGGACGGATCGGTCGATCCCGACAACGCCTTCGAGATGAAGTGGGAGATCGCGCCGGAGAGCCAGAAGCACGTGCGCGCCATCGCCGAGGCGCTCAGGGACGACCCGCGCCTCATCCTCGCCACCGACCCCGACCGCGAGGGCGAGGCGATCTCGTGGCACCTGCTCGAGGCGCTGTCCAAGCGCAAGGCCATCAAGGCCGACACGCCGGTCGAGCGCGTGGTCTTCAACGCCATCACCAAGAGCGCTGTCACCGAGGCGATGGGCAATCCGCGCCGCATCGACATGGAGCTCGTCGACGCCTACCTCGCGCGCCGCGCGCTCGACTACCTGGTGGGCTTTTCGCTTTCGCCGGTGCTCTGGCGCAAGCTGCCCGGGGCGAAGTCCGCCGGCCGCGTCCAGTCCGTCGCGCTGCGCCTGATCGTCGAGCGCGAGATGGAGGTCGAGGCGTTCCGCCCCCGCGAGTACTGGACGGTGAAGGCGTTGCTGGCCACCCCGCGCGGCGACGCCTACGAAGCGCGGCTCACCAGCCTCCAGGGCCGCCGCCTCGACAAGTTCGACCTGCACGACCAGGCCGCCGCCCGCGACGCGGTGGCCGCCATCGAGGCGAACGCCCTCACCGTCGCCAGCGTCGAGGCCAAGCCCGCCACCCGCAAGCCGGCCGCGCCCTTCATGACCTCGACCCTGCAACAGGAGGCCAGCCGCAAATTCGGCTTCGGCGCGCGCCAGACCATGTCCACCGCCCAGCGTCTCTACGAGGCCGGCCATATCACCTACATGCGCACCGACGGCATCGACATGGCGCCCGAGGCGGTGATGGCTGCGCGCGACGCGATCAGGGCGCGCTACGGCGCTGACTATGTGCCGTCGAGCCCGCGGATGTACAAGAACAAGGCCAAGAACGCCCAGGAGGCGCACGAGTGCATCCGGCCGACCGACATGGGCGTCGATCCGGGCCAGCTCGGCCGCCTCGAGCCGGACCAGCGCAAGCTCTACGACCTGATCTGGAAGCGCTCGATCGCCTCCCAGATGGAGGCCGCGCGCTTCGAGCGCACCACCGTCGAGATCGCCGACGCCCCGGGCGCGGTCGGCCTGCGCGCCAACGGCCAGGTCGTCAGCTTCGACGGCTTCCTCAAGGTCTACTTCGAGGGCCGCGACGATGTCGAACTCGACGGCGAGGGCGACGACGACCGCCGTCTGCCGCAGATCGTCGACGGCGAGCCCGCCGAGCGCCGCGCCGTCACCCCCGAACAGCACTTCACCCAGCCGCCGCCGCGCTACACCGAGGCCACGCTGGTCAAGCGCATGGAGGAACTCGGCATCGGCCGCCCCTCCACCTACGCCTCCATCGTCTCCACGATCCAGGAACGCGATTACGTCCGCAAGGAACAGAACCGCCTGATCCCCGAGGACAAGGGCCGCCTCGTCACCGCGTTCCTCGAGAACTACTTCCGCCGCTACCTCGACTACAACTTCACCGCCAACCTCGAGGAGGACCTCGACCGGGTCACCACCGGTGAGGAAGACTGGAAGGCGCTGCTCGCCCGGTTCTGGAAGGACTTCTCCGCCGCGCTCGGCGAAACCGCCGAGTTGCGCATCACCGAGGTTCTGGAGAAGATCAACGAGGTGCTTGAGCCGCACCTCTTCCCGGTCACCGCCGAGGATCCCGAACCGCGCCGGTGCAAGGCCTGCGGGTCGGGGCTGCTGTCGCTCAGGACCGCGCGCTCGGGCGGGGCCTTCATCGGCTGCTCGAACTATCCCGAGTGCCGATACACCCGGCCGCTGGCCGGAGACGTGGAGGGCGGCGACCTGGCGGGACCGGACGGCCGCGTGCTCGGACACGATCCCGACGGGCTGCCGGTCACCCTTCGCAAGGGACCCTACGGGCTCTACGTGCAGCTCGGCGCGGCGGGCGAGGACGCGCCCAAGCCCAAGCGCACCTCGATCCCCAAGGGCATGGACCCCGCCGGCGTCGACCTCGCGCGCGCGCTCGACCTCCTGGCGCTGCCCCGGCTGGTGGGGGCGCATCCCGAGGATGGCGAGCCGATCGAGGCCTCGATCGGCCGCTTCGGGCCCTACGTGCGGCACGGCAAGACCTACGCCAACCTCAAGGACGCCGAGGACGTGCTGACCATCGGCATGAACCGCGCGGTCGAGCTCATCGCCCAGAAACGCACCCGCGGCGGCCGTGGGGCCGCGGCCAAGCCGCTGCGCGCGCTGGGCGAGCATCCCGATGGCGGCGCGATCGAGCTCTACGAGGGCAAGTACGGGCCCTACGTGAAATGGGGAAAAATCAACGCGACCCTGCCCAAGGACGTCGACAAGGACGCGGCCACGCTGGAGCAGGCGCTCGAGCTGATCGCCGCGAAGAAACCGGCCCGGAAGAAGGCGGCGGCGAAGAAGCCCGCCGCACGCAAGAAGCCTGCGGCCAAGAAGAAACCGAAGACCGCCGCCCCGCGCGCCGCGGCCGAATAGGCCGCGTCCCCCGACCGCCCGACGCCGCCGCCGCCTCAGGACCCGAACGACAGCGCGTCGTCGCTCGCGACGAGAAGCGCAAGCACAGCCACCCCGGCGAGAACCGCGATCCCCACGGCGCCGGGGCCGTTCACATCGAAGCGCGGCTCGGCCGCCTGCGTGGCGGCGCCGGTCGCCGGGTCTGCGCCGGTCGGTTGCGCAGGCGCGGTCGCGCAGCCTGAAAGCATCGCCGCGATGGCCAGACCCGCCCAAGGCTTCGCGCGCGCAGAAATTCTCATCTCACCCTCCTGACATCCCTGACATCAGCGCGGCGGTGCCCACCCCGATGATGATCGCGTAGAGCAGGACCCCTGCTATCGCGCCCGACCCGATCCCGATGGCGACCTTCTGGCCGGTCGTCAGGCCGCCGCCATCGGCCTCCGCCGGGCTCCCGGTCTGTGTCGCGGGCGCGGCAGTCGCCGGATCGGCCGCGCTGGTCGGGACGACCTCCGCGGAGGTTTCGGTGAGGATGACTTCGGAGTTCTCTCGAGAGGCCTGGACACCCGTCGTCGGGAGATCCGAGGCGCAGGCAGTCGTCAGGACAAGCGCCAGCAGCAAGGCTGTCCGCAGCATTTCATGAATCCCCCAAACCGCCGGCGCAATTGCCGGGCGGACTGAATAATAAACACAATACGATACTTTGATTGTTTGATCTAGCAGAATTCATGCCCGCTTCCGCCGGCGCCGGTTCGGCCATCGTACGCCGCCAGGCGCGCCCGGGCGCCAAAGGCGCAGGATTCGGGTCGCCGACAGAGCACGCCGGCGCTAGGGATCGCGCGACGCCGCCGAACTGGACCGACCCGCATGTCCACCACCAGCGCCATCGACGCCCGCATGGGCGCCCACGAATGGGCGATGCTCGTCGCGCTCTCCGCGCTCTGGGGCGGCTCGTTCTTCTTCATCGGCGTGGCGGTCACGGCCCTGCCGACCCTGACCATCGTGGCGCTGCGCGTCGGGCTGGCAGCCCTGGCGCTCTGGGCGGCGGTGGCGCTGCTCGGCCGGACGGTCCCGCGCGAGTCGGCGCTCTGGGCGGCGTTTCTCGGCATGGGGCTTCTGAACAACGCCCTGCCCTTCGCGCTCATCGTCTGGGGCCAGCAGAGCATCGCCTCGGGGCTGGCGGCGATCCTGAACGCCACAACCCCGCTCTTTGCGGTGATCGTCGCAGGCGCGCTGCTGCCCGACGAGCGCGCGACGCCGCTCAAGGTCGCGGGCGCCCTGACCGGCTTTCTCGGCGTCGCGCTGATGATCGGGCTGAGCGGGCGCGCCGGCCCCGCCGCGCCGTTCGTCCCGCAACTCGCGATCCTCGCCGCCGCGCTCAGCTACGCCTGCGCCGGTGCCTACGGCCGGCGCTTCCGGCGGCTCGGGGTCGATCCGGTGGTGACCGCCGCCGGCCAGGTGACCGCCTCCGCGCTCCTGCTGGCGCCGCTGGCGCTCCTGGTCGACCGGCCCCTCGCGCTGGCGGCGCCCGGCGCGTCGGTCTGGGCGGCGGTGGCAGCGCTGGCGGTCCTCTCCACCGCGCTGGCCTACATCCTCTACTTCCAGATTCTGGCCCGCGCTGGCGCGACCAACGTGCTCCTGGTGACGCTGCTGGTTCCGGTCTCGGCGATCCTGCTCGGCGCGCTCTTTCTGGGCGAGCGGCTCGGGCCGGCGCATTTCGCCGGCATGGGCCTGATCGCGGTCGGCCTCGCCGCCATCGACGGCCGGCCGGTCCGGGCCTTGGGCGGCGCACGCGGGCGATTCAGGAAGAATTAGGATTTGATATTTCTTCAATATCAATAAGTTGGTCGTGTATCGCACGCGCGCGCACGCGCCCTTTCGTGGGGCCCGCCACCAGATTCCGGCTTGCGCCGCCGCCCGCGCGTGTTAGGCGAACGCCATGAGCGAGCTGCCTTCCCCCGACCAGATCCTGGAATGGATCCGCGACAATCCCGGCCAGAGCGGCAAGCGCGAGATCGCCCGCGCCTTCGGGATCAAGGGCGCGGCGAAGATCGAGCTCAAGCACCTGCTGCGCGACATGGCCCGCGACGGGCTGATCGAGAAGAAGCGCAGGCGTGTGCATCCCGCCGGCGAGCTGCCGCCGGTGCTGGTGCTGCGGGTCACCGGCCCGGACCGGTCGGGCGATCTCTGGGCCGAGCCGGCGCAATGGGAGGACGCAGCCGCCCCGCCGCGGATCCTGATCCTGCCGGGCAAGGACGCACCGGCGCTCGGCGCGGGCGACCGGCTCCTCGGCCGGCTGACCGCGCTCGAGGGCCCCGACGCGCCGCTGGCCGCGCGGATGATCCGGCGCATTGGCATGGGGCCGAAGCGGCTCCTGGGGATCTTCCACGAGAGCGAGGGCGGCGGGCGCATCGCCGCCATCGACCGCAAGGGCGACCGCGACTGGCGCGTGGAGACCGGCGACCGGGCCGGCGCGCGCGAGGGCGAACTGGTCGAGGCCGAGCAGACCTCGCCGCCGCAGGGCTACGGCCTGCCGCGGGCGCGAGTGATCGCCCGCCTCGGCGATCCGACCGCGCCGAAATCCGTCTCGCTGATCGCAATCCACGAGCACGGCATTCCCGACGCCTTTCCCGACGACGCGCTGGCCGAGGCTCAGGCCGCCGAACCGGTCGGGCTCGGCAAGCGCGCCGACCTGCGCGACCTTCCCCTGGTCACCATCGATCCCTCGGACGCCCGCGACCACGACGACGCGGTCTGCGCCGCCGCCGACGACGATCCCGGCAACACCGGCGGGCACGTGGTCTGGGTGGCGATCGCGGATGTCGCCCACTACGTGCGTCCCGGCTCGGCGCTCGACCGCGAGGCGCTGCGCCGCGGCAACTCGACCTATTTTCCCGACCGGGTGGTGCCGATGCTGCCCGAGGCGCTCTCGGGCGATCTCGCCTCGCTGCACGTCGGCGTGGACCGTCCCTGCGTCGCCGTGCGCCTGACCCTCGACGCCGGCGGCCACGTGATCGCCCACCGCTTCGTGCGCGGTCTGATGCGGTCGCGCGCCTCCCTGAGCTACGAGGCGGCGCAGGCCGCCGCCGACGGCGCGCCGGACGCGGAGACCAAACCGCTGGTCGAGACCGTGATCGCGCCGCTCTGGGCGGCCTGGCGGGCGGCGCACGGGGCGCGCACAAAGCGCGCGCCGTTGAACCTCGAGCTGCCGGAACGAAAGATCACGCTCGGCGAGGACGGCAAGGTGGCCTCGGTGGCGTTCCGGCGGCGCTTCGACGCGCACCGGGTAATCGAGGACTTCATGATCCTCGCCAACGTCGCCGCCGCGGAGGCGATCGAGGCCAAGCGGCTGCGGCTGCTCTACCGGGTCCACGAGGAGCCGGCGCCGGAAAAGCTCGACGCGCTGCGCGAGGTGGTCGAGAGCGTCGGGCTGACGCTGGCGAAGGGCCAGGTCCTGAAGACCGCCCAGCTCAACCGGCTGCTCGACGGGGTGGCGGGCTCGGAGCACGCGGAGATGATCAACATCTCGGTGCTGCGGGCGATGACCCAGGCCTACTACGCGCCGGAGAATCTCGGGCATTTCGGACTTAACCTCGCCCGCTACGGGCACTTCACCTCGCCGATCCGGCGCTACGCCGACCTGATCGTGCACCGGGCGCTGATCCGGGCGCATCGCTGGGGCGACGACGGGCTGACGACGGAAGAGGAGTTGGCGCTGGCGGAGACCGGCGAGCACATCTCGATGACCGAGCGGCGGTCGATGATGGCCGAGCGCGACACCACCGACCGCTATCTCGCGGCCTATCTCTCCGAGCGGGTCGGCGACGAGTTCGAGGGACGTATCTCGGGGGTGGCGCGGTTCGGGCTGTTCGTGCGGCTCGACGAGACCCACGCCGACGGGCTGGTGCCGGTCTCCACGATCGGGCGGGAGTATTTCCGATTCGACGCCGAGGCGCAGAGCCTGACCGGCGAGACCAGTGGGCGCGCGCTCCGGCTCGGCCAGCGCGCTGTAGTCCGGCTAGCGGAGGCCGCGCCGATCACCGGCGGGCTGATCTTCGAGCTTCTGGAGGTCGACGGCAGGAAGATGCCGACGCCGCCGAAGGGCGCGACCCGCGGCGGGCCGCGGCGCGGGGCCTCGCAGCGGCGGATCAAGCGGGCCAAGGACGCCAAGCGCGACAAGCGCAGCCGTTAGGACTTTGGCGCCCCGCCGGGCACGCCCGGGGGCGCATGGGGAGCGTCCCAGCTAGGACGGACTTCAGGAGACTGATTTCATTCAGGAAAAGAGTTTACGCGCTGGAGCGGGATCGCGGGACCGACGCCTCGGGCCGTCAACCATCAGCGCCCGCGCACCCACGATTGACAGAGAGACCGACCAGTCGGTATGCTTCACTGAGAGGACACTCCATGCCGCCCGACCCCGTCCGCCAGGACGCCCGCGCCAAGCTTCTCGACGCCGCCGTCGCAGTGATCCGGCGCAAGGGATTTGCTGCCACCACCGTCGAGGATCTCTGCCGCGAGGCCAGCGTCTCGAAGGGCGCGTTCTTCCATCACTTCGACAGCAAGGAGGCGCTGGGAGTGGCGGCGGCGGAGCACTGGTCCGAGACCACCGGGGCATTCTTCGCAGCCCAGGACTACCATCGGCCTGAGGATCCGCTCGACCGGCTGCTGGGCTATGTGGCGTTTCGCAAGGCGATCCTGCAGGGCGAGGTGGCGGAGTTCACCTGCCTTGTCGGCACCATGGTGCAGGAAACCCACGAGGCCAGCCCCGCGATCCGCGACGCCTGCGGGCGCTGCATCTTCGACCACGCCTCGGTCGTGGAGACCGACATCGCCGCGGCGATGGCCCGGCACGGCGTCGTGGCCGGCTGGACGGCCCGGAGCCTGGCACGGCACACCCAGGCCGTGCTCCAGGGCGCCTTCATCCTCGCAAAGGCCGGCGGCGGCGCGGCGGTGGCCGCCGACAGCCTCGACCATCTGCGCCGCTACATCGAATTGCTGTTCAACTGCGACCCGGGGGGAGCCACCGACGATGACTGAGGATCACGACACCGACGATCCGCGCGACCTCGTGCTCCGCCGCCATCCCGACGCGCCGCGCGCCGCGATCTGGCGGTGCTGGACCGAGCCGGAGCTGATGAAGCGATGGTTGACGCCGAAGCCCTGGAAGACGGTGGAGGCGGAGGCCGACTTGCGCCCCGGCGGGGCCAGCCGCGTGAAGATGCGCGGGCCGAACGGCGAGACCTCGGAGGCGCCCGGGGTATATCTGGAGGTCGTGCCCGGCGAGAGGCTGGTGTTCACCGACGCCTTCGTAGACGCGTGCACGCCCGCGCCGAAGCCGTTCATGACCGCGATCCTGACCCTCGGCGACGCCGAGGGCGGCGGCACCGACTACGTCGCGCGCGCGCGTCACTGGACGCTGGAGGACCGCAGGCGACACGAGGAGATGGGCTTTCACGACGGCTGGGGCAAGGCCACCGACCAGCTCGATGAGCTCGCCAGAAGCCTTTGACCTAGAGTGAAAAATGGAGAGAGGAAGAAGGCATGCGCGTTTGTGTCAACCTGAGCTTTGACGGCCGCTGCGAAGAGGCCTTCCGGTTCTACGAGACCGTTCTCGGCGGCGAGATGGTCAGCCTCATGCGGTTCGCGGGCTCGCCGATGGAAAAGGACGTGGCCGCCGAATGGGCGGACAAGGTGATGATCGCCGAGCTGCGCGCCGGGGACACGATCCTCATGGGATCGGATTCGCCGCCCGGCTGGTATCGCCCGCCGCAGGGTTACTCCGTGACGCTGATCGTGCAGGACCCGGCCGAGGCCGAGCGGCTCTGGGCGGCGTTGTCGGACGGCGGCGAGATCGGCATGCCGCTCGCCGAGACGTTCTGGTCGCCACGCTTCGGCATGTGCGCCGACCGGTTCGGCACCCGATGGATGCTCAACTGCGAGCCGAAGGAGGACGCGTCATGAGCCCGCGCATCTCGACGTGCCTGATCCTGAACAACCGCGCCGAGGAGGCGGCGCAGTTCTACGTGTCGCTGTTCGAGGATGGCCGCATCCTCGAGGTGAGCCGGACGCCGCCCGGATCTTTCCTGCCCGAGGGCGGCGCGCTCGCGGTGGTGTTCGAACTGGCCGGATCGCGGTTCATGATCCTCAACCACGGCCCCGACGCACCCTTCACCGACGCGCAGTCGATCGTCATCACCTGCGACGACCAGGCCGAGATCGACCGGCTCTGGGCGGCGTTGAGCGACGGCGGCGCGGAGATGCCGTGCGGATGGCTGCGCGACCGTTACGGCGTGCGCTGGCAGATCGCGCCGTCGATGATGGGGGAGGTGCTGTCGGGCCCGGACAGGGCGGCGGCCAGCCGCGCGTTCGCGGCGATGATGACCATGAAGAAACTCGACATCGCGACATTGATGGCGGCCCGGGACTGGGCGAAACTGGAGGAAATGCAATGAACTACATAGACGGGTTCGTGGCGGCGGTGAAGACCGAGCGGCGCGACGAGTATCTGGCCTTCGCCACGATGGCGGCGCCGATGTTCCGGGAGTTCGGCGCGCTCGCCGTGGTCGAGTGCTGGGGCGACGACGTGCCCGACGGCAAGGTCACCTCGTTCCCGATGGCGGTCAAGAAGGCGCCGGACGAGACGGTGGTTTTCTCCTGGGTGCTCTGGCCCTCCAAGGAGGTCCGCGACGCCGGCATGGCGAAACTGATGACCGACGAACGGATGGCGGGCGCGGAGATGCCGTTCGACGGCAAGCGGCTGATCTTCGGCGGCTTCGAGGTGATCCTCGACGCCTGAGCTGCAGGGCCCCGCCCGCCGGGTCGCGGCGGGGCCCGCGCGCCTCAGGCCGCCGCGACTGCGCGCGCGGTCATCACCTTGACCAGATGCGCCCGGTAGTCCGGGCCGCCGTGCATGTCGCCGATCATGCCGTCGGCGGCCGGGGCGTCGAGCGCCTCGACGGCGCCGGCAGTGAAGCTGGCGTCGAGCGCCGCCTCGGCCTCGGCCCAGCGGAAGACCCCGCTCTCCGAGGCGCCGGTGACCGCGACGCGCACCCCGTCGGCGAACTTCGCCACGAAGACCCCAACAAGCGCAAAGCGCGAGGCGGGCTGCAGGAACTTCTGGTAATGGGCGCGTTCGGGCGTCGGGAACTTCACCTCGGTGATGATCTCGCCCTCGTCGAGCGCGGTGGCGAACATGCCCTGGAAGTAGTCGTCGGCGTCGATCTGGCGGGCGTTGGTGACGATGACCGCCTTCGACGCGAGCGCCGCCGCCGGATAGCAGGCGGAGGGGTCGTTGTTGGCGAGGCTGCCGCCGATGGTGCCGCGGCTGCGCACCGCCGGATCGCCGATGCGCCCCGCCAGCGCGGCGAGCGCCGGGTAGCTCTCCGCGGCTTCGCGGGCCACGGTCGCGTGCGTGGTGCCGCCGCCGATGCAGACCCGGCCGTCGTCGTCGAGGCAGACGCCGCGCAGCTCAGGGATGCCGCCGAGGGCGACCAGCGCCGACGGACTGGCGAGGCGCTGCTTGAGCGTCGGGATCAGCGTCTGGCCCCCCCCGAGCGCCTGGGCGTCCTCGCGCGCGAGGGCTGCGACCGCCTCGTCGATGGTGGCGGGCTTGACGAAGTCGAATGCGTACATGGTCCTTCTCTCCCCTAGCTGGCCGCCCGGATCGCCGCCCAGAGCCGGGACGGCGTGACCGGCATGTCGATGTCGGTGATGGTGATCCCGCCGGCGTTGAGCGCGTCCACGATGGCGTTGACCACCGCCGGAGGCGACCCGATGGCGCCGGCCTCGCCGCAGCCCTTCACCCCGAGCGGATTGTGCGCGCAGGGCGTGACGCAGGAATGGTCGACGACGAAGTTCGGCAGGTTGTCGGCGCGCGGCAGGGCGTAGTCCATGTAGGACGCGCTCAGGAGCTGGCCCGCGTCGTCATAGACGGTCTGCTCGAGCAGCGCCTGGCCGATGCCCTGGGCGACGCCGCCGTGCTGCTGGCCGGCGACGATCATCGGGTTGATCACCACGCCGAAATCGTCGGCCGCCCAGAAGCCGACGACGTCCGTCACGCCGGTCTCGGGATCGAGCTCGACCTCGCAGCCGTAGGCGCCGGCGGGATAGACGAAGTTGGAGGGATCGTAGAAGGCGGTCTCCTCGAGGCCGGGCTCGAGCGCCTCAGCGGGATAGTTGTGGGGCACGTAGGCGGCGAGCGCCACCTCGCCCCAGGAGATCGACTTGTCGGTGCCCGCAACGGTGAAGGCGCCGTTGGCGAGCTCGATGTCCTCCTCGGCGGCTTCCAGGAGATGCGCTACGAACTTCTTGGCCTTGGCGACCACCTTGTCGGTTGCCTTGACGATGGCCGAGCCGCCCACCGCGCCCGAGCGCGAGCCGTAGGTGCCCATGCCGAAGGGGATCTTGCCAGTGTCGCCGTGCACGATCTCGACCTGGTCCTCGGCGATGCCGAGCCGGTCGGCGACGATCTGGGCGAAGGCGGTCTCGTGGCCCTGGCCGTGGCTGTGCGAGCCGGTGAACACGCTGATCCCGCCGGTGGGGTTCACGCGCACGGTGGCGCTCTCGTAGAGGCCGGCGCGAGCGCCGAGCTGGCCGATGAGCTGCGAAGGCGCGAGGCCCGAGGCCTCGACCCAGGTGGCGAAGCCGAAGCCGCGCAGCCGCCCGCTCGCCTTGGCCGCGTCGCGGCGCGCCGGGAAGCCGGCGTAGTCGGAGATCTCGAGCAGCTTGTCGAGCGTGGCGTGATAGTCGCCGCTGTCGTAGACCACCGCGAGCGGCGTCTGGTAGGGGAACTCGTCGGGCTTCACGAAGTTCTTGCGGCGGATCGCGACAGGGTCGAGCCCCATCTCGCGCGCCGCCTTGTCGACGATCCGCTCCAGCTGATACGTGCCCTCGGGCCGCCCGGCGCCGCGGTAGGCGTCCACCGGCACGGTGTTGGTGAACACCGCCTTGACGTTGACGTAGGCGAGTGGGGTCCGGTAGGGGCCGCCGGCAGCGGGGCCGTGCAGGTAGGTCGGCGTCACCGTTGAGAAGAGCCGCAGATAGGCGCCCATGTTGGCAAGCGTCTCGGTGCGGAAGGCGAGGAACATGCCGTCCGCGTCGAGGGCGAGCTGGATCCTGGTGACGTGGTCGCGGCCCTGGGCGTCGGTGACGAAGGCCTCCGAGCGGGTCGAGGTCCACTTCACCGGACGGCCGACCAGTTTGGCCGCGCGGGTGACGAAGGCCTCCTCGCCGTAGTGGTAGATCTTCGAGCCGAAGGCGCCGCCGACGTCCGGGGCGACCACGCGCAGCTTGGTCTCGGGGATCGACAGCACGAATGCGCCCATCATCATCCGAATGACGTGCGGGTTCTGGCTGGTGGTGAAGAGAGTGTATTCGTCCGTGCCGTCGTCGTATTCGGCGACGGCGCAGCGCGGCTCCATCGGGTTGGCCACACAACGGTTGTTGACCAGTTCGAGCGTGGTGACGTGGTGGGCGGTCTCGAAGGCGGCGTCGACCTTGGCCTTGTTGTCCTCGAGGAAGCCCCAGTCGAAGCAGAGGTTCGAGGTCAGCGCCTCGTGCACCTTCGGCGCGCCCTCGGCGAGGGCGGCCTTCATGTCGACGACGGCGGGGAGCTCCTCGATATCGACCTCGATGGCCTCGGCGGCGTCCTGTGCCTGCTCGAGCGTCTCGGCGACGACCGCGGCGATGCCTTCGCCGACGTGGCGCACGACGCCTTCGGCGAGGATCGGATGACGCGGCTCCTGCTGCTTGGAGCCGTCGCGGCTGGTGATCTGCCAGGCGCAGGGCAGGCTGCCGGCGTCGCGGAAGTCGTCGCCGGTGAAGACCCGGAGCACGCCGGGCATGGCCGCGGCCGCGCTGACGTCGAGCCGGGTGATCTTCCCGTGCGCCACGTCCGAGCGCAGGAAGTGCACATGAGCCTGGCCGGGGCGGTTGATGTCATCGGTGTAGCGACCCTTGCCGGTGAGAAACCGGATGTCCTCGCGGCGCTTGGACGGCGCGCCGATGCCGAAGTCCTTGGGCATGCGTGTCTCCCTGAGTGGTGGCGCGCGGGCGTTCGGCGGCCCCGGGGCCGTCCGCGCCCGCGTCGGTTCGACTATTCGGCGGCGACCGGCGTCGCGTTCATCTCGGCCGCGGCCGCCAGGATCGCCTTGACGATGTTATGGTAGCCGGTGCAGCGGCAGATGTTGCCCTCGAGGTACTCGCGCACCTCGGCCTCGGACGGATCGGGGTTGTCCTTCAGGAGCGCCGCCGCCGACATCACCATGCCCGGCGTGCAGAAGCCGCATTGCAGCCCGTGATGATCCTGGAACGCCTGCTGGATCACCGAGAGCGAGCCGTCGGGGTTGGCCATCGCCTCGATGGTGGTGACCTCGGCGCCTTCCAGGTCGGCCGCGAAGACCGTGCAGGCCTTCACCGCCGCGCCGTCGATGTGCACCACGCAGGCGCCGCACTGCGAGGTGTCGCACCCCACATGGGTTCCGGTCAGGCGCAGTGTCTCGCGCAAGAGGTCGACGAGCAGCGTTCGCCCTTCGACGTCGGCGGAGACCTCCTTGCCGTTCACGGTCATCGTCACGTGGTTCATCGCATCCTCCCCGGACAGCTTGGTGTGTCGTCGAGCGTCTCTGGCCGCAGGCGGCGGCCGGACACCATTGGGCGGGATACTGGTGCGGAAGCCGCCGTCTTGCCAAGCGATTTCTGGGCCTCCCGCCCCGGGCCAAGGGCCGCAGGACGGACCGGTGATTTGACCACTTCATATTTTAATCCTTGCATGTTATGTGCAGCGTCGGGCGCATCGAGGCGCAGGCAAGGGAGTCGAACCATGGAGACCAGGCGGATTTCGGAGGATTTGAGCGTCGCTGCGCAGATCCGGCTCGAGGATCTGGAGGCCGCCGCCGCGGCCGGCTACCGCAGCGTGATCAGCAACCGTCCCGACGGCGAGAGCCCCGACCAGCCGACCTACGCCGAGATCGCCGCCGCGGCGGAGGCGGCCGGGCTTGAGGCGCGCCATATTCCCGTCGAGAGCGGCAAGGTCACCGAGGCCGACGCCGCCGCCTTCGGGCGGGCGCTGGCCGACCTGCCCGGCCCGACGCTGGCCTTCTGTCGCACCGGCACGCGCTCGGCGACGCTCTGGTCGATGGACCGGCTGCTGAACGGGGCCGCGATGGCCGAGGTGCTGGCCGCCGCCAAGGCCGCCGGCTACGACATGCGCGACCTCGCCGCCCGGCTCGGCGGCGCGGCGGCCCGCGCGGCGCTGCCGCCGACGCGCAGTCACGACGTTGTCATCGTCGGGGGCGGCGCGGCGGGGATCGCGGTCGCCTCGAGCCTGCTCGCGCGCAAGCCCGGCCTCGACGTCGCCATCATCGAACCCTCCGACATCCACTACTACCAGCCGGGCTGGACGCTGGTCGGCGCCGGGATCTTCGAGGACGTCGACACCCGCAAGGACATGGCGCGGCTGATGCCCAGGGGCGCGCACTGGATCAAGGCCGCTGTCTCTGCCTTCGAGCCCGAGCGCAACGTGGTGCTGCTCGACGGCTGCCACGTCGTCGCCTACCGGCGGCTGATCGTGGCGCCGGGGCTCAAGCTGAACTGGGATGGCGTGGAGGGGCTCTCCGAGACGCTCGGCCAGAACGGCGTCACCTCGAACTACCGCTACGACCTCGCGCCCTACACCTGGGATCTGGTCAAGGGGCTGCGCTCCGGCCGCACGCTCTTCACCCAGCCTCCGATGCCGATCAAGTGCGCCGGCGCGCCGCAAAAGGCGATGTATCTCTCCGCCGATCACTGGCGGCGGACCGGCCGGCTGAAGGACATCGAGGTCGCCTTCCACAACGCCGGCGGCGTGCTCTTCGGGGTCAAGGACTACGTGCCGGCGCTGATGAAGTACGTCGAGCGCTACGACGCGGCGCTGAACTTCAACGAGAATCTCGTGCGCATCGACGGTCCGGGCAAGACCGCCTGGTTCGAACGCGCGGGCCCGGACGGCGGCAAGGAACTGGTCGAGGCGGGCTTCGACATGATCCATGTCTGCCCGCCGCAGACCGCGCCCGACTTCGTGCGGGTCAGCCCGCTCGCCGACGAGGCCGGCTGGGTGGACGTCGATCCCGAGACGCTGCGCCACCGGCGCCACGAGAACGTCTGGTCGCTCGGCGACGCGATGAACGCGCCCAACGCCAAGACCGCCGCGGCGGCGCGCAAGCAGGCCCCGGTGGTCGCCGCGAACGTGCTAGCCGACATCGGCGGCGGCAAGCGGGTGGCGCGCTACGACGGCTACGGCTCCTGCCCGCTGACGGTGGAGCGCGGCAAGATCGTGCTCGCCGAGTTCGGCTACGGCGGCAAGCGGCTGCCGAGCTTTCCGTCGTGGCTGATCCGCGACACCGAGCCGAGCCACCTCGCCTGGATCCTCAAGGAGCGCATCCTGCCGCCGTTCTACTGGCAGGGCATGCTGCGCGGGAAGGAATGGATGGTGAAGCCCGACCTGGTGGATTGAAGGCGGGAGCCCGGCGGGCGCGCAAGTCTCAGGCGCGCACCATCGGATCGGTGATCTTGCGGTGCTCCTGGAGCGCGTAGCGGTCGGTCATGCCGGCAATGTAGTCGGCGACCACCCGGGCGCGGCCGGTCTCGTCGAGCCCGGCGCAGGCGTTCCACTCCTGGGGCATCAGCTCCGGCGCCTCGGTGAAGATCGCGAAGAGCTCGCGCACCACCAGCTTGGCCTTGCGGCGCATCCGCTGAACCGTCCAGTGGCGGTACATGCGGCGGTAGAGGAAGGCGCGGATCACCTTGAGCTCGGCGAAGGTCGCGTTCGAGAAGCGGATCACCGGACGGCCCAGCCGGCGCACGTCCTCCGCCGCGGCGGGGCTGGCCTCGGCGAGCCGCGCCTGGCTGGTGGCCAGCACGTCCTCCACCAGGAGACCGAAGAAGCGGCGCAGCGCCTCGTGCTCGCGGCGGGCCGGGTCGAGATCGGGCCAGCGCGCATCCACCGCCGCGATGCAGGGCCCGATCAGAGGCAGCGCGCGTAGATCCTCCAGCGTGAACAGCCCGGCGCGCAGCCCGTCGGCGAGGTCGTGGTTGTTGTAGGCGATGTCGTCGGAGATCGCCGCGACCTGGGCCTCGGCGCTGGCGTGGGTGTCAAGCTCGAGATCGTAGCGGGCGTTGAACTCCGCCAGCGCGTAGTGCGGGTCGCCGACCACCGGGCCGTTGTGCTTGGCGATGCCCTCGAGCGTCTCCCAGGTCAGGTTCAGCCCGTCGAACTCGGCGTAGTGCGCCTCGAGCGCTGTGACGATGCGCAGCGCCTGGGCGTTGTGATCGAAGCCGCCGAAGGGCGCCATGCAGGCCCCCAGCGCGTCCTCGCCGGTGTGGCCGAACGGCGGGTGGCCGAGGTCGTGCGCGAGCGCCACCGCCTCGGCGAGTTCCTCGTTGAGCGCCAGCGTGCGGGCGAGCGTGCGCGCCACCTGCGCCACCTCGATCGAATGGGTGAGCCGCGTGCGGTAGTAGTCGCCCTCGTGCTCGACGAAGACCTGGGTCTTGTGCTTGAGCCTCCGGAAGGCCGAGGAATGGATGATCCGGTCGCGGTCGCGCTCGAATGCCGAGCGGTGCTGCGAACTCGTCCTCGCGGTGGAGGCGGCCGCGGCTCGACTGGGGAAGGGTGGCGAAGGGGGCTGTCATGCGGATCCGTCTTGCCGGCCGGGGCCGCCGACCATATCTCTGGGGGGTGTAGAGCAAACGCCGGAGGCTCGAAAGATGGAGATCGCCATTCCGCCGCGGGTGACCGACCGGGCCTTCGCGCGGCTGCGCGAGATCGCCGGAGGCGCCGAGACCGGGTGCCTGCGTGTCGCCGTCGAGGGCGGCGGCTGCTCGGGCTTCCAGTACGACATAAGGCTCGAGCCCGCGCCGGGCGCGGACGATCTGGTGCTCGAGAAGGACGGGGCGCGGGTGCTGATCGACCCGGTGTCCCTGCCGTTCCTCGCCGACGCCGAGATCGATTTTTCCGACGAACTGATCGGCGCGCGGTTCGTGGTCAACAATCCCAACGCGACGTCGAGCTGCGGCTGCGGCACCAGTTTTTCGCTTTGACGCCCGAGGGCGGGCCGAAATCACCCCCCAGTGTGGTACCCTATTCGGGATCACCGCAAAGGGGGACGAACATGTCACGCAATCCTGTGCGCACATTGCGCGCGGCGGCCGGGGCGGCGGTCGTGGCGATCGGCCTGGTCGGCGCGACTGGCGCGGGCGCGGTCGGGTTCAACATCTTCGATGAACCCGGCGGGGCTCTGCTCGGCGGGTTCGACGCGCCTTTGGCCGGCGGCGCCATCGCCGCGCTGACCGCGACCATCGGCGGCGTCACTTACGACACGCTGGCCGGCGGCGCGAACGCGCCGACCTTCTACGCCGCCAGCAACGACATCGGCGGGGCCGCCTCGTCGCTCGGCTACGCCACCAACTCGGCGGCGGCGGGCGTCTGCGGCGCCGGCGAGTGCGCCTTCTCGTTCTACCGCATCTACGACGCCACGATCCCCGGCGAGTGGTACGCCGACCGCGTGTTCGTGCCGCCGGCGGATCAGATCTCCCTCGATCTGGGCAACTACGTGATCGCGCCGGTGCCGGGACCGCTGGGCGCGATGCTGCTGGCGAGCGCCATCGCCGCCATCGCGTCCCTCGCCCGCCCGCGCCACGGCCGGACCGCCTGAGCGCGGGGCGCCGATTTCTCCGCACGATCCGGCCCGGGACAGACCGCGCCACGATTGCTGCTGTTCGGGGACATCTGCGCCCCTCTCGGCCTTCGCTTCGGCGAAGGCCGACCGGACTGAGCGGCGCGCCACCGGCGCCCCGCCTCTCCGGTCGGGGCGACAGTTCACCCCCGCCCAGCTTGCGCGCCGCGCGGCGCCCCCCTAGGCTCGCGCCGCGTCCCGCCGCAGGAAGGGCCCCCGTGCAGATCGCCTCCTTCAACATCAACGGCGTGAAGGCGCGGCTGCCGGCGCTGCTCGACTGGCTGGGCGAAACCGCGCCGGACGTGGCGGTGCTCCAGGAGATCAAGTCGGTGGACGAGGGCTTTCCTCGCGCGCCCATCGAGGATCTCGGCTACACCGTCGAAACCCACGGCCAGAAGGGCTTCAACGGCGTGGCGATCCTCTCGAGGCTGCCGCTGGAAGACGTGACGCGCGGCCTGCCCGGCGACGACGGCGACGCGCAGGCGCGCTGGATCGAGGCGACGGCGATCGGCGCGGCGCCGGTGCGGGTCTGCGGCCTCTACCTGCCCAACGGCAATCCCGCGCCGGGGCCGAAGTACGACTACAAGCTCGCCTGGATGGAGCGGCTGCGCGCCCGGGCAGAAGCCCTGCTGGCCGCAGAGACGGCGGCGGTGCTCGCCGGCGACTGGAACGTGATCCCCGCCGACGCCGACTGTCACGACCCGAAGGCCTGGGCCCAGGACGCGCTGTTCCTGCCCGAGACCCGGGCGGCCTACCGGCGCATCCTCAACCTCGGCTTCACCGACGCGCTGCGCGCCGTCGATCCGCGCCCGGGCGCCTACACGTTCTGGGACTATCAGGCCGGGGCCTGGCCGAAGGATCACGGCATCCGCATCGACCACGCGCTGCTGACGCCGGCGGCGGCGGACCTGCTGGTGGACTGCGTGATCGACCGCGGCGCGCGCGGCCGGGAAAAGCCGTCCGACCACGCGCCGATCCGGGTTGAGCTCGACGCCTGAGCCCGGGCCTGGGCTTCAGTGCGTCGCCTCGGCGCTGACCACATCGACGCCGTAGAGCCAGTCGAAGCGCCCCAGCAGCAGCGGCCCCGGCGCAAGCCGCGAGGCGATCCCGAGGCCGAGATGGGCGAGGCCGCGCGCCGCGCCGTCCAGATGATAGACGCGTCCGTTGCGCGCCGAGGCGCGCTGCACCCGCGTCGCCCGCGACCGCCGGCGCGCCTCGTAGGCGAAGAGGCCACGCTCGGGGCTCGCGGCGACGTCGAGTTCCGCCGCCAGCACCCAGGCGTCCTCGAGCGCCATGGTCGCGCCCTGGGCGAGGAAGGGCAGCATGGGGTGGCAGGCGTCGCCCAGCAGCCCGATCGTGCCGCGATGCCAGGCCGGCAGCGGCGGATGGTCGAAGAGCCCCCAGAGAAACGTCGTCTCCACCCGTTCGAGCAGCGCCGCAGCCGCGCCGCCCCAGCCGGCGAAGGCCCGGCGCAGGTTCGCGGGATCGTCGGGCCGGGTCCAGCCCTCGGCGGTCCAGTCGGCGCGCTCCTCGACGGCGACGAAGTTGATCTGGCGCGACCCGCGCAGCGGATAGGTGACCAGGTGCCGACCCGGCCCCATGGTCACGCAGGCGCCATCGGGCAGGAGCGGGCCGATCAGGCCGGTCGCATCGACGATCCCGCGCCAGGCGACGTTGCCGGTGTAGCGCGCCGGCGCGCCGCCGAAATGCGCCGCACGGATCGCCGAACGCACCCCGTCCGCGGCGATGACGATGTCGAAGCTGCGCTCGGTGCCGTCCGCGAGACGCAGGGCGACGCCGTCGGCGTCGGGCGCGGCCTCGGTGACCGTGGCGCCCAGCGTGATCGTCGCCCCGGCCCGGGAGGCGCCGGCGACCAGAACCGAGAGCAGGTCGGCGCGGTGGAACTGCCAGTAGGGCCGGCCGTAGCGGCGCACCATGTCGTGGCCGAGCGGGACGCGCGCCACCACCCGGTCGTGGCGATGATCGCGCAGGAGCACGTCCCCGGGCAGGCTGGCCAGCCGTTCGGCGTCGTCGCGCATGCCCAGCGCCTCGAGCACCGCCACGCCGTTCGGCGCGATCTGGATGCCTGCGCCGACCTCCGTGAGCGCTGGCGCCTGCTCGAAGACCTCGACCCGGGCGCGGCGCTCGGCGAGCGCTGCGGCGGCGGCCAGACCTCCGATCCCGCCGCCGACCACCGCGATTTCCCGTCCCGCAAGGCTCATCGCCCATCTCCCCTCGAGGATACGGGCGACATGCTATGCGAGCAGGACGGCCGCGTCAGGCCGATTCGGCCCGTCCTCCGCCCGGGTCCTCCGGCTCAGCGCCCTGCGGCGCGCGCGAGGCGCAGCGCCTCGGCCCGAACCTCGCCGGCGCGCAGCACGAAGGCCTCGCGCGCGGTGGCCTGCCGGCCGGCGCCGGCCGCGAGGCCCGACGCCGCAATCCCGCGGCCGTCGCGCGCGGGTCGGATCGCCGTGACCATGCCGACGAGCCGCCCGGCACGGTCGAACATCGGCCCGCCGGAAAAGCCCGGCCGCACTCCCGGAAGCCAGGCGATCAGCCCGGGCCCGTAGGCGGGCACATGGGCGCGCGCCTCCATGACCTCGCCGCTCAGCGCCATCTTCGGCGCGGGCCAGGACCGCCCGCCGGCGTCCACCCCGGCCGAGATCACCGCCAGCCCCTGGCGCGGCGCGGAAACCGCGGGCTCCACCGTCGGCAGAAAGCCCGGCGGCGCGGCGAAGACCGCGAGGTCCATGTGCGGGCTGACGCCGATAAGCTTGGCGTCTACCCTGCGCCCGCTGGACGACGCGATCAGCGCCGCGGTGCCGCCCGGCGAGACGCCCCGCGCCACGTGGCCGTTGGTGACCACGAGCCCCGGCGCAATCATGAAGGCCGAACCGACCGTGCGCCCGTTCAGCACCGTTGCGTGATAGGCCAGCGGCGACTGGGCCGCGACGCGGTCGGCCCGGGCCGGGCTCCAACCGCCGCCGGTCGCCATCGAAAGGCCCAAGATTGCCAGGAGCGCAAGCGCGCCCCGTCGGCTGCCGGACACGCCGGCGCCACCGACCCCCCGTCGGTCGTTCATAGCGATTTCCCCCACCTCGACGCCGATCCCCCACAGACGGCGCAGACCCGGACCCTAGGGGCGGCTCCGTTACCGGGGCGCTAACATCGGGCGGGAGAGATCGATGGCATTCATGGAAAAACCGGCGGTCACGCGCGCCGGAGCAACACTCGGCGCGCGATTGAGGCGCTCCGATGATATCCATTGATTCTTAGAAGCATTCTGCAGTAACTCGCGTCAAAGTTGATCTGACCGGGATCCAGTCGCCCATGCCCAGAACTCACCCCGCCAGCCGGGCGCCCCGCGCCGGCATTTCCGTGCGCGCCCTGGCGCTGCTCGGCGCCTCCGCGCTTGCGTTCGCAGCGCCGCACGCCAGCCTCGCCGAAGGCCCGAAGGGCGGCGTCGTGGCCAAGGGCGAGGCCCGCATCAGCCAGCAGGGCGGCCGCACCGTCGTCCGCCAACGCTCGCAGCGCGCGGTGATCGACTGGAAGAGCTTCGATGTCGGCCGGGGCGAGGAAGTTCGTTTCGCGCAACCGGGCAAGCGCGCGGCGACGCTCAACCGCGTCGAGGCGGCCGCGCCCAGCGTGATCGAGGGCGCGATCCGCGCGCCGGGAACCGTGGTGATCCAGAACGGCGCCGGGGTGATCTTCTCGCGCGGCGCCCGCATCGACGTGGGCGGGCTCGTCGCCACCAGCCAGGGCGTGGACGCCGAGCGGTTCCAGCGGACCGGCGCCCTGTCCATCGGCGGCGGCGAGCGGCCCGGCGCGCGGGTGGTCAACCGTGGAGAGATCACCATCGGCGAGGCGGGCCTCGCGGCGCTGGTGGGCGGCGACGTGGAGAACGCCGGCGCGATCATCGCCGAGGGCGGGACGGTGGCGCTCGCTTCGGGGCGGCGCACAACCATCGATCTCGCCGGCGACGGCATGATCCGCATCGCCGTCGACGGCGTGGGCGCGGGCGCGGCGAACAGTGGCCTGATCGACGTGGGCGGCGGGCGCGTGCTCGTCACCGCCGAGGGCGCCGCCGGCGCGCTCGACCGGGTGATCAACACCTCCGGCGCGATCCGCGCCACGTCCGGCTCGGGCGCGGGCGGCAGGATCGAACTGATCGGCCGCGGCGGCGGCGCGGTCGAGATCTCCGGCCGGCTCGACGCGAGCGGCGCGACCCGCGGCGGCGCGGTCGACATCACCGGCGCGACGGTGCGCGCCGCCCCGGGCGCGCGCATCGCCGCGAACGGTGGCGCGGAGGGCGGGTCGATCCGGCTCGGCGGCGACCGTGGCGGCGCCGGACCGCTGCGCCGGGCCGATCATCTCAACATCGACGCCGGCGCGCGCGTCGCGGCCAGCGGCGGGACCGGCGCGGGCGGCACGATCATCGCCTGGGCGGACAATTCGACCCGTGTCGACGGCGCGCTGGCCGCGACCGGCGCGGGCGGCGGCTTTATCGAGACATCCGGGGCGCTCCGGCTCGCCATCGGCCCGGAGGCGGAGGTGTCGCTCGGCCGGGGCGGGCAATGGCTCCTCGATCCGCGCGACGTGGAGATCACCAACGCCGGCCTCGCCAGCGTGCCGCCCGGCGAGACCGCACCGCCGCCGGGATCGGGTCCGTTCCTGATCCGCGCCACCGCGATCGCGGCGACGCTGAACGGCGGCGCCGACGTGACGATCACCACCGAGCAGCCGTCGGGCGGCGATCGCGGCGATATCCTGGTGTCCAGCCCGCTGAACTGGAACGGCGACGGCGCGCTGACTCTCGACGCGGACCGCGACCTGACCATCAGGAAGCGCATCCAGACCCGGGACGGCGACTTCATCGGCCGCGCCGCTGACGACATCGAGGTCGAGGACGTGATCCGCTCCACCGGCGCCGCCGACATCCGGCTCGAGACGACCGGGCTCGACCCGGTCAACGCGCCCGAGATCCGCGTCGACCGCGACATCGAGGCGACCGGCGCCGGCGACGTCCGCCTGATCGCCCGGCGGGGCGGCGTGCTCCTGCGCGGCGATGCAGCCCAGAACCTGCGCGTCCGCACCGCGACCGGCGCGCTGGAGATCGACGCCCAGGGCGGCTCGGTGCGCCTCGCCCGGGCCAGCGACGCCTCGGGCAGCAACATCCAGGTCTGGTCGGAGTTTGGCGCGGTCGACATCCGCGCCCGCAACGCGATCACGCTCTCCGGCGGCGACGCCCGCTCGGGTCAGTGGGTCAGGATCGGCCGCTCGGATTCGCAGGCCCGCGTCTCGCTGTCCGCGCCACGCATCGGGCTCGAGGGTGGCGCGGCGGGCAACACCTTCGCCGAGGTCGTCGCGGGACGCGGCGGCGCCATCGAGATGCGCGCGGGCCACATCGCGGTGACCAACGGCGCCTCGGAGGCCCGCATCCAGGGCTTCGCCGGCGCCAGCCTCGATCTCGCTGCCGAAACCCAGGCCTGGGACGGGCCGGTGCGCGCCGGCAACGGCCCCGAGACCGGCGGCGACGTACGCCTCGCCGGCACCATCACCGCCTCGGTCGCCCCGGAGTTCAGCCTCGCCGCCGACCGCGACTTCACCTTCGCGGCGCGCGCGCCCGGCGGCGCCGCGTCCTCCTACCACTCGCCGCTGGGGCTTCTGGTGGAGACCTTCGGGCTGGGCGAGATCGAGATCGACGCGCCGATCCGCGCCGCGCTCGTCGAGCTGCGCTCGCAGGCGGCGGTCGGCCTCGGCCCGAATGCGCGGGTCACCGGCGAGGGTCCAGGCGACGCAGTTGTGATCGCCGCGGGCGCGGCGTTCCGCAACCGCGCCGGGGCGAGCCCGATCGCCACCCCGGACGACGGCGCGCGCTGGCTCGTCTACATCGACAGCTTCGCCGGTCTCGAGGGGCCCGCCCCGCAGCCGCGCGGCTTCGACCTCTACGGGCGGCCCTGGACGTTCAACCCGCCCGCCACGATCACCCACGCCGGCAACCGGGTGATCTACGGCGAGACGCCGATGCTGCTCCTGACCGGCGAGAGCCTCGCCAAGTCCTACGGCGTCGCGGTGGCGCCTGGCTACCAGACCCGCGGCCTCCGGCCCGGAGACACCCTGGCCAACGCGCTCGACGGCCCGCCGCGGGTGGAGAGCGACGGCGCCCCGGCGGCTGCGCCGGCAGGCGACTACGTGACGATCGTGCGCGCCCGCGCCTCCGACCAGGGCTACCGGGTCGAGTTTGCGCCCGGCCGCCTGCGGGTCGATCCCGCCGTGCTGGTGATCCGCGCCGACGACAGCCGCCGCGGCTACGGCGGCGCCGATCCCGCCTTCACCGCGCGCTACGCAGGCTTCGTGCTCGACCAGGGACCAGACGACCTCGACGGCGCGCTCGCGATCGCCTCGGCGGCGCGCATCGACAGCGACGTCGGCCCCTACGCGCTGACGCCGTCGGGACAGTCGAGCCCGAACTACGCCATCACCTACACAACCGGGACGCTGACCATCCACCCCGCGCCGCTCGTGGTCACGCCGTTCGGCGCGCGCACCTACGGCGCGGCCAACGCCGACTACGACCCCGAATTCGCGGGCTTCGTGCTCGGACAGGGCCCCGACGTCCTCGGCGGCGCGCTGGCCTACCGCACCCCCGCCACCCAGGCGAGCGACGCCGGCCGTTACCCGCTCGCAGCCTCGGGGCTCACCAGCGGCAACTACGCGATCAGCTACGCGCCCGGGACGCTGACCATCGACCCCGCGCCGCTCGTGGTCACCCCGTTCGGATCGCGCACCTACGGCGCGGCGGAGGCCGGGTACGACCCGCAGTTCACAGGCTTTGTGCTCGGCCAGGGCCCCGACGTCCTCGACGGCGCGCTGACCTACCGCACCCCCGCCACCCAGGCGAGCGACGCCGGCCGCTACCCGCTCGCAGCCTCTGGCCTGACCAGCGGCAACTACGCGATTAGCTACGGAGCGGGCGCACTCGACATCGACCCTGCGCCGCTCGTGGTCACCCCGTTCGGATCGCGCACCTACGGCGCGGCGGAGGCCGGGTACGACCCGCAGTTCACAGGCTTTGTGCTCGGCCAGGGCCCCGACGTCCTCGACGGCGCGCTGACCTACCGAACCCCCGCCACCGAGGCGAGCGACGCCGGCCGCTACCCGATCGCAGCCGCCGGGCTGACCAACGGCAACTACGCGATCACCTACGCCCCGGGGACGCTCGACATCGAGCCCGCGCCGCTGTCGGTCATCGCCAACGACGCGCGCCGGGCCGCGGGCGCGCCCGATCCGGCCTTCTCGGCCCGCTACGAGGGCTTCGTGCTCGGCCAGGATGCGGACGCGCTGGACGGCGGGCTCGATATCGACACACCGGCGACCACGGAGAGCCCCCCGGGCGTCTACGCGCTGACCCCAGGCGGGCTGACCAGCGGCAACTACGCCATCGCCTTCATCGACGGCGCGCTGACCGTGACCGCCGCGCCGCCCGGTCCCGGGCCGGGACCGGGACCGGGGCCCGGCCCCGGGCCGGCGCCGAACCCGGGCGGCGCGGCGAGCGTCACAGGCGGAGCCTTCCTCGAGCGCTTCGGGCGCGGCGCGCCGCCGCTGACCCCGGGCGACGCTAGCTTCCGCACGACCCAGGCCGAGGCCCCGCCGGCGATCGACGCGCCCTTCGCGCTGACCTATTCGCTGGGCGAGATCGTGCAGCTCGCCCCCGCCGGCGCGCAGACCGCCGACGCGGGCTTCGCCCCGGCCTCGGGCGGCTTCAACCCGGCATCGGGCGGGAGCGATGCGGCCGACGGCGCGCCGGCCGGAGCCTGCAGTGGCCCGGTCAACCGCGGCCCGGACGCGGACTGCGCCCGTCAGACGGCGCGCGAGTCCTTCTGGACCACCACCGCGGACGATCGGCCATGACCGCTGCCCGCATCGCCGCCGCCACCCTCCTCGTTCTCGCGGCGCCGGTCGCGCGGGCACAGTCGCCCGTCGACTTCCTGCCGCGCGAGCCCGGCGCGGAGACGCCGCCGCCGGCGACCGTCGCGCCGCCCGAAGATCTCGGCGCGCCCGCGGCGGTGACCCCGCCCGGGCCCGCCGAGCCCGGGCCGCGCTTCGTGCTGCGCGGCGTGACCCTCGAGGGCGCCTCGGCGGTGAGCGAGGCCGATCTCGCGCCGATCTGGGCGGGGTTGATCGGCCGCGAGGTCACCATCGCCGCGCTCGAGGACGTCGTGGCGAACGTCACCGCAGCCTACCGCGCCCGCGGCTACGTGCTCTCCCAGGCGCTGCTGCCGCCGCAGACGGTGAAGGAAGGCGTGGTGCGCATCGCGGTGATCGAGGGCTTCGTCGACCGCGTCGCCATCGCCGGCGGCGCCGCGAACCAGCAGGACTACGCGGCCCTGCTCTTCGCGCCGCTGACCGAAGAGCAGCCGATGCGGCTTCAGACGCTGGAGCGCGGCGTGCTGCTCGCGCGCGACACCTTCGGCGAGGGGGTCGAGACCGTGCTCGAGCCCTCGCCCGAGACCTTCGGCGCGGCCGATCTCGGCGTGCTGATCGAGCCCGACCCCTGGACCGGCTTCGCGGCGGTCGACAACCGCGGCTCGCGGCTCTACGGGCCGCTGACGCTCGGGGCCGGGGCGAGCGTCTACAACATGCTGGGCTTCAACGAGCGCATCGACGCGCTGATCGCGTTCGCGCCGGAGAACAACTCGCTCGCCTTCGGGCAAATGCGCCTCGATGCGCCGATCGCGGCGCTCAGCGGCACAGCGCTCGACGGCAGCCGCTTCTCGGTCGAGGCCGATCGCTCGCGGGCCGACCCGGACCTCAGCCAGAGCGGCTCGCCGCAGGATCTCGACGTGATCCAGAACGAGACCAACGTCGGCGTGGCGATGTTCACGCCGTTCGTGCGCACCCGCGCGGAGAACCTGTTCGGGCGCGTCGCGCTGGTCTGGCGCGAGAGCGAGAGCCTGACCGGCTTCGCGGGCTCCGACGACACCGACCAGGACCGGCTCCTGGTGGTGCAGGCGCGGGTGACCTGGGACGTGGCCGACAGCTTCGGCGGCGTGACGCTCGTCGACGGCTGGCTGCACCAGGGCATCTCCATCGACGGCGTCACCGAGACGAGCGGCTCGGGCCCGGCGGCGGGCGACGACACCTTCACGCTGGGCGCGCTTAACCTCTCGCGGCTCCAGCGCCTCGGCGCGACGGACTGGTCGCTCTACGGGCTCTTCATCGGCCAGTATGCGGCCGACAACCTGCCCAATTCCGAACGCTTCACCCTCGGCGACGCCACGATCGGCCGCGGCTTCGCGCCCGGCAACACCTCGGGCGACAGCGGCTACGGCGTGCGACTGGAACTGCGCAGGCTGGTCGCAGGGCCAGAGAACGGCGAGTATTTCGGCGCAGCCGAGGCCTACGGGTTTGTCGACTACGGCCAGGCCTACGACCGGGCGCAGGCCCGCGACGGCGACGTCTGGGAGACGCTGTCCTCGGCGGGGATCGGCGCGCGGATCGATGTGCGCGACTGGCTGACGATCACGCCCGAGATCGCGCGCCAGGCCCGCGGGATCGCCACCGACACCACCGACACCGACCTCGAGACCCGGTTCTACCTCGGCGTCATCGCCCGGTTCTGAACCGTGGCGGCGAGCGCCTCAGAACAGGAAGTCGCCTGCGTCGATCTCGGCGCGGGCGACGTCCTCGAGGATCACCCGGGCGCCGTCGTCGGCGATCAGGTGCAGATCCTCCCCGACCTGACTCAGCTTCAGGTCCCTGAGCCGTTCGACGCCGGCGTGCCCGGAGAAGTCGAGGTGATCCTGGCCTGGGTTGAAATCGGCGATCAGATCCTGGCCGAAGCCGGGCGCGAAGATGAAGAAATCGGGGCCGCGCCCGCCGGCCATATCGTCGTCGCCGGCGCCGCCGTCGATCCGGTCGCGGCCGTTGCCACCTCGGATCTTGTCGTCGTTGTCCCGGCCGGAGAGCCAGTCGTTTCCCTTGCCCCCGAGCAGCAGATCGGCCCCGAAGCCGCCCTGAGCAATGTCGTCGCCCGACCCCATGTTGATACGGCCGCGCGGGTGATCCCCCCCGAAGCCGAAACCGGTGAAATAGACTTCCTCGTCCGCGCCGGTTCCCTTGAACTGGAAGGTCGCGCCCGCGGCGGTGAGCGTGGCGCGGATCACCTCGATGCCCTTGATCGTCGATCCTTCGAGCGCGCCGGCGTTCATCGCGCCGTCTTTCAGGTCGAGCCTAACGTCGCGCTCCGGTAACGCCAGAACCAGTTCGTCCCGGCCCTTGCCGCCGTCGATCACCATGTCGGGGGCGGCGCCGAAGAGCGAAATGAAGTCGTCTCCGCCCTTGAGCTTGAAGACATCGCCGCCCGGCCGGTCGCTTAACACCCGCTCGTCCTTGCCCGACCCGAAGACCTTGTCCGCCTCGGCGGTGTCGCGCACCGCCTCGACCGACTTGAACTTGAGCGCGCCGCCGAAGGGGTTCTTGCCGGTTCCCTTGGCGAAATCGACCGTCGCGCCGCGGATCGGCGCCGGGATCGCCGAACCGCCGTCGGAGGCGAACTCGATCATGTCGACGCCGCCGCCGCCGCGGTAGTCGAGATCGCCGCGCGCCGCCTTGAACACCACGTCGTCGCCGCCGCCCGAGATCACCCTGTCGTCACCCGCGCCGACCTCGATGCGGTCGTCGCCGCCGCGCGAGCGGAACACGTCGTCGCCGCCGAAGAACTTCCGGACGAAGTCGTCGACCGAGTCGCCGACCGGGATGGTCCTGAGGATGTCAAGGAACTCGCGGGCGGAAAATGGTCTGAGGTCGGTCACCTCGTAGATGGGCACGAACCTGCCCCGGTCGTCGAAGCGGCCAAACTGGAACTCGGTCAGCGCGTCCTCTGTCTGCTCGGAGCCCTTGCCAGGCTGGCCGCCAGCCGGGAACACCTTGAATTTCCCAGTCTGGCCCATGTCGAGACCGAAGAGCTTGCCGACGAACATGAAGGCACAAGGAAAGAGGGTCATCCCGCGGGCGTCCTCGAAGCTGATGATCGAGACCGGCGAGGCGCCCGTGGTCTGGAGGGAGTTGACCACCACGTAGTCGGCAAACTTGAGGCAGTCCTTATATTGCAAGGCGCTCAAGGAGACCCCGGTCGCCGGAAAGAACTGTTCCAGGATAGCCATCACCATTACCCCCACAGCGTGACCGAAAAATGCTATCGTGGCACCGGACCTATATCTATCGGCGGATGCCGAGCAGCCCGGCGCGCGCCCGACGCTGGACGGCGCCGGCCCGCGCCCCTAGAAGGGCCGGGGCGAACCGGACGGAGCGGGCATGCGAATTCTGGTCACGAACGTCGACGGCTGGCTGCACCAGGGCATCTCCATCGACGGCGTCACCGAGACGAGCGGCTCGGGCCCGGCGGCGGCCGACGACACCTTCACGCTGGGCGCGCGCAACCTCTCGCGGCTCCAGCGCCTCGGCGCGACGGACTGGTCGCCCTACGGGCTCTTCATCGGCCAGTGCGCGGCCGACAAACTGCCCGATTCGGAACTCGGCTTCGCGCCCGGCAACACCTCGGGCGACAGCGGCTACGGCGCGCGGCTGGAACTGCGCCGGCTGGTCGCAGGGCCAGAGAACGGCGAGTACTTCGGCGAGGCGGAGGCCTGCCGATTTCTCGACTACGGCCAGGCCTGACGATCACGCCCGAGATCGCGCGCCAGACCCGCGGGATCGCCACCGACACCACCGACACCGACCTCGAGACCCGGTTTTACCTCGGCGTCATCGCGCGGTTTTGACTGCACTGACTCGAAACCTGCCCCGCGCCGCAGCAAGAACGGCATGCGCCGCGCTCGAGCGGAAGCGCCCCGCCCGGACCGCAGGCCCGACCCCGACGCTCCGAAACCCGATCACCCGGACGCCAACCGCACCGCCATCGCATGCACTGCGAACCGCTCCTCGGGCGCGTGCGGATACGGCGCGGAGAACGCCTCTACCGGCCCCGTCTCCAGCGCCACCCCCCACCGCGCCGACAACGACGCGGCCAGAGCGGCGCCCTGCTCCGGACCGCCTGCCATCCAGACCAGCACAGCGCCGTCCCGCCCAAACATGTCCGGCGCGGCAAGCGCGAACCGCTCCACCCGCCGGTCCGGCAGTTTCCACGCGAGAGACCCCGCCAGCCACTCCTTGTCCGCCACCAAGGCCGACGCCTTCGGATGCGCCGACGCGACGCGCTCCGCGATCGCCGCGACCGGCGCGGACATGCGCGCCGGCGCGCCGCCCGTCCCGAGCACCATGTCAAACGGCAGCGCGGCGATCACCAGGCCGGCCAGCGCGAGGACCACGCCGCCCAGCGTCTTCGCGCCCCGTGGCGTCGTCCGCCGGAGGAGCCACACCGCGATCAGCGGGCCGGCCATGAACAGCACCGGCTGCATCCAGCGCTCCTTGACGTTCGTCGCGCCGGCGCCGACCACCACCGCCGACGTGACCAGCACCGAGATCAGCACGAACCGCCACAGGAAACGCTCCAAGGGCGCGGCCTTACGGATCCGGCCGCCTTTCGCCGCGACGCAGCGCAAGATTGCGGCCGCCAGCAGCGCCAGCGCGAGGAACAGCAGCGTCGCCACCGCCACCGCCGCGAGCCCCTGGCCCGCAGCCAGCCACCACTGCGCGTCCGGCCCGGCGAGATCCATCTTGCCGGCAGAGGCCAGGGCCCGCTCCCGGTTGCGCCACATCCAGAGAACCGGTCCCGCCACGACGGAGGCCGCGACGGCGAGGCTCAGCGCCAGCCCCCCGATCCGCAGGTCGCGCCGATGCTCCGCAGTTGACAGGGCCGCGATTACCAGTGCGACGGGCACCACCGCGAAATTGACCTTCGCGATGAGCCCAAGCCCCGCGAGCAGTCCGAAGAGCGCATAGCCACCCCATCGTCCCGGCAGGAGCCGCGTCCAGAACGCCAGACAGGTCAGCGCCCCGATCGTCGTCGCCAACACCGAATGCGTCAGCGCCCGCTGGCTTTCCCAGGCGATCTGTGGCAGCAGCATCATCGACAGCGCCGCGAGACCGGCCACATGCGCCGGATACGCGCTCCGGAAGAGCGCGAAGACCGCGAGATACGTCGTCGCCAGAAGCGCATTCTTGAGAACCGACAGGCCTAGGACCGGATCGCCCACAACGTGGAACACTGCCCATTGCAGCCACGCGTAGAGTGGCGGCTGCGGCCCGTATCCCCAGGCCAGCCCGCGCGCGTCAAGCAGGATCTGAGCCTCGTCGAGTCCGAGGCCCGCCCCGAGCCGCCAGCGCCACCACGCCTGGAACGCGAAGTAGACGAGGATCGTCGCAATCCAAGGCCAGTCCGATCCGGCCCTGTTCCGCGTCCAGGACATGCCCGCTCCCCGATCGCCGGCCCGCCGCCGGACCCGCTCCGAAAACCGGCGCGGCGCCGCGCTCTCGCTTTACGGCGCGCGCTCATACCCCTAGAACGGCCCGTGAATCAAGGTAGCCTTCATGCGCATTCTGGTCACGAACGACGACGGCATCACCGCCCCGGGCCTCGCCGTCGCCGAGGAGATCGCGGCTGAGCTCGCGGGTCCCGACGGCGAGGTCTGGGTCGTGGCGCCCGCCTTCGAGCAGTCCGGCGTCGCCCATTGCATCTCCTACGTCCGCCCCATGCGCCTCGAGCAGCTCGGGCCGCGGCGCTTTGCGGTCGAGGGCTCGCCGGCCGATTGCGTGCTCGCCGGTCTCTTCGACGTCCTGGGCGAGACGCCGCCCGACCTGGTGCTCTCGGGCGTCAACCGCGGCCACAACGTCGCCGAGGACACGCTTTATTCCGGCACGGTCGGCGCAGCGATGGAGGGCGCGCTCAACGGCGCGAAGGCCATCGCGATGTCGCAGTACTTCTCGGAGGCCAACACCGGCCCCGGGGGCATGTTCGCGAGCGCCCGCGCCCATGGCGCGCGGATCGCGCGCGCGCTCCTTGAGCGGGCCGACTGGGAGGCCCGCGACTACCGCACCTTCTACAACGTCAACTTCCCCGCCCTGCCCGCCGAGGAGATCCGCGGCGTGCGCGCCACCGTGCAGGGCGCCCGCGGCGGCTCGACCTTCGGGGTCCTGCCGCACACCGCGCCGAACGGACGCAACTTCCTGTGGCTCACCCACGGCAGGGGCAACGCGGAAAGCGCGCCGGGATCGGATTCGCGCGAGTGCCACGACGGCTACGTGACCGTGACACCACTGCGGGCCGATCTGACCGCCCACGATCTCGTCGCCCCGCTCGCGGCGGCGCTCGCGTAACGGGGATCGCGCCATGGAGCCCGCCGAGCGCCAGATGCAGTTCGTCTTCGCCCTGCGCTCGCATGGCGTGACCAATGCGGGGGTGCTGCGCGCGATGGAGCTGACCCCGCGCGAGGCGTTCCTGGAGGGCATCTTCCAGGAGCGGGCCTTCGAGGACGTGCCGCTGCCGATCGCCTGCGGCCAGACCATCAGCCAGCCCACCGTGGTCGGGCTGATGACCCAGGCGCTCGAGGTCGACAAGCGCTGCAAGGTGCTCGAGGTCGGCACCGGCTCGGGCTACCAGGCGGCGGTGCTCGCGCTGCTCGCCCGGCGGGTCTACACCGTCGAGCGCCACCGCGCCCTCGCCCAGCGCGCCAAGAAGGCGCTCCAGCGCCAGGGGCTCAACAACATCACCGTCGTGGTCGCGGACGGCTCGCTCGGCCTGCCCGAGCAGGCGCCCTTCGACCGGATCATCGTCACCGCGGCGCCCGAGGACACGCCGCGCACGCTCATCGACCAGCTGCGCGTCGGCGGCGTGATGGTGCTGCCGGTGGGCCAGACGGACGCGGTGCAGACGCTCATCAAGATCCGCAAGACCGAGGACGGCCTTGACTACACCGAGCTCGGCGCGGTGCGGTTCGTGCCACTTGTGGAGGGCGTGGCCGAGGATGTATTGGAATGACACGGGGCTCAAGCGAAGCGGGAAGGTGACAATGGCCAGGTCTGGACATGCGAAACGGGCGCGCGCGCTTGCCGGCGCGGCGACGGTCGCGGCCCTGATCGGCCTCGCCGGGTGCGGTGGGCCCGCCTTTCAGAACGTCGGCAGCGACCCCGCGATCGGGTCGAACCTCCAGGAGGATTCCCGCGGCGTCATCACCTACGCCACCTATCAGGTCATCGTCGCGCGCGATGGCGACACCATGGAGACGCTGGCGAGCCGGGTCGGCATCCCGGCCTCCGAGCTTGCGTCGCGCAACGCCCTGCCGGTGACCTACATGCCCCGCGCCGGCGAGGTGCTGCTCTTGCCCGACAGCGTGCCGCGGCCCGCGGCCTCGGGCGACATCACCACCGCCCCGCTCGCCTGGAGCCCCGAGACCGCCTCGGCTGCGATCGAGAGCGCCGCGCCGACCACGCCGCCGGCCGCCGCCCCGTCCGCGGCCTCCGATCCGCTGATCGACCCGGTTCGCCACCGCGTCGAGGCCGGCGAGACCGCCTATTCGATCGCGCGGCTTTACGGCGTGTCGGTGACGGCGCTGGCGTCTTGGAACGGGCTTGGGCCCGATCTGTCGGTGCGCACGGGCCAGGAGCTGCTGATCCCGATCGTCAGCAGCGCCAACCAGATCTCGAGCGCGGCGCCCGCCGACACCCAGCCCGGCCAAACCACGCCGGTGCCGCCGCCGCCGTCCGCCACCGCGCCGCTGCCCGAGAACATCGAGGCCGGCGCCGATCCCGCCTCGCCGAACCTCGGCCAGTTCCGCACCCCGCCGGGCGGCCGGCTGAGCGCGCCGGTCAACGCCCCGGTGAGCCGGCCCTTCAATCCCTCAAGCCCCAACGGCGTGGGATTCGCGGTCGCGGCCGGCACGCCGGTCAAGGCGGCGGGGGCGGGCGAGGTGGCGCTGATCTCGGAGGAGCTCGGCGGCCTCGGCACGATCGTGCTGATCCGCCATCCCGACACGCTGATGACCACCTACTCGATCCTCCAGAACGTCACGGTGACCAAGGGCGAGCAGGTCAGCGCTGGCCAGACCATCGGCAGCGTCGCCCCGCGCGACAATCCCGAGCTGCAGTTCGACGTCTTCCGCGGCACCACCGCGGTCGATCCGACGCCCTACATCGGCGGCGGCTGACCCGTGTCGCCGGGACGACCGCCGACTGGGGCGAGGCCCGGGCCATGATCGGATTCCTGCAGCTCTTCGTGATCGGTTTCGTCGCGCTGACTGGCCTTTACGTGATGATCTCGCTCTATTCCCGCTCTGTGCGCCGCGAGGCGCTCGAGGACGAATGGGACGGCGACCGGCCGACCGAGGACCGCGACGCCTTCATCGCGGAGGGCATGGCGCGCTACGAGCGCTCTCTGCGCCGCAAGTTGATCTGGCTGGTCTATGTGGTCCCGGTTGTTGCGGCGCTGGTCACGTTCTATGTGGTGAACGTGGACTGAGGGGGACGCCATGCTGCGTACGATCAAGTGGATCCTGATAGCCGCGATCCTGCTTCTTGTGGGCGCGCTCCTGCACTACTGGCTGCCCCAGCGCGACATCGTGCGCATCACGGGCACCTACACCGAGCGTCAGGACCTCAACGACTGGACCCGGATCTTCTGGGCCGAGCCGGACGACCAGTCCACGGGCCTGATCAACCGCGACGTCCAGTTCGTCCAGGCGGTCAAGGCCAACGGCAAGCCGGTGGTCTACCGCAACGAGGACACCGGCTGGGGCTGGCCCCCCTACTTCAAGTTTGACACCGCGACGCTGCACGCCGAGGCCACGGACGCGATCTCGGACCGCAACAATCCCGAGTGGTTCGCGCTCACCCACTACGGCTGGCGCAACGAGTTGCTCACCACCTTCGCCAACGCCGTGGCGATCAAGCCCGTCGCGGGCCCCGACGTCCGGCTGATCCCGTGGTTCAACATCATCTTCCTGACCCTGCTGGCGCTCTTCCTGCTGTTCCTCTGGCGGGTCTGGCGGCAGTTCCACGAGCGCACCGTCGAGCCGCTGATCGAGGGCGCCACGGACAAGTGGGACAGCGTCGGGGATCACGCCTCGGAGACGCATGGCCGGCTGCGCCGCTGGTTCGACGGGATGCGTGGCCGCTAGGGCGCCGCCACCCACACGCTCAGACGAAGTCGAACACCATGTGGTCGATGTCATCCGCGCCAAGCCCCTCGAAGAGCACCCGCACGTTGGCGAACTCCAGCGTCACCCGGTCGTGCCGTGCGTCGGCGACCAGCGTCAGGTCGGCGAAGTCGGAGGCGCCAACGCCGATCTCGACCCGGTCCATCTTGGTGCTGAAGTCCTTGACCCGGTCGCCCCGGCCGTCGCCTGCGTCGAAGTGGAACACGTCCGCGCCGCGGCCGCCCCAGAACAGGTCCTTGCCCTTGGCCCCGTCGAGAAGGTCGTCGCCGCCGCCGCCCTTCAGAAGATCGTTGTGGCGGCCGCCGCGCAGGATATCGTTGTCCGCGCCGCCGTAGAGGACGTCCTTGCCGTTCGCTCCGATCAGTTTGTCGGCGCCGGCGTTTCCGTGCAGGACGTCGTCGCCCGAGCCGCCGTAGAGCGCATCCTCGCCGCGCCCCCCGCGCAGGATGTCCGAGCCGCCATTGCCCCGCATCAGGTCGTCGCCGTCGTAGCCCGCGATCACGTCGTCCCCGCCGCGCCCGACCAGCAGGTCGTCGCAGGGGCCACCCGCCAGCGCATCGGCCTCGTCGCCGCCGAAGAGCCGCATCGCGTCGTTCTCGGCGATCCAGCCCGCCAGCGTGTCGGCCACCTCCGGCGTGACGTAGCCCGCCCATTCGCCGGTGGAGAGCACGCCGACGATGCGCGCCGGCGCACCGTCCTCGGGCGCCACGTAGAACGCCGAGCCGCTGCCGCCCGACCAGTCGAGATCGGTGTCTTCCTCGACGCTGTGGCGCAGGACCACGCCGTCGTAGACCTCGTAGCCGAAAGTCTCGATCATCTCGAGCGGAAGCGCGCCGTCCTGCGGTCCGGTCGGATAGCCCGCGCTGTGCAGATAGATCGATCGCCCGGGGGTCGCGAGGCCGCCGGCGATCTCGAACCAGCCGGTCGCCGCGCCGATCGGATCGGGATCGCTGACGGTGAGCAGAGCGAAATCCGCCTGCGTGTCGGACTGCGACAGCTGCCCGTCGCCGTCGGCGTCGACCGTGTTGGTTCGCCAGGACGCGGCGGCGTAGACGCCGCCGAGCGCGGAGGTGACCTCGACCGTCCGAACCGCGCCCGCGCCGGCGTAGCCGTTGAGCAGATGCGCCGCGGTCAGCACGTCGTTGGGCCCGACCACGGCGCCGCTGCCGCGCACCGCAAAGCCGTTCTCGAAGACCACCCTCACGCCCACGACCGCGGCGAAGTGCCCCGAAACGGGCGCCTCCACCACACGATATTTCGTCGTCACTTGCTGCGTCCCCCCGGACGTCGCCTTGCCGTCCCTCGTCCGGGTTAGACCCGGTGCAAGGGCTCGACAAGGGTTGCGTGCCCCACAGGCGGCACCTCGGCCGGGGCTGCTGCGCGCAGGACACACCTCGCGGGCGACACGTCAACGCAGGAGGCAGAACCGCAAGCGTTCCCTGCGTGGCGCGGGGAATCGTCGTGGCTCAACCCAGCGCGACGCCCCGACGCCCGGCGAGATCAGTGACATATTGCCAGGCGACGCGCCCCGACCGTCCGCCTCGGGTCTGGGACCATTCGATCGCCTCGGCGCGCAGCGCGGCGTCGTCGATGTCGATCCCGAAGGCGTCGCAGTAGCCGCGGATCATCGCGAGGAAATCGTCCTGGTCGCAGGCGTGAAAGCCAAGCCAGAGCCCGAACCGGTCCGAGAGCGACACCTTCTCCTCGACGGCCTCGGTCGGGTTCACGCCGCGCTGGCGCTCGTTCTCGATCATGTCGCGCGGCATCAGGTGGCGCCGGTTCGAGGTGGCGTAGAGCACGACGTTCTCCGGGCGGCCCTCGATGCCGCCGTCGAGCACCGCCTTGAGCGACTTGTAGTGGCTGTCGTCCTTCTCGAAGCACAGATCGTCGCAGAACAGGATGAAGCGCGGCCCGGCCACGCGCAGCAGCGCCAGCAGCCGGCCGATCGACGGCAGGTCCTCGCGGTGCAGCTCCACGAGCTTGAGCCGCCCCGGCGCGGCGGCGTCGGCCTCCGCATGAACGGCCTTCACCAGGCTCGACTTGCCCATGCCGCGCGCGCCCCAGAGCAGCACGTTGTTGGCCGGCAGCCCGCGGGCGAACTGCAGCGTGTTGGCGAGCAGCGTGTCGCGCGCCCGGTCGATCCCGACAAGAAGCCCGATCGGCACGCGGGCCACCTTCGCCACCGGCGCGAGCCGGTCGGGCTCCACGCCCCAGACGAAGGCGTCGGCGGCGCCGAGGTCGGGGGCGGGGCGGGGCGGCGGGCTGATCCGGTCGAGCGCGTCCGCGATCCGCCGCAACTCGTCGCCGCTCACGTCTCGTCCCGCGCCGCGTCCCCGTGGATCGCCTCGTCCCAGAGCCCCTGCGCCTTGAGGTCGGCCTCGCGGCGGCGCTCGACAAGGCGCACCAGCAGGATCGAGATCTCGTACAGCCCGTAGACCACCGTGAACAGGATCACCTGGGTCACCACGTCCGGCGGCGTGACGATCGCGGCGAGCGTGAGGATGGCGACGATCGCGTACTTGCGCACGTCGCCGAGCCCGCGCGCCGACACGAGGCCGGCCTTGCCCATCAGCGTGAGCAGGACGGGGAGCTGGAAGCACAGGCCGAAGGCGATGACGAACTTCATCGTCAGGCCCAGGTACTCGTTGATCGTGCCGAGAAACTGCACGTTGAGATCGGACTCGCCCACCTCGCCCAGCGCCTCGCCGCCCGGGCCGAACTGCTGGAAGCCGAGGAAGAAGTCGAAGGCCAGCGGCAGCACCACGTAATAGGCGAAGGCCGCGCCAACGAGAAACAGCGCCGGCGAAGCGAGCAGGAACGGCAGGAAGGCGTTCTTCTCGCTGCGATAGAGCCCCGGCGCCACGAAGCGCCAGAGCTGGTAGCCGATGATCGGGAAGGCGACGACGAAGCCGCCGAAGATCGCGATCCGCACCTGGGTCATGAAGCCCTGCTGGAGCCCGGTGAAGATCAGCTCGGGCTTCTGGCCGTTCTCCACAAGGAGCCGCGACAGCGGTTCGGCGAGAAAGTTGAAGATCGGCCGCGACACCGTGAAGGCCAGCACCATGCATACGAGAAACGCGCTCACCGAATAGATCAGCCGCGTGCGCAACTCCGCGAGATGCTCGATCAGCGGCGCGGTGGAATCGTCGATCTCGTCCGTCTCGTCGAGCTTCATTTCGGTGTCCGGTCGGCGTCCGCCGGGGCTGGTTCAGGCGCCCGGTCGGCGGCCGTGGGCGCCGCCTCGGCCGGAGCCGCAGGCGCGGGGTCCGGCTTCGCCGTCTCGCCCTTGCCCGTCGCGTCCGGATCGGCGTCGTCGCCGACCGTCGCCACGGTCTTGACGTACTTGCGCGCCATCTGGCCGGGCGAGCGCACGTTGAACTTCTCGACGCTCTTGAGCCCGCGCGCGGCCTCGTTCAGGCCGCTCTCGTCGGCCGCCTGCTCCATCGAGCGCTGGAAGTCGCGCGCCATCGCCCGGGCCTTGCCCATGTAGCGCCCGGCGGTGCGGAACAACACCGGCAGTTCCTTGGGACCGACGACGATCAGCGCCACGATCCCGATGAGCAGAAGCTCCATCCAGCCGATGTCGAACATGGGGCCTTGACTCCGGCCGGACGGACCGGCTCAGACCTTGTCTTTGTCCGGGGTCACGTCGCGCGCTTCATCCGCGGAGAGCTTGGCGGCCTTGTCGAATTCGTCCGAGCCCTCCTTGATCCCGCGCTTGAAGCTGGTGATGCCCTTGCCGACTTCGCCCATGAGGCCCGCGACCTTGCCGCGGCCGAAGAGCACCAGCACCACGATCGCGATCAGGATCAGGCCGGCCGGACCGATGTTGTTCAGCATGTCGTCTCTCCACAGCACATCCGGCGGCGCGATTCCGCCCCCGGCGCTCGACCCCACACTTATGCCTTCCCACCGGCCACTTCAAACCCGAAACGCCAAATCCGAAAGCCGGCGCCCAGTCGCGACGGCGCGACCGGCGGGAACCGCCGCGTTACTTGTCGGCGAAATAGGGCGACTTCAGCACGCTCTGCGCGCGGCAGGGGAACACGAAGCAGCGGTCGCGCCGCAGCGACAGCCAGAGCGGCGTGCCCTCGCGCGGCAGGAACACGCCCGGCGCGGTGGTCTTGAGCGTCGAGCCGTCGTGGTCCATCACCATCTCGACGATGCTCTCGTTGCCCATGAAGCGCGCGCGCGCCACGACGCCGCGCGCCGGCACCCCGTCCTGCGGGGTGGGCGCCGGTCCCCGCCCCGCCCGGTCGAAGTCGATCTTCAGGTGCTGGGGCCGGATGATGATCTCCACGTCGGCCCGGTCGGCGAGGCCCGGCGTCATGAACTGCCCGAACGGCGTGTCGGTGGCGAAGTTCGTCACCACCCCGTGGATGACGTTGACGTCGGAGAAGAACATCGCCGCGTCCTTGTCCACGGGGTTGTTGTAGATGTTGTAGGGCGCCCCCTCCTGCACGATGCGGCCATCGCGCATCAGCGCGATCCGGTCGGCCATGCGCATCGCCTCGTCGGGCTCGTGGGTGACCAGAAGCACCGCGCTGCCCTCCTCCTTGAGGATGTCGAGGGTCTGGTCGCGGATGCCGTCGCGCAGCCGGTTGTCGAGCCCCGAGAACGGCTCGTCCATCAGCATGATCGGCGGCCGCGGCGCCAGCGCGCGCGCCAGCGCCACCCGCTGCTGCTCGCCGCCCGAAAGCTGGTGAGGATACTTGCGCGCATGCGCCGACATGCCGACCCGTTCGAGCAGCGCGCCCGCCCGTTGCGCCCGGGCGGCCCCGCCGCCGCGCAGCCCGAAAGCGACGTTGTCGACGACGCTCAGGTGCGGAAACAGCGCGAAGTCCTGAAACATCAGCCCGATGCCGCGGCCCTCGGGCGGGACGTGGCGGGCGTCGTCCGAGACCACGCGGCCCTCCACCCGGATCACGCCGGCGTCCTGGCGCTCGACCCCCGCGGCGATCCGGAGCAGCGTCGACTTGCCGCAGCCCGAGGGCCCGAGCAGGCAGGTCACCTCGCCGCCGCGCAGCGCCAGCGACACGTCGCGAAGCACGGGCATGCCGTCGAAGGCGTGCCCCACGCCCTCGATCTCGAGCCTGACCTCGCGCGCCCCCACCGGGCCGTTCGCTGCGCTGGGGAAGTCCTTCACGCCGCCCCTCATATCCGATAAAAACCATCGGGCATTTTTCAGATAACAAGAGCGGCCCCGCCGCACAAGCCCCGGGATCGCCCGACGCGGCCGAAGGGCTCAGATCGTGGCGTTCGTCGCCCCGCCATCGAGCAGGATGTTCTGGCCGACGATGAAGCCCGCGCGCTCCGAGCACAGGAACGCGCAGGCCGCGCCGAACTCCTCGGCCGTGCCGTAGCGGCGCGCCGGGATCGTCGCCTCGCGCCGGGCGCGGGCCTCGTCCATGCCGATGCCTTCCGCCTTGACCACGCCCGCGTCCAGCGACACGGCGCGGTCGGTGGCGTGGATGCCCGGAAGCAGGTTGTTGATCGTCACGCCGCTCGGCGCCACCTGCCGGCTGGTGCCGGCCACGAAGCCGGTGAGCCCGGTGCGCGCCGCGTTCGACAGCCCCAGCGCCGGGATCGGCGCCTTCACCGACTGCGAGGTGATGTTGACGATCCGCCCCCAGCCCTGCGCCATCATGCCCGGCAGCACCGCCTGCATCAGCGCGATCGGAGTGAGCATGTTGGCGTCGATCGCGCGGATGAAGTCGTCGCGGCTCCAGTCCGACCAGAGCCCCGGCGGCGGCCCGCCGGCGTTGGTCACCAGGATGTCGAAAGACGGCGCCGCCGCCAGCGCCGCCGCCCGGCCCTCCGCCGTGGTGATGTCGCCGGCCACCGCCGTCACCCGCACGCCGTGCGCGGCGCGCAACTCCGCCGCCGTCGCCTCGAGCGCCTCGGCGCCGCGGGCGTTGATCACCAGGTCCACCCCCTCGGCCGCCAGCGCCGCCGCGCAGCCCTTCCCGAGCCCCTTCGAGGCCGCGCAGACGAGCGCGGTCCTGCCGCGAATTCCCAGATCCATCCCTGTTCCCCCTGTCGGACGCGCCGTCGGCGCTATTCCAGCGCCGCGATCACCGGCGCCCATTGCGCGCGCATCGGCGCATAGGCCTTCTGCGGCCGGTCGAACACCGCCAGCCCCTGCTCGGCCAGGTCGGCGTAGGCGGCGCGCTCGCTCACCCAGGCCAGCGGCTCCTGGCCGAGCCGGTCGAAGAACGTCTGGAGCCGCGCCGCCGCCCGCGCCTGCGGGCGCACGCGATTGGCGATGACGTGCACCGAGGCCTTGCCCTTGCGCACGCGCTTCATCTCGGCGATCTCGGCCAGGAACCGCCGGGTGCTGTCGGCGTCGAAGAACGACGGCAGCACCGGCGTGACGATGTCCGCGGCCTCCGCGATCAGCGCCTTCGCGCGCGCGCTCTCAAGCGCGCCGGGCGCGTCGATCACCAGCCAGTCGAGCTTGCGCGGCGCCTCGCCGACGTCGCCGTCATCGGTCCAGTCGATGGCGCGGATCGGCGCCGCGTCCTCGGGGCGGGCCTTGAGCCAGCGCAGCGCCGACTTCTGCCCGTCGGCGTCGGCGAGCCCGACCTTGCCGCCACGCTGCGCCAGCCCGGCGGCCAGCGTGATCGCGGCCATGGTCTTGCCGCAGCCGCCCTTGCGGTTGGCGATGAGAATCGTGCGCATGGCGTCCCCCTTCGACCGGCGCAGGTTAGGGCCAGCCGCGGGGCGCGCAACCCACTTCTCCGCCGCGGCGCGCTACGGGGCCGGAGCCGCGACCGCGCCGTCGAGAAAGTCGATCGCCTCTCCGATCGCCGCCTCGGTCGCGGCGGCGTCGAAGGCGAGCAGGCTCATCGGCGCCTTCTCTTGCTGGTCGAAGCCGTGGGTGACGCCCGACAGCACCCGCGTGCGCACCGGCAGCCCGGCCTCGGCCATGCGCCCGGCGAGCGCGAGGCAGGCCGTCTCGTCGGCGATCGCATCGCCCTCGACCAGCACGAAGAGGCTCGGCACGCGCGTATTCCAGCTGGTCCGCGCGGCGACGCTCCCGGGGCCGCAGTAGGGATAGACCAGCACCGCCGCGACCAGCCCATCGAGACCGCGCGCCTCGAAGCTCTCCGGCCAGCGGCGCAGGTTGTACGGCGTCTCGCCCTGCCCCGCGAGCGCCAGCATGTCGAGCGCCGCCCAGCCGCCATGGGAGAACCCGATCAGCGCGATCCGGTCGGGATCGACTCCGTCCCTGCGCCGCGCCGCGTCGATCGCCACCGCCACGTCGCCGGCCCGCTCGGCCCCGGGCAGCAGCTGGCCGGCGCACACCAGCCGCCAGCGCTGATCGTCGTCGAAGCCGCGCGGACCATGGCTGTCGACCACCAGCGTCGCCCAGCCCGCCGCGTTGAGCGCCGCCGTCCAGCGCGGCAGGTTGTCCCTCGGCCCGTCGCAGCCCGACAGGAGCAGCGCCGTGGGCGCGCGCGCCCCGGCCGGCGCGCCCGGCGGCGGCGTGAACGCAAAGCCCTCGGCCAGCGTGCGTTCAAGCGCCGCCGGCGTCTGCGGCCGCGCGCTCCAGCCCATCAGACTCGAGATCGTGTTGCCCGCCACGGCGAGCGTCAGAACCGCCGCCGCCGCCGCGCCGATCGCGAGCATCCGCCGACGCCGCCGGCCGCCCGTCAATACGGATCCCCGCGCACCTCGAAGATCGCGTTCAGCTCGTCGCGGCGCGCAGGGCTCCAGCCCGGCGGGTCGAGCAGCGCCGCCCAGCCGTCGATGTAGTCGGGAAACACGTAATAATGGCCGAAGCGCGGCACCTCGAGCGAGATGCCCGAATCGAGTCCCAGCTGGAACATCGTCACGATCGGATACCAGCGCAGCTCCGGCGCCACGTCGGGCGGGCGCGGATCGTTCAGCCACTGCGGCCGCCGCCAGCCCGATTCGAAGGTGAAGTTCACGATCGGATCGCTGCCGTAGTTGAGAAACACCAGCCGGATCGGCCCCCAGGGGGCGAAGTTCTCGTCGAGCCCGCCAGTCTGGTTCATCGTGCGCACCAGCGAGCCGTTGCCCCAGAGCGGACGCCAGACCGGGCTGCCGGGGTTCCGGTCGTCGCGCACATGCGCCCAGTAGGGGCTGAAGAACGGCGAGCCGACCCAGAACGCGCCCTGGATCGGATCGCCCAGCAGGTCGAGGATCCGCAGCGAGCTTTCGCTGTTGTAAGCGCCTTGGCTCAACCCGTGGGCGTAGAGTTTCGGCCGGGTCTCTGCCGGCAGCGTGGTCCAGTGGTTGTAGACCGCCTTGAAGAGCGCACTCGACTGTTCCACCCCCGCCTCGCGATTGGCGATCAGCGACAGCACGCTCGTCAGGTAGGAATACTGCACCGCCACGGTCGCGACGTCGCCGCCGAGCATGAAGTCGAGCGGGTCGTGGCTGCCCGGATCCATCCAGCCGGTGCCGGTCGGCACCATCACCACCAGCGTCGAACGCTCGAAGCCGCCGACCCGGATCAGCTCGTCCAGCGCGATCTGGGCGCGCTCCTCCGGCGTGTCCGCCGCGAGGCGTCCCACGTAGACCCGGATCGGCGCCATCGCGCCGGGGAGAACTCCGAGATCTCCTCCGCCGTCGGCGCAGTCGCGACGAACTCGCGCCCGCGCCGGCCCATCTCGTCCCAGGCCACCAGCGACGCCGGGCTGCCGGTCCGCATCGGATCCTGGGGCTGCGGCACGTCGGGCTCGATCAGCGCGTCGGCGGCCTCGAACGAGGCGTCGGCGGCGTCGAAGGCCCAGCGCAGCACCGTACCCTCGATCACCGCCCAGAACAGCGAGACGACGACGATCAGGCCGATGGCCTGACTGATGCGCGGCGGCACGACCCGGCGGAGACGGCGGTCGATCCAGCGCAGCGCGATCCCAAAGAGCCGCGCCAGCACCCAGACCACCGCGAAGACCGCCAGCGCCACGCCGGCGACGGTGAGCACGTACTCGCCCTCGACCGGGCCGAGCCCCATGACCTCGCGCGTGTAGTTCTGCCAGCGCCCGGCCCGGAACAGGCTGAAGACGATGATCGCCGCCGCCGTGAGCGCCCCGCCGATCCGCAGCCAGCCGCGCCTCTGCGCGGGCGCACGCGGCAGCTCGAGGAAGCGCCAGATCCACTGCGCCAGCCCGCCGAGTTCGTGGCCGATCCCGGCGAGAAACCCGGCCATCAGCCCGAGCATGAGCGGATCGCGCGGCATCAGCGAGGGCGTGAGCGCGAGCCCGAAGAAGAGACCGCCGAGCAACAGCCCGAAGGCGGACACGTTGGGCCAGGCCCGATCCTCGGGCGCGGTTTGGTCTTGGGTGAAGGCCATTGAAGACTCCGCTCGCCGTTTGCTGCGCCGCACATCTAGCACGCCGCCGCCGGTCGCCCAAGCCGCAGCGCGCGTGGACCCGCCCGACGCTCGCCCCCTGGGCGACCGCGCGGCGTTAACGAAGAAGCAGGCTTTGAGTTCGGTTTGAAATCAATTACTTGAGCCTGTTTCGCACGCGCGCGCACCCGACCGGGCGCGCTTCGGGGCCTCCGGCCGGCGCTCTTTCCATTCACGCGCCTCGGGCCTATATGCGCGGCCATGCTCGACCGAACCGCCAACACGCCGCCGCTGCCGCCCGAGGTCGCCCGCAGGCGGACCTTCGCGATCATCTCGCATCCCGACGCCGGCAAGACCACGCTGACCGAGAAGTTCCTTCTCTACGGCGGCGCCATCCAGATGGCGGGCCAGGTCCGCGCCAAGGGCGAGGCCCGCCGCACCCGGTCGGACTTCATGAAGATGGAGCAGGACCGCGGCATCTCGGTCTCCGCCTCGGCCATGTCGTTCCCGTTCGGCGAGTGGTGGTTCAACCTCGTCGACACGCCGGGCCACTCGGACTTCTCCGAGGACACCTATCGCACGCTCACCGCCGTCGACGCCGCCGTGATGGTCATCGACGGTGCCAAGGGCGTCGAGAGCCAGACCCGCAAGCTCTTCGAGGTCTGCCGGATGCGCGACCTGCCCATCCTGACCTTCTGCAACAAGATGGACCGCGAGGCCCGCGACACCTTCGAGATCATCGACGAGATCCAGGAGGAGCTCCAGCTCGACGTCTGCCCGGCCTCATGGCCCATCGGCCAGGGCCGCGCGTTTCTCGGCACCTACGACATGCTGGGCGACCGGCTGGAGCTGATGGACCGCGCCGACCGCAACAAGCGCGCAGAAAGCCTCAAGATGCAGGGCCTCGACGACCCGGCGATGGAGACCCACATCCCCGCCGAGCTGCTCGCGAAACTGCGCGAGGAGGTGGAGATGGCCCGCGAACTCCTGCCCGCCTTCGACGCCGAGGCGATGCTGGCGGGCAACCTCTCGCCGATCTGGTTCGGCTCGGCGATCAACTCCTTCGGCGTGCAGGAGCTGATGGCCGGCATCGGCGCCTTCGGCCCGCCGCCCCAGGTCCGTCCCGCCGACGCGCGCCAGGTCGGCGCCTGGGAGGATCCGGTCACCGGCTTCGTCTTCAAGGTCCAGGCCAACATGGATCCCAAGCACCGCGACCGCGTCGCCTTCGTCCGCCTATGCTCGGGGCATTTCGAGCGCGGCATGAAGCTGACCCAGGTGCGCACCGGCAAGCCGATGGCGGTGTCGAACCCGGTGCTGTTCCTCGCCGCCGACCGCGAGCTCGCAGAGGAGGCCTGGGCCGGCGACATCATCGGCATCCCCAACCACGGCCAGCTGCGCATCGGCGACGCGCTGACGCAAGGCGAGGCGCTGCGCTTCACCGGCATCCCGAGCTTCGCGCCGGAGCTGCTGCAGACCGTGCGCTCGGGCGACCCGATGAAGGCCAAGCATCTGGAGAAGGCCCTGACCCAGTTCGCCGAGGAGGGCGCCTCCAAGCTCTTCAAGCCCGCGATCGGCACGGGCTGGATCGTCGGCGTCGTCGGGCCGTTGCAGTTCGACGTGCTCGCCTCCCGCATCGAGCAGGAATACGGCCTGCCCGTGCGCTTCGAGCCGACGCAGTTCACCTCGGCGCGCTGGGTCTCCGGCCCGAAGGCGAAGCTCGAGGAGTTCGCCCGCGCCAACAAGGGCCACATGGCCGAGGACCACGACGGCGACCCGGTCTACATGACCCGCCTGCAATGGGACATCGACCGCGTGGCGCGCGACTGGCCCGACATCGCGCTCACCGCGACCAAGACGATGATGGTCTGAATCCCCGCCTCAGGGCAGCGTCAGTTCCTCTATGTCCTGCGCCTTCTCCCGGTCGAGGGGGATGAAGGCGATCTCGTCCAGCGACGTGAAGTCGATCTTCTTCAGATCGAGCATCCGCACCCGGCGATTGTGCTGGGTATGGTAGTAGAGGACGAGGTTCCGGGTATCCACGGCGCTCGTCCACAAGGTGGCGGAGCGCATCCCCGCCTCCTCGTCCACGAGACCCGAGCCTTCCGCCGCCCCGAGCGGCACGTTGAAATTGTCGAGGATGCGGAACGCCTCATGGACCGTCTCCCCTCCGTCGGCCGTCGGCCGCGCCGTGGCGGAGAAGGCGACCGCACGGACGAAGCGCGACGGCGGCGTGAAATCCCCGGGCAGCCCGATCATCCCGCTGCCGGCGCCGAGCGGCGTGAAGTCCATCTCCGCCAGGGCGACGCCTGGCAGGGCGACCGGCGACAGGTTCACGAAGTTGCGCAGGTTCGTCACGTGCCAGTCAAAGGTCGGCGCGTTCGTCAGCACGCCCAGCGGGTTGTCCGTGATCTGAACCTCGCCGTCCAGGAACTCGATCACCGCGCTGTCGCCCGTCGCATCCAGCACAATGAAATGGAGCGGCGCGGCGAAACCGAGCGCCTCCTCCACCACATCGACAACCCGCACCGCGCCGAATCCCTCGCGCAGTTCGGCCACGGTGCCGAAGCTGCCGAGGATGTAGTTCGTCACATCGACCGGATCGATCGACGCCGCGCGCGTCGCGGGATCGAACGCGGGGTAGCTGGCGAAGCCCGGATGGTAGAGCGCCCCCACCGTCAGCCCCGCCTCGTTCGTTCCGTCCAGCGCGATGGGCCGCTTCAGACCGTCAAGACCGACGAAGCCGTATGTCGCGGTCCATTCGAGCCCAGGTTCCCCGTCCGGCATGCGGCTGCTGAACGCGTGCCCGCGCGGGACGATCATCATGCGCGAGAAGAGGTCGAAGGCCCCCCATTCCATCGTGCGGCCGTAGACCACGCTTCCGTCCCCGGCGCGGAGCGTAATCGCCGTGCAGGCGTCGGCGCCGGACCCGATGGCCGAAGCCGCGACCGCGACGGCAAGCGTGGCGGCGCTCAGACGCGTGCGGAACATGTCTAATCTCCCCATGACAGGCGAGAAGCCAAGCACCCATGCCACGACCTCCGCTTCCCTGATCTGGATCTAGCACGGCGGGCGATCGGCAGGAAGAATTCGCTGTGTTCCATCTCTTTCGAGGACACTTGGCGATCTCTCACCGAGGGCGGGGCGCTCCGGTTCACCGGCATCCCCCCCCCTTCGCCCCCGAGCTGCTCCAGACCGTGCACGCCGGCGACCCGACGAAGGCCAAACACCTCGAAAAAGCCCTGACCCAGTTCGCCGAAGAGGGCGCCTCCAAGCTCTTCAAGCCGGCGATCGGCACGGACTGGATCGTCGGCGTCGTCGGGCCGTTGCAGTTCGACGTGCTCGCCTCCCGCATCGAGCAGGAATACGGCCTGCCCGTGCGCTTCGAGCCGATGCAGTTCACCTCGGCGCGCTGGGTCTCCGGCCCGAAGGCCAAGCTCGAGGAGTTCGCCCGAGCCAACAAGGGCCACATGGCCGAAGACCACGACGGCGACCCGGTCTACATGACCCGCCTGCAATGGGACATCGACCGCGTTGCGCGCGACTCGCCCGATCTGAAGCTCACCGCCGCCAAGGCGATGATGGTCTGAGCGCCGCCTAGCGCGCCGCCAGCATCTCGGGCGCCGCGATCAGCACGATCTCGGTGTCCGCCGCCCGTCCCGGAACGCGTCCCGTCGAGAACGGCAGGTTGTTGTCGACGGCGACCAGCACATGCGCCTCGTCCACCGCCCGCACGCTCTCGATGGTCGTGAACGGCAGCGCGAAGCGGCCGGGCGCGCCCGGCTCCGACCCGGTCAGCGCCAAACAATCGGGGTCGGCGATGTCCATCAGGTCGATCACTCCGATCCGCCGCGCGAAGCCATCCGGGTCAAGCTCCGCCGTGTCGATCAGCACCACGCGCTTGACGCGCGCGGGCCGCGGGAAGCAATCCGTCGCCTCCGTCCCGCCTTCGGGGCAGGCCCGGCCCGGATGACCCTCGCCGCCGTCGCGCTCGATCACCAGCGCGCGCCTTTCGTCGACGAAATTGAGGTCGCCGATCGCCACCGCCCCCTCCCCGAGGCGCAGCCGCCAGCCCGCGCCGGTCCAGGCGCCGGTCGCCGGGTCGAACTCCACCGCGCGCAGGAACGCCCCCTCCGGCGCCCCGTCCCGCGCCAGCAGCGGCCGCTCGAACAGGGCCCAGAGCCGCCCGGTCCCGGGATGCAGCGCCAGCCCCTCGAACCCGCCCGAGCGCTGCACGACATGGTCGATGCCCGCCTCCGCCGGCGCGCCCAGCGCCGGGTGGTCCGGGCTGCGCGCTTCCGCGCCGTCCACGAGCGTCGGATGGACCGCCAGCATCCGCCCGTCGCGCGCCACCCGCAGCAGGAACGGTCCGAACTCCTCGCCGATCCAGACGTCGCCGCCCGCGATCTGAACGCTCTCGGGATCGAAATCGCCACCGGTCAGGTACCGCGCCACCGTGCCTTCATGCACGATCCGATGCCCGACCACGCCGTCCGGGTCGCGCAGGAACGCGCCGTCATGGATCCCGAGCGCCCCCGCGCCCCAGTCCGGAACCACCCGCACCACCCGCAGCAGCGCATCGCCGCTGTTGGCCCTGGTCCCGAAGCCGTTGTCGAGAACGCCGAGCGTCGCCCCGCCCTCGACTTCCGCCATCGCGAAACCGGACAAGCCCTGGACCGGCTGGCCGATCAGCGGCAGGCGGACCTGCGTTCCGACGTCGACGCTCATCGGCGCGTCGACGCGCACGCCGGTGGTGAACTTGCCGCTGATCCAGGCGTCGCGCGGCGCGTCCTCGGGCGGCGCGACGAAGCTCAGCGCCGACAGGACCGCATGCCCCGCCAGCCGGGCGGGAAAGACCTGCTCGCTCTGGGCGGTGCCAGGCGACATGGCCACGACGATCACGGCTGCGAGACTACGGATCACGGGTTCTCTCCGGCGCTTGGTGCGTCGCGCCAAGATACCTGCAACCCAGTGACGGTTTCGTGTCCGCCGCCCGCCCTCGTCAGTCGACGAAGGCCTTCTCGATCACGAACTGGCCCGGCTCGGAATTCGAGCCCTCGTGCATCCCCGCCGCCGCGCAGAGAGCCTTGTGCTCCTGGAGCATCGCCATCGAGCCGCAGATCATCACCCGGTCGGTCTCGGGGCTCAGCGGTCCGCCGACCCGCGCCGCCAGCCGGCCGTCGCGGATCCAGTCGGTCATCCGCCCCATGTCGGCGCTGTCCTCGCGGGTGGTGGTGGCGATGTGGGTGAGCTTGTCGCCGACGATCTCGGTCAGCATCTCGTCGCCGGCGATCCGCGCCATCAGGTCGTAACCGTAGCCGAGTTCCGCGACCTGCCGGCAGGTGTGGGTCAGGATGACATGCTCGAACTTGTCGTAGGTCTCGGGGTCGCGGATGATCGAGGCGAAGGGCGCGATGCCGGTGCCCGTGGCGAAGAGAAACAACCGCCGCCCCGGCAGCAGCGCGTCATGCACCAGCGTGCCCACGGGCTTGGGGCGCATCACGATGGCGTCGCCCTCGGCGAGGTGCTGCAGACGCGAGGTCAGCGGACCCTCGGCCACCTTTATCGAATAGAATTCCAGTTCCTCGTCCCAGGACGGCGAGGCGATCGAATAGGCGCGCAGCAACGGCTTGCCGTCGACGAGAAGCCCGATCATCACGAACTCGCCCGAACGGAACCGGAAACTCGCCGGCCGCTCGCAGGCGAAGGAGAACGTCCGGTCGGTCCAGTGCCGGATGTTGCGCACGCGCAGCTCTTCCATGCCGCGCAGCGCCTTGTTCTCCACGATCTGGTCCATCGGCCGTCACCTCCTGCAAGCCGGAGGCTGGATACACCGCGGGGCAGGGCAAGAAAACCCCTCGATCGCGGCGCCCGACCGGCCGTCCGGCGTGCACCCGAACGGCCCCGAAACGGCTGACCTTGGAGCGCAGCCTCACCGAGCCTCGGCGCCGATTCCCGGGCCGTCGGGCGCAGACGCCGCAAGCACCTCCGGCGCGGACCCCGCAGCCGCGCGCGGCGCATCTTCGGGCTCGACCTCGAACCCGGCGTCGAGCGCCGCAAAGAACGGGTGCTCCAGAAGCTCCGCATCGAACGTCGACGACGCCGCGTCGAAGACGATCTCGCTCAAGCGACCGCGAAAGTTGGTGATCGATCTGTGTGGGCCCATGGTCAGACCTTCCGTGGAGCCGGCCGGACCGACGCGGGCCGGGCGCGGGCATGCGATTTCGGAGACTGCTTGCGTCCGCAATTGGACGCCGGGGCTTCGCGGCCAAAAAAACTGCCGCCAACCCAAAGATACTTGATCGAAATTCGATTGTCATCCGTCATCTGATGGACGCGTTTTCAACGCATCTGCGCCTCGGGGTCATTCGACGATTCGCGGGCGGATCTCGCCGGCGCGGCGAAGCGGACTGGCGCGAGCGTGATCGGGCAGACCCCATCGGGCGGCGCACAAGCATTGACGCAAACGCAACACGCCACTAAGTGATTTCTGAGAGAATTCGGTTTCAATCCGGAAACCGGGGCCGCGCTGGAATTGCGGCCGTACAAGCCGCAGCAACCATAGCAGGCCAGATGACCACCTTTGCAGACCTTTCGCTGGACCCGCGGGTCCTCCAGGCCGTGACCGAGTCCGGCTACACCACCCCCACCCCGATCCAGGCCCAGGCGATCCCGCATGCGCTCGAAGGGCGCGACGTGCTGGGCATCGCCCAGACCGGCACCGGCAAGACCGGCGCCTTCGTGCTGCCGATGGTGACGCATCTGTCCAAGGGACGGGCGCGGGCGCGCATGCCGCGCAGCCTCGTGCTGGCCCCGACCCGTGAACTCGCGGCCCAGGTCTCCGAACAGTTCGAGAAGTATTCCGCCCACGTCAAACTCACCATGGCGCTCCTGATCGGCGGCGTCAGCTTCAAGGATCAGGACAAGCTCATCGACCGCGGCGTCGACGTGCTCATCGCCACGCCCGGCCGCCTGCTCGACCATTTCGAGCGCGGCAAGCTCATGCTCACCGGCGTGCAGATCATGGTCGTCGACGAGGCCGACCGCATGCTCGACATGGGTTTCATCCCCGACATCGAGCGCATCTTCAAGCTGGTGCCCTTCACCCGCCAGACGCTGTTCTTCTCCGCCACCATGGCGCCCGAGATCACCCGGATCACCCAGGAATTCCTGCACAATCCCGTCCGCGTCGAGGTCTCGCGCCAGGCGACGACCTCGGAGACCATCGACCAGTTCGTGCGCCACGTGAAGCCGCGCCGCAAGGACTGGGCCGACAAGGACAAGCGCATGGCGCTACGCGAGCTGATCGACGGCGAGGGCGCGTCGCTGACCAACGGCATCATCTTCTGCAACCGCAAGCGCGACGTCGACGTGGTGGCCAAGTCGCTCAAGCGCCACGGCTACGACGCCCAGGCCATGCATGGCGATCTCGACCAGAAGCTGCGCATGCGGATCCTGCAGGCGTTCCGCGACGGCGAGTTGAAGCTGCTGATCGCCTCCGACGTGGCGGCGCGCGGCCTCGACATCCCCAACGTCAGCCACATCTTCAACTTCGACGTGCCGATCCATTCCGAGGATTACGTGCACCGCATCGGCCGCACCGGTAGAGCCGGACGCGCCGGCAAGTCGATCACCCTCTGCCTGCCCCACGAGATCAAGTATCTCGAGCGCATCGAGGAACTCGTGGACAAGAAGGTGCCCGTGCTCGGGCCGGCGCCGGAACCGACCGCGCCCGCCCACGTAGAGACCGAAGCCGAACCCGCGACGTCCGAACCTGCGGCGGCCGCAACCGCAAGCCCGTCGCGCAGCCGCGGCGGCCGCCGGTCGCGCAGCGCCGCCCCGCGCGAGGAAGCCCGGGAGGCCGAGCAGCGCCCCGAGGCGTCGGAGACGCCGGTCGAGGTCGAAAAGCCGCGCGAGCCGCGCGAAACCCGGGAACCGCGCCAGACCCGTGAAGCGCGCGAACCGCGCCGTGACGACGAACGCCGCACGCGCGGCGGCCGCCGCGGCGAACCGGCTCCGGTCGGCATGGGCGACCACGTACCCGCCTTCCTGATGCGCGAGTTGCGCGTGCTCGACGGCGCCGCCGACGACGCGCCCGAGGACGAGCAGACGGACGCGGTGGAGAGCGCCGCGGCCGAGGCCCCCGCCACCGAGGCGGCCGAGGCCAAGCCGAAGCCCAGGCGCCGCCGCCGGACCTCCGCCAAGGCCGGGCCAGCCGCCGAGAGCGACACCGAGACCGAAACCGAAGCCGAGTTCCTCCGCGGCCTGACCCCAGGGCCGACGCCGCAGCCCCGGGAAAACCGATGCCGTCCGATTTCGACCGCGAACTCGAGGACCGTCTGACGCGCTACGCCGCGATCGACACCCAGTCCGACGAGACCTCGCCGACCTCACCGAGCACCGCCTGCCAGTTCGACCTTCTCAACCTCCTGCGCGACGAGCTGGTCGAGATGGGCGCGGCCGACGTGCGTCTCACCGACTACGGCGCGGTGCTCGCCACGATCCCCGCCACCACCTCCGCGTCCGCGCCGACCATCGGCCTTCTCGCCCATGTCGACACCGCGCCGCAGTTCGCGGCGAGCGGCGTGCGCCCGCGGGTGATCCGCGCCTGGAACGGCGGCGAGATCCGCTTTCCCGACGCCCCCGACCTGGCGCTCTCGCCCGAGAACAGCCCCTACCTCGCCGGCAAGATCGGCGACGACATCATCACCGCCAGCGGGACGACCCTGCTCGGTGCCGACGACAAGGCCGGCGTCGCCATCGTGATGACCGCCGCGCGCCGGCTCCTGGCCGGTCCCGGGCTCGAGCACGGGCCGATCCGCGTCGCCTTCACTCCCGACGAGGAGATCGGCCGCGGCGTGCATCCCGACCTGCCCCGCGATCTCGGCGCCTCGGTGGCCTACACCTTCGACGGCGCCGACCGCGGCGAGATCGTGCACGAGAGCTTCTCCGCCGATCGGGCGATCGTGCGGGTGACCGGCGTCTCGATCCATCCCGGCTGGGCCAGGGACAAGCTCGTCAACGCGCTGCATCTCGCCGGGCGCATCGCCGTCGCGCTCGAGGCCGAGCCGCGGCCCGAGACCACCGACGGCCGCGACGGCTTCATCTTTCTGAGCGACCTGCACGGATCGGCGGCGCAGGCGGAGTTGCGTCTGATCCTGCGCGACTTCGAGCGCGACGGGCTCTTGGCCAGGGGCGACCGCCTTCGCGCCATCTGCGCCGAGGTGGCCGCAGCCGAGCCGCGCGCCGCGATCGACGTCGAGATCACACCGCAGTACCGTAACATGCGCTACTGGCTCGAGGACGACATGCGCCCCGTGGCCCTTGCCCGCGCCGCCTGCCGCGCCGCCGGCATAGAGCCGTTCTCACTGCCGATCCGCGGCGGCACCGACGGCTCGCGCCTGACCGAGCTCGGCGTGCCCACCCCCAACATCTTCACCGGCATGCAGAACGTGCACGGCCCGCTCGAATGGATCAGCATCCAGGACATGGCCGCAGCCACGCGGGTCGCGCTCGAACTCGTCCGGCTCTGGGCCGGGGAGCGCCGCTAGGCCCCCGCCCCGCGCGCCCTCACGGCTCCAGCCGGCTGATCATCACGCTGACCACCGGCTTCTTGCCCACCAGTTCGTCGCAGGCGCGCGCCGTGACCCGCGTCACCAGCTCCTCCAGCGCGCCGTCGTCGCCGAGCACGCCGCGCTTGACCCGGCGCAGCTGCGCGCCGATCTCCTCCTCGACCGCGGCCTCGAGCCCGTCCTCGAGATCCTCGACCGGCGGCAGCCCCGTCGCCTCGACCCAGGCGTCGCCCAGCGCCGCGCCGGACTCGTCGATGACGATCGAGACCGAGAGATGCCCGCGCAGCGCCATCCGCATCCGGTCGCGCACCACTCCGTCGGTCGCGCCGATCAGCATGCGCCCGTCGAGATAGGTCCGCCCGGTCTCCACGTGATCGACGATCTCGGGCCGGTCGCCGGTGAGATCGAGCACCACGCCGTTCGGCGCCACCGCGGCGGGAAAGCCCCGCTCCGCGGCGAAGGCCGCATGCGCGCTCAGGTGGCGATGTTCGCCGTGCATCGGCACGATCGCGCCCGGGCGCACCAGGGCCTGCATCGCCGCCAGATCGGGCCGGTTGGCGTGGCCGGAGACGTGGTAGGCCTCCGAGCTGTCGTCCACGGTCCGCACCCCCCGCTCGCTCAGCGCGTTGAGGATGCGCGCGACGCTCTTCTCGTTGCCCGGAATGGTCTTGGAGGAGAACAGGAACAGGTCGCCCGCCTGCAGCTCGAAGCCCATGTAGCGCCCGACCGCGAGCTGGGCGGAGGCGGCGCGCCGCTCGCCCTGGCTGCCGGTGACCAGCAGCATCAGCTCGGCGCGCCGGAAGTCCTGCGCCTCCTCCGGCGACAGCGTCGCCGGAAAATCGGTCAGCACTCCGGTGTCGCGCGCGGTCTGGATCATCGTGCGCATCGCCCGCCCGAGCACGACCACCCGGCGCCCGGCGGCGCGCCCCGCCGTGGCCAGCGTCTTCAGCCGCGCCACGTTGGAGGCGAAGGTGGTCGCCGCGACCAGCCCCTCGGCCTCGCGCATCAGCGCGGTGACCGGCTCGGCCAGCGTCGCTTCCGACCGGCCCGGCCGCGGCGAGAAGACGTTGGTCGAGTCGCACACCATGGCCTTGACGCCCGCATCTCCCAGCGCGCGGAACGCCGCCTCGTCGAAGGCGTCGCCCACCACCGGCGTCGGGTCGATCTTGAAGTCGGCCGTGTGCAGGACCCGCCCCGCCGGCGTCTCGATGACCAGCGACGAGCACTCCGGGATCGAGTGGGAGATCGGCATGAAGCCGACCCGGAACGGCCCCGCCTCGACCATGTGCGGCCAGGGCGGCGTCTCGCGCACCTCGCGCCGATCCTGGCCGGAACGCTCCATCTTGGACTGGGCGATCGCCGCGGTGAAGCGCCGGGCGTAGACCGGCGCCCGCAGCCGGTCCCAGAGCATGCCCAGCGCGCCGACGTGATCCTCGTGGGCATGGGTGATGAAGATGGCGTCGAGCCGCTCGGCGCGCGCCGCGATCCACGCCGGGTCGGCCATGATCAGGTCGACGCCGGGGCTTCCATCCATGTCGGGGAAGGTCACGCCCACATCCACCGCGATGAACCGCTCCTTGCCCGCCGGCCCGTAGCCGTAGAGGTAGAAGTTCATCCCGATCTCCCCGGCGCCTCCCAGCGCGAGGTAGATAAGCCGATCCTTCGGCGCCATGCGTTCCCTTTCAGTCGGAGTTCAGTCGATCGATGAGCACCAGGCCATGAATGGTCAGGCCGGTGTCGATCTCGTCGAATATCTCGGTGCCCTGGGCGAAGAGCGTCGAGAGCCCGCCGGTGCCGATCACCTTCATCGGCGCGTCTCGCTCGGCGCGGATCCGCGCGCACAAGCCCTCCACGAGCCCGATGTAGCCCCAGTAGACGCCCGACTGCATGCAGGCGACGGTATTGGTGCCCACGACCCGCTCGGGGCGGGACACGTCGATGAAGGGCAGCGCCGCGGCGGCGTCGTGAAGCGCCTTCAGCGACAGATTGACGCCCGGCGCGATCACCCCGCCCTCGTAGGCCCCGTCCGCGGCGACCACGTCGAAGGTGGTCGCGGTGCCGAAGTCCACCACGATCAGATCGCCGCCGTAGCGGTCGTAGGCACCGACGGTGTTGACCAGCCGGTCGGCGCCGACATGCGTCGTGGGATCGACCCGGACCGGCACCCCGAGATCGACCTCGGGCTTGCCGACCACCTTGGGCCGGCAGCCGAAATAGCGATCCGACAGGACCCGGAGGTTGAAGACCACCTGCGGCACCACCGACGAGATCACCACCGAGCGCACATCCGGCGCGATGCCCGCGTGCTGCATCAGTTCCTTGAGCCAGACGAAATACTCGTCCGCAGTGCGCTGGCGCTCGGTGCGGCAGCGCCACTCGCCAAGCAGGCGCGCGCCATCGTGCAGCGCGAAGACCGAGTTGGTGTTGCCGACGTCAATCGCGAGCAGCATCGGCGGTCTCCCTCATCCCATCGGGGGGAAAGTGCAACTCCGCGGCCGGCAGGCTGACACGTCCGGCGGCGGTCTCGATTACGCAGGCGCCGCTCGCGTCGATGGTCGCCAGCCGTCCCGAGATCTCCCGACCGGGCAGTCGCGCGGTCACCTGCCCGCCGAGCCGCGCGGCCCGCGCCAGCCAGGCCTCGCGCACCGGCCCGAACCCCTCGCGAACCAGCACCGTCTCCCAGGCCCAGATCCCCGGGCCTAGGTGGTCGAGAAACCGCTCGGGCGCGATCGCCACCCCGGTGGCCGCGGCCAGACCTGCCGGCGCGACCGCGCCAGGTTCGATCTCGTCGGGGCGCGGCGCGTCGCCGAGGTTCACCCCGATCCCGATCGTCAGCGCCCCGCCCGCGCCGGTCTCGAGCAGGATTCCCGCGACTTTCGCCCCGTCGAGAAGCACGTCGTTGGGCCATTTCAACGCGAAGATCTCCGGGCGCCCGGTGATCTCGGACAGCGCGTCGAAGAGCCCGAGCGCCGCGGTGAACGAGCGCAGCGCCGCCTCGGCGGGCGACCCGCCCGGTCGCATCAGCAGGCTTGCGGCGAAACTGCCCGGCGGCGAGCGCCAGGGCCGGTTGCGCCGGCCGCGGGCGGCGGTCTGGGTCTCTGCGAAGATCCACACCGGCCCGGTCTCGCCCCGCGCGGCGCGGCGCAGCGCCTCGGCGTTGGTGCTGTCGAGTTCGGCGCAGGCCTCCCGCCCGAGTCCGGCGGGCCAGTCGGTCATCGGCTACTGGACGAGCGTTGCCGCGGCGCTCGCCGCGAGGCCTTCGACGCCGAACATGTTGATGACGCCGACGACCATCGCGATGGCCGAAGCCCCGAGCAGGGTCCAGTGCAGCGCCGGCATCCGCCCCTCGAGCGGCTCGGCGGGCTCGGCGAAATAGATCAGGTAGACGATGCGCAGGTAGTAGTATGCGCCAATCACGCTGGCGATCACGCCCGCGACGGCGAGCCACACCAGCCCCGCGTCCACCGCGGCCATCAGCACGTAGAACTTACCGAAGAAGCCGACCAGCGGCGGAATGCCCGCGAGGCTGAACATCAGCACCGCCAGCGCCGCCGCACGCGCCGGCTCGACCCGGCTGTAGAGCCCGAGCGAGGCGATGTCGGTGACCGGCTTGCCGCCGCGCTGCATGTTGAGGATGAAGGCGAAGACGCCGACGTTCATCGTCACGTAGATCGCCAGATAGATCAGCAGCGACTGTGCGCCCTGCTCGGTGCCCGCCGCCAGCCCCATCAGCGCAAAGCCCATGTGGCTGATCGAGGAATAGGCCATCAGCCTCTTGATGTTGGTCTGCCCGATCGCGGCGAACGCGCCGAGAAACATCGAGGCGACCGACAGGAACGCGAGGATCTGCTGCCACTCGCTGACCGCGCCGCCGAACGCGTCAAAGAGCACCCGCGCGAACATCGCCGCGGCGGCTACCTTGGGCGCGGTCGCGAAGAACGCCGTCACCGGCGTCGGCGAGCCCTCGTAGACGTCGGGCGTCCACATGTGGAAGGGTGCCGCCGAGATCTTGAAGGCCATGCCCGCGGCCATGAACACCAGCCCGAACACCAGCCCGAGCGGCATGCCGCCCTCCTCGATCACCTCCGAGATGCCGGTGAACAGCGTGGTTCCCGAGAAGCCGTAGGTCAGGCTCGCGCCATAGAGCAGCAGCCCCGAGGACAGCGCGCCCAGCACGAAGTACTTCAGCCCCGCCTCGGTCGAGCGCAGGCTGTCGCGCCGGAACGCCGCGACCACGTAGAGCGCCAGGCTCTGCAGCTCGAGCCCCATGTAGAGCACGATCAGGTCGCGCGCCGAGACCATGGTCATCATGCCCACCACCGACAGCACGATCAGCACCGGGTACTCGAACTTCATCAGGTCGGTGCGCGCCAGGTAGTCGTGGCTCAGCGCCAGCGCCGCTGCCGCGCCGAACAGGATCATCACCTTGGCGAAGCGCGCAAAGCCGTCCGACACGAACGAGCCGCTGAAGGCCAGCGCCTCGCCCTCGGGCTGGAAGCCGATCCAGAGCCCCACCGCGACCATGAGCCCGGTCGAGATCCACAGGATCAGGCTGCTCGGGTCGCGGTCCTCGCGCGCGAACGCCCCCCACATCAGCGCGGCCATCGCGAACAGCGCCAGCGCGATTTCGGGCGCGACTACCGAGAGATCATGGCCGATCATCGTTGCTCTCCCCGGGCGGTCAGTTCTGCGCCAGCGTCGGCGCCGACGCCGCGATCGCGGTCTGCGTGTGGTCCACAAGGGCCTGCACGCTCGGCCCGATCAGATCGAGCACCAGCGCCGGATAGACCCCGAGCAGGATCGTCGCGGCCACCAGCGGCGCGAAGATCAGCTTCTCGCGCCGGTCCATGTCCTGGATCGACTTCAGGCTCTCCTTGATGAGATCCCCGAAGACCACCCGGCGATAGAGCCAGAGCGCGTAGCCCGCGCTCAGGATCACGCCGGTCGCGGCGAAGAACGCCACCCAGGTGTTCACCTGGAACACTCCCGCCAGCGTCAGGAACTCGCCCACGAAGCCGCTGGTGCCCGGCAGGCCGACGTTGCCCATGGTGAAGAGCATGAAGATCATCGCGTAGATCGGCATGCGCACCACCAGCCCGCCATAGGCCGAGATCTCGCGGGTGTGCATCCGGTCGTAGATCACCCCCACGATCAGGAACAGCGCCCCGGAGATGAAGCCGTGGCTGAGCATCTGGAAGATCGCCCCGTCGACGCCCTGCCGGTTCAGCGCGAAGATGCCCATGGTCACGAAGCCCATGTGCGCGACCGAGGAATAGGCGATCAGCTTCTTCATGTCCTCCTGCACCAGCGCCACGAGGCTGGTGTAGACGATCGCGATCACCGAGAGCGTGAACACGAAGTCCTGCATGATGTCCGAGGCCACCGGGAACATCGGCAGGCTGAAGCGCAGGAACCCGTAGCCGCCCATCTTCAAGAGGATCGCCGCCAGCACCACCGAGCCCGCCGTCGGCGCCTGCACGTGCGCGTCGGGCAGCCAGGTGTGCACCGGCCACATCGGCATCTTGACCGCGAAACTGGCGAAGAACGCGCACCACATCAGCGTCTGCACCCCGCCGGTGACCGTGAAGGTCAGCACCGTCATCGGCTCGGAGCTGAACTCGTGGGTCATCAGGGTCGGGATGTCGGTGGTGCCCGCGGCCATGTACATCGCGAGCATCGCGACCAGCATCAGCACCGAGCCGAGCAGGGTGTAGAGGAAGAACTTGAACGACGCGTAGATGCGCTCCTTGCCGCCCCAGATCCCGATGATCAGGAACATCGGGATGAGGCCCGCCTCGAAGAAGATGTAGAAGAGCACCAGATCGAGCGCACAGAACACGCCGAGCATCAACGTCTCGAGCACCAGGAACGCGATCATGTATTCCTTGACGCGGTTCTGGACGTTCCAGCTCGCCGCGATGGTCAGCGGCATCAGGAACGTGGTCAGCATCACGAAGAGCACCGAGATGCCGTCCACGCCCATCTTGTACTTCAGCCCGCCGAGCCAGTCCGCCTCCTCGACAAGCTGAAACCCGGTGTCGGAGGGATCGAAGGCGGCGAGGATGAACAGCGACAGGATGAAGGTCGCCGACGTGGTGAACAGCGCCAGCATCTTGGCGTTGCGGGATGCCAGTTCGTCCTCGCCGCGCAGGAACACCAACAGCACCACCGCACCGATCATCGGCAGGAAGGTGACCAGGGACAGAAGGCTGGTCATCGCATCACCTCCCGATCCCGAGGCCGAGCCAGAGCGTCAGCGCCAGCAGGCCCAGCACCATCGCGAAGGCGTAGTGGAAGAGATACCCCGACTGCGCCTTGCCCGCGAGCCGGGTCACGAACGGGATCACCCCCATGGCGAGCCCGTTGATGCCGCCGTCGATCACCCCGCCGTCGCCGCGCCGCCACAGGAGCCTGCCGATCCAGAGCGCCGGCCGCACGAAGAGAAAGTCGTAGATCTCGTCGAAGTACCACTTGTTGAGCAGGAAGTTGTAGAGGCCGTGCTGCTGCTCGGCGAGCGCCTTCGGCAGGCTCGGGTTCAGGATGTAGAACCAGTAGGAGACCAGGAAGCCGACCAACATTGCGAGGAACGGGGAGACCTTGACCAGCGTCGGAACCTCGTGCGCGTCGTGGATGGTGTGGTTGTCGGGCCCGAAGAACACCGAGGCGCCGAACCATTCCTGATAGTGGTGGCCGAAGAAGTCGCCGTACCAGATCATGCCGGCGAAGATCGCGCCGAGCCCGAGCACCGCCAGCGGGATCAGCATGGTGCGCGGGCTCTCGTGGGCGTGGTCGTGCGTGTGATGGTCGCCGCGCGGCTCGCCGTAGAAGGTCAGGAACATCAGCCGCCAGCTGTAGAAGCTGGTCAGCATCGCCGAGAAGACCAGCGCTCCGTAGGCGAAGCTCGCCATCGCGTTCGAGCCTGCGAAGGCGCTCTCGATGATGGCGTCCTTCGACAGGAAGCCGGCGAAGCCGATGTGGGTGAGCGGGATGCCGACGCCGGTGATCGCCAGAGTGCCCACCATCATCGCCCAGAAGGTGTAGGGGATCTTCTTCCGAAGCCCGCCGTACTCGCGCATGTCCTGCTCGTGGTGCATCGCGTGGATCACCGAGCCGGCGCCGAGAAACAGCATCGCCTTGAAGAAGGCGTGGGTGAAGAGGTGGAACATCGCCGCGGGATAGGCGCCGACGCCGGCGGCGACGAACATGTAGCCGAGCTGGGAGCAGGTCGAATAAGCGATGACCCGCTTGATGTCGTTCTGCACCAGCCCCACGGTCGCCGCGAAGAACGCCGTCGCCGCGCCGATGAAGGTGATGAAGGTCAGCGCTCCGGGCGCCCATTCGAGGATCGGCGACATCCGGCAGACGAGGAACACGCCCGCCGTCACCATGGTCGCGGCGTGGATCAGCGCAGAGACCGGCGTCGGGCCCTCCATGGCGTCGGGCAGCCAGGTGTGCAGGAAGAGCTGCGCCGACTTGCCCATCGCGCCGATGAAGAGCAGCACCGAGATCAGCTCCGCGGCGTTCCACTCGCGCCAGAGGAATGAGAACTGCGTCTCGGCGAGCGCCGGCGCCGCGGCGAAGACGTCGGAGAAATAGATGCTGTCGACCGCGACGTAGATCGCGAAGATGCCCATCAGGAAGCCGAAGTCGCCGACCCGGTTGACGATGAAGGCCTTGATCGCCGCCGCCCCGGCGCTCTGCTTGCGATAATAGAAGCCGATCAGCAGGTAGGAGGCGACGCCAACGCCCTCCCAGCCGAAGAACATCTGCAAGAGGTTGTCCGCCGTCACCAGCATCAGCATGGCGAAGGTGAAGAACGACAGGTACGCGAAGAACCGCGGCTTGTAGCTCTCGTCCTCGCGGAAGTTCACGTCGTGGTCCATGTAGCCGAAGCTGTAGAGGTGCACGAGCGCCGAGACCGTGGTGACCACCACCAGCATGATCACCGTCAGCCGGTCGATGCGGATCGCCCAGTCCGAGCTCAGGCTGCCCGAGACGATCCAGCGAAACAGCGTATAGCTGTAGCCGCCGTGGGCGCCGGCCACGGACCCGGAGTGCTCCGCCTCCTCAGCGGCCTGCGCCACGCCGAGCAGCCAGGCGTGCTCCCCGGTGATCCCGCCACTGGCGCTGAAGGTGAGAAAGACGATCCAGCTCAGCAGGCAGGCGAGGAACAAGAGCCCCGTCGCCGTCATCATCGCCGCCTTCTCGCCGATGAAGCGCCAGCCGAAGCCGCAGATCAGCGCGCCGATGAGCGGCGCGAACAGGATGATCGTCGGCATGCGCTCAGCCCTTCATCACGTTGACGTCTTCGACCGCGATCGTGCCCCGGTTGCGAAAGAAGCAGACGAGGATCGCAAGCCCGATCGCGGCCTCCGCGGCAGCAACAGTCAGCACAAAGAGCGTGAAGATCTGGCCCACCAGGTCGCCCAGATGCGCCGAGAAGGCGACCAGGTTGATGTTGACCGCGAGCAGCATCAGCTCGATCGACATCAGGATGACTATGACGTTCTTGCGGTTGACGAAGATCCCGAACACCCCGGTGACGAACAGGATCGCCGCCACCGTCAGGTAATGCCCCAGCCCGATCATGCGCCCTGCCCCGGCTTGATGTCCTTGAGCTCGATCGCCGTCTTCGGATCGCGGTACATCTGCTCCAGCACATCCTGGCGCTTGGCCCAGGATCGCTTGCGCAGCGTCAGCACGATCGCGCCGACCATCGCCACCAGCAGGATCAGCCCCGCCGCCTGGAACACCAGCACGTAGCGCGTGTAGAGCAGGTCGCCGAGCGCCGCGGTGTTCTCGACCTGGTCGGGCGGCGGCGCGATCGCCGCGCGCTGCGCCAGCGCCACGTCCGAGACGTCCCAGCTTCCGAAGGCGAAGCCGAGCTGCACCAGCAGCACCACGCCGATCAGCAGCCCGATCGGCAGATACCCCGCCATGCCCGCCCGCAATTCCGCGAAGTCGACGTCGAGCATCATCACCACGAACAAGAACAGCACCGCCACCGCGCCCACGTAGACGATGAGCATCAGCATCGCCACGAACTCCGCCCCGAGCAGCACGAAGAGCCCGGCCGCGGCGAAGAACGCCAGGATCAGCCAGAGCACCGAATGCACCGGGTTGCGCGCGAAGATCACCAGCGCGCCGGAGACCACCGCGACCGTGGCGAAGAGATAGAAGGCGAATTCGGCGAAACTCATGGGCGATCCCTCAACGGTACGGCGCGTCCATCTCAAGGTTGCGGGCGATCTCGGCCTCCCAGCGGTCGCCGTTCTCCAGAAGCTTCTCCTTGTTGTAGAAGAGCTCCTCGCGGGTCTCGGTGGCGAACTCGAAGTTCGGCCCCTCCACGATCGCGTCCACCGGACACGCCTCCTGGCAGAACCCGCAGTAGATGCACTTGGTCATGTCGATGTCGTAGCGCGTCGTGCGCCGCGACCCGTCGGCGCGGGGCTCGGCGTCGATGGTGATCGCCTGCGCCGGACAGATCGCCTCGCAGAGCTTGCAGGCGATGCAGCGCTCCTCGCCGTTGGCGTAGCGCCGCAGCGCGTGCTCGCCGCGGAACCGGGGCGAGAGCGGCCCCTTCTCGTGCGGGTAGTTCAGTGTCGGCTTCGGCCTGAAGAAGTACTTCATGCCCAGCCGGAACCCCCCGATGAAGTCCGACAGCAGGAAGTAGCTGACGGCGCGGTCGAACGGAATGCCCATCTCAGCCTCCCACGATCCAGCGCTGGTAGGCGCCCCAGAACCACCCGTATTGCGCGAAGAGGCCCACCAGCACCACCCATCCGAGCGACATCGGCAGGAACACCTTCCAGCCGATCCGCATCAGCTGGTCGTAGCGATAGCGCGGCACGATCGCCTTCACCATCGCGAACAGGAAGAAGAAGAACCCCATCTTCAGCACCATCCAGTGCAACCCGTCCGGCAGGAACGGCACCGGGCTCAGCCAGCCCCCGAAGAACAGGATCGAGATCAGCGCGCACATGAACACGACGGCCATCAGCTCGCCGATCATGAACAGCAGGAACGGCGTCGAGGAGTACTCGACCTGGTAGCCCGCCACCAGTTCGGCCTCCGCCTCGGGCAGATCGAATGGCGGCCGGTTGGTCTCGGCCAGCGCCGAGATGAAGAACAGCACCACCATCGGCAGATGCGGCAGCCAGTACCAGCTCAGGAAACCCCAGTCGCCGTCCTGCGCCATCACGATCCGGCTGAGGTTCAGCGAGCCCGTCGAGATCAGCACGCCGACGATGATCAGCCCGATCGACACCTCGTAGGAGATCATCTGCGCCGCCGACCGCAGGCTGCCGAGGAACGGATACTTCGAGTTCGACGCCCAGCCGCCCATGATCACGCCATAGACGTGCAGGGACGAGATCGCGAAGATGAACAGGATCCCGACATTCATGTCCGAGATCACCCAGCCGTCGTTCCACGGGATCACCGCCCAGGTGATCAGCGACAGCACGAAGGTGATCATCGGCGCGAGGAAGAACACCGTCTTGTCCGCGCCCGCCGGCACGACGATCTCCTTGACGATGTACTTCAGGAAATCCGCGAAGCTCTGCAGGAGGCCCCAGGGCCCGACGACGTTCGGCCCGCGCCGCATCTGCACCGCCGCCCAGATCTTGCGGTCGGCGTACATCAGGAACGCCAGCGCCACCAGCACCAGCACCGTCACCAGCAGGCACTGGCCGAGGATCAGCAGGAAGAGACCGAAGCCGCTGTCGAAGAAACCGCCCATGCCCTACTCCGCCGCCATCGGCCGTTCGCGCGCGTCGGCCAGGCGCGTGAGCTGGGCCATCACCTCGCTCGCGCGCAGGATCGGGTTCGTCTGGTAGTGCGAAACCCCCGCGGGCGCGAACGCCGCCTGCGTCATATCGCCGGGCGGCTCGGGCGTCCATGCGTTTTCCGGGACCTCGTCGATGTGGCCCAGGTGCGGCGCCGCCTCGAACATCTTCGCGCGCAGCTCGGCAAGGCTGTCGAAAGGCAGCGTCGCGCCGAGCTCGCCCGACAACGCCCGCAGGATCGCCCAGTTCTCGCGCGCGTCGCCCGGCGGAAATCCCGCCCGGTTCGCCATCTGCGGCCGTCCCTCGGTGTTGACGAAGACGCCGCTCTCCTCGGTCCAGGCGGCGCCCGGCAGGATCACGTCCGCCCGGTGCGCGCCACGGTCGCCGTGGCTGCCCTGGTAGACCACGAACGGCCCCGCCGGCAGGTCGATCTCGTCCACGCCGAGCGCGTAGATCGCCTCGGCCCCGTCGAGCGCCGCCGAAAGCCCGCCTTGCGTGGCGAAGCCCAGATCCATCGCGGCCACCCGGCTCGCGGCCTGGTGCAGCACCAGCAACCTCGATTCGGTGATCTCGGCGAAGCGCATCGCGTGCCCGAGCACCGCCGCGCCGTCCGGCCCGGTGAGCGCGTCGCGCCCGACGATGACCAGCGTCTCCTTGCCGAGCGCGTCGCCGTCGTGGCCCGCGCTCATCTTCGCCAGGGCCTCGCGGCCCGCGCCCGCATGCCAGTAGGGATAGGTCAGATCGGCCGCCTCGCCCACCAGCCCGATCTTGGCGCCCCGGAGCCAGGCCTTGCGGATGCGCGCGTTCAGCACCGGCGCCTCGCTGCGCGGGTTGGTCCCGATCAGCATGATCGCCTGGGCGTTCTCGATGTCCTCGATCGTCGCGGTCCCGACATAGCCCGAGCGGTTGCCGATGGGCAGCGCCGCGCCGTCGAGGCGGCATTCCACCGCGTCGCCGAAGCTCTCGGCCAGGAGCTTCGCCGCGAAGATCGCCTCCGCCGGCGCGAGATCCCCGGCCAGGAACGCCGCGCGTTTTCCCTGCTGGGCCCTGATCGCTGCGAAGGCCTCTCCCCAGGTCGCGGCCCGGAGCTTGCCGCCCTCGCGCACATAGGGCTTGTCCAGCCGCTGCCGGCGCAGCCCGTCCCAGACGAAGCGCGACCGGTCCGCCAGCCACTCCTCGTTCACGCCGTCATGGTTTCGCGGCAGGATCCGCATGACCTCGCGGCCCTTGGCGTCGACCCGAATGTTGGAGCCGAGCGCGTCCATCACGTCGATGGACTCGGTCTTCTTGAGCTCCCAGGGCCGAGCGGTGAAGGCGTAGGGCTTCGAGGTCAGCGCGCCGACCGGGCAGAGATCGATGACGTTGCCCTGCAACTCGCTGGTCAGCATCGAGCCGAGATACGACGTGATCTCGCTGTCCTCGCCGCGCCCGGTCTGGCCCATCTCCGGCACGCCGGCGACCTCGGTGATGAAGCGCACGCAGCGGGTGCAGGAGATGCAGCGCGTCATCTGCGTGTCGACGAGCGGCCCGAGGTCGGGATCAACCGCCGCCCGCTTCGGCTCGCGGTAGCGGCTGAAATCGACCCCGTAGGCCATCGCCTGGTCCTGCAGGTCGCATTCCCCGCCCTGGTCGCAGATCGGGCAGTCGAGCGGATGGTTGATCAGCAGGAACTCCATCACCCCCTCGCGCGCCTTCTTGACCATCGGCGATTTCGTCCGGACCACCGGCGGCTCGCCGTCCTTGCCCGGGCGCATGTCCTTGACCTGCACCGCGCAGGACGCCGTCGGCTTCGGCGGCCCGCCGACCACCTCGACGAGGCACATCCGGCAGTTGCCCGCGATGCTCAGCCGCTCGTGGTAGCAGAAGCGCGGGATCTCCACCCCGGCCTCCTCGCAGGCCTGGAGCAGCGTCAGCCGCGGATCGACCTCGATCTCGGTGTCGTCGATGATGATCTTGCGCAGATCGGTCATCTCATTCCTCCAAACATGTCCCGACCGTCACGCGATGCGGAAAGGATCGCGCCCGGCCCGAGGGTGGTCGCATCGCGCCCGCCGTGAGGGGCGGGTCGGGCGCGATCCGTGGCTGGCACCACGGCAGAGATCCCACAAGGCGGAACTTGGCGTTCATCCGATCTGCCCCGCATTGGCCGATCACCTCGTGCAGGCAACTCATACCGCCTCCGACTGCGTATGCTGGCGCAAATATGCGAAATCATAGGCTTCCTCGCCGGCTCCCTCGGCCTTCAGCATCGCCAGTCGTTCCAGGCCCTCGCGAAACGACGGGAAATGCCCGGCGGCCACCGGCCAGATCACGTAGGTCGCCTCCTCTTGGTGCCTGAACCACTCCGCCCGGCGCTTCAGGAACGCGCCATGCACAGTCTGGTGAACGAAGGCTTCGAGATCTTCGGGCGTCTCCCACACGGACATCGTGCAAAGCGCGCAGGAATGGCCGTCGTAGAGCTGGATCCCCTCCGCCTTCAGCGCCGCCTGCTCGTCGATGCAGCGCCAGACATAGCCCTTCGAGCGTTCGGCGATCGCGTTGACCCGCGCGGCGTTGTCCGTAAATCCTGCCGTACGCGGATCGTCCAGCGGGTGGTTCAGCAGTCCGATGTTCATCTGGGCGACATTTCGGCCGGTCATTGTCATTCCGCCGCTACGGGCGCGCATTTGGCTGCGATGCCATCGATGAACGCCTCCTGCAGGCGCTGCTCCCAATCCGTCCCTTCAGTGTCGTCGGTCATTCGCGCCCCCTCAGACTTGGCAATTCCTTGAACGCCCGCAGCAGAAGCCCGGCCGGCCCGCTCGGATCTAGCTTCTTGCCGTTCGTCCCCTCGATCATGGCTCAGGCCACCCACGCAATCAGGACCGCCAGCGCCAGAATCACGTTCAGGAGCCAGCCAAGCGCGAAGACCATCGAGCGCAGGCCGTTGACCGGCTTGCCGACGTTCTGGCGGTAGACCACCCAGAAGCCGAGGCGGAGCAAGACGTGCAGCCACACGGCCACATTGACCAGCCACGGAATGACGCCGATCAGGATCGCTGCAAGCGCTGTGGCCGCAAATGGGACCAGTGCCTCGACCGAATTCTGGTGCACGCGGTGGGTCCGGTAGATGAGACTTTCATAGTCGCCCTTCGGCTGGTCGCCCGGCGTGAGACCTGCGGCTGGTTTGGCGATGCCAACCATCAGTGATTGAACCAGCACGATCAGGACCAGCACCGCCAGCCCTGCCAGACCTGCTCCGTATGCAGCCATCTGCAGTTCCATCCCGGTCACTCCGCCGCCACGCCGGCACAGGCGCGGGTGCGCCAGAGCCGGGCGGTGTCAAGATACTTCCACCCGAACGCATGGTCGCTGTCGCCGTCGGCCTCGAGATGCGCGAGCCGCGCAAGCGCCTCGTCGAGCGTCGGACGATGGCCGTCCTCCACCCACCACATCACGAAATGCATCTCGCCCAGCACGTCGAACCACTCGGCCCGCCGCTCGTAGAACTGCCGGTGCAACGTGTTCCACACGAAGTTCTCCAGCAACTCCACATCCGCCCAGACCGTCAGGTTCGACACGAATTGCGGATCGCCTCCGATCTTGGCCTCGGTGTTGCCGGTCCCCGGCGCGCCCGATCCCTCCATCATCCAGACAAAGCCGGGCATGCGCTTGCCCAGCCCGTTCACCCGGTCGAGCGCGCCCATGAACTCCGCAACGCGCCCATCCTCCGTCGGCGCCACCAGCCGGCCGATGTTGAGTTGCGCGAGTTGCGTCACGTTAACCTCTCCGCTTGGCAAGCCATTTGGCAAGCCACTTTCCAGCCTGTTGCCAGCCGGGTTCCAGCGTCAGCGTCCCGCCGTTAACCCTTGACTCCGAACGTCTTTCATTCCGCCGCCACCGCGCTCACCCGCCCGGTGCGCTTGTGGCGGATCCGGTCTTCCACCTCGTCGCGGAAGTGCCGGATCAGCCCCTGGATCGGCCAGGCCGCCGCATCCCCCAGCGCGCAGATCGTGTGACCCTCGACCTGCTTGGTCACGTCGAGAAGCATATCGATTTCAGAGGGTTCCGCGTCTCCGGTCACAAGGCGGTCCATCACCCGCATCATCCATCCCGTGCCCTCGCGGCACGGCGTGCACTGCCCGCAGCTCTCGTGCTTGTAGAACTTCGACAGCCGCCAGATCGCCTTGATGATGTCGGTGGACTGGTCCATCACGATCACCGCCGCCGTCCCGAGCCCCGACCGCTGCTCCCTGAGCCAGTCGAAGTCCATCAGCGCCTCGTCACAAACCCCCGCCGGCAGGCAAGGCACCGACGATCCGCCCGGGATCACCGCCTTGAGATTCTTCCAGCCGCCGCGCACGCCGCCGCAGTGCTTGTCCAGCAACTCCTTGAGAGGAATGGACATTTCCTCCTCGACCACGCAGGGATTGTTCACATGGCCCGAGATCGCGAAGACCTTTGTGCCGGCGTTGTTGGGCCGTCCGAAGTTCGCGAACCAGCCCGGGCCCCGCCGCAGGATCGTCGGCACCACGGCGATCGACTCGACGTTGTTGACCGTCGTCGGCGCGCCATAGAGCCCGGTGTTGGCCGGAAACGGCGGCTTCAGCCGCGGCATGCCCTTGCGCCCCTCGAGGCTCTCGAGCAGCGCCGTCTCCTCGCCGCAGATGTAGGCGCCCGCGCCATGGTGCAGGTAGAGGTCGAAGTCCCATCCCGACCCCGCCGCGTTGGCGCCGAGCAGGCCCGCGTCGTAGGCCTCGTCGATGGCGATCTGCAACGCCTCGCGCTCGCGGATGTACTCGCCGCGAATGTAGATGTAGCCAACATGCGCGCCCATCCCGAACCCCGCGATCAGGCACCCCTCGACCAGCGTGTGCGGGTCGTGGCGCATGATCTCGCGGTCCTTGCAGGTGCCCGGCTCGGATTCGTCGGCGTTCACAACGAGATAGTGCGGCCGTCCGTCGTCGCCCTTGGGCATGAACGACCACTTGAGCCCGGTGGGGAACCCCGCGCCGCCACGCCCGCGCAGCCCGCTCGCCTTCACCTCCTCGACGATCTTGTCGCGGCCCCGCGCGATGATCCCGGCGGTGTCGTCCCAGGCCCCGCGCGACTTCGCGCCGGCAAGCGAACGGTCGCGCATGCCGTAGAGGTTGGTGAAGATGCGATCCTTGTCGGCCAGCATGCCTCTAGTTCTCCATTTCTCGGCGCGCGCGGCGCACCCTGACCAGGACCACGATCGACCACGCGAAGGCTGCGAGCGCCGCGAGGTCGAGAAGGAACGCGTAGCGCACCGGCAGCCCCGCCTCGCCGCCAAGCCACGACCCGCCCATCCAGGCCAGCGCCGCGACCAGCGTGACTACCGCCGCCGCCCGCGTCTGCGTCTTGAGGGCCTCGTCCCGGCTTCGCTCCATCCCCCGGTCACACGCTCCGTTCAGTCGTCATAGACATCGCCGTCCTCGACGCGGCGCGAGAATTCGGTTTCGCCGCCGCCGGCGAGCAGCTTCGCCTGTCCGACCCAGTCATCCCGGGTCGCCCGTCCGGGGAAGCCTTCGAGATTGGCGTCGATCCAGGCGATTTCCTGAGGGCCCCAGCCCGCGATCTGGTCGAAGTGATAGACGCCGAGCGCCTGCAACGTCGCCTCGAGCTTCGGACCGACCCCCTTGATCTTCTTGAGATCGTCTGGGCCGCCGCCGCGCGGCGCGCCGAGCGTCTCCGGCTTGCTGGCCTCCGCCGCCGACACCGCGCCGTCGCCCGCGCCCGCCGCCGCTGGGGCCGCCATCATGCGCGCCGCCTCGCCTGCCGCGCGCGCCGCGTCGCGAACCCGCTGGCTCTCGCCGGCGGTCTCGGCGGTCGCGGCCGCTTCCTGCGGCCGCACCGGAGCTGCGGACTGCGGCGCGGGCGCGGGCCGAGCCGGGGCCGGAGGCGCGCCCGCAGCAGACGCGCGCGCCGCGGGGGCGGCGTCCGGCGGCGGCGCGTCGTAGAGCCGCGTGGCCGGCGCACCCATCGGCGTCCCGCCGGCGGCCGCCCGCTCGACGGCCGAGAAGGACAGGTCGTCCCCGTCGAACAGCGGATCGTGACGGTGCAGCCACCAGACCGCCGCGACGAACGCCGCGAGCCCCCCGAGCAGCCCGATGATCGACCAGAACCCGATCGCCTTGAGAAACAGCCCCACGATCAGCCCGGTCAGGACCGCCTTGAGCCAGGTCGCGCCGGGCCAGCGGCGATAGTTCTGCAGAAGCGTTCCGATTTCCATGTTCCCTCCTCCGCGACCTTAGTAGACGTCGCCTTCGTCAACACGCTTGGAAAACTCCGTCTCGCCGCCCTCGGCGAGCAACTTCGCCTGCCCGACCCAATCGTCGCGCGAGGCCCGGCCCTTGAAGTCCGCGAGGTTGTGGTCGACCCAGGCGATCTCCTCCGCGGCCCAGGCGGCGATCTGGTCGAAATGGAAGAAGCCGAGATCGTTCAACAGCGCCTCGAGCTTCGGCCCGACGCCCTTGATCCGCTTCAGATCGTCCGCGCCGCCGTCGCGAGGGCCCTCGAGCGCCGTGGGCTGCACGCCGAGGCTCGCCGCTTGCTGGACGGTGGGCGGCACCGGCTCTCCGGTGTCCTCGTCCTCCGGTGCCGGCGCTGGCGGCTTCGATTTCGCGCGGGCCTTGGCCCCGCCCGGGGCCGGGCGGTCGTCGCCGGGCTCGGTCGTGTTCGGGATCGGCTCGCTTCCGTCGATGCGCTTGACCGTGTCGCCGAGGATCTGGGCCAGCGCCACCGAGGCGTTCGATGCGCTGGTGTCTCCGCCGCCCTTGAGCGAGGTCAGCCCCGCCTTCGGCTCGGAGGCGAAGCGACCGTTCTGAGGCCCCGGGGTCGGAACCTCGCCGCGGGCGAGCGCGTCGAGGATCTCCCGAAGACTCTCCGCGGTCAGGTCCTCGTAGTAGTCCTTGCCGATCTGGGCCATCGGCGCGTTGGCGCAGGCCCCGAGGCACTCGACCTCCTCCCAGGACAGCTTGCCGTCAACCGAGAGCTCAAGCGGGTTCGCCGCGATCTTCTCCCGGCAGACCGCGATCAGGTCCTCCGCGCCGCAGATCATGCACGACGTGGTGCCGCAGACCTGCACATGCGCCACCGAGCCCACCGGCTGGAGCTGGAACATGAAGTAGAAGGTCGCGACCTCCAGCACCCGGATCGAGGCCAGGTCGAGCATGCGCGCGATCTCCTCGATCGCCGGCCGCGTGACCCAGCCTTCCTGCTCCTGCGCCCGCCACAGAAGCGGGATCACCGCGCTGGCCTGCCGGCCTTCGGGATACTTGGCGATCTGGCCCTGCGCCCAGTCGAGGTTCGCCGGCGTGAAGGCGAAGCTCTCGGGCTGGTCGGAGTAGAGGCGACGCAGCATCAGCGATCCACCTCCCCGAACACTATGTCGAGCGAGCCGAGCGCCGCCGACACGTCCGCCAGCATGTGCCCGCGCAGGATGTGGTCCATCGCCGCCAGATGCGGATAACCCGGCGCGCGCAGCTTGACCTTGTAGGGCTTGTTGGAGCCGTCGCTGACCAGATAGACGCCGAACTCGCCTTTGGGGGCCTCCACCGCGGCGTAGATCTCGCCCTCGGGCACCCGGAAGCCTTCGGTGTAGAGTTTGAAGTGGTGGATCAGCGCCTCCATCGAGGTCTTCATCTCGGCGCGCTTGGGCGGGCTGATCTTGCCGCGGTGCATCACCTCGCCGCCCTGGCACTCGTTGAGCTTGTCCACCGCCTGGAGGATGATCTTCACGCTCTCGCGCATCTCCGCCATCCGGCAGAGGTAGCGGTCGTAGCAGTCGCCGTTCTTGCCGACCGGGATCTGGAACTCGAACTCGTCGTAGCACTCGTAGGGCTGCGCCCGCCGCAGGTCCCAGGCGAGCCCCGAGCCGCGCACCATCACGCCGGAGAAGCCGAGGTCCTGGCACTCCTGCGCGCTGACCACGGCGATGTCGACGTTGCGCTGCTTGAAGATGCGGTTCTCGGTCAGCAGCCCCTCGATGTCGTCGAGCGCCGCCGGAAAAGCCTTCGCCCAGTCGGCGATGTCGTCCACGAGATCCTGCGGCAGGTCCTGGTGCACGCCGCCAGGCCGGAAATAGGCCGCGTGCAGGCGCGCCCCGCAGGACCGCTCGTAGAAGACCATCAGCTTCTCGCGCTCCTCGAACCCCCAGAGCGGCGGGGTCAGCGCGCCCACGTCCATAGCCTGAGTGGTGACGTTGAGAAGATGGTTCAGAACCCGCCCGATCTCGCAGAAGAGCACCCGGATCAGCTGCGCGCGCCGCGGCACCGGAGTCTCGGTCAGCCGCTCGATCGCCAGGCACCAGGCGTGCTCCTGGTTCATCGGCGCGACGTAGTCGAGCCGGTCCAGATAGGGCAGGTTCTGGAGATACGTCCGGCTCTCCATCAGCTTCTCGGTGCCCCGGTGCAACAGCCCGATATGCGGGTCGCACCGCTCGACCAGCTCGCCGTCGAGCTCGAGCACAAGCCGAAGGACCCCGTGCGCCGCCGGGTGCTGCGGGCCGAAGTTTATGTTGAAATTGCGGATCTTCTGTTCGCCGGTGGCGATGGCGTCGAGCGTGGCGTCCATCGCTCAGACCCCCCTGGAGCCCGACGGCGCCAGCCGGTTGGCGACCAGCCACAACAGCACGATGATCCCGAACGGGATCACCGCCGCGAGCGACCAGTAGGGGCTGTAGCCGGCCTTCTCGGTGAGCCGCCACATCGGCACGATCACCAGGGCCGCATAGATGAGGACGAAGATGATCTCCATGGCTCAGGCTTCCTTCTTCTCGTCGCCGGGCAGGATGTACTCCGCGCCCTCCCAGGGGCTCATGAAGTCGAACTGCCGGTATTCCTGGGTCAGCTTCACAGGCTCGTAGACCACCCGCTTCTGCGCCTCGTCATAGCGCACCTCGACGTAGCCCGTGGTCGGGAAATCCTTGCGCAGCGGATGCCCGCTGAAGCCGTAGTCGGTCAGGATCCGCCTCAGGTCCGGATGGCCCGAGAACAGGATCCCGTACATGTCGAAGACCTCGCGCTCGTACCAGTCGGCGCTCGGGAAGATCGAGATGATCGAGGGCGCGATCTCGTCTTCGCGCACCTCGGCCTTGACCCGGATGCGCTGGTTAAGGTGCATAGACAGGAAATGGTAGACCAGATCGAAGCGCTTCTCCCGCGCAGGCCAGTCGATCGCGGTGATGTCGATGAGCGTCGTGAACCGGCAGGTCGGATCGCTGCGCATATGCCCGATGAATCCGCTCAGCGCCGCAAGCCCCACCGTCACGGTCAACTCGCCGCGGCTCACCTCCGAGGCGACGATCGCGTCCTCGCGGCGCAGCGCGATGGTTTCGGCAAGCTCGTTCAACGCCTCGTTCATGCTTCCCCCCGGGTCCGCGCCTCAGCGCACGATCGTGCCGGTCCGCCGTATCTTCCGCTGAAGCTGCAGGATGCCGTAGAGCAGCGCCTCCGCCGTCGGAGGACAGCCCGGGACATAGACATCCACCGGAACGATCCGGTCGCAGCCGCGCACGACCGAATAGCTGAAATGGTAGTAGCCGCCGCCGTTGGCGCACGATCCCATCGAGATCACGTAGCGCGGCTCGGGCATCTGGTCGTAGACCTTGCGCAAGGCCGGCGCCATCTTGTTGGTCAGCGTGCCCGCGACGATCATCAGGTCCGACTGGCGCGGGCTCGCGCGCGGCGCCGTGCCGAACCGCTCCAGGTCGTAACGGGGCATGGAGGTGTGCATCATCTCGACCGCGCAGCAGGCCAGCCCGAAGGTCATCCAGTGCAGGCTGCCGCAGCGCGCCCAGTTGATCACGTCCGCCGTCGAGGTGACCAGAAAACCCTTGTCCGCAAGCTCGTTCGACAAGACCCGCGTCGCGGCCTCCTTGTCGGGACCGGCCTGCGTGGCGAGGGCGGGGCTGGGATCCATTACTCCCATTCCAGGGCTCCCTTCTTCCACTCGTAGGCGAAGCCGATCGTGAGGACCGCCAGGAACACCATCATCGACCAGAAGCCGAACTCGCCGATGTTCTGGAAACTCACCGCCCAGGGAAACAGGAACGCGATCTCCAGATCGAAGATGATGAACAGGATCGACACCAGATAGAAGCGGATGTCGAACTTCATGCGCGCGTCGTCAAAGGCGTTGAAGCCGCACTCGTATGCCGACACCTTCTCGGGGTCGGGATTGCTCACTGCAACCACCGCTGCGGCCAGCAGAAGGATCAGCCCGAGCGCGATCGCCAACCCCAGAAAGATCAGGATCGGCAGGTACTCGCGAAGCAGTTCTTCCACGTCCGCCCTCCGTCTTCACCTCACGCGCGTGGCTTATCCGCCAGGGGGGCCAACGTCAACTGAGCCCCGGGCGCCCGCGGGGTCATATTGCCACGCCCGCGCCCGGCTGCAAACGGTCCGAACGCCGCACGCACGGCCGCAATTCACCGGTCCAGCCGGGCGAAGATCAGCGGCAGCAGGAACGCGAGCATCAGGATACGCGCCAGATGGTGCGTCGCGATGAAGGCGCCGTCGTAATCGAGCGCCAGGCCGATGGCCGCCATCGCCTCGACCCCGCCCGGGGCGTAGGCGACCCAGGCCTGCCCGAACGGCATGTCGAGAAGCCGCGCCACCGGCCAGGCGGCCAGCGCCGAGATCGCCAGCGCGAGCGCGGTCGAGGCCGCCGCGGCGACGGCGAGCCGCCGCAAGGCCTGCCGCTCTATGCGGCTGAACCGCGCCCCTATCACCGCGCCGGTGACCACGAAGCCTGCGAAGGTCAGAGCCGGCGGGAACGGCCCGGTGACCACGCCAGCGAGATGCAGCGCCGCGCTGACCGCCATGCCGCCGAGCATGAAGGCCGCCGGAACCCGCAGCCGCGCGCCGAGGACCCCGAGCGCCGCGCCCGCCGCCAGCATCGCCGCCGCGGCGGGAAGCGCGACGCCCTCCTTGACGGCTGCGGCCGCGCCCGACGCACCGCCGCTCCGCCCCTCGATCGCGACGATCGCCAGCGGCACCGTGAGCGTGATCAGGATCAGCCGCAGGGTCTGGAACACCATGACGATCTGTGGGTTGGCTCCGCGGGTCAGCGCCAGGCTGATCGCGACCGAAAGCGCGCCGGGCGAGGTCGCCAGCGCCGCGTCGCCGGCTGTCTGCCCGAAGAACCGCACCAGCAGCCACGAGGTCGCGGCCATCACCCCGAGCATGACGAGGCACACCCCCGCCACGCTCGCGGGCCAGCGCATCACGTCGTGCAGGAACTCCGGCGTGAAGCCCGAGCCGAGCGAGCAGCCGATCACCGCGAAGGCCGCGTCGCGCAGCCGGTCGGGCACGTCGACGGGAAGGCCCGCGAGCGCGGCCAGCGACACGACCACCGAGGCCCCGAGTAAGGCCGCCGCTGGAAGCCCCGCCCCGCTCGCCGCCGCCGCGCCCGCCGCCGCGATGGCGAGCGTCAGCGCGACGGCCCCCGCCCGCCGCCCGGCCGGCGGCCCACCGAACGATCGCATGACGCCTCCCGCCGCGTCCCTCTCCGCCGCGCCGGGCGGCTCGCCACCGCAGTACGGGAACCGGCGCGGCGGCGCCAGCCCAGCCTTGGCCGGATTGGCGGCGTCCGGCGGTCAGCGCCGCTGCGGCCCCGGGTCGACCGGCCCGAAGACCAAGGCCTCTGGCGGGTCCGGCGGCGCGGCCCCGTCCATCGTCTCGGGCATGCCCGCCGCCACCCAGCGCGCGATCAGGTCGATCGTCTCCGGCGGCAGCGGGTAGCTTAGGAACGGCATCCGGGGCCGGCTCTGGCCGCGCAGCCGGCGCAGCAGCTCGCTGCCGTCCGGATCGCCGGCGATCAGGACGGCGCCCCGCTCGCCGCCGGCGATCGCCGCCGCATAGCTGTCGAGGCGAAGCCCGCGCGCCGCGCCTTCCGACCGGTGGCAGTTGACGCAGCGTTCGGCGAACACCGCACCGACCGCGGCCCAGTCGGCGGCCTCGGCCGCAGGCGGGCGACCCGGGGCCGCGAGCAGCGAACACACGATGAAGACCAGGATACGGACCACGCGGCGCGCCGACCTCCGGAGTCGGGCCGGACGCCGACGAAGCGACCCGGCAGACCCGACGCCGCGCAGTATAGCACGCCGAGTGCTCCGGCGCGCGCACGGCTTTCTGTTCCGCCCGCACGGATTTTCTGCGCCACGCGGGCCGCGACGTGGTATTCTTCATGTTTGGCGTCCGCAGCAATGGTGCCGGCGGCTCGCCGGGAGTAACAAGCACATGAAACGGACACTGGCGTTGGCGTGCGCGGCGATCCTCTCGTCGCCCATCGGCCTGTTGGCCGAGGACATCGATCTCGACGCGCTTCGCGAGCGGGTCTCGAAGTACCAGGACATCGAGGTCGCGCTGGCCGAAGGCTACATCACCCCCGACAACCACTGCGTCTCCGCCGCCGGCGAAGGGCTCCCAGCCGAGCTCGGCGCGATGGGGATCCACTACATCCATCCCGCCCTCCTGCAGATCACCGCCACCGAGCCGCGGGTCGACGGCGTCGGCATCCACACCGACTGGATGCAGCCCGCGATCCTGATCTACGAACCGCAGGCCGACGGCTCGCTCACCCTCGTCGCCGTCGAGAACCTCGTGTTCGAGAAGGCGTGGCAGGAGGCCGGCGGCGGCGAACTCGTGCTGAACGGCCGAGGCTGGGATCACATGGCCGACGATCCCGAAACGGCGGGCGACGAGGCTCACGGCTTCGCCCCGCACATGGACCAGCATGTCTGGCTCTTCCGGGAGAACCCGGCGGGCGAACTGATGCCCTTCAACCCCGCCGTCACCTGCGAGCACCAGACGCACTGACGCTTGGAAGGCTGCCGCCGCCGGCCTCCAGCGGCGGCGCAGCGCGGACGTTTCCGGACCGCTACTCCGCCGCCGCGGCGTAACTCTCCAGCGGCGGGCAGGTGCAGACCAGGTGGCGGTCGCCGTAGACGTTGTCGACCCGGTTCACCGGCGGCCAGTACTTGTCGACCCGGAACGCGCCCGGCGGAGAAGCACGCCTGCTCGCGGCTGTAGGGCCGGTCCCAGTCGCCCACCAGGTCCTCGATCGTGTGCGGCGCGTTCTTGAGCGGGTTGTTGTCGCGGTCGATCCGGCCCTCCTCGATGGCCCGCGATCTCCTCGCGGATCGCCAGCATCGCGTCGCAGAACCGGTCGAGCTCGGCCTTGGTCTCGCTCTCGGTCGGCTCGATCATCAGCGTGCCCGCCACCGGCCAGCTCATGGTCGGCGCGTGGAAGCCGCAGTCCATCAGCCGCTTGGCGATGTCGTCGACGGTCACGCCGGCGCTGTCGGCGAAGGGCCGCGTGTCGATGATGCATTCATGCGCGACCCGGCCCGTCGGCCCCTTGTAGAGCACGTCGATAGGCGCCGGCGCAGCCGCGCCGCGATGTAGTTGGCGTTCAGGATCGCGACCTTCGTCGCCTGGGTCAGCCCGGCGCCGCCCATCATCAGGATATAGGCCCAGGAGATCGGCAGGATCGAGGCCGAGCCGAAGGGCGCCGCGGAGACCGCGCCCGCCCTCGCCCGGTGAACGGGTCGCCGGCAGGATGCGGCGCGAGATGCGCCTTCACCCCGATCGGCCCCATGCCGGGGCCGCCGCCGCCATGCGGGATGCGAAGGTCTTGTGCAGGTTGAGGTGGCTGACGTCGCCGCCGAAGCTCGCCGAGCTTCGCCAGCCCCACCAGCGCGTTGAGGTTGGCGCCGTCGATATAGACCTGGCCGCCGTGCTCATGGGTGATGGCGCAGACCTCGCGCACCGTCTCCTCGAACACGCCGTGGGTCGAGGGATAGGTGATCATGCAGGCCGCGAGCCGGTCGCCCGCCGCTTCGGCCTTGGCGCGGAAATCGGCGACGTCGATATCGCCGTTCTCGGCCGACTTCACCACCACCACCTCCATGCCCGCCATGTGGGCCGAGGCCGGGTTGGTGCCATGCGCCGACATCGGGATCAGGCAGACTGTCGCGCTGCGCGTCGCCGCGCGCTGGTGATAGGCGCGGATGGTCAGCAGCCCCGCGTATTCGCCCTGCGCGCCGGAATTGGGCTGCATCGACATCGCGTCGTAGCCGGTGATCGCGCAGAGCTTCGTCTGCCAGATCGGCGATCAGCTCGCGGTAGCCCTGCGCCTGGTCGGGCGGGCAGAGCGGGTGGAGCATCGGAGAACTCGCGCCAGCTGACCGGCATCATCTCGGCGGCGGCGTTGAGCTTCATCGTGCAGGAGCCGAGCGGGATCATCGCCCGGTCGAGCGCGAGGTCGCGGTCGGCGAGCCGGCGCATGTAGCGCATCATCTCGGTCTCGGCCCGGTTCATGTGGAACACCGGATGGGTGAGGTAACGGCTTCTGCGGGCGAGCGCGTCCGGCAGGCGGTAGTCGTGGTCGGGCTCGAAGTCGTGTCCTTCGCGACCACGCCGAAGGCGCGCCAGACCGCCTCGATGGTGCGCGCGAGCGCGTGCGCCTCGTCGAGCGTGATGCCGATCTTGGTCTGGCCCACCGGGCGCAGGTTGACCCCTTCGCTTCGGCGGCCGCGCAGGATACCGCGCTGCAGATGGCCGACCTCGACGGTGATGGTGTCGAAGAACTCGCTCCGGCTCCGACCTGGTAACCCCATCCTCCAGCCTCTTCGCCAGCCGCGCGGCCTTGCGGTGGATGCGCTGGGCGATGGCCTTGAGCCCCTCGGGGCCGTGGAAGACGGCGTAGAAGCTCGCCATCACCGCCAGCAGCGCCTGCGCGGTGCAGACGTTGGAGGTCGCCTTCTCGCGCCGGATGTGCTGCTCGCGGGTCTGCAGGCTCAGCCGGTAGGCGCGGTTGCCGCGCGCGTCGATCGAGACGCCGACGATGCGCCCCGGCATCGCGCGCTTGTGGGCGATCGTGGCAGGCGATATAGGCGGCGTGCGGCCCGCCGTAGGCCATCGGCACGCCGAAGCGCTGGGTCGAGCCGACGGCGATGTCGGCACCCATCGCGCCGGGCTCCTTCAGCAGCGTCAGCGCCAGCGGGTCGGCGGCGACGCATGGCGATGCGCGCTCGCGCCGTGCAGCGCCGCGATCTGGCGCGGCGAAATCGCGCAGGTCGCCGTAGGTGCCCGGATACTGGAAGATCGCGCCGAAGACCGCCGCGGGCTCGAGATCGTGCAACGGATCGCCGACGATCACCTCGATGCCGAGCGGCGCGGCGCGGGTCTCGATCACCGCGATGTTCTGCGGATGGCAGTGGTCGTCGACGAAGAACGCCCTCGCCTTCGACTTCGCCACCCGCTTCGCCATGCGTCATCGCCTCGGCGCCGGCGGTGGCCTCGTCGAGCAGCGAGGCGTTGGCGACCTCCAGCCCGGTGAGGTCGGAGATCATCGTCTGGTAGTTCAGCAGCGCCTCGAGCCGGCCCTGGCTGATCTCCGGCTGGTAGGGCGTATAGGCGGTGTACCAGGCCGGGTTCTCGAGGATGTTGCGCTGGATCACCGGCGGCGTGACCGTGCCGTGGTAGCCCTGGCCGAGCAGCGAGCGGTGAGGACCGGTTCTTGCGCGCGATCACTCGAGCATCTGCACCAGCACTCGCCGCTCCGACAAGGGCCGGCCCAAGTCGAGCGGCGCGCTCTGGCGGATCGAGGCCGGCACCGTCTCGTCGATCAGCGCGTCGAGGCTTGTCGACGCCCGAGCGCCGCGAACATCTCGTCCATCTCGGCCGGGGAGGGGCCGATGTGGCGGCGGTTGGCGAAATCGTAGGGGTGATAGACGGATTCCTCGAAGGGCATGGCGCTCATGATCGCTTGTTGGAGTTCCCCGGCACTATGCCGATCCCGCGGACTGCGGCAAGGCTGGAGTCCGCACGATCCGCCCGCAGCCGCCGGCCCGCAGCCCCCAGATCGACTGAGGCCATGACACCCCGCGCCTGGCCGTGTAGGGTTGCTCCGCCAGTCAACCAGAGGTCCCCAATGATTTCCCGGTCTTCCTTCGGGCTCGCGGTCTCGATCGCCACATCCCTCGCCTCACCCGGCTTCGCCCAGTCCTGGAGCTTCCAGATCACGCCCTATGCATGGCTGGCGGGCATCGACGGCGACATCGGCGCCGTTCCGGTCCCCGGAGTTCCGCCGCAATCGGTCGAGCTGTCTTTCGGCGACGTCTGGGACGCGCTCGACTATGCGGGCATGCTCTACGCCACCGCCCGATACGACCGCTGGGTGCTCATCTTCGACGGCACCACCGCCAAGCTCAAGGACACAGTCAGCGTGAACGGTGAGGTTGTCGACAACCTCACCGTGAAGAGCACGGTCTCAAACCTCGCGCTCGCCGTGGGCCGGACCGTGACCGCGGGCGCGGACTACCGCGTCGACGTCTACGCCGGCGGCCGCGCATGGTGGCTGGACAACAAGTTCGAGGTCGAGACCACCCCGACCTCCGGGGTCGGGACCATCAACAAGGGCAGCGACGCGAGCTGGGTCGATCCGCTCGTCGGCGTCGCCGGCAACTACCGACTCGCGGAGCGCTGGGAACTCTTCGGCGGCGCCGACATCGGCGGATTCGGCGTCGGCGCGGATATTGAGTGGAATATCTTCGGGGGCGCGAACTATCTCGTCAACGACTGGTTCGCGCTGACCGCCGGTTTCCGGGCCCTTTACGTCGACTACGACCAGGACGGCATCGTCTACGACGTGACCCAGGCCGGCCCGCTGTTCGGCGCCACCTTCCGGTTCTGACAGGACGGCGCCACCGCACCCGGCAAAGGAAAGGAAAAGACATGCGAACGACACTGACGATTGCGGCGTTCTGCCTCGCGGCGACGCCCTTCGCGGCCTCGGCCCAGTTCATCCCGACGGAGGAATCGCTCTCGGGGCTCTATCCCGGCAAGGCCTATTCGCCCTATGCCGAGCGCAGCTTCCCCGACCGGGTCTTCTGGGGCGACACCCATCTGCACACCGGTCTCTCGGTCGACGCGGGTCTCTTCGGCGCCCGTCTCGGGCTCGAGGACGCCTACCGTTTCGCGCGCGGCGAGCAGGTGACCGCGTCGTCCGGCCAGCCGGCGAAACTCGGCCGTCCGCTCGACTGGCTGGTGATCGCCGACCACTCAGACGCGATGGGCTTCTTCAATGATCTCGCGGCCGGCAAGCCCGAGATTCTGAAGTTCGAGCAGGCGCGGCCCTGGTACGAGGGGATCCAGGCCGGCGGCGAGGCGGCGGCCAACGCCGCGCTCAACCTGATCACCACCTTCGCGCAGGGCGACATCGATCCGGCGATGTTGGTGGAGTACTCGCCGGGCGGAAAGACCTTTGCGAGCATCTGGGAGCATGTGATCGAAACCGCCGACGACTTCAACGACCCCGGCAGCTTCTCCACCATCATCGGCTTCGAATGGACCTCGCTCGTCGCCGGCAACAACCTGCACCGCAACGTGCTGTTCCGCGAGGGCGCGGAGAAGGCGGGACAAGTCGTGCCCTTCACCACGCAGGCACCGGTCGGCTCGACCGATCCGCTCGATCTCTATGCATATCTGGAGAACTACGAGGCGACCACCGGCGGCTCGGCCCTCGCGATCGCCCATAACGGCAACCTCTCGAACGGGCTGATGTTCCCGGTCGACGCCCAGTACACGGGGCGCGCGATCGACGCCGCCTATGTCGAGTCGCGGGCCAAATGGGAGCCGCTCTACGAGACGACCCAGATCAAGGGCGACGGCGAGGCCCACCCGCTGCTCTCGCCGGACGACGCCTTCGCGGATTACGAGACCTGGGACGCCGGCAATCTCGACCTGTCCCAGGCCAAGACACCGGAGATGGTGCAGTACGAATACAGCCGCGAGGCGCTGAAGAACGGCCTGCTGCTCGAGGAGCGCCTCGGGACCAACCCCTACAAGTTCGGCATGGTCGGCTCCACCGACAGCCACACCGCGCTGTCGACGGCGGAAGAGGACAACTTCTTCGGCAAGGCCAGCAACGTCGAGCCGAAGCCCGAACGCATGGAGCACCCGTTCACCGAGACCGAGATGGGCGTCTTCGAGGGCTATCAACTGGTCTCCTCGGGATATACCGGGGTCTGGGCGACCGAGAACACCCGCGCGGCGATCTGGGATGCGATGGACCGCAAGGAGGTCTACGCCACCACCGGCCCGCGCATGCTCGTGCGGTTCTTCGGCGGCTGGGACTTCACCAACGAGGACCTCAACAGCCGGGCCCCGGCGTTCCGGGGCTACGAGAAGGGCGTGCCGATGGGCGCGGACCTCCCCGCGAACCCCGGCGCCGCCGCGCCGACCTTCATGGTCTATGCGCTGCGCGACGCCATTGGCGCCAACCTCGACCGCATCCAGATCATCAAGGGCTGGCTCGACGGCGACGGCGCGACCCAGGAACAGGTCTACGACGTCGCCTGGTCCGACAACCGCGAACCCGGAGCCGACGGCGTGCTGCCGCCGGTCGGAAACACGGTCGACGTGGAGGCCGCAAACTGGACCAACACCATCGGCGCCTCCGAGCTCGCCGCCGTCTGGACCGACCCGGACTTCGACCCGGCGCAATCGGCGTTCTACTACGCCCGCGTGCTGGAGATCCCGACGCCGCGCTGGGTGGTCTACGACGCCTTCCGCTTCGGAGTCGAGATCCCCGAGGGCGCCGAGACGACGGGCCAGGAACGCGCCTACACCTCGCCGATCTGGCACACTCCCGCCGGTTGAGGCCAGCTTCTCAACCGGGCGGCGCGGCGGCCCGTTCGCCGCCGCGCTCGCGCTCAGGCGATGTACTGCTTGTAGGCGTTCTCGTCCATCAACCCGTCCAACTCGCCGGCGTCGGCCAGCTCCATCTTGAAAAACCAGCCGTCCTCGAGCGGATCCTCGTTGACCAGCGCGGGGTTCTCCACGATCGCCGGGTTGACCTCGATGATCACCCCGTCGAGCGGGGCGGAGATGTCGCTCGCGGCCTTGACCAATTCGATGGTGACGATCTCGTCCCCCTTGGCCACCGTGCGGCCTTCCTCGGGCAGCTCCACGAAGACCAGGTCGCCGAGCTGTTCGGCGGCGTACTCGGTGATGCCGACGATCACCTCGTCCCCGTCCAGCTTCAGCCACTCGTGCTCTTCGGTGAATCTCAGCATGCGCAATCTCCGTTCACTCGGGCGATCAGCCCCGCTTGTAACCCGGCTCGACAAAGGGCGGGCGCGTGACTGTTACAGGCAGCATGGCGCCGCGCAACTGTCCAAAGAGGCGCGTCTCCGGCGCAGCGTGCTCGATCGCCACGTAGCCGATCGCCACCGGTGCGCCGAGACTGGGACCGAACCCGCCCGAGGTGATGCGCCCGATCGGCGCGCCGCCTTCCTCGGCGAAGAGTTCGACGCCTGCGCGCATCGGGGCCCGGCCCTCGGGCAGCAGCCCGACCCGCCGCCGCGCAGCGCCCGCGGCGATCTGCTCGAGGATGGTATCCGCGCCCGGAAACCCGCCGGCCCGCGCCCCTCCGGCGCGGCGCGCCGGCTGGATCGCCCATTCCAGCGCCGCCTCGACCGGCGAGGTGCGCGCATCGATGTCCTGGCCGTAGAGGCACAGCCCCGCCTCGAGCCGCAGCGAATCCCGCGCCCCGAGCCCGATGAGCATCACCTCAGGCTGCGCCAGCAGCCAGTTCGCGACATCCACGGCGTGCGCGGAGGCAAGCGAGATCTCGTAGCCGTCCTCGCCGGTGTAGCCCGAGCGCGACACCACCGCCGGATAGCCGCGCAGGTTTATCGGCCAGACGTCCATGAACCGCATCGCGCCCATGTCGGCGTTCAGCCGCGACGCCACCGCCTCCGCCTTCGGTCCCTGCAGCGCCAGCAGCGCGCGATCGAGCGCGTCGACATCGCAGCTCTGCCCAAGCGCGTCCGAGAGCAGCGCAAAGTCCTCCGCGCGCTGCGCGGCGTTGACCACAAGATGGAAATGATCCGGCCGGCGCGCCACCATCAGGTCGTCGAGAATGCCCCCGTCCGCGGAGGTGAACAGCGCGTAGCGCTGGCGGTCTTCGGCCAACCCCGCGATGTTCATCGGCATCAGCGCCTCGAGCGCCAGCGCCGCCGCCTCCATGTCCCCCGACTTCGGCCGCACCGAGATCTGGCCCATGTGGCTCACGTCGAAGAGCCCCGCCTCGGCGCGGGTGTGCAGGTGTTCCCTGAGCACCCCGTCGGGATAGCTGATCGGCATGTCGTAGCCGGCGAAGGGCGCCATCTTCGCCCCCCGCGAGACGTGCATCGCGTGCATCGGCGTCTTGAGAAGTCCGGTCATGGTCGCCCTCCCGTCCCCGGCGCCGCCGCGCCTCTCCGGGAGACCCGCCCGGGCGGCGGCCGTTCACTCTAGGCCGCCGCTCGCCGGGCTTGCAAGCCGGGCGCGCCCGCGCGTCAGAGCGCCAGCGACGACGTCAGCACGCCCGGATCGTCGGGATCCATCTCGAAGGCGAAGCCGAGGCGGCGGACCAGCGCCTGCATGCCGCGGTTCTCGGAAAGCACGGCGCCCTCCAGTCGTTCGACGCCGTCGGCCTGGGCGTAGTTGATCAGGATGCGCATCAACGCCGTGCCTATCCCGCGCCCATGCATGTCGCTGCGCACCAGGAGCGCGTATTCGCCGATCCGGTGGTCGGGGTCGCAGGACAGCCGCGACACCCCCGCCAGCGCACCATCGGGCCTCAGCGCCACGAAGGCCATGTCGCGGTCGTAGTCGAGTTGGGTCAGCCGCAGCGCCATCTCGTCGGGAAAGTGGCGGCGCGGCGCGAGAAACCGCATCCGGATGTCCTCGGGATCGAGATGCTCGAGGAACTCCGGGTAGAGCCGCGCATCCGCCGGCCGGATCGGGCGCAGCACGTAGATCGCGTCCTTGAGCGCCGCCTCGCGCTTCCATTCCGCCGGATAGGGCCGGATCGCCAGGGCGGGGTTCGGCCCGGGCTGGTCGATCCCGGCGGGGTCGATCTCGATGCGCGCATCCAGCGCGATCGCCCCGTCCGCATCGGCGAGGAGCGGATTGACGTCAACCGCGCGCAGGCACGGAAAATCCTCGATCATGTGCGACAGCGCGATCAGGGCCCCGGTGATCGCCGCCGCGTCGGCGGGCGGCGCGTCGCGATAGCCCGCGAGGATCCGCCCGATTCTGGTGCGCGACACCAGGTCCTTGGCCAGCGTCACGTCGATCGGCGGCAGCGCGATCGCTGTGTCGCGCAGAACCTCGACCGCAGTGCCGCCCGCCCCGAAGAGCAGCACCGGCCCGAACACCGGATCGCGCGCCACCCCGAGGATCAGCTCCTGCGCCTTCGGCCGCCGTATCATCGGCTGCAGCGCAAAGCCGTCCGGCCGCGCGCCGTTCGCGCGCCACGCCAGGCTCTGCGCGATCCGCCGCGCCGCCGCCTCCGCCTCGTCCGCGGTTGCGATGTCGAGCTCCACGCCGCCGACGTCGCTCTTGTGCGACACCGTGCGCGACAGCAGCTTGACCACGATTCGCTCGCCCGCCTCCAGCATCGCCGCGGCGATCTCGCCCGCCTCCTCGGGGCTCGCGGCGATCCGCGTCTCGGGCACCGGCAGCCCGTAGGCGGCCAGCGCCGCCTTGGCCTCGGGCTCGGTCAGCATCGCCCGCCCCTCCGCCGCCGCGACGGCGAACACCGCCCGCGCCTTCTCGCGCGCGTCCGCGGGCGTCGCCAGCAGCGCCGCCTCGATCGCCCGGTCCGGCACTCGCAGCAGCGCCGCCTGCGCCCTGCCCCAGTTGGTCAGGTGCTCCACCGCCGCCGCCGCCGCCGCCGGCGTGTCGTAGCTCGCCACTCCGGCCTCGCGCAGCCGCGTTCGCGCAGGCCGCGCCGTCTGGCCGCCGAGCCAGCACGAGAGCGCCGGCTTTCCATGGATGCGGCCGTTCTCGACCAGCCCGGCAACCGCTTCCGCGGCCGCCGACGGGTCGGCGAGCGCGGTCGGGCAATTCATCGCCAGCACCACGTCCACACCTGGATCGCGCGCCACCGCCTCCACCGCCGCGACGTAGCGCTCGGGCGGCGCGTCGCCGATGATGTCCACCGGATTGGCCCGGCTCCATTCGGCCGGCAGATGCGCGCCGAGCGCCGCGATCGTCTCCGCCGACAGCTCCGCCAGCGCCCCGTCGGCCTGCATCAGCCGGTCGACCGCCAGCACGCCCGCGCCGCCACCGTTCGTCACGATCCCCAGCCGCGCCCGGTCCATCGGGCGGAATCGCGCCACAGTCTCGGCGGCGTGGAAGATCTCGCGCAGGCCCTGCACCCGCAGGATGCCGCAGCGATGCAGCGCCGCGTCCACCACGTCGTCCGCCCCCGACAGCGCCCCGGTGTGCGTCGCCGCCGCCTGCGCCGCCGCCGGGGTGCGCCCGGCCTTGATCGCGATCACCGGCTTGAGCCGGGACGCCGCGCGCGCCGCGGAGAGAAACTTGCGCGCCGCCGGCACGCTTTCGAGATACATCAGGATCGCCCGTGTTCGCCCGTCGCCCGCCAGCAGGTCGAGACAATCGCCCACGTCCACGTCCGCCATGTCGCCAAGGCTGATGATCTGGCTGAAGCCGATGCCGTGCTCGGCCGCCCAGTCGATCATCGTCGTCGCGATGGCGCCCGACTGCGACAGGAGCGCGATCCGCCCCGGGGCGGGGTTCATGTGCGCAAAGCTCGCGTTCAGCTTCGCCGGCGGCGCGATCAGCCCCACGGTGTTGGGCCCGATCACCCGCAACAGATACGGCCGCGCCGCCTCGAGCATGCGCTGGCGCAGGCCGTTCTTGGCGGTGATCCCGGCGCTGACCACGACCGCCAGCCTCCCGCCGCGGGCGCCGATCTCCGCGATCGTCTGCGGCACGCCGCGCGCCGGGATCGCCAGGACCGCCAGGTCAGGCGCCTCGGGCAGATCGCGCGCCGCCCCAAAGCACCTGCGCCCGAAGACCTCGTCGCGCCTGGGGTTCACCGGCCACACCGGCCCCTCGAAGCCGCCCTCGACGATGTTGCGCATCAGCACCGCGCCCACCGAACCCGGCCGCTCCGAGGCGCCGAACACCGCCACCGACCGCGGGCGCAGCGCGGACTCTAGGTTTCGGATCGTCATGGCGCCCCTCCGTTGCCTGGCGCGATCCTAGAAGGGCTACATGACGGGCGCATCACGGAAAACGCCGCCTGCGCAGTTGACGCGCCCGCGACCCCACGACACAGTCGTGGAAACCGGACCGGCGCGGCCGATCCGCAAGAACGAGCGCGACCACGCGCCGGGAGACGGGGACATGCTCGAGATCCTGACCGCGGCGCAGATGCGCCGGGCAGACGCGCTGGCGATCGCTGGCGGCGCGCCCGGAATGTCGCTCATGGAGGCCGCCGGCGCCGCGGTGGCCAGCGCCGCCGCCGCGCTCGCCCCCGAAGGTCCCGCGCTCGTCATCGCTGGCCCCGGCAACAACGGCGGCGACGGCTTCGTGGCCGCCCGCCGCCTCGCCGCCGAAGGCCGCGAGACCCAGGTGATGCTGCTCGGCGACCCCGCACGCCTGCGCGGCGACGCGGCGATCGCCCGCGACCGCTACGCCGGCCCGGTCGTCGCTGCCGAACCCGGCTTCACGGGCTGCGCAGTGATCATCGACGCGCTCTTCGGCGCGGGCCTCGACCGCCCGGTCGCGGGCGCGGCGGCAGGGCTCGTCACCGCCATGAACGCCGCCGCCGCCCCGGTCCTCGCCGTGGACGTGCCAAGCGGCCTCGACGCCGACACCGGCGCCCCCCTCGGCCCGACGGTCGAGGCCGCCGCCACCGTCACCTTCTTTCGCAAGAAGCCCGGGCACCTGCTCCTGCCCGGCCGCGAGCGTTGCGGCGCGGTCCGCCTTGAACAGATCGGCATTCCCGACGACGTTCTCTCGGAGATCGAGATCACCGCCTGGGAGAACGGCCCGGCGCTCTGGCCGGAGGCGCTGGCGGCCCCGACCGCGGCCGGGCACAAGTACAGCCGCGGCCACGCTCTCGTCATCTCCGGCCCGATGTCGCGCACCGGCGCCGCGCGGCTCGCCGCCGGCGCGGCGCTGCGGGCGGGCGCGGGCCTGGTCACGCTGGCGAGCCCCGCCGACGCGCTCTTCGTCAACGCCTGCCACCTGACCGCGGTGATGCTGCGCCGGGTCGAGAACGGCCCGGCGCTCGCCGAGACGCTTGCCGACCCGCGCTTCACCGCCGTCGCGCTCGGCCCGGGACTGGGTGTCGAGCCCGAAACCCGCGCCCGCGTCCATGCGGCGCTGGGCTCCGGCGCGGCGGTCGTACTCGACGCCGACGCGCTCACCGTCTTCGAACCCGACCCCGAGGGCCTCTTCGAACTGATCGCCGCCCGAAGCGCGCCGACCATCCTGACCCCGCACGACGGCGAGTTCGCCCGGCTGTTCGCCGACCTCGCCGACGCGCCAAAATCCGAGCGGGCGCGGGCCGCGGCCCGGCGCAGCGGCGCGACCCTGGTGCTCAAGGGCGCCGACACCGTCATCGCCGCCCCTGACGGACGCCTCGCCATCAACGCCAACGCGCCGGCCTGGCTCGCCACCGCCGGCTCCGGCGACGTGCTCGCGGGCGTCTGCGCCGGCCTCGCCGCCCGCGGCCTTCCCGGCTTCGAAGCCGCCGCCGCCGCGGTCTGGCTGCACGGCGCCGCCGGCGATGAGGCCGGTCCCGGCCTCATCGCCGAAGACCTCGCCTCCGCCCTGCGCCCGGTGCTGGCGCGGCTCTGCGGCGGCCTGCCCGCATAGGCCGATCGCTTTCGACCGCCCGCCTTGCCGCAGGGCGGGCGTTCGTGCAAAACTGCAACTCCTGCGATCACCGCGCCCATCGCCGCGATTGACGGCAGCCGCCGCTCGCGCGGTCCGACGGACGCTGCGGTTGCGAACCGGCGCCGGCCCTGGCTCGATCGCAGGTGCCCGTGGCCGCATCCGGATCCGCCGGCCCCCCGCATCGCCTTCACGTCGGTCGGAGAGACCATCGACGTGGGCGGCGAGACCTGCCTCACCGACACCCGGCTCCGCGGCCTTTTCGATCCCGACGCAGTGCGGATCTGGCTGGTCCGAACCTGGAATCCCGAGAACCCGAAAGATCTCGGGGTCCTGCTCCACGAACTCGTGCACGCACACCAGACCGGCCAGCGCTGGGAATGCCCGCAAGCGATGGAATGGCCAGCCTGCAAGCTGCACGAGCTCTGGCTGCAGGAAAACGGGATCACCGCGGAATTCGACTGGCTGGCGGTCTACCTGCAATCCTACTGCCGCCCCCGCGACCAGCACCCCGACTGACGGCGGCGCATCGAGGCGGAGTGCGCCGGCCCAGAAACCAAATCGCAACCCTTCCGCTCCATTCTGCTCGCGGGTGACGGGAGGGGTTCCTTGCTCGAACTGGATGGACAGGCGCTGGCGCTCGCCGCGCTCGGCTTCGCCGCGCTGGCGACGCCCTGGCTGGCGAACCGGCGGCTACGGTCGCGGCCGCGCCGCGAGGAGGCCATGCAACGGCAGGATCGGATCGCCGCCGCCCGCGCGCGCCGGCCGCCGGGCCCGGCCGCAAAGCCGCCCCGAGCCCCGGAAAAACCTCCCCGTCCCGCCCCGACGCCACGTCCGGTTCTCGTCAAGGCCGCAGACCAGCCGTCGGCGGTCCCGACCACGCCGCAGCGCACGCCACCACCCTTCTCCGGCCGCGCCTGGGTGGTCGACGGCGACACCATCGTTGTGGACAAGCGGCGCATCCGCCTCTTCGGCATGGACGCGCCCGAGATGGACCAGCGTGGCGGAACCCGGGCGAAGACCACGCTGATTCGCCTCTGCCGCCGCGAGCGCGTGACCGTCGAGCCACTGACCTTCGACTGCTACGAGCGCATCGTCGCCAAGGTCTGGCTCGGCGACATCGATCTATCGGAGCGCATGGTGCGAGACGGCTTCGCGGTCGCCAACTCGCGCTGGCATCGCGACTACCTGCCCGCGGAGCGCGAAGCCCGGGCAGAACGCCGCGGGCTCTGGGAGGACAGTCCTGAAACCGGCATCACCGACCCTGCCGCCCACCGCGCCGCGAAACGGCGGGAAGCGGAGGGCGATCCGCCGGAGGATCCACCCGAAGATACGCCCCGTCGACCCTGGCTGGCCTGATCCGTCCCGGACGCGTCAACTATTTTCTCTCTTGTTTTCAGATTCTTGAATGGCGTCCTGGCTGGAACGCTCTCCGCGTCACCCGAATTCGAACTCGACCAGCAGGTCCTTGGCGTCGATCTGCGCGCCCGGCGTGCACGTGCACCGCCTTCACCACGCGCGTCGCGCTCGGCGTGGATGCCGGTCTCCATCTTCATCGCCTCGATGGTCAGCAGCAGGTCGCCGGCCTGTGACCTTCTGGCCTGCCTTGACCGCCGACGCTCGGCGACCACGCCCGGGCATCGGCGCGCCGACATGGTCGGGGTTGCCCTGCTTCGCCTTCGGCCGTGCGCGGCGCTCGGCGCCTTGACCTTGCGGTCGGGCACGCGGACCGTGCGCGGCTGGCCGTTCAGCTCGAAGAACACCTTGGCCTCGCCTTCCTCGTTGGTCTCGCCCATCGCCTGGCAGCGGATCTCCAGGGTCTTGCCCGGGTCGATCTCGACCGAGATCTCCTCGCCCGGCTCCATGCCGTAGAAGAAGGCCGGCGTCGGCAGGGTGCGCACCGGGCCGTAGGTCTCGGTGCCGCTCCTGATAGTCGGTGAAGACCTTGGGATACATCAGGTAGCCGTTGAGGTCCTCGTCGTCGATCTCCACGCCCGAGCTCGCCTCGCGCAGCTGCCGCGCCGGGTGGCCTCGAGATCGACCGGCGGCGAGATGCGTGCCCGGGCCGCTCGGTGTCAGGGCGTCTCGCCCTTGAGCACCTTGGCCTGACGATGCCGTCGGGCAAGCCGCCCGGCGGCTGGCCGAGGTTGCCCTGCATCATGTCGACGACGCTGTCGGGAAACGCGACGTCCATGGTCCGGGTCCTCGACCTCTGCCGCGGGTCAGGTCCTGGCTCACCATCATCAGCGCCATGTCGCCCACCACCTTGGAGGACGGCGTGACCTTGACGATGTCGCCGAACATCTGGTTCACGTCGGCATAGGCCTGCGCCACCTCGTGCCAGCGCTCTTCGAGCCCCATCGAGCGGGCCTGCGCCTTGAGGTTGGTGAACTGGCCGCCCGGCATCTCGTGGAGATAGACCTCGGAGGCCGGCGCCTGCGAGCCCGGCCTCGAAGGCGGCGTACTGGCCGCGCACCGCCTCCCAGTAGTTCGAGATCTGCGCGGATCGCGGCGATGTCGAGGCCGGTGTCGCGCTCGGTGTGGCGCAGCGCCGCGACGATCGAGCCGAGGCAGGGCTGCGAGGTGCAGCCCGAGAAGGCGTCCATCGCCGCGTCCACCGCATCGACGCCCGCATCGACCGCCGCCAGCACCGTGGCCGCGGAGATGCCGGAGGTGTCGTGGGTGTGGAAATGGATCGGCAGGTCGATCTCGTCCTTCAGCGCCGTGATCAGCACGCGCGGCGGCGGCGGGCTTCAGCAGCCCGGCCATGTCCTTGACGCCGAGGATGTGCGCGCCCGCGGCCTCGCAGCTCCTTGCGCCATGCCGACGTAGTACTTCAGGTCGTACTTGGACCGGTCCGGGTCGAGGATGTCGCCGGTGTAGCAGATCGCCGCTTCGCAGACCTTGTCCGTGCTCGACCACGGCGTCCATCGCGACGCGCATGTTCTCGACCCAGTTGAGGCTGTCGAAGACGCGGAACACGTCGACGCCGCTCGCCGCCGCCTGCTTGACGAAGGCCTCGCACCACGTTGTCGGGGTAGTTGGTGTAGCCGACGCCGTTGGAGCCGCGCAGCAGCATCTGCGTCAGGATGTTGGGCATCGCTGCGCGCGGATGTCGCGCAGCCGCTGCCAGGGGCATTCCTGCAGGAAGCGGTAGGCGACGTCGAAGGTCGCGCCGCCCCAGCATCTCGACGCGAGAACAGCTGCGGCAGGTTGGCTGCGCATAGGCCGGCGCGATCGCGGATCATGTCGAAGCGACCGCATCCGGGTGGCGAGCAGCGACTGGTGGGCGTCGCGCATGGTGGTGTCGGTGACCAGCACGCTGCTTCTGCGCCAGCATCCAGTCGGCGACGGCCTTGCGGGCCCTTCGCTGTCGAGCAGCTGCCGCGTGCCCGGCGGCGGCGCCTCCGGCTCGCGCCGCGGCGCAGCGCGGCGGCTTCGAGCGTCGGCGTGCGGCCGCGGGCGGCCTGCGGTCTCGGGATGGCCGTTGACGGTGATGTCGGCGATATAGGTCAGGATCTGCGTCGCCCGGTCGCGCCGCTCGCGAGAACTCGAACAGCTCCGGCGTCGTTGTCGATGAACCGGGTGGTGTAGCTGTTGTCGAGGAAGCGTCGGGTGCTTGAGCAGGTTCTCGACGAAGGCGATGTTGGTCGACACGCCGCGGATGCGGAACTCGCGCAGCGCCCGGTCCATGCGGCGCGATCGCCATCTCCGGCGTCGGGGCCCAGGCGGTGACCTTCTCCAGCAGCGAGTCGTAGTAGCGGGTGATCACCGCGCCGGAGTAGGCGGTGCCGCCGTCGAGCCGGATGCCGAGGCCGGTCGCGCCGCGATAGGCGGTGATGCGGCCGTAGTCGGGGATGAAGTTGTTCTGCGGGTCCTCGGTGGTGATCCGGCATTGCAGCGCGTGGCCGTTGAGGCGGACGTCGTCCTGGCGTCGGCGACGCCGGTGGCCTCGGCGAGCGGTCGCGCCCTCGGTCGATCAGGATCTGCGCGCGCACGATGTCGATGCCGGTGACCTCCTCGGTGACGGTGTGCTCGACCTGGACGCGCGGGTTGACCTCGATGAAGTAGAAGTTGCCGGTGTCGCATATCCATCAGGAACTCGACGGTGCCGGCGCAGGTGTAGTTCGCGTGCTCGGCAGATCTTCGATGCCGAGCTCGCAGAGCTCCTCGCGCTGGGCCTCGGTCAGGTAGGGCGCGGGCGCGCGCTCGACGACCTTCTGGTTGCGCCGCTGCACCGAGCAGTCGCGCTCCCACAGGTGGTAGATGTTGCCGTGCTCGTCGCCGAGGATCTGCACCTCGACGTGGCGCGCGCGGAGGATCAGCTTCTCGAGGTAGCCCTCGCCGTTGCCGAAGGCGGCCTCCGCCTCGCGCCGGCCCTCCAGCACCTTCTCGGGCAAGCTCTTCGGCGTCTATCGATCGGGCGCATGCCGCGGCCGCCGCCGCCCCAGCTGGCCTTCAGCATCAGCGGGATAGCCGATCTCCTCGGCCATGCTGCTGGATCGCGTCCATGTCGTCGCGGCAGCACGCTCGGTGGCCGGGATCACCGGCACGCCCGCCGCGATCGCCACCTGGCGCGCGCACGCCTTGTCGCCGAGCGTCGCGCATGGTCGTCGGCACTCGGGCCGATGAAGGCGATGCCGGCGGCGTCGCAGGCGTCGACGAAATCGGGGTTTTCCGACAGCAGGCCGTAGCCCGGGTGGATCGCGTCGGCGCCGCTCATCCTTCGCCACGCGGATGATCTCGTCGATCGAGCAGGTAGGCCGCGACCGGCCCCAGCCCTTCGCCGATCCGGTAGGCCTCGTCGGCCTTGAACCGGTGCAGCCCGAGCTTGTCTTCCTCGGCGTAGACGGCGACGGTGCGCTTGCCCATCTCGTTGGCCGCGCGCATGACGCGGATGGCGATCTCGCCCCGGTTGGCGATGAGGATCTTCCTGAATGTCCGGCATGACGGCCCCCCACGCGTGAACTTTCAGAAAGTGTTACGGCCTGCCATGCTGCAATGCAACGTCGCGGCCCGCGACGGACTCCACGGAGTCGGTTTCAAGCAAAAGCCCCGCCATCAGGTCCTCGACGAAATGGCTGACGAGCTGGGCGCGCCCCGTCACACCCGCCTTGCGATAGATGGCCGCGCTCTGCGCCTTCACCGTGCCCTCGCGCGTCTTGCGCAGCCCTGCGATCTCGGCGATCGAAAATCCCTTGATCGACAGCAGCGCCACCTCGCGCTCCGACGGGGTCAGCCCCCAGCGCGCGAAACTGTCCTCCAGCAGATCGAGGAAGGCGCCGCTGGCTGCCTGCATGCGCTCCTCCATGTGGCGGTTGCGCGAAAGCAGCGAGCTGATCTCGCGCAGGCCCCACAAACAGCCGATCCAGAGCACGGCGACCGCGATCAGCTCGACCGCGGGATGGGCCGGACCGGTCCGGAAGTCGGGCAACTCCGACAGGATGTCGGCGAGAAAATAGAGCGCACAGGCCGCCTGGAGCGCCGTCACCGCGACTAGGCCGCGGTGACGGGATGCGAGTTTTGCGAGGCCGTCGGTCATCCGTGCTCCCGCGCCACCGCGGATCTACCTGCGCTTCAGGCCCGTGATCATGGCGGTGACGAGATTCTCCCGGTGCCGCAGGCTCTCCCAGACTACGCCGCCGAGATGAAGCGCCACAAGGGCGAGCGTCCCGTTGGCGGCTGCGAAATGGAGATCCTCCACCCAGGTCTCGGCGACGAATTGGTCGGTGGTCATCATCCAGCCACTGACGCCCGTAACCGCAAGCATCGCCATCAGCGCCACGACCATCGCGCCACCGGCCGGGTTGTGCCCCAGATAGCGTCGCTCGCAACCACGAACCATGTCCCGCCCATAGCGGAAGAGCCCCGCCGGCGAGGGCACGAAGTCGCTGAAGCGCGCGTGCCCGCTGCCGACGACCCCCCACACCAGGCGGACCGCAAGCAGCGCCAGCACCGTGTAGCCGAAGTCCTCATGCAGGTCGCGCGGCCGCTCGATGAGGAATGCGGCGGCGAAGCTCGCCGCCGTTCCCCAGTGGAAGACCCGCACGACCGGGTCCCAGACCCGGATCGCGCCGCCTTCCGCCTCGATATCGGCCATCAGCTCTCGTTGCGCTCCAGTTCCTCGGCAGTGGCCGGGCTGTAGTAGACCTCGACCTTCCTGCCGGCCATCTCGCCCTTGATCTCGTAACAGCCGTCCTCGAGCTTCATGTCGCGGATCATGCCGCCGGCCTCCTCGAAGACCTTGGCGGCCTGCCACATCGGGGCCGCGCGGGCCATGTCGCCGCAGTCGGGTCCTGCGAAGGCAGGGATGGCGAGTGCCGCGAGCGGCAGCGCGGCGAGGATTGCGAGTTTCGTGGTTCTGGTCCTTTCCATCCGACGCCCGACGGAGCGCCGGGCCGGACGGGCATATGCCGGGCCCTCGCCGCGGCGGCCATTGCACATTGGCCCAGTCCCCCGCTCATGCGCACCGAACAAACCATGGTTTACGCGGTCCACCCCGCCCGACCCTGCACGCGCTACTCCGCCGCCTTCGCCTTGCCGCCGGGGCGCACGGTCAGCGCCTGTTCGATCAGCTTGTTCTGCTCGCGCGACTTGGCGATGTAGGCCGGGTTGTGGTCGTTGGGGATGTTGGGATCCCAGGTTTCCGCCAGTTCGGCCAGAAGGTGGCGGTCGTGCTCGACGAAGCTCGCGGACAGCTCCTCAATCTCGGCGTCGGTGTAGCCCAGCGCCTCCAGCGCGTATCTGCCCGCCCGGACGGCGCTGTCGAAGACCTCGCGCACGCTGCTGTCGACCCCCGACGCGTAGAGCTCGTAGACGTGGTGCCGGTCGTAGGCCCGCGCCACCACCTTGACGCCCGGATGCCGGCGCGTGACGTATTCGGCCATGCGCGTCACCTTCTCGGGCTCGTCGATGGCCAGCACTACCGCCTTGGCATCCGCCAGCCCCGCCGCCTCCAGAAGTTCCGGCCGATCGACGGCTCCATAGAAACCCCGGATCCCGAACCGCCGCATCCGGTCGACCGAGGCGGTTCTGCTGTCGAGAACCACGGTCTTGTGGCCCAGCGAGGTCAGCATCCGGTTCACCACCTGGCCGAAACGGCCCATGCCGGCGATGATTACCGTGCCCTTCTCGTCGATCTCGTCTTCGGGACGCATCGGCCCGTCCGACAGACGCGAGACCACCGCGTCGTGGATGAAGAACAGCACCGGCGTCAGCAGCATCGAGAGCGCCACGACCAGCAGAACCTCCTTTTCCAGCTGCGGCGTCAGCACCCGGCTCTGCATGGCGAAGGCGAGAAGGAAGAAGCCGAACTCGCCCGCCTGCGCCAGCGACAGCGAGAACAGCACCCGCGACTTCGGCCGCAGCCTGAACAGCATCGCCAGGGGATAGAGGATGAGGAACTTCAACAGCATCATCGCCATGGTCAGCGCAAGCAGCCGCAGCGGGTCCGACGCCAGAAGCCGAAGGTCGATGCTTGCACCCACGGTGATGAAGAAGAGCCCCATCAGCAGACCCTTGAACGGGGCCAGATCGCTTTCGAGCTCGTGGCGGTACTCGCTGTTGGCGAGCACGACGCCGGCAAGGAACGAGCCCAGCGCCGGCGAGAGCCCGATCTCGCTCATGATCAGCGAGATGCCCGCGATCAGCAGGAGCGCGGCCGCCACCTGGATCTCGCGCAGACCCGACATCTCGATGAAGCGATAGAACGGCTGGGTCAGGTAGCGGCCCGCGAGCACGACCAGGCCCACGGCGCCGACGACGAGCAGCGCGCGCATCCAGCCTTCCATGCCCTTGAGCGCGTCCGACCCCTCCATCAGCTCATCGCCTTGCATCTCTCCGACCGGAACCGGGATCGCGCTCGATGCGAGCAGGGGGATGATTACAAGGAGCGGGATCGCAGCCACGTCCTGGAAGAGCAGCACCGCGAAGCTCGCGCGGCCGCCCTCGGTGCGCGCGAGCTTCTTCTCGGCGAGCGTCTGCATCACGATCGCGGTCGAGGACAGGCTGAGGATGATGCCGATCGCCAGCGCCTGGTTGAGCGGCAGGTCCATCGCAAGGAGCACCATGGTGATCCCGCCCATGGTCAGCCCCACCTGCAGGCCGCCCAGTCCGAGCAGCTTGGCGCGCATGTCCCAGAGCATGCGCGGCTGCATCTCCAGCCCGATCAGGAACAGCATCAGCACGACGCCGAACTCGGCGTATTCCTGGATGATCACCGTCTCCGCGCCGACGAGCCCCATCATCGGCCCGATCATCATGCCCGCGGCCAGGTATCCGAGCACGGAGCCGAGTCCGAGCCTCTGGCTGATCGGAACGGCGATGACGGCGGCGGCGACGTAGATGGTGAACTGGAACAGGATCGTGTCGATGTGCATGTTGGCCTTTCTCGGTTGGCATCACCCTAGATGCTGACGGTGACGGAACAAAGGGCGCTCGCCGCAAATGGCGTGAACACACCGGGAACATTTGCTTTTCTTTCCCGGGATCGCGCATTAGGTTGATGACAGATGACCGACTGGACCAGCGAAGAGACCGACGCCATGGACGCCGCCGCCCGACCGCTGTCGGCGCGGGCGATGGCGGCGCGTCCCGCGCCCTGGCTCGACGATCTAAACCCCGCCCAGCGCGAGGCCGTCGAGGCGCTCGACGGCCCGGTTCTCGTGCTCGCCGGCGCGGGAACCGGCAAGACCAAGGCGCTGACCGCGCGGATCGCGCATCTGCTCGCCACCGGCCGGGCGCGGCCCAACGAGATCCTGTCGGTCACCTTCACCAACAAGGCCGCCCGCGAGATGAAGGAGCGCGTCGGGCACCTCGTGGGCGGCGTGATCGAAGGCATGCCCTGGCTCGGCACCTTCCACTCGCTCTCGGTCAAGCTCCTGCGCCGGCACGCCGAAATCGTCGGCCTGAAGTCGAACTTCACCATCCTCGACACCGACGACCAGCTCCGCCTGATGAAACAGCTCATCCTCGCCGAGAACATCGACGACAAGCGCTGGCCGCCGCGGCTGCTCGCCTCGCTCATCGACGGCTGGAAGAACCGCGCGCTCACCCCCGACCGGGTGCCTACCGCCGACGCCGGCGCCTTCAACCATCGCGGACCCGAGCTCTACGCCGCCTACCAGGAGCGCCTGCGCACCCTCAACGCCTGCGACTTCGGCGACCTGCTCCTGCACGTGGTCACCATCTTCCAGGCCCACCCCGACATCCTTGAGCGCTACCAGGCCTGGTTCCGCTACATCCTCGTCGACGAGTACCAGGACACCAACGTCGCCCAGTATCTCTGGCTGCGCCTTCTGGCCGGCGGGCACCGCAACATCGCCTGCGTCGGCGACGACGACCAGTCGATCTACGGCTGGCGCGGCGCCGAGGTCGGCAACATCCTGCGCTTCGAGAAGGACTTTCCGGGCGCCAGGGTTATCCGGCTCGAGCAGAACTACCGCTCGACCCCGCACATCCTCGCCGCCGCCTCCGGCGTGATCACCACAAACGAGAGCCGGCTCGGCAAGACGCTCTGGACCGATCTCGACGGCGGCGAGAAGGTCCGGCTGATCGGGCACTGGGACGGCGAGGAGGAGGCGCGCTGGGTCGCCGAGGAGATCGAGGCCTACGGGCGCGGCAGCCGCGGCCTCGACCCGGTGCCGGCCGACGACATCGCCATCCTGGTGCGCGCGTCCTTTCTGATGCGCGCCTTCGAGGACCGGTTCCTGACCATCGGCCTTCCCTACCGGGTGATCGGCGGCCCGCGCTTCTACGAGCGCATGGAGATCCGCGACGCCATGGCCTACCTGCGCGTGGTGGTCTCCCCCGACGACGGGCTGGCCTTCGAGCGCATCGTGAACACGCCCAAGCGCGGCATCGGCGACAAGGCGCTGCAGGAGATCAACCGGACCGCCCGCGCCGGGGACGTCAGCCTGCTCGAAGGCGCGCGCCGCCTCGTCGAGGCCGGCGGGCTCACCGCGCGCGCCCGCGCGGCGCTGGCCGGGCTGATCGCCGACTTCGACCGCTGGCACGCGCTGCTCCGCCAGGGCGATCTCGGCCACGTCGAACTCGCGGGCCTGGTTCTCGACGAGAGCGGCTACACCGAGATGTGGCGCACCGACCGCTCGCCCGAGGCCCCGGGCCGGCTCGAGAACGTCAAGGAACTCGTCAAGGCGCTCGAGGAGTTCGAGAACCTCCAGGGCTTCATCGAACACGTCAGCCTGGTGATGGAGAACGAGACCGAGGAAGGCGCGCCGAAGGTCTCGATCATGACCTTGCACGCCGCCAAGGGCCTCGAGTTCCCGGCGGTGTTCCTGCCGGGCTGGGAGGACGGCGTCTTTCCGTCCCAGCGCTCGATGGACGAAAGCGGCCTGAAGGGCCTCGAGGAGGAGCGCCGCCTCGCTTACGTGGGCATCACCCGTGCCAAGGCGCACTGCACCATCAGCTTCGCCGCCAACCGGCGCGTCTACAACCAGTGGCAGTCGGCGCTGCCCTCGCGCTTCATCGACGAGCTGCCCGGCGCGCATGTCGAGGTCCTGACCCCGCCGGGCCTCTACGGCGGTGGCTTCGGCGCGGCGGCGCCGGTGCGCGAGAGCGATCTGGCCGACGCGGCCGCCCGCGCGGACGTCTACAACTCGCCCGGCTGGAAACGGATGCAGGCCCGCGCCGCCCAGCGTCCGGTCTCCCAGCCGCGCGAGGCGAAGAACATGGTCATCGACGCCGAGGCCGCGCCCGCCTTCGCGCTCGGAACCCGGGTGTTCCACCAGAAGTTCGGCTACGGCGCCGTGGAGGCGATCGAGGGCGACAAGCTCACCGTCGCCTTCGAGAAGGCCGGCACCAAGAACGTCGTCGCCCGCTTCGTCACCGCCGACGACGAGCTGCCGTTCTGATCGCTCCGCCGGCGGCGCTTTCGGCCAGCGCGGTTTCGCCCTACTGTGCCCGCGGCTTTGACGCAACTCGGGAGATGACGATGGCGGGCGGGGGATGGCTGGCTGAACGGCCCGAAAAGCTGGGCGATCTCTACCAGCGCCTCGGCCGCACCGGCTTCTGGATCCAGGTGGTCGTGCTCGTCGTCGCCGGCGAACTCAGCGTCTGGTTGCTGCTCATGCGCCCACAGGCCGCCGATGCGCCGCCAGCCCTCGGGTTTCGCAACTTCATCTCGCTGGCGAGCCTGCTGATCCTCGCCTTCACCACCTACTGGTTCCGCCGCTACGCGCGCGTCGGCGCGCGCATGGCCGATCCGGCGACGCGGCCGGGCGACGCCGAACTGCGCAAGCTCTTGTGGACCGGGCTCTGGGCCGGCGCCCTCGGGGTCGGGCTCTCGCTCTTTCTGATGCTCGGCTCGGTCGGACGGATGATGATCCTGATGCTGTCCAATCCGCAGGTGGGCGTGATGCTCGCCCCGGGCGTCGGCGCGGAGCAGTCGATCTCCGCCGTCGACGCGCTCGGCCAGATGGCGCTGCTTCTGATGATGGGCGCCGAGCTGATCGCGCTCGCGCTGACCCTGTGGCTGCTCTTCCGCACCCAGCGACCCGCCGAGCGCGACGCCTGAACTGACGGCTGGCGCGCAAGACGCTGGAACGCCGCCGCCCTCTGTGCGACCCTGTGCGGGAACGTGGAACACGGGCGGGAGAGATCGGGATGCGCGCACTCAAGTTGATCGCCGCCGTTGCGGCGCTGGGTCTCGCCGGAGCGGCGCAGGGCCAGACCTACGGATCCTGGTGCCAGACGCCCGACGGCGGCTGCGTCGTCGCGCAGCCTCAGCCGATCGGCAGCTACTGCGTCTGCGGCGCCTCCTCGGGCTCGATCACCGGCTGAGACGTCTCCGCGGACGGCGGCGCGGTCCCCGAAACCTCGCGCCAGTCGCTCGTCGGGCTCACCTCGGCGTAGTTGCGCATGATGTCGGTGCCCTCGCTCGTCCAGACCACCAGGTCGAGACGCGTCGGCCGCGACGTGCCGCCGGCCTCGGCCTTGCGGGTCTCGATCGGCGCGAACCGCGCGATGATCCCGCGCATGTCGGGCATCACTGTGATCTGGGTGGCCTGGCTGCCGCCCAGCGTCACGATCGTCGACCGCCAGAGCCGGGCCCCGGGGATCACGATCGAGGGCGCCTCCCCCGAAACCAGCCGCAGGCAGGCCAGCCGCTCGCTGCGGCTTCCGTCCGCCGCGCGCACGCAGCCGCTCATCGCCTCCTTGTTGATCAGTGGCCCGAGCCGCGACGCCGCCGGGGCCACGAGGCTGTCGAGCGCCTGGTAGTCCGGCGGCAGGTGCACCGTCATCGTCGTATGCTCGGGCGCGCGCAGCATCAGCCCGATGCGATCCTCGAGCGTGGGATAGTCCGCCCAGGTCTTGCCCTCGCGCTCGGGCCCTGCGTCGGAATCAAGCCATCCGCGCCAGATCTCCAGCTTGAGCTTGTCGAGATAGGCCGGCACCGAGACCAGAACCATCTGGGAGGCGAGCATCGGATCGACCCGCCCCTCCTCGACGATGGTCCAGCCAAAGTCGAAGAACGCGCCGCTGTCCTCCCCGGCGGCGAAGTTCAGGATTGTCGGCCGCGCCTCGACCGCCCGCGCGCGGTTCTGCGCGGAGACGCCGGACGCGAACCCCGCCCCCGGCGCCGCGCCGCCGAGCGAGAGGTCGACGGAACCGCCGACGTCGCTCACCACGCCGCTCACGTCGCCGCGCGGGAACGCCGCGTAGGAATAGACGTCGATGTCGCGCACGCGCCGGATGAACTCGTAGAGTCCGATATCGAAGGCCACCGTGCTCGCGTCGAAGCCACCGTCGCAGGCGCCCTGCATGAACCAGGCCGGGACCGGCTCGACCTGGCCCTCGTTTCGCCGCAGGCAATGCGGCTCGAACTCCGCCGTCGCCAGAAGCGCCGCCGCCTCGACGCCGCCGATCTCTAGCAGCTTGCCGTAGGTCTGCGAGGCCGCGTCGTAGTTGCGGTCATAGACGTAGATGAAGTCGCCGCCCTCGACCATGTCCGCCGTGCGGCACTCCAGCGCCGTCGCGCCCGACGCGGCGGCGACGCAGCGCGTTCGCCCGCCGAAGTTGCTCGGCCAGACCTCCTCGCCCGTCTCGCCGCGGATCGGCGCGCGGGTGAGAAGAAGCGTGCGCTGCTTGGGCACCAGTCCGAAGCCCCAGGGCGCGGTGGTCACCGAGAGGTCGAAGAACTCGTCCCAGGGCGACGGCAGCTTCAGCGACACGTTCGCGTAGCGGCCCGAGGCCCCCGACCGGTCGCCACCGTAGCCCGCGATCTCGCAGATGATGCTGCGCAGGCTCTGCTTGGCGACGAGCTGGGCGCGGATGTCCACCGAAAACTCCGGCAGTCCGAAGACATGGTGCACCGCCGTGTCGATCTGCTTGGGGATGTCGTCTATCGAGACCGCGAAACCGGACTCGACGCAGCGCTTGAACTCCGTGGCCGCGCTTCCGTTCTCCGCGACATAGGCCGCCATCGCCGCCTCGATCCCGCCGCGCATCTCCTCGATGCGCTGTTCGACCAGGGCCTCGGAATTCGCCGAAGCGAGAAAATCGTTGAGCCGGAACTCCATGTTGCGCCGCCAGCTCTGGAAATGCTGGGAGAGCAGCTCAAACTCCGCGCCGTAGGCTTCCCCCGTCGCCCCGGCCGCCCCGGCGACGATCGACTTCACGATCTGCGCGTCGCAGGCATCGCGCTCCCCCTCGCAGGGGAAGGGATCGATGTCCATCTTGACGACCACGGTGGGTCGAAGCCGGGTGTTCGACCCCGGCACCACCGCAGTGTCGAACTTCAACCCGTAGACGGTGTTGCCGCTCAGGTCGTGCCGGTCGTCGAGCGAATTCTCCAGCACCAGCTGGCGGATCTTGTCGCGCACCGCCGCCTTGAGCTCGAAGGCGACCTGAAACGGTTCGGCCAGCCGCTCGGGCGGGCCCGCCGCCGGCGGGGTGGCGTCCGCCCCCTCCACCGCGCCCTCGCCCACGTTCGCCTCGGCGCTCTCGGCGCCGGTCGCCGCGCCCGTCTGCGCTGGCACCGTGGGCTCGGCCTGGGCGCTGGCCGCGACTCCCGTCCGGAAGGTCTCGGTGACCACCCGGTCGATGAAGCGCGCCGATTCCGCGTCGAGCGATTCGAGCTGGCCGCGCAGCCAGGCGTCCTGGGCGAAACGATCGTTGACCAGCCGCTGTCGCGTGTAGACCTCCGGGCTCTCAACATAGATGCCGCCGAGCGTCTCCGGTCCGCCGTCCCCGGCCTCGCCCGCGGCCATCTCGCGCACGCGATCCAGCGGCGCCTCGACCAGGCCCAGGCCCTTCCCCGCGAGCCAGACTAGCCCGAAGGCCCCCGCCACCACCAGCGCCGCGACCGCCAGCCAGGAAATCACCGCCGCGAGCGCCCCGCCGAGCTTCGTCAGCCGCTCCACAAGCCAGTTCGCCACGCCGCCCTCCCACGTCCCGGGGACGAACATACACGCAAACCGATTGTATTTCTAAGGTTTTCCGAGTCGCACAAAAGAAGAAGGGCCCGCTGCGTGTTCGCTGCGGGCCCTTCGCTTTGCTGTCGGTTCGGCCGGTCGGCCGTCGTGCTCAGGCGCTGTAGACGGCATCGCGGGCGATGTCGGTCAGCGCGTGCCGCGAGATGCCGAGATCGGCGAGATCCCTGTCGCTCAGGGCTCGAAGCTCGACGAGCGTCTCCCGGTACAGGCGGTAGTCCGCCCAGGCCTTGCGAAGCCGTGCGATATAGCCGGCGACGCCCTGCTGCGCGCCGGAATGCGTGATGACGTGTGTCATTGTGGTCACCTTTCCATTTCGTTGTCTGCGCCCGACCGGAGCTTTCCGCTCCGACGGGCCTCTGCTCCCGGTCGCGCGCCGCCCTTGCGACGTGGGCTTCCGGGCCTAGGTCTGGGATCCGTCGCGTCGGCGCCGGCGTTCTGCGCTGGCGTCCGTGTCGCGACCGGACCCCCGATCGCCACACCCTTCGTCCGTTTTCGACTCTGAGCGTTTCCGTTGTTGTTGCACTGCAAGATAGACCCGGATCCGACGATTGCAACGTCAAAATTCGCGCAGCGGCCATGCGTGGCGCGCATGTCGTCTTTCTGTCATCTTTTCATTGTTAACAAAGTGTTTTCTTGAACTCTACCGTCACCGGACAAAGCGTCCTCAGCCGCCCCGCCACCCGGTGTGCGTCGCAACTTCACCCCGAACACGATCGCGCATTTTGCCCCATTCTTCGCGGCCGCACCCGACCTTGCCGCGTCGCAATGGCCGGCGCCCGCCGCCCTTGCACCCGCGGCCCCTTGCCCCGCGCCGCCCGGGAACCGATGTTTCACCGCACAGCCCACCGGAAGGAACGCCCGCATGTCCGTCACCCGCGACGCCGTCCTCGCCACCCTCGCGACCGTGCGCATGCCGGGCGCCGAGGGAAGCATCGTCGACGCCGATCTGGTGCGCGCGCTCACCATCGAGGGCGACGCCGTGCGCTTCGTGCTCGAGGTCGCGCCCGATCAGGGCGCCCGGCTAGAGCCGGTGCGCGCCGCCGCCGAGAACGCGGTGCGGGCGCTTCCGGGGGTGGCGAAGGTCTCGGCGCTGCTCACCGCCCACGGCCCCGCGCCGAAATCCGCCCCGCCCGACCTGAAGATCGGCCGCCATCCGACGCCTCAGACCGGCCCGGCGCCGGTGCCGGGGGTCAAGCGCATCGTCGCGGTCGGATCGGGCAAGGGCGGGGTCGGCAAGTCGACGGTCGCGGCCAACCTTGCGGTGGCGCTGGTGGGCGAAGGCAAGCGCGCGGGCCTGCTCGACGCCGACATCTACGGCCCCTCGCAGCCGCGCATGATGGGCGTCAGCGAGCGGCCGAAGTCGCCGGACGGCAAGACCATCCTGCCGCTGCACGCCCACGGCGTCACGATGATGTCGATCGGCCTGATGCTCAAGGAGGGCGAGGCGGTGGTCTGGCGCGGCCCGATGCTGATGGGCGCGCTTCAGCAGATGCTCGGCCAGGTGCAATGGGGCGAGCTCGACGTGCTGGTGGTCGATCTGCCGCCCGGCACCGGCGACGTGCAGCTCACGCTGGCCCAGCGCTATCTTGTCGCCGGGGCGATCGTCGTCTCCACCCCCCAGGACGTGGCGCTCCTCGACGTGCGCAAGGCGCTCGACATGTTCGACAAGACCGGCGTGCGCGTGCTCGGACTCATCGAGAACATGTCGGCCTACATCTGTCCCAACTGCGGCCACGAGGCGCACATCTTCGGCCACGGCGGCGCGCGGGCGGAGGCCGAGCGCCTTGGCCTGCCGTTTCTCGGCGAGATCCCCCTCGATCTGGCCATCCGCGTCGCCGGCGACGAGGGCGTCCCGATCACCGCCGCCAGTCCCGAAAGCCCCGAGGCCCGCGCCTTTCGCGGCGTCGCCCGCCGCCTGATCGCCGGCGGCATCGTCTGATCGGAAGCCGAGCGCTTGCGTCCAAACGCCCGAAATATATGGTCATGCGATGATTCGCGTCGGTTCGTCCGGTCCGGTCCCGGATGTTCGACAAGGCGCAAGACCTTCAGGGAGACCAAACACATGAAAAGACTGCTTCTCGCCACGACCGCCGGCCTGATCGCCGCGTCCGCAGCCCAGGCCCAGGACAGCGTGAACGTCGGCATCATCCTCGGCTTCACCGGCCCGCTGGAATCGATCACGCCCGACATGGCCACCGGCGCCGAGCTGGCCTTCACCGAGATCAACGAAAGCGGCCTGCTGCCGGGCGGCGCGACCATCAACCCGGTCCGGGCCAATTCGACCTGCATCGACGCCGCCGCCGCCACCACAGCCGCGGAAGGGCTGATCACCTCCGACAACGTCGTGGCCATCATGGGCGCCGACTGCTCGGGCGTGACCACCGCCATCGCCAACAACGTCGCCGTCCCGAACGGCGTGGTGATGGTGTCGCCCTCGTCGACCTCGCCGGCGCTCTCGACCATCGAGGATGACGGCTATTTCTTCCGGGTGGCGCCGTCCGACGCGCGCCAGGGCGAGATCATCGCCGACATCCTGTCGGAACGCGGCATCGACAACGTCGCGATCACCTACACCAACAACGACTACGGCAAGGGCCTCTCCGACGCCATCGCCACCGCCTTCGAGGCCAAGGGCGGCACGATCGCGATCAGCGCAGCCCACGATGACGGCAAGGGCGACTATTCGGCCGAAGTCGCCGCACTCCAGGCCTCCGGCGCCGAGCACCTGATCGTCGCGGGCTACGTCGACCAGGGCGGCGTCGGCATCGTCCAGGCCTCGCTGGACACCGGCGCCTTCGACAGCTTCTTCTTCCCCGACGGCATGATCGGCCAGAGCCTGATCGACAGCGTTGGCGACGAGATCAACGGAAAAGTGATTGGAACCCAGACCGGCTCGGAGGGCGAGGGCGCATCTCGAATTCGCCGAGATAGCCACACCGGCCGGCCTCGATCCAAAGGCCACTTACGTGGCCGAGAGCTACGATGCGGCGGCGCTGATCGCGCTGGCCATGGCGGCCGCCGGCGGACCCGACCGCATCGGCATCCGCGACAAGATGATCGAGGTCGCCAACGCGCCGGGCGAGCCGATCTTCCCCGGCGAGCTCGCCAAGGGTCTGGAGCTGGCTGCAGCCGGCACGGACATCGACTATCAGGGTGCGACGGGAGTCGAACTGATCGGTCCGGGCGAAGCCGCGGGCTCGTACCGCGAGTACGAGATCTTGGACAACACCACGTCCACGATCGGCTTCCGCTGAGCGCGCGCGACCGGCCGGTCCCCTCGGGGGCCGGCCGACAGGAGGAGGCGCCAGTCCGATGATCCGCGTCGAGGACCTCAACCTGCACTTCGGCGGCATCCGGGCGGTCGACGGCGCGTCGATCGAGATCGAGAGGGGCTCGATCACCGGGCTGATCGGCCCGAACGGCGCGGGAAAGACCACGCTCTTCAACGTGATCGCCGGCCACTACGCGCCGACCTCCGGCCATGTCTGGCTCGACGGCGAGGAGATCACCGGGCTCAGCCCGCACGAGCTCTTTCACAAGGGCCTTCTGCGCACCTTCCAGATCGCCCACGAGTTCTCCACACTCACGGTGCGCGAGAACCTGATGATGGTGCCCGCCGGCCAGCCCGGCGAGGTGCTCTGGGACACCTGGTTCAAGGGCGCGCGGGTCCGCGCCCGCGAGGAGGAGGTCCGGCGCAGGGCCGACGAGGTCATCGAGTTCCTCGAGATCCCTCAGGTTGCGGACGAACTCGCCGGCAACCTCTCGGGCGGCCAGAAGAAACTGCTCGAGCTCGGCCGCACCATGATGGTCGACGCCAAGATCGTGTTTCTCGACGAGGTCGGCGCCGGCGTGAACCGAACGCTCCTGAACACCATCGGCGACGCCATCGTGCGCCTCAACCGCGACCGCGGCTACACCTTCTGCATGATCGAGCACGACATGGACTTCATCTCCCGGCTCTGCGACCCGGTGATCGTCATGGCCGAGGGCCGGGTGCTGACCGAAGGCGCGCCCGCCGAGGTGATGGCCAACGAGGCGGTGATCGAGGCCTATCTCGGCACCGGCCTCAAGAACAAGCCCGCCCGCGCGAGCGCGCCCGCATGAGCTTCCTGATCGGCGAGGCGATGACCGGCGGCTACGGGACCGGCGCCGACATCCTCGACGACTGCACCATCGCCGTCGACCAGGGCGAGATCGCGGTGATCGTCGGCCCGAACGGCGCGGGCAAGTCGACCGCGATGAAGGCGGTCTTCGGCATGCTGAACCTGCGCCGCGGCCAGGTCCGGCTCGAAGGCCGCGACATCAGCGCGCTCAGCCCGCAGGAACGAGTGCACGCCGGCATGGGCTTCGTGCCGCAATCGGCCAACGTCTTCACCAGCATGACGGTGGAGGAGAACCTCGAGATGGGCGCCTACATCCGCGAGGACGACTTCACCGACACCATGGAGGGGGTCTTTCGGCTCTTTCCCATCCTCAAGGAAAAGCGCCGCCAGCCCGCGGGCGAGCTCTCCGGCGGCCAGCGCCAGCAGGTCGCGGTCGGCCGGGCGCTGATGACGAAGCCGAAGGTGCTGATGCTCGACGAGCCCACCGCCGGCGTCTCGCCGATCGTCATGGACGAGCTCTTCGACAACATCCTCGAGGTGGCCGCCACCGGCATCGCCATCCTGATGGTCGAGCAGAACGCCCGGCAGGCGCTCAACATCGCCGACCGCGGCTATGTGCTCGTCCAGGGCGCCAACCGCTTCACCGACACCGGGGAGGCGCTTCTGGCCGACCCAGAGGTCCGCAAGTCGTTTCTCGGGGGCTGAGCGGTGCGTTCTTTGCTCGCTGCGCTACTGATCTCACTCCCGGGCTGGAGCATCGCAGAGGCCATAACATACGAATGTGAGTTCGCGTCGCAATGTGATCCGGAAAATGGGTGTAGAGATACGAGCTTCGACTTCTCAATATCTTGGGACACAAACACCAACGATGCCTTCATCCAAGGCAACAATGGCGTGTCACCGCTCAGTGCAGTATCTGGATACGAGGCGATGACGTTCGCGGAGATATTGAGTAGTGGAGCGGTTCAAACTACCACTATCACTAGCACTGGATCGGCTGTTCACAGCCGTCACACAACCATGACTGGAGTTGGCGATTTGATACCTAGCCAGTATTATGGCAGATGCAGCACGACGGGAGGCTAGAGGCTCGTGGAGAACCTGCTCAACGCCCTCGTGCTCTTCGCCAACTTCGTGCTGATCCCCGGCATCGCCTACGGCTCGCAGCTCGCGCTCGGCGCGCTCGGGGTGACGCTGATCTACGCGGTGCTGCGCTTCTCGAACTTCGCCCACGGCGACATGATGGCCTTCGGCACCATGGCGACGATCCTGCTGACCTGGTGGCTCCAGGCGAACGGCATCGGGCTCGGGCCCCTGCCGACCGCGCTCCTCGCCCTGCCCTTCGGCATCCTCGCCGCCATCGGCCTCGCGCTGATCACCGACCGCTGGGTCTACCGGTTCTACCGCTCCCGACGCAGCGACCCGGTGATCTTCGTCATCGCCTCGGTGGGCGTGATGTTCATCTACAACGCCCTCACCCGCTTCTTCATCGGCACCTCCGACCAGCGCTTCGAAGATGGCGAGCGTTTCGTCATGCGCGTGCCCGACTTCAAGGCGCTGACCGGCCTCGAGGAGGGCCTTGCGCTGCGCACCAGCCAGGTGATCACCGTGCTGGTCATGCTGATCACCGTCGGCTTCGTGTTCTGGTTCCTCCAGAAGACCCGCACCGGCAAGGCGATGCGCGCCTATTCCGACAACGAGGATCTCGCACTCCTGTCGGGCATCAATCCCGACCGGGTGGTGATGATCACCTGGGTCCTGGCCGCCGCGCTCGCCACCGTCGCCGGCGTGCTCTACGGGCTCGACAAGTCGTTCCGGCCCTTCACCTACTTCCAGCTGCTGCTGCCGATCTTCGCCGCCGCCATCGTCGGCGGCATCGGCCAGCCGCTCGGCGCCATCGCCGGCGGCTTCATCATCGCCTTCTCCGAAGTCACCGTCACCTACGCCTACAAGGGCTTTCTGGGCTATCTCGGGATCGAGAGCGACGGGCTGCTGCAACTGCTGTCCACCGACTACAAGTTCGCCGTCTCCTTCATCATCCTCGTCGTGGTGCTCCTTGTGCGCCCGACCGGCATCTTCCGGGGGAAGGTCCTGTGAGCTCTCTGGCCCGCGGCGTCCTGCTCTACGCGGTCATGGCCGCGCTCCTGCTCGCGGTCGGCTTCCTGCAGAGCTGGACGGTGGCGCTGACCATCCTCAACTTCGGGCTGATCGCGGCAATCATGGCGCTCGGCCTCAACATCCAGTGGGGCTACGCGGGGCTCTTCAACGCCGGCGTCATGGGCTTTGCGGCGCTCGGCGGCCTCGCCGCCGTGCTGGTCTCCATGCCGCCGGTGCCCGCCGCCTGGGCCGCGGGCGGGATCAATCTGGGCCTGACGGCGCTCGCCATCATCGGCACGCTCGGGCTGACGCTCTTTGCGCGCGAACGGGTCTCGCGCCGGATGCGCGGTCCGGTCACGCTCTTCACCATCCTCCTGGGCTACGTGGTGATGCGGCTCTTCCTCGACCCGGCCTCGGACGCGATCGAGGCGGTCAACTCCTCGGCCGAGGGCTATCTCGGCGGGCTGAGCCTGCCGATCGTGCTCTCCTGGCCGATCGGCGGGCTCTTTGCCGCAGGCGCGGCCTACGTGGTTGGAAAGGTGGCGCTCGGGCTGCGCTCGGACTATCTCGCGATCGCCACGCTCGGCATCGCCGAGATCATCCTCGCAGTGCTCAAGAACGAGAACTGGCTCACCCGAGGCGTCAAGAACGTCACCGGCCTGCCCCAGCCGGTTCCCGACGAGCGCATCCTGCAGACCAAGCCCTGGGTGATCGACCTCGGGGCCAGCTTCGGCGTCGATCCCACGACCGCCGCCGCCCTCGTCTCCCGCGCCTCCTACGCGCTGCTCTTTGTCCTGGTGCTCGCCGTTCTGCTCTGGCTCTGCGAGAAGGCGCTGCGCTCGCCCTGGGGGCGGATGATGCGGGCGATCCGCGACAACCGCGACGCGGCCGAGGCGATGGGCAAGGACGTCACCGCCCGCCACCTGCAGGTCTTCGTGCTCGGCTCGGCGGTGATCGGCGTCGCCGGCGCCATGCTCGTCACCATCGACGGCCAGTTCACGCCCGGCTCCTACATCCCGCTGCGCTACACCTTCCTGATCTGGGTGATGGTGATCGTCGGCGGCTCGGGCAACAACTGGGGCGCGGTGCTCGGCGGCTTCCTGATCTGGTATGTCTGGATCCAGGCCGAGCCCGCAGGCAGCTGGCTGATGGAGCGCGTCACCGCCGACATGGAGGCCGGAAGCTGGCTGCGCGGCCACCTGATCGACGCGGCCCCGCACCTGCGGCTGTTCCTGATGGGCCTGATCCTGCTTCTGGTGCTGCGCTTCGCCCCCCGCGGCCTGATCCCAGAGGCCCGCGGGCGGTGAGCGCGACCGGCGGCTGACCGCCTGCTACGTCCGCGTCGGAGTCGTTGGCATCACGGTTTCGACGCACGATCGAGAGATCAATCATTCGCTTGGTTCCCTTTGGGGCTACAAACAACATGCACGCCCAAGCTCGGCGATTGGACAGCATTCGGCCTTCCTGATCCACATAGAAAATGACGGCAGGAGTCCGGGTGGCCACTGCGGCCAGGTTCCGAGCCAAGCGATGCAGGACCCCCGGTCCGGCACAGTCCCGGCCCGCCTCTTGCGCCCGGCCGGCGTTCGGGCCAGCCTCCGGCCCGAAAACGGGGGGACGGCATGAAACGACACCGCTTGGGACGCAGCGATCTCGAGGTCAGCCTCTACTGCCTCGGCTCGATGACCTGGGGCAGCCAGAACACGCCCGAGGAGGCCTTCGAGCAGATCGACTACGCGCTCGAGCGCGGCGTCAACATCATCGACACCGCCGAGATGTACCCCACCACCCCGATGAGCCCGGAGACCGCCGGCGACACCGAGGCGATCATCGGCCAGTGGGTCGACCGCAGCGGCCGGCGCGACGACGTGATCCTGGCGACCAAGATCGTCGGCGCAGGCAACCGCACCACCGGCCGCGACGGCGCTCCGATCTCGCCCGAGACCCTGCGCGTCGCCGTCGAGGGCAGCCTGCGCCGGCTGCGCACCGACGTCATCGATCTCTACCAGCTGCACTGGCCCAACCGCGGCTCCTACCACTTCCGCCAGAGCTGGAGCTTCGACCCTTCCCGGCAGGAGCGCGGGGAGGAGGCGCGCATGCTCGCCATCCTCGAGACCGTCGGCGCGCTGGTGACCGAGGGCAAGATCCGGCACTTCGGCCTCTCGAACGAAAGCGCATGGGGAACCGCGAAATTCCTCGAGCTCGCCGAGCGCCACGGCCTGCCGCGGGTCGTCTCGATCCAGAACGAGTACAACCTCCTGCACCGGCTCTACGATCTCGACCTCGCCGAGCTCAGCCACCACGAGGATGTCGGCCTGCTCGCCTTCTCGCCGCTCGCCGCCGGCCTGCTGACCGGCAAGTACGAGGGCGGCGCGGTGCCGCCCGGCTCGCGGCGCAGCCTCAACGACACGCTCGGCGGCCGGATCAACGAGTGGTCCGGCGCCCCGGTCACCGCCTACGTGAGCCTCGCCCGCGAGCACGGCCTCGACCCCGCCCATCTCGCGCTCGCCTTCTGCGCCTCGCGCCCGTTCATGGGCTCGATCATCATCGGCGCGACGACCATGGACCAGCTCGAGACCGACCTCGCCGCAGCCGATGTCACGCTCGGCGCCGAGATCCTGGAGAAGATCGCATCGATCCGCCGCGGCCTCCCCCAGCCGATGTGAGCCGCGTCGCGGGCGCACCTACCGCTTGAAGATCGCCCGGAACCGCGGCGCAAAGAAGCGGGAGAACGCCCGCACCTCCGGCCTCCTGTAGGCGTCCGGCGAGATCACCAGCCAGCTCGACACCTCGGTGCCCTCCGGCGGCGCGAAGCAGCGGATCAGCGTGCCGTCGTCCTTGGCGAGCGAGGTCGGCACCGGCCCGATCCCGAGGCCGGCCCGCACGGCGGCGACCATCGCCTCGACCTGCTTGCAGCGCGCTGCGATCTGCGCGGCGTCGATGCGCTCCAGCAGCCAGTCGTTGATCCTGAGCGAGCTGCCCGAGTATTCGAACACCACGAACGAATGCCCCGCCAGATCTGACGGCGACGCCGGCAGGCCTCGCCGCTCCGCATAGGCCTTCGAGGCGTAGAGCGAGGCCGTCACCGTGGTGAGCTTCGTGCAGATCAGCCGGTCGTCGTCGATCTGCTTGACCACGCGGATCGCCACGTCCGCCTCGCCGGCGGCGAGGTCCAGCATCTCGTAGCTGGAGATCAGCTCGAAATGCGCGCCCGGATGCTCGGCGGTGAAATCCGACAGGATTGCCGCGAAGTTGGCCGAGAAGTTGACGCTCGGCGCGGTCAGCCGGATCGGCCGCGTGTCGCTGCGGCAGGCATCTCTCGCCTCCTTCGCGAAGGCCTCCGCCGCCGCCGCGATCGCCGCCGCCGGCGCCGCCAGCCTTTCGGCGTCACCGGTCGGCCGGAAGCCGCGCGTGTCGCGCTCGAACAGCGTCAGTTTCAATTCATGCTCGAGCGCGTCGATCCGACGCGCCACCGTCGGCTGCGCCATCCCGAGCTCCTTCGACGCCGCCAAAGTCGAGCCGGCCCTGAGCACGGCGAGAAACACCCGCACGTCCGACCAGTTGCAAAAGCCGCTCTGCATTTATGAAGAACAGCACAACGCCGGCGCGGATACCAGCGACTCGGCCGAAGGCACAGGGTTGACCCACGGATGCTCTCGGAAAGGACCCAGCGATGACACCCCAGGCGATCACCCTTGGCCCCCTGCACTTCCTCGCCGACCTCTTCGGCCGGCGCGCAGAGCCCGCCGCCGCCGCGCCGACCGCCGAGGACGAGGCCCGCGCCGCGCGTCAATGCATCGACCACATGCTGGCGCGCGCTCCGGACGCCTTCACGAGCGAGCTCGACGTCCAGTTCTTCATGCATGGATTCCGCTGAACCGGCGACGCGCGCCGGGCCGCTTCAGCGCAGGTAGACGGCCTCGAAGAGCCCCAGCGCTTCGCCCTGCGCGCCGATCAGCTCCAGCGCCTGCCCGTCGATGCGCCAGCCCGCGGTCGCAGCCAGCGCCTCGGACAACCGACGCTCCCAGTCGTCGAGCGGCGGCGGGCAGGCCATCATCGTGCTCGCGCCCATCCCGAAGTCCAGCGTCGCGCCATCGGCCTCGAAGCCTCCGATCAGCTGGTTGCAGCCGACCGTCGCCGAATAGCGGCCCTCCGCCTCGTCCAGGGTGAGATGGGGCTCGTTCACGCCGTCGATCGGCACGATCTCGACGTCGCCGAGCCGAAGCAGTCGCCAGTAGGTGTTGGTCAACGCCGCCTCGGGCGCGCTCGGCTCGCAGGTCTCCCCGGGCCAGATGCCGGTGAAGGCGTCGACGCGCACCTTCGCGGTGTCGTCGCCTTCCGGCGCGCCCAGGATCGTGCCGTCGAAGCTCGCCATGATCCGCTCGCCCTGCGCGACGCCCGCGGCCAGATAGGCCTCTTCGAGGGTCTCGAAATCGCCTTCCATCGCGAGATCGTAGTCCCGGCCGGTCTCGCATTCGCGGAACTTCGCCCGGTCGCTCAGATAGGCGACCATGCCGCGCATCGGCAGTTGCGGGTCGAACGGATCGGCCTCCGCCTGCACGATCAGCGCGCCCTCGGGCCCCGCCGCGAGCGGCTGCCCCTGAAGGTCCAGCGGGCGCAGGCCGCCGTCTTCGGCGATCTCGAACACCAGCCGGTCGCCGCCGGACGACAGGATCAGCCGCCGCCGCGCCTCGTCGACGCGCCAGCTTCCGATCGTGTCCTGCACCCGGTCCGCGCCCCGCCAGTTGCGCCGCAGATGAAACACCGTGTCGGGCCACAGGTTGAGATGATAGCGCAGCGCCTCGCAGTCCGGGCAGGGCAGCGTGCCGACGTATTGCGCCGGCAACTCCGCCAGCAGGCGCGCCTCCCCGCCCGGCCGGGGCCCGATCTGGCGCATCTCGATGTTCACGTCGAGCGGCGCGCCGCGGGTGATCACCGGCATGTGGGTGTCCGACACGAAGAGCAGCCGCCCGTCGGAGAAGACCGACGCCCGCACCGCGTAGACCCCGCGCGCGTCGATCTCCTCGGGATCGAACTCGATCGCGAAGTCATAGGGCGGCCCGCCGGCGTTCTCGATCCGGACCCTCCCGATCTCGATCGCAACCGCATCGGCCCGGCTGACGTCCTCGAGAACCGCCTCGAAGACCGTCACGTCCGGCAACGCGACGCGCTCGCGGAAGCCCGCCGTTCCGGTCACGATCTCGACCGCGGAGGCGTTCCCCGCAAGGCCGATCAGCACCGATGACATGATTAGGGCGCCCCAACGCCGGCCCATGGTTCCTCCCGCGGGTCAATCCATCCGCACACTTGCGCGAAAACCCGCCTACGCCAATCCCGAAATCGGCTTCAACTGCTTGCGGACCCTGACCAAAGACACACCCGCGGCCAAGGGCAATCACCCCGTCCGGCGATCACAACAGCGCCGGCGCTCGCCTTGATCGGCCGGCAGCCTGCGCGGCCCCACGGGGCCGGCCACCCGCGATTCCCGGCGGAGTCGCGGTCACAGGCGCCACCGCGCGGACCGCGGGCTCGAGGAGTCGCCTAAATCGACCTAGAGCTGCGCCATCAGCTCGTCGGAAATCTCGAAATTGGCGGTCACCGACTGCACGTCGTCGTCGTCCTCGAGCGCCTCGATCAACGACATCAGCGTGCGCGCGGCGTCGAGGTCCAGCTCCGTCGTCGTTTGCGGGCGCCAGACCAGCCGGGTCAACTCCGCCTCGCCGAGCGCCGTTTCCAGCGCCGTCGAGACGTCGTTGAGATCGGTGTCGGCGCACCAGATCACATGGCCGTCCTCGCCGCTCTCCACGTCCTCCGCGCCCGCCTCGATGGCCGCCATCATCACCTCGTCCTCCGACCCGGCCTCGGCCGGATAGACGATCTGGCCCTTGCGGTCGAACATGAAGGCGACCGACCCGGTCTCGCCAAGATTGCCGCCGCGCTTGGTGAAGGTCGAGCGGATGTTCGAGGCCGTGCGGTTGCGGTTGTCGGTCATCGCCTCGACGATGATCGCGACACCGTTCGGCCCGTAGCCCTCGTAGCGGATCTCGTCGTAACTCTCCGCGTCCCCGCCGATCGCCTTCTTGATGGCGCGGTCGATGTTGTCCTTCGGCATCGAGTTGGCCTTGGCCTCCTTGACCGCGAGGCGCAGGCGCGGGTTCTTCTCCGGATCGGGGTCACCCATCTTCGCCGCGACGGTGATCTCTTTGGAAAACTTGGAGAACATCTTCGACCGCACGGCGTCCTGACGACCCTTGCGGTGCTGGATGTTGGCCCATTTGGAGTGTCCGGCCACGGCCACCTCCATTCGATCTATGGCTGCGTTTCGCGCGGTGTATAGGCGAGCCCGCGCGGTGGCTTCAAGTGGACGCCGCGAAACCGGGCCGATGGCCTCCGCGTCATGCATCCACGCCTCGACTGCTCCGGGTTCGCGCGGCGGCTGGTCGCCCTCGTCGCGGCGCTGCTGCCGATCGAGGGCCCACTCTGAGCCGCCCTCAGAGATCGAAGAACACCGGGATCAGCAAGCAGGTCGCGATCCCGATGATGATGTTCATCGGCACGCCCACCCGCAGGTAGTCGGTGAACCGGTAGCCGCCCGGCCCGTAGACCAGCGTGTTGGTCTGGTAGCCGATCGGCGTCGCGAAGCTCGCCGATGCGCCCACCATCACCGCGATCACCAGCGGGCGCGGGTCGATGCCTAGGTTCTGGCCCAGCGCGATCGCGATCGGCGTCACCACCACCGCGACGGCGTTGTTGGTGACCACCTCGGTCAGCACCGTCGTCAGCCCGTAGACACAGATCAGCACCACGAACGGCGACAGCCCCTGCAACTTCGGCGCGATCGCGTCGACGATCAGCCGCAGCGCGCCGCTGTGATCGAGCGCCGCCCCCACGGCCAGCATCGCGAAGATCAGCGCCATCAGCCGACCGTCGATGTAGGAGAACGCCTCGTCGGCGTCGAGGATGCGCGTCAGCAGCACGACCACCACCCCGAGCATGGCGAGGATGTGGATCGGGGCCACCTCGAAGGCCGCCAGCCCGACCACCGCCACCAGCACCGCCACCATCAGCGGCGCGCGCTCGCGCCGGTAGGCCCGCTCGGTGGGCTCGGAGATGTCGACGAGATCGACGTCGGCCGCGAGCCTGCGAATGTCCTCCGGCGCCCCCTCGAGCAGCAGCGTGTCGCCCACCCGCACGATCACCTCGTCGAGCTGTCGGCCGATGTTCTGGTTGCGGCGATGCACGGCCAGAGGATAGACGCCGTAGCGCCGCCGGAGCCGCAGCGAGCCGAGGCTGCGCCCGACCAGCCGGCAATCGGGCGAGATCAGCGCCTCGACCATGGTCGTGCTGCGCGAGCCGACGCGGTCGACCAGGTTGACCGCCTGGTTGTCCTTGAGCCCGAGCAGCTCGTTCATCTCGGTGCGCAGCACCACCCGGTCGCCTTCGCGCAGGGTCACGTCGGGAAACTGCCGCCGGAGGCTCTCCTCGCCGCGCAGCACGTCGATGACCCGCATGCCCTCGCGCTTGAAGAGCGCGATCTCCATCACCTTCGCGCCGATCAGCGACGACCCTTCCGGCACCACAACCTCGGTGAAGAACTTCATGCGCTTGCGGGTGCCCAGCAAGTCGGCCATCGAATCGCGGTTCGGCAGCAGCCGCGGCACGAAGAGCACCATGTAGATCAGGCCCACCGCCACTAGGCAGATCGCCAGCGGCGTGATCTCGAACAGCGTGAAGGGCTCGAGCCCCTTCTCCCGCGCCACGCCGTCGACCAGCAGGTTGGTGGAGGTGCCGATCAGCGTGCAGAGCCCGCCGAGGATCGCCATGTAGGACAGCGGGATCAACAGCTTGGACGGCGCGAGCCCCATGGTCTGCGCAAGCTGGACCGCCACCGGCAGCAGCACGACCACCACGGGCGTATTGTTCATGAAGGCCGAGGCCACGACCGTGAGAACCGCCATCGACCCGAGCACCATGCCCGGATGATCGCGGCCCCGCGCCGCCAGGAACCGTGTCACGTTGGCCAGCGCCCCGGTCCGCACCAGCCCGCCGGACAGGATGAACATCGCCGCGATCGTCCAGGGCGCGGGGTTGGAGAATACCCTTAGCACGTCGGCCGTCGGCAGCGCCCCGGCCGCGAACAGCGCCGCGCCGCCCGCCATCGCCACCACTTCTGGCGGATAGATCTCGCTGATGAACGCCGCGAACATCAGCGTGATCACCACGATGGTCAGGACAGGCAGAAAGAGATCGTGGGCGAGGAGCTCGGTCACTGCGGTTGCGGATCCCCGATGCGAAACGGCCGGCGGCGTCGCGCCCGCCCGGACCGGCAGGCAACGTGACGCAATCGCGAGGTCCGCTCAAGCGGTATTTGCTGCACCGCGGCGAGGCTGCACGAGGGCCACCCCCGCGAGCATCGCCGCGAGCGCCAGCCACACCCATGGCGAGTATCGCTCCGACAGCAGCGTCATCGACCAGATCAGCCCGAAGCCGGTCACCACATAGGCGATCTGGCTCGCAAAGACCGGCCCGGCGCGACCGACCAGCCAGACGTAGCCCGAATAGGCGAACACGTCGATCACGCCGATGCCCGCGAGCGCCATCTCCGGCGCGCCCCAGTCGGATCCCAGGCCCACTCCCGCCCCGGACGCGATCGCCGCCGGCGCCAGGATCGCCACGCTCACCAGCGACGCCCCGAAGAGGATCTCCACCGGGTTGAGCCCGCGCGCGCCGACCACCGCCAGGTAGTTCCCCTCGACCGCGTAGGAGAGCGGCGAGACCAGCGCCAGGGCCACCATCGCCAGCGCCGCGCCGCCCGCGAGCCCGTCCGAGCCCGCCGCCGCGATCAGCGCGATCGAGAGCCCGCCCAGCGCCACCCCGATCGCCCGCCGCGCCTCCGGCCGCTCGAGGCCGAGGCACAGAGCCAGCGGCAGCGCGAACATCGGCACGCTGGCGACGATGATCGAGCGCACCCCGGCGGAGAGATGCGCCGCCGTCAGGTAGCTGAAGTAGCCCGGCAGGACCGATCCGAGCAGCCCGACCCAGAAGAAGAGCCGCAGCCGCGCCCAGGTGACCTCGAAACCGCGCCCCGCGATCAGCACCGGTCCGGCGAGCAGCGCCACGCCGATCGCGCGCTGCCAGAACAGCAGCGTCAGCGGCGCATGCCCGGTCGAGACCGCCACCCGGCTGAGCGGCATGGTCAGCCCCCAGGCCGCGCCGATGGCCGCGAGGGCGGCGAAGGCCAGCAGCCGCCCGCGCAGCGCCGGCGTCACGCGCGCGTCATTCCGGGCCGGCTTGCGCCAGCCGCCCGCCCACGCGCACCGGCGCGGCCCGCCGCGCCCGTCCGGTCGCGTCGTCGGTCTCCACGAAGACGCCGCAAAGCGTCGCCTCGGCCTCGGCGGGCGCGAATCGTCCCTTCGACATGCCGGTCACGAAGCGCGCGATCGGCTCGACCTTGTCCATGCCGATCACGCTGTCGTAGTCGCCGCACATGCCCGCGTCGGCCTGGAAGGCCGCGCCGCGCGCGAGGATCTGGGTGTCGCCGGTCGGAACGTGGGTGTGCGTGCCCACAACGAGGCTCGCGCGCCCGTCGCACCAGTGCCCGAGCGCCATTTTCTCCGACGTCGCCTCGGCGTGCGCGTCGATGATCACCGCGCTCGCCTGCGCGCCGAGCGGCGCCGCCTTCAACGCCGCGTCCAGCGCCGAGAACGGATCGTCGAAGGGCCGTTTCATGAACACCCGCCCGAGCGCCTGCGCCACGAACACCTTGCGCCCGCCCGGGGCGTCGAAGAGCCGCGCGCCGCGCCCGGGCGCCGTGCGCGCATAGTTGAGCGGTCGCAGGATGCGCGGCTCGGTCTCGATGAAGGACAGCATGTCGCGCTGGTCGAAGGCGTGGTCTCCCAGCGTGAGACAATCCGCGCCGGCGGCAAGCAGCTCGGCGGCGTGGGCCGCCGAGAGCCCTGCGCCCGACGTCGCATTCTCGGCGTTGACCACCACGAAATCCAGCCGCCAGTCCGCGCGCAGCCCGGGCAGCCGCGCGATCACCGCCGTCCGGCCGGAGCGGCCCATAACGTCGCCGAGAAAGAGGAGTCTCATGGCCCGGGGATTAGTCGCCCGCGGGCCCGTCGGCAAGCCGCCCGGCGCCGCCCGCAGCCCGCAAAGCCCCGCGCCAAAGCCCGCGCGCACGCGTTAACGAAATCTCAGGATTCGTTCTCGCATTCATTTCAATGGGTTAAGCCTGTTTCGCACGCGCGCGCACCCCGGTTTCGCGCGGCGCTCAGTCCGCGGCTTCCGCCGCCGCGACCGCCATCAGCCCCGCTTCGGTGATCACGCCATCGAGGCGCGCGTCGTTTGCGTCGACCGGCGCCGCGGCGACCTCCTGCGCCGCATAGGCGAGGCCGAAGGCCCGCTGCAGCCCCGCCGGCCGCAGCGCCGCGATGGTGCGGTCGTAGTAGCCTCCGCCATAGCCCAGCCGATAGCCGCGCGCGTCGAAGGCCAGAAGCGGCGCGAGGATCACGTCCGGGATCACCTCCGCGCCCTCCGCCGGAACCCTGACGCCGAAGGGGCCGGCCGCCAGCGCCGCGCCGGGCCACCACATCCGGAACTTCAGCGGCGCGCCCTTCGCCACGACCACCGGCGCGCAGACCCTGAAGCCGAGCCCGTGCAGCGCCAGCATCGCCGGGGTCGGATCGATCTCGCTGCCGACGGGAATGTAGGCCGCCACCACCAGCGCGCCCCGCAGCGGCGCGAGCGCCTCGAGCGCATGGCCCGCTGCACGCCGCGCCAGCCCTGCTCCGGTCCGATGCGCCTCCAGCCGCGCCGCGAGCGCCCGCTTGCGGGCCACGGCCTTGCGGCCGGCGAGGTCGTCGCTCACCGGATGGGCGGCGGGAAGGTGGCGGGCCCGGCGCGACCGTTGCGGCGTTTGATCCTTGAGAGCCTGGATAACCAGGTGGGCGCCGGGTGCGATAGGCCAGGACCAGTCACAGAGCCAACTCCCTCAAGAACATTTAAGGCCACTAGGATGCTCGCCCTCACGCGAAGGCCAGCGCCCGCCACTCTCCAATCTAAGCGAACGCCGGCCATATGCAACGGTCACGCAGCGTCGCCGCCGCAGACCGCGCATCCTGGCCGCGGCCCGATCTTGATCCGCCGCGTCTCCGCCCCGAGCGCATCGTAGATCAGCATCCGCCCCCGAAGCGGCGCGCCCGCCCCGGTGACGAGCTTGATCGCCTCCATCGCCATCATCGCGCCGATCACCCCCGGAAGCGCGCCGACCACGCCCGCCACGGCGCAGGTCGGCGCCAGTCCGGCCGCTGGCGGCTCGGGGAACACGCAGGCGTAGCACGGCGCGCCGCGCGCCGGATCGAAGACCGAGATCTGCCCCTCCCACTGGCTGAGCGCCCCGGACACCAAGGGCGTCCCGGCCGCCGCCGCGGCCGCGTTGACCGCATAGCGCGTCTCGAAATTGTCGCATCCGTCGAGCACGACGTCATGCCCGGCGATGATCTCCGCCGCGTTCTCCGCATCAAGCCGCGCGGCGTGGGTCACCACCCGGACATGCGGGTTCAGCCGCCCCAGCGCCTCCGCCGCGGCCGCGGACTTCAACCGGCCCACGTCGCCCGTCGAGAACAGCACCTGCCGCTGGAGGTTCGACAGGCTCACCGCGTCGTCGTCCACCACGCCGATCTCGCCGACCCCCGCCGCGGCGAGATAGAGAAGCCCCGGGGCGCCCAGCCCGCCTGCCCCCACCACCAGCGCGCGCGCAGCACCGAGGCGGCGCTGGCCGGGTCCGCCGATCTCGCGCAGCACGATATGGCGCGCATAGCGTTCGAGTTCGGCCTCCGACAGGCTCACCGCAGGCCCTTTTCCATGCGCAGGCTCCGCGCGCCGTCGCCGATCGGCTGGTCGGCGGTGGTCTCGTAGCCCGCCGCCGTGAAGAACGCCGGAAACTGCCACGACCCGGGCCGCGCCACCATGCGCTCGGCCCCCGCCTCACTTGCTTCGCGCTCGGCCGCCTGAATCAACGTGCGACCCACGCCGCTGCGCCGCCGCGCCGGTGCGACCAGCAGCGCCTCGACCTCGGCCAGCCTCCCGATGACGCGGAAGCGCAGATGCCCGGCCAGGGCGCCGTCCGCGTCGCGCCAGGCCAGCGAGGTCGACGCCGGCGCCGCACCCAGCGCCGCCGCAGTCTCCGCGTCGAGACCCGCGAGCGTGTCGGCCAGAAGCCGTGTGTCGTCCGGGATGGTCACGAGTCCCGTGGGCCGGTCGCCCTCGCCCAGCGCCGCGTCGACGCCCGTCCGCAGCCGCAGCCGCCGCAGCCACAGCCAGTAGAGCCCCACGGGGATCGCCGCCAGCCCGAGCCAGAACGCCACGATCGCCGTGGCGACCAGGTCGACCCGGAACGGGTGCCCCGGCGCCAGCGCCTGCGACGCGATCACCGCCGCGACCGCTCCTGCCGCGACATAGCGCCAGCTCCCGCGCGGCGCGCCGGCGACCCGCGCCACCAGCAGCGCGAAGAGCGAGAGCGCGAGGATCGGAAACACCGCGCCTCAGCTCCCGCCGCCGCGTCCCGTCGAGCCGAACCCGCCGGTCCCCCGCCCGCTCGCCGAGGCGGCGGCGACCTCCTCGAACCGCGCCCGCGCCACGGACGCAAACACGATCTGGGCGATGCGCATGCCATGCCGGATCGTCACGGGCGCTGCGCCGAGGTTGATCAGGATCACGCCGAGTTCGCCTCGATAGTCGCTGTCGATGGTTCCGGGGGCGTTTGCGAGCGTCAGCCCGTCGCGCAGCGCCATTCCCGAGCGCGGGCGCACCTGCGCCTCGAAGCCGTGCGGTATCTCGAGCATCAGCCCCGTCGGGGCGAGCCACCGCGCTCCGGGCGCGAGCGTCACGCCCGCATCCCGCGCCGCATCCGGCAGGCAGGCCGCAAGGTCCATGCCCGCCGCCCCGTCGGTCTGGTAGGCCGGCAACGGCAGCCCCGGATCGTGATGCGCCATCCGCACCACCCCGACCACCAGTCCGCTCATTGCAGCGCCGCCGCTATCCGCGCCGCCAGTCGCCGGGCGGTCTCGGCCTTGGAGAGCCGCGGCCAGACTTCCTCGACCTCCGCGGTGATCAGCGTCACCGCGTTCTCGTCGCCGCCCATCACCCCGCTCGCAGCACTGACGTCGTTGGCGAGAAGCCAGTCGCAGCCCTTGCGGATGCGTTTGGCCCGCGCATTCTCCACAACGTCGTCGGTCTCCGCGGCGAAGCCGACGACGAGCCTCGGCCGCGTCTCGCCCAGCCCGGAGACCGCGCGCAGGATGTCGGGGTTCTCCACGAGCCGCAGGTCCGGCGCGGCGGAACCGGGCGCCTTCTTCATCTTCCCGCCCGCCGGCGCCTCCACGCGCCAATCGGCAACCGCGGCGGCGAACACCGCGACCTCGGCCGGCAGCGCCGCCATCACCGCGTCGTGCATCTCCACCGCGCTCTCGACCTCGACGACAGCGCACCCCGCAGGCCGGGCCGCTTCCGCCGGCCCCGTCACGAACGTGACCTCGGCGCCGAGACCCGCCAGCGCCTCCGCGATCGCCGCGCCCTGCCGGCCCGATGAGCGGTTCGCAAGGTATCGCACCGGATCGATGGCCTCGTGCGTGGGCCCCGACGTCACCAGCGCCCGCCGCCCCGAAAGCGGCCCGTGCTGGACGCCAAGCGCCGCATCGATCGCCTGAAGGATCGCCGCCGGCTCGGCCATGCGCCCTGGCCCGAACTCCCCGCACGCCATCTCGCCCTCGTCCGGGCCGACCACCAGCGCGCCATCGGCCCGAACCGCCGAGAGGTTTCGTCGCGTCGCCGGATGCTCCCACATCCGCACGTTCATCGCCGGCGCCAGCAGGACGCGCTTGTCGGTGGCCAGGAGCAGCGTGCTCGCCAGATCGCTGGCGAGCCCGGCCGCAAGCTTGGCGATCAGGTCGGCCGTCGCCGGTGCGACCAGGACGAGATCGGCGCTCCGCGACAACTGGATGTGGCCCATCTCCGCCTCGTCGTTGAGGTCGAAGAGATCCTCGTGCACCCTCCGCTCGCACAGCGCCGATATCGACATTGGCGTGACGAACCGGGCCCCTGCGGCGGTCAGCACCGGCGTGACCTCCGCGCCCGACTTCCGGAGCAGGCGTGTGAGTTCAAGACTCTTGTAGGCGGCTATGCCGCCTCCGACGATCAGAAGGATGCGCTTTCCGGACAGCATGTCTGCTCGACCTCCCGCGTCGCGCCACCCATCTTGGTTAGGCTAGGGCCCGTCCGATCGCAAGGCGACGCAATTCAGCCCCGCGGGGTCTCGAACGCCTTGCACGGATCGTCTCGCTCAGCCGGGGGCGCGATCATGTAGGCGTCGAAGGCGCCGACGTCGTCGGGGGGCGCCTCGAACTGGCCGAGCGACAGGACCGATACGTCAGGCGCCGCGATCGCCAGCGCCGCGGGGACGCCGCGCAGCTTGTCCGCGTGCCCCGACCCGGTGATGACCACGACCTGCCCGCCGCTGGTGGTGCGGGCCCAGAGGGCGGCGTTGGCGAGCATCGCATCACGAAACCGCTGCGCCTCGACCATCCCCGGAAGCATCTCCTCGGGAAGGGCGTCGCAATGGGCGGCGGCCTGCTGCGCCAGCCGGTCAGCCTGGTCCTCCGGATCGAGCGGCTCGTCCAGCCCGTAGACCGATGCGTCCGCGCCGAACGCGCCGGCCGCCCCGATCTCGACGGCGCGCATCACGTCGTCCCGCGGCTGCTCGGCGCCGAACACCCGCGCCTCCGGCGCCGCTTCCAGGATCTGGGCGTAAAGCGCGAAGTCCGGCCAGCCGCTGGCCTCCCAGTCGAGCGCCTCGGTCAGGTCGTCGCGCGACGCGCCTTCGGCGCGCAGACCGTTCACCTCGGCCTCCCGCGCCTGCGGGATCATCTCGAAGACCAGCGCCCCGGGCTGGAGCGCTGATACGATCGCGGCCTGAACCTCATGATGCGTGGGATTGTCGTGGATCTCGCCGAGGATCACGATGTCGCGGTCGCGCGCCATCTCCACGAACTGGTCCACGTCCACAAGCTCGTTGCTGGCCGCCTCGACACCGACCAGCGCCGCGGCGACCCCAAACAACCACCGTTTCAAGACACGCCCCGATCCTGCAGGCGCCCCGCGCGCCTGCGTCTGCGCCAGAACACTACGCCAGCGATCAGGCCGTGGCGAGCATCTCTGCTGCAGCCCCGGAAATCTGCTCGAGGCGCTTGCGCAGCTTGCCGAGCGCCTGGGACTCCAGCTGGCGGATCCGCTCCTTGCTGAGGCCGAGATCATTGCCGAGGCTCTCCAGCGTGCGCGGGTCGTCGCGCAGCTTCCTCTCGACTATGATCATCCGCTCGCGGTCGTTCAGCGAATTCAGCGCCTGAGCGAGCCATCCCCGCACGCGCGAGAGATCCGCGTCGCGCGCGACCGTCTCGGAGGCCTGCGGACCACCGTCCTCAAGGGTCTCGACCCACTCGCGACCCTCTTCGCCCGCCTGCTGGGCGTTCAGCGAAAAATCCGATCCGGCGAGACGCGCATCCATCATCTCCACGTCGCGGAGCGGCACGCCGATCTCTTCGGCGATCATCTCGCGAAGCCTCTGCCCGTCGATCACGTCGCCGTTGGCGCCCGCCTCCCGCTCGATCTTGGCGCGGACACGGCGAAGGTTGAAGAACAACGCCTTCTGCGACGACGTCGAACCCGTCCGCACCATCGACCAGTTCCGCATGACGTAGTCCTGGATCGACGCCTTGATCCACCAGACCGCATAGGTCGAGAACCGCACGCCCCGGTCGGGATCGAACTTCTCGGCGGCCTTCATCAGGCCGACGCCGGCTTCCTGGATCAGGTCCGGCATCGGCGCGCCGTAACGGCGGTACTTCGACGCCATCGAGATCGCGAGCCGCATGTAGGCGTTCACGAGCCGGTGCAGCGCGCGCTCGTCCCCATGGTTTCGCCAAGCCCGCGCCAGCTCGAGCTCCGTCTCCGCGTCCAGCATCTCCGCGCTCATCGCGCGCTTCGTCACCGTCCTCGCTCCAGAGTCCTCGAAGTTCATCCGCTCAGCCCTCCATGACAGAGGCGACGCTCCGGCGCCGCTTCATTCTAAACGGTTTACGCGGGCCAGCCGACCTCGGATCACATCTGGCGGCCGTTGAAACAGACTGTTTACCAATTCTGAAGGAATGGCGCGTTCGCTCGCTGCTCCGCGCCTGCACCAAAAGGGTTAACGCCGCGTCAACCATTCGCGTTCATGCCTCGGGCGTCGCGCTTGGAGAACAGCATGGTCGCCCGCGCCTACACCGTTGCCTTTCAGGGCGTCGACGCGCGCCTTGTCGAGGTCCAGTGCGCGATCACCCCGGGCCTGCCGGCGTTCAACCTCGTGGGGCTCCCGGACAAGGCGGTGAGCGAGGCCAAGGAGCGGGTGCGCGCGTCGATGACCGCGATGGGCCTCGCGCTGCCTGCGCGCCGGATCACGGTCAACCTCTCGCCCGCCGACCTTCCCAAGGAAGGCTCGCACTACGACCTGCCCATCGCGCTGGCGGTCCTCGCGGCGATGGAGGCCGTGCCGCTCGACGCGGTGTCCTCCCATCTCGCGCTGGGCGAGCTGTCCCTCGACGGCTCGCTGGTGGCGGTGGTCGGCGCGCTCCCCGCGGCCATGGCGGCGGCGGAGGCCGATCTCGGCCTCGTCTGTCCGGCCGCCTGCGGGGCCGAGGCTGCCTGGGTCGGCGCCGTCCGGGTGACGGCCGCGGGCAACCTCCTGGCGCTGATCAACCACTTCGCCGGCCGCGGGGTCATCGCGCCGGCCGAGCCCGGGGTCGTCGAGCCCTTGGGCGCGCTGCGCGATCTGCGCGACGTGAAGGGCCAGGAAAAGGCCAAGCGCGCGCTCGAGATCGCCGCCGCCGGCCGGCATCACCTGCTCATGGTCGGCCCGCCCGGCAGCGGCAAGTCGATGCTGGCCGCGCGCCTGCCGGGCATCCTGCCGCCGCTCGAGCCCGGCGAGGCGCTCGAGACCTCGATGATCCACTCGCTCTGCGGCCTGCTCAAAGAGGGCGGCATAAGCAAGGCGCGCCCGTTTCGCGCCCCGCACTTCACCGCTTCGATGGCCGCCATCGTCGGCGGCGGCCGCACGGCCCAGCCCGGGGAGATCAGCCTCGCCCACCACGGCGTGCTCTTTCTGGACGAGTTGCCCGAGTTCAATCGCTCGGTGCTCGAGACCCTGCGGCAGCCGATCGAGACCGGGGACGTGGTCGTCGCCCGCGCCAACGCCCACGTCCGCTACCCGTGCCGCTTCATGCTGGTCGCCGCCGCCAATCCCTGCCGCTGCGGCCACCTCGCCGACCCCGCGCGCGCCTGCGCCCGGGCGCCCGACTGCGGCGCCGACTACCTCGGACGCATCTCCGGTCCGCTTATGGACCGCTTCGACCTGAGGATAGAGGTGCCCGCCGTGGCGGTCGAGGACCTGTCGCTGCCGCCGCCGGCGACCGGCACTGCGGAAGCCCGCGCCCGCGTCGAGACCGCCCGCGCGGTCCAGAAGACCCGCTTCGCAGGACACGCGGGGATCTCGACCAACGCGGACGCGGAGGGTGATCTCCTCGACGAGATCGCCCCCATGCAACCCGCGGCGCGCGACCTGCTCGACGCGGTTTCGCGCAAGTTCCACTTCAGCGCCAGGGGTTTTCACCGCGTGCTTCGGGTCGCGCGCACCATCGCCGACCTCGAAGGCGCGGACGATCTCGCGAAGCCGCACATCGCCGAGGCCGCGGGGTATCGGCTGGCGTACTGACCGCCAGCCGAGAACGTCTTCAACATCGCCAAGCTCGCCCTCCTCGCGGTGTTCATCGTCGCCGGACTGCTGACACCGATGGACTGGACACGGCTCGGCCCGGAGCACGCCGTGACCCCGATCGGCATGTTCGCCGGCGCCATGCTGATCTTTTTCAAACACGAGGGCTTCGAGTTGATCGCCAACGTCTCGAGGGACGTGGCCAACCCCAATAGCTCGCTGCCGATCGCCTTCATCGGCGGCGTGCTCCTGGTGATCGTCATCTACGTGCTCATCGTCGTGGTGGTCATCGGGCATCTGAGCTTCGCCGGGTGGCCGCATCGAGCGACACGGCGCTCTCGGCCGCTGGGGACCGCATCCTCGGCGCATCCGGCGGCCTGCTGATCGCGGTCGCGGCGCTTCTCGCCACCGGTTCGCGATCAACGCGACCTTCTGCAGCACAAGACAGCTCACCTATATCGTCGCCAAGCCGGGCGAGTTTCCCGACGCGCTGGAGCGCGAATTCCGCGGCGAGCATTTCGAGGGCGTGCTGATCAGCGCCGGCCTCGCCCTGATCGTCGCGAATCTCGTTCCGCTCGCCGCCCTCCGCCTCGCGCCCGAGACCGGCCCGCGACCCGCGACCACCTGTGGATTCTCGCCGGCATGAACAGCGCCTCGCTCGCCATCGAGAACGGTTATCGCCAACTCACCGGCCGCAAGATCCGGCCACCAAGGCCCTGGGCCCGATCCAAGGCCGGCTGAGCAGGCATCGCGTCCCTCACGTTGCGACCCCATGACCCGCGTGGCCGGGAACTTCGGACACAATGGCTCCGATGGTCTCGACCCCGGTCCCTCCTTGAACCGGGATCGAGCGGAAACAGGGTGAAACGAGACGCCTCACCTTGGCTCAAGTCGTTCCCAACGGTTCAACCCTTCGCCGCGGCGACGCTCTCGGAAATCTACGATGCGTCCTCGTCCTCCGGGCCCTCGCCGGGGATCTCCTCGCCGGTAGCGACGTAGACCGCCTGCAGCGCACGCGTGGTCGTCGTCCCGGGTCCGTAGTAGTATCTCAGCGACACCGGCGATTCCGACCGGACCGCGTCGTAGATCCGGTCGAAATCCCCGAATGGCAGCTCACCGTAGACGGAGATCCCGTTGTAGTTCAGACCGCCGACGTTGTAGACGTTGCCTCCCAGCCCGGTCTGGCTCTCGCGGAATCTCAGGCTGCCGCGGTTGACGATGCCATGGCTCATCGTCGGGCTGGTGACGAAGATCCGGGCGAAGCGCCCGCTCGAATTGCGACCCAGGGTCAGCGTATAGGCTTCAATGACAAATTCCGGCATGTTCTCATTCTCCAATAGAGTTTCTGAATGCCGATGGAGAAGGCTCTCCGAAAACAGTATCGGAGAAATTCCGATGTCCCGCTCCGGGACGCTTCAGGCCTTAAGTACGGCCCCTTTCGAAGGCGCGCTCAATCGGCGACACGAACATACAACGGAGTACGCCCGCCAACGCGTGCGCGGGATCACGCTCAATTGTCGAGAGCCGCCTGGTCGTCTGACCCGACAGAGGAGCCGGGGCGGCCCCGGGCGGCGGACCGGACATCTGGCTTGCCGGGCCCGGCGGCGACAGCAGCCTTTAACGAAGAATTATTGACTATTAAAGCAATATATTTCAAATGGTTAGTCTGAATTGCACGCGTGTTACACACCCGTATCACACACCGCGGCGCGGTCACGCCCGCCGGCGCTCGATCGCCTCCCAGATCCTCGCCGTCGCGTTGACCCCGTCGAACCGCTCCAGCTCCTGAAGCCCGGTCGGCGAGGTCACGTTGATTTCCGTCAGCCACTCGCCGATCACGTCGATGCCGACGAAGATCTGGCCCTTCTCCTTCAGGAGCGGACCGATCCGGTCGCAGATCTCGAGGTCGCGGTCGCTCAACCCGATCGGCTCCGGTCGGCCTCCGGCGTGCATGTTCGACCGCGTCTCGCCCTCCGCCGGCACGCGGTTGATCGCCCCGACCGGCGCGCCGTCCACCAGGATCACCCGCTTGTCCCCGGCGCTGACGTCCGGCAGGTACTTCTGCGCGATCAGGGGCTCGCGGTTCATTCCCGCGAACATCTCGTAGAGCGAATTGAAGTTCCGGTCGTTGCCATCGAGCCGGAACACCCCCGCCCCGCCGTTGCCGTAGAGCGGCTTGAGGATGATATCGCCGTGGCGCCGCTTGAAGCCCCGCAACGCCGCCGCGTCCCGGGCGATCATCGTCGGAGGCGTGAGGTCCTGGAAGTCGAGCACCAGCAGCTTCTCGGGGTAGTTGCGCACCCAGAACGGATCGTTGACCACCAGGGTCTTGGGATGGATCATCTCCAGAAGATGCGTCGTCGTGATGTAGCTCATGTCGAAGGGCGGGTCCTGCCGGAGCCAGACCACGTCCTGCTCGGCGAGATCGATCACCGCCTCGGCCCCGAGCGTGAAGTGCGCCTCGGCCTCCCGCCGCACCTCGATCGGCCAGCCGCGCGCCGTCAGTCGGCCCTCGTCGAACGACAGCCGGTCGGGGGTGTAGTAGAAGAGCGCGTGCCCGCGGGCCTGCGCCTCCTCCATGATCCGGAACGTGGAGTCCGCGTTGATGTTGACATGCTCGACTGGGTCCATCTGGACCGCGACCTTCAGCGCCATGTCTTTCGCTCCCCCGGGATCGACGGAGCGGACCATGGCCGAGCCCTCGGGCGCTGACAAGTCAGCAGTCGAAGCTGTAGGCGTTCTCGACCCGCTCGACCTGGCCGGCGGAATCCACCAGCACGACGTCGAAACGGCACACAAGGCCGTCGAGTTCCCGGTCGCCCGACTGCTCGGCGTCCATGAAGAGCTCGGCGGCCGCGCCAAGCCGGCGCCATTGCGCGGGCGAGATCGCATGCGCGGCGGCGTCGCGGCTTCGGCGCGCCTTCACTTCGACGAACACCAGCGCGCCGCCGAGCCGGACCACCAGGTCGATCTCGCCGGCCGGACATTGCCAGCGGCGCGCGATCACCTCGCCGCCGATCTCGCCGTAGAGCCGCGCCGCGATCTCCTCGGCCGCCACCCCGTTGAAATAAGCCCGCCGCCCGACGGTCACCGCCCGCCCGCCAGCGCCAACGCCCGCGCGTAGACCTCGCGGCGCGGCGCCCCGAGCGCTTCGGCGACCTCGCGGGCCGCTTCCCGCACCGACCGATCCGCCAGCGCTGCGCGCAGCGCCATGTCGATCTCGTCCGGCCTGGCGGCGGCATGCGCGCCGCGTCCGACGACGATCACGATCTCGCCCCGCGGCGGCTCCGTCGCCGTCGCCCGCTCCGAAAGCGCGGCAAGCGAGCCGCGCCAGGTCTCCTCGAACCGCTTGGTGAGCTCGCGGCACACCGCCGCAGGCCTGTCGGCCCCGAGCGTCTCGGCCATGTCCGCCAGACACCCCGCGAGCCGCCGCGGTGAACTCGTAGAAAACCAGCGTCGCCGCGACGCCCGCCAGCTCCGCCATGAACGCCTTGCGGGCCGCTGTCCGTGGCGGCGGGAACCCCGCAAAGAAGAAGCGATCGGTCGGCAGCCCCGCGACGCTGAGCGCCGCAAGCACGGCCGAGGCCCCGGGCGCGGCGCGAACCACATGCCCCGCCTCGGCCGCCGCCTCGACGAGCTTGAACCCGGGGTCGGCGATCAGCGGGGTGCCGGCATCCGACACCAGCGCGACCGAGCGCCCGTCCTCGAGCGCCCGCAGCAGCACGGGCCGCTGCGCCTCGCCGTTGTGGTCGTGATAGGCGACCATCCGGCCTGCGCGCCTCACGCCGTGAATCTCGAGGAGCTTGCGCAACGTCCGGGTGTCTTCCGCGGCGACAATGTCGGCGTCGCGAAGGATGTCCAGTGCACGGAGCGTCACGTCCCGCGCCGCGCCGATCGGGGTGGCCACCACGTAGAGCCCCGGCGCGAGCGCGCCGGTCGACGTCTCTGTTTCGGAAGATCCCATTGCTCGTTTACTTTTTGGGGGTCAGGCCGTAGCGTGCCCGCCCGCGCATTCGACGCCAACAACGAAGTCACAGTGAGGAACGATGCTGTCAATACGAGAATCCGTCTTCACCGTCCTTCGCCTGACCATCCTCGCCTTGGCTGTGGCCGCACTGGGCGCCTGCGCTCCGCGCCCCGCAGGCAACGACGGAGTGGCGGTCGACGTCAATGCGCCCGTGCGCGTCGCCCTGCTCCTGCCCTACGGAACCGGAGATCCCGGTCGTGAGCAGATCGCGCGCAGTCTCCAGAACGCCGCCGAACTCGCCCGATCCGAACTGCGCGACGCGACGATCGAACTGGTGGTCTATCCCACCGCCGGGACCTCCGGTGGCGGCGCTTCCGCCGCGCAGCAGGCCGTGGCGGAGGGGGCCTCGATCATCGTCGGGCCGCTCTTCAGCACCGCCACCGCCGGTGCCCAGCCCGTGGCCGCGCAGGCCGGGCTGACGGTTCTCAGCCTGAGCAACAACGCCACCGTCGCCGGCGGCAACGTCTACATTCTCGGCAACACCTTCTTCAACACGGCCGATCGGCTCGTCGGCTACGGCATGGCGCGTGGTCTGCGCAACTACGGGGTCGTCTATCCCCGCGGCCTCGAAGGCGAGACCGCGCGTGACGCCGTCGCGCAAGCGGTGTCCCAGAACGGTGCCAATCTGGTTGCATCCGAAGGATACGACCTCTCCTTCGCCGGCATGCAGGCGGCGGCGGCTCCGGCGGCGGCGGCCCTGCGTGGCAACGGCGCCAACGCCGTGATCCTGACCGACGGCCCGACCGGCGGTCTGGGCTTCATCGCCGACGGCCTCAGGGGCAACGGGCTCGACCCCGCCAGCGCCATCTTCATGGGCATGCAGCGCTGGGACGCGTCGGCCGAAGTGCTCGGCCAGCCATCGCTGCAGGGCGGCGTCTTCGCGACCGCCGACCCGTCGCTCTCGGCCGCTTTCGAAGGCCGCTACGCTAACGCCTACGGCGAGCGCCCCCATGAACTGGCCAGCCTCGGGTTCGACGCGGTGGCTGCCGTGGGCGCCATGATCGCGGAGGCCCGCGCGGGCGGCGGAAGCCCCTTCTCGACCCAGCGCATCACCCAACCCGCCGGTTTTGCCGGGGCGAGCGGGCCCTTCAGGCTCTTCCCCAACGGCATGAACCAGCGCAGCCTCGCGATCATGGAAGTCCGGGGCGGACAGGCGGTGATCGTCGATCCGGCAGCAAGAAGTTTCGGTGGCCTTGGCAACTGATCTCAGCATTGCTCCCCGGTCCACCCTCGTCTGGAGCGGACTGGCCGACGATCCGCTCCAGATCCTCGACTTCGAGGCTACGCGCGACGCGATGAGCGCCGCCGCCCACGCCGCAAGCGGCGGTCGGGTCCGGGAGGCTGGCGTCGCGGTGCTGCACGCCGCCACCAGGCAGGCGCGCGAGTGGATCGCCTCGAACATCGCGAGGCGGCCGCGCGAAGCCGACAAGGCGATACACGACTACTCCTGGCTGACCGACCAGATCGTGCGGCTCACGCTCGACTTTGCGCTTCGGCATCTGCATCCGCTGTCGAACCCCACGGCTTCGGAGCGGATCGCGGCCGTGGCTGTCGGAGGATGCGGGCGCGGCGAGATGGCGCCGTTCTCGGACGTCGATCTGCTCTTCCTGACGCCCTACAAGCAGACAGCCTGGGGCGAAAGCCTGATCGAGAGCGTGCTCTATTGTCTCTGGGACCTCAGGCTCAAGGTCGGTCATTCGGTGCGAACGATCGACGATTGCCTGCGGCTCGCGCGCGAAGACGTCACCATCCGCACCAGCCTTCTGGAGAACCGGCTCCTGTGGGGGGACGCCACTCTCGGGAACTCGCTCAACGATCGGCTGCGCGCGGAGCTCTTCGCCTCGACCGGCCCGGAGTTCATCGAGCTCAAGCTCGCCGAGCGGGCCCAGCGGCATCGGCGCCAGGGAAGCTCGCGCTATCTGCTGGAGCCCAACGTGAAGGAGGGCAAGGGCGGCCTTAGAGATCTCCAGACACTGTTCTGGATCGCGGAGTACCTCAGTAAATCGCGGTCGCCGCTCGATCTGTTGGGACGTGGGTTCTTCTCCCCCGAGGAGTATTCGATCTTCACCGACGCTGCCCAGTTTCTCTGGATGACGCGCGTGCACATGCACCTGCTGACCGCGCGCGCCACCGAACAGCTGACCTTCGACCTGCAGGTCGAGCTCGCCGCCGTGCTCGGGTTCGAGGCCACCGAGGGCCAGCAGGCGGTCGAGCGGTTCATGCAGACCTACTTCACCCACGCCAAGCACGTCGGCGACCTGACCCGGATCTTCCTCGCGGGCCTCGAGGCCCGGCACGTCAAGGCGCGCCCGAAGCTGAGCCGCGCCATCCGCAACGTCTTCGCCTTCGGCCGCGATCCCACCGCAGAGGGCTACCGGCTCAACAACGGCCGCCTCGACATCGTCGACTACGACGCGTTCCTGAGGGACCCACTCAACATCCTGCGGCTGTTTCGCGAACGGCTGCGCGGACGGGTCATGATCCATCCCGACGCGCTGCGCCTGGTGGCCGCCAACCTCGACCTTATCGACGACGAGATGCGCGCCGATCCGGAGGCGAACCGGATATTCCTCGAATGCCTGCTCGACCACCAGAACCCGGAGAAGGCCCTGCGCCTGATGAACGAAGTCGGCGTGCTCGGCCGTTTCATTCCCGAATTTGGCCGCATCGTCGCGATGATGCAGTTCAACATGTACCATCACTACACGGTCGACGAGCACATCATTCAGACGATCGCCACCCTGTCGCACATCGAGCGGGGGAACCTTCGCTCGGAGCTTCCCGTCGCCAGCGCCATCGCGTCCCAGGGCGTCAGCCGGCGGGTCCTTTACGTCGCCCTTCTCCTGCACGACGTCGGCAAGGGATCGGGTCGCGATCACTCCGAATTCGGCGCCGAGATCGCCGAGCGGCTCTGTCCCCGGCTCGGGCTCGAGCCCGAGGAATCCGAGCAGGTGGCTTGGCTCGTCCGCCATCACCTCCTGATGTCGGACGTCGCGCAGAAGCGCGACCTTTCGGACCCGCGCACGGTTCGCGACTTCGGCCTGGCGGTCAAGAGCTCGAACCGCCTGAAGCTCCTGACGGTGCTGACGGTCTGCGACATCCGCGGCGTCGGGCCGGGCGTCTGGAACAACTGGAAGGCGATGCTGTTCAGGACCCTCTACGGGGAGACCCTCGACTACCTGACCGGCGGCGCGCAGGCTCGGGGACGATCCGAGCGCGAGGCGGAGGCCAAGGCCAGCCTCGCCGCTGTCCTCGAAGGCTGGAGCGAAGCCGAGATCCGGGCCGAGTGCGAGCGGCACTATCCGCCCTACTGGCTCGGCTTCGACACCGAAACGCACCGGCGCATCGCCGACCTCGTGCGCCGTCTCGAACGCGACGATGCGTCGATCCAGTCGAGCATCGAGCTCGACTTCGGCCGCGACGCCACCCAGGCGTGCTTCGCCATGCCCGACCATCCCGGCCTCTTCGCCCGGCTCGCGGGCGCGCTGGCGCTCGCCGGCGCCAACGTCGTGGACGCGCGCACCTACACCACCACCGACGGCATCGCCACGGCGGCGTTCTGGGTCCAGGACGCCGAGGGCGCGCCCTACGAGCGATCGCGGCTGACCCGGCTGCGCCAGAGCGTCATGCGCACCCTCGCCGGCGAAATCGTCGCCCGGGACGAGTTGCGCAGCCGCCACCGCGTCAAGAAGCGCGAGCAGGGCTTCAAGGTCCCCACCCAGATCAGCTTCGACAACTCCGGCTCGGACATCTATACGATCATCGAGATCGAGACCCGCGATCGTCTCGGGCTGGTCCACGACATCGCCCGCACCCTGACCGCCAACAACATCTCCATCGCCTCGGCCATCATCGCGACCTACGGCGAGCAGGCGGTCGACGTGTTCTACGTCAAGGACATCTTCGGTCTGAAGATCCACTCCGAGGCCAAGCGCCGGGCGCTCGAGGCGAAGCTCCGCCGAAGCATCCTCCGGGATACCGGAGACGGGACCGCTTGATCCAACCCATCCGCCTGTTGCGGTCGTTCCTGACGGTCGGCTTCTGGACGATGCTCAGCCGCATCCTCGGGCTCGGCCGCGACGTGCTGATGGCGGCGCTGCTCGGCGCGGGCCCGGTGGCGCAGGCGTTCCTGATCGCCTTCACGCTGCCCAACATGTTCCGCCGCTTCTTCGCGGAAGGCGCCTTCAACCTCGCCTTCGTGCCGATGTTCGCCAAGCGCGTGGAGGCCGGGGAGGACGCCGAAGCCTTCGCCCGCGACGCCTTCTCCGGCCTCGCCACGGTGCTCATCGTCTTCACCCTGCTCGGTCAGCTCGTCATGCCCTGGCTGGTGCTCGCCATGGCCAGCGGCTTTGTCGGCGACGAACGCTTCGACCTCTCGGTGCTCTACGGCCGCATCGCATTCCCTTATCTGATCTTCATCTCGCTCACCGCCCTGCTCAGCGGGGTTCTGAACGCAACCGGACGCTTCGCCGCCGCCGCCGCGGCGCCGATCCTGATGAACGCCGTGATGATCACCTTCCTTCTGATCGGCTGGCGCACCAGCGGCGACATCGGCCTCTGGCAGATCTGGTCCGTTCCCATCGCCGGCATCGCCCAGCTCGCCCTGGTGTGGCGCGCAGCCGACAGGGCCGGTGTGCGCATCCGGCCGCGGCTCCCGCGGCTCACGCCCGAGCTTCGGCGGCTCGCGGTGATCGCCGGCCCGGCGGTGCTCGCCGGCGGGGTCGTCCAGATCAACCTTCTCGTCGGCCGCCAGGTCGGCTCGTTCTTCGACGGGGCCGTCGCCTGGCTCTCCTACGCCGACCGGCTCTACCAGTTGCCGCTCGGGGTCGTCGGAGTGGCGATCGGCGTGGTGCTGCTCCCGGACCTGTCGCGCCGGCTTCGCGCTGGCGACGGCGCCGGCGGCCGCGACGCGGTCAACCGGGCCGCGGAGTTCACGCTCGCCCTGACCCTGCCGGCCGCCGTCGCCCTCGTCATGATACCAGGCGCAATCGTCTCGGTGCTCTTCGAGCGCGGCGCGTTCACCGCGACCGACAGTCTCAACACCGCGCTCGCCGTGGCGGTCTACGGCGTCGGATTGCCCGCCTTCGTCATGCAGAAGGTGGTGTCGCCGCTCTATTTCGCCCGCGAGGACACCCGCACGCCGTTCCGCTTCGCCGTCCACGCGATGATCGTGAATGCGGTGGTCGCCGTGGGCCTCGCGCCGTTTCTGGGATTCATCGCCGCAGCGCTCGGCACGACCATCGCCGGCTGGATCATGCTCCTGCAGCTCTGGCGTGGCGCGCAGGGAATGGCGGGCGCGGCGGAGATCGACGCGCGCCTGGCGAGATCGGCGCCGCGGATGGTTCTCGCCTGCGCCCTCATGGGCGCGGCACTCTTCTTCGCCGAACGGATGCTCGAGGGCGCGCTGGCAGATCCGGGCTGGCGCTACGCGGCGCTCGCGGCCCTCGTCGCCATCGGCGCGGCGACATACGCCGTCGCGATCGTGGGCACCGGCGCGCTCCGCCTCTCGGACCTGCGCGCGGCGCTGCGGGGCGGGCGCGGCTGAACCGCGACTGGACTTCGCCCGCGCCGGGGCCTTCGCCACCTTTTCATCGAGGCGGCGGAAACGCAGAGCGAGATCGGCCAGCCCTGGCCCAAGCACGTCAAGGCGACCATCGTCCTCGCGCTGCCGCTCGTGGGCGGGCAGCTTTCGCAGATGGCGATGGCCGTCACCGACACGGTAATGCTCGGCTGGCTCGGCGCCACCGAACTCGCCGCCAGCGTGCTGGCGACACAGGGCTTCTTCATCCTCTACATCTTCGGCGTCGGCTTCGCCTATGCAGCGATGGTGCCGCTGGGCCTCGCCAGCGCCGCGACCGTGCGCGCCGGCATGGCCTGCGGCCGTGGCGAAGAGGCCGACGTCGGCCGCGCCAGAATCACCGCGCTCGTGATGGCCGGCGGCTTCGCGCTGACGAGCGAGGCTACCTTCTGGATCTGGCCGGAGGATATCATCGGCCTCTATCTCGACCCCGAGAACGCCAACGCGCCGCCGCGCTGATGGCCTATGCGGTCCCGCTCCTGCTGGTGGCGGCGGCCTTCCAGCTCGTCGACGCGCTGCAGGCGGTGGCGAGCGGCGTCCTGCGTGGTTTCCGCGACACCCGCACGGCGGTGCTGATCGCGGTGTTCAGCTACTGGGTGATCGGCCTGTCGGTGGCCTATATCCTGGGGTTCTCGGGCGGGCTCGGCGGCGTCGGCGTCTGGGCCGGCCTCGCTTTCGGTCTCGCCGCCGCCGTCCTGCCTCTCACCGGACGGGTGTTCCGCCGCAAGCGTCTCGGGCTGCTCGAAGGCGCGCGCACCGGGTGAGCCGTCAAAGAACACGTTAACTCTTTTGTTTTTTCAAATCAGAAGGTTGCGCTTGGTCCGCATGCGGACCGCTCAGAAGGAGCGATTTCGCACCCGATCACGCCACCGTCTGAGTCGTTCGCCGCCGTCCGGAGCCAGCAGGAACGAGACCGCAAAGCCCGCGGCGAAACCGCCGAGATCGGCCACCCAGTCCATCCCGCCGCCCACCGTGAGAAGCAGCGCCGCGCGAAGCCCCGTCAGCACCGCGATAAGCCGGAACGCCATTAGCCGCTCGCGCCCCCGCCCCGCCCGCCAGAGCGCCCAGGTCCAGGCGCCGATCAGCCCGTAGACCGCCGGATAGACCCCGACCAGCAGCGCCGGCCCCTCGACGGCGACGCCATAGGCGAGCGCGCCGGCCAGCGCCGAGACCACGAGGACCACCGCCATCGCCGCGCCCGAAAACCGCTCCGACACCGCCTTGCCGAGCGCCAGCAGCAGCACCGCGCCGAAGACCGCGTGCGTCAGCCCCTGGTGTATCATCGGATAGAGGGCCACGCGGGCCAGATCGGCCGGGTTCGCCGCGCCCTCCGCCAGTTCCCGGCGGAACAGCGGTGCCGAGAAGCCGAGCCGCGCCATTGCGTCGACCCGCCACCCGACCGCTTCCGACCCGCCGACGATCCCGCGCGCGCCGAGCTGGAAGACCGCCTCGACCCCGAGCACGACCACGGCGATGGCGACGACGAGAGGCGGCAATCGCTCGAAAGGAGAAGTCGGGCCAGCGGGTCGAGACAAGCCTGCTCCTGTTGACGGCGCCGGGACCGCAAGCAATAAGCCCCGCGTCTGACTAGCCCAATCAGAGAGAACACGCCATGACCGAGGCGGACCACGCCCCCCGCGTCTTCTCCGGCGCGCAGCCCTCAGGCAACCTGACGCTCGGCAACTATCTCGGCGCGCTGCGCCGCTGGGTTGCGATGCAGGACCAGGGCATGGAGACGATCTACTGCGTCGTCGATCTTCATGCGATCACCGTGTGGCAGGATCCCGAGAAGCTCGCGCGCGCCATCCGCGAGGCCGCCGCCGCCTACCTCGCCTGCGGTGTCGATCCCGACCGCTCGATCCTCTTCAACCAGTCGCGCGTCGCCGCCCACGCCCAGCTCGCCTGGATCTTCAACTGCGTGGCCCGGCTCGGCTGGCTGAACCGCATGACGCAGTTCAAGGACAAGGCCGGCAAGGATCGCGAGAAGGCTTCGATCGGTCTCTACGCCTACCCCGCGCTGATGGCCGCCGACATCCTCGCCTACCACGCCACCCATGTGCCCGTCGGCGAAGACCAGAAACAGCACGTGGAGTTGACCCGCGACATCGCCGCCAAGTTCAACCACGATTACGGAACCGACTTCTTCCCGCTGCCGGAGCCGATCATCGAGGGCGCCGCAACGCGGGTTATGTCGCTGCGGGATGGCACGAAGAAGATGTCGAAATCCGATCCCTCGGACATGAGTCGGATCAACCTGACCGACGACGCGGACACGATTTCTCAGAAGATCCGCAAGGCGCGCACCGATCCGGACCCTCTGCCGGAGACAATCGAGGAACTGGCGGGTCGCTCCGAGGCGCTCAATCTGATCAACATCTACGCCGCGCTCGCCGAGAAATCGCCAGCCGAGGTCGTGAGCGAGTTCGCCGGACAGCCGTTCTCCGCTTTCAAACCGGCCCTCGCCGATGTGGCGGTAGCTCATCTCGCGCCGATCACCCGCCGCATGAGCCGCTTGATGGCGGATCCCGCCGAGATCGACCGGATACTCGCGCGCGGCGCCGAGCGCGCGGCCGGGATCGCCGACCCGATACTCGCAATGACCTACGAGATCGTGGGCCTTGCCGGCGCGCGGTGATCGGGGCGTCAGAACTGCGCGCGCCTCAGGGCTTCAAGACATGGTTGGGCTGACAACGCCTAGACGTCGTCTCGACGCGCCGTCAGGAGCGGCAGCGCAAGCAATGTTGAGAATGGGGTGCCACCGCCGCGAATGGCCGACAATCGCCCGCGCCTGTCCTTGAGCAACGGGAACGGCAAGAGCTTGGTCGACATGAAGCCGCCGCCAGCTATCGCCGAACGCCTGGGCCGATCGCGCAAAAGCGGCAGGCCGAGCCTCGCACTGATCAGACCGATCCGCTCGCCAAACTCGGGCTCAAGGTCGCGTGACAGGGGCGTCCTGCGCCCCGAACCGAGCTTGGTTGTCAGAAACAGGGGGCTGCCCTTCAGGACGCTCCGAGCGAAATACTTTCGCGAGGGCTCTTCGCGCAGGTACTCGTTCTGCTTGGCGACGCCCGCGCCGATCGAACTCGAAGCGGTCGACGGTTTCGATCGCATTCTTCGCTGCGCCAAGCGGCATGAATGGAACGCGGACGACCAGGAGCCGCCTGTCTCCCTCGAGGCGTTCCGCGTAGCGAGCCGCCGCCGCGCCACTCACCCGCGCCTCGGTGATACGCAACGCAAGGGCGTCGCGATCGCTGTCACCCGCCGAAATGACGTCGATGTTTCCATCTAGATGGCCATTCTTGCGAAGCGCCTTGGACACGGAGTCCGCCGTCTTCGCATCCGCGTAAAGCCTGCTGACGACTGTGGTCATGTCTCCTCCGGTGATGGGCCGACTAGCTTTCGGCGATGTCTGGCGAACCGAGCTGCTTGCGACCCCGCAGTCATGCTCCCTGTCTCCTATGAGAATAGGGCGCTGGCGCTTCGGTTCGAGTTGGTGTCCGCAAAAGTGGGTGGATCACCACGAGCGCCAGGCAGAGAAACAGAATCTCCAGCCCGAAGACCGGCAAGTAGGGCGCCTCGGGATGCAGGAGCCCGCTGGACTGGACGCCGATGATGACGTCACGGATCACGCCGCCTGCGGCGATGCCGAGCCCGGCTGCGGTGGCTTGCACTGCGCCCCATGCGCCGAGCGCAAGGCCCACCTGCTCGCGTGGGGCTGCGCGCATGGTGGCGGTAAGCGTGCCGTGGCCGAAAAGTCCCGCGCCGAAGCCTGTCGCGAGGGTGCCTGCGACGAACAATCCTGGCGAATGCACCTGCGAAGAAAGGATGATCGCGGCGAAGCCCGGCACGCCGACGAGCGCCCCCCACCACGCCACCGCAAGGGGCCGTGCGCCGCGCCTGAACATCCGCAACGCGACCGCGAACCCAATGAGGCAACCGCCAGCGAATACGGCTGTCAGCTTGGTGGTCTGCGCTACCGATAGGCCAAGCACCTGACCGCCGTAGGGTTCGAGCAGGACGTCGGCCATTCCGAAGCCGAACGTGCCGAGACCGATGACCACGAGCAGGCGCATGGCGCCGATTTCCCGCATCAATGTGCTCCAGGACTCCGCGAAGAGCGGCTTCTCGGCGGCTAGGCTCGCTCGACCGCGAACGCGATCGCGCGATTCCTGCTTCCAGAGAGCGACCCCGTTCAACACAATGGTGACAACGGCTGCGCCCTGGACGACTTGTATCAGGCGGCCGGGCGTGTACGTCTCGAGGAGCAGTCCGAAGACGATGGCGCTGCCGATCATTCCGAGCAGCAGCATGACGTACATCAGGCCCACGACCTTGGGCTGGTCTTCCGTGCGAACGAGATCGGTGGCGAGCGCCAGCCCCACCGTCTGGACGATGTGGATCCCCGCGCCGACCAGCAGGAACGCCAAGGCGGCCGAGCCCTGCCCGACCCAGACCGGCGCATCGTGGGCCTCGCCATAGCCCGACAAAACCAAGAGGGCGAAGGGCATGATGGCAAAGCCGCCAAACTGCAGCATCGTGCCCTTGAAGATGAATGGAATGCGGCGAAGACCGAGCGCCGAGGCATAGATGTCGGAGCGGAAGCCGATCAAGGCGCGGAACGGCGCAAAGACGATGGGCAGGGCGATCATGACTGCGACCAGCGATGCTGGCACATTCAGTTCCACGATCATGACCCGGTTGAGGGTGCCGATCAGCAGGACGAGCGCCATGCCGACGGACACCTGAAACAGCGAGAGCCGAAGCAAACGCGAGAGCGGAACCTCGTCCGTCGCCACGTCCGCGAAAGGCAAATAGCGCGGTCCGATCCGCGAGATGGTTGCGAGCGCAAGCTTGCGGTAACCGAGCATGCGATCTCACCTCATGTCGACGCCCGGCTTGGCGTCGAGAGTTTCGGGGATGCTGGCGCCCGAGACTGGGGTCACGGCCTCGGGCGCCGTCGCGGCCTGGAACCTGGCCAACGCCTATTGGTCTGGGATCACTGCACCGGTGCTGTCCATCGCGGCGAGCACCGTCGGTTCTTCGAAGACCAGTCGCGCCTTGCTGCCGTCCGGCATGAGCACGAAGACCTGCTGCTTCGTACCGTCGGCCTCTGGGGCGACCACCAGCTTTGCGACATCCGAACTCGCGCCGCCAACTTTCTGAGAAGCCGCAACGGCGTCGCCGGAACCCAGCGGCTGACCCGAAAGGAAGTCCGACACCCAGGAGGTGTGGGTCAGTACGGCGACGTGAACCGCGAACGACCCGATCGCCACCGCGGACAGAAACAGAGGAATGCCGACCGTCGGCTTCACGACCAGCCACATCTTGGAGTTGTTCATCAGGTTCTCCTTCAGCCCAGCCAGGGCGTGGCGAATGCGACCAGGAGGTGCGCAAGCACAGCAATGGCGCCGAAGACTCGCGTTCCGTCGATGATGTAACTGTGAAGCTCCTCGGCCTCACCTACGGTGAGCCCAGTTGGCCAGACCTTGTCGGGATCGTCTGTAGCAGCCATGTCAGCCTCCTTGATTCTGTCCAATCGGCCCGAGATGACGAATGTCTTGCAAGCCACCCCTAACCACAACGCTGACAAGGCATTCACAGCTGCCTTGGAATCAAGCGTCTGCGCAAAGAGTGTCCATTTTTGTGGACAGAGTCAATTGTCAATTCAAATTGACATCCACCGGACCTTCCGAGCCGATATGTCGCACGCAATGACGATCGCGGTTGCGCCAGCCCTGGTCATGACGGATGATCTCGTGCTCGCGGCCGCCATGGGGGAAGGCTTTGCGGAAGTTCCTGATCATTCTGGACGACACGCCGGAAATGCTGAACGCGATGCGCTACGCCGGCATACGCGCGGCCAAGACGGGCGGCGGCGTGGAAATGCTCGCGGTCATTTCTCCCGACGATTTCCAGCACTTCATGGGCGTCGCCGATGTCATGCGCGCCGAAGCCCATGAGAAGATCGAAGCGCACTTTCAGGTGTTCAAGTCCCGCATGGAGAAGCGCGAAGGAATAATTCCGACACTTGCGATCCGCGAGGGTGACAAGGTGGACGCTGTGCTCGAGCACGTCCGATCGGATCCCGAGATCGGAGTTCTGGTTCTGGGGGCCGGCACTGGAGCCGGCGGCCCTGGCCCACTCGTCGCGGCCTTGACCGGACGGAGGATGAGCGACGTCCGGGTGCCGATCACGATCGTTCCCGGCGCAATGACCAAGGACGAGATCGAAGCAGTCTCCTGAGGCGATCATCTTAGAAGCATTCCAACCCAATCTTGACTTGTTCAGTCAGGAGGCGCACCTAGACGGTCAGCCAAGGGGTCAAAACCATGTTCATCCAGACCGAGTCCACGCCGAATCCAGCGACGCTGAAGTTCCTCCCGGGACGCACCGTCATGGCGGCGGGAACCGCGGATTTCCCTAACGAGGACGCAGCGCAAGCATCATCGCTCGCCAGCCGGATATTCTCGGCAGGCGGCGTGTCCGGCGTCTTCTTCGGGCCGGACTTCGTAACTGTGACCAAGGGGGAAGACGTGGAGTGGACCCACATCAAGCCGGGGATTCTCGGCGCGATCATGGAGCACTTCCAGTCTGGCCTGCCGGTCATCGAGGGAGAAGCGGGCGCTGTCGGACACGCAGACCATGACGGCCCCGACAGCGAAGTCATTGGTCAGATCAAGGAGCTTCTCGACACTCGCGTGCGTCCCGCCGTCGCTCAGGACGGAGGCGACATTACCTTCCACGGCTTCGACCGGGGCGTCGTCTATCTCCACATGCAGGGCGCCTGCGCAGGATGCCCGTCTTCGACGATGACGCTCAAGATGGGAATAGAGAACCTGCTCCGCCACTACATTCCGGAAGTGACCGAGGTGCGGCCGGTTGCGGTCTGAAGCACCGCTCGCACTGGGCATCGACACGTCGGGAGCGCATTGTGCGGCGTCCTTGGTTGCCGGTGGATCGCACCTTGCGGAACGATGCGAAGCGATGTCGAAGGGTCAGGCGGAACGGCTGATGCCGATGATGGTCGAAATGCTTGCGGACAATGATCTTGCCTGGCAAGACATTGATGTGATTGGCGTACAGATCGGCCCTGGAAACTTCACAGGCGTCCGCGTCGGGGTAGCGGCTGCGCGCGGACTTGCACTGGCGCTCGACGCGCCCAGCATCGGCGTTAGCGGCTTCGAGGTTGCGGCTGCTGGATTGGCTGGCGAAGGGTGGATAACTCTTTCCGACCTCCGAGGTTCAGGCTTTCGCCAGAGATTTCGCGACGGCGTGGCAGTCTCGCCGATACTTCCCGCCGAAGTCGCCGCTCAGGCCCGATCGCAAGCGCCTTGCGCCACAATCGTCGCGCGGATCGCTCTCGCGCGCCTTGGCCACCCGATCGATCCTCCGACGCCTCTCTACCTTCGAGCCCCCGACGCCGCTCCCTCGCGCCAGACGCCCCCAGCGCTGATCGATGACGCCTGACGCCCTTGCGGCGATCCACGCCGTCTGTTTCAGCGACACGCCGCGTCCCTGGACGGCCACCGAGTTCGAGACCATGCTCGCCCCGAAGCATGCCTTTCTCGTGGCGGACCCAAACGGCTTCGCTGTCGGTCGCGTCATCGCCGGCGAGGCCGAGCTTCTGACGCTCGCCGTTCGCCCCGACGCGCGACGGCGCGGTCTCGCCACCAGGCTGCTGGTCGCCTTCGAGACCGAGGCGGCGGCGAGTGGGGCGCTGGCCGCCATGCTGGAAGTCGCCGAGAACAATGCTGCGGCGCGCGCGCTCTATCGATCGCTCGGTTACGGGCAGGCCGGACAACGGCCAGGCTACTATCGCTCGAACGGCGCGCGGCCGGTCTCGGCGCTCATCCTGCGAAAGAGGCTTCCCACCATGGCTGACGTGGCGTCGGCAAAAACCAATTGACCGCCATCTCCGGTTGAGACTTTACTGAGGGGGATTGCGTCCACGGCCGGCGGGCTGGCCTTCTGCGTGGCGCGCGCTTTTCCAGTGGAGGACCCAGATGACGTTCATGAAGTTGATCGCACCGGCGTTTCTGGTGGCGTTCGCCACCGCAGCACAGGCGCAAAACTCCAATCCGGCCGTCATCTTCGATCTCGGGGGCAAGTTCGACCGATCCTTCAACCAGGCCTCATTCGAGGGTGCGGAGCGGTTCAAGCAGGAAACCGGCATCGAGTACCGCGAGTTCGAGCTTCAATCAGACGCCCAGCGCGAGCAGGCCCTGCGCCGCTTCGCTGAACAAGGCCACAACCCGGTTGTCGTCGCAGGATTCTCCTACGGCTCGGCGATGGAAGTCGTTGCGGCGGAGTTTCCGGAAACCGACTTCGCAATCATCGACACCGTCGTCGATCTTCCAAATGTGCGGTCCATAATATTCAATGAGCACGAAGGATCGTACCTCGTCGGCGTCTTGGCAGCCTTGGCTTCGGAGAGCGGCAAGGTCGGGTTCGTAGGCGGAATGGACATCCCGCTGATCCAGAAGTTCGCCTGCGGCTACGTGCAGGGCGTCAAGGCGACCAACCCCGACGCCGAGGTGTTCCAGAACATGACCGGCACGACCGGCGCGGCATGGAACGATCCGGTCCGCGGCGGCGAACTCGCGAAGAGCCAGATCGATCGAGGCGCCGACGTGGTCTACCACGCAGCCGGCGGCACGGGAGTTGGCGTCCTTCAGGCCGCGGCGGACGCGGGCGCGCTGGGGATCGGCGTCGATTCCAACCAGAACTACATCCATCCCGGACAGGTGCTGACTTCGATGCTCAAGCGCGTCGACAACGCCGTCTTCGACGCGATGATGGATGTCGAGACCGGCGAATGGACCACGGGCGTCTATGTGATGGGCGTCGGCGAGGATGGCGTCGGGTATGCGCTCGACGAGAACAACGCCGCGCTGATCACGGCCGAGATGGAGGCTGCTGTCGAAGAGGCGAAAGCCAAGATCATCTCGGGTGAGATTGTGGTGCATGACTACACCACAGACGGATCCTGCCCAGATTCCTGATGATGGATCAGGGAAGGGCTGCTGGCTCAGGGCCGGGGCCGCAACGCGCGGACCTGGCCATTGAACTGGTAGGCATTTCCAAGAGCTTCGGGCCCGTTCAGGCCAACAAGAACATTGACCTGCCTGTTCGGCGCGGCACCATCCACGGCATCGTCGGTGAAAACGGCGCCGGAAAATCGACACTCATGTCGATCATCTACGGCTTCTACCATGCCGACGCCGGCGAGATCCGCATCAACGGAACGCCGAATTCAGATCCCCGACAGCCAGGCGGCCATCGCCGCAGGCATCGGGATGGTCCATCAGCACTTCATGCTGGTCGAACCCTTCACAGTGCTCGAAAACGTCGTTCTGGGAGCCGAAGAGGGCAGGCTCCTGAGGCCATCGCTCGCAAAGGCGCGCGCCGAGTTGACGCGGCTTGCCGAGGAGTACGAGCTTGAGGTCGATCCCGACGCCGTGGTCGGCGACCTCTCCGTCGGGTTCCAGCAGCGCGTCGAGATCCTGAAGGCGCTGTATCGGCAGGCCGACATTCTCATTCTCGACGAACCGACCGGCGTTCTGACCCCAGCCGAGGCCGATCACCTGTTCCGAATCCTTCACAGCCTGCGGGACGAGGGGAAGACCATCATCCTCATCACGCACAAGCTGCGAGAGATCATGGCGATCACCGATGAAGTGAGCGTCATGCGTCGCGGCGAGATGGTGCGCACGCTCACGACCGCGAACACCAGTCCGGAGGAAATCGCCGAACTCATGGTGGGTCGCCGCGTCCTCCTTCGGGTCGAAAAGGGCCCGGCAACCCCGGGCGAAATGGCTCTGGAAGTGCGCAAACTCCGTTTCGTCGACGATCGCGGGGTCGAGCGGCTCAAGTCGGTGAGTTTCTCCTTGCGGCGTGGCGAAATCCTCGGCGTGGCCGGCGTGGCCGGCAACGGTCAGTCAGAGCTCCTTGAGATCATCGCCGGCATCGCTCCGGCGACCAGCGGTGAGGTGTTGCTTGACGGAACGCCGCTCGATCTGACCCGCACGACGAACGCCGACGAGCGCCGGGAAGCGCGCATGGCGCATGTGCCCGAAGACCGTCATCGCCGGGGTCTCGTCACCCAGTTCGTCAATTGGGAGAACACGCCTTTCGGCTACCATCACCGAAGCGAGTTCTCCGAAACGAACGGCATCATGAAGCGGGCGGCGATGATCTCGGACGCGATCAGCAAGGCCGAGAGCTACGACATCCGACCTAAAGATCCCAATCTCAAGGCCGCCAACTTCTCCGGCGGCAACCAGCAGAAGATCGTGCTCGCCCGTGAGATCGAGAGCGGTCCCGACGTCCTTCTGGTCGGGCAGCCGACACGTGGGGTGGACATCGGTTCGATCGAGTTCATCCATCAACGTCTCATCGAGTTGCGAGACGCGGGCAAGGCGATCCTTCTCGTTTCGGTCGAACTGGACGAGATCCAGGCGCTGAGCGACCGCATCATCGTCATGTTCGACGGCGCCATCTCGGGCGAGCGCGTAGCCGGCCAGACCGACGAGCGAGAACTGGGCCTGCTCATGGCAGGGATCGATCCGGCCGCGCGGGGCGCAGCGTGAGGGACACCCTGCCGCGCTGGGCCGACCTTGCCCTGATCCCTGCGCTCAATCTTCTGCTCGCGTTTCTGGTCGCCGGCCTCGTCGTCATCTTCATCGGCGAGGATCCGATCCGCGCCGTGCGCATCCTCATCGATGGCTCGCTTGGGTCGAGCTATGGCATCGGGTTCACGCTTTTTTACGCAACGACGTTCGTCTTCACCGGCCTCGCCGTGGCCATCGCCTTCCATGCGAGCCTCTTCAACATCGGTGGAGAAGGTCAGGCGGCCCTCGGCGGGATCGGCGTCACGCTCGTCTGTCTCGCGATAGACTGGCCGCACTGGACCCTCGCCCTGCCCTTCGCAATCCTCGGCGCCGGTCTATTTGGTGCGGCCTGGGCCTTCATTCCCGGTTATCTTCAGGCGAAGCGTGGCAGCCACGTCGTGATCACCACGATCATGTTCAACTTCATCGCCTCGGCGCTGGTGGTCTATCTGCTCGTCAATGTGCTCAAGGTTCCGGGAGCGATGGCGCCAGAGACCCGGAACTTCTCCGAAGGCACCTTTCTTCCCTTCATGCACGAGATGCTTGGCGCGATCGGGATCCCGATGTCGAAGACGCCGATGAATCTCAGCTCGATCCTTGCTCTGATCGCGGCGTTCTTCACCTGGATCCTCATCTGGCGGACGAAACTCGGCTACGAGATCCGGGCGTTCGGCTTCTCCGAACCGGCGGCGGTCTACGGCGGGATAGACCCGGTGCGCATCACCATCGTCGTCATGCTGATGTCAGGCGCCATGGCCGGCATGATGGCGCTCAACGTGGTGATGGGCTTCCAGCACCGCCTCGTTCTCGATTACGTCGGCGGCGCCGGCTTCGTCGGCATCGCCGTGGCGCTGATGGGCCGATCGCACCCGGTCGGCGTCATCCTCGCCTCGATCCTGTTCGGGATCCTTTACCAGGGTGGGGCGGAACTCGCTTTCGAGATGCCCAAGATCAGTCGCGAGATGATCGTCGTGATCCAGGCTTTGGTGATCCTCTTCACCGGCGCTCTGGAGAACCTCGTGCGCGCGCCGGTCGAACGCTTGTTCCTGCGCATGCGGCGCGCCGACTGATGGACATCGACACCGCCTTCCAGTTGATGAGCTCCAGCCTCCGGCTCGCGACACCCCTGCTTCTCGCCTGTCTGGCCGGCCTCTATTCCGAACGCTCGGGCATCTTCGACATCGGGCTCGAGGGCAAGATGCTCGCCGCGGCGTTCACGGCCGGCGCCTTCGCGGCGGTGTCGGGCTCGGCCTGGATCGGGCTCTTGGCCGGCATCCTCGCCTCGATGGCCCTGGCGCTCCTGCACGGCTTCGCGTCGATCACGCTCAAGGGCAACCAGCTCATCTCGGGTGTCGCGATCAATTTCCTCGCCTCGGGACTGACGGCGCTGGTGGGCCAGAACTGGTTCCGCATGGGCGGCCAGACCCCGCAACTCACTGGCGACGCGCGGTTTCTTCCGATCGACTGGCCAGGCGTCGACGCCATCGCGCCGATCCCGGTCCTTGGGCCGATCTACGAACACCTCATCTCAGGATACAACGTCCTCGTCTACGTGGCGCTGCTCTGCGTGCCGCTGACCTGGTGGATCCTCTTTCGCACGCGCTTCGGCCTGCGCCTGCGCGCGGTGGGCGAGAATCCCGGCGCCGTCGACACGGCCGGCATCTCGGTCGTGCGGCTTCGCTATTCGGCGGTGCTGATCACGGGCGTGCTCTGCGGCATCGCCGGCGCCTATCTGTCGACCGGCATGGCGGCGGGGTTCGTGCGCGACATGACCGCGGGCAAGGGATTCATTGCGCTCGCCGCGCTGATTTTCGCCAAGTGGAAGCCCTGGCCGGCGCTCTGGGCGTGCCTCCTGTTCGGCTTTCTGGAGGCGGTCGGCATCCGATATCAGGGGATCTCGGTCGGGGCCTTCACCGTCCCTGTCCAGTTCATGCAGGCTTTGCCCTACATCCTGACCGTGATCATCCTCGCGGGGTTCGTCGGCAAGGCGATCCCGCCCAAGGCTGGCGGCCGGCCTTATGTCAAGGAACGCTAGAGCATGAGCAGATCGGCGCTTGAGATCATCCGTGCTGCGGCCGGCGACGAGCCGATCCGCATCGGCCTGATCCTCGGCTCAGGGCTTGGCCATCTCGGGTGCCTCGTGGATGGCGCGACGATCCCCTATGACGCCCTCCCCGGTTTTCCGCGCGCCGGGGTTTCGGGTCATGTGCCGCAACTGCATGTGGGACGCCTCGGCGGGTCACGCGTGGCCGTGCTTGGAGGGCGCGAGCACTATTACGAACACGGCGACGCCGCCGCAATGCGCGCTCCGATCGAGGCCCTGCGAGACCTCGGCGCGGGCACACTGATCCTCACCAACGCGGCCGGCTCGCTGCGCGACGACATTGCGCCCGGCGACCTGATGATGCTTTCCGATCACATCAATTTCTCCGGGCGCAACCCGCTGATCGGCGAGCCTGACGAGGCGCGCTTCGTCAACATGACGAACGCTTATGATCCGAGAATCCGCGAAGCGCTTCTGTCTGCGGCACAGGAGGAAGGCGTCGGTCTCGCGGAAGGCGTCTACGCCTGGTATTCCGGACCCAGTTTCGAGACGCCGGCCGAGATCCGCGCGCTCAAGACGCTCGGCGCCGATGCGGTGGGAATGTCCACTGCGCCTGAAGTCATCCTCGCGCGCTTCCTCGGTCTGCGGGTGGGTGCGATCTCGACGATCACCAACATGGCGGCGGGCATGAGCGCCGAGACGCTCAGTCACGAACACACCAAGGCGATGGCTCCATTGGGGGCGGCCAAGCTCGAGAAGATCCTTCTGAGGTGGCTCTCCACCTGAAGGCCGAAAGATCGGCCGCGCGCTCACCCCGATTAGGGGTGAATAATCCCCGGCAAACCGCTATTCCTGCTTGCAACGGGGCAGGTTCGAGTTGATGCAGATCTATCTTCCGATCGCCGAGGTGTCCGTCGACGCGTTCCTGCTCCTCGGAATTGGGGCGATCGTCGGGGTGCTCTCGGGCATGTTCGGCGTCGGCGGCGGCTTCATCCTCACGCCGCTGCTCTTCTTCATTGGAATTCCACCGGCGGTCGCAGTCGCCTCGGCCGCCAACCAAATCGCCGGATCGTCCTTCTCTGCGCTTCTCGCCCACCTTCGGCGAAAGACCGTGGACTTCAGGATGGGCACAGTCCTTCTGCTCGGCGGCTTGCTCGGCTCCCTTGTCGGCGTGCAGATATTCACGGCGCTTGAGGCTGCGGGTCAGTTCGATCTGGTCATCAGCATTCTCTACGTTGTCTTGCTTGGAACCATTGGCGGGCTCATGTTCGCCGAGAGCCTGCGCGCGTTGCGCCGGGCCAAGGATCCGAACGCCATGCTCGCGCCGCGCAGGCGCCATACATGGGCGCATGGCCTGCCGCTCAAGATGCGCTTTCGCACGTCACAACTCTACGTCAGCGCTATCCCACCGTTTGTGATCGGGGCGCTCGTGGGCGTGCTGGCGGCGATCATGGGGGTTGGCGGCGAATTCATCATGGTGCCTGCGATGATCTACATCATCGGAATGCCCACCAAGGTCGTCGTCGGAACTTCGGTATTCCAGTTCCTGTTCGTCACAAGCTTCACGACCGTCATGCATGCTGTCCAGAGCGGCACCGTGGACGCGCTGCTGGCGGTCATTCTGCTGGTTGGCGGCGTGATCGGCGCGCAGGTCGGCGTCAGTCTGGCCTCGCGCCTGCGCGCCGAACAGTTGCGCATCCTGTTGGCGCTTCTGGTTCTTGGGGTGTGCGTGAAGCTCCTTCTCGACCTGGTGCTCACCCCATCCGACCTCTACTCGATCGGGTTCTGAACAGATGGCGCGCCTGGTTCTTGTCCTCTTGACGCTGGTGGTGGTCGGCTATGCGGTCCGCGCCCAGGAGAGCGTGGTGACAGGGAATCAGCGAGGACAACATTGCGCTCACGGCCAATTTTTCTGGCTCCGACCTCTTCGTCTTCGGAGCCATCCGCCGCGACGGCCCGGCGCCTGACAACTCCGAATTGGACGTGATCATCACGATCAAGGGACCTCCAGCCCCGGTGACCGTTCGGCGCAAGGAGCGCCGCTTTGGCATCTGGGTCAACACTGAAGCCGTCAATGTCCGCGCTGCGCCGACTTTCTACGCCATCGCGACGACCCGGCCGCTCGACGACCTTCTTACCGAGACGGAGCGCCTTCGCTATGGCATCGGAATGGACCAGGCTGTCAGGCGGGTCGGCGGTCACGAAACACTCACCGACACCAGCGACTTCACCGAGGCGCTGGTCCGGATCCGCAATCGTCAGCGTCTCTATGAACAGTTCGATGGCGGGGTGTCTCTCGCCGAGGACACGCTGTTCCAGGCGGAGATCGCCATGCCTGCCAACATCACCGAGGGCGATTACGCCGCTGAATTCTTTCTCGTCCGCGACCGTCAAGTGGTCAGCGAGGGAACCACCACCATCCTCGTGCGCAAAGCCGGACTCGAGCGCTGGATCTACAACCTCTCCCGAAACCAGCCGCTCATCTATGGGTTGTTGTCGGTCCTAATCGCGCTTGCCGCCGGCTGGCTGGCGGCTTCCGCCTTCCGGCTGATCAAGCGATAGCCGCGCGAGTTGCTCCTCGATGCCTGCAAGACGATCGAGAACGTCCCCGCGATATTCGTCAGTACGCGCATCGCTCTCTTCGGAATGCGCCGCCTGCATCGAGCTCACGACCAGACCCACGATCAGGTTCACAACCGCGAACGTGGTCACCAGAATGAACGGCACGAAGAATGCCCAAGCGTACGGGTAAGCCTCCATGACCGGGCGCACGATGCCCATGGACCAGCTCTCGAGCGTCATGATCTGGAAGAGCGTGTATCCCGACAACCCGATGGTTCCGAACCAGTCCGGGAAGCTCTGCCCGAAGATCTTCGTCGCCATCACCGCCGCGATGTAGAAGATCAGCGACATCAGCACGAACACCGAAGCCATGCCGGGCAGGGCCGATACAAGCCCTTCCACGACCCTGCGCAAACTCGGGACAATGGAAATCGCGCGAAGCACTCTGAGGATTCGCAGCGCCCGCAGGATCTCCAGGGACCCATCGGTAGGCATGAGGCTCACCGTAACGATCATGAAATCGAACACGTTCCACCCCGACCGGAAGAAGCCGGCCCGGTACGCGATGAGCTTGAGAAAGATCTCGAACGTGTAGATCGAAAGGCAGATCCGATCGAGCGCGATGAGCAACGGCCCGTAGGCCGCCATGGCGGCCTCCGAGGTCTCGAGCCCCAGAATGACCGCATTGAATGCGATCACAGCCAGGATCGCGTTGGCCACGACGGGCCGCTCCAGAAACTTGGCCAGTGCGGCGCGCGTTGGCATCAGGGATTCCCTCGTCTGAACTCGCCGGAGATGTGCGGCTGTCCGCCAGTTTTCAAGCCAAGCCAGCCGCCTCGTCAGTCCTCCGTCCGCAGCTCCAGCGGCGGCGCCGCTTGCTGCAGATCCGAAGTCGTCAATGGGGCCACCGGCCGGCCCAGCATGTAGCGCGTCACCCAGATCAGCCGTTCTTCCGCTCGGGTGATGGCGACATAGGCGAGGCGTTTCCACAGCGGCGTTCCCGCCTCGGTTCGGCCCGATCGCGCGGCCGCATAGAGATCCGGCGCGAAGACCTGCACGTCCGGCCACTGCGAGCCCTGCGCCTTGTGGATCGTGACCGCCGCGCCGTGCAGGAACACGACCCCCAACCGGGCTGCGCTCACGATCAGAGGTTCATCGCGCTGAGGCGCTTCGATCTGAATGATGCTCGCGACACTCACATTTGGATCCTCCGCGCCGACGACATGGACCCTGCTGAAGCCGGCGCCGCGTCCTGGACCGAGATAGATCGCCTGCGCCCCCTTGATCAGTCCCCGCGCCTCGAGATCCATCCGCTTCCGGCGATGCTTGACCGGAAGCTCGACGCCATCGCAGATCAGCGGCTCTCCCGCAACGAGCCGATCCTCGGGCGCTTCGTAGGCGTTCCGGAACGCCGATATCAGCCGGACGCGGGTGGCGTTTCGCCAGACGAGCACCGGGGATCGAGCCATGGCGTCGGCATCGACGCGCTGCGCCACGATAACGCGTTCGTCGCGCGCCGCGGTCGTCCGCACCATTTCCTCGAAATCCTCGAACGACAGCGACTGATCGGCAAGCGACTCCGAAAGGTCGAGGATCGGATTGTCGTGGCTCTGTCGATGCACAACCGCGAGCGGGGCCTTCACCTCTTCTGGCAGATCTTCGAAGGCCATCCGTCCGGAACCGCCGACCGGCGCAAGTTGAGCCGGATCGCCAAAGACGATCAGCGTCGAGAACAGTTCCCGGAGGTCCGAAAGCTGCCGTTCATCGAGCATCGACGCCTCATCGACGAGACCGATGTCGAGCGGTTCATCGCGCCGCTTCCAGCCCTTGATGAAGTCCGACCCGCGCAGTCCTGCGGATGCGAAGGCCCCCGGGATCGAGCCATGAAGGTCGTAGAACGCCCGCGCCCTATCGAGCGCCCCGGCATCGATCGCCGTGGCCTCCGGACGGTCGCCCGATCCGCGTAGCCATTCCGCAATCCGTTCGTACTCGGGGTCATAGAGCGGGGTGTAGAGGATGCGATGGATCGTGGTCGCCGGGACGCCGCGCCGCCGCAGCACGCTCGCGGCCTTGTTGGTCGGCGCCAGAACGGCGAGCGTCCGGGCTCCGCGTGGTCTGCGGCTCTCGTAGTCGCCGGAGATCGGCTCCACTCCGGCGGAAAGAAGCCGCGAAACCAGTTCTGCAAGGATCTGGGTTTTCCCCGACCCGGCCCGTCCGACGACGGCCAGAATCTTCGCGGAGCCGATCGTGCGGGCGGCGCGGTCTCGGCGCTGTCCAGGGCGACCCCGTTGGCGGCGAGCAGCGCCGACATCCTGTCGAACACCCGCGCCTGATCCTCGGAAAAGTCCATGCCGCGCTCCGTCCGCCAGGCGCGCAACCTAGCGGCGCCGGCGCGCGGCAGGAAGGGTCACGCAGCCTCGGCGACCTCGCACTGGGGCGCTGCGTTGAAGGATGCGTCGAACCACCGCTCGATTTCCCGCACGGGGATGCCGGATCGGGCGCAGATCGCATCCCGCGCTGTCTCGGAGATGTTCCACACGCAGACGCTGATGCTGTCGCGCCCGGCGTCGTCGGTCCCGATGACGTCGGGAACATGACCGATCCGCCGATAGATCGGCAAGGTGCGCGCGTAGATGACCCCGAGCGCCTGATCGAGCCCGAAACGGACCCCGAGCTCGATTCCTGCGGCGAGAAGACCTGCAGCGACCCGTGACGGCGCGTTTGGCGAGAGGCAGAACCGGGTGCACTCCCAGATCAGTGGCGAAGCGATGTGCACGCCGTCCGTGAGATGCCGGAAATGCTCTGCCGTCATCGTGCGCCCGAGGGTGGGCATGATGCGAAGCGACCCGCCATGGGTTCCGTCCTCATCCACCCAGATGATGTAGAGCGGGTTGAGCGCGTCGTATTGGTCGCACTCCCAGCCGTTCTCGTTGACGGTCACATCCCAGTCGAGACGATTCTTGAACTGCTCCGCGCGGTCCTTGAACATGGTCTCAGCAAGAACGGGATAATCCATTAGATCATTCGCGTAAATATACCGGATCATGTTGGCTCCTGCGATTTGCATGTGTTGTGCAATTTGATCGCTGTTAGTTAAAAATGTTCGAGCGTGCGATGCTATTACTTCACGCGCAACGTTCTCCGGTCGCGACGCCTGCGCAACGCCCCGTCGCGCAGTGCGACCGTCATGGTTAACGCTTCGTTATGCCCTGTCTGATACCGCTGCCCCATCTTCCCCAGGAGTATCGGCCATGCCATTGGATTCGCACGCCCGTGCGGACCTCCCAGTGAGAGTCCGCGTTCCCGACCACCCGCTCGGCCCGCTCGAGGCCTACCGGACAATGCAGCGCAACATCCTGGAACTGGTGCCCGAAGCCGCCTACCACGAGCGCATCATCTCCGGCGGAAGATGGCGCCGATGGCACATGGTGATGGATCCCGAGCTCATCGAGCGCGTGCTCAAGACGCGCGAGGACATCTATCCGCGGTCGGACGTGACGCGGCGGATATTCCGGCCGACGCGCGGACAGAACATCCTCTCCGCCTACGGCGACACTTGGAAGCGTCAGCACAAGGCGATGGTTCCGGTGTTCCAGCACCGCAACATACTTAATGTGGCGTCCCTCATGACCATGGCGGCAAGCCGGTGGACGGACGACATGGTCGCCGGCGGGGCCCGCACCGTCGACATGCACACCGAGATGGTGGACCTCACACTCAAGATCATCTGTGACTCGGCCCTTTCCGGACGGGACAAGCTCGATCGCGAGGAACTGGTGAGTTCTGTCGACGAGTATCTGCTCTCCATCTCGCGCATATCCTTCCTCGATCTGATCGGCGCCCCGGCGTGGGTTCCACGACCCGCTCGGCTCCTCGACCGCGCCGGACCGAAAATGGACAGGATGATGGATCGCATCATCGCAGCGAGAATCGAGCGGGGACCGAGCTCTCCCCCGGACGTGCTTGACATGCTGATCGACGCATTCTCGGCGTCCGATAGACAAGCCGGCGCCGAATTCGATCTTCGGAACAACCTTCTGGTCTTCCTGATCGCCGGGCATGAAACAACCACGCTCGCCTTGACCTGGGCGCTCTATCTGCTGGCCAGAGATGGAGACGTTCAGGCCCGCGCGCGCTCGGTTGCGAGGCAGGTTCTCGGTGACAGGCCCGCGACGGCCGAGGATGTGCCGAATCTCCGCTTCATTCGTCAGATCGTGGAAGAAGCGATGCGGCTCTATCCGCCGGGCGCCCTCATGACCCGAACTGCACTCGCGAACGACGCTCTCAACCGCGTCGAGGTCCGGCGCGGCGACACGATAATACTACCGATCTACACCGTACAGAGGCATCGAAGCCTCTGGACCGACCCGGACGGTTTCAACCCTGACCGATTCGCTCCCGAAATGGCCAGAACGCGGCACAAGTTCAGTTATCTTCCATTCAGCGCCGGCCCGCGAATCTGCATTGGAATGGCGTTCGCCATGACCGAAATGGTGATCATCCTGTCCACATTGCTTACTCGCATGGCGCTGAGCATGGACAACGGCTTCGACCCCAAGCCAGAGATGCTGCTCACCCTTCGTCCCACGAACGGCATGCGGATCGAGATGACGCCCCTCTAGAGCATCCGCCCCCTCGTCAGGGCAGGATCACGCCCTTGGCGAGTGCTTGCGCGACGGCGTGCGTCGTATTGTGCGCGCCCAACTTGTGGCGCGCGGAATCGATGTAGGCCCGCAGCGTATTCTCGGAGATCTTGAGCTCGTTTGCGACCTGCGCCCGGCTCTGTCCCAGACTGAGCAAGGTCAGCGCCTCCTTTTCGCGAGGCGAAAGGTCCGGAGTGCTTTCTTCGACTTCACCTTTGATGATTCGCATCGCGTGCTGGTTGACAAGGTGCGCGACCAGCAGGATGTCCTTGGCGTTCTCGCGAGTAAACGCATCCCACGCCGCATCGTCGGCTTTCTGATTCAACACAAACAATGTGAACTCGCCGGCGGGCCCCCAGATCGGCACCGACCAACCCTGGTTCCCTAGCCCCATCGCCATTGAGTCCTTTAGGAAGGCCCGCGCCGCCGGGCTCGACCAGTCGAGCGACTTCCAATCCATCGGGTGATTGCGCCGCATCGCCCCCAAGATCACCGGGTCGATGCGCTTGTAGTCCTTCTCGACGTACCGGGCTGCCCACTCATTGGAGTAGGTGTGGGCGCCGAACTGCTCGCCTCTCTGATTGACGGTGTAATACAACACATGCGTGACGCCGAAGGCGTCGCGCAACTCGTGGGTCCAGACCTGAAGCTCCTCAATAGACTTCGTGCTCTGCAGTTGCTCCAGAAGCGCCTCGAGGTCTTCCTGCACGTCCGCCGCCCAGACTTACTCCGGAACCCTGCACGCCGAGTTCGCTTGCTGCCACGAAAATGGCGTCATCGAGCGTTTCGGCAAGCTCCACCATTCCGTTCTTTTCAGAAAACTGCCGGATATCTCTCAGAATATCAATGACCCAGTTGGCTTTCATCGCTTTGCTCCGGAAAGTTTCGTGGACTTAGCGATGAATTAACTATCAGAAGTCTATGGCCTCGGATATTCGCCAATCCTGATACCACAGGAATGGTGAGGTCTCGAAAACTCAACCCATTGAAATTGCTGCATTCCAAAAACGAAGGCTCCGGATTCCACTTGTCCGGAGCCCCCGATAGTCGCATTTCGTTTTCTCAGTTCGAGCGACTCGCCTCAACAACATCCTCGAACGTCCGCAGACCGGTCACCGGAGCGCTGATCAGCACGGCCATGTTTCCCGGCTTGTGCTCGTTGCGACGCATCATCTCGTGCGCCGAAGGGATCTCCTCCCAGGGAAACACCTCGGACATGCAGGGGTCGAGGCGGCGTTCGAGCATCAGCTGGTTGGCGGCGCTCGCCTGCATGAGGTTCGCGAAGTGGCTGCCCTGCACGCGCTTCTGGTGCATCCACAGATACCGCGCGTCCATGGTGAGGTTGAACCCGGTGGTTCCGGCGCAGATCACCACCATCCCGCCCTTCTTGACCACGAAGACCGACACCGGGAACGTCGCCTCGCCCGGATGTTCGAACACCATGTCGACGTTCACGCCCTTGCCGGTGATGTCCCAGATCGCCTTGCCGAACTTGCGCGCCTCCGCGAACCATTCCTTGTACTCGGGCGTGCCGACCTTGGGCATCTGCCCCCAGCAGTCGAAGTCCTTGCGATTGATCACGCCCTTCGCGCCAAGCGAGCTCACGAAATCCCGCTTGGTCTCGTCCGATATCACCGCGATCGCGTTGGCGCCTGCGGTGTTCACCAGCTGGATGGCGTAGGAGCCGAGGCCGCCGGAAGCGCCCCAGACCAGCACGTTCTGACCCGGCCGCAACTCGTGCGGCGCGTGGCCGAACAGCATCCGGTAGGCGGTCGCCAGCGTCAGCGTGTAGCAGGCGCTCTGCTCCCAGGTCAGGTGCCGCGGCCGCGTCATGAGCTGCTGGGCCTGGACGTTGGTGAACTGCGCGAAGCTGCCGTTGGGCGTCTCGTAGCCCCAGATCCGCTGGCTGGGCGAGTACATCGGATCGCCGCCATTGCAGTGCTCGTCGTCGCCGTCGTCCTGGTTGCAGTGGATCACCACCTCGTCGCCGATCTTCCAGCGCTTGACCTTGTCCCCCACCGCCCACACGATGCCGGACGCATCCGAGCCTGCGATGTGGTAGGGCTGCTTGTGGCCGTCGAACGGGCTGATCGGAAGGCCCAGCGCCGCCCAGACCCCGTTGTAGTTGACCCCGGCCGCCATCACGAAGACCAGCACCTCATGGCTGTCGAGCTGCGGCGTGTCGACGACCTCCACCTTGAAGGCGTCGTTCGGTTCGCCGTGGCGCTCCCGACGGATCGTCCACGCGTACATCTTCTTCGGAACATAGCCGAGCGGCGGGATCTCTCCGATTTCGTAAAGATCCTTTTGCGGCGCATCATAGGCCGGGCGTTCGGTCGGCGCGTCGAGAGGGGCCATCGGCGGTGTCCTTTCGTGTCTTGCGCCCCATTCGGGTCCATGCGCAACATTATTGCCAAAAAATGGTCGGAATGATCCTTTACATTATCCACATTGCAGCGCAACAGGGAATTGCTCCGAGATCGGGGGCAAAACGGCCTAATTTTGTTTCGATTTTCACATGCCCTGCGCAATTAATCTTTGCATATTTGCGCTGCACCGCAAAATCTCCTAGCGTTTCCCGATCTCCCGACCAGTGATTCGGGGCTGAGAAAGGCGGCTGATGACCGAGACGCACCGCGACCCGCCCTGGCTGATCCGGACCTACGCCGGGCACTCCACGGCGAGGGCCTCGAACGCCCTCTACCGCGCGAACCTGGCGCGCGGGCAGACCGGGCTCTCGGTCGCCTTCGATCTGCCGACGCAGACCGGCTACGACAGCGACGACCCGCTGGCGCGCGGCGAGGTTGGCAAGGTCGGGGTGCCGGTAAGCCATCTCGGCGACATGCGGACTCTCTTCGAGGGGATTCCGCTCGAGGAGATGAACACCTCGATGACGATCAACGCCACCGCCGCATGGCTGTTGGCGCTCTACGTCGCGGTCGCCGAGGAGCAGGGCGCGGATCTCGCCCGGCTTCAGGGCACGGTCCAGAACGACATCATCAAGGAATACCTCAGCCGAGGCACATACGTCTTCCCGCCTGGGCCGTCGCTGAAGCTCATCGGCGATGTGGCGCAATACTGCTACGCCCATGCGCCGAAGTGGAACCCGATGAACGTGTGCTCCTACCACCTGCAGGAAGCCGGCGCGACGCCGGAACAGGAACTGGCCTACGCGCTCGCGACGGCGACGGCCGTGCTCGACCAGGTCCGGGGCCAGGTGTCGGCCGAGGACTTTCCGCAAGTCGTGGCGCGGATCTCGTTCTTCGTGAACGCAGGGATCCGCTTCGTCACCGAGATGTGCAAGATGCGGGCCTTCGTCGAACTCTGGGACGAAATCTGCCGGGAGCGCTACGGGATCGAGGACCCGAAGCTGCGCCGCTTCCGCTACGGAGTGCAGGTCAACTCGCTCGGCCTGACCGAGCAGCAGCCGGAGAACAACGTCCCCCGCATCCTGATCGAGATGCTGGCGGTGGTCCTGTCGAAGAACGCGCGGGCGCGCGCGGTGCAGTTGCCGGCCTGGAACGAGGCGCTCGGCCTGCCGCGGCCCTGGGACCAGCAATGGTCGCTGCGCATGCAGCAGATCATGGCCTACGAGACTGATCTTCTGGAATACGATGATCTCTTCGACGGCAACCCTGCGGTCGAGGCGAAGGTCACGGCGCTGGCGGACGGCGCGCGCGCGGAGCTCGCTCACATCGACGCCATGGGCGGCGCGATCGCCGCGATCGACTACATGAAGTCGCAACTGGTGATGTCCAACAGCGCCCGGCTCGCGCGGATCGAGGCCGGCGAGACCATCGTCGTCGGCGTGAACCGCTACACCGAAGGCGAGCCGAGCCCGCTCGCCGTCGGCGGCGGCGGCGGTGGCATCCTGGTGGTCGATCCCGGGGTCGAGGCGGACCAGATCGCGGATCTGGCCGCCTGGCGCGCGGCGCGCGACGGCGCGGCGGTCGAAGCCGCACTTGCGGCGCTCGAGGCGGCGGCCCGGGAGGGGCGAAACGTAATGCCCGCCTCGATCGCGGCGGCGAAGGCGGGAGCGACCACAGGCGAATGGGGCGCCACGATGCGGCGGGTGTTCGGCGAGTTCCGGGCGCCGACCGGCGTGGGCAAGGCGGCGCAGGCGCCGACGGGCGATCTCGGGGAGGTGCGGGCCGCGGTCGAGACCGCCAGCCGGCGGCTGGGTCGGCGGATCAAGTTCCTCGTCGGCAAGCCGGGCCTCGACGGCCATTCGAACGGCGCCGAGCAGATCGCGGTGCGAGCGCGCGACAGCGGCATGGAAGTGGTCTACGAGGGCATCCGCCTGACGCCCGCGCAGATCGTCAACGCGGCACTCGAGGAATCCGTGCACGTGGTGGGGCTCTCGATCCTGTCGGGCAGTCACATGCCGCTCGTGACCGAGATCATGCGGCTGATGCGCGCCGAGGGGCTCGAGGACATCCCCGTCGTCGTGGGGGGCATCATCCCGGACGACGACGCGGAGAACCTGCGCCGGGCCGGGGTGGCGCGGGTCTACACGCCCAAGGACTTCGAATTGAACCGGATCATGCTCGACATCGTCGCGCTGGTGGATCGGCAGGGTCGCGCCGCTGCGTGAATCACGGCTGTGATTCACGCGTGCGGGAGCCGGCAGATCTCTGCTTCCGTGACCGTTCCCGGATCGCGTTCACCCGCCCGCACACTCCACGGCTCTGGCACCGAGCGGGTGATGGGCCGGGCTTCGCGAGCCTTCGCCGCGGGTAGAGGGCGTGACCGGGCCCCCGCGCTGGTGTTCGCCATCCAACAGTCATTTTCCAAGTAGCGCGGCGCCGTCCGGGCTGTCGATCACGTATTTCCCGAGGCCGTCCGGTTGCCTGCGGGCAATCTCGACCGTCACGCCGGTCGCCTCGTCGCCACTGACCGGCGTCAAGGTCCAGGCATTCTGGACAGGGGCGATATCGCCGGTCTCGAACGCGACCTGCCGGTCAAACCTCAGCTTGGCCCCGGAGTTGATATACCCTTGCAGCACCGCGCGTATCTGGCCGTCGCCCCGGGCGATCGTGTGGTGAGTTGGAACGACGGCGTCTTCCTCGTAGAGTTCCAGAAGGCCATCGATGTCACCAACTGCAAACCGCTCCGCAAACAGTCCGAAGAGTTCTGCCGCCGTGGTCGCCGCCATGATCGATTCTCCTTCCTGCCGAGCCTGACACAGCTCGGTCGCGCGTCACAGGGAGCGCGTCCAAGGCAGACCGTTAACGCAAATTATTGAAGATTAACGCGTTCAATTTCAGAGGTTTATCCAGAATTGCACGCGTGTTACACACCCCATAACACACCCCCCAAGGCACTTCGCGCCGCCGCGTATCCGACCAAACCGACGCCGAGCCGCTCGGGTCGGATCAGGTCAGCTCCGAGACCCCGGTTTCGGTCCGGATCACCTTGCCGTCCTTCTTGAGGTTGACGATCATCGCCGCCTCGCGCGAGCCGCTCCGAAACGCCAGCCGCGTATGGATCACCAGAATGTCGTCGTTCTCGTAAACGCAGCGCAGGTCCTCGATCGTCCGGTTGCCGCCGCCCCAGACCTTGCCGAGCAGCGCCGCCATCTCGGCGCGGTCCAGTTCATCGTTCGACTTGTGCCGAACGTAGCGGAACTCCTCGTGAAGCAGCGCCACGTAGCGGCCGACATCGTCTGCGCGCATCGCGGCGGCCATCTCGGGGTAGATGTCCATCGACCGAGCTTCCATCGGAGCGCATTCGCAAGCAAGAAGTATCCTGCGCCGCGCCCGGCCGGATGGCGTCGTTGGCGCCGCCGACGCGTCGCGTCAGGCCGCCCGACGGCGGCGGGGACGTCGCCGCTTGGCCGGCGCCGGGGTCGTCGCGGCCGCCCCTTCGTTCCAGCCGCGGCGCCGCTGCGGACCGGACCGGCGGCCGTCCGTCTCGCTCCGGTCGGAGCGCGGCATGGACCCGCTTGCCACGGGCACATCGACCTTCATCGTCTTCTGAATCTGACGCAGAAGGTCAGCCTCTTCCGGCGCGCAGAAGGCGATGGCCTCGCCCTCGAGCCCGGCCCGGGCCGTGCGGCCGATGCGGTGGACGTAGTTTTCCGGCACTTCCGGCAGGTCGTAGTTGATCACATAGGCGACGCCGGGGATGTCGATCCCGCGCGCGGCCACGTCGGTGGCGACCAGCGTGGTGATCGCGCCGTCGCGGAACGCCTTGATCGCCCGGTCGCGCTGGCCCTGGCTCTTGTTGCCGTGCAGCGAGGCGGCGTTGTAGCCGTCCGCCACCAGCCCCTTCATCAGCTTTTCCGCGCCGTGCTTGGTGCGGGCGAAGACCAGCGTCAGGGCGGATCGGTCGCGCGAGAGGATCTCGCGCAGGCGCGCCGGCTTTTCTCCCTTGTCGAGGAAATGCACCGACTGTGTGACCTTGTCCGCGGCCTTGCCTGGCGGCGCGACCTGCACGCGGCGGGGATCGGTCAGGTAGGCGCGGGAGAGTTCTTCCATCGTCTTCGGCATGGTGGCCGAGAACAGCATGGTCTGACGCGGCGTGCCGAGCTTCGGGGCGATCCGCCGCAAAGCATGGATGAAGCCGAGGTCGAGCATCTGGTCGGCCTCGTCGAGCACCAGATGGCGCACATGGCCGAGATCGACCGCGCCGCGGTCCATCAGGTCGATGAGGCGGCCGGGGGTGGCGACCAGGATGTCCACGCCGCGCGCGAGTTGCGTGATCTGACGGCCGATGGACTGGCCTCCGACCACGGTGGCCACGCGCAGCTTCGTGCCCTGGGTCAGCCCGCGCAGGCTGTCGGCGATCTGGCCGACGAGTTCGCGCGTGGGCGCAAGCACAAGCGCGAGCGCGGCCTTCGGCGCGGGCCTCGCCGGCCGGGCTAGCATGTGGTCGATCAGGGGCAGGCCGAAGGCCAGCGTCTTGCCGGTGCCGGTCTGGGCGATGCCGAGGATGTCATGGCCGTCCAGCGCCAGCGGGATGGCCTGGTTCTGAATCGGAGTGGGCTCCGAGAAGCCCGCGCGCTTAACCGCGGCGTTGAGGGTCGGCGCGAGGCCGAGCATGTCGAAATCGAACAAGTCATATCCTTCCGGGTCGCGCGGTGTCGAACCGTCGCAACCGTGTTTCGTGGCCGCTCGCGGGCGACCGTTAAGGGTTCGCGCGGCATCGGCGCGTGCGGGCGTTTCCCGCGGCCTTCGACCGTCGCTTCAGGAACCCGGCGTGATGGGGAACTGAATTCTGTGGCGCGCTGATGGCCCCTCGCGGGGACGGCTTGCTCACGCGGCAGCGCAGCGACAAAGGGTAATTGATGCATGACCCTGTAGCTGTCAAGCATTCGTTTCAGGCGCCGGCACCCCTGCAAGAAGCTGCAACTCCGGCGCTCATTCGTCGGCGGGGTCCGCCTCGAGCCACTCGGCGAAGCGGCGCGCGCGCAGATCAGCGGTGCGCGCGTACCAGACGCTGTCGCGCAGGAGGGTTCGCGCGTCCATCTGCGGGGCGTTCGGCAGATGCGCCCGCATCGGTGCGCCGGTCTCCGGGTTGAGGCCGATGCGCTCGAAGGCCGAGGCCCGGGCCGGGCCGTAGGGGATGCGCTCGGCGAGCCTGGCCATCGGAGCGGGCTCCGAGGCGTAGGCGAGGAACAGCAGCGCCGCCTCGGGCTGGTCGGCGCTCAGCGGGATCGCCCAGACCTCGTGACCGATCACCCTCCCGTCCCAGAGGATCACCACGGGCGCGCCCTCGGCCGCCGCCGCGAAGAAGCGACCGTTGTAGCCGCCGGCCATCGCCGCCGTCCCGTCAGCCAGCAGCGCGGCCGCGTTCTCGGCCCCGCCGTACCACACGATCGCCTCGCGGATCGTCTCCAGCCGCCGGAAGGCGAGGCGCAGGCCGCGGTCGGTGCTCAGCAGATCGTAGATCTGCTCGGGCGGCACGCCCTCGGCCATGAGCGCCCATTCCAGGATGACGTCGGGGGAGCGCGGCAGCGCGCGCGCCCCAGGAAACCGATCGAGGTCGAAGAAGTCCTCGAGCCGGGTCGGCCTGATCCCCGAAAAGGCCGCGTCGGCATAGGCGATGACGTTGGCGTAGACGTTCTGCGGCGCGGCGCAGGGCAGGAGCTGTGCCACCTCGAAGTCGCGAAGACCATCGGCGCCGACCAGCACGGCGTGGTCGAACTCGAGAAGTTCGCCCGCCTCGCAGGCGATCAGAGCCTGATCCTCGGTCATGTCGATCACGTCCCACCCCTCCTCGAGCGCCCGGCCGGGCAGCGCCGCCTCGGACCCGTCGTACTGCACGATGATCACGTCAATTCCGGTCTCCGCGGCAAAGGGTTCGAAGAGCGCGGCGCGCTGCGCATCCTCGTAGGCGCCTCCCCAAGTCGCGATGGTCAGCTCGGTCGCGGGCGCCGCGCCGGCTGTCAAGAGCGCCGCGATGAGGGCTGCGAGTTCAGAGCGCCGCATTCTCTTCCTCCTTTAGCGCGCGCGAGACCGCGAGATAGGCCGCGATGAGCTCGGCCTCGGGCACGACGCCGAGAAGCGCGCCGCTCCGGGAATGAACCACCGGCACCGCGTCGCCGACGAAGCCGCCGAGGCGGCGCATGGCCTCGGCCACGCTCGTCGTCTCGTCCAGCGTGGCGCTCGCCGGAACCGACGCGGCCGCGACCGGTCCGGACCCGGCGCGGGGCGAGATGCGGAAGACGCCGGCGAAGCGGCCCTCGTCGTCGACGACGAAGGCCTCGTTCCAGCGCGGATCCTCGGCGATCCGGGCAACGATCTCTGCAGCCACCGCGCCGGCGCGCGCCTCTACGAAATCGCGGGTCGCGAGGTTGAGCGCGGGCGTCGAGGCGAGCCGCGCCTGCTCGCGGCCATGGGAGAGATCGATCCCGCGCCTTGCGAGTTGCACGTCGAAGATCGATCGGCCGAAGACCCGGTGGGAGACGAGGTTGGAGAAAACCACCGCGACCATGGCGGCGATGCTGACGTCATAGTTCCGGGTCAGTTCGAAGACGATGAGGATGCAGGTGAGCGGCGCGCCGATCACCGGGCTCGCCAGCGCGACCATGCCACTGAGCGCATAGATCGCCACGCCCGACGTCGCAGCAAGACCGGACCCGTCGACGAGCGTCCAGAACAGCGCCCCGAAGAGCGCGCCCATTAGAAGCGATGGGCTGAAAACCCCGCCGGAGAAGCCGAACCCGAGGCAGAGCGCGGTCAGGACCAGCTTGGCGGCGACAAGCACGACCAGCTCGCCGGTCCCGAAGGCGCCTTCGATCGTGGCGAAGCGCTGCGCCTCCCAGCCGACGCCGAGCACGTCGGGCAGCCAGAGCGCGGTTAGGCCGACCGCAAGGCCGGCCACAGCAGGGCGGAGCACAGCGGGGATCGCGCTCGTCTCAGCATGCTCCGAGATCCGCACCATGAGCCGCATGAACACGACGGCGACCGTTGCGCAGGCCAGGCCCAGCGCGGCGAAGAGCAGGAACTCGTGGCCATGGCCGACGCCCTGGAAATCGACGCGCAGGAGCGGCTCACGCTCGAAGACGACCGTGTCGATCACGAAGCCGGTGGCCGAAGCGACCGTCACCGGAGCAAAGGCTTGCGTCGCATAGTGGCGCAGAACCACCTCGTGGGCGAAGACGATCCCGGCGATCGGCGCGTTGAAGGCGGTTGAGATCGCCGCGGCCACGCCGCATGCGATGGCTATCGCTGGAAGGTTTGGTCCGCCGAAGGGCAAGCGGCGGACCGCGCCACCGATCAGCGCGCCAAGATAGACCATTGGGCCGTACTGTCCCACGGAGGCGCCACAGCCGAGCGAGAGCGCGGCCGCCAGGGTCGAGACCAAGCCCGAGCGCGGGTCAGGCAGCGGCGCGCCGAGCTGCGCCGCCTCGATGACGTCCGCCGGTCCGAGCGGCCGGCGGTCCGGAGAGAGGCCACGCAGCATGAGCCCGACCGTGAGCCCACCGAGCGTTGGCGCCGCGATCGTGGCGACGAGAAGGAGGTGGCCCGCGTCCTCGCGCTCGACCCTGGCGCGCGGCGAGACCAGAAGCACGTCATTCAGCCAGCGCACGAACTCCACGAAGCCGACGGCCGCCATCGAGGCGAGCGCCCCGACGACGATCGCGATCAGGGCCAGGACGGCGATCCGAGGCAGTAGCGGCGGCGCGCTTCCAGTCGGGTCGGGGGCCGCGGCGCCGGTCACACCTGCAGTCCGACCCGGCCGTCGCGCACGCGACCCGGCGGCGTCACATGCGCCGCTCGACCATCATCTGCTTGATCGAGGCGATGGCCTTGGCCGGGTTCAGCCCCTTTGGGCAGGTCCGGGTGCAATTCATGATCGTGTGGCAGCGATAGAGCTTAAAGGGATCCTCCAGATCGTCGAGCCGCTCGCCGGTGGCCTCGTCGCGGCTGTCGATCAGCCAGCGGTACGAGTGCAGCAGCGCCGCCGGCCCCAAGTAGCGGTCGCCGTTCCACCAGTAGGAGGGGCAGGAGGTGGAGCAGCATGCGCACATCACGCATTCGTAGAGCCCGTCGAGCTTGCGGCGATCCTCGATCGACTGCTTCCATTCGGCCGCAGGAGAGTTTGTCTTGGTCTCAAGCCACGGCATGATCGAGGCGTGTTGGGCGTAGAAATGCGTGAGGTCGGGGATCAGATCCTTGATCACAGGCATATGCGGCAGGGGATAGATCTTCACGTCGCCCTTGATCTCATCCATGCCACGAATGCAGGCGAGCGAGTTGACCCCGTCGATGTTCATCGCGCAGGAGCCGCAGATGCCCTCGCGGCACGAGCGGCGGAAGGTGAGCGTCGGATCGATCTCGTTCTTGATTTTGATCAGGGCGTCGAGAACCATCGGGCCACAGCTGTCGAGATCGACGAAATAGGTGTCCATCCGCGGGTTGCCGGCGGCGTCGGGATCGTAGCGGTAGATCCGGAACGCCCGCACGTTCGTCGCGCCCTCGGGCCTCGGCCACGTCCTCCCGGTGACCACCTGCGAGTTCTTGGGGAGCGTAAGTTCGACCATGTCCTATTAGCCTCCATCGCCGTTGTTTTTCTTCGTGCGTAGAACGAAGCGCTTACCTGAGAATACCAACAAGTACACAAAAATAAAAACAGCACTTGAGCCCAAAAGGAGCGTTAGAAAGTTTGGCTCGGCTATTCCTAAATGGTCGGCGGATGACTGCTGTTGTGGCCATGAGACGTAAGTGGTTACAAAACCAGCAGCAAGAGACAAGATGACACAATGCCACCAATTTTGCGCCAATGCTCCAACCGCGAAACCTACCAGGAAGCTGAGCAACTAATGGACCTCAATAGACCCGCGCCTTGGGCGCGATCTTCTTCATGTCGATGCCGCCGTCCTGCTCGTCGGTGAGCGGATCGAGATGCACTGGGCGGTAGCCGAGGCGCACGGACCCGTCGCCCTCGACCCAGGCCAGAGTGTGCTTGCGCCAGTTGACGTCGTCGCGGTTAGAATGGTCCTCCTGCGCATGGGCGCCGCGGCTCTCCTTGCGGGCCTCCGCCGAGACGATGGTCGTGAGCGCGCACGGCATCAGGTTTATCAGCTCCACCGTCTCCATCAGGTCGGAGTTCCAGATCATCGAGCGGTCGGTGACCTTGAGGTCGGCCATGCGCGCGGCGATCGCCTCCATCTTCGCCACGCCGTCGGCCAGCGTCTTGTCGGTGCGGAAGACGGCCGCGTCCTCCTGCATGGTCTTCTGCATGTCGAGACGCAGCGTCGCAGTCGGCGTGCCGCCGTCGGCGTGGCGCAGGCGGTCGAAGCGCTCCATCGCGGCCTCGACCGAGGATAGGTTGAGCGGCGGGTTGGCCGACTCGGTATCGACGGTCTTGCCGGCCCGGATCGCTGCAGCGCGCCCGAAGACCACGAGGTCGATAAGGCTGTTGGAACCAAGGCGATTGGCGCCGTGCACGCTGGCGCAACCCGCCTCGCCGACAGCCATCAGCCCCGGCGCGATCCGGTCGGGGTTGTCGTCGAGCGGGTTCAGCACCTCGCCCCAGTAGTTCGTCGGGATGCCGCCCATGTTGTAGTGCACCGTCGGCAGCACCGGGATCGGCTCACGGGTCACGTCGACCCCGGCGAAGATCTTTGCGCTCTCCGAAATGCCGGGCAGCCGCTCGTGCAGCGCCTCGGGCGGCAGGTGGTTGAGGTTGAGGTGTATGTGATCCCTGTTCGGCCCGACGCCCCTGCCCTCACGGATCTCGATGGTCATGCAGCGCGACACCACGTCGCGGCTGGCGAGATCCTTGTAGGTCGGAGCGTAACGCTCCATGAAGCGCTCGCCCTCGGAGTTTGTGAGGTAGCCGCCCTCGCCGCGCGCGCCTTCGGTGATCAGACAACCCGCGCCGTATATGCCCGTCGGGTGGAACTGCACGAACTCCATGTCCTGAAGCGGTAGACCTTGGCGGGCGATCATGCCCGCGCCGTCGCCGGTGCAGGTGTGGGCGGAAGTGGCCGAGAAGTAGGCCCGGCCATAGCCGCCAGTCGCCAGCACAACCATCTTGGCGGAGAAGCGGTGCAGCGTTCCGTCATCGAGTTTCCAGGCGATCAGGCCCTGACAGACCCCGTCATCGGACATGATCAGGTCGAGGGCGAAGTACTCGATGAAGAACTCCGCCTTCTCCTTGAGCGACTGGCCGTAGAGCGTATGCAGGATCGCGTGTCCCGTCCGGTCGGCCGCGGCGCAGGTGCGCTGCACGGGGGGCCCCTCGCCGTATTCGGTGGTGTGGCCGCCAAACGGGCGCTGGTAGATGCGGCCGTCCTCGGTGCGCGAGAACGGCACGCCGTAGTGTTCAAGCTCGTAGACCGCCTTGGGCGCCTCGCGGGCCAGGTATTCCATCGCGTCGGTGTCGCCGAGCCAGTCGGAGCCCTTCACGGTGTCGTACATGTGCCATTGCCAGCTGTCGGGGCCCATGTTCCCGAGGCTCGCAGCGATGCCGCCCTGGGCGGCGACGGTGTGGCTGCGGGTCGGGAAGACCTTGGTGACGCAGGCGGTTCTCAGCCCCTGCTCGGCCATTCCGAGCGTCGCGCGCAGGCCGGAGCCTCCGGCGCCCACGACCACGACGTCATAGGAATGGTCGACGAATTCATAGGCGGACATGGGCGCTCCCTCAGGCGGCGAAGGCGATCTTTGCAATCGCGAAGACCCCGGTCAGACCCAGCGCCCAGCAGAACAGCGTATTGCCGAGGAGCGCCGCGGTCAGGACGCGCCGGTCGTGCACGTAATCCTCGATCACCACCTGCAGGCCCTGCTGGAGATGGAAGGCGAGAGTGATAACGAAGAGGATCGCCACGATGGCGTTGAACGGTCTGGAATAGGTCAGGCGGACCACTTCCCAGTCGGCGCCGAGGCTGGCGACTAAGGGAAACAGGAACAGGATGGTCAGCGGCGCGAGCGCGATCGACGTGACGCGCTGGCTCCACCAGTGGCCAGTGCCCTCCCGGGCCGGCCCGAGACCCTCGACGCGCTGTCGATCGGTGCGAAAACCCATGCTCGATCTCCCTCAGAACGCGACGAAGAGCGTGATCAGCGACATCACCGCAGTTCCGGCGAAGACTGCGTAGGAGGATTTCTCCACCATCTCAATATCGAAGCAGTAGCCCGCGTCCCAGACGAGGTGCCGCACGCCTGTGCAGAAATGGTACCAGAGCGCCACCATCGAGAGAAGCATGACAAGTCCGCCGATCCAGCTCGTCACCAGCCCATCCACCACGGCGAAGCTCTCCGGCCCGGTTGCGGCGGCGAGGAACCACCAGACCCCGAGCACCGACCCGAGCGTCAGCCCGACCCCGGTGATGCGATGAAAGATCGACATCGCCGAGTTGAGCTGCGGCTTGTAGATCGTCAGATGCGGCGACAGCGGGCGGCTGCCCCGGTTCACGTCGGCCATGGCTTCCCTCCGGTCCCCTTCCGACCCAACTCCACGTCGGACCCTTGGGAGCGATTTCTGCCTGATCGCCCTTGCGCGGCGCGCTCCCAACGACGCTTTTGACACCGTTGACCAAAGGATTGCAAGCCCGTAGCGCTGCGTGATCACGCTGGAATTTTCTGTGATCACAGATGCTTGCCTGAGCCGCGCGGCCCGCTCAGAGCGGAGCCAGCGCCCAGTAGTCGAAGTCGAGCAGGACATGCGGCGCGTAGGCGCCCTTCTCGGTCGTGAGCTCGAAATATTCAATATTTTTCCGCACCTTCTCACACTTCACCGCCACGAGCCGCAGCCGCAGCGCCCCGACTCCGGGCGCGCTTGTCTCCGCCCGATCGAGCACCTCGGACCAGGCGGAGATCGTGTCGCCGGCGAAGCACGGGTTGGCGTGGGTGCCGGCGTTGATAGCTGCGACGATCTGCGCGTTCGCCAGTCCGTTGAACGACAGCGCCCGGGCGAGGCTGATGACATGGCCGCCGTAGACCAGCCGCCGGCCGTCGTCACGCAGGGTGGCGTCAAAGTGCACCCGGGCGGTGTTCTGCCACAGGCGCGTCGCCATCATGTGCTCGGCCTCTTCGACGGTGACGCGGTCGACGTGGTCGATGCGCTCGCCGATCTCATAATCGCCGCATCGGTGAGGCTCACCGGCGAGACCGAAGTCGTATCGGCTGAAGTCGAGGCCCTCGGGAACCAGAAGATCGGCCGCTACCACCGCCGGCGCCAGATCCGGCGCGACCGGCGTCGGCGTAGGCGCGCCCGGATCGCGCTTGCGAACAAGCACCCAGCGACAATAGCGCAGCACCGGCTCGCCACGCTGGTTGAAGCCTGTCGTGCGCGCCCACACGACGCCGCTCGCGCCGCTCGAGGTCTCGCGCAGGCCGATGATCTCGCTCTCCGCGCGCAACGTATCGCCCGGCCAGACCGGCGCCAGGAACCGCCCCTCGGCGTAGCCAAGATTGGCGACGGCGTTCAGGCTGAGGTCGGGCACGGTCTTGCCGAAGACAACATGGAACGCCGCCATGTCGTCAATCGGGCTGCGCGGCAGGCCGCAGGCGCGGGCGAACTCGTCCGAGGAGTGAAGAGCGAAGCGGGCCGGATAGAACGCGCCATAGAGCGCCATGTCGCCCTCGGTGAGCGTGCGGGGCGTCGCGTGCGCGATGGTCTGGCCGACCCGGAAGTCCTCGAAAAAGGCGCCGGCTCTAGTCCGCGACATGCCCTCAGAGCTCCCCGAGCTTCTGCGACGGATCATAGGCGCCGTCCACGTCCTTCACCACGGCCTGCCCGCAGCGCATGACCCCTGCGGCCGCGTCGAAGGCGTAGGCCGGATCGCCGTATAGCTTCCATCCACTAGCAAGCGCCGCGGTGACCTTGTGGCAGAAGATAGCGGAGTCCTCGCCGGTCAGGAATCGATAGGCGCGCATCGACTCAGCCCGGGAACGGCCAGTAGCCGAGCCAGGCGTGAATCCCGGCGATCACCCCGTAGAGAACGAGGCTGATGACGACCAGGCGCACGTCTCCGGAGACTGGGCCGGGTTCGGGCCGCATCCAGGCGGGCTCGCGGGCATTGATGACCAGCATCTCCGCGATCGCCCAGGCGGAGAGACCGCCGAAGAGGATCAGCGAGGTGACATCGCCGTTAACCAGAAGATGCGCGATCCCCCAGACAACCACACCGGTCAGCATCGGGTGGCGCAGCCAGCTCCGCGCCCTGCCCTTGGAGCTGCCCATTCCGAACAGCGCCACCGCGAAGAGCATGGCCAGGTTGTTGAGATGCACGCCCCAGCCCGGCGGAGTGTAGAGCGCCTCGTAGGGCGCAGCACGATAGCCGACGATCATCAGGATGAGCGCGAGCGCGAGCACGCCAGCCACCATTCCCTTTGACGGACCGACACCGAAACGCCCGGCGAGCGCTGCGCGCCCGCCCGGGGCGTAGCGCTTGAAAAAATGGCCGACGACCCAGAGGATCAGGCCGAGGACAAGCAGGCTCATTGCGCGTTCTTCCTTCTTTCCGGGCCCTCAGGCCATCGCCGCTTCGAGCCGGGCGATCACCGCCGCCCGGGACAGCAGCCGGCGCGCGGCGACCACGTGCAGGTTCTCGACGATGCGGCCATCGACGACCGCCACCCCCTCGCCCCGGGCCTCGGCGGCCTCGAAGGCCGCGATCTGGGCGCGGGCGGCCTCGATCTCGTCGGGCGCCGGAGCGAAGACGGCGTTGGTCACGTCGAGTTGCGCGGGATGGATCAGCGTCTTGCCGTCAAAGCCCATGTCGCGGCCCTGGACGCAGACGGCGCGCAGGCCCTGGTCGTCGCGGAAAGCATTGTAGACGCCGTCGACGCAGACCAACCCCTCGGCGCGCGCCGCAAGCAGGCACAGCCCCAGCCCGATGACGATCGGCGTGCGGTCGGGCGTATGCGCCGCCCCGAGATCCTTGACCAGATCGTTGGTCCCGAGCACGAAGCCGGCGAGGCGCGGATGCGCGCCCGCGATCGCAGCCGCGTTGAGCATCGCGCGCGGCGTCTCCATCATCGCCCAGATCGTCATGGTCTCTGGAGCTCCGGCGCGGACCATCCTGGCCGCGACCTTGCGCACGGCATCTGCGGTTTCCACCTTGGGGATCAGCACCCCGTCGGGACCGGCGGCGCAGGCCGCCGAAAGGTCCTCAGCGCCCCATTCGGTGTCGAGGCCATTGATGCGCACGAGAACCGTGCGTGGCGCATAGCCGCCTTCGGAGAGCGCGGCGGCGACGAGATCGCGCGCCATCGGCTTTTCCGCCGGGGCGACGGCGTCCTCGAGATCGAGGATCAGCGCATCGGCAGGCAGGCTGCGCGCCTTGTCGAGCGCCCGCTCCTTGGAGCCGGGCATGTAGAGCATCGAACGGTAGGGTCTGTCGCCGGCTTCCATCCCGCCTCCCCATGTTGCGCTGCAGCGATCTCTAGCGTCGACGGCTCTCGGGGCGCAAGGCGAAATCCGCCGGGGCGTTGCTCGGAGGACAGAGGCAGCGCGCGCAGCGTTAAGGAATTGTAAGTCATTAACGCCGATCTTAACCAATAGTTCGGGACGGCGACCCAGTACAGACACAGTACCGGACGCGCCCGCAGACCTCCGCCCGTGGCGGCTCCCGGCGAGACTACCGCAGCCTTGCGGGAATCGGACCAGGTCCTTCTCCCGCATGTGGAAAAGGACTGGACTATGATCAACGCCTCCCTCTTCGCACGTGCCGCGGTCCTGTTCGGGCTGCTGCTCTCCACGCCGATCGCCGAGGCCCAAAGTCGGCCCGCCTGCGCGGACCGCGCCAAGGTCGTCGAGCGCCTCGCCGAACGCTACGGCGAAACCCGCCAGAGCATGGGCATGCACCAGAACAACGGAGTGCTCGAGGTTTATGCCTCCGCCGACACCGGCACCTGGACGATCCTCGTGACCATGCCCAACGGGCTGGCCTGCCTCATCGCCGCCGGCCAGTCCTGGGAGGCAAACGCCGCCCCGCTCACCAAGCCCGGCAAGGACGCCTGACGCCAAAGGCGGCGGCCTCCGCCCGTCGCCCTCGCGCTACCGGATCGCGGCGGTCCCGGTGGCCGAAGTCCAGGCCGTCCATGGGCGACCCGCCTCCGCGTGTCCCCTTCGGCCGAACGCCGCCGCCCCGAAGCGCTGCCTCCGCCACAGCCCCTCAGGTCAGCGCCTCCCAGACAAGGCGTCCGCCAGTCAGCGTCAGCAGGACGTAGGTGATCCGGAAGAATAGCGCTTCCGGGATCGCCTGGTGCAGCCGAGCTCCGAGCAACACACCTGCCACAGCCACCGGCGCCAGCAAGAGATTGGCGAGCGCGCTCGCCCCGGTGAACATCCCGAGCGCAAGATAGCCTGGGAACTTCACCAGATTGACCCACCAGAAGACGATGACGGTCGTCGCCTGGTATGCGGTCTTGTCGAGCCGCCGCCCGAGCAGGAACATCGCCGCGGGCGGCCCGCCGGCGTGGCTCAGCGTGCTGGTGAACCCCGCGGCCGCCCCCCAGCCGTAGCCTGTGCTGACCTGTGGCGGCGATGCTGGAACGCGGACCCACCCGCTCGCCCGAGCGATCTGGAAGGCGACGAAGCCCACCGCGATCAGGCCGATCAGGAGCCGCAGGAGATCGGGGCTTACCGACCCGAACGTCAGCCAGCCCGCGACGATGCCGGGCACCGCGCCTACCATCAGCGCCCGCGCCTCCGGCCAGGACCAGCGGCGCCAGTAGCGGCGCAACCCGGTCAGGTCCATCATCATCAGCATCGGCAACATCAGCCCGACCGCCTGCGCCGGCGGCAGGTGGAGCGCCAGCAGCGTCGATCCAGCGAAAGCCGCCCCGCCGCCGAAACCACCCTTGGAGACCGCCGCAAAAAGCACCGCAGGAAATGCGAAGGCGAAAAAGGCCGCGTCGATCTCCAACCCTGCTCCTCCTGCGCCGCCGTCGCGGGCCGCCCGGAATACGCTTGCCAATGGGGGACCGAGGGGCTAGCCAAATCCCGTTTTTCACCTCAACGGGAGTGGGAGCCAAATGGCAAGACCGAAGATCGCGCTAATCGGGGCCGGACAGATCGGAGGCACGCTCGCCCATCTCGCGGCGCTGAAGGAGCTGGGCGACGTGGTCCTGTTCGATATCGCCGAGGGGGTTCCACAGGGCAAGGCGCTCGACATCGCCGAGAGCGCTCCGGTCGACAAGTTCGACGCGGTCCTCAAGGGCACCAACAGCTACGAGGACATCGCCGGCGCCGACGTGTGCATCGTTACTGCCGGCGTGCCACGCAAGCCTGGCATGAGCCGCGACGACCTTCTGGGCATCAACCTCAGAGTGATGAAATCTGTCGGCGAGGGTATCGCCGCCAACGCGCCTGGGGCCTTCGTTATCTGCATCACCAACCCGCTCGACGCCATGGTCTGGGCGCTGCGCGAGTTTTCGGGTCTCCCCGCCGAAAAGGTTTGCGGCATGGCCGGCGTGCTCGACAGCGCCCGCTTCCGCCACTTCCTCGCCGAGGAATTCGGCGTGTCCGTCAAGGATGTCACCGCCTTCGTGCTCGGCGGCCACGGCGACACGATGGTGCCGCTTGCGCGCTATTCCACGGTCGGCGGCATCCCGCTCCCCGATCTCGTCAAAATGGGCTGGACCTCACGCGAACAGCTGGACGCTATCATCCAGCGCACCCGCGACGGTGGCGCCGAGATCGTGGCGCTGCTCAAGACAGGGTCGGCCTTCTACGCGCCGGCGGCCTCCGCGATCGAGATGGCCGAGGCCTATCTCAAGGACCAGAAGCGCGTCCTGCCCTGCGCGGCGCATCTCGACGGGGCCTACGGACTGAAGGACATCTACGTGGGCGTGCCGACGGTGATCGGCGCAGGCGGGGTCGAACGCGTCATAGAGATCGAGCTCGACAAAGCCGAGAAGGCGATGTTCGACAAGTCCGTGGAGTCCGTGCGGGGGCTGATCGAGGCGTGCAAGGGCATCGATTCCAGCCTCGGCTGACCAAGACGCAAGACACCTTGGGCTCCGCCGTAGGATGGCGGGATCCGCGGGTTCGGAGCTCTAGAGACTCCCGCCTTACTTCGGGACCTCGACCGCCGCCCGAGCCTTGTGAAGGTAGTAGGCGATCGCGAACTCCTCGGCCGGCGACGCGATCCCGCCGCTGGCGAGCAGATCCTCGAACACATCCACCAGAGACCAGTCTTCGACAAGCATGAACTCCCGCGCCGCCTCACCCGCCAGGTCCGGTCGAGTGGTCGCGAGCGTTCCGAACTGGGAGGCGATGCGGTGGCGCATTTCGGGCTCGGACACGGCTGCAAAGGTCGAGAGCGCCCGGACGATCGCGGTTATCTGCTCCCTTGGGCGCAGCGGATCGCGGACGAAGTCCGCTTCGATCCGGTCGAGTGCGGCGCGGCCGTCCACTTCGAGATAGGCGGTCGCCCAAGCCCCGAGCGTTGACGCCGACGGCGACCGCCCGGCCGCCTCGAACGCCGATCGCACGAACTGGCGGTCAGCCGGATCGTCGCTCAGGCCCAGCAGAAGGATATGGATCGGCGCCCATTCGAACATCGCCGGATCGCGCAGGACGGTCACGATCTCGGCCCGCGAAAGCCCTGGTGCGATGCTGCGGATGAGGGCATAGGGGGATGCTGAAATCTCGGCCAGCGCCAGCGTGCGGACCCCGGGGGCTTGGCTGTCGTGCAGAGCCGCGAAGAACGCGAAGCGGTCCTCGCCGCCATCAGCGCCCCGCCAGCGATCGGCGCGGTCGAGCATCGCGCGAATGGTCGCCACCATCTCGGGCGACGCCACCCCGAGCGGCGTCCAGTCGCTCTCGGGCGTCTCGCGGCTCAACAGCGCGAAAAGCTCCTCGTCCACCGCCATCCGCCGGCGGGTCGGGCTGTCGACGAGAAACGGGATCGGGCGCTCCGCGCCAGCGACGGGCGGCGCGCCCTTGAGGTAGTCCTGCGCCAGGTAGCGGAACGGATCGTCCGGATCGGGTCGCGCAAGAACGATGAGCGCGTCGTCCAGCACACGGTCGGCCAGGGTCCGCTCTGGCAGAGGAACACAGACCAGGCAGGCCGCCACCGGACCGGCGACCAGCAGCGTAACGGCCAGAACCGCGTCGCGCAGGCGGTCGAGATGCATCGTCGTGCTTTCCATTCCCTACTGCGTTGCTCGATGATAATGCGGCATCGACGGGGCCATGCAAGGGACGATCGTGTTCGCGAGAAGAAGTGGCGCGCTAGGCAAGAACCGACGCTTGCTCGCGGCCGGCGTCGCGGCGTTCGCGGTCGCCGCGCTGCCTGCGCCGCCGGTGTCGGCGCATCCGCACCTGTTCATCGATGGCGGGGTCGACTTCGTGATGGACGAGTCCGGCGATCTTGCGGCGCTCCGCGTGACCTGGATCTACGACCCGCTAGCGTCGCTCTTCATGCTCGAGGATCTCGGCATCACAAGCCTCGACGACGCCGATCTCACGGCGGAGCAGCGGGCAGCGCTGACCGCCTTCCAGACGACCTGGGATCCGGATTTCGACGGCGACAGCTACCTGTGGCGCGACGCGACCCGCATCGGGCTCTCGGGACCGTTGGAAGCGAGCGCGCGGATCGCCGATGGACGTGTGGTCTTCGAGTTCCTGCGCGAGGTTGCGACCCCGTTCCGTCCCGGTCCCGGCACGACGGTCAGGGTCTACGACCCGAGCTACTACACCTCCTACGCGGTGACCGAGGCTGCGCGTATCGACGGGCCACCCGATGGCTGCCGCACTGCGATCGAGCCCTTCGCGCCCACGCCCCTGCTCGCGAGGTTGCAGGAAAGCCTCGCGGCAATCCCGATTGACGGGGCCCCCGAGGATCCCGAAATCGGAGCCCGGTTCGCGGAGAAGGTGCACATCACATGCGACTGATCGCCGGGATCGGCGTCGTGCTGGCGCTCGCCGCCCTCGTCCTGCTTCATCAGGCAGGCGCCCTCGACCGCGTCGCCTGGTGGGCCGCCGAACATCAGCGGGCGCTGCAGACGCGGCTCGCCGCCCAGGTCACGGCGCTGCGCGACGGCGCCCCGGGCGCGCTCTGGACCCTGATGGCCGTCTGCGCGGCCTACGGTTTCGCGCACGCGGCTGGGCCCGGCCATGGCAAGGTCCTGATCGGCGGGGCGGCGCTCGGCACGCGGGCGACCGCGCATCGGATGGGGGGGATCGCAGTACTCGGCAGCCTTGCGCAAGCCCTCGTGGCCATCGCCATCGTCTATGGCGGCTTCGCGCTCTTCGAGGCCACCGCGCGCGGCGCCGTCTCCGCCGCGGAGGACTGGATCGATCCGATCGGCAACGGGCTCATCGCCTGCATCGGCCTCTGGCTGATCTGGCGCGGCCTGCGCCGGGTCGCCGGACCGGCGGCCAGCCCCGCCGCGACCGACGGCCACGATCACCATCACGCGGGACATGAACCCTGCGGCCACGACCACGGACCGGACGCCGCGGCGGTGGCCCGGGCCCGCGGGCTCGGCGACACCCTCGCGCTGATCGCCGGCATGGCGGCCCGGCCCTGCACCGGGGCGCTCTTCGTGCTCGTGATCGCCTGGCGGATGGACTTGGTCGCCGCCGGCGCCGCCGCGGTGCTCGCCATGGGGCTGGGGACAGCGACTGTGACGCTCGCCGTGGCGCTGCTCGCGGTGATGGGACGCGAGGCCGCGCTGATCTCGGCCGGGACCGGCCGTGGCGCCCGGGTGGTGATGCCGGTGCTCCAGATAGCCGGCGGCGGCCTAATCGTCGCGGTGAGCGCCGCGCTGCTCTTCGCGGGATCTCCGACGACGGGTTGAACCCGCTCGACGGACGTGGCGAATCATCCGAAACGGGGCACTTCACGCATTCGGCGCAAGCGATGTGATCACAGCGAATTTTCCGTGATCACAAATGACTGATTTTTGCGCGGGAGGCTTCGCGAATTGGTCAATTTCGTTGCAACCCCTTCCGGCAGACCGTAACGGAGTCGCCGGGGTCGGGTCGGGGCAGCTTCGATCGTCCCTCAACGACATGGCGAGGGACGCGACCGCATGAACATCCACGAATATCAGGCCAAGGCCCTCCTGAAGGACTACGGGCTTCCGGTGTCCGACGGCAGGCCGGTGCTGCGCTCCGACGAGGCCAAGACCGCGGCGGGCGCGATCGACGGGCCGATCTGGGTGGTCAAGGCCCAGATCCACGCGGGCGGCCGCGGCAAGGGCAAGTTCAAGGAGGCCGCCGCCGGCGACAAGGGCGGCGTGCGGATCACCAAGTCCGTCGAGGAGGCGGCCGAGGAGGCCCAGCGCATGCTCGGCCGCACGCTGGTCACCAAGCAGACCGGCGAGGCCGGCAAGACCGTGAACCGCGTCTACATCGAGGATGGCTCGGACATTGCGCGCGAGCTCTATCTCGCGCTTCTGATCGACCGCGCCACCAGCCGCATCGCCTTCGTGTGCTCCACCGAGGGCGGCATGGACATTGAGGAGGTGGCGCACTCGACGCCGGAGAAGGTGCTGACCTTCACGGTCGATCCTGCCTCAGGCATCTCGGGCTTTCACGGCCGCCGCGTCGCCTTCGCCCTCGGGCTGGAGGGCAAGCAGGTCAAGCAGTGCGTCGACCTGATCACCCGGCTCTACCGGCTCTTCACCGAGCGCGACTGCGAGATGCTCGAGATCAACCCGCTGATCGTCACCGAGGCCGGCGACCTGAAATGCCTCGACGCCAAGATGGGCTTCGATTCCAACGCGCTTTACCGCCAGCCCGAGATCATGGCGCTGCGCGACGAGACCGAGGAAGACCCCAAGGAGCTCGAAGCCTCGAAGTTCGACCTCAACTACATCGCGCTCGACGGCGAGATCGGCTGCATGGTCAACGGCGCAGGCCTAGCGATGGCGACGATGGACATCATCAAGCTCTACGGCTCGGAGCCCGCCAACTTTCTCGACGTCGGCGGCGGCGCCACCAAGGACAAGGTGACCGAAGCCTTCAAGATCATCACCTCCGATCCGAACGTGAAGGGCATCTTGGTCAACATCTTCGGCGGCATCATGCGCTGCGACGTCATCGCCGAGGGCGTCATCGCTGCGGTCAAGGAGGTCGGGCTGGAGGTGCCGCTGGTGGTGCGGCTGGAGGGCACCAACGTCGAGCTCGGCAAGAAGATCCTGAACGAGAGCGACGTGGCGGTCATCGCCGCCGACGACCTCGGCGACGCGGCCGAGAAGATCGTGAAGGCGGTCAGGGGCTGACCCGAATAATGCCGATTTGGATCCACGAGATATCGCAGGGGGACGCGCGAAACGGGGACATGCCTTCTGCGGCGCAACCCTTCAGAACTGGCCCTGTCGGGCACAGGGCTGAAACCAACTCAGCGGCACCGCACGCATCCCACGGCGGCCGAGCAATCACAAAGGTGGTCTAGAACCATGGCAATTCTCGTTGACGAAAACACCAAGGTGATCTGCCAGGGCCTGACGGGCAGCCAGGGCACCTTCCACTCCGAGCAGGCCATCGCCTATGGCACGAAGATGGTCGGCGGCGTCACGCCCGGAAAGGGCGGCGGCACCCACATCGGCCTGCCGATCTTCAACACCGTCGCCGAGGCCAAGGCGACGACCGGCGCCGACGCCACCGCGATCTATGTCCCGCCGCCTTTCGCCGCGGACGCGATCCTAGAGGCGATCGACGCTGAGATCCCGCTGATCGTCTGCATCACCGAGGGCATTCCGGTGCTCGACATGATGAAGGTCAAGCGCGCGCTGGAGGGCTCAGGTTCGATCCTGATCGGCCCGAACTGTCCCGGCGTGATCACGCCCGACGCCTGCAAGATCGGCATCATGCCCGGCCATATCCACAAGCGCGGCTCGGTCGGGGTCGTGTCGCGCTCGGGCACGTTGACCTACGAAGCGGTCGGCCAGACCACCGCCGCGGGCCTCGGGCAGTCGACCTGCGTCGGCATCGGCGGCGACCCGATCAAGGGCACCGAGCATATTGACGTGCTGGAATGGTTCCTCGCCGACCCGGAGACCGAAAGCATCATCATGATCGGCGAGATCGGCGGCTCGGCCGAGGAGGATGCCGCCCGGTTTCTCGCCGACGAGAGAAAGAAGGGCCGCTGGAAGCCCACGGCCGGCTTCATCGCCGGGCGCACCGCGCCGCCGGGCCGGCGCATGGGCCACGCCGGCGCCATCGTCGCCGGCGGCAAGGGCGGCGCGGAGGACAAGATCGAGGCGATGAAGTCCGCCGGCATCGTCGTGGCCGACAGCCCCGCGGGGCTCGGAGAGGCGGTGCTCGCGGCGATCGGCCGCGGCTGACGCAGACGGCTTCGGCGGCGAGGCGCTCAGGGAGGCGACAATGACCCGGCAGACCCAGAACACCGAATTCCACTCCTCGTCGTTCCTTCAGGGGCACAACGCGGAGTTCGTCGAGAACCTGCATGCACGTTACGCGGAGAACCCCGAGAGCGTCGACGCGAGCTGGCGCGCGTTCTTCGAGGGCCTCGCCGAGGCGACGCAGGACGTCGCGCGCAACGCCCAGGGGCCGACCTGGGCGCGGCTCGACTGGCCGCCGGCGCCGAGCGACGAGCTGACCGCGGCGCTCGACGGCCAGTGGGGCCCCGACCCGACCAGGACCGCCGGCGACCGCATCCGCGCCAAGGCCGCGGAGGGCGGCGTCTCGCTGTCGGAAACCCAGGTCCGCCAGGCGGTGCTCGACAGCCTTCGGGCGCTGATGATCATCCGCGCCTACCGCATCCGTGGCCATCTGATCGCCGATCTCGACCCGCTCGGCCTGCGCGAGCCGACACCCCATCCCGAGTTGCGCCCGGAGACCTACGGGTTCGGCCCCTCGGACATGGACCGGCCAATCTTCCTCGACAATGTGCTCGGGCTCCAGACCGGCAACATGCGCCAGATCCTCGAGATCCTGGTGCGGACCTACTGCGGCACCTTCGCGCTGCAGTACATGCACATCTCCGACCCCGAGCAGGCGGCCTGGCTCAAGGAACGCATCGAGGGCTACGGCAAGGAGATCTCGTTCACACAGCGCGGCCGGCGCGCCATCCTCAACAAGCTGGTCGAGGCCGAGGGCTTCGAGAAGTTCTTGCAGGTGAAGTACACCGGCACCAAGCGCTTCGGGCTCGACGGCGGCGAGGCGCTGATTCCCGCGATGGAGCAGATCATCAAGCGCGGCGGCGCGCTGGGGCTCAAGGAAATCGTCATCGGGATGCCGCACCGAGGCCGGCTCTCGGTGCTCGCCAACGTGATGGGCAAGCCCTACCGCGCGATCTTCAACGAGTTCCAGGGCGGCAGCTTCAAGCCGGAGGAGGTCGAGGGTTCGGGCGACGTGAAATATCACCTCGGCGCCTCGTCCGACCGCGAGTTCGACGGCAACACCGTGCATCTCTCGCTCACCGCCAACCCCAGCCACCTCGAGGCGGTCAACCCGGTGGTGCTGGGCAAGGTCCGCGCCAAGCAGGCGCAGCTCGACGACGTCGACCGCACGCAGGTCCTGCCGATGCTGCTGCACGGCGACGCGGCCTTTGCCGGACAGGGCGTGGTCGCGGAGGGCTTCGGCCTGTCGGGGCTCAAGGGCCACCGCACTGGCGGCACGATCCACCTGATCGTCAACAACCAGATCGGCTTCACCACGAGCCCACACAACTCGCGGTCCTCGCCCTATCCCACCGACATCGCACTGATGGTCGAGGCGCCGATCTTCCACGTCAACGGTGACGACCCCGAGGCGGTGGTGCACGCGGCCCGCGTGGCGATCGAGTTCCGCCAGAAGTTCCACAAGGACGTGGTCCTCGACATCTTCTGCTACCGCCGGTTCGGGCACAACGAGGGCGACGAGCCCATGTTCACCCAGCCGCTGATGTACACCGCCATCAAGGGCCACAAGACCACGCTCCAGCTCTACACCGAGCGGCTGGTTGCCGACGGGCTTATCCCCGAGGGCGAGATCGACGACATGAAGGCGGCGTTCCAGGCGCATCTGAACGCCGAGTTCGAGGCCGGGCGCGACTACCGGCCGAACAAGGCCGACTGGCTCGACGGCCGCTGGTCGGGGTTCGGCCGCGAGGAAGGCCGCTACCAGCGCGGCAAGACCTCGGTCGACATGGCCAAACTCAAGAAGGCCGGCGCGGCGCTCACCCGCTTGCCCGACGGCTACAAGCCGCACAAGACGGTTCAGCGCATGCTCGACGCCAAGGCGGCGATGATCGAGACCGGCGTGGGTCTCGACTGGGCCACCGGCGAGGCGCTCGCGTTCGGCACGCTCTTGGCCGAGGGCTTTCCGGTCCGCCTCTCGGGGCAGGACTGCACCCGGGGAACCTTCTCCCAGCGCCACTCCGGCATCATCGACCAGGAGACCGAAGAGCGGTATCTGCCGCTCAACCACATCGAGGCGGGCCAAGCCCAGTATGAGGTGGTCGAACTCGATGCTGTCCGAATACGCCGTGCTTGGCTACGAGTACGGCTTTAGCCTGAGCGAGCCAAACGCGCTCGTGCTCTGGGAGGCGCAGTTCGGCGACTTCGCCAACGGCGCTCAGATCATGATCGACCAGTTCATCTCCTCGGGCGAGAGCAAATGGCTGCGCATGTCCGGCCTGGTGATGCTGCTGCCCCACGGCTACGAGGGCCAAGGGCCGGAGCATTCCTCCGCCCGTCTCGAGCGCTTCCTGCAGATGAGCGCGGCGGACAACTGGATCGTGGCCAACTGCACCACGCCTGCCAACTACTTCCACATCTTGCGACGGCAGGTGCACCGGTCGTTCCGCAAGCCGCTGGTGCTGATGACGCCGAAGTCGCTGCTACGGCACAAGCTCGCGGTCTCCAAGCTCGACGAATTCGCCAAGGGCTCGAGCTTCCACCGAGTGCTTTGGGACGACGCGGAATACGGCAACTCGGAGACCGAGCTTGCTCCCGACGACAAGATCCGGCGCGTGGTGATGTGCTCGGGCAAGGTCTACTACGACCTTCTCGAGGAGCGCGATGCCCGGGGCATCGACAACGTCTACCTGCTCCGGCTCGAACAGTTCTACCCGTTCCCGGCGCTCTCGCTCACCAAGGAACTCGGCCGCTTCAAGAACGCCCAGATGATCTGGTGCCAGGAAGAGCCCAAGAACCAGGGCGGCTGGACCTTCATCGAGCCGAACCTCGAATGGGTGCTGGGCCGCATCAAGGCCAAGCACGAACGCCCAACCTACGTCGGCCGCCCCGCGGCAGCCTCGCCCGCCACCGGCCTCGCCCGACAGCACAAGGCGCAACAGGAAGCGCTGGTGGATGAGGCGCTCACGATCAAGGGAACCCGCTGACATGGCCGAAATCCGCGTACCGACGCTCGGGGAGAGCGTCTCAGAGGCGACCGTCGCCACCTGGTTCAAGAAGGTCGGCGAGGCCGTCGCCGTGGACGAGATGCTCTGCGAGCTCGAGACCGACAAGGTAACCGTCGAGGTGCCCGCCACCGCCGCCGGCATCCTTGTCGAGATCGTCGCCAAAGAAGGCGAGACCGTCGGCGTCGACGCGCTGCTGGCCAACATCGACGAAGCGGCCGAAGCCAAGCCCGCCAAGACTCCGAAGGGCGGCAAGCCCGCGGAGGCCGAGGCCGACGAGACCAAGCCGGTGAAGGAGCGCATTGCCGAGGCCGAGAAGGTCGAATCCGCCCCGGCCAACGCCAAGACCGTCGACATCGCCGTGCCCGCGCTCGGCGAGAGCGTCAGCGAGGCGACCGTCGCCTCCTGGTTCAAGGCCGTCGGCGACGCAGTGGCCCAAGACGAGATCCTCTGCGAGCTCGAGACCGACAAGGTCTCCGTCGAGGTCCCCGCGCCGGCGGCCGGCGTCCTGAGCGAGATCCTCGCCGAGGCCGGCGCCACGGTCGAGGCTGGCGGGAAACTCGGGGTGATCGCCGGCGGCGCGGCCCCGGCGACGGCGGCCAAGGCGCGCACGGCTGCGCCGGCAAAGGCCGCCGCAGCCGCGGCCGCGCCAGCCGCGAGCGCCCGCGCCGACGTGGAGAACGCCCCCTCCGCCAACAAGCTCATGGCCGACAAGGGATTGAGCCCCGACCAGATCGAGGGCACCGGCCGCGACGGCCGCATCATGAAGGCCGACGTGCTGCGCGGCCCGACCGCCGCGCCGGCCTCGGCCCCCTCCCCGGAGCCCGCCGCGATCCCGCGCGCGCCAGTCCCGGCCGAGGACGCCGCCCGCGAGGAGCGGGTCAAGATGACCCGCCTGCGCCAGACCATCGCCCGCCGTCTCAAGGAGGCCCAGAACACCGCCGCGATGCTGACCACCTACAACGAGGTGGACATGACCGGGGTGATGGAGCTGCGCAACGAGTACAAGGACCTGTTCGAGAAGAAACACGGGGTGAAGCTCGGCTTCATGTCGTTCTTCACCAGGGCCTGCTGCCACGCGCTCAAGGAGGTGCCGGAGGTCAACGCCGAGATCGACGGGACCGACATCGTCTATAAGAACTTCGTGCACATGGGCATCGCCGTCGGCACGCCCTCGGGCTTGGTGGTGCCGGTGGTGCGCGACGCCGACCAGATGAGCTTCGCGGCCATCGAGCAGAAAGTCGCCGAGCTCGGCCTGCGCGCCCGCGACGGCAAGCTCTCGATGGCCGAGATGATGGGCGGCACCTTCACGATCTCCAACGGCGGGGTCTACGGCTCGCTGATGTCCTCACCGATCCTCAACCCGCCGCAGTCGGGCATCCTCGGCATGCACAAGATCCAGAGCCGCCCGATGGTGATCGGCGGCGACATCGTCGCCCGCCCGATGATGTATCTCGCGCTCAGCTACGACCACCGCGTCGTCGACGGCAAGGGCGCGGTCACCTTCCTCGTCCGCGTCAAGGAGGCGCTGGAGGATCCGCGCCGGCTCTTGATGGATCTGTAGGCACAGGGCCCGGCGGCAGCGCCGCAGGGTCCGTGGACGGCTCCCACAATACGCGGACGCGAAACAGCGCGCCCAGAATCAAGGAACAAGGGGTGACTCCCGAACTCACAGCCCTCGCCCTCGCCGGCATGCTCCAGGTCGGGCAGTACGTGCTGATGTCCGTGCCCGCCAACTTCGAACTCGGGACGCGGGCCACGCTCGGGCCGCGCGACGATCCTGACCTCCGCGACATGCTATCGCCACGCACCGCGCGGCTCTACCGGGCGCTCAACAACCACTTCGAGGGGCTGATCCTGTTCACCATCGCCGTCGTTGTCGTCACTCTCGGCGGCAAGGCCTCCGGCTTCACCGCAGCCTGCGCGTGGGTGTATCTCGCCGCGCGCGCGCTTTACGTGGCCGCCTATGCCTGGGGCCTCAGCCCTTGGCGCTCGCTGATCTGGCTGGCGGGCTTCGCCGCGACGACGCTGATGCTGCTGGCGGCACTGTTGCCCTGATTGCCTGACATGCAGCTTGTGCATAGGTTGTGCATGGGGTGCGCAACGCCAAACACCGGACGGAGGGACGAATGGCTGACTACGACGTGATCGTGATCGGGGCAGGACCTGGAGGCTATGTCTGCGCCATCCGCTGCGCGCAACTCGGACTGAAGACCGCCTGCGTCGAAGGCCGCGAGACGCTGGGCGGCACCTGCCTCAACGTCGGCTGCATTCCCTCCAAGGCCATGCTCCACGCCTCGGAGATGTACCGCGAGGCGACCACGCATTTCGCCGACATGGGCCTCGTTGGCGGCTCGCCGAAAGTCGATCTGCCGAAGATGCTCGCGTACAAGCAATCCACCGTCGACGCCAACACCAAGGGCATCGAGTTCCTGTTCAAGAAGAACAAGGTGGACTGGCTCAAGGGCTGGGGCTCGATCCCCAGGGCCGGCGAGGTCAAGGTCGGCGACGAGATCCACACCGCCAGGAACATCGTGATCGCCACGGGGTCCGAAGCGTCCTCGATCCCAGGCGTCGAGATCGATGAGAAACACGTGGTCACCTCGACCGGCGGGCTCGAGCTCTCGAAAATCCCAAAAAAGCTGGTGGTGATCGGCGCCGGCGTGATCGGCCTCGAGATGGGGTCCGTCTACGCCCGGCTCGGCTCGGAGGTGACTGTGGTCGAATACCTCGACCAGATCACGCCCGGCATGGACCTCGAGGTCTGCAAGGCGTTCCAGAAGATGCTGATCAAACAGGGCCTGACCTTCATCCTCGGGGCGGCCGTGCAATCGGTCGAGACCGCCCGCACGAAGTCCAAGGTGACCTACAAGCTGCGCAAGGACGACAGCGCCCACACGTTGGACGCCGACGTGGTCCTCGTAGCCACCGGCCGCAAGCCCTACACCGACGGGCTCGGCCTCGACGCGCTCGGCGTGAAGCTCTCCAAACGCGGCCAGATCGAGACCGACGACCACTGGGGCACCGGCGTCGACGGCGTCTACGCTATCGGCGACGCCATCGCCGGGCCGATGCTCGCCCACAAGGCAGAGGACGAGGGAATGGCGGTCGCCGAGACCATCGCCGGCCAGCACGGCCACGTGAACTATGGCGTGATCCCGAGCGTGATCTACACCGCCCCGGAAGTCGCCTCTGTCGGCGCCACCGAAGAGGCGCTCAAGGAAGCCGGGCGCGCCTACAAGGTCGGCAAGTTCCCGTTCATGGGCAACGCGCGCGCCAAGTCCCACTTCATGGGCGACGGATTCGTGAAGATCCTCGCCGACAAGGAGACCGACCGCATCCTCGGCGCCCATGTCATCGGGCCGATGGCGGGCGATCTGATCCACGAGATCTGTGTCGCGATGGAATTCGGCGCGGCGGCGGAGGACGTGGCGCGGACCTGCCATGCGCATCCGACCTTCTCTGAGGCAATGCGTGAGGCGGCGCTGGCTTGCGGCGACGGCCCGATACACGCCTGAGATTTTTTCAGGTTTCAGCAACAATTTACCGCTAGCCGTGATGGAACGATTTGACCCACCCCGCGCAACTGGCCATACCGAACACTGCGGCTATGTTGCTCTGTATGGTTGACGTCTCGATGTGGTCACGACGCAGAATGTTGGCGGCGGCAGCGGCGGCGGGGCTGGCTACTCGGCCCGCCTTCGCCTCGCCGGGGCCGGCCGCCCAGTCCCTGGCCGCCCGGCGGCGATTGGCCGCCCTCGCGCGGCGCATCCTTCCCGAACGCGAGATCCGGGCGCTGATGGCGAGCGAGGCCGCGCGCGCAGCGGGCGACTGCGGCTGCGCCGATCCCGCCGGACTTGCGCTCCTGGTGCGATCGGACTTCCGCGCAGGCCGGACCATCGACCTCGAGGGAGTGCGCTTCGCGCGGGCCGAGGTCGCGGCGTTCCTGCGCGCATGACGGGTTTCGCCTCTCCGGAGATGCACCGATGAGCCACCGTGACGCCCGCACAGACGATGTCGGCGCAACTCTGTCCGCGCCGATCTGCATCTTTGGAGCGGGTATCGCAGGGATCACGCTCGCGCGCGAACTCTCGATGCGCTTCGACAACATCCTGCTGATCGAATCCGGAGGCCTCGACTATTCCGATGAGGCGATGGACCTCTACACCGCCGAGAACATCGGTCTCCCGTACTACGACCTCACCGCCTGCCGGCTGCGGTACTTCGGCGGCACCGGCAACCACTGGGCTGGCTACTGCCGCAGCAACGATCCGATCAGCTACGAGGCGCGTCCCGATCTCGGCATCCCGGCCTGGCCGATCAGCTTCGAGGAAATGCAGCCCTATGTCTCGCGCGCGGCGAAGCTCCTCGGGATCAGCGACGACTTCTTCAACCCCGCTGCGCTGCTCGCACCCCAGAACTGGGGCGACGCAGTGGAGAAGACCGCCGCCGCGCAGGACTTCTTTCTCGCGGTCAACCAGATCGCCGACATCGACTACATCCGGTTCGCCGACCGCTTCGGCGCCGATATCATCGCCTCGAACCGGATCCACCTCGTCACCGACCTCAGCGCGCTCGAACTCGTGGCCTCCGAGGACGGCGGCAGCATCGTCGCCGCGAACTGCCGCACGCTTACCGGAAAGGATGTGCGCGTCACCTCCGACTGCTTCGTGCTGGCCTGCCACACCATCGAAAACGCCCGTCTCCTGCTGGCATCAAACCGCCAGGAACCGGCGGGCCTCGGCAATGGGCACGACCTGGTCGGCCGCAACTTCATGGAGCACCCCTACATCAACGCCTCGATCTTGGCGGTGCCCGACGGGTTTCCCGAGGCGCTGGTGCGCTCGCTCGCCAACGCCCAGAACCGCTTCGTCTGTCTTAGCCTCCGGCCGGAGATCATGCAGCGCGAGAGCACGCTCGCCTACAACTGCTTCTTTTCCACCCGCATCGGCGACTCCGAGATCGGGCGGGCGCTCGACCGTCTGCGCGACGGCTGGGACGGTACCGGACAGACCCTGAGCGACGCCCGCGCGGTGGTCTCCGACCCGGGCTTCCTGATGGGCGCGGTCAAGGACACGTTGGGCTGGGGCGAGGGCATGTCGTTCCTCGTGCTCGAGCAGATGATCGAACAGTCGCCCAACCCGGAGTCGCGCGTGGTCCTGTCGCCGACCGAACGCGACGCGCTCGGTCAGCCGCGCGCCAACCTCGACTGGCGACTCAACGATCTCGATCTTCACACCTTCCGCACCGGCCAGGAATTCGTGGTCCGCGAACTTGGCGCGCTCGGGCTCGGGCGGGTCCGGGTCGAGGAGATCACCCATGAGCTTCTCGCCGAGCGCGTGGTCGGCCACTACCACCACTACGGAACCACCCGCATGGGCGAAACCGAGCGCACCGGCGTGGTCGACAAGAACCTGCGGCTCTTCGGCAAGGACAATCTCTCGATTCTCGGCGGCAGCGTCTTCCCCGGCGCCGGCTCGCACGGACCGACGATGCACATCATCGCGATGGCCTACCGCCTCGCCGACCGTCTCCGCGACGAATACCACGGCTGAGCCGGCCAAAGCGCCGCTTCCTACGAACCCGCTTCGGGTGTATGCTGTGGACAGTCTCGCTGGAGACAACGACGCACTTAGCGGTGCGCGGGGTCTGGCGCGACTGGTGCGAATCGCAGCCGCCGAACCCCGGACCTGCCATACGTCGCGGGATCGACAGCGGAACCGCTGCTGCGACTGACCATCGGCGACCTTCTTGAGCGGACGGCGGCGCGTAACGGCTCTCAAGAAGCCGCGGTCTTCGTCGAGGAGGACGCGGGTCTCACGTGGGCCGAACTGGAGCGCGCGACCACCCGCCTAGAGCGGCGGCGGGTCCGACCTAATCGAGCGGTACCCCCGGGAGATCGAAGAGACGCTGTTCCAGCACGCTGCGATCGCCATTGCTGGCGCGTTTCAAGGTCCCCCGTCACGTACGATTCCGGGACGACCTGCCGATGACATTCACTGTCAAGGCGCCGAAGTTCCGGCTGCGAGAGGCGATAGTCATCGAGTTGGCAGGCCTCGCTGCCGTCAGCTCACCAGCATCCGCAGCCCCTGGGTCACGTCCATACGGATCGCCAGCCTGAGGCCCGGATCGTCGCCGGCGCGCAGGGCCGCGATGATCTTGCGGTGGTTCTCGCTCGCCTGCCGCCGCTGCAGCCTCTCGTAGAGCATCCGCATTGTCGGACCGGACTGGAGCCAGACCGTCTCGATCAGCCCAAGCATCGCGGGGGCCTGGGCCCGCAGATAGAGCGTGCGGTGAAACTCGAGGTTGGAGCGCACGTAGCCCGAGGCGTCGGCCTTGACGATCATCTCGTCGATCACGCCGTTGATCGCCGCCATCCTGTCGATCAGCGCCGCATGCGCCCGCGGCAGCGCGCGGCTGGCCAGCTCCGGCTCGATCAGCGCCCGGAGCGCCGCAAGCTCCTCGATGCGCTCGTTGGCGAGTTCCGGCGTCGAGAGCCGGCCTGAGGCGGAGAGCTTGAGCGCCCCCTCGGCCACCAGCCGCCGCACCGCCTCCCGGGCTGGGGTCATGCTGACGCCGAACTCCGCCGCGACGCCGCGCAGGGTCAGCGGCGCGCCTGGCGCGATCAGCCCGTGCATCACCCGGGCCCGGAGCGCGCGATAGACCCGCTCGTGCGCGGGCAGGCTCGTCTCGGTGGCACGCTCGGTCATCTGCGCGAGACTAGGCGGGGCGGCGAAGACGCTCAACGCGGCTCCTCCGCGCGAGCCCGGAAATCCCAAGCGTGCAACTCCGCGCCATGGGCGCGCAACCAGGCACGAATGCGGTCAAGATCCGGCGCCAGCCGACGCACATGCGCCCAGAATCGCGGGGAGTGGTTGAACTCGGCCAGATGCGCGACCTCGTGGGCGACCACGTAGTCGAGCACCTCCGGCGGCGCGAGCACCAACCGCCAGGAGAACATCAAATCGCCGGCGTGCGTGCACGATCCCCAGCGCGAGCGGGCGTCGCGCAGGCTGATGCGCCCCGGCGCGCGGCCCAGAGCGGCTGCGTGGCGTCCGACCCCGGCCACGCAGCGACACCGCGCCTCCTCGCGGAGCCAGACGCCGACGCGGGCAGGCAGGTCCTTGGCCCGCCCTGGCACAAGAAGCGCATCGCCCTCGCGCCGCGTGCGCCCCGTTGCGGCGGCGCGGATCTCGAGCGGACGGCCCTCGAAGGGAAACACAACGCCAGCCGCAATCGGGACGCCCGGAGGCGTCGCATCGATACGCCCGCGCAGCCAGCTCTCCTTCTCGCAGAGGAAGGCCCGGGCCTGGGCGACCGAGACGCCGTCGGGAAGGGTGAGCATTGCTGGTTGCCCGCCCCGGGGCGCGCGCAGAATGAGACGACGGGCGCGCGGATTGCGACGAAGCCTCACCTCGATCGTCGGATCGCCCACACGCAGCGCCCCGGCCACGGTCCGGCTCAGGTCGCGACCGGCTGCCGGTTGGCTCGGATGAACTCCCGCACCTTCGGCTGGATGACCTTTCGCCAGCGCGAACCATTGAAGACGCCGTAGTGCCCCACCTCCGGCGCGACGTAGTGGACCTTCTTCTCGGCGGGCAGGTCGGGCACGAGCCGGTGCGCCGCCTCAGTCTGGCCGAGGCCGGTGATGTCGTCCTTCTCGCCCTCGATGGTCATGAGCGCCATGTCGGTGATCGCTTCGGGACGGATCAGGGTGCTGCGGTGAAAATACGCCCCGATCGCCAGCAAACGTTTCTGGAAGACCCGATCAATGGTCTGGAGATAGAACTCCGCCGTGAGGTCCATCACCGCGAGATACTCGTCGTAGAACCGCCGGTGAGAGTCGGCGCTGTCGCCGTCGCCGCGCACGAGGTTCTGGAACTGGCTGACATGGGCGTCGACATGGCGGTCGATGTTCATCGACATGAAGCCCGAAAGCTGGAGGAACCCCGGATAGACCCGTCGCATGAAGCCGAGGTTCGGCCAGGGAACGCGCACGATCACGTTGTTCTCGAACCAACTGAACGATCGGTTCAGTGCGAGGTCGTTGGGCTGGGTGGGATTGACCGAGGTGTCGATCGGCGAGCCCATCAGCACCATCGACGCCGGCCGCCGCGGGTTGTCGCCCATCGCCATCAGCGTCGCCGCGGCCATGGCCGGAATCCCTGGCTGGCAGACCGCCATCACCGATACCCGTTCGCCGCCGGCGGCGAGGAACTCCATCATCTCGACCAGATAGTCGGCATAATCATCGAGATCGAACTCGCCCATGGTGATCGGCACGTCGCGGGCGTCCACCCAGTCGGTGATGTAGACGTCGTGATCGGGAAGCATCGCGCGCACCGTGCCACGCAGCAGCGTCGCGTAATGGCCCGACATCGGGGCGATCATCAGGATCTTGGGATCGTCGCGATTCGCCGCGGCCACGCTGTCGCGCCGGAAATGGAGCAGGTTGCAGAACGGCCTGGAGAAAACCACTTCCTCGACGATGGGCGTCTCGAGACCGTCGATCCCGACGGTCTCGATCTCGAACTCGGGCTTGCCGTAGCGGCGCGTGGCGTTGATGAACATCTCCAGCGCCGCCGAGACCGCGCGGTTGCCATAGCTGTCGGCCATCGGGTTGAGCCGATTGGTCACCACCTCGTGGCCCATCCGCGCGGCGGCGCGCATGGGCATGATCGCCGCGTGCGTCATCTCGTAGGCATGATACAGCATCGCCCGCCCTCGTGATCGATTGTTGCGCGCAGCCTACAATTATTTTGCACTGCATCAAGGGCCAATGCCCCAGTGGCGCGGCTAATGTGACGAATCCCTAACGGCGGCGGCAAGGCCTCGGCAAAGGCTTTGACAACGCCTGCCGGGCGTGGCAAGCGGCCGTCGACCTGAAGCCCTGACCACCAAGGATCCTCGATGCCCAAGGAAGAATGGGGCGTGAAACGCGTCTGCCCGTCTTGCGCGACGCGCTTTTACGACCTCTTGAAGGACCCGATGACCTGTCCGGCCTGCGGGGCGACCTTCACGCTGGAGAGTCTAACCAGCACCAAGCCCAAGGCCCCGCGGCCCGAGAAGGCTGCTCCGGCGCCCGTCGTGGAAGACGACGCGCCCGACATCGAGGACGACGCCGAAGTGATCGCGGACGACGACGACAACGATATCGACGACGAGATCCTCGAGAGCGACGACGACGACACCGTCGATCTCGAGGAGATCACCGACGTTCCAGCGGAAGACGACGACACCTGACGCGCCGGCGTTTTCGGGCTTGATCTGCCGCGTGCCTTCACCTTAAAGACGGGCGCGCGGCGAGCAGCCGCCCCGGGGCCATAGCTCAGCTGGGAGAGCGCTTGCATGGCATGCAAGAGGTCAGGGGTTCGATCCCCCTTGGCTCCACCAAACTCCTGAAATATTTGTATTTCCGCTGACGGTCGCCGCTCAGCCGTTCGGCCGGTGGGCGGCCTCCAGCCGCGCCACGTCGAACGTGACGCCGATCCCCGGCGCGTCTGGGGCCACGGCGCGGCGGTCTGTGACAACCAGCGGGCGCGTGGTGTAGGCGTCGATGGGAAAGGCGTGAACCTCGAGCCAGCCCGCGTCGGGCAGCCCGGAGAGCAGGCTGACGTGCAGCTCCTGCATGCCGTGGCTGCACACCGGCAGGCCATGGCGGCGCGCGCGGTCCGCCACCCGCAGGAACCCGGTGATCCCGCCGCAGTTCGAGACGTCGGGCTGGATGTAGCTCAGTCGCGACCGGGCGAAGGCCTCTTCGAACTCGCGCAAGGTGTGCAGGTTCTCACCCATAGCCAGCGGCGCGCCGGTCGCCTCGGCGATGCGGGCGTAGCCGTCATAGTCGTCGGGCTCGATCGGCTCCTCGAACCAGAGAATGTCGTGCGCAAGGAAGGCGCGGGCCGCCGCGGTGGCCCTCTCCACGTCCATCGCGTAGTTGGCATCCACCATAAAGGCCACGTCGGGACCGATGCGTGCGCGCACCGCCGCGACGCGCTCGACGTCCTCGGCTAGGTCCGGCTTGCCGACCTTGATCTTGACGCCGTTGAAGCCGCGGTCGACATGCGTTCCGACGCTGTCGACCAGCTTCATCAGGGGATAGCCCAGGTCGATCCCGCCGCAGTAGGCCCGACAGGTCCGCCCGGCGCCGCCGGCCATGCGCCAGAGCGGCGCGCCCGTGCGTTTGCCGCGCAGATCCCAGAGCGCGATGTCGAGGGCCGAGATCGCGAAGGCGGCGATCCCGCCCCGCCCGACATAGTGGATGTGACCCTGCATGGCGTCGTGCAAAGACTCCACCGGCTCGGGATCGCGCCCGACCAGCATCGGTGCGAGATCGTGCTCGATCATCGCGGCGATCGCCCGCCCCCCGCGGCCGCCGGTGTAGGTGTAGCCTGTCCCCTCCGCGCCATCGGCCAGCCGGACCGTCGCGGTGACGAGCTCGAAGAAATGATGGTCGCCATGCCGCGCGTCCACCAGCACCTCGGCCAGCGGCAGCTGGAAGCGGCGCACGTCGATCGCGGCGATCCGAACTCATGCCCGCCTCCGGCGCGCGCCGCGCTCGATCACCCGCGACTGGAACAGGATCACCGCGAACAGAAACGCGCCGCGGATCACCATCTGCCAGTAGGCGCTGAAGCTGACGGTGCCGCGGCCATTCTCGAAATTGAGGATGTTGAAGACAAGCCCTAGCAGAAGCGCGCCAGCCACCGTCGCGGTCACCGAGCCAAGCCCGCCGGTCAGGAGCGTGCCGCCGACCACCACCGAGGCGATCGCCGAGAGCTCCCAGCCGACGCCCTCGAGCGGCTGACCGGCGCCGAAGCCCGAGGCGAGGAAAAGCCCCGCCAGGCCCGCGCAGCCGCCCGAGAGCATGTAGACGAAGGCCTTGGCGCGATCGACCTTGAGTTCCATCAGGGTCGATGCGTCCTCCCCGCCGCCGACGGCGAGCACGGTGCGCCCGAGCGGGGTCTTCTCCAGCACGACCCAGAGCGCCGCGACGAGCAAGGCGACGATCAGGATCGTCCAAGGTACAACGTCGAACGCCTTCTGCATGCCCAGCCGGGTGAAGTTCGAGCCCCAATCGACGCTGATCGTCTGCGCCCCCGAGATCACCAGCGCCCCGCCCTTTGCCCCCAGCATGGTCGCGAGCGTGGCGATGAACGGCGGAATGCGGAGCGCGACCACGAAGAAGGCGTTCAACGCCCCGAGCGCCACCCCGGTCAGCAGCGTCAGCGGCATCGCCACCTGAAGGCCGTGGGGGCTGAGGTAGGCCGCGACCACCGAGGTGAACGCCGCTACCGATCCCACCGACAGGTCGATCCCCCCGGTCAGGATCACGAAGCACATGCCCACCGAGATCGCGATGAACATGGCGTTGTAGTTCAGGAACGAGGTGATGTTATAGGCGCCGCCGAAGCCCTCGTAGCGCAGCAGCCCGAACAGGATCAGCCCCGCCAGCGCCACCCAGACGGTCACCGATTGCGAGTTGCGGCTGATATAGCGGCGGAGGTCGAAGGCGTCAGCGTGTCCCATGCTCATTCCCGGCGCGCCTGCTGGAGATAGACGGCTGCGATGATGATCGCGGCCTTGACGATCAGCGCCACCTCGTCCTCCACGCCATTGGCCAGCAGCGTGTATTTAACCAGCTGGATGATGATCGCGCCGAGGATTGCGCCGAAGATCGGCGCCCGCCCGCCCTGCAGCAACGCGCCGCCCACCACCGCGGCGGCGATGGCGTCGAGTTCCATCAGGTTGCCGTTGCGGGCCGCGTCTGAGGCCGAGTTGATCGCGACCACCACGAGACCTGCGAAACCCGCAAGCGTCGCGCAAATCACGTAGGCGCCGATCTTGACCCGCCGCACCGGCCCGCCGGACAGCCGGGCCGCGCGCTCGTTGCCGCCGACCGCGAGCAGGTAGCGCCCCCAGATCGTCCGGTTGACCAGCCAGAACAGGACCACCGCGACTGCGAGCGCCGCCCAGCCCTGTACCGGCAGCCCGAGGATCCTGCCGGTGCCGACGTAGCTGAAGCCCGGGTTCGAGAAGGTCTGGAGGTTGCCGTTGGTGAGAACTTGCGCGACGCCGCGCCCCGAGATGAACAGGATCAGCGTCGCGATGATCGGTTGCACCCCGAGATAGGCGACGAGCGCGCCGTTGAAGAGCCCGCAGAGCGCGGCGGCCAGCAACGGCAGTGCGATCGCCGCCGCGATCGCGACCGAGGGATTAGCCACCCCGAAGTCCGACAGGAAGACCAGCGGCGCCAGCGCGCCCGCGAGCGCCATCACCGCGCCCACCGAAAGATCGATGCCGCCGGTGGCGATCACCAGCGTCATACCCATGGCCACGATCGCGATGGTCGCGACCTGGCTGATGTTCACGAAGAGCGTTTGAAGTTGGAGAAAGTTCGGCGTGACCGCGACGTTGAACACAACCAGGACGGCCAGCGCGATCAACCCGCCGTACGCCCGAAGCGACAGGCGCGGGCGGAGGGAACCGGTGGAGGGGGCGGCCTCACCGCTCACGCCGCCGCCTCTCCCTGATGAGCGAGCGCGCGCATAAGCGCGTTCTCGGTGACGCCGGGATTGGCGAGCTCCCGGATCGACCGTCCCTCGTGCATCACCACGATCCGGTCCGCGCCCTCGACCAGTTCCTCGAACTCCGAGCTGATCAGCATCACGCCGAAGCCCTTGTCGACGTAGTCGCGGATGATCGCCTGGATCTCGCGCTTGGCGCCGACGTCGACCCCGCGGGTCGGCTCGTCGAGGATCAGGATGTCAGGCTCGGTGGCGAGCCAGCGCGCGATCAGAACCTTCTGCTGGTTGCCGCCCGAAAGCTCGCGGATCGGCTGGTCGATGCCCGCGGCCTTGATGCCAAGCGCGCGCACGAACCGCTCCACCAGCGCCCGCTCCGCGCCGAAATCGATGCGGCCGCCGCGCCCGAGCCGCGGCAGCAGCGCCAGAGTCATGTTCTCGCGCACCGTCATGTCGGGCACGATCCCCTCGGCCTTGCGGTCCTCGGTCAGGAAGCCCATGCCGGCCGCGATGGCGTCGGCGGGTCCCGCGAATCTCCGCCTGCGCGCCGTGCACCCGCACCTCGCCGGCGGTCAGCGGATCGACCCCGAAGAGCGCCCGCGCCGCCTCGGTCCGCCCCGACCCAAGGAGCCCCCCGAGCCCGACGATCTCGCCCCGGTGCAGCGTCATGTCAAAGCCGCCGAGCCGCGGACCGGTCGCCGCCTCGCGCGCCTCGACCAGCCGCTCGCCGCGCTTGGCCGCCGCCCCGCCGAACTCGGTCATGCCATCCGCGGCGATCTCGTCGGGATCGCGGCCGAGCATGTCGGCGATCAGCGCGAGCTTGTCGGAGTCCCCAAGCGTCCGCAGGCTCACCGTGCGTCCGTCGCGCATGGTCGTCACCCGGTCGCAGATCTCGAAGAGCTCGTCGAGGAAATGCGACACGTAGAGCACCGAGACCCCGGCGCGCCGGAGCTCGCGGACCACCCCGAAGAGCACCGCGGCCTCCTGGGCGTCGAGCGACGACGTCGGCTCGTCCATGATAACCAGGCGCGCGTCGAGCGAGACGGCGCGGGCGATGGCCACAAGCTGCTGGATCGCGGTCGAGTACTCCCCGAGCGGTGCAGTCACGTCGATGTCGACGCCGAACCGGCCGAGGATCTCGCGGGTCCGGGCGTGCGCGGCGCGCCAGTCGATCAGGAACCCCAGCCGCCGCGGCTCGTAGCCCATCACCACGTTCTCGGTGACCGAGCGCAATGGCACGAGGTTGAGCTCCTGGTAAATCGTGGCGATGCCCGCCGCCTGCGCTTCGCGCGGGCTTGCGATCTCGCTCGGCGCGCCGGCGAAGCGGATCGCGCCGGCGTCGCGGCGATAGACGCCAGTGAGGATCTTGATGAGCGTCGACTTGCCCGCGCCGTTCTGGCCGATCAGCGCGTGAACCTCGCCGGGCGCGATCTCAAGCGACGCGCCGTGCAAGGCCGGCACGCCCCCGAACGCCTTGTCGAGACCGGTCATCGACAGCAGCGGCTCCATCGGCCCTCCGGAAGCGTCGCCAGACGGGATGCGGCGGGGCCCGGTCTCCCGGACCCCGCGGCCTTCGACGGGGCTCAGTAGGCCTCGTCGATGTGATCGGCGGCGTTGTCGGCCGTGAAGATCCGGTCCTCGACCTTGACCCAGGGCTCGATAGTCTCGCCGGCGGCGTAGCGCTGCATCACTTCGCAGGCCAGCGGGCCGAAGAACGGCGAGCTTTCCACCGTCACGCCCATCTTGCCGTCGATGATCGCCTGAAGCGCGTCGCGGGTGCCGTCGATCGACACGACTGTGACGTCCTCGCCCGGCGTGCGGCCCGCAAGCTCCAGGGCCTGGATCGCGCCGATCGCCATCTCGTCGTTGTGAGCGTAGACCACGTTCACGTCCGGATGCGCCTGCAGGAGCGTCTCCATCACCTGCCGCCCCTGGTCGCGGGCGAAATCGCCGGTCTGCGATGCGACGATGGTGAACCGGTCGTCCTGAGCTATGCGGTCGTCGAAGCCCTTCTTGCGGTCGTTCGCCGGCGACGAGCCGGTCGTGCCCTCGAGCTGGACGATGATCCCCTGATCGCCGTCGAAGTTCTCGATCAGCCACTCCGCCGCACGGCCGCCCTGGTCGATGAAGTCCGAACCGAGGAAGGACACGAAGTGTTCGCCGGCCGTGGCCACGTTGGGATCAACCGATCGGTCCACGAGGAAGGTCGGGATGCCCGCGGCCTGCGCCTTCATCACCGCCGGGATCAGCGGTTTCTCCTCGCGCGGCGGCAGGAACAGCACGTCGATACCCTGCGCGATCATGCTGTCGACGTCGGCCACCTGCTTGGCCGCCGAGCCCGCCGCGTCGGTGGCGATCAGCTCCCAGCCGCAGGCCTCGGCGGTGTCGTGGAACGACTTGGTCTCGGCGATGCGCCAGGGATTGTTCGATTCCATCTGGGCGAAGCCGACTTTGTAGCTTTCCTTCTGCTCAAGGGGCGGCAAGCCCTGGGCGAAGGCGGCGGAGCCGAGCGCGACCCCGAGCACCGCCGTCGTGAGCATGAGCGTTCTGCGATTCATGTCTTCCCTCCAGGTTGTCTGCGGTCGGATTTCCGCCCGCGATTCGCCGGGTTTTCCCGGATCATGGGTCGGCCGCCTGCGACGCGACGCGCCCGGCCAGCCTACTGCCATCGTCGGCCCGAGCACGCCATTCAACGGCCCAGTTGCATCAGTTTGGTTGAACCATATTCCGCGGCATTAACGCGCAGGAAGGAAAACGAGTCAAGCGCGTTGCGCTCTCAACCCGGCCTTTCCCTATTGAGAACTGACCTGCAATCTCGTCGGACGGTTGCGATCGCGGAAATTTGGTCGTATCAAATTTCATGGGAATTCAGGAGACCTCCCGACCCGGCGACGCCGCCGAGCCTGCCCCGGAGGGGCGCGCTGCCGACACGATCGTGGCTGCGCTCGCTGCGGACATCGCATCGGGCGCGCTCGCCGATCAGAGCCCGCTGCCGTCCGAGCGCGAGTTGATGACCCGCTTCGGCGCCAGCCGGACGGTGATCCGCGAGGCGATCTCGACACTGGCCGGCCGCGGGCTTCTGGAGAACCGGCCTCGCTTCCGTCCGGTGGTCCGAAAGCCCGATTACACGACTGTGCTGCGCGCTGCAGGGGACATTGTCCGCCACCTCGTCGCCGATCGCGACGGGATCGCGAACCTATACCGGAGCCGGGTCTTCCTCGAACGCGCGCTGGTGCGCGAGGCGGCGACCGCCGCCCGCAAGCCCGACATCGTCGCGCTTCAGGCCGCGCTCGCCGCCAACCGCGCCGCCATCGGCGATTCCGAGGCGTTCTATCGCACCGACGTCGCCTTTCATGGCGCTCTATACCGGGTGCCCGACAACCCGATCTTTCCCGCGATCCATCAAGGCTTCGTCGCCTGGCTTGCCCCGCACTGGGAGCGGATGCCGCGGTCGCCGGAACGCAACACAGTCAACTTCCGCGCCCACGAAGCGATCCTCGCGGCCATCGTCGAGCGCGACCCGGACGCCGCCGAGGAGGCGCTCGCCAACCATCTGCGCTCCGCCTGGGAGTACGTCCGCGCCACCTTTGCGCCGGAGGCCACATGACCGAAATCTTCGATCACATCGTCATCGGCGGCGGCTCGTCGGGCTGCGTCGCAGCGTCACGGCTGGTGCGCGAGGGCGGCGCGCGGGTGCTCCTGCTCGAAGCCGGCCACTCCCACCGCCATCCGCTCCTAGACATGCCGCCGGGCATCTTCCGCCTGATCCGCGGCTCGAAGTACATGCGCTACCACAAGACCCCGCCGCAGCCCCATCTCGGCGGGCGCTCCCACGAGATCCCACAGGGCCACGTGCTCGGCGGCGGCTCCTCGGTCAACGCCCAGGTCTACATGCGCGGCCGCCCCTCGGACTACGACGCCTGGGAGGAGACCCTGCGCGGCAACAACGACCGGATCGGCTGGGGCTGGGCCGACGTGCTGCCGCACTTCCGCGGCATGGAGGGCAACGGGCGGCTGTCCAGCGACCTCCACGGAACCGAGGGACCGCTCCTCGTCTCCGACCCCGGCCACGTCAACGAATTCTCGCGCTGGTTCGTCCAGGCGGTGCAGAACCTCGGCGAGCCGTTCAACCCCGACTTCAACGGCCCCAGCCAGCGGGGCGTCGGCTTCTACCAGTTCACCAACCGCGCCGGAAAACGCAGCTCCGCCGCCTACGCCTTCATCGAGCCGCTCGCGAGCGACACCCGCCTGGTCGTGCGGCTGCGCGCGGAAGTGCAATCGCTCGTCCTGGAGAACGGCCGCGTGGTTGGCGTGCGCTACCACCAGGACGGCGTCAGCCACGTCGCCCGCGCCGACGGCGAAGTACTGCTCGCCGCCGGCGCGCTGGTCACCCCGAAGCTCCTGATGCTATCCGGGATCGGCCCGGCCGATCACCTGCGCGCCCAAGGGATCGACGTCGCGCTCGACGCACCCGGCGTAGGCGCCAACCTCGTCGACCATCCCGAAGTCACCATGACCGCCTACGCCAACGGCGCCTATGGCTACTACCGCCAGGGCCAAGGCTGGCGGATGCTGAAGAACGGCCTGCAGTTCAAGCTGTTCGGAACCGGTCCGATCACCACCGCCGGCGTCGAGGCCGGTGCCTTCGTCAACCCGCGCGATCCGGCCGCACCGCCGAGCATCCAGGCCTTCTGCGTGCCGATGGTCTATGTCGACAACGACGCGGTCGGCGAGGTGCGCGACGACTACGGGATGACCATCACCACCGTGGTGGTCAAACCGAAGTCGCGCGGCTCGGTCCGGCTCGCATCCGCCGACCCCACCGCCATGCCGGTCGTCTCGCCGAATCTGCTTGCCGACCCCGCCGACATGGCCGAGATGATCGCCGGCCAGCGCTTCTTCCTGCGGGTATTCGGGACCGACCCCGTCGCGGGACGCATTCGCCGGGTGATCCTGCCCGACCCCGGCGATCTCTCCGACGCGGCGATGGCCGCGCACTGCCGACGCTTCGTGAAGACCAACTACCACCCCGCCAGCACCGCGCGCATGGGCGCCGACGGCGACCCGATGGCGGTGCTCGACGCGCGGATGCGGGTGCGCGGCGTCGAGGGCCTGCGGGTCTGCGACATGTCCGCCGTGCCCGACATCAACTCTGGCAACACCAACGCTCCGGCGATGATGCTGGGCGACCGCTGCGCCGGCCTGGTGATCGGCGCCGAAGCGCCCGACGATCAGCCGTCGAGCCGGTAGAACGCCCGTGCGCTCTCCCCGAAGACCTGCGCCCGCTCGGCTGCGTCGAGGTGCGCGGTCAGCGTCTCCGCCGCCGCCATCCAGGCGCCGTACTCCGCCCGCAACCGGCACACCGGCCAGTCCGAGCCCCACATCACCCGCTCAGGCCCGAACACCGCGAGCACATGCTCGACGTAGGGCTGCAGATCCTCGACCGTCCAGTCCGGCTTCGCCTCGGTCACGAGGCCCGAGAGCTTGCAGAAGGCCGAGGTCTCGCTGGCGATGCGCGCCATGCCCTCGGCCCAGAGCTCGAAGCGCGCCCGGTCGTTGGCGGCGATCTCGGGCTTCATACAGTGATCGACCACCACGCGCAGGTCGGGGTGGCGGCGAAAGATCTCGAGGAAGTTCGCCAGGTGCCGCGGAAATCCTAGCGCGTCGAAGGCGAGCCCGGCCTCAGCGACGGCGACAAACCCCCATTGCACGTCGTCGCGCAGCATCCAGTCGACGTCGGGAATGTCCTGGATCATCGGCCGCACCCCGACAAGCTTCGGGTGCCGCGCCAGCCGCCGCAGCGTCTCCGCGTCCTGTGGCCGCTCGAAGTCGATCCAGCCGACCACGCCGGCCACGTGGGCCGTCGCGTCGGCGATCCCCAGCATGTACTCGGTCTCGGCCACCGTCGGGGCCGCCTGCACTAGCACCGTGCGCCCGACGCCGGTCGCGGCGCGCTCCGGGGCCAGATGGGCGGGTCCGTAGTGCCGGGTCAGCACAGGGTCGTCCCCCGGCATCCAGCCGTAGTCGCCGCGCTCGGGACGCCAGAAGTGCTGGTGCGCGTCGATGCTCTCCATTTCCCCGCTCACGGCGCAGGCGCGTCGGCGCGCAGCAGACCCTCGGCCTTCAAGGCCCGCCAGAGCGCGTCCGGGATCTCCGCCGCCGCCGCCGCGAAGTTGCTCGCCATCTCCGCTGCCCCCTGCCCGCCGGGAATGACCGAGACAACCGCCGGATGGTGCAGCGGAAACCGGAAGGCCGCGTCGACCAAGCGCACGCCATGCTCCGTGCAGACCGCCTCGATGCGGGCGACCCGCGCGAGGATCTCGGGCGGGGCCGGGGCGTAGTCGTACCAGGCCCCGTCCCGCGCGCCGGTGGCGAGCACGCCGGAATTGTAGGGCCCGCCGATCACCACCCCGATCCCGCGCGCCGCACAGAGCGGCAGGAAACTCCCGAGGGCCTCCTGTTCGAGCAGCGTGTAGCGCCCGGCCAGCAGGAAGAGGTCGAAGTCGCCCACGTCGGCCAGCCGCTCGGCCGCCTGCCATTCGTTGACGCCCGCCCCGAACGCCCGGATCACGCCTGCGTCGCGCAGTTCGCCCAGCGCCCGCAGCCCGCCGCCCTCGACCAGTTCGTCCAGCCGCGCCGCGAACGCCGCCGCGTCGCCGTGGGTCCAGATATCGAGATCGTGGACGTAGAGGATGTCCACCTGGTCGATCCCGAGGCGTTCCAGCGAGAACTCCAGCGACCGCATCACCCCGTCGTAACCGTAGTCGTAGACCTCGTTGCGCGCCGGCGTCTCGAACCACTTGTCGACCCCATCGCGCTCCTCAGGCGCGCAGGCCCGCATCAGCCGGCCGACCTTGGTCGAGATCACGTAGTCGTCCCGCGGCTTGCCGCGCAGGAAATGGTTGAGCCGGGTCTCACTCAGCCCGAAGCCATAGAGCGGCGCTGTGTCGAAGTAGCGCACGCCCCCCTCCCAGGCCGCGGAAAGCACCGCCTGCGCTTCCGCCTCCGGGATCGCCCGGTAGAGATTGCCCAGCGGCGCGCTCCCGAACCCCAGCTCGGTGAAGTCGAGGCCGCCATCGCCGCGCCTGTTCCAGTGGCTGCTTCGCATCGTCGTCCCTCTCCCGCGCCTTGCGGTCATGCTATCCGGATGCGCTTTTACCACAAGCGCCTTCCTCCGGTCACGGGCACGCGCTTGACCGGGCCCGCGCGCTTCTTCACTGCTTGAGGGCGATGAACGCTCCCTTCGCCAACTTCGTGCTCGGGACGGCGCTCGCGCTGATGATCGGCTTCGTGCTGCACGTCGGCAAAGGCGTGATCCTGCCCGTGCTCGCAGGCGTGATGATCGTCTATGTCATTGTCGGCGTGGCCCGCCTCCTCGGCCGCATCCCGGTGCTGGCGCGGCTACCGCAGGCCGCCCTCATGACGCTGTCGTTCCTGAGCATCGGCGCGCTCCTCCTCGGCATGATGTCTCTGGTCATCACCAATCTCGGCCGGGCCGCGGCGCTGCTCCCGCTCTACCAGGACGAGATGCTCGCCGCGATCCAGCGCCTCGCCACCGCACTCGACATGGAGGAGACGCCGACCTGGGAGACGCTGCGCGCCCAGGTTTTCGACCGCATCGACATCGAGAGTACGATCGGCTTCACCGTCGGCACCCTTTCGGCGATCGTGTGGACCTTCACGGTGATCGTGATCTACGCAGGCTTCCTGATGGGCGAGCGGCGCATCCTCGCCGGCAAGCTCCACCGCGTGCACGACGATCCCGAGCGGGTCCGCCGCCTGCGGTCGGTTCTCGCGCGCATCAACGACCGCATCGGGGTCTATCTTGGCATGAAGACGCTGGTGAACGTCATGCTGGGGCTCCTGAGCTGGATCGTGATGAAACTCGCCGGGGTGGAGCTCGCCGCCTTCTGGGCGGTGCTGATCGGCTTCCTCAACTACATTCCCTACGTCGGCTCGTTCCTCGGGGTGATCTTCCCGGTGGCGCTCTCCGCCCTGCAGTACCAGGCGCTGGCGCCGGTCGCGCTGATCCTGCTCGCGCTGACGGCCGTGCAGATTTTCATGGGCAACGTGGTGGAGCCCTGGATCATGGGCGCCTCGCTGAACCTCAGCCCCTTCGTCATCATGGTCAGCCTCTCGGCCTGGAGCGCGATTTGGGGGATCCCCGGCGCGCTGCTTGCGGTGCCGATCACCGCCATCCTCGTCATCGTGCTCTCCGAGTTCGCCGGAACGCGGCCGATCGCGGTGATGCTGACCCTCGACGGACGCCTCGCGCGCACGGCCCCGGCCGATCAGCCCGGGTCGCCGGCGCTCCCCGCCCCGACCGGCTCCGACGCGACCCCGCCCCGATAGGCCCGCGGCGACAGCGCGTAGCCGAGCTGACCCGCGAGCGTCGGCGCAATCGCGTCGGTGACCCCGAGCGTCGCATCGCAGGGGCCCGGCAGGTCGAAGGTGCCGAAGGCCCGGTCGAAGATCGAGAAGACCGTCGCGTAATTCGCGTCGAAGAACCGCGGCTCGGCGCAGTGATGCCAGCGGTGCATCGCCGGCGAAACGAACACCCGCCCGAACGTCCCGTAGGTCCAGGGCAGGTCAGCGTGAATGAAGAACCCGTAGTAGTGGCGAACCAACCCGTTCGCGATCAGCGCATAGGGCGGGAAGCCGAGGACCAGAAGCGCCGCGGTGTCCACCAAGAAAGTTGTGACGCGGTTGACCGGATGGAACCGCTCCAGCGTCAACCACGTCATCTCGGTGTCGGAATGGTGCACCGCGTGCGATGGCCAGAGCCAGCGCGTGTGCTCCAGCCGGTGGCGCCAGTAGCCCGTGAAGTCGCCCACGAAGATCGCGATCGCGATCACCACCCATCCCGGCAGCCCCGCCCAGACCTCCGGGTCGACGAGCCGGAGCCCGAGCCCGTCCACCGCGCGCCAGAGCGCCTCGCCGCCCAGCCCGATCAGGGGCGCGACCAGAAGGAGGTTGAACAGCATGATCTGGACGTTGAGCGCGCTCTCGCTCACGGCGCGGCGCATGTCGCCGATCAGGGCGCGCCTCTTCACGATCAGGCCGATCGCCAGGAAGAACAGCGCCGGCCAGAACAGCGCTCGCATCGCAAGGATCAGCGCCGCAAGGCTGTCGGTCAGGAACTCGGCGAACGTCGCGGCCATCTGGTCGTCCCGGGGCTCGTTCTCGATCCCCCGGATTCTGACCCGGCTATCCTTCGCAAGCCGTTAACGGCGCCGCCGCACCGGGCTCAGCCCCGGGCGGTCGCCGTTCCGCCGATCCCGACCTCGGCGGGATTGAACTCGTAGTGCGCCCCGCAGAACTGGCAGTCGGCCGTGACCTTTCCGTCCTCGGTGGTCATCGTGGCGATGTCGTCGCGCGAATAGATCGACAGCGACCGGACCACCTTCTCGGGCCCGCACGTGCATCCGAAGCGCACCGGCTGCGGCTCGAACACCCGTGGCGTCTCCTCGTGAAAGAGCCGCAGCAGCAACTTATCGGCCCCGACCTGCGGCCCGATGAGCTCCGTCGGCTCCACCGTCTCCAGAAGCAGGTTCGCGCGGCGCCAGTTGTCGGCGTCGAGCCCGTCGAGCATGTCCGCCGCAGCCAGCAGCCCGTCGTGGCCGCTTGCATCCTGCTTGGCCTCCGGAGCGCCCTCCGGCATATGCTGTAGCATGACCCCGCCCGAGCGCCAGCGAGGCGCGCCGCCCGGCGCCTGCGCCTCGCCCATCGCCAGTGCGAAGCTCGTGGGCAGCTGCTCGGACTGGGCGAAGTAGGTCTCCGCGCAGTCGGCGAGCGACTTGCCCGCGATCGGCGTGATGCCTTGATAGGGCTGCCCGCCGGCGCCCTGGTCGATCAGGATTGCGAACATGCCCTGCCCGATCATCGCGAAGGGCGCGCCCTGCGCCGCGGCGAGCCCTTCGTCTTCGAACCCCGCGTACGCGCGCAGCCGGCCTGGTTCGCCCTCGGCCTCCGGGGCGAAGTAGTCGGTCGCGATCAGCCGGATCGGCCCGTCGCCGCGGATCTGCAGGCTGAGCTTCCAGCCCCTGCGGATCGTCTGCCCGATCATCGCCGTCAGCAACGTCGCCTCGGCGATCAGCGCCGAGACCGGCGTCGGATAGGCGTGCTGCGCCAGGATCTGCTCGAGCACGCCGTCGAGCCGCGCCACCCGCCCGCGGATGTCTGCGCGGTCGAGCTGGAACGGCAGGATGGTGTCATCCCAAGCGATCTGTTCGGCGAGGCTCATCGAAATCCGGTCCCGTCTTGCGAACCTGGAACATAGGGGCTCGATCCTGCGAGTTCAAACTGGCCTTGTCCCGCCCGCCGCCGCCGCCATAGGCTCCCGCCCATGCGCAGATTCGGTGATCCCGTCGAGCCCGGGCGGCGCTACGTCACCCGGCACGGCGCCTACGGCGTCATCTGCGACGGCCCCGACGTGCTCGTCACCGAACAGGCCGAGCCGACACCGGAGTTCCAGCTTCCAGGCGGCGGGCTCGACCCCGGCGAGGGCACCCTGCGCGCGCTGCACCGCGAATGCCTCGAGGAGACCGGCTGGACGATCCGACCCCTTCGGCGCCTCGGCGCCTTCCAGCGCTACGCCTACATGCCCGAGTACGACCTCTGGGCGCGCAAGATCTGCCATGTCTACCTCTGCCGCCCGGTCCGCCGGCTCGGCCCGCCCGCCGAACCGGGCCACGCCGCGATCTGGATGCCCGTCGGGACCGCCGCCCGCCTGCTCGGCAACGCCGGAGACCGCTGGTTCGTCGCCCGGACGCGCCAGCCCGATCAGCGGCGCTAAGGTTGCGCGCCGCGCCGCCCGCCTCCACATGGAGCCGTGAGCTGACGCCGCCATAGGAAAGGACCGCATCCGATGACCGAGGACCGCGACACCGCCGCACCCGCCACCCGCAGCGAGATCGACAGCTACATCCAGCCGGGCCCGGGCAACGTGAAGCTGATCTACGTACTCTATCTGCTGAGCTTCGTGCTCGGACTGACCTGGCTCGTCGGCGTGGTCTTCGCCTACGTCAACCGTGGCCGCTCCGAACCCTGGGTCGAGAGCCACTACACCTGGATCATCCGCACCTTCTGGATCGGCCTGCTCTATTCGCTGGTCGCCGCGGTTCTGTCGTTGATCCTGATCGGCTTCATCCTGCTGCTGGCCGTGGCGGTCTGGATCATCGTGCGCTGCGTGCTCGGCCTGCAGAAGGTGGCCCGCGGCGAAGCCATCGACAACCCGCGAAGCTGGACGATCTGAAGCGCCCGGCTGATCGGCGGCGCCCCGAGAGGCGCCGCCGCGCCGCAGCCTAGCCGCCGATGCAGGTGTCGACGTTCTCGGGCGTGCAGACGTCGAGCCCGGTGTAGGTCGGGTCCGCCGGAGGCTCGCCGCCCTCGGACATCTTCTGCAGCTCCTGCATGCTGCGATAACCCATCTCGAACGGCCGCTGGCCGACCTGACCGGCGGAGAAACCCTCCTTCATCTGGTCGATCTGGACCGGCAGGGTGTCGGCCACCACCAGCGCCAGCTCGCCCGAAGCGATCTTGTCCTTGTAAGGCTCGACCGCGGCGCGGTTGGCGTCGGGGACGAACTGCGGGAAGCCGCCGGTCGGGATGAAGGCGTCGAGGTCCGGATTGGCCAGCATGAAGTCCTCGAACTGCTGCACCGAAAGCGGGAAGTTGTCGTCGGTGTAGAGCGGGCAGCCCTCGGCCTCGGTCCAGCCGTTCTCGCCGGTCAGACGCACGCCGGGCGATTCCGTGCCCGACATGCCGCCGAGCGTGTCGCGGATGCCCTGCATGCGCTCGTTGTGGTTGGCCGCCGCCGCGCCGCCGGACTGGATGCAGACCGTGCCGCCCTCGGGCTTGATCTCCATGGCGAGCTTGGCGAGGTTCGTACCGATCTCGTAGTTGTGCGTGCCGATATAGGCGACGCGCAGGTCCTGGTTCTCCGGCAGAAGGTCCGAATCCCAGGTGATCACCGGAATGCCCGCGTCCTTCGCCGCCTGCAGCGCCACCGCCATCGCCGCCGCGTTCGCCGGAGACACGGCGATGCCCGCGAGATCGCCGCGCGCCACGAGGTCCTGGACGATCTGCACCTGCTCGTCGCCGCCGCCGTGCTCGCCCGGGCCGATGTATTCGCACACGAAAGCGCCGCCCGATTCCTCTGCGGCCTTCATGCAGCCGTCTCGGGCCTGGTCGAAGAACGGATTGTTCATGTTCTTGGGCACCAGCGCGAAGGTGTTTTGCGCCGACGCCGCCGACCCGATCGACAGGGCCGTCGCCGCAAGCGCCGTGGTGATGAGAAGTCTCTTCATGTCTTCCTCCCTTGGATGCGCCGCCGCTTTGCGCGGCGGCCCGGTTAGCGATCCCGCCGAGGCAGAAACGCGTTCTTGAGTTGGGAGAAGACGTTTCTCCCGCTCGTCTGCAGTCCGATCAGGACCGCGACAATGATGATGACGCCGACGAACGCCCCCTGCCAGTTGGAGTTTATCCCCGCCATCAGGAGCCCATTGCGGATCACCTCGAGCAGCGCCGCGCCCACGATCGCGCCATAGGCCGTGCCCGAACCGCCCATCAGGTTCGCGCCGCCGATCACCGTGGCCGCGATCACCCGCAACTCGTAGGTCTGGCCCAGCGCGTTGATCGCCGAGCCGGTGTAGCCGAGGATCAGCAGCGACGACACCGAGGCGCAGAACGCCGAGAACACGTAGACTTGGAACTTGATCAGGTCGACGTTGACGCCCGTGAGCCGCGCCGCCTGCTCGTTGCCGCCGATCGCGTAGAGATGCCGGCCCCAGGCTTTGCTGCGAAACACGTAGCCGACGATCAGCCCCAGCACGATCATCGTCCAGAAATGCGACGAGAAGGCCGGGATCCAGTCCGGCCAGAAGTCGCCCTCGACGTTCGGCGGGAACCGCGCCTGCCCGATCGCCTTCACGATCGGCGCGTCGGGGCCGAACTGGTAGAGCATCTGGTTGCCGGAGGCCACAACCGCCAGCGACCGCGCGATTGACATCATGCCCAGCGTCACCACGAAGGGCGAGATGCCCACATAGGCCACGAAGAACCCGTTCACCGCGCCGCAGGCGAGCCCCGCCAGCATTCCCATCGAGAACGCCAGCCACCACGGGTATTCCGCCGTCAGGAACAGCCCCGCCACGATCGCCACGAAACCCATGATCGAGCCCACCGACAGATCTATGCCGCCGGTGATGATCACGCAGGTCATGCCCAGCGCCATGATCCCGAACGGCGCGAAGTTGCGGGTGATGTTGGAAAGATTGGCCGAGGTCAGGAAACTCGGCTGGTAGAGGCCGATCAGCACCGACACCGCGAGCAGAACCACCGTCACCCAGAACGGCTGGCTGCGCAGGATGCGCTGGCGCAGCGTCGCCTCCTCGATGCCCGTGACCTCGCCGATGGCGGCGTGTTCGGCGCGTGCGACGGCTTCAGGCGGCATCGATTGCTCCCGTGATCAGACCTGTGACTTCCTCTGGGCTGGTCGTGGCGATTGGCTTGTCGGCCACCTTCTTGCCGCGACGCAGCACCGCCACCCGGTCGCAGACCTCGAACACGTCCGGCATGCGGTGCGAGATCAGGATCACCGCGTGGTTGGTCTCCCGAAGCCGATGGATCAGGCTCAGCACCTCCGCGACCTGACGCACCGAGATCGCCGCGGTCGGCTCGTCCATCAGCACGATCTTGGGGTCGGACAGGCGCGTGCGCGCGATCGCCACCGCCTGCCGTTGACCGCCCGACATCTTGCGCACCAGATCCTTGGGCCGGGTCTCGGACTTCAATTCCTCGAAGAGCTCGGCCGAGCGGCGGATCATCGCGGGCTTGTCGAGCGTGCGGAACGGCCCCCAGCCCTTGTGCAACTCGCGCCCTAGAAAGACGTTCTCCGCCGCCGTCAGGTTGTCGGCCAGCGCGAGGTCCTGGTAGACGACCTCGATCCCGGCCTCGCGCGCGTCGAGCGGCCTGGTGAAACGCACCACCTTGTCGTTGACCCGCACCGTGCCGCTGGTCGGGGGAAAGTTGCCGGCGATGATCTTGACCAGCGTCGACTTGCCCGCGCCGTTGTCGCCCATCAACCCGATGGCCTCTCCCGCCGCGACCATCAGATCGACGCCCTGCAGCGCGTGGATCGCGCCGAAGCTCATGGTGATCGCCCGCAGATCCAGCAGACTCAAGGCTTCCCCCCGGGATCGCGCCCTCTTTCGGAGCGTCCGCATTTCCAGTCGGGACGTTGGACCAGAACGGTCTGGATTTGAAGCCTCTTTCTGCGCCCCGGCCGCGACGCGACAAACCGCCCCGTCCTCAGTCGGCCCGCCGAACCGCCGCCTCCAGCGCCTGCAGAAACCGCGACCGATCCGCCTTCGAGAACGGCCGCCCGCCGCCAGCCCGGAACGGATCGGCCGCGCGCAAGTCGGCCATCAGGTCGCGCGTCGCCAGCCTCACGCCCATGTTCGCGCTCGTGAACGCCTTGCCGTCCGGCCCGACCACCCGCGCCCCCGCCTCGACGCAGCGCGCCGCCAGCGGCACGTCGGCGGTCACGCAGACGTCGCCCGGCCCGATCCGCTCCGCGATCCACATGTCCGCGGCGTCCGCGCCGGCCTCGACGACCACCACCCGCACCAGCGGGCTCCGGCTCGGCCGGATGCCGCCGTTGGCCACCATAGCGACCTCGATCCCGTGCCGCTCGGCCACGCGCACCACCTCCTCGCGCACCGGGCAGGCGTCGGCGTCGACGTAAATCACGCGCCGAGCGCCTCGGCGTGGAAGGCGACATGGTCGGCCATGAAGCTCGCCACGAAGAAATAGCTGTGATCGTAGCCCGGCTGCATCCGAAAAACCGCCGGCTGGCGGCGTTCGGCGATCGCGCCCGCCAGCGCCTCGGGTATCAGCAGATCGAGGAACTGGTCCGCCGTCCCCTGGTCTATCAGCAGCGTCCCCTTCCAGCCGCGTTCGCGCACCAAGAGCGTCGCGTCATGCGCCGCCCACGCCCCCTCGTCCGCCCCAAGATAGGCCGCGAACTGCCTGCGCCCCCACTCCGACGCGGTCGGATGCGCGATCGGCGCGAAGGCCGAGACCGACGCGAACCGGTCGGGATCGGCGAGCGCCAGCGTCAGCGCCCCATGCCCGCCCATCGAATGCCCGGTGATCGCCTGCGCCCCCTCCTCGAGGTCGAAGTTGCGGAACACCAGCGTCGGCAATTCGTCCCGCAGGTAGCTCCACATGGCGAAATGCGGCGCCCAGGGCGCCTCGGTCGCGTCGACGTAGAACCCCGCCCCCTGCCCGAGATCGAAGGCGTCGTCGTCGGCGACGCCCGCGCCGCGCGGCGAGGTGTCGGGAAAGACCAGCGCCATCCCCGCCGCCGCCGCATGCGCCTGCGCGCCCGCCTTCACCATGGCGTTCTCGTGGGTGCAGGTGAGCCCCGACAGGTACCACAGCACCGGAACCGGCCCCGCCGCGGCCTGCGGCGGCAGGTAGAGCCCGAAAGTCATGTCGCAGCCGCAGACCTTCGACGCGTGCCGGTAGACCCCCTGCACGCCCCCGAACGCCGCGTTCTCCGAAACCGTCTCCATCGCGCCCTCCCGCCGATCCGGACCGGCTTAGCACCGCCCGGCTCAACCGAAAACCAGCTTCGCCGCGATCGCCCACATCACCGCGCCGATCCCCGTCTCGAGCGCACGCCACGCCTCCGGCCGCGCGAAGAACGGCCGGAGCAGCCGCGCGCCGTAGCCCAGCCCGAAGAAGAACACGAACGACGCCGTCATGGCGCCGACGCCGAAGGCGAGCCGGTCCGCGCCATGGCTCGCCGCCACCGAGCCCACCAGCACCACCGTGTCGAGCCAGACATGCGGGTTCGCCCAGGTCAGCGCCAGGCAGGTCGCGAGCGTCGCGCCGAGGCTCCCTGCCGCGCCCGTGGCCGGGTCGAGCGCCGCCCCCGAGCGCAGGGCCGCGCGGAACGCCAGCGCGCCATAGACGAACAGAAACGCCGCGCCCCCGTAGCGCATCAGCGGCGCGGCGGCCGGAAACGCCGCATAAATCCGCGCGAATGCCGCCACCCCGAGCGCGATCAGCGCCGCGTCCGACAGCGCGCAGGTCAGGCACACTGCAAACACATGCTCGCCGCGCAGCCCCTGCCGCAGCACGAAGGCGTTCTGCGCCCCGATGGCGAGGATCAGGCTGAAGCCGAGCAGGAAACCGGGAACGAAGGCGGTCATCCGCGGGCTGTGGCCCGCCCGCCGGCCGAACGCAAGCCGGCCGCTGTGCCACAAGGATCTACGCCCGCCGGGGGAGGCGCAGGCCGGGCCGCGAGCGCCCCGGCCTGGATCATTGACAGGCGCGCGCCCCGCGCCTCACCCTGCCTCCGATTGGAGATCGCAATGCCGATCGACGGCTTCTGGACCTTCGCCGCCCTCCTGCTCGCCGGCCGCAAGCTCGCCCTCGCGACTGGCGTCTCCGACTACGCCGAAGCCATGGCCGACCTCATCGGGAACAGCGCCGCGCTCCGGCGCGCGCTGAAGGATCGTGGTCTCGAACCCCTCGCCCGCGAGATGCAGCGCAAGGGCAAGGCGGCGCTGGCCTTCACCCACCCCGGCCCCGCCCGCGACGACGCCGAGGCGATCTTCTGGCAAGTTGCACCCACCGCCCTCGCCAACCGCGACGCGCTGGCCGCGGCCGACCTCAACCCCAAGGCCGCCTGCGACAACATGATCGCCACCATCAAGGCCTCCTCCCTCGGCCCCGATTTCACCGCAACCACGCTCGCCGAACGCTACTTCCGCGAAGTGACCGTTCCACTGCTCGAGACCATGCTGGCGAACACGGCATACATGACCGACCTGACCCCGACGTTGTGGACCGAGACGCTGCGACGGAACGGAATCGCAATCCGCCTGCTCGCAGATGTGCGCGACGTTCAGGATCAACACACCGCGATGCTGGAGAAGATCATCGCCCAAACCGCCCCCGGACTCCCGCTCGTCACCGCTCAAGCCATCCTCGCTGACTTCGGCCACGGCGAAGCGTCTGACGACCCCGAAGAAATCGCCCGCCTGCTGCGCAACGCCGCCGAGCAATACAAGCTCATGCAGGAACGCCTGCTGGAATACGACAATTCCAGTGATCAGGTGATCCGCGACCTGTCGCACGCGGCGCAGGCGCTGATCGAACAGGGTCGCTTCGACGAGGCCGACGAGAAACTAGAAGCCGTCGAACGCCACTCCGACCTCGTGAAGGCCAAGACCCGCGCCGTCCGCGGCAACTTGGCTCAGCTGCGCCTGCGCTACCGCGACGCAGCGGATCATTTTGCCAAGGCAGCCGAGACGGTTCCGCCAGAAGATAGAGAGATCCGCTGGCGATTCGAGAAGCAGCGAGCGGATGCATTGCTCCTGCATGGGCGGGTATTTGGCGATCAGACCGCTATCCTCGAAGCGATCGACCTATACGAAGGCATCGTGATCCCCTTGGTTCCCAGAGTTCAACATTCGGTGGAATGGGCGAGATGTAAACACCAACTCGGAAATGCATACCGAGTATTGGCGGCGCTTTGTGGGATTTCTGAATACATCCGAGCCTCCTTGGATGCCTTTCAGGCCGCCATCGACGAATATTCAAGACATGATCCTTCGACTGAGCTCGCTCAATCACTTAGCAGCCGTGGAAGCGTTCTCGTAGAATTGGGTAAGCGGTCCGGCAATCCTGAACCAATACGGGCGGGGCTATTAGACCTCGGGAATGCGTTCAACACTGCCGACGCCCTGAAAGATCAGGAGACCTGCATTTTTGTCCGACAGAACATCGGCGACGCACGCGGAGCCCTCGGCGTAATGACCGGAGACCCTGCAATTGTTCGCGACGCACTCAACGACTTCCGTTCGTGCCTCAAGGCCTTGCCACCATCCGAATCGTCGCCGCAGAGAGCTATGGTTCAATACAACCTTGGCATCACATGGTTTTCGCTCGCCCGGCTTGAACCGAATGAATATCACTTTCGACGCGCCGCGGACGCACTTGAGGAGGCCCTTCGGGTGAGAACTAGATCAGACTACTCAATGGACCACGCCATAACAGAGATGGGATTGGCCGACGTCTATCTGGAAGGTGCCCGAACACTCGATCCCACCTACCTGCAGGCGCTCACTGCGATTGACGAGGCCATATCTGTGTTGCAAACGCGTAGTGCCACCTTCTACAGCTCGGCTGCGCAGAGCCTTCGAGAGAGGATCTTGAAAGCTCGGCGCGCGCAATCGCAGTAACAAACGATTTACGAATTTTCTCTTTAATTTCAATACCTTGAAAAAGTGCCAAGCTTGGCGCTCTCGCGCGGCCCGCTGCGGACGGCTCCATCCCGACCGTCAGTAGTTCACCACCGATCGGATCGACTCGCCTGAATGCATCAGGTCAAACCCCTTGTTGATCTCATCGAGCCCCATGGTGTGGGTGATCATCGGGTCGATCTCGATCTTGCCGTCCATGTACCAGTCGACGATCTTCGGAACGTCGGTTCGACCCCGCGCCCCTCCGAAGGCCGTGCCCCGCCAGGACCGTCCCGTCACCAGCTGGAACGGCCGCGTCGAGATCTCCGCCCCCGCCGGTGCCACCCCGATGATGATGCTCTCGCCCCAGCCCTTGTGCGCCGCCTCCAGAGCCGTCCGCATCACCTTGACGTTGCCGGTCGCGTCGAACGTGTAGTCCGCGCCGCCCTTGGTCAGGTTGACCAGATAGGCCACCAGATCGCCGTCGACCTCCGCCGGGTTGACGAAATCGGTCATCCCGAACCGCTCGGCCATCGCCTTCTTGCCCGGGTTGAGGTCGACGCCGACGATCTGGTCCGCCCCGGCCAGCCGCAGCCCCTGGATGACGTTGAGCCCGATCCCGCCAAGCCCGAACACGATCGCCCGGCTGCCGATCTCGACCTTCGCGGTGTTGATTACCGCCCCGATCCCCGTCGTCACCCCGCAGCCGATGTAGCAGATCTTGTCGAACGGCGCGTCCTCGCGCACCTTCGCCAGCGCGATCTCCGGCACCACCGTATGGTTCGAGAAGGTCGAGCAGCCCATGTAATGCAGGATCGGCTCGCCATCGAGCGTCGAGAACCGCGAGGTGCCGTCCGGCATCAGCCCCTGCCCCTGCGTCGATCGGATCGACTGGCAGAGGTTGGTCTTCGGGCTGAGGCAGTACTCGCACTCCCGGCATTCCGGCGTGTAGAGCGGAATGACGTGATCGCCCGGCTTGAGGCTCGTCACGCCCGCGCCGACCTCGAGCACCACGCCGGCGCCCTCGTGGCCGAGTATCGCCGGAAAGAGCCCCTCAGGGTCCGCGCCCGAAAGGGTGAACTCGTCAGTGTGGCAGATGCCCGTCGCCCTGATCTCTACGAGGACTTCGCCTGACTTCGGGCCCTCCAGGTTGACCTCGTGAACTTCGAGCGGCTTGCCGGCAGCGACGGCGATGGCGGCGCGGGTGCGCATGGACGATCCCCCCAGGTGTTCAGGTTTCTGGCCGCACCGTTACCGATGCCCGGCCACAGTTCAACCGCTCAGTCCGCCCCGTCGACCGGTCCACGGGCCGCCTTGACCGCGCCCCTGCGGGTCTTGCCGTCCAGCCGGCGACGGATCGAAGCGCGGGTCGGGCGGGTCGGGCGGCGCGGCTTGGGCCGCTCGAGCGCCTTGAGGATCAACTCGCGCAGCTTGTCGCGGGCCTCGGCGCGGTTCAGCGCCTGGGTGCGGTGGCGCTCGCAGGTGACGATCAGCGCTCCCTCCACGGTCCAGCGCCGGCCGGCGAGCCGTTTCAGCCGCGCCTTGACGTCGGGCGCGAGGCTGGGGGACCGCGCCGCCTCGAAGCGCAGTTCGACTGCGGTCGAGACCTTGTTGACGTTCTGCCCGCCCGGGCCCGAGGCGCGCACGAAGCGCTCGGTCATCTCCCAGTCCGCGAGGCTGATCTCGTCGTTGATCACGAGCATTCCGCGGCCCCGAAAAGGCGGGAGGCCGCAAGCGTTGCGGCCTCCCCTGTTGTCATGAGCTTGGAGGCTGGCCAGTGGGCCGAACCCGGCGCGAATTCGCACGATCGAGGGGACTGCCCCTCAGACAGCTCCTTCGCGCAACAACCGGGCCACACGCTCCAAAGTCTCATCAGACATTGGATCACCTCCTTTCAGTTGTTTCGGTCAGTCTCGATGGTGAAGGATTTCCGTTCGAACGCAAGAAAAATGTTGTCACGCGCCCGTGGCGAGACGGCGCAGCGCCAGCCGGAACGGGACGAGCCCGACCAGCGCGATCAGGGTCTTCACTGCGAAATCGGCCAGCGCGAGGCTGACCCAGAGCGGCGCCTGGGGTCCGCGGCCGAGCAGGGGCACGACCTCGTTGGCCCAGGCCACGTCCACGCCCGGCGCGATCCAGGCCAGGTGCGCCGAAAAGGCGATCGAGAAGAAGAGCGCGGTATCGACGGTTCCCCCGATCAGGCTGGAAACCAGCGGCGCGCGCCACCAGGTTCCTGACCGAAGCCGATTGAAGATCGCCACGTCGAGAAGCTGGGCGGCGAGGAAGGCGACGCCGGAGCCGATGGCGACCCGGAGGCTGACCAGCGGGCCGAAGGGCCCATCGATCTGGGCGCCGACGAGGCTGCAGGCGATCCCGACAAGAAAGCCGACCGCCACCACCCGGCGCGCCGCCGCCGGCCCGTGCAGCCGGTTCATCAGGTCGGTGACCAGGAAGGCGAAGGGATAGGTGAAGGCGCCCCAGGTCAGCCAGTCGCCGAAGAGGAACTGCACCAGCACGTTCGAGGCGAGCACGATGGACGACATCGCGGCCATGCCGACGAGAAGCGAGCGGCTGGCGTTGCCCTGCGGCATGGGGAGCCTCGAAAGAATGCGCAGCCGCGTCTAGCGGCTCTGGCCGGGGCTGACAAGCAGGTCCCAACCTGCGCGCGCATCAGATGCGCGCGTGCGAAACACAATCAACTAATTGATATAATTTGGTTTCTGAATCCTAAGACTTCGTTGACGCGCGCGCCCTCAGAAGCGGATGCGAAAGCCGACCGTCCCGTACTGCGCCCCGCCCCAGGCGTCGCTGACCAGACCGAAAATGCCGGAGCGATGGTGGAAGCGGAAGAGCAACTCGATGTCGGGATCGCTGGGCAGCGCGAAGGTGATCTCTGGCGAGAAGTAGTGCATGAGCTGGCTGCCCTCGCCGTCCTTGGCCCGATCCTGCTCCACTTCGGAGACGTCGCTCGCCCAGTTGAGCCCGGTCGACAACCCGATGGTCGTCACGATGTGGCGGTCCCAGGGGAATCCGTGATAGCGGGCGTAGATCGCGGCCCAGACCTCCGTCTCGTCCTGGCGGCCGAACCGCTGGCCGACGCCCACCTCGGGCTCGAAGGAGAGCCGGCGCCACTCACCGACCCTGCGGGAAATCGTGGTGGCGATCAGGTGGTCGCCTTCGATGTATTCCCAGGTCAGCGGCGTCTCGGGCGACGTCACGAGAACCTGCCCCATCGAATTCTCGACGTAGTTGCCCCCGAAGAACGACGTGCCGCAGTCGCCGTCGCAGGGCTTGAAGAGATTGGCGGGAGTCCACGCCGCCGCAGGCAGAGGCGCAAGGATCGCGGCGACGAGCGCTGCGATCGCCGCGGCGCGACCACCCGGTCCAAGGGTCATCCGATGCCTCCAACCGCGCGACGGGCAGCCCGGAGGCCGCGGATCTCCGAGCGGCAACCTAGCAGACGCCGGTGACGGTTCAACCGTCGCCGCGACCGCGGGACCTCACGGGATCAGGCGATCAGGCGATCCTGGTAGGAGGGCGCGGTCGCGCGCGCCAGCCAGATCGGCTCGGGCTGGCGCGCGGCGATCGCTTCGGGGAGCTCGATTTCGTCGAAGCCGACCCGGAGCGCGGCGCGCAGCTGGTCGGCAACCAGGGGACCCGCCGCCCGCAGCCGACCGGTGAAGCCGAGCGCGCGCAGGCGTCGCGCGATGGAGAAGCCGCGGCCGTCGCCCATCGCCGGGAACTCAACGCGGATCATGTCGAGCCGGTGCAGCCAGGGCTCGAGATCGGCGGGGTCGCGGTCATTGGGGAACTCGACCGCCAGCGGCTCCTCTGGCAGATCCTGGCCGCTCCAGAAGAAGTCGAAGGGCAGCACGCGCCCCTCGGCCCAGGCGTCGGGGCTGAAGCCCAACTCGGTCACGATCACGCTCATGCATGGTCTCCCGTCTGTGGGGCGCGCGCGACGCGCCCGTCCTCTCCGAAGTGAATGCCGCATTCGAGTTTTTCCGCGCCGCGCCAGCGGCCCGCGCGGAGGTCCTCGCCCGGCCGGACCTGCGTGGTGCAGGGAGCGCAGCCGATCGAGGGATAGCCCCTGGCGACCAGCGGATGGCGCGGCAGGTCGTGGGCGTCCATGTAGTCGCCGAGGTCGCGCGGGCTCCAGCCGGCCAGCGGGCTGACCCGGATCCGGCCGCGGTCGGCCTCGAAGACCTCGAGCCCGGCTCGTGTCGGCGACTGGAACCGCTTGCGTCCCGAAATCGCGACCGGCCAACGCCGCAGGGCCCTGTCGAGCGGCGCAACCTTGCGGATGACGCAGCAGCCGTCCGGATCGCTCCGGTGCAGGTCGCCGTCAGGGTCGAGCGTGGCGAGGTCGGCGGGATCGGGGTGCAGGTGCTGGGCGTTGGTGAGGCCGAGGAGAGCGGCGAGTTCGCGCTGGTACTGCAGCGTCTCCTCGAAGAGCATAAGCGTGTCGACGAGCAGCACCGGCGCGTCGGGATCGATGCGCGAGAGCATGTGCAGGAGCACCGCCGCGTCCGCCCCGAAGGAGGAGATCAGCGCCACCTCGCCGGGACATGCCGCGAGAACGCCGGCGATGATGTCCTCGGCGCCGGCGCCGGCGCAGGCTTCGCGCAGCGCGTCGAGGCGGTCGACGGCCGCGCCCGTGAGCCCCTCGCCGCGCTCAAGCCGCATCGGACCGCTCCTCGGCGGGGTAAAGCGCCGCCTTGAACGGCGCCGCGCCGAGCCTCCGGTAGGCCCGCAGGAAAGTCTCGTCGGGGCCGGCGCGCAGGTCGAGATAGGCCAGCAGCAGCCGCTCGATGGCGGGCACGATCTCGCCATAGGCGAAGCCCGGCCCCGCACGTTCGCCGATCGCCGCGTCCTCGGCGCCGTCGCCGCCCAGCGTGATCTGGTAGTTCTCCACCCCGGCCCGGTCGAGCCCGAGGATGCCGATGTGGCCGACGTGGTGATGGCCGCAGGCGTTGATGCAGCCCGAGATCTTGATCTTGAGCGGACCGATCTCGTGCTCGAGCTTGAGCTCCTCGAAGCGGGTTGCGATTTCCTGAGCCACCGGGATCGAGCGGGCGGTCGCCAGCGCGCAGTAGTCCATCCCGGGGCAGGCGATGATGTCCGACACCAGACCGATGTTGGCCGTGCCCAGACCCGCAGCGCGCAGGCGGGCGTGCACGGCCCACAGATGCGCGCGCGGCACATGCGGCAGCACGACGTTCTGCTCGTGGCTGATGCGGATCTCGTCGTAGCCGTACTCCTCGGCGAGATCGGCTATGACGCGCATCTGCTTGGCGGTGGCGTCGCCGGGCGTGCCGCCATGGGGCTTGAGCGAGATCGTGGCGATCGCATGGTCAGGCCGGCGGTGCGGCGCCACGTTGGTGTCGATCCAGGAGCGGAAGACGGCGTCGGCGGCGTAGGCGCGATCGAAATCGTCGGGTGCGGACGCCGCGAAGGCCGGCGGCGCGAACGCCGCCTCGATCTGGGCGAGAAGGGCCGCGTTCACGCCCGGGAACGCCGCCTTCTTTGCCGCGAAGGCGGCCTCGATCTGGGCGCGGATCTCGTCCTCGCCGGTCTCGTGCACCAGGATCTTGATGCGGGCCTTGTACTTGTTGTCGCGCCGCCCGTGCAGGTTGTAGACCTGCAGGATCGCTTCGAGATAGGGCAGCAGGTCGGCCTTGGGCAGGAACTCCCGCACGACCTTGCCGATCATCGGCGTGCGGCCCAGCCCGCCGCCGACGATCACCTCGAAGCCCGGTTCGCCCGCGGCGTCACGCAGCATCCTGAGGCCGATGTCGTGGGCCTTGGTGACGGCGCGGTCGTTGGGCGCGCCGGTGATGGCGATCTTGAACTTGCGCGGCAGCCAGGTGAATTCCGGATGATCGGTGGACCACTGGCGGATCAGCTCGGCGGTCGGGCGTGGATCCTCGATCTCGTCGGCGGCCGCCCCGGCGAAGTGGTCGGCGGTGACGTTGCGGATGCAGTTTCCGGACGTCTGGATCGCGTGCATGCCCACCTCGGCGAGCGCGTCGAGCATGTCGGGCACGTCCTTGAGCTTCGGCCAGTTGAACTGGATGTTCTGGCGCGTGGTGAAGTGGCCGTAGCCCTTGTCCCAGCGCTCGGCGATCATGGCGAGCTGGCGCATCTTGGCGCTGTCGAGCGTGCCGTAGGGGATGGCGACGCGCAGCATGTAGGCGTGGAGCTGCAGGTAGAGGCCGTTCATCAGCCGCAGGGGCTTGAACTCGTCCTCGGTGAGGCCGCCGGCGATGCGGCGATCGACCTGGCCGCGGAACTCGTCGACGCGGGCGCGCACGTAGTCGCGGTCGAATTCGGTGTAGTCGTACATCTCAGAGCTCCGCCTGCTTGCCGTGTTGCGGATAGTTCGAGGGTCCGCGGGTGCGGAACGCCTCGCGGAAGTGGGAAGGCGCCGCCCGTCCGCGGTCGTCGAGAGCGGCCTCCACCAGGTAGACGCCGACCACGAGGTTCGGGAAGGCGGAGGCGCGGGCGAGCAGGTCCTCGGCCGCCTCGGGATTGACCGCGAGCGCGGCGTCGCCGATGTCGCGCGACCAGTCCCCGGTGGAGGTGAAGTAGATCACGTCGCCTTCCAGCAGATCGTTGCCGGTGGCCATCTGGGGCTTGAATGCGCGCGCCATCAGAGCGCCTCCTTCAGTTCGGATACAGCGGCGGCCGCGCGACGGGGCGCGAGGCCGAAGAGGATGAGGACGGGACCGGTGGGCGCGGCGTCAGCCAGCGCGTCGGGCAGATCGACGAGCGAGGTTGCGATCACCCGCTGGTCAGGGCGGCTGGCGTTCTCGACCGCGGTGACGGGCGTGTCGGGCGCGGCGCCGTGCATCATCAGCCGGCCGCGCAGGAAAGCGGCGGCGCGCAGGCCCATGTACACCGCCGCGGTCGCGCCGGGCCGGGCGAGGTCGCGCCAGTCGTGCTCGGCGAAGCCGTCGACGTCGTGGGCGGTCATCAGCCGCACGCTGGCGTTGCGGCCGCGCCGGGTCAGGGACTGGCCGATGGCGGCGACCGAAGCGCTCGCCGCGGTGACCCCGGGGGTGACGGCGCAGCCGATCCCCGCCGCTTCCAGCGCCTCGATCTCCTCGTCGAGGCGCGCGAACAGCGCGGGATCGCCGCCCTTAAGTCGCACGACCGTAGAACCGGCCCGTGCACGTTCCACGATGAGGGCGTTGATGTCCTCCTGCCGCCAGGCGCGGCCGTAGGGGGTCTTGCCGACCTCGACGATCTCGGCCTCGCGTCGGGCGAGCTCGAGAATCGCTGTCGGCACAAGACGATCGTGGATGACCACGTCCGCTTCGTGCAGGAGCCGACGCGCCTTGAGGGTCAGAAGCTCCGGGTCGCCCGGGCCCGCGCCGACGATGTGCACGAAGCCGGCGCGCGGGGCGGCGCCCTCGGCGAGCAGCTCCTCGAGCGCAGCGCGTGCGGCGTCCTCACCGTTCCCCAGCGCCTGCGGGCCGCGCTCGAAGTAGAAACGCGTCCAGAGGGCCCGGCGGGCGTTCGAATCGAGCCTGGACGCCTGCGACCGGAAAGCCTGCCCGATCCGGGCGAGCCGGCCGAGTGCTACGGGCAGCATCGCCTCGATCTCCGCCTTGATCTTGCGCGCCAGCACCGGGGCCGCGCCCTCGGTGCCGATCGCGACGGTGACCGGATCCCGGTCGACGATCGCCGGCGTGATGAAGGCGCTGTCCTCGAGATTGTCGACGATGTTGACCAGCGCGCCCGCGGCGCGGCCGATCGCGACGACGCGGGCGTCCTCGGCCGGATCGGCGTTCGCGCCGTAGAGCAGCGCCGCGCAGATGGCGTCGCCGCGCGCCAGCGGGCGCTCGATCAGGCGCAGCCGGCCCTCGGCGGCCCAGGCGCGCAGCTGCGGTTCGGGTTCCGCCCCGTAGACCACCACGGTCGCCTCGGTCTTGAAGAGAAGACGCAGCTTGGCCGCCGCGGTCTCGCCGGCGCCGGAAACCACGACCCTCCGGCCGCGCAGGTCGAGAAAGATCGGAAAGTGCCGCATGCGCCGTCCATCATCTGGCTTCACCCCTTGATATAGAACTTTTTCCCTAATTCCTTCAATCAACGGCTTCAAATAAGGATGCTGTTCCGATATTCTAGGATATCGAGGAAGCAGGGTGCGAAAGCACTGGGAACAGGCGAATGGCGGACCAGATTGACGACCTCGACCGGAACATCCTCGCGATCCTCCAGGCGGACGCCACCGTTCCGCTGGACGAAATCGCCCGGCGTCTAGGCGCCTCCAAGACCCCGGTGTGGAACCGGATCCGGAAGATGAAGGCGTCCGGGCTGATCCGCGGCGAGGTCGCGCTGGTCGATCCCGAGAAGCTCGGGCTGGAGAGCTGCTTCTTCGTGCTGATCCGGACCTCCGAGCACGACGCGGACTGGCTGGCGCGGTTTCTGCGCGCCGTGCGGTCACGACCCGAAGTGCTCGAGGCGCACCGGCTTGCCGGCGACATCGACTACATCCTCAAGGTCCGGGTGCCCAATGCGCGCGCCTACGACGCCTTCTATCGCGCGCTGATCCGGGAGGTCTCGATCTTCAACGTCACCTCGACACTGTCGATGGAGGAGATCAAGAACACCACCGCGCTCCCGGTCGAAAAAGATACATTCAAAGATTGAAATTCTTTCTCTGGCCGGCTATCTAGGCCATGCTGTCGGCGCAACGCCGCGCATGCTAGAGGCCGGAGGTCCGAGCGACCTTCCCTCAAGCGGAGCATGAGAACGAGATGAACATACTTGAGATCACCCCCGACTACAGCGTGTCCGGCCAGATCGGCGTCGAGGACGTCGCCGAGATCGCCACGCAGGGCTACCGCGCGATCATGTGCAACCGACCCGACGGCGAGAGCCCGGGTCAGACGCCGGCGTCCGAGATTGGCGCCGCAGCCGAGGCGGCGGGCCTCGCCTTCGTCTTCGTCCCGGTGATCTCGGGTCAGATCACCCAGACCAACGTCGACGACTTCGCCGCCGCGCTCCGCGACCTGCCCGGCCCGGTGCTCGCCTATTGCCGCTCCGGCGCGCGCTGCCAGAACCTTCACGCGCTCGCCGGCTGAGCGCCATACCAGGGAGGCCCTCGTGATTCGCCAGTATCTGCCGATACTCGACTGGGGGTCGCGCTACGACCGCGGCACGCTCACCAACGACCTTGTCGCCGCGGTGATCGTGACGATCATGCTGATCCCGCAGTCGCTGGCCTACGCGATGCTGGCCGGGCTTCCGGCGCAGGTGGGGCTCTACGCCTCGATCGCGCCGCTCGTGATCTACGCGTTGCTTGGCACGTCGCGCACCTTGGCGGTCGGGCCGGTGGCGGTGGCGAGCCTGATGACGGCGACGGCCATCGCCCCGCTGGCGGCGCAGGGCACGCCGGAATACCTCGGCGCGGCGATAGCGCTGGCGTTCCTGTCGGGGCTGATGCTGCTGGCGATGGGCGCGCTGCGGCTGGGGTTTCTCGCGAACTTCCTCAGCCACCCGGTGATCTCGGGCTTCATCACGGCCTCGGGCATCTTGATCGCGGCGAGCCAGTTGCGCCATATCCTCGGGGTCTCGGCGTCGGGGCACACGCTTCCCGAAACGCTGGCGGCGCTGGCGCGATCGCTGGGCGACACGAACCCCTGGACCCTCGCGATAGGGGTCGCGGCGCTCGGCTTTCTCACCTGGACCCGGCGCTGGCTCAAGCCGACGCTGGCCCGGATCGGCCTCACCGGACGGCTCGCGGACGTGATCGCCAAGGCCGGGCCGGTCGCGGCGGTGGCCGCGGGAACCTGGGCGGTGTGGGGCCTCGGCCTCGCCGATCGCGGCGTCGCCATCGTCGGCGCCATTCCCAGCGGGCTGCCGACGCCGGCCCTGCCACCGTTCGAGGCGACGCTGTGGATGGCGATCGCGGCGCCGGCGCTGCTGATCTCGATCGTGGGCTACGTCGAGACGATCTCGGTGGCGCAGACGCTCGCCGCCAAGCGCCGCCAGCGCATCGATCCCGACCAGGAGCTGATCGCGCTCGGCGCCTCGAACGTCGGCGCGGCGGTCTCGGGCGGCTTTCCGGTGACCGGCGGCTTCGCGCGATCGGTGGTGAACTTCGACGCCGGCGCCGAGACGCCGGCCGCGGGGGCCTTCACGGCGGTCGGCATCGCGCTCGCCACGCTGTTTCTGACGCCGTTTCTCTACTTTCTGCCGATCGCGGTCCTGGCCGCGACGATCATCCTTGCGGTGCTGTCGCTGATCGACCTTGGCGCGCTGCGCGAGACCTGGCGCTATTCGCGCGCGGACTTCGCGGCGATGGCGGCGACGATCCTGCTCACGCTCGGTGTCGGGGTCGAGGCGGGCCTGATCGCAGGCGTGGGCCTGTCGATCTTCCTGCATCTCTACCGCACGTCGCGGCCCCATGTGGCGGTGGTGGGCCAGGTGCCCGGCACCGAGCACTTCCGCAACGTGCTGCGCCACGAGGTGACCACTTCGCCGCAGATCGTCTCGATCCGGGTCGACGAGAGCCTCTATTTCCCGAACGCGCGGTTCCTGGAGGACATGGTCAACGACACGATCGCCGGCGACCCGGCGATCCGGCACCTGATCCTGGTGTGCCCCGCCGTGAACTTCATCGACGCCTCGGCGCTGGAGAGCCTGGAGGCGATCAACGCGCGGCTTCGCGATGCGGGCGTCGCGTTCCACCTCTCGGAGGTCAAGGGACCGGTGATGGACCGCCTCAAGAGGTCGCATCTCCTTGAAGACCTGACCGGCAAGGTGCATCTCACCCAATATGACGCCATCAAGGCGATCGACCCGGATCTGGCGCGGCGCACGCTCCGTTCCGAGCGAAGACCGATACAGGCTGCGTGACGCTCAGTTTCTGTTTTGCAAACGAGGAGAAGGACACATGGAAATCGTGAAGAACATGGGGCGGACCGACCGTCTCGTCCGGTTCGGGCTCGGGGCCCTGCTGATCGTGCTGGCGATTGCGGGCGTGATCGGAGCCTGGGGCTGGCTCGGGCTGATCCTCGTCGGGACGGCCGCGCTCAACTTCTGTCCGGCCTATCGGCTGCTGGGCGTCAACACCTGCGGGACCTGAACGGCGTCGGGTCGTCGTCGGGCGCGGCGACGCGGAAGACTCAGGCCGCCTCGGGGGCTCGGAGATCGACGGTCTCGACCTGGGAAAGGCGGCCGTCCTGCTCTGACCAGTCGCGGAAGTTGCGCACCACGCCGTCGGCGCGCACCTTGCGCACCGCGTCTATCGAGACGTCCGCGTAGACCCAGCCTGACTTGTTCATCTTGCCGGTCGCGATGACGCCCTCCTCGGGAAAGCCGGTGTCGGGCGGCCCGTAGATCGCGGCGGTGCCCATGTTGGTGCGGGCGGCGGCGAGCCAGCCGGCCTCGCCGACGGTGGTGGCGTGCGCGACGATGCACTGGTTCTCCAGCGCGCGGGCGCGGGCGCTCACGCGGATCCGCCAGTAGCCCTGGATGGTCGGGGCGCAACTGGTCACCAGCAGGATCTCCGCCCCGGCCTCGGCCATTGCGCGGGCGATCAGCGGGAACTCGCAGTCGTAGCCCACCAAGACGCCGATCCGCCCGAGCGCGGTGTCGAAGACGCGCGGACGGTCGCCCGGGCCGATCTCCCAGGTCTCGCGCTCGAAGCGGGCCATGATCAGCTTGTCCTGCACCCCGGTCAGTCCGTCCGGCGAGAACAGCCGGGTGCGGTTGACGGCGCTGCGGTCCTCGCGGCGCACCGGTCCGGAGCCGGCGCAGATGTGGACATTGAACTCCCGGGAGAGCGAGGCGTGCAGCTCGTCGACGTCCTTAATGCGGGCGCTGACCGCGTCGATGGACTTCTGCAGGTCCTTGGCGTTCTCCTCGCGCGCGAGGCTGGCGACCTCCATGGCGGCGAACTCGGGGAAGACCAGCAACTCGGCGCCGTTCTCGGCGGCGGTGCGCACCCAGACCCGGAGCTTGCCGACGTATTCGTTCCAGCGGTTGTGCCAGTCGATCGGATAGGCGGCGGCGGCGATCTTCATGAGCGGTCTCCCTGCGGCGACGCATCCGGCGAGCGCGACTCTGACCTCTACCCCGAACCCTGGCCCCGTGACCAGCAAATCGGGCTTGACCGCGATACTGCGAGCATTTAATCAATCGTTTGATTGAATTGGAGGGCACATGAGCGAAGACGCACCGGCGCCGACGGGTCGGACGACCCGCGAGGGTATCCTCGATGCGGCGATGCGCGGTTTCGCCGACAAGGGCTATGCGGCGACGTCCATTCGCGAGATCGCCGCGGCGGCGGGAACCAACGTGGCGTCGATCGGCTATCACTTTGGCAGCAAGGAGGGGCTGCGCGCCGCCTGCGCGACGCTGGTCGCCGAGCGGATGCGCATGGCGACCGCAGCGGCGGCGGCCCCGGCCTCGACGCCCGCCGAGGCGGAGGCGGCGCTCTGCACGCTCGTTGAAGCGATGGTCCGCTTCGTGCTGCTGCAACCGGAGGCGCGGCAGACGGCGGGTTTCGTACTTCGCGAGATGAGCCAGCCCTCGGAGGCGCTCGACCTGATCTACGACAGCGTCTTCCGCGACGTGCATGGCCGTGTCTGCCAGCTCTGGGGGCTGGCCGCCGGACGAGACCCCGAAAGCGAGGCGACCCGGCTCGCGGTGTTCTCGCTGATCGGGCAGATCGTGTACTTCCATCTTGGCCGGCCGGTGGTGACCCGGCGCATGGGCTGGACCGACATCGGACCGGCGGAGGCGAAGGCCGTGGCCCGAACCGTGACCGACGGACTGCGCGCCCGGCTCCGGGCGTATCGGGAGGCGGCCGATGCTTGAGTTCCTCTGCGCCGCGCCACTGATCGGCGGGCTTCTCGGAGCCTGCGCCGTCGTCGCCCCTATGGCGGTCGGTTACGTCGAGGGAGAGTACGTCAACCTCGCGGCGGTCTCGACCGCTGAGCTGACCGAGGTTCTCGTCACCAAAGGTGATCGCGTGGCACCCGGCCAGTTGCTGGCCCGCCAGGAGCGCACCGACGCCGAAATCGCGCTGGCCGAAGCCGAAGCCGCCCTGGCGCAGGCCGAGGCCGATCTCGCCAACCTGCGCGAGGGGAGCCGGAGGGAGGAGATCGCTGTCATCGAGGCCGGCCTCGCATCGGCGCGGGTGCAACTCGCCGAGGCGGCGCGCGTCGCCGACCGACAGGCGCGGCTTGCCGCGGACGGGGTGATCTCGGAGGCGCTGCTCGACCGCGACATCTCCGCCCGGGACGTCGCCGAAGCGGCGGTCCGCGAACTTGAGGCCAAGCTCGAGGTGGCGCGGCTGCCGGCGCGGCCGCACGTGGTGGCCGCGGCCGAAGCCCGCCGCGCCGCGGCCGAGGCCGCGCGCAACCAGGCGGCTTGGCGGTTGGCCCGCCGTGATCTGGCGGCGCCCGCAGAGGGCGCGGTCGCGGACGTCTACCACCGGGTCGGCGAGATCGTCGGGCCGTCCACCCCGGTGCTCTCGATCCTGCCCGACGGCATGGTCAAGCTGGTGATCTACGTCGGCGAACGCGATGTTTCGGCCCTGGCGCCGGGCGACATGCTCGCGGTGCGCTGCGACGGCTGCCCGGAGGGGCTGAGCGCCGAGGTCAGCCATGTCTCGGACTCGCCCGAATTCACCCCGCCGGTGATCTACTCGGTGGAGAACCGCCAGAAGCTCGTCTACCGCGTCGAGGCGCGACCTCATGACGGCGACCGGTTCCTTCGCCCTGGCCAGATCGTCGATGTGAGCCACGCCGCGCCATGACCGGCGCGCCGGTGATCGACGTGCGCGGGCTGACCAAGAGCTTCGGCGACGCCAAGGTGGTCGACGACGTGTCGATCCGGGTCGAGCGCGGCGAGATCGTCGGCTTCCTGGGGCCGAACGGCTCGGGAAAGACCACGACGATCCGGTTGATCTGCGGCCTCCTGCGCCTGGACGCCGGCGAGGGCGAGGTGCTGGGCTACGACGTCGCGCGCGATAGCCGCCGGATCAAGGCCGAGGTCGGCTACATGACGCAGCGGTTCTCGCTCTACGAGGACCTGACGATCGAGGAAAACCTCGATCTGGTGGCGGGTCTCTACCGGCTGCCCGCGCCGCGCAGGGTGGTGCGCGACACGCTGGAGGGTCTCGGCCTCGCCAGCCGGAGGCGCCAGCTCGCCGGCGCGCTTTCGGGCGGCTGGAAACAGCGGCTGGCGCTCGCCGCCTGCATCATGCATGCGCCCAAGCTTCTCCTGCTCGACGAGCCGACCGCCGGCGTGGACCCCAAGGCCCGGCGCGAGTTCTGGGACGAAATCCACAGGCTCGCCTCCGACGGCATGACGGTGATGGTCTCGACGCACTACATGGACGAGGCCGAGCGCTGCGGGCGCATCAACTACATCGCCTACGGCCGGCTGATCGCGTCCGGGACGGTAGCGGAGGTGATCGCGGGATCGGGGCTCTCGACCTTCGTTGTCACCGGGCCGGATCTCGGCGTCGTCGCCCGCACGCTGCGCGCCGACCCCCGCGTCGACCAGGCCGCGGCCTTCGGGGCATCGCTGCACGTGGTCGGCGGCGACCGGGCCGGGCTCGAAGCCGCGCTCGCCGACGCCGCCGCCCTGGCGCCGGGGATCGCCGTCGCGCCGGCCGAGACGAGCCTCGAGGACGTTTTCATCCAGTACATGGGCGCGGCTGAGGACAACATGGCATGAGCGCAGCCTTCTCGCTCCGCCGGCTGGGCGCGCTCCTGCGCAAGGAGTTCGTCCAGATGCGCCGCGACCGGGTGACCTTCGCGATGATGCTCGGCGTGCCGCTGATCCAGTTGATGCTGTTCGGCTACGCGATCAACAACGATCCCAAGGGCCTGCCGACCGCGCTGGTCAGCCCCGGCGGCGACCGCTACGGCCGCGCGCTGGTCAGCGCGCTCGAGATCAGCGGCTACTACCGGTTCACCCACGAGGGCGTCAGCGCCGCGGAGGCCGAGCGGCTGCTTCAGCAGGGCGAGGTCGCCTTCGTGGTCACCATCCCGTCCGACTTTGCCACGCGGGTGGAGCGCCGTGACGGGGCCCGCATCCTCGTCGAGGCCGACGCCACCGACCCCGCCGCCTCGAGCGGCGCGGTCGCCGCGCTGGAGACGATCGTGACGAACGCCGTCGCCGCAGCCCGCGCCGACGCCCCGGCCGCGGCGCAGGGTCCGTCGTCTCAGGTCGAGGTGATCGTGCACCGGCGATACAACCCGGAGGGGATCTCGCAGTACAACATCGTTCCGGGCCTGCTCGGGGTGATCTTGCAGATGACAATGGTGATGATGACCGCCATGGCGCTCACCCGCGAGAACGAGCGCGGCACCATCGAGAACCTGCTGGCGATGCCGGCGACCGGGGCGGAGATCATGTTCTCCAAGATCCTGCCCTATCTCGTCGTCGGCGGCGTGCAGGTCGGCGTCGTGCTGGTCGCGGCCCGGCTGCTCTTCGAGGTTCCCTTCCTGGGCGGGCTCAGCGTGCTGCTGGCGGCGGTCGGGGTCTTCGTGCTGGCGCTGGTGCTGCTCGGCTATGCGATCTCGAGCTTTGCGCGCACGCAGATGCAGGCGATGCAGCTGACGTTCTTCTTCTTCCTGCCCTCGCTTCTGCTCTCGGGCTTCATGTTCCCTTATCGCGGGATGCCGGGCTGGGCGCAGACGCTCGGCGAGATCTTTCCGCTGACGCATTTCATCCGCGCGATCCGGGCGGTGATGCTCAAGGGCGCGGATCTGGCGACGATATCGCGCGAGATGGCGGCGCTCGCGCTCTTCGTGGTTCTCTACGCCGCCGTCGCGCTCCTGCGGTTCCGACGCACGCTCGACTGAGGCGATTGCCGGTTGGCCTCGCCGGCGGTCCTGCGGTATCGTGCAGCCTGTCGCCGTGCGCTCTTCGGGCGCAACTCGCGGTGGCGATCGTCCGATCATTCGAGAGTTTCCGAGATGAAGATCCCGACCCAGGCCTTCGCGGCCGCCCTGACCTGCGCCGCAGCCGTCGCCTCAGCCCAGGCGACCGAGCCGGGCGCGCTGGTCATCGACCAGCCGTTCGCCTTCGAGACCGCAGCGACCGCGCGGGCGGGAGCGGGTTACATGTCAATCGAAAACGGCGGCGACGCGGCCGACCGGCTGGTGGAGGTGCGCGCGGATTTTCCTCGCGTGGAGATCCACACCACCGAGGTGACCGATGGCGTGGCCAGCATGAAGCGCGTGGAGGCGGTCGAGATCCCCGCCGGCGGGCGCGTCGCCTTCGAGCCCGGCGGCCTCCATGTGATGTTCATGGGCCTCGACGGCGACCCATTCGAAGTCGGGGAGGAAGTCCCGGCGACGCTGGTGTTCGAGAAGGCCGGCGAAGTGCCGGTGAACTTCGAGGTCGCGCCGCGCCGCGACGGCGGCTGAGACGCGAACGGCGCTTCCGTTCCTGCTCTCGCGGAGGTAGAATCCCGGCAACAACAAGATCGAGCCGGAGGCAGGCCAATGCAACGAGTTTCCGTCACCGCGGCTCTGCTCGCCCTTTTGGTCGGCGGCTGCGGCGCCGGGGCGAACCCTCCTGGGGAGTCCGCACCGCCAATGGCCCGCTCCGCATCCTCACAGCAACCGGCGAGCTTCGCCGCCTGGCGCGACGATTTCCGGAGCCGGGCGCTCGGCATGGGCATTCGCCCGGAGGTCTTTGACGCGGCGTTCCGCGGTGTCGGGGTCAATTCCGAGGTGGTGCGCCTCGACGGCCAGCAGGCGGAGTTCACCAAGCCGATCTGGGAGTATCTCGACAGCGCCGCCTCTCCGGAGCGGGTGTCGAACGGCCGCGCGAACCGCGCCCGGCTGCAACCCACCCTCGACGCCATCGAGAACCGCTACGGGGTCGAAGACCAGGTGGTCGTCGCGATCTGGGGCATGGAGACCAACTACGGCACGTTCCGCGGCGACATCCCGGTTGTCGAGAGCCTCGCCACGCTGTCCTACGAGGGGCGGCGGCGCAGCTTCGGCGAGGAGCAGCTGGTCGCCGCGCTGCAGATCCTGCAGGCGGGCGATGTGGCGGCGCCGGCGATGCGAGGCTCCTGGGCCGGGGCGATGGGCCACACCCAGTTCATCCCGACGAGCTATCTCAACTATGCGGTCGACTTCGCTGGCGACGGGCGGCGCGACGTCTGGGGCGCCGACCCGACGGACGCGCTCGCCTCGACGGCGAACTATCTCGCGAAGGCGGGCTGGCAGCGCGGCCGGCCGTGGGGACTCGAGGTGCGACTGCCGGAGGGCTTCAACTACGGCAGCGCCGACCAGAGCAACCGCCGCCCGGTATCGGACTGGCGCGCGCGGGGCGTGACCCTGATCGACGGCGCGCCGCTGCCAGACCACGGACCAGGGGCGGTGATCACCCCGGCGGGCGCGCAGGGGCCAGCCTTCATCGTCTTCCAGAATTTCTACGTCATCAAGGAATACAACAACGCCACCTCTTATGCGATCGGGGTGGGGCATCTCGGCGACCGGATTGCCGGCGGCGGAGGCTTCCGCGAGCCATGGCCGCGCGGCGAGAAGCCCCTGAGCCGAAGCGAGAAGATCGAGCTTCAGGAGAGGCTGACCCGACTGGGCTTCGACACCGGCAAGCAGGACGGGATCGTCGGACCCGACACCGAAGCCGCGATCCGGGCCTGGCAGGGTTCGCAGGGGCTGACCCAGGACGGCTTCGCGACCAAGGAATTGCTGGCCAGACTGCGGTAAAAACGGGATGTCGGCCTTGATCGAGGCCAAACCATTGATGAATCCTGGTACGGCTCTTCGCGTCGGCGGGCAAGCCTCCCGCCGCGCCCCCGAGGAGCGCGTGGGGTTGTGAGCGGCGCGTGGTCCCAGGCCCTGCGCGCCGCCGAGGCGACCCCGCCGCACCGCAACCGCGCCGTGGACTTCCTGCGCGCGGCGGCGATCATCGTCGTCGTGCTGGGGCACTGGCTGGTCAGCGTGCCCTATCTCTCGGACGGGCAGCTGCAGTTCACGCGGCTTCTAGTGAACCAGCCGTGGACCCAGTACGTCACCTGGGTCGTTCAGGTGATGCCGATCTTCTTTCTTGTGGGCGGGTACTCGAATTCGGCGTCCTGGGAGGCCGCTCGCCTCGATCCCGCGCGCCGGCGGGCCTGGCAGGCCACGCGGCTACGGCGGCTGCTTCTGCCGATCGCGCCGCTGGTGCTGGTCTGGGCGGCGGTGGCGCTGGTCTGGCGGTTCGCCGGGCTCGACGCCAACCTCGTTCGCGACGTCAGTCGCGCCGCTCTGATCCCGATCTGGTTTCTCGCGGTCTATGTGCTGGTGACCGTCGCCACGCCGGCGTCGCACGCGGCCTGGCGGCGCTGGGGCACGCGCACGGTCTGGACGCTGATCGCGGCGGCCATCCTCGTCGACCTGATCGGATTCGCCGGTGCAAGCTGGGCGCGCTGGGCGAACTACGCCTTCGTCTGGCTGGCGATGCACCAGATGGGCTACTGGTGGCGCGACGGGCTCGGCTGGCGCTTCGCGTCGCTGGCGCTCATGGCGACAGGCGTCGCCTGGCTGCTCCTGCTCGTGGGGCCGATGGGGTATCCGGTCTCGATGATCAGCGTGCCGGGCGCGGAGGTCTCCAACTCTCGCCCGCCGACGGTGGCGATGCTCGCCATCGGCTTCGTTCAGACCGGTCTCATCCTGGCGGCGGCGGATCGCCTTTCGGACTGGCTGCAGCCGGCGCGGAGATGGGCGGCGGTGATCCTGCTCAACCGGCGGATCATGACGATCTATCTTTGGCATCTCACCGCGCTTCTGATCGTCGTGGGGCTCTGCCTTCTCGCCGACGGTTTCGGTCTGCGTCTGGAGCCGGGAGCGGAAGCCTGGTGGGCGACCCGGCCGCTCTGGATCGCAGCCATGGCGCTGGCGCTCGCGCCGCTCGTGCTCGCCTGCGGCCGTTTCGAGGACGGCTCGCGCGCGACCGCGGGCGCGCCGCCGGGTCCGGCGCGCGCCATCATCGGGGCGCTGCTCGCCTGCGCCGGGCTGACGCTTATGGCTCTCGAGGGCACCACCGGCGCCGCTATGGGTGTCAACGCGGTCCCGGTCGCGCTCTGCCTGGCCGGCATCGCGCTTGCGACCGTCTCGGCGCGTCGCACCTGAAGCGGCCGGTCCGGCGGATCACCCGCCCCAGTTCACGCCCTGCATTTCGTGCAGACGCGAGGCGGTGCGCTGGAACTCGAAGGCGCCGGCGCCATCGGGATAGAGCGCGTCGGGGGCCGCCGCCGCGGAAGCGATGAGCCGCACGCGCGCCTCATAGAGCGCGTCGATCAGGGTGACGAACCGCTTGGCCTCGTTGTTGCGCGCGGGCGACAGGATGGGGATGTCGTCAAGGACCAGCACATCGATCGCCGCGGCCAGCGCCAGATAGTCGCCGGGGCCGAGCGGCTGACCGCAGAGACCCTCGAAATCCGCCCGCGCCACGCCGTTCCGATAGAGCGGTATGGTCAGGTCGCGGCCGTGCACCTCGAGGGCCAGCGGCCGGCCGGGGCCGAGCGCGAGCTTGTTCCAGGCGACGTCGAGGGCGGCGCGCGCCACAGGTCCGAGGGGCGCGTGATAGACCGGCTCGCCGGCCAACCGGTCGAGGCGGTGGTCGGCGCCGCCGTCGAGCTCGTGCACTTCGAGCCGGTCCTTGATCATGGCGATGAAGGGCAGGAACAGATGCCGGTTCAGACCCTCCTTGTAGAGATCGTCCGGCGGGCGGTTCGAGGTGGTCACCACCACCACCCCACGGGCGAACAGCCGTTCGAACAGCCGCCCGACCAGCATGGCGTCGGTGATGTCGCCGATCTGCATCTCATCGAAGCACAGAAGCGTCGCGCCGTCGGCGATGGCGTCCGCGACCGGGAGCACCGGGTCCTCGACGTCAGTCTTGCGGGCGCGATGGATGGCGGCGTGGGTCTCCTGCATGAAGGCGTGGAAATGCACGCGCCGCCGCGGCTCCACCGGCGCTGTCTGGTGAAAGAGATCCATCAGCATCGACTTGCCGCGCCCGACGCCGCCGTAGAGGTAGAGGCCCGGCACCGCTTTCGCGACCAGCCGGTCGCGGCCCCAGCCGAAGAAGCCGAGGTCGACGCGCTTGGGCTTGGCGGGGTTGTAGTCGGCCAGGCGCATGGCGAGGAGCTGGAGCTTCTCAACCGCCAGCCGCTGGGCGGGGTCGGCGCGCAGGTCGCCCGCCGCCACCTTCGCGCGGTAGAGCGCCATCGGCCCCGGGGTCACGGGATGGCCGGTGTCATTCGACGAAATGCAGGTTCACCCGGCGGTTCTCCCGGCCCTTCTTCTCAATCTTGCCGATGCGCACCGGGCCTATCTCGGCCGTCGCGCGCACATGGGTGCCGCCGCAGGGCTGGAGGTCGACGGTGGCCTCACCCGTCCCGATGCGCACCAGCCGCACCCGGCCCTCGCCCATCGGCGGCTTGACCTTCATGGTCTTGACCATCTCGGGCGCGGCGTCGAGCTCGGCGTCGGTGATCCACTCGTCGGTCACGGGCAGGTTCTCGGCGATGCGCGCGTTGACCCAGGCCTCCACCGCGGCGACGTCCTGCGGCGGCGCGGGCATGTCGAAGTCGAGCCGGCCCTTGTCCGCGCCGATCGCCCCGCCGGTCACCCCGTAGGGCAGCGCCACCGACAGCAGATGCAGCGCCGTGTGCATCCGCATCAGCCGCAGCCGCCGGTCCCAGTCGATGGCCGCCGTGACCCGCCCGCCGACCGGAGGCTGCGGCCCGTCGAGCAGATGCAGCACCCGGGTCCGGTCGCCGTCGGGATGGACCGCTTCACGCACCGAGAACGTCCGCCCGTCGTCGGCGGTCAGGGTTCCCGTATCGCCCGGCTGGCCGCCGGAGGTGGCGTAGAAGACCGTACGGTCGAGCTCGACGCCTCCGTCGTGGGCGTCGGTCACCACCGCCGCGCAGTCACCCAGCCAGGCGTCGTCTCGGAACAGCAGTTGCGTCATCGCTTCCTCGCTCAGGCTGCGGGCGATCTTTGGGCGCGGGCGGCGGCGAGGTCAATCTGGCGCTGGCGCTCGCGGAACCGGGCGCGGCGCGCGTCGTCGTAGGCGCCGACGCAGGCCAGGCAGGCGACGCCGCGCTCGAAGGCCGGATCGGCGCGGTCAGCCTCCGAGACCGGCGCGCCGCAGCCGTGGCAGGTCCCGAGCCCCCCGGGCGCGAGCCCATGGCCGACCGAGACGCGGCGGTCGAAGACGTAGCATTGCCCGCGCCAGAGACTTTCGCGCTCCGGCGTCGTCTCCAGATAGGCGAGAATTCCGCCCCTGAGGTGGAACACCTCCGCCACGCCCTCGCTGAGCAGGAAGCTCGACGCCTTCTCGCAGCGGATGCCGCCGGTGCAGAACATCGCCACCGGCCGGTCGCGCAACCGCGCGGCGTTGGCCCGCCACCAGGCCGGGAAGTCGCGAAACCGCGCGGTGCCCGGCGCGATGGCGCCGGCGAAGCTGCCGAGCGCGGTCTCGTAGACGTTGCGCGCGTCGATCACCGCGACCTCCGGCGCGGAGATCAGCGCGTTCCAGTCACGCGGCGCGACATAGGTTCCGACCCGGGCGCGCGGATCGACGCCCGTGCGGCCAAGAGTGACGATCTCGGGCTTCAGCCGCACCTTCATGCGGCGAAATGGCGGCGTCTCGGCGATGCTTTCACGCGCCTCGAGTTCGGCGCATCCGGGCAGGCCGCGCAGGTGGGCGAGCGCCGCGTCGACGCCGGCCCGAGACCCCGCGATCGTGCCGTTGACGCCCTCGCGGGCGAGGATCAGCGTGCCGGTCACGCCATTGGCGCAGCATGTCTTCGCCAGCGGCCCGCGCAGCGCGGCGGGGTCGGGGAACTCGGCGAAGCGGTAGAGAGCGGCGACAATGATCGTTGTCATGTCACGCTTCTAGGTCGAGGCGCGCCTTCCCCGCAAGCCCGCGACCGTGGGCTCACCCTCCCGTGGAGGCGCGCGCCGCCGGCCCAGCGTCCGCGGCGCGCGCCAGCATCCAGCGGTCGAGGGCGTCGATCTGGCCGGGGTCCAGCCGCAGGCCGAGCTTGCTGCGCCGCCAGACCACGTCCTCGGCGCGCCGAGCGTATTCGCGATCCATCAGCCAGGCCGCCTCGCGCTCGGTCAGCGTCGCACCGAAGCTCGCCCCGAGATCCTCGACGGACCTTGCGTCGCCGAGAACCTCCGTCGCGTCCGTCCCGTAGGCCCTGACCAGCCGCCGCGACCAGGCCGCGTCGAGGAAGGTGAACCGCGCCGCGAGGTCTTCGGCCAGCCGCTGCGCGCCATCCACTGGGAAGTCCCCGCCCGGCAGCGGGACGCCAGCGGTCCACGGCCCGGTCGCCGCGGGAAAGTGGCCTGCGAGCTTCTCCAGCGCGTGCTCCGACAGCCGGCGATAGGTGGTGATCTTGCCTCCGAAGACATTGAGGAGCGGCGCCGGGCCGTCCTCGTTGAGCGACAGGACGTAGTCCCGCGTGGCGGCCGTCGCCGAGGAGGCCCCGTCGTCGTAGAGCGGTCGCACGCCGGAATAGCTCCAGACCACGTCGGCGCGGGTGACCGGCCGGGCGAAGTATTCTGAGGCAAAGGCGCAGAGATAGTCCGCCTCGGCGTCGCTGCAGCGGGCGTCCTCGGGGCGTCCGGGGTGCTCCTTGTCGGTGGTTCCGATCAGGGTGAAGTCGGTCTCGTAGGGGATCGCGAAGATGATCCGACCGTCCGCACCCTGGAAGAAGTAGCAGCGGTCGTGATCGAAGAGCCTGCGCGTGACGATGTGACTGCCGCCCACCAACCGGACGCTTTCCCGCGACGCGATGTGCAGGGTGTCCTCGATGACATGCTTGACCCAAGGGCCGCCCGCGTTGACGAGGGCGCGGGCGTTGAACGCGCGGACCCGCCCATCCGGGTCCCGCGTCTCGACGCGCCAGAGATCACCCTCGCGCCGGGCCGCGGTCACTTCGGTCCGGGTCATGATGCGCGCGCCGCGCGCCTCGGCGTCGCGCGCATTGAGCACCACCAGCCGGGCATCCTCCACCCAGCAGTCGGAATACTCGAACGCCAGCCGGAATTTCGGCTTCAATGGAGCGCCGGCGGGATCCTTTCGCAGGTCGACGCGCCGGGTCGGCGGCAGGATCTTCCGGCCGCCGAGATGATCGTAGACGAAAAGCCCGAGGCGCAGCAGCCAAGCCGGCCGCATGCCCTGGTGATGGGGCAGCACGAAGCGCATCGGCCAGCTGATGTGCGGCATTGCCCGAAGCAGGGTCTCCCGCTCCCTGAGCGCCTCCCGCACCAGGCGGAACTCGTAGTATTCGAGATAGCGCAGCCCGCCGTGGAAGAGCTTGGTCGACGCCGACGACGTCGCCGAGGCGAGATCGTTCATCTCCGCCAGAGCCACGCTCAGCCCGCGCCCCGCCGCGTCGCGGGCGATCCCGCAGCCGTTCACGCCGCCGCCGATGACGAAGATGTCGACGGTGTCCGTCGCCGCGTCCATGCCGAAGTCCCCGCCCGTTGCTGCGCCGGATGTGCCGTGACGTTCCCATACCGGGCGCGATTCGTAAACGCGAGGGCTGGCGCGGCGGCGCCGGTCGCTTGTGGCCGCCCGGCGCCGATGCTACGTCTCCACGCGCGCCCTGCGCCCGATCCGGTGAAGTGCGTCAACCCAGCGCGCAAGAGATGCGGCGCGCGCAAATTTCGGGGCCAAAGGGGGCTCGAGGCCGGTATAGCTCAGTTGGTAGAGCACGTGATTTGTAATCTCGGGGTCGGGGGTTCGAGTCCCTCTGCCGGCACCATCCAATCCAGGATTTTTTTATCAATATTTTACAAGTGGATTGCGGCGTTGTTGCATAGAAGCGTTTGGGTCGGCGCCGGGCTTTTCCGTAGTTTTTTCAGACCATTTTGGCGCTGACTGGCATACCGAGAGCGGTAATGTGTTGAGGCAGCGCACGGCGGTGGCCTCGAGGAAGGTGCCGCCCGAATACATCACCGCGACGACCGCCGCGGCGAGCGTCTCGCCGAATACGAGCGCCGCCGTCATGGAGAGCGCGGCAACGATGTCGAGTCCACCTCGCCGGAGCGCAGGCTGCGCAGGATTTCGACCACGAGCGCGGCGAGCGCGTGGAACGACGCCGGCGATCCAGACGACGTTCGCGATGTCGGGTTCGCCGGTGAATTAGAACGCAAGTCCCGCAAGCAGGCCTGTCGAGGCCATGAGCAGGATAGCGGTCTTGAAGCGATCGGTCCGGGTCGTTTCCATGCGGCTCATCTCCCCTCGGCTGAGGCGATTGCCGCTGGCTCTTCGGAAAATAGTCGTCCGACTCCCACGCCCCGTGCGCTGCCATCATCATCGCGCATGAGAAACAGGGCGTCGAGCCCGCTTCGTCTTGCAAGTGCCGCGCCTCTGTCCGGCCCGAGCACCATGAGGGCCGTCGCCCAGGCATCGGCTTCGGCACAGGTGCGGGCCACGACGGTGACGGAGGCCGGCGACGCGATCAGCGGCGCGCCGCGCCTCGGGTCCATCGTGTGCGACAGGCGGCGCCCCTGCACCTCGACCCAGTGGCGGTAGTCGCCGGAGGTGGCGACGGCGGCATCCTGCAGCGCGAGGATCGAATGCGGCGTCCGGCGCTCGGGGTCCGGCGCCTCGACCGCGATGGTCCAGGCCTCGCCGTCCGGCCGGAGGCCCATCGCGCGCATCTCGCCATCGATCCCGACAAGTGCGTCGGCAATCCCATGGTCGCGCAGGGTCTCGGCCAGCCGGTCGACGCCATAGCCCTTGGCGATGCCGTTGAGGTCGAGCGCGACGGGCGCGGCCTTGCGCACGTGGTCGCCGTCTGATCTCCAGCACCTCATGCGCCGGGCGGCGCGGGGCGGCCATCGCGGCGCGGATGCGATCGGGCGCGGCGTGCCTCGGCCCGAAGCCCCAGGCCGTCACCGCGTCGCCCATGCCGATGTCGAAGGCCCCATCCGAGGCGCGCCCGATCTCGAGGCCAAGGCGCAGGACCTCGAGCAAGTCGCGCGGGCACCGCCACCCATTCGCCCACGGGCGCCGCGTTGAGCCGCATCAGGTCGCTGTCGGGCTTCCAGGTGGACATCTGTCCGTCCACTTCGTCCACGGCCGCCTGCAGCGCCGCGCGGATCGGGGCCGGGTCGAAGTCCGGCTCCGCGAAGAACAGCGCCGACCAGCGCGTGCCCATCGTCGGGCCGTTCAGCGCGATGCGCGCGACAGCTCAGTAGACATCTTCGACATACCGCCCCTCCGCCTTCAGAGCTGCCGGCGTGAGCCCGGCCGGCGCGAGGATCTCGGCCAGCGCATCGGCCACGCCCGCGGCCATGTCGCGTCCGCCGCAGACCATCACGCGCGCCCCATCGCGGATGAGGTCCGCGACCTGAGCGGCCTCGCCGCGCAGGGCATCCTGCACGTAATGGGGCCGCGCCCCGCGCGAGACGGCCGTGACCAGCCGGGTCAGACGCCCCTCGTCCTGCCAGGCCGGCAAGTCCTCGCCGTAGAAGAAATCGCTGTCGGGATGGCGCATGCCGAAGAACAGGTGGATCGGCCTGCCGCGCCCGTTGCCGCGCACGAAGCCCGCGAGCGGCCCGATGCCCGTCCCCGCGCCGATCAGGATCAGCGGCGCGCGGCCCCGGCCCGGACGGAAACCGGGGTTGCGGCGGAGGAAGGCGGTCACCGTGTCGCCCGGCTCCAGCGCCGTGAGCTGGCCGGAGCAGAGGCCGCCGGGATGCTTCTTCACGACGATCTCGACGAAGCCGTCGCGGCGCCCGGAGGCGAGCGAGTAGAGCCGCGGCACGGCGCTCCCTTCCGGCAGGACGCCGATCAGGTCGCCGGCCTCGAAATCGCGCGAAGCCCGCTCCGATCAGCCGTTGCCAGAGCGTGGCGCGCGGCAGGGCGAAGCGCAGGATAGCGGTCGGGGCCTGCACCTCGGCGCCGTAGTCGCGGCGCGAGACGAGGGTCAGCGTCTCGGTTTTCGGCAGGACGGGCTGGTGCGACAGTTCGAGGTCGAGCCCGAGCACCGACGCCAAGCGCGCGGCCCCAGCGGGCGAAATCCTGCGGCGACTGGCGGTCGATGGTGTCGAGCGGCAGGAGTTCGGGCCAGCCCTTCGCCTTCGCCGCTGCCGCGACGCCCTCGGCGAAGGCGCAATAGGCCGGAAAGCTGCGGTCGCCGAAGCCGAGCACGGCCAGAGGGATGTCCGGCGCGCGGTCGACGGCGCTCAGCCGGTCGAGGAAGCCCTTCGCCGAGGCGGGCGCAGCCCCGTCGCCATAGGTCGCGGCGAGCAGGATGATCCGCTTGGCGCTGGCGTAGCGCTCCGGCGCGAAGCCCGACATCGGGCCGACATGGACGCTCTGCCCGGCTTCTGTCAGCGCGGCGTGAAGGGTCGCGGCAAAGCCCCAGGTGCTGCCGCCCTCGCTGCCGACGAGCAGGATCGTCTCGGCGCGCCCGGCGGGCTGGTTGCCCCGGATGCGCGGCCGACCGCGCCGCCCGGCGAGCCAGACCAGGACGCCGGTCACGCCCATCGCGGGCACGCCGAGCGCCATGAGCCCGAGCACGAGGCCGAGCGTCGCCGCGCCCTGTCCGGTGTGCAGCATGTAGATGGTTTCCGAGACGCGCTCCCATCCGGTCAGGTCGGCCCAGGCCAGGAGGGCCCCGTCGCCCTGATCGAGATACCCGGTGCCCCGGTCGGTCTTCAGCGTGAAGACATCCGTCGCGTCGCCGGGATAGGGAAAGCTCAGCTCGCGCAGATCGGCGACGGGCGTCTGCCGGAGCATGGCCATCTGATCCGGAGCGAAGCCCGATCTCTCCACTGACTTCGGCGGGGTCGGCCGGCATGGCGCCACCGTCTGGCAGAAGATCGAAGGTGGACGCCGTCATCCAGAGGGCCGGTCGCGGAAGACAGAACGAGGCCGACGACGGCGATCCGGGCGATCTCGACATGCAGCCGCCCGGCGAGCGGACCGCGCAGGCGCGCGAACCAGTGCCGCCAGCCGCCCGCTCGCCGCGCGACCAGCGCCGCGCCTGAAAGCGAAAGGACCAGCATCGCGGCAGCCCCCGCGGCCATGGCGATGCGCCCGCCATCCCCGAGAAACAGCGACCGGTGCAGGTTGGTGAGCCAGCGAAGGGCCTGGTTCGGGTCGGCCGAGGCCACGCCTTCCCCGGTCGCCGGGTCGATCACGGCAGCGCCCGGCGCGCCCTGATCGAACCAGTAGGCGGTAATCCGGCCCGAGGGCGACCGACGGATCTGCTCGACGACCCGGATAGACGGCCTGGATGCGGTCCGCGAGGGCGGCGACGGTCAGCGTCCGCCTCGGCCTGCGGCGCGGCGATGCGCTCGGCCGCGGGAAAGACCGACAGCGCCGCGCCGCTGAGCGCGAGGATGGTGACGAGCGCGAGGGCCAGGAGACCCGGCCAGCGATGGAGTGCACGGATCATGGCCCCGCATCCTCACATGTCGTAGGCGAAGCTGGCGACGTAGCGGCGCCCGGGCACAGGCGTGCCCGCGCCGTCGGTCGTGAGCGGCACCGCCACCTCGTTCGGGCTGTCGCGCATGTCCTCGACGGCCGCGTCGATGTGGAGCGTGTAGCCCGCGTCGAACAGCGCATCGGCCAGGTCGAGCGTGATCTCGAGCGTGCGGCCCGCGCCGACGCTGGCGCCGGTGATGCCGTTGACCTGCGCGGTGTCGCCGCCGGTGGCGCGGTACCAGTCGCTCAGATGCTCGTAGTACTTGGACTTGCCGCCGGCCATCCACAGGCTGCCGACATAGGCGCCCGAGGCGTCGGTGACGTAGAGCGCGAGATAGGCCCCGTCGCCGCCGTAGTTGTTGAGGGTCGTGGTCAGGGTCACGGGCCGCGCCATGGCGAGGCCAGGAAGCGTCAGCGCGGTGGTGAGCGCGAGCGTTGCGAGAAGCGATTTCATCTGGTTGGATCCTTGTTGGGAGAGGGACTTCTGAGCGGTTCAGTTCACCTGAACCTGCGGGGGTGCGCCGTTCCCGAAGAGGCCGTTCTGCGGCGGGGCGACCGTGCCGGCGGGCGCGGGATTGCGAGCGCCACCGCGGCAATCGTCGTCGTCATCGTCGTCGTCGTCGCAATCATCGTCATCGTCATCGTCGTCGTGGCCGAGACGCGAACCCTCCCGCCAGTCGGTCGTCGTCGTCGTCATCGTCGCTTGCAAGAACGAGCGGCATGGCTTGCGAGTCGTCATCGAAGAGCGCGGCGACGGCCCGTAGGACGCCATCGGCCGGGGCCTGCATCGCGCTCCAGGCGGGGACGCCGATCGCGGCGGTCAGCGCCGTGGAGGCGGCGAGAAGTGTCAGGGTCTTTTTCATGGCAGGGTCTCCTTTCGTCTGCTGAGGACAATCTGGAGAGCCGACCTGAGGCCTTCCTGACGCGTCGGCGATTCCCGCTTCAGCTTGCCGTCAGGAAGAGACGCGTCGCCGGAGGAAAAAAGGCCCCGCCGGTAGGGCGAGGCCAGGTGGGCCGAAGGGACGATCGGCCTTCGGTGTGGGGACGGTCAGGCGATGTCGCCGGGACCCGGGAGCGCGCTTGTCGCCGGTCACCATGGCGCGGGCCAGGTTCTCGTGGTGCCGGAAGGAGGCCAGCACGACGCCGCCCACATGCAGCGCGACGAGCAGCAGCATCAGGTTGGCGAGCGTCTCGTGGACCTCCTTCAGCGGGCCCTCGACCTCGCCCCTCTCTCCGTATTCGCGCTCGTCGCCGTCGTCGTCGGACCGGGCGGGCACCACGATGGCGGGCATGGAAGGCAACATCGCCACGCGGGTCTCGTCCTCCATCAGCCAGCCGGTGAAGGCCGTGCCCGACAAGCGTGATCAGCAGCGCCAAGATCATCGCCGCACCCGCCGGGTTGTGCCCGAGATAGCGCCGCTCGCGCCCCCGGGTCATGGCCCCGAGATAGGCGAGCGTGTCGCCGGGCCCCTTCAGGAACTGCGCGAAGCGGGCGTAGCGACTGCCGGCGAAGCCCCAGACCAGCCGGAACGCCACCAGACCTGCGACCGTATAGCCTGCAAACTTGTGCACGGGCTGCAATTCGTCCGCAGTCAGCCATGCGGTCGCGAAGGCCGCGACCAGGCCCCAGTGGAACACCCGGACCAGGGGATCCCAGACGCGGACATTGCTGCTCGGCCCCGTGTTCATCTCTGGCGCCTGGTGTGAGATTGTTTCAATCATCGTCGCCTCCTTCGCGATCACGGCGGGGGCGCTCGTCGTCGTCCTCGTCCTCGTATTCGAACTCGATCACCTGCAGTGTCGCCGGATGAACCGTCACCTCGATCCGGCGCCCCTCGGCATCGCGGCCATCGATCTCGTAGCAGCCGTCGTCGATCTTGATCCGGCGCACCGTCCAGCCGTTCTCCTCGGCCAACCGGGCGACAGCGTCGCGCGGCTGCCAGTCGGCCATCGGCACGAAGCAGTCGTCGTCCGCCAGCGCGACACCGGCCGGGAAGACCGCGAGAAAGCCGAGAATTGTCAATGTCTTCTTCATGGGCCAAACTCCTCGCTGCGGTCATCTTGGTGAAATTCATGAGCAGCGAAGCTGACGGCAGCCTGAAGAAGCGCGGCCCACCGCTTCAGCTTCATGTCAGCCGGACGGATCATGGAGGGTCATCGGAACAGGACGGGACGGGGACGAGGATGCGTATCCTGCTGATCGAGGACGATACGGTACTGGGAGCCGCAGTGCGCGACCAGATCGCAGCCGATGGCCAGTCGGTGGACTGGGTGGCGCGCCTCGACGCTGCCGGCGATGCGGTGAAATCCACATCCTATGACCTGATCCTCCTCGACCTAATGCTGCCCGACGGGCGTGGCATCGGGTTTCTCAAGGGCTTGCGCGACTACGGGGCGACGTGACGCCGGTCATCATCCTGACTGCACTCGACCAGGTGTCCGACCGGATCGAGGGCCTGAACGCGGGCGCCGACGACTACCTCGTGAAGCCCTTCGACCTCGCGGAGTTGTCGGCCCGCATCGGCTCGGTCGCCCGGCGCTACAGCGGCAACCCGAACCCCATCGTGACCCATGGCGCGCTGGAGATCGACCTCGCCGCGCGCAGCGTTCACCGCGACGGCAAACCCGTCCCCCTGACGGCGCGCGAATGGGCGCTGTTCGAGGCCTTTCTCGCGCGCCCCGGGCAGCTCCTGTCCAAGGCGCAGCTGGAAGAAAAGCTCTACGCCTTCGACGCCGAGGTGGAGAGCAACACCATCGAGGTCCATGTCAGCCGCCTGCGCAAGAAGCTCGGGAGCGCGGTCATCGAGACCGAGCGCGGCATGGGCTACAGGCTGGGCAAACCATGAAATGGCCCGCGCAGCCTTCAGGGCCGACTCGGCCTGTCGCTCGGCCTGGCGCTGACGGTGCTGTGGCTGATCGCGGCGACGGTGACGGCCGTGATCGTCCGGGGCGAACTGGACGAGGTCTTCGACAGCGCCCTGCGGGAGACTGCGGAACGCATCCTGCCGCTGGCAGTGACCGATATCGTCGGCCGCGAAGATCAGGGCGTGACGCAGCGGCTAGCGCCCATCCGGGAACACGACGAGTTCTTCACCTACCTCGTCCGGGATGCCGTGGGGCGCATCCTGCTGCAATCTCATGCGGCCGACCCTGCCGTGTTCCCGCCTTGGGGCGGTCAGGGGTTTCGGCAGACCGCCACCCACCGGCTCTACAGCGACGCGGCGCTTCAGGGCACGATTCGCATCACCGTGGCCGAGCCGCTGGCACATCGCGCGGCGGTCGCTCGCGAAATCCAGATGGGCCTCGGCCTTCCGCTTGCTGATCGTGCTGCCGGTTGCGCTGACGGCGATCATCCTCGCCGTCCGCTTCAGCCTCGATCCGCTGCGCCGGTTCCGCGCGCGGCTCGAGGCGCGCGGCGCCCGCGACCTGTCGGAGGTTCCCGCCGAAGGCCTGCCGTCGGAGATCGGACCGCTGGCCGAAACCCTGAACGGCCTTCTGGACAGATTGCGCGAGGCGTTCGAGGCCGAGCGCAGCTTTGCCGCCAACGCCGCTCACGAGTTGCGGACACCGCTCGCGGGCGCCATCGCGCAGGCGCAGCGGCTTCGGTCGGAGACGAGCGATCCCGCCACCGAGGCGCGCGCCGCGGAGATCGAGGCGACGCTCAAGCGCATGACCCGGCTCTCAGAACGCCTCATGCAGCTTGCGCGGGCTGAAGGCGGGCGGCTGCAGATGGATCGAAGCGCGGACCTGAGGAACGCAGCGCGTGTCGTGGTGGATGATATCGGACGCTCGGGGATTCCGGGTCGGATCAGGCTGAACTTGCCGGACACAGCCGTCATGTCGGACATCGACCCCGACGCCTTTGCCATCCTCTGCCGGAACCTCGTGGAGAACGCCCTCCGTCACGGGGCGGAGAGTGCTCCCGTGGACGTAACCCTGACGGGAGACGGGCAACTGATGGTGGCAAACGACGGTCCCGTCCTGCCGCGAGGAACCCTCGACCGCCTGACGGCGCGCTTCGAGCGGGTAAATGCTAGCGCCGAGGGCGGCGGGCTCGGCCTCGCCATCGTCGCAGCCATCGCGGACCGGATCGGAAGCTCGCTCGTTCTGGAGTCGCCGCGTCCGGGCTCATCCTCCGGATTCCAGTCATCCGTAAGGCTGCCGACAGACGTTCTGGACACATCTCTGCTTGACAAATTGCAGTGAAGAAAGGCGATTGCGGCAACCAGGCCGGCTGCCCGAGCGACAGATGGGTCCCCCTCTTGCCCGCCGATTTCAGGACCACGTCCCACTCAAGAGGGCGCAGTGTGCGATAACCGAACCAGCCCCGTGCGAGATACAGTACTAACCGGCCACTAGAGCGTCGCCCTATCGGTATGAGTCGTTGAGGGGGATTCCCAAGGTCGCCGAAGTCTGATTCCGTGTACCGGAGGCGGATATCGGGGTGACGGGATGGGCAGGCCACTTTCCATGGATTTGAGAGGACGGACGCTTGCGGCGGTGGACGGCGGCATGAGCCGTCGCGCGGCGGCGGGCCGCTTCGGCGTTTCGGTTTCGTCGGTCATCAGGTGGGACGCGACGCGGCGGGCGACGGGCGGCTACGCCCCGAAACCACAGGGTGGCGACATGCGCTCTCGTCGGATCGACGCGCAGCGCGCGGTCGTCATGGCGGCGCTGGAGGAGGAGCGCGACCAGAGCCTCGAGGAACTCCGTGCCCGCCTCGCCGGGCGCGGCGTCGCCGCGTCGATCTCCGCGCTCTCGCGGTTCTTCCAGCGCCATGGCCTGACGCGCAAAAAAAGACCGGGCATGCCGCCGAGCAGGACCGGCCCGACGTCCTGAAGAAGCGCCGCGACTGGGCTGGATTCACACTTCAAGTGCGACACCGAGGTTGGCTGCGAATGCCTCGATTGGCGTGCGGTATCCGAGGCACTTCCGAGGCGTCGCGTTGAGGTTCCAGATGACGTCGTCGATGTCGGCATCGGTGTATTCCTCGAGGCTGGTCTTTCTGGGGAGGTCGCGGCGGAGCCGGCCGTTCGCGTTCTCGATCGAGCCATGCTGCCAGGGGCTGTGCGGATCGCAGAAGTAGGCGTCCAGGCCGATGGCGTTGGTGACGGTCTCGTGCCGCGCGAACTCGCCGCCGTTGTCATGGGTGATCGTGCGGCACGCCCTGGCCGGCAGCCCGCCCAGCTCCGCGGCGATGGCCTCGGCGGTGCGGTCGGCGTCTTTGCTGAGAAGACGACGGGCAAGGGTCAGCCGGGAGCGCCGCTCCTGCAGCGTCAGGAGGATGTCACGCTGGCGGCGGAAGTGCATCAGGTCGCCTTCCCAGTGGCCGAACTGGCTGCGAAGATGGGCCTTTGTCGGTCGCTGGTGGATCGGGATGCGGTTGGGGATGGCGGGCTCGCGCCGGCCGTTGCGTCGCCGTCGACCCCGCTTCGGCCTGCGCTGCGCCAGCAGCCTCGGCAGGCCCGCGCCCCGACCCGCCGGGCTGTAGGCATGGCGATATATCGACTCCGCACTGACCCTGCTCTTCGCTCCCTCCAGCTCCATCCGCCCCGCGATCTGCTCCGGGGACCATCCCATGGCAAGGCGGTCCTCGACGTGGGCGCGCAGGCGGGTGGAGCGCTCGATCTTCGAGCCGCGCAGCTTGCGCGCCCAGGCGCGGCGGCCCGCGCTGTCCGGCCGATAGCCGTCGGCGCAACGGTTGCGCTCGAGTTCGCGCTGGATCGTGCTCCGGTGACGATCCATCCGCCTCGCAATCTCGCTGACGCTCAGGTCCATCTCGATCATGCCGCGCAGGCGGCATCTCTCCTCAAGGCTGAGGTGGCTATATCTCTTTCCCATGGCGGCTCCGGACATAGCCGGTGTCGCACTTGGTTTGTGAGTTTACGTGGTTCGAGAGCCAGCCTGATCTTGAACCCGAGCGTCTGGTCTTCATCGACGAGACCTGGACGGCGACGAACATGGCCCGCTCTCACGGGCGCTGCGCCCGGGGTGAACGTCTGCGGATGGCGGTTCCGCACGGCCACCGCAAGACGACGACACTCATTGCCGGCCTCCGCCTCGACGGCATGGTCGCGCCCATGGTGCTCGACGGTCCGATCAACGGCGACTGGTTCGAAGCCTATGTCGCGCAGGTCCTGCTCCCGACCCTCCGGCCCGGCGATGTGGTGATCATGGACAACCTCTCCAGCCACAAGCGCGCCTCGGTCCGGGAGATGATCGAGGCGAAGGGCGCGAGGCTGAGGTTCCTTCCACCGTACTCCCCGGACTTCAATCCAATCGAGATGGCGTTCTCGAAGTTCAAGGCCCTGCTGCGCAAGGCCGCCGAACGCACCGTCGACGGCCTCTGGACCGCGATCGGACGGCTCGTCGATGTCTTCACCTCGCAGGAATGCGCCAACTACTTCACAGCCGCTGGATATGATGCAGATTGATCGGGTGACGCTCTAATCGCAGGCCATTTCGCCATGATAAAACCATCCCCTGCCCGCAGTTCGTACGTTCATCAGCGCTCTTGGTCGGCACTGACCGAGTTATGAGACGCAGCGCAATTCTGCGCAACTGTGCGAAAATCGGGAGCTAGGCAAGATATTGTTTTCACGTAATTTTATCCCTCCCAACCTTCAAGGCCAAAACCTGAAGGAGCTTCGTGAGGCCGTGCGCCGGCACGTTGCCGCGTGCAGCAGATCGAGGCTGGCGCAACCGGCGGCCAGCCGGATAGCTAACCCGGAAGCGCGGATTCATACCCCAGAGGTCTTCTGCGCCGCGAATATTACACTCAGGTCGAGTAGCTTGACTCAAACCATAGAGCCAAAGCTACTCGACGAAGTGGCCTCAGATTATTGCCTAACCAGTTCGATCTCGCCAGGGCGCCAGGTCTTGCTGAACCACGGCTCGAGCGGCCCATAGAGACGTAGGATCATGAACCAGCCCTTTCCGGGAATGGTCTGCACCCAGTTGTTCTCCATGCCCGCTGGGGCCTCCGGTCCGAAGAACACATCGACCGAGCCGTCGGCGTTCACCTTGACGTCCTTGTTCTGACTGCTGACGCTCGGGAACTGCTGGTCAGTCTGAAGCATCGACCGGGTCTGGGTGTCGTAGACGATGGCAGACCAGAACCGCTTGGCCGGGATGTCCTTCGGCAGCGTGAGCCGGTAGCTCTTGCCTCCGTCGAACGGGTTCCCGTCGGCATCGAGCGCCGTCCACGGGTATTGCGATCCCTCGCCTACCATCTCCTCGGCCATCGCCGGCGTCACACCGGTGGCGAGAAAGTAGAAGAAGGTGGCGCCGTCGAGATTGGCGACGCCGGGCGAGACCTCGAACTTGTAGCCGCCGAAGAACGGCTTGCGCCAATAGCCTTCCGAATAGATGTAGCCGTCCCGCTCGCGCATCCGGTAGCCGAGGGTCCGGGCCGTCGCCGCCCCGATGTTTGCGGCGTCGGTGAGGATCTTCTTCATCCGCGCGTCCGGCGCGAAGGGCTTTCCCTTCTCGATGCCGATGGAGGCGAAGAGGCCGAGCGTCGTCGGGTCGGAGCCGGTCGGCGGCTCCTCCTGGATGGCCTGGTTCAGAAGCTCCCAGAACGTATAGTCCTGCGGCGCGACGAAGTTCGAGGGAACGTCTGAGAGGTTCACGTATTTCATCTCTGGCGGGTTGGCCGCATTGCTGAGGTGATAGACCTTGAGGGTCTCCTTCACCTTGTCCACCCCGGGCTTGGGATCGCCCTCAGCGTTCAGGAAGGACCGGAAGGGCATCCAATTGCCGTAGGTCGTCGGGCGCACCACGAAGTACCCGTCGGGTACTTCGTCCGTGTAGCCGGGCGGCAGGATCAGATACTTGCCGCCCTGGCCCTTGTCCTCGCCTGTGATGCCGACATCGGCTACCCAACGGTACCACATGTCGTCGATCAACCCGAGAACGTCGGGCGGAATCTCGACGACGAGCGGCCCCTCGGTCGTGTCGAGCCAGATGAAGCTGTAGACGACGTTGTCGTTGGCCGTCAGTTCGACGGTCTTCGAGTTGACGAGCTGTTCCCAGATCACGTCGGTTGTGTTGACCGGGCCGTACTCCTTCAGGGTGTTCCGCATCGAGACCTGGTTCACGATGGGTATTCCGAGGAGATACGCCTGCAGCGCCCGCGACCGGTCGAGGTTGTCGTAGATTTTGTCCGCGGACCATTCCGTCGGGACGCCGTCTTCCAGCCTCAGCAATCCGATTGACGTCTCGAGGAATTCCGCGCTCGCCACACCGGGAGCGATTTCCGTCGTCATCTTGTAGTCTTGGGCGCGGGCCGGCGCGACGGCCACTGCAGCGAGCAGAACGGTAGTCGCGAGAAGCAGGTCTCGTTTCATGTACATGGCTGGATTCCTCCACCTATCGCCCGTTGGGCAAATAAAGTCCCTTGATTGGCCGCACCGAAGCAAACTTCAGGTCCGGGATGACCGTGAGCGCTCACCTCCACATTGGCGCGACGATCCGCGCCGCGCCCCAAGTCAATCGGCTTTAGACTCGCAGGACTCGCCCGATAGTCTAAGGTCGCGCTAGGACATCCCGTTAACCCTTGGAGGACACGCCCGACGATGTCGCGCGATTTACCGGCCGCCTCCCATGCCCGACAACGCGCCTCTGCCCTTCTCCATCCTCCGGCGATGCTGGCGGAAGCGGGCGTGCCGCTCGGGACCGTTCTGGACGGGACCGGCGTCAGCGCTGGAGATCTGGCAGCCGACGCGTTCATCCCCTACGCGGCGATGGTGGCCGTTCTCGACCGGGCAGCAGAACTTGTGGGGGATGAGGATTTCGGTCTCAGGCTTGGACAGCGGCAGACCCTCGCCTCCTTGGGCCCCCTTGGCCGATTCATGGGATGCGCCCCGACGTTGGGCATCGCGCTGGCCGATTTCGCCCGCTTTCAGATCAGTAATTCCACCGGAAGCACAGTCTATGCCTTTCGGACACCGGTGGAGTTCGCCTTTGGCTACGCGATCTATGATCTTGGCGATCGGGCATCGATCCAGATCCATGACGTCGTGCTTTCAACCGGATGCAGCCTCATTTCGGAGCTCACACGCGGACGCGTTCGGCCGGTCGAGGCATGGACGATGCGCCCGCCGCCGGTCGACCCGACCCCCTTTCTTTCCCTCGCCGACGGACCGGTCCTGTTCGGCATGGAACAGACGACGCTATTCCTGCGCTCCGACGCCGCCAAGTTCCGCCTGCCGGGCGCGGATCCGGCCGCCCGGGTATCGGCCCTTGGCGAGGTCGAAAAGCAACGGGCAATGGTACCGGGAGGTCTATCCAGCGAGGTCCGTCACGCCATCCGAACTCTCATGGTGATAGGAAAGTACGGATTGAGCGATGTTGCCGAATACCTCGGCTATCACCCGCGCACTCTGCGGCGCAGGCTGGCAAGCGAAGGCTCGGCGTTCCAGGATCTGAGGGACGACGTGCGACATGCCGTTGCGCGGGAGCTCCTTTCGCTCACGAAAGTGCCGGTTGGCGACATCACACTGGCGCTGGGTTTTTCGACCCACAGCGCCTTCGATCGCGCCTTTCGCCGCTGGTCGGGGGATACTCCTGTCGAGTGGCGGAAGGCTCACACGGCGTCGGGCTCACGTACTCGGACTGGACATTGACATCTGGACGCTTCTAATTACCTCGCCAAGTCAGCCCATTGATGATTCAATCCGCCCCGTGCTTGGGGATGGAGGGGTTGAGTCGTCAAAGAGCTCATCTGGCGAGGTATTTCAGAAGCGTCCACCTGGTCGGTGACCGACGCGGCCCGCTAAGACGGCCGGGAACTCGCCGGGCTGCTGGACCGGAGCAACACCGGCTCGTCGGTCTGGGCGGACACCGCGTATCGATCCGCGAAGAACGAAAAGCGCATCGCCAGGACCGGGCTGGTCTCGAAGATCCACTTCCGCAAGCCGCCCGGCAAGCCGATGCCCGAGCCGAAACAGCGCGCCAACGCCGCCCGCTCGCGGGAGCGTTCCGGCGTCGAGCATGTCTTCGCCGACCAGAAGCACCGCATGGGGCTGTTCATCCGCACCATCGGCATCGCCAGAGCGCGCACCAAAATCGGCCTCGCCAACATCGCCTGCAACATGCGCCGGCTTCTGTTCTGGGAGACAACGACGGCCGCGCCAGCATAGCGCCACGGCCCCAGCCCGCGATCGCGGGATCCGAACGCACTCGCAAAAAAGAGGGGCTCCGTCGCCAACCGCCAATCATCCGTTGACCCGAACCGCCACCCAGGAAGATAGAAGTCTCCAGTTGGGTCCCCCTCTTGCCCGCCGATTTCAGGACCACGTCCCACTCAAGAGGGCGCAGTGTGCGATAACCGAACCAGCCCCGTGCGAGATACAGTACTAACCGGCCACTAATCGCGGGACCATCCCCTGCCCGCATTTCGTACGTTCAGCAGCGCTCTTGGTCGGCACTGACCGAGTCGTGGGCCTAGAAGTTGTTCCCCGATTGGCGGCTCCTTACCGTTTCTTCGATGCTCAGGCCTGAAGGGAGCAAACGTATATACAGCGACCCAGCTATCATGACTTGGCCTGGTGCTTTGACCATAGGCGCGTTATGCAGCATCCAGCGCGTGCGACCTTCGGACTTTCTTGTACCAGTTGCGAACTATGTGCGGCTCCGCCGGCAAGAACTCGGCCATGTTGGCCGAGAATGCCAGGAAGTCGGGCGTGCTCATCTGGTTCACGCCAACCAAAGTGGGTATCCCCAACTCCATGGCCATAACGATCGAGGTACACAGACCACGGCCACGGGCTTCCTGCTTGCCGAACTTGTTCACGATCAGAAGGTCGGCTCCTGGTAGGTGCGCCTCCACCGCTGCAGCGATGGTTGCGACAACGCCCCCATCGAGGCGGCACCCTTTCGCACCGGATCCCAAGGGCTGGCTGATGCGAAATACCGAACCATTTGGGAGCACCCGCAGATCCAGATCGCAGGGATGCCCTCGTTGATTTCCAGGGCCAGTGCGCACCGTACCCGCCAGTCGCAGACCACCGACTGCGAATTCCTCGACGACCTCGGCGATCAAGTTGTCGGTCATTCCGCGTCCGGGAACCGTGATGTAGGCGAGCTTCACCGGTTCATCTCCCCGACATCAGACCGTGGCGCCGAAGGAGCGCCACCGTCCGCGTACGCATCTCAACTCAGAGCTCGACCTCCCACGACTTGAAGCTCTGCTTCCGCGTAGCCGGGCTTGCGTCGGCGATCTTGCGGATATCGGCCCAGGTCTGCTTGTAGTTCGGCAGGACCAGTTCGTTCACGCCGCCGTTGATGACGTTGCCCTGCGTGCCCGAGGGGGCACCGAACAGCATGAAAGTCTCGTTCCGGCGCGCCGTGGGCTCGAGATAGACCATAGCCTGGGTGGCGCCGTCGGAGTTGTAGACCTCCACCAGATCGCCATTGCCGACGCCGAGCTCGGTCGCGTCCTCCGGGTTGATCTGAATGAAGGGCACTGACCAGCGGTCCATGACGAAGTCGTTGTCCTGGTCGAGGAACCAGTTCTGCCAGTTGAGGTTGGAGCGGCCGTTGTTGATCAGGAACCGGTAGTTGTCCCGCTGCTGCGCCTTGCCGGGCGCCTCGAGCCCGCGCCATGTCGCGTGGCAGAAGAGCGCCTTGCCGTCCTCGCGGCCATGCCGGGTGAACACACCGTCGGTGTAGAGGCGCGTCGTGCCCACCAGCTGGCCGTTCTCGAAGCCGACAACCGGTTCCTGCACGCCGTTCGTGCCAGCGACGCGCAGGCGCTCGTAGGTCACTTCCGGGTTGCCCGAGCTATAGCCGTCCGTGAAGGCGTCTTCCTCGGTCTGCCAGTCGTAGCCCTGGAACTGGGCGGCGTAGTCGGCCCGACCTTCCTCGGTGAGCACTCGCTCCATGTGCTGCGCGAGCCTCGCCGCGATCAGGCAGTCCGGCATCGCCTGACCCGGGCCATCCATGTATTTCTCGGTGAGCCGCAGGCGGCGTTCCCCGTTCATGGAGGTCAGATTCATCTCGCCCGCCTCGACGGCCGGCAGGATGACATGCGCCGCCTGGCCGATCTGGGTGTGGATGATGTCGACGTTGACCGAGAACAGGCCGCCCGCCCGGATCGCGCCCTCGATGGCGTCGACCAGCTCCTCGCGGGTCGCGCCGATGGCGTTGTCCATGGCCTCCTTCACCATGTTGGTGCGACGGTTGTACTCGCGCTTGAAGCGGCTGGCGTTCAGCGTCGTCTTGTAGTGATCGCACGCCCAGATGTGATGGACGGCGCCTCCCCCTTCGATCAGCAACTGGTCGAAGTAGGGCGCAGGACGTCCGACATGGCCGTCGCCCGGCCGATAGTAGCCCTCCTGGTGGCCACCCAGACGACACACGCCGCCGCCCTCTCGACCGATGTTGCCGGAGGCGAGGCCGAGGTTCACCAGGGCGCCGATGGTCCGGTAGTTGTCGTTGCCCCAGATGATTCCCTTTTCGTACGCGAGCACGGCCTTCCGGCGGGAGCCATCGTCATGGGGCTGCGCATACCACTCAGCGGCCTTGATGATGTCGGCCTCCGGGACGCCGGTGATCTCCGCAGCATCCGCCGTCGATATTCGGATCGCCTCCAGCGCCCCGTCGAAGTCGCCGAGTGCGGCCGGGTACGCCTCGTCCTGCGCGACAGCGACGCCGTCCCGAAAGGTCGAAGTCTCGATGAAGTCGCTGTCGACCCAACCCTGATCCGCGACATGGGTCAGGATCGCGTTGAAGAGAGCGAGGTCGGTGCCCGAGTTCGGCTGAAGGTGCAGCACGTTCTCGGCTCCGGCCGCCTCTTCGCAGGCATTGACCGTCACCGTGCGGCGTGGATCGACGATGATCACCTTCGCACCGCCCTGCATCCCCGGCACCATGTGGTTGAGGAACAGGTTGGTCTGGGTCTCCAGCGGGTTCGCGCCCACGATCATGATCGTGTCGGTCAGCGTGTAGTCCTCGTAGGCGTAGTTGAGCTCGTCAACGCCCATGTCGCGCGAGGAATGGACCTCGGAATTGTAGGCCGGGCGATTGTGGATCCGGCAGTTCTTCACCTTCATCGAGCCGAAGTAGAGCTTGCCCGTGCCCCAGGTGTTCTCGTAGCCGCCGGCCGAGCCGCCGTGGTCGAACATCGATACGTAGAGCTGGTCCTCGTCGTCGGCGTCGACGAAACGGGCGGTGACGCGCGCCACGAGGTCGAGCGCGTCGTCCCAGGTGGTCGGCTGCCACGTGCCGTACCGCCAGACGAGCGGATCGGTCAGCCGCTGCTGCTGAGTGCCGGTCACGTCCGAGCGGCGGTTCTCGGCCATGCGCGCGCCCCGGATCGACCCCAACCCGGAGTTCACCACGCAGTCCATGTCCGGCTTGATGACCAGGTGCACGTCCTGGCCGTTCCTCTTGACCACGTTGTACATCGACGGAGAATACCAGGCCGCGGTGTCGAGCGGCTGCTGTTCGCTCAGATCGACGCCGAACTTGTTCTGGTCCGGCGCGGTTCCCCCTTGGCTGTTGAGCGGCCAAGTGTAGGCTTTGTAACCGCAGCCGACGATGCAGTAGTGGCAGGTGACGTTGTGCTCTTCCGCGTCCGCCGGAACGATCGGGAGGCGGTCGGTGAAACGCTTGTAGGCCATGTTCCCCTCCTCAGCTTTCCAAAACGTTCGACAGGCGACCGTAGATCAGTTCGTCCACGCCTTCGGCGAAGATGTCGCCCTGATCGTCGATCCGGAGTTGGAACTGCGGGAGGTTCTGGGTGGCGTGTCCCCAGGTCTGCTGACCGCCCGCCTCGCAGTCGAAGCGCGAATAGTGGCCCGGGCAGTTCAGCGTCTTGTCGCCGGCGTTGTAGCCGAGGAGCCAACCCTTATGCGGGCAGAGCACAGAGTACGCCACGATGTCCTCGTCCGGACCGGCGCCCCCATCGACCGCGGCCCCGAGCTTGAGGAGCACTCCGGGGCTGTCCGGGTCCGGATAGGCGATGTCCATCGGCTCGTTGACCGCGAGATCGGCCACGTTCGCGAGACGGTTCGACGGGTAGGTGACGCGGGCAAGTCCCTGCGCCCTGGCTTGCTCGGCCGGCAGAACGGTCGCCGCCGCTGCCCCTGCGGCGCCCGCAAGGCCGCCACGCAGGAACCTGCGCCGGCCAACATCGACCATGCGATCGCACTTCATGGCTGGAGTCCTCCCTTGGGAACGTTTTCCCGCAGCATAGCTCAGACAAGAGGCGGGATGCGGCCGTTCCCAGGCCCGCGAGGTGACTTCAAGTAATTGGTCTTTCGAGGTGAATCGCGACGTTCGGATTTCCGAACTTCAGAGGCGGTCAAAGACCGAGCTTCTGCATCTTCTCCCAGAGCGTTGTTCTCGAAACCCTGAGCAGACGGGCGGCCTCGGCCACCTGCCCGCCTGTTCGCTCGAGCGCCTTGAGTATCTGGCGGCGCTCAGCGACGTCTCTGGCCTCCGACAGGGACTGGAGATCGCGATCCTCCTGGTTCAGTTCCGGAAACACATCTGCTGGAAAGATCCAGTCGCCGGTCGCGACGTCCATCGCGCGCAGGAGCCGGGACCTCAGCTCGCGCCCGTTCCCAGACCAGTCATGATCGCGGACGGCCGCCAAGGCGAGCTCGGAGATGCCGCGCATCCGAGCCTCACGTGTTTCGTTCAGAGCCTTGAACATCTGCCTCGCCAGCCACACCGCGTCCTCGCTGCGTTGCGACAGGGGCGGCACGACGATCTCGTTGGCGACGAAGGCGAAGAGGAGGTCGGAGCGAAAACCTCCAGCCTTGACCTTTTCGTCGATCCGGGTGCCGCAGGAGGCAATCGGTCTGAATGGCGCCTTTTCGAGCGCCTCCATCAATCTGTCCTGGCCCGCACCATCGAGACGCCCCACTCCGTTCACGAACAGGGTGCCGTCTAAGACCGCCTCGAACGCAGCGTCGAGGTCGTCGGCCGACGTCTCGTCTCGGAAGGCGTTGACTGCGACGAACGGGGCGGAGTGGCGGTCGGAGAGATCGTGAATGCGCTTCGCGATGCGTTCCTTTCCGAGACCGCGCGCACCGCGGATCAGCACCGGCCGGTCGTGTTGCGCGAACCGGGCAACCAGAGCGTCCACCTGCCGGGCAAGAGGCGAGATGCCGGTCTGGGCCGGCATGCCTGCGCTTGGGTCGGGGCGCACAATCTGTGAAAGACGACCGAGGAAAGCCGTCATGTCAAAGGGTTTCGTCATGTAGTCGGCGCCTCCTGCCCTGAGGAGGCGGACGGCCTGGTCGATCTCGCCCTGACCCGTGATGAAGAGAAAGGGCGGAGGCGCGATCGAGAGCGACACCGTGTTGAAGATCTCCTCTCCCGTGCCGTCAGGGAGGCGAATGTCGCAGATCACCGCATCGACCGGGCGACGCGGTGTCCGGACGGCGGAGACGCCTCGGACCGCCTGCTTGACCCAGGTGACTTCGGCTCCCTCCAGCTCCAGACGTTGCAAAAGCGAACTGCCCATTAGAGCGTCGTCCTCGATCAGAACGAAATAGCGGCCGGTCAACACGGCCGAGTCTCCCCTCTTGGGAGAGTGACGGTGATCTCGGTGCAGCCTTCCGACCGGCCACAGGCGACGACTCCGCCCAAGGCAGCCACAAGGTCACGGACCAGTCTCAGTCCGACCCCGCCTCCCGGTGCGACCGGCGCCTCGGACAGCAGTCGTGTTCGTTCGGCGTCCGTCAGCCCAGGCCCGTCGTCGGTCACCGATAGCTCAATGGTGTCGTTCGCTCTACGAATGCAGAACGAAACCGCGCCACCCACGGGCGCCGCCGAGGACGCATTCAACAGAAGATTCAGCGCGATCTGTCGGACGGGCGCGGACGGAAGACTTTGGAGGTCGTCATCGCAGCCTGAGATGTTCCACCCAAGCCGTTGCCCACGGCGGGTTGTTTCGGGCTCGAAGAGCAAGCGCAGATCCTCGAAATCGGAGGCTGACAGTTGGCGGCCCGACCGGTCCATTCGGTTCTCTTCGAGGATCGCGCTGCTGACGTCGCGCAGATGGCGAAGCCCGCGGTCGAGTAGGTCGGCAGACTGCCGGACGACGTCCGGGCGATCGGCATAGGTGCGGATTGTATCGGTCGCGTTCAGCAGACCTCCGAGGGGATTGTTGATCTCGTGCGCGAGAGACGAGGAGAGCCGGCCGAGACTGACGAAGCGTTCCCGCTCTGCGAGACGCCGCTCGGCCTCGGTCCGCGCGTCGATCGCGCCCGCCATCTCGTTGAAGTTCAGCAGAAGCCTGGCGAGCACGGAATCCGAGCGAGGGATCGCCGTTTCCGGAATGGGATGCGGTGTGCCCCCCACTTTTCCCATATGGCTTGCAAGCAGCTCGACCGGCTTGAGCATCCTCGCCATGACGAAATACCCGGCGAACACGAGGATCAGCGTGGCCACCGCGTTGCCGGCGAGGAGGGCGAGGGCCGCGTTTCGTCGTTGCGCGACGAGGTCGCTGACATCGAGTTCCGTGACGATCCGTCCAACGTTCCGGCTCTGGACCGAGAGCGGCGCCACGACTCTGACTGTCGAGCTCCCGTTCGCGGCGGTCACCTCGCTGACCGGAACCGCGTCCACCGCGAAGACGTCGATGCTCTCGTCGACCGGCGCGCGCACCGGATCGGTCGCTGCAAGTATGCGGCCCCGCTCGTCCGCCACGACTGTGAAGAGGATCCTTTCGCCGGAGGCGTTCGCCCGGGCTCGGTCGAGGGTATCGTACACCTCCCACACGTCCTTATGCAGCGCGAACGGACCGAGAGCTACGGCAAGACCCTCTACGTGAAGCCGCGCGTACTCTTGTAGCCTGGCGTCCTGGAGCTTGCCGAGCGTCGAAAGGACCTGTTGCGAAGCCACAAGTCCGAGCAGGACCATAAGGACCGCGGTCGCCAGTGCGACCCGTATTGTGATCGGCCATGCTCCGAAGCGCTGCAGCACCGTCAGCGTCCCGAAATCTCGGCCATTCGCGCGGCGATGCCGTCGAACAGGGTCGGGTCACCCTCCTGGATCCGGTCCAGAAACAGGAGCTGGAGTGCCTCGCGCCCGGCCTGTGAATTGTCTAGGCTCCGCAGCGCCTCGCCGAACCGTTGGAGATCGGGGTCGGACACCCTGTCGGAGCGCGCGGCGAAGGGCGGGAAGCCGAGCCACTCCGACTTCGCCACAATCCTTGTGTGCTCCGGCAGGGCCGGCTCGACGCTGACGAGGGTCTCCCAGACGTAGCCGTCTACGCTCCCCGAACGGGTCAGGCCGCCGGCGACAGCGCGAACCACATTGCGATGGCCATAGGTGAAGATCGAGCGTGAGAAGAAGCGCTCGGGTGTCTCGCCGATGCGCGCGAGATCGGAGGCCGTGACAAGGTAGCCGGAATTGCTGTCCGGGTCGGAGAAGGCGTGCACGGCTCCCCGGAGATCCTCAAGCTCCTTGGCTGGGTCGTCGTCCCGCACGATCAGATAGGATTGGTACAGGGGCTGGCCCCGCCAGACGGGAACGCCCAGCAGCGCGAGGCTTTCTCGATGCTGGAGGAAGGGATAACCGCAGATCCAGGCCGCATCCACCGAACCATCCAGAATGGACGCGGTGATCTCCTGGTAGGTCCTGCGCTGGATCAGATCGACCGGTTCGCCCATCGCATCCGAGAATGCTGATCTGAGGCGCTCGATGACAACGGCGTCATTGTCCAGAAAAACCGGAGTAAGCCCAAGCCGGAATGTTGTTTTCGCATAAAGGAAGCTCGGCGGGACGAGCGGCACGGTCGCACTAGTCCCGGCGAGGAACTTCCTCCTGTTCACTTAGGTTGCCTCCCTAGCCGATGTTATCGATCGGAACAGGGCTCGGGCAATGCCGGACGACATCGGAGCGAGCGGAATGAAAGTCGGAAGAGATCGGTCCTAGTGGATAGCCAGTTCGACCAACAATGCTGCTCAGCCGGTTTTTTATCAACCGCCAGGCAAACCACGGCTGCGGGGTGCTGCCGCATCCGAGGCGGCGCAGCGCGATCGGGAACTGGCGAAGATCGGCCGCGACCTCGACCGGCTGGTCCAGGCCATCATCGACGGCGCCCCCGCCCGGGCCGTCACCGAGAAGATCGAGGCTCTCGAGGCGCGACGCGCCGAACTCGAGGCTCTGCAGGCCGACCGCGCGGCCGCCGCGCCGGTCCTGCATCCGGCGATGGCGGAGGTCTACCGCAGGAAGGTCGAGGACCTCGCCGCCTCGCTGGCGACGCCGGAGGCCCGGGCCAAAGCGGCGGAGATCCTGCGCGGACTGATCGAGGCGATCGAACTGCATCCGAGCCCGGACGGCTACGAGATCCGTCTGCGCGGTGATCTGGCCGGCATCCTGAGCCTCGCTGCACAAAGCAAAAAGCCCGCCACTGTTTCCAGAGACGGGCTTTCGCAAATGGCGTTGGTTGCGGGGGCTCGATACCAACGCCATTTGCTCGAGTGCTCCACTTGAAACCGACCAAGGTTCGAACTCCCGCCCGATCCGCCACTTGCCCTCGCGAAAGCGTCCTCTCGTCCAGCCTCGTTCAGAAATTTACCCTGTATTCCTAGGGTTATGCGAGGGAGGCTGAACACCGGTCTCGGCGCAAGACGGCCAAATCTGTTCTCTGCGGCGCAGTATTCTCTGAACCTGATGACTGCGCCGATTTGGTGCAGAGTTTGTAGTCCCCTGAAATTCCGATGTTGCATCAATTGCATCAACTGTCCTTGGCGCCAAGGCGGTGCGCTCCCGGCGCGGTGCCCGTCCAGCGTTTGTAGCTTCTACCGAAAGCAGCCACGCTGGAGAACCCGGTTTGGACCGCGATCTCCTTGAGAGGCATCTCGCTTCGGAGAACCAGTTCCTTGGCCGTCTCGCGGCAAAGCTCGTCCCGCAGCGTACGGAAAGACGTACCGTTTTTTGCAAGAAGTCGCTGCAGCGCTCTAGGGGTCAGACCACAGGCTGATGCTAGGTCCGCAATGCTGTACTCGCCTGAGGAAATGTTGCTCTGAAGCACATCTCGCACCATGGCGAGCGGCAGTATTGGTCGCAGTGATTGGTTTGCATCATAGTCTGCAGTGCTGCTCGCTCGCCACTCAAGCCGAAATGGCGCCTTCAGCCAATCGGGCGGAAAGCTGATGGACAATGCCACATCCTTGCTTCGCGCGAGGACCCGCGCGGGCAGATGGCCTTTTGGCACACCGTCGAACGAATGGGCCAAGACGAGCAGCCTCTCGGGGTCGAAGGACGCCCCCAGGCACAGCTCCATTACCGTCGTGTAGAAGACAACGCCTGCCGCGTCGGTTTGAGGTGTCGGCCGCTCCAACCGTCGCGTCCGCTGGACCTGAAAGACCGCCGCTCCCGGGCTGAACTCGTAGATCGTAGGCCACATTGTCGAATTGCAGATCGACGTCGAGGATCGCCCCAATGAGGAAATCGCCGAGGGTCATGGCAGTGCTCGCAGCCGCGCGCAGTGAAGGGACACCTTCGAATGCCGCGTTCCGAGCTACGGTGGCGCCGAAATATGGATCCTTCAGTGCGTCTGCCATGTCTTCCAGCGCGGCATAAAAGGCGGATGCTTCGACAAGGCGTTTTGGATCCCGCAGCGCCGCATCTGGGATACCGTTCCGGTGCAGCACCGGCTCGATACTGCCGCCGCGTTCCACGAATGGTCGGGCGAACTGCTGCAGCAAAACACCGCGTGTATACCGTGGGTTCGTCTGGGATCGCATCTGCTGTCCTCTACAGGCTCATTATACCTTATGCGCCAGTTTTTTGAGATTATCGGTCTCCAAGGTATAATGATCTGCGGGAACCTCTGATAGTGTTTTCGGTTAGTCGCCACAAGAATCTTCTTGGACGCTTTGCCCCCCTTACTTTGAGGCAAGGAGCCTTGTCTTTCGCCACTTAGGGAACCAGCGGCACGATCATTCTCACCAGTCGTGCCAAACCCAACACAGGAGATATCCTTGTCAAAACATATACTTACTTTCGCAGCCCTGCTGACGATATCCGTGTCTTCCAGCGCCATCGCGCAGGACTACGACCTTGTCATCAACAATGGCCGTGTCATGGACCCCGAGACGATGTTCGACAAGGTGACCAATGTCGGCATCACCGACGGGCGCATCACCGCCATCACCGATGACGCGCTGTCCGGCGCCGAGGTGATCGACGCGACCGGCCTCGTGGTGGCGCCCGGTTTTATCGACACGCATTTCCACGCGGTCGACGTTTTCGCGAGCAAGCTCGCGCTGCGCGACGGCGTGACCACCGGAATGGATCTCGAGGCCGGCGCGCTGAATGTGGGCGAGTGGTACGACAAGCGGGCCGAGGACGGCTGGCAGCTGAACTATGGCACGACGGTCGGCCACAGCCTCGTGCGGATGCTCATCCATGACCCGGAAGTCGATATGAGCGGGCCGATCGACTTCTCGAACTCCGCCAGACTTTTCGCAGAGGCGGCCAAGGACGGCGTGCAAGGCTGGGCGGTCAACCGCAGCGACATCGATCAGATGAACACCATCACGCAAATCCTCGACGAGAACCTTCAGGCCGGCGCCCTCGGGATCGGCATCGCCCATGCATACATGGCGAAAGGCACGACAACCTACGAGATCTTCGAGTCCCAGCGTGCGGCGGCTCGCTATGGTCGCCCTGTCTCGGTCCATACTCGGTTCCACCTGACTTCGCAGACGCCCACCGAGGCGCCGATCGGCTTTGACGAGATCTTCACCAACGCCATGCTGCTCGATGCCCCGCTTCTGGTGGCCCATAACAACGACTACGGCTGGTGGGAGATCGAGGAGAAGCTGCAGCTGGCCCGGTCCAAGGGCCTGAACATGTGGTCTGAGTATTATCCCTACGACGCCGGCTCCACGCAGATCAGCGCCGAATTCCTGCGGCCTGAAAGCTGGGAGGACACATACGGCTACGTGTACGAAGAGACGATGTACGACCCGCTGGAGGACGCGTATCTGACGAAATCGGCCTATGAAGCCGCACGGGATGCGAATCCGGGCCTGCCGGTCGTGGTGTTCTTCCCCTCTCGCACGACATGATTGCCCTACTGGCTGACGGTGCCGCGCATGGTCGTGGCGAGCGACGCGATGGCCGGCTTTGGTGTGGACGGCAAGCTGCTGCCGTGGGACGCGGACTACACGGAGTATGCCGGGCATCCGCGCACGGCCGGAACCCGTGGCAAGACCCTCCGCCTGGGTCGCGAACAGGGCGTGCCCCTGATGTTCACCCTTGCACAGCTGAGCTACTGGACGGCGCTGCCTTTGGGGGACGCGGGTCTTGGAATCCATGCGGGACCGCGGACGTGTGCAGGTGGGCAAGATCGCGGATCTGACCCTGTTCGACCCTGAAACCGTGACCGACAATGCCAGCTACAAGGCAGGAGAGAACGGCCTGCCCACGACCGGCATGCCCTATGTCATCGTGAACGGAACGATCGTCGTGAACGACTCATACCAGCGGGCGCTTCGCGTGACTCCCGAAAGGGATTCCCAAACCGGTTGATCTCTGACTCTCTGCCCCAAGGGCAGGAGGCGGAGAAGATGGTGGCGATCACGATCACACGGACGGATCTGACGGCGGCGGAGCTGCGGACGGCGGCGGCGCGAAGCCGGGACGCGCAGGCGGCGCGGCGGATGCTGGCGCTGGCGCTGGTGCTTGAGGGCGTCGACCGGAAGACCGCGGCGGAGACCTGCGGCATGGAGCGGCAGACGCTGCGCGACTGGGTTCACCGCTACAACGCGGAAGGGCTCGCCGGGCTGTCGAACCGGCGCGGCGCGCCGCGATCCCGGCGGCTCGATGCCGGGCAGCTGGGCGAACTGGTGTCCTGGCTGGAGGCCGGCCCGGACCCGGCGGTGGACGGGGTGGTGCGCTGGCGGCGGCAGGACCTGCAACGGCGGATCACCGACCGTTTCGGGGTGGAGTTGCACGAGCGGACGGTCGGCAAGTACCTGGCGGCGCTCGGCTACCGGCGGCTGTCGGTGCGCCCGCGCCATCCGAAGACCGACCCCGAGGCCCAGGAGGCTTTCAAAAAAACTTTGCCGACGTGGTAGCCGCCGCGGTCCCCGAGGCTGCGCGCGGCAAACCGCTCGAGGTCTGGTTCCAAGACGAGGCACGGGTCGGCCAGCAGGGCACGCTCACCAGGGTCTGGGCGAAGCGCGGCACGCGCCCGCGCGCGCCACGCGACACCCGCTACCAGTGGGCCTACATTTTCGGCGCGGTCTGCCCGGAGCGCGGCGTGGCCGCGGGCCTCGTCATGCCCTTCGCCGACACCGGCGCGATGAACGACCACCTCGCCGAGATATCCATCAGCGTCGCGCCCGGCGCCCACGCCATGCTCGTGCTCGACGGCGCAGGCTGGCATGGCGGACACGCGCTGGTGGTTCCGGACAACATATCCCTCATCGTGCTTCCGCCATACAGTCCGGAGCTGAACCCGGTCGAGAACGTCTGGCAGTACCTCCGGGCAAACTGGCTCGCCATCAGCGTCTTCGACGACTACCACGCAATCGTCGATGCCTGCTGCGCCGCGTGGAACCGCTTCGCAGAGCAGCCCGAAATCATCTCGTCCATCACCTCCCGGCAATGGGCACAGGTCAGTCCGTAGGGCCGCTGGTATCAGAGGTTTTTCCGGTCAAGCCGGGCCAGCCGATCCGCTATCCGGTGGAATCCGAAGGCCGCTTCGAGCCGGCCAGCGTCGAAAGCTTCATCGCGGATACGACGATCCTGTCCGGCACCTATCCCGCGCTGGACGACAGCGGCGCCAAGAAGCTGCATGATGCGGATTGAGCAAAGAAATTCGGCCCTCTTGGGCAGCACTTCCCGCGACCCGGATCAATCGTCTTGAAAGGATCTCAGCAATGAAACGAACTGTACGTACAAGCGCCGCGACCTTGTCGTTTGCCCTGTTGATGGGCACGGGGGCTTTCGCGCAGAGCTTCGACCTCGTCATCAGCAATGGCAGGGTGATCGACCCGGAGACGCTCTATGACAGTGTCGCCAATGTCGGGATCACCGATGGGCGGATCGTCGAAATCTCGAAGGACGCGCTGAGCGGCGCCGAAGAGATCGACGCCACCGGCCATGTCGTCGCGCCCGGCTTCATCGACACGCATTTCCACTGGCAGGCGCCGCTCGGCTACATGTTCGGGCTGCGCGACGGGATTACCAGCAGCATGGACCTCGAGGTGGGCTGCGCCGGTACGATCATCGCGGACTGGTATTCGGCACGTGAGGGCACAACGCTGGCAAACTACGGCTGCGCCTCGAGCCACGAGCAGGCCCGCGGCATCGCCATCGACGGCTCCGACGGGGACTATCTGATCAACGGCCCGATTGCCTCGCTCGAGACCCGAAAGCCGTCGGGATGGAGCCTGACCAAGGCCGACTACACCACCGGCAACGAGATCCTGCGGATCCTCAACAAGGGGTTGCAGGACGGCGCGATCGGGATCGGCAGCACCGTGGGCTACATGCGCGACGGCGTGACCTCGCGCGAGATGTTCGAGGTTCAGAAGGTCGCCGCGCGCTATGGCCGTCACCTCGGTGCGCATACGCGCTTCACCCCCGACGACGCCACCCACGAGAACCTCGGCGCACAGGAGGTCATCGCCAACGCTCTCGCGCTCGGCGCGCCGGTCTCGATCCTGCATTTCAACAATCCTGGCTGGCGCCTGACGCATGAACTGATCGCGCGCCTCGCAAGATCAGGGGCACAATGTCTGGGGGGAAATATATCCCTATGCCGCCGGCTCGACCACGGCGAACGCTGTCTTCATGAGCGAGGACAACTGGGTCGACCGGCTCGGCCACAAGTACGAGGAGACGGTGCAGGATCCGATCACGGGGGATTTCTAACACCAAGGCCACCTTCTATGAGGCGCGCGAAAAGGATCCGACGCGCGAGATCGTCGTCTTCAAGATGCCCGAGAAGTCGGATGCGCCAAATGGCTGACGTTGAAGGGCACGACCATGGCCAGCGACGCCATGGCGGGGGAGCCGATCTTCGGGCATGCAGACATCGCCGACCGGCAGATCGGCAACACCCATCCCGCGCCGTCGGGCGCCGCGGCAAGACGCTCCGGCTGGCCCGCGAGAACGACATCCCGTTGATGCAGATCATGTCGATCCTCAGCTACACCGCCGCCAAACACCTGGGCGACACCGGGCTGAAGGCGATGCAGGAACGCGGCCGCATGCAGGAAGGCATGGTCGCCGACATCGTGGTGTTCGACCCCGAGACGGTGACCGACAATTCCACCTATGCCGAGGGACTGATCCCATCGACCGGGTTCAAGGCGGTTGTGGTCAACGGTCAGGTCGGGGTGCGGGACGACGAGGTGCTCGGCGTCTTCGCCGGTCAGCCGATCCGCTTCGAGCCGAGGCGAACCCGCGGTTCGAGCCGGTGAGCGAAGAGGCGTGGAACCTCGAGTTCTCCACAGGCATGCCCGACATCGCTCCCGGCATTCCGCCGCAGGGTGGGAATTGAGCGCCTAATGGTCTTCGGCATTCGCGCTGGTGCGATCCACTAGGAACAGCAGCGTACCCGACAGGCTGATCGTAAAAAAACTGACAATATGAAGTCAGGAACCAACCCGTTGAAAAAAATGGCAATGCTCATCAAAGGAGCAACCTAATGACACACACCATGAGAAGAAGTGCTGCAACCCTAGCACTCACCTTGCTGATGGGAACGGCGGCCATCGCGCAAGACTACGATCTCGTGATCAGCAACGGCCGGGTCATGGACCCGGAAACGCTGTACGACGAGATCGCCAACGTTGGCATCACCGATGGGCGGATTGTCGAAGATCAGCGAAGAAGCGCGCTGAAGCGGCGCCGAGACGAGATGGATGTGACTACTGGGCATGTCGTGGCCCCGGGCTTCATCGACACGCATTTTCACTGGCAGGCGCCGCTCGGCTACAGGTTCGGGCTGCGCGACGGGCTGACCAGCAGCATGGACCTCGAGGTCGGGGTGCGCCGGCACGGTCATCGCGGAGCGGTACGCCGCGCGCGAGGGTGTCTCGCTGGCCAACTACGGCTGTGCGGCCAGCCACGAGATCGCACGGGCCATCGCCATCGACGGGGCCAGCGGTGACATCCTTCTCGACGGTCCCCTTGCGCTCCTCGAGCCCGCAAGGCGACCGGATGGAGCCTGACCAAGGCGGACTATGACAGCGGCAACGAGATCCTGCGGATCATCGACCAGGGCTTGCAGGAGGGCGCCATCGGGATCGGCACGACGGTGGGCTACATGCGCGACGGGGTGACCTCGCGCGAGCTGTTCGAGGTGCAGAAGGTCGCCGCCGCTATCGGCCGTCACCTCGACGCGCATACGCGCTTCACCCCCGACGACGCGACCCACGAGAACATCGGCGCGCAGGAAGTCATCGCGAATGCACTCGGCGCTTGGTGCGCCGGTCTCGATCCTGCATTTCAACAATCCGGGCTGGCGCCTGACGCAGGAGTTGATCGCGCGCCTTCAGGAGCAGGGCATCAACGTCTGGGGCGAAATCTATCCCTATGCCGCAGGCGGAACCACGGCGGGCGCGGTCTTCCTGAGCGAGGACAACTGGGTCGACCAGCTGGGCCACAAGTACCGAGGACACGTTGCAGGATCCGGTCACCGGCGACTTCTACACCGCGGCGTCCTTCGCCGATGTGCAGAAAAACGACCCGGCACGCCAGATCGTCGTCTACAAGATGCCCGAGACGGACGCCGCCAAGTGGCTCACGATGAAGGGCGTGACGATGGCCAGCGACGCCATGTTTGCCCCGCCGTATTTCGGGGCGTGGGACACACCGGCCGACCAGATCGGCAACACCCATCCGCGCACCGCGGGCTCGCGTGCCAAGGCGCTGCGCCTGGGGCGTGAGAACGACATCCCGCTGATGCAGCTCTTGTCGATCCTGAGCTACAACACCGCCAAGCATCTGGGCGATACCGGTCTGACGGCGATGCAGGAACGCGGCCGCATGCAGGAAGGCATGGTCGCCGACATCGTGGTGTTCGACCCCGAGACGGTGACCGACAATTCCACCTATGCCGAGGGACTGATCCCGTCGACCGGGTTCAAGGCGGTTGTGGTCAACGGTCAGGTCGGGGTGCGGGACGACGAGGTGCTCGGCGTCTTCGCCGGTCAGCCGATCCGCTTCGAGCCCGAGGCGAACCCGCGCTTCGAGCCGGTGAGCGAAGAGGCGTGGAACCTCGCGTTCTCCACCGGCATGCCCGACATCGCGCCCGGCATCCCGCCGCAGGGTGGGAATTGAGCGCCGTGCATCTCGGGACCGGAAAGGCGAGGATCCATGCGATCCTCGCCATCATGCTGCTCTGCGCGGGCGCCGCGCAGGGTGGCGACATGCCGGACGAGGTCCGGTTCGCCGACCTCGCCGACCCTGCGGCCCGCCAGTTCGACGATCCCTATCTGGCCATGGGACCGGAACGGCTGGAGGATCTGAAGATCGTCGTGCGCCTCAACGAACGGCTTGTGGAGGAAGATCTTGCCCCGGACACGCGCCAGCGCCTCGCCGCGCTGCGGGTTGCCGCGCAAGACCGGCTTGCAGCCGATGGCCATGACATCGAAGCGCTACTCGTCGCAGCGCTGGACCGTCGCGCAGCAGCGCGCACAGGCACGCATCGCCACGAACCCCGCGCTTGAGAAAGCCGAGGTTACGCTGTCGGGTTACCTGATCCCCGCCGGGACCGGCGCGGACGGGCAGGCCCTCGGCTACATCGTCCCGGTGGTCGGCATGTGCAGCCACATTCCCGCCCCGCCGCCCAACGAATTGGTCCGGCTCCGGTTCGACCCCGGGATGGGCACCAACTCGATCTACCTGCCCGTCAGCGTGACCGGGACACTCCACACCGAGGCAAGCGACGAGACCATTCACCTGCTCGACGGCTTCGTGCGCATGCAAAGCCTGTGGCGGCTGGATGCGAAGGCCGTGGTGCTCGAAGGCCCCGCGCCGCCCGCGACCCCCGCCTCCGCCAGCCACGACCCCCTCGCGGCCGCGACGACTTCCCCGAGTGGTCGGACCACCTCACCAACAGAAGGAAGCATCCAATGAACAGCGCTCGAGAAATGACGCCGAACAGCGCCAGCGCAGCCGTGAGGACCTGGGCCTCGGCATCGACGCTGGTTGCGGCGGTGGCGATCTCCGGAGTCGCCGCGCAGGCACAGGACGCCGCGCCGGACGGCCCGATCCTGTTCACCAATGTCGACGTGTTCGACGGGGTGAACCTTGAACTGATGCAAGACATGAACGTCGTCGTCACCGGCAACCTGATCACCGAGATCTCGTCCGAGGACATCGCCGTGGCCGGCGGGCGCGTGATCGACGGCGAGGGGTATACCCTGATGCCGGGCCTGATCGACGCTCATTACCACACGATGATGGCCTCTCTCCCGCTGGCAACCTTCCTGACCACTCAGGAAGGGGACATCCAGCTCGCCGCAGCCCAGAACGCCGAGCAGTTGCTCCTTCAGGGCTTCACGACGGTCCGGGATGTGGCGGGGAATTCCTTCCCTCTCAAGCGTGCGATAGACAGCGGCGCCTATGTGGGGCCTCGGATCTTCCCGTCCGGCGCGTTCATTTCCCAGACGTCGGGGCATGGCGATTTCCGGCCCTACCTCGCGGTGCCGACCGAGCCCACCACCCAGCGCGACCATCTGCATCGCAACGGATACGCCTTCATCGCGGATGGCAAAGCCGAGGTCCTTCGCTCTGTTCGGGAAAACCTTCGCATGGGCGCGTCTCAGATCAAGCTCGCCGCCGGCGGGGGTGTCACGTCGCTCTACGATCCGATCGATGTCACCGAGTATACCCCCGAGGAGATGAAGGCGGCCGTCGATGCAGCGGCAAGCTGGAACACCTACGTGACCGTCCACGTGTTCACGGACGCGGCCGTGCAGATGGCGATCGAAGCGGGCGTGAAGTCGATCGAACATGGCTTTCTGCTGTCGGAGGAGACACTCCGGATGATGAAGGAAAAGGACGTCTGGCTCAGCATCCAGCCGCTCTTCAACGACGAGGACGCCATTCCTTTTCCCAATCCCGTCAGCCAGGCGAAGTTCGTCGCGGTCACCAAGGGCACGGATACCGTTTATCCGCTCGCCCGCGATGTCGGCGTCAAGATCGCTTTCGGGACGGACACGCTGTTCGATGCGGAACTGGCGACGCGGAACGGCAAGCAGCTCGCCAAGCTTCAGAGATACTTCACCCCGGCGCAGGTCCTGAAGATGGCCACGCATGACAATGCGGAATTGCTCGCCCTGAGCGGCCCGCGCAGCCCGTATCAGGAGGGCGCATTGGGTGTCGTAGCCGAAGCGTAAACTCACAAACCAAGTGCGACACCGGCTATGTCCGGAGCCGCCATGGGAAAGAGATATAGCCACCTCAGCCTTGAGGAGAGATGCCGCCTGCGCGGCATGATCGAGATGGACCTGAGCGTCAGCGAGATTGCGAGGCGGATGGATCGTCACCGGAGCACGATCCAGCGCGAACTCGAGCGCAACCGTTGCGCCGACGGCTATCGGCCGGACAGCGCGGGCCGCCGCGCCTGGGCGCGCAAGCTGCGCGGCTCGAAGATCGAGCGCTCCACCCGCCTGCGCGCCCACGTCGAGGACCGCCTTGCCATGGGATGGTCCCCGGAGCAGATCGCGGGGCGGATGGAGCTGGAGGGAGCGAAGAGCAGGGTCAGTGCGGAGTCGATATATCGCCATGCCTACAGCCCGGCGGGTCGGGGCGCGGGCCTGCCGAGGCTGCTGGCGCAGCGCAGGCCGAAGCGGGGTCGACGGCGACGCAACGGCCGGCGCGAGCCCGCCATCCCCAACCGCATCCCGATCCACCAGCGACCGACAAAGGCCCATCTTCGCAGCCAGTTCGGCCACTGGGAAGGCGACCTGATGCACTTCCGCCGCCAGCGTGACATCCTCCTGACGCTGCAGGAGCGGCGCTCCCGGCTGACCCTTGCCCGTCGTCTTCTCAGCAAAGACGCCGACCGCACCGCCGAGGCCATCGCCGCGGAGCTGGGCGGGCTGCCGGCCAGGGCGTGCCGCACGATCACCCATGACAACGGCGGCGAGTTCGCGCGGCACGAGACCGTCACCAACGCCATCGGCCTGGACGCCTACTTCTGCGATCCGCACAGCCCCTGGCAGCATGGCTCGATCGAGAACGCGAACGGCCGGCTCCGCCGCGACCTCCCCAGAAAGACCAGCCTCGAGGAATACACCGATGCCGACATCGACGACGTCATCTGGAACCTCAACGCGACGCCTCGGAAGTGCCTCGGATACCGCACGCCCATCGAGGCATTCGCAGCCAACCTCGGTGTCGCACTTGAAGTGTGAATCCAGCAAGGCGCTTATGCCGACCTGATCCTGGTCGACGGCAACCCGCTTGAGAACCTCGATCTGATCGCCGACCCGGCGAGCAACTTCGTCGTCATCATGAAGGACGGTGTGATCCACAAGAACGCGTTGAATTGAGAGGCCCGCGCTTGGACGGCCGGGCAGGCAGACGAGACCCGAATCCGATCTCAACCAATCAAAAGAGAAGAAGACATGATCAGACGAAATGCATCTCGCGCCGGTGCTCTCTGGGCAACGGCGCTCGGGCTCACGATGTTCGCGACGGCGGCTTCGGCGGACGTGGCCCTCTGCGCGGCGGAGCAGGCCATCTCGTGCACGCCCTACGAGGAATGCGAGCGCAGCCTTCCCGGTGCGGTGAACCTTCCGGTCCTGATAAGGATCGATACCGAGGCTTCCGAAATCGTCAGCGTTCAGGTCGGCGGGGAAGAACGGTCCTCTTCGATGGCATCCTTCGCCGAGACCGAGGCATCGCAACTGATCCATGGCGCGGACGCGGATCGGCCATGGGTGGTACAGATCGTCAAGACGACCGGACGCTTCACGGGCACCGTCGCGGACAATTCGGTCGCCTTCGTTCTTTTCGGCGAATGCTCCTGGGAGCTGATGAAATGACGTTTCATCAACCAGGCAGTTTCCGCAGGATCTTTGGCCGTTTCTTCTTGCCGGCCCTGTGTCTTTCCGCCTTCACGACGGCGGCCATCGCGCAAAGCGTGGGCGAGAACGCCTTGAGAGGCGCCGCGGGCGGGGGCGCTCATAGGCGCCGTTGCGGGGAACGCGGGCAAAGGCGCCGCCGCGGGAGCGGCTGGCGGTGCCCTCTTCGGAAACGCGAAGCGCATTACACCAGATACGCGCGGCGGCGACATCGTCGGCGGCGCGGCCAAGGGTGCGGTCATCGGGGGGATCGCGGGCGACGCAGGAAAGGGGGCCGCAGCCGGCGCCCTGTTCGGCGCGCTCAAGCGTCGGTGATGGATGGCATGGCGGCACAAGCGACCGTTTCATGGCCTGACTGAGACGAGGCCGAGCCCGGCAGATCCGGGCGCAGAACCGTATGGGAAATTCCACAGTTCCGAAGCCACGCATTCGACCAAACCCACCCAACGAGAACAGGAGAACCAAACATGTGCACGAGAATTCTTTATGAAACTGGAACCGGAACCTACATCACCGGGCGCGGTGTTGACTGGGCCGATCCCAACGTAAAACCCATTCTCTATGTCTATCCAAGAGGCATGAAACAGGACGGTGGTGTTGGCGAGCGGTCGCTGAAATGGACGTCGAAATACGGTTCGGTCTTCACGGCACTGTATGACCAAATCAATATTGACGGGCTCAACGAAATGGGCCTCGCCGTCAACATGCTCTACCTTTCCGACGCCGATTACGGCGATCCTGACAAAAGCGCAAAACCGCTGATCTCCATCGGCGCCTGGGTGCAATACTATCTGGACAATTTCGCCACCGTTGAGGAAGCGGTGAATGCAACACGCGGTGACGATTTCGCGATTTCCGCTCCGATTTTGCCTAATGGAGAAGAGGCAACGGGACACATTTCATTGTCGGACGCATCCGGGGATTCGGCTATTCTCGAATATATTGATGGCAAACTCACGATCCATCATGGCCCCGAATACAACGTCATGACCAACCAACCGCCCTTCGACCAGCAGTTGGCGATCAACGCCTACTGGAAGCTTATCGGCGGAGCCAAATTCTTACCAGGAACCCTCAGTCCCGCGGATCGTTTCGTGCGCGCAAGTTACTTGCTTAAGACATCAAAGAAATACGACGACCGTGAGATGGCGGTCGCGTCGGTTTTCTCCCAGATGCGCGCAATTGGTATCCCCCTTGAAGTGTCTGACCCGGTCTTTGACGATGTTGGGACCCTGTGGCGCAATGTGGATGACCACGATGCAAAGCGATACTATTTCGAGTTGGCGGTGAAACCGGCAGTCTTTTGGGTAGACCTGGACAAAGTCGGTCTCGACGAGGGCGATGATATCAAGTCGCTTGATGTCATTGGTTCCGATGCCCTGGGTGGAGAAGTCTCTGCCAGGTTCAAGAAATCGGCACCCGTGACCTGGATCAGGCCCGCCTGAAAACAACCTTAGCGACAACAACCTTACCAACCACCAAAGGAGAACCAACTATGTGCACCAGAGTACTCTATGGAACCGGCTACGGCACCTACATGGTCGGCCGCAACGCCGACTGGAATGACAAGGAAGTCGAAGGGATTCTCTGGCTCTTTCCCAGGGGCATGAAACGGGAAAAGACCGCCGGTGACAATCCGGTCAGCTGGACGTCCAAATACGGCTCCATATCGCTTTGCATGTATGGCAACGTGGCGGCTGACGGGATGAACGAGGAGGGGCTGGTCTGCAACATGAACTTCCTCGCCGAATCCGATTTCGGTGACGCAGATCAGGGCGGGCGTCCGACCCTCTCCATCGGCGCCTGGCTGCAGTATGTGCTCGATAACTTCAAGACGGTTGCCGAGGCGGTCGAGGCGTTCGAGTCCGATCCCTTTGCAATCGTCGGCGGTCACTTCGGGAACGGACGGCCGATCTCTGTCCATTGGAGCGTCTCGGACGCAAGCGGGGACTCCGCCATTTTCGAGTACATCGACGGCAAGTTGCAGATCCATCATGGTCCCGAATTCACGGTCATGACCAATTCGCCGATCTATGATGAGCAAATCGCGATCAATGCGTATTGGGACCTGATTGGCGGAGAGCGCATGTTGCCCGGTACGATCTCCCCCGCGGACCGCTACGTCCGGGCCAGCTACACGCTCAAGTCCATGCCCAAATGGGACAACCGCAGAGAGGCGCTCGCGGCGATCTTTGCCCAGATGCGGGTCATTAGCGTGGCTTGTGCAGATATGGGCGGTGATCCTGACAAGCCCAATCTCGCCATGACCATGTATCGGATGATTTCAGACAGTGACACGAAGAAATACTACTTCGACAACATCTGGGATCCTTCCGTATTCTGGGCCGATCTCAGAGCCCGACTCGAAAGTGCGTCAGCCATAGCAATACCTTGCGAGGCGGCGGGTTGTGAGCCTGATGTGGGCGATGTTGATCCAAGCCTCTGCGGAAGCGATGGATTTCTCCCAATCCTTGGCCAACCTGCGGCACCGTCCGAGCCATGCGAACGTGCGTTCGACGACCCATCTGCGGGGCAGGACTTCGAAGCCTTTCACGGTGTCCGAGCGTTTGACGATCTGCAGCGTCCAGTCGCCGATCCTGTCCAGAGCACCGCGCAGTTTCGGTCCGGCATAGCCGCCATCCGCGAAGATGTGGCGCAGCCAAGGGCATGCATGACGGATGGATTTCAGGACGGCCGGTGCGCCGTCACGATCCTGGATGTCGGCGGCATGCACCACCAGACCGAACATCAGACCGATGGTGTCGACCACGATGTGGCGCTTGCGACCCTTGACTTTCTTGCCGGCGTCGAAGCCGGAAACCCCTCCACTTTCAGTGGTTTTAACGGATTGCGAGTTGATCACGCCCGCGCTCGGACTGGCCTCGCGCCCCTCCAGTTCCCGCGTCTCCATCGCGAGCGCGAAGCGGATCGTCCGCCACAGGCCGCTGTCGCGCCAGTCGTAGAAATACCGCTGCACCGTGGAATACGGCGGAAGGTCCTTCGGCAGTTGCGCCCATTGGCAGCCGGTCGTCGCGATGTAGAGGATCGCGTTCATCACCTCCCGCAGATCGGTTGTGCGCGGACGACCCAGCCGGTTCGGCGGAGGCATGAACCGCTCGATCAGCCCCCATTCCCGATCGGTCGTGTCGCTCGCATAGCGTGGCGTTTCACGTCGATACTCTCGACGGGCGGCTTCAGTCCAAGGCATGCGTGGCTCCGTTCAGTCTGACAACCAAATGGAATCACAACCCGCTGAAACCGCACAGCTCTTTTCGGGTTGGGCTCTCAAGAGCGCCGATCTGAGCGAAGGCGCGAAGCCGTCCAAGCTGCTCGTGTCGGGCCAGGTGGATCTCGCCGGCGATGTCACCGCACAGTTCGAGCCTGCCGAGCCCTACGCGTTCATCAGTTGAAAAGGATAGGGCCGTCGCGTTGACCCGCGACGGGTGGAAAAGATCAGGTTCTTCACCCAGTGACGACAGCACTCGAGTGAGCAACCTGAACTGACGGGCGCTATCCGTCCGGCAAAACAACAACAAGAAAGGCAAATAAAATGTCCAAACATACGAACACGGCGAAAGACGTGGACAGGGATTCGATCACGACAGAGGTCACGCACGTTCAGGACTGGAACGGCGGAAGCCTCCACCGGATCGGTGGCGTGGACATGGTCGTGCTGAACGGCACCTACAAGGAGATGGGGCGCCAGTACGGGCATCTCGCCAAGGACAAGATGATCGCCGCGCTGGCCGGCTGGAAGAAGATCTTCATCGACACGGGCGTGCTGGATTTCGAGAGCATTCACGAGGTCATCGGGGCCCCGTTCTACATGTCAGCACCGAAGTTCCGCAAGGATCTCTACGCGGGTATGGCCGAGACCTCCGGGCTCAGCCTCGAAGAAGTGGTGGTCCTCGACAACTGGCTTTTTCTCTGTCTACTGGGCCGACGGGCCGGATGTTCCTCCTACGTGGCGTGGGGCAGCAAGACCATCGACGGCACCGCCTATATGGGGCGCAATCTCGACTTCCCCGACTGGGCCCGCGATCTGGTCGCATCGACCGGAGTCATCGCGGTGATGAACCCGGTTGGCGGGGATTTCGGTTTGGCCGGTTTTGGCATCGGCGGGACAGTCACGGCTTTTGACGACATGATGAACAGCGAAGGTCTTTATCTGTCGTTCAACAACGGCGTCGGCTCGATCGGACCGGTCACCTATTCCAACCGTTTCGACATGATAAGCTACATGGGGTGGATGCTCAGGCAGTACAGCACGATCGAGGAATTCAAGGTCGTCTTCAACTCCGTGCATTCGAACTATCCGGGCCTGATGGGCGTGTCCCAGCCGGATCGGGGCGTCCATTTCGAGATGTCGCCGGAGACCTATACCGCGAATGTCACCAATGAGGGCGGGGAGTACTCACTGCGCGCGAACCAGTTCGAGGATCCGAGTTGGGGCATCCCCGTACTGCAAGGCAAGACCGCCTGGTATTCATCCACCCGAACGAAAGCGTGGCTCAAGGCGCTCGAGCTGAACGGGGCCGACAAGATCGACGAAACGGTGTTGATGGAAATCATGACCCGGCCGATGTTCAACGACGATGGCACCCTGACCGGCACGGGCTGGACCGTATTCGAACCACCGGCCAAGGACCCGACAGCCGGCGACGGCGGGGAAGGCGGCGACGTGAACATGTACCAGGTCATCACGCATTCGGCTGAACGCATGTGGTGGCTGCGTATTCCGACCCACACCGGGTGGCTGAAGATCGACTTCAAGGAGTATTTCAAAGGTCAGAGCTGAAGACATAGCAGGATTGCCGAAGGGCGATACGAGCAGATCGGCTTTCATCTCGTGACCTCAGCGAAACAGGAGTATCGGATATGGCTGAACCGCCCCGAATCTACTGGAGAGAAAAGCGCGCACAAAAAGAGACTGGGGCGGTGGAGACCTATCCCGTACAAGAGCCCGGTCTATGGAAGGGCGCGGCGCGTCTGCATAAAGCGCAACCGGCCCCAGATGGCGCAGCACACCAAGGGCGCATCCCCACGCCGTGCTGGCGGTGAGGTCGGCTGGGTATGCGGCATGTCGGGGGAGAGGAAACTCGCAGGGAATGTCGCGCATCGATCATGCGAGGCGAGAGCCTCATGAGCGGTCAGAGAGTGCTCTGTAATGGGAGTGCGTAAACTCACAAACCAAGTGCGACACCGGCTATGTCCGGAGCCGCCATGGGAAAGAGATATAGCCACCTCAGCCTTGAGGAGAGATGCCGCCTGCGCGGCATGATCGAGATGGACCTGAGCGTCAGCGAGATTGCGAGGCGGATGGATCGTCACCGGAGCACGATCCAGCGCGAACTCGAGCGCAACCGTTGCGCCGACGGCTATCGGCCGGACAGCGCGGGCCGCCGCGCCTGGGCGCGCAAGCTGCGCGGCTCGAAGATCGAGCGCTCCACCCGCCTGCGCGCCCACGTCGAGGACCGCCTTGCCATGGGATGGTCCCCGGAGCAGATCGCGGGGCGGATGGAGCTGGAGGGAGCGAAGAGCAGGGTCAATGCGGAGTCGATATATCGCCATGCCTACAGCCCGGCGGGTCGGGGCGCGGGCCTGCCGAGGCTGCTGGCGCAGCGCAGGCCGAAGCGGGGTCGACGGCGACGCAACGGCCGGCGCGAGCCCGCCATCCCCAACCGCATCCCGATCCACCAGCGACCGACAAAGGCCCATCTTCGCAGCCAGTTCGGCCACTGGGAAGGCGACCTGATGCACTTCCGCCGCCAGCGTGACATCCTCCTGACGCTGCAGGAGCGGCGCTCCCGGCTGACCCTTGCCCGTCGTCTTCTCAGCAAAGACGCCGACCGCACCGCCGAGGCCATCGCCGCGGAGCTGGGCGGGCTGCCGGCCAGGGCGTGCCGCACGATCACCCATGACAACGGCGGCGAGTTCGCGCGGCACGAGACCGTCACCAACGCCATCGGCCTGGACGCCTACTTCTGCGATCCGCACAGCCCCTGGCAGCATGGCTCGATCGAGAACGCGAACGGCCGGCTCCGCCGCGACCTCCCCAGAAAGACCAGCCTCGAGGAATACACCGATGCCGACATCGACGACGTCATCTGGAACCTCAACGCGACGCCTCGGAAGTGCCTCGGATACCGCACGCCAATCGAGGCATTCGCAGCCAACCTCGGTGTCGCACTTGAAGTGTAAATCCAGCGCGCTCTTCGCGATCTTCTGCGAGGAGTACACCGCCGAGATCAACCGGCTGCGGGGTGCTGCCGCATCCGAGGCGGCGCAGCGCGATCGGGAACTGGCGAAGATCGGCCGCGACCTCGACCGGCTGGTCCAGGCCATCATCGACGGCGCCCCCGCCCGGGCCGTCACCGAGAAGATCGAGGCTCTCGAGGCGCGACGCGCCGAACTCGAGGCTCTGCAGGCCGACCGCGCGGCCGCCGCGCCGGTCCTGCATCCGGCGATGGCGGAGGTCTACCGCAGGAAGGTCGAGGACCTCGCCGCCTCGCTGGCGACGCCGGAGGCCCGGGCCAAAGCGGCGGAGATCCTGCGCGGACTGATCGAGGCGATCGAACTGCATCCGAGCCCGGACGGCTACGAGATCCGTCTGCGCGGTGATCTGGCCGGCATCCTGAGCCTCGCTGCACAAAGCAAAAAGCCCGCCACTGTTTCCAGAGACGGGCTTTCGCAAATGGCGTTGGTTGCGGGGGTAGGATTTGAACCTACGACCTTCAGGTTATGAGCCTGACGAGCTACCGGGCTGCTCCACCCCGCGGTGATGGGTTGAGGCGCGTTTCTTGGGTCCGCGGCTGCGGGGCGCCTCGATCGTCTAGAGAGCATGACGGGATCCTTGGCTTGGGCCGCGCGTTCTGCAGGTTTGGCGGTGACCTACTCTCCCGCGTCTTGGGACGCAGTACCATCGGCGCAGCGGCGCTTAACGGCCGAGTTCGGGATGGGATCGGGTGTTTCGCTCGCGCTATGGCCGCCAAACCTGCAGAACGCGCGGGTTCCCTGGACAGGATCCTGCGCGTCACACGAGACCGCGCGCGCCCCGTCTTCGGGGAGCGGCTTTCCTTGTCATTGCTGACGCCTGGTCGGGTGACGTCCGTCGGGGTCGGCGCCGCGCGAGGCGCGGCCTGCCTTCCACCGGATCGGATCAAGCCTGTCGGGCGATTAGTACCGGTCAGCTGAACGCGTCGCCGCGCTTGCACCTCCGGCCTATCGACGTGGTGGTCTTCCACGGCCCTCAAGGGAGACCTGGTTTTGAGGGGGGCTTCCCGCTTAGATGCCTTCAGCGGTTATCCTGTCCGCACATAGCTACCCTGCGCTGCGGCTGGCGCCACAACAGGTCCACCAGTGGTGCGTTCACCCCGGTCCTCTCGTACTAGGGGCAACTCCTCTCAAGTCTCCGACACCCACGGCAGATAGGGACCGAACTGTCTCACGACGTTCTAAACCCAGCTCACGTACCACTTTAAACGGCGAACAGCCGTACCCTTGGGACCTTCTCCAGCCCCAGGATGTGATGAGCCGACATCGAGGTGCCAAACACTGCCGTCGATATGGACTCTTGGGCAGTATCAGCCTGTTATCCCCGGCGTACCTTTTATCCGTTGAGCGATGGCCCTTCCACGCGGGACCACCGGATCACTATGACCGACTTTCGTCTCTGCTCGACTTGTCAGTCTCGCAGTCAGGCGGGCTTATGCCATTGCACTCGACGACCGATTTCCGACCGGTCTGAGCCCACCATCGCGCGCCTCCGTTACTGTTTGGGAGGCGACCGCCCCAGTCAAACTACCCGCCACACAGGGTCCCGGATCCGGATGACGGACCGCGGTTAGACGTCAAACAAGCCAGGGGCGGTATCTCAAGGGCGGCTCCGCGGGAACTGGCGTCCCCGTTTCAAAGCCTACCGCCTATCCTGCACATGACCGGCCTGACGCCAGTGTGAAGCTGTAGTAAAGGTGCACGGGGTCTTTCCGTCTGACCGCGGGTACCCCGCATCTTCACGGGGAATTCAATTTCGCTGAGTCTGCGTTGGAGACAGCGGGGAAGTCGTTACGCCATTCGTGCAGGTCGGAACTTACCCGACAAGGAATTTCGCTACCTTAGGACCGTTATAGTTACGGCCGCCGTTTACCGGGGCTTCAATTCAAGGCTTGCACCTCTCCTTTTAACCTTCCGGCACCGGGCAGGCGTCAGTCCCTATACGTCGTCTTGCGACTTCGCAGAGACCTGTGTTTTTAGTAAACAGTCGCCACCCCCTGGTCTGTGCCCCCCGCCAACGGTTGCCCGCCGACGGGGCCTCCTTCTCCCGAAGTTACGGAGGCATTTTGCCGAGTTCCTTCAACGCAGTTCTCTCAAGCGCCTTGGTATGCTCTACCAGTCCACCTGTGTCGGTTTGGGGTACGGTCTGATGGAGGGCTATTTCCTGGAACCGCTTCGAAGCCGTCCCAATCCGATAAGGGACGACAACACACGCGATCCGTCACATCCTCCTGGCCCAGTAATATTAAACTGGTTCCCATCGCCTACGCCTTTCGGCCTCGGCTTAGGGGCCGGCTCACCCTGCTCAGATTAGCTTTAAGCAGGAACCCTTGGACTTTCGGCGGGAGTGTCTCTCACACTCCTTATCGCTACTCATGTCAACATTCTCACTTCTGATCGCTCCAGCGGCGCCTCACGGCCCGCCTTCACAGCAAGCGTCCATGCCTGCGCATAAACCCGATCTCGGCGATCAGAAGCTGTTTCGCCTGGCCTACCGCTTCGCTACTTGAGGCCGGGGATCACTCCACCGGACCGCGCATAGCGGCGCTGTCGGTCAGACACGACGCTTCCCATCGCCTGGGTTCATGAACAAGCAGAACGCTGGTTCACAGAACGCTCCGCTACCACGTACACCCCGAAGGGCGCACATCCTGAGCTTCGGCTCGTGGCTTGAGCCCCGGTACATCTTCGCCGCAGGACAGCTTGTCTAGACCAGTGAGCTGTTACGCTTTCTTTAAATGATGGCTGCTTCTAAGCCAACATCCTGGTTGTTTTGGCCGTCCCACATGCTTTCCCACTTAGCCACGAATTAGGGGCCTTAGCTGCAGGTCAGGGTTGTTTCCCTCTCGACGACGGACGTTAGCACCCGCCGTCTGTCTGCCAGATAGTACTCGCCGGTATTCGGAGTTTGGTTAGGATCAGTAAGACTGTGGGTCCCCATTACCCATCCAGTGCTCTACCCCCGGCGGTATTCGTCTGACGCTCTACCTAAATAGATTTCGCGGAGAACCAGCTATCTCCGAGTTTGATTGGCCTTTCACCCCTAGGCACACCTCATCCCGACCTTTTTCAACAGGTGTGGGTTCGGACCTCCAGTGCGTGTTACCGCACCTTCATCCTGGACATGCCTAGATCACTCGGTTTCGGGTCTGATCCTGCGAACTGAATCCCTAATTAAAGGGGGCGCCCTATTAAGACTCGCTTTCGCTGCGCCTACACCTATCGGCTTAAGCTTGCTCGCAAGACCAAGTCGTTGACCCATTATACAAAAGGTACGCCGTCACCCGTCACGGTCTCCGAAGAGACCCCGCAGGCTCCGACTGTTTGTAGGCGTCCGGTTTCAGGGACTGTTTCACTCCCCTTGTCGGGGTGCTTTTCACCTTTCCCTCACGGTACTGGTTCACTATCGGTCGGCAAGGAGTACTTAGCCTTCGAGGGTGGTCCCCCGATCTTCGAACAGGATTTCACGTGTCCCGCCCTACTTGATACGTCAACTCGCGCTTCGCATACGGGGCTGTCACCCATATCGCCCAGCTTTCCAACTGGTTCCGCTCACGCTCATCGCTCGGCTGGTCCCCGTTCGCTCGCCGCTACTAAGGGAGTATCGGTTGATTTCCTTTCCTCCGGGTACTGAGATGTTTCAGTTCCCCGGGTTCGCTCTTTTAACCCTATGTATTCAGGTAAAAAGTACCTGTTTCAGTTCCTGGATAAACGCGCCGCCGTCTCGCTCCGACCACCATGGTGGTCACCGGCCAAGGGCCGGCGCGGAGTGTCGATTGCGAAGCAATAACCAAAAACTGTCAGGTGGGTTTCCCCATTCGGACATCCCGGGATCAAAGGGTGCTCTCGCCTCCCCCGGGCTTATCGCAGAGTGCCACGTCCTTCATCGCCTCTTGCCGCCAAGGCATCCACCAAACGCCCTTCTCGCGCTTGATCCGATCCGGAAGAAGACAGGCCCTTTTGCGCGCGGCTCGCGCCGCAACCCGTCTCGCTTGGCCTTCCGGTCGGACGTCATTCGACCAGCGCCCCCCGGTTCTCGGCAGAGGGGCGCCGTCAGAGGCCGGAACGGACCCGCGAACGGACCCGGACCGACCTCACGGTCAGTGTCTTGACTTGGAAAGACTGCAGAACCCCATGCATCGGCCGCGCCGTCGCACTGACGGGCGAACCGGCAGCCCTCGCGCCACGCCCTGGTCAGGGCGCGGAGCAAAGCCGTTCCTCGCGGAACCTGCTGCTCTCTCCGGGAAGATCCCGAAGACAATCCACGAAGACCTGCGTCTCGTGTTTTTGCTCTCTTGACGATGTCAATTGTCTCATCTCGCGATCAGACAGGAAGGGCCATCCCCGGATGGCCCCGCCAGCGTGATCGCTGGAGGCGCGCGCCCCGC
>CAWIIL010000007.1:357500-492704 GCA_963836255.1 uncultured Alphaproteobacteria bacterium
CTGCTGGCGGCGGACTTCCGCGGCTGCGGCGCGTGCGGCGGCGAGGCGCTGCGGTGACGGTGGGTGGCTGGCGAGAAGGCCGCCGCCGCCCTGCAGCGCGGGGCGGGTGAAGAGGAGCGCGCCGCGCTCGGGGTCATAGCCGGCGCGGGCGGCGATGAAGGCGGCGAGCCGGTCGGCCTCGAGTTCGTAACCCTGGCTGTAGGCGCGGCCGCCGAGAAACGCCCCGATGTCCATCGCCTGGCGGATCTGGGCCTCGCTCGCCCCCTGCCCGCCCGCGGCGACGAGGCCGCCGAGAACGAGCGCGCCGATCGCCTGGCTCTGGGCCTGACGGGGCAGGTGGTCGGCGATGTGGTGGCCGGCCTCGTGGGCGAGCACGAAGGCGACCTCGTCGGGACCGCCGGCCTGGCGGATCAGCGGCGTGGTGATGCCGACGAGCGGACGGCCGTCTCGCATGGTCTGGAACGCGTTGGGCGGCAGGTTCGGGCCGGAGAGCAGTTCGATCCGGAAATCGCAGTCGCGCGGCGGGGCGGCGGGGCGCTGTTCGCGGCAGAAATCCTGCGCGGCGCGCTCGATGCGAGGCGCGACGGCGCGAAACTCGGAGCGGGCGACGGCTTCGCCGCGATCGAGGGCGCCGCCGGCCGCCGACGCCGCGGGTGCCGGCGCGGGCGCGGGACCGGGCGGGATCTGCGGCGCAGGCTGCGCGGCGCAGCCTGCGAGCGCGAGGAAGACCAGGAAGGCGCGGGCGGCGCGGGACATGGGCGACATCAGAACGTCTAATCCGGGCCGCTGTCCAGCGCCGCCGGGATCCGGCCCGCCGGGATCACCCGCGGGTCAGGATGACGAGCGTGAGAAAGATGACCGGGACGAGCGCCAGCGCCGGCAGGAAGAGACCGAGCAGACCGAACTGGAGGATGGCGATCCCCCAGAGCGAGAGCAGCGCGCCGATGAAGTAGTAGATGTTGTCGCGATCGCCGTAGACGACGTCCTTGAGCATCCAGCCGAGCACGGGGATGGCGAAGACGATGCGTTCGATCAGGGTCAGGCGGGGCATGGCGTCCTTCCGTTGTTGATGCTGCGGAGATGGGGGCGGAGGGGCCCCGCGCAACGCGGAAAAGCGTCGCAGGGTGGGCGGGCCGGACGGTCGATTCGGGGCCCCGGAAACCTGTCCCCGCTAGGACAGAATTCAACTGGCTGTTTTCAAAGAAGAACTTCGCAAATGCAACGTGAACGGAGGACTCGGCGGCCGCGCAGCGCCGGGATCAGTTCCGTGTTGTCCATCGTCGAGCGCCCCTCGACGCCGCGGGCGCCGGCGCGATCGCAAAGGCTGATCGAAGCACCGTGGGCCCCGCCCATGCCGGCGTCCGGTCTCAGACCAGGTCGCGCGTCATTCCCTCCGGCGGATCGCGGTCAGCCCGGCATTCGCTCTGTGAAGCGGCGCGCGGAGGGACGCGCCCGACCCTGGGTGGGCGCGGGCGCGGCGCTTGTGGTCAGCGGTTGCATGGTGAAGCCCCGGACGACGGTCGTGCGGCGGGCGACAGCGCCGGAGCGCCCTCCCGTGGGGAGGGTCGGGCGCGACCCGGGCTGGTCGCCCGGGCCAGGGGGTGCGATAGGTGGCCTTGGCCCCTCAATCATTCTCTCTTGTGATGGATGTCGTAGACTCACAAACCAAGTGCGACACCGGCTATGTCCGGAGCCGCCATGGGAAAGAGATATAGCCACCTCAGCCTTGAGGAGAGATGCCGCCTGCGCGGCATGATCGAGATGGACCTGAGCGTCAGCGAGATTGCGAGGCGGATGGATCGTCACCGGAGCACGATCCAGCGCGAACTCGAGCGCAACCGTTGCGCCGACGGCTATCGGCCGGACAGCGCGGGCCGCCGCGCCTGGGCGCGCAAGCTGCGCGGCTCGAAGATCGAGCGCTCCACCCGCCTGCGCGCCCACGTCGAGGACCGCCTTGCCATGGGATGGTCCCCGGAGCAGATCGCGGGGCGGATGGAGCTGGAGGGAGCGAAGAGCAGGGTCAGTGCGGAGTCGATATATCGCCATGCCTACAGCCCGGCGGGTCGGGGCGCGGGCCTGCCGAGGCTGCTGGCGCAGCGCAGGCCGAAGCGGGGTCGACGGCGACGCAACGGCCGGCGCGAGCCCGCCATCCCCAACCGCATCCCGATCCACCAGCGACCGACAAAGGCCCATCTTCGCAGCCAGTTCGGCCACTGGGAAGGCGACCTGATGCACTTCCGCCGCCAGCGTGACATCCTCCTGACGCTGCAGGAGCGGCGCTCCCGGCTGACCCTTGCCCGTCGTCTTCTCAGCAAAGACGCCGACCGCACCGCCGAGGCCATCGCCGCGGAGCTGGGCGGGCTGCCGGCCAGGGCGTGCCGCACGATCACCCATGACAACGGCGGCGAGTTCGCGCGGCACGAGACCGTCACCAACGCCATCGGCCTGGACGCCTACTTCTGCGATCCGCACAGCCCCTGGCAGCATGGCTCGATCGAGAACGCGAACGGCCGGCTCCGCCGCGACCTCCCCAGAAAGACCAGCCTCGAGGAATACACCGATGCCGACATCGACGACGTCATCTGGAACCTCAACGCGACGCCTCGGAAGTGCCTCGGATACCGCACGCCCATCGAGGCATTCGCAGCCAACCTCGGTGTCGCACTTGAAGTGTGAATCCAGCTGTTGCCTATTCAACTATCGAATTCACATGCTTGTCTATCCACCGCTTTTGCTTCCAACGTTCGCCCAGACAGATAGCGCCAAGTCATCATAATTAATGATTGACAATTTCCTGTTGCCGTACGAACGAAGGGCCTGCCTTATTTCGGCTTCGAATGAATTTTCCAGCTCCCAACTATCAAGTAAAGATTGGGCTCATCTACGCATATACCAAACTCTTCCAATGCGTGCGATTGATTCCTCTTGTACTTAAAGTAGTCTTCGTAATTTGCAAGCTGCGCAATGCCCTCCTGGATGGAGTCAACAAACCGTCTCCGAGAGCTCCCTCCCCGTGTAAGACTTCGCCTGTCCAGTAACGCCAGCTTTAAATCACCAATGTCAAATCTTCCATCTTCTCTTTCAATTAGTATGTCAGGACGAATGGCGACCTCATCAATGTTGCCATCATGCTCAATCCAACGTAGTGAGACTTCACTACGGACGCTTTTGCATCCAAGAGCATTCTTCAAAAGATACTCGTTTTCACGAATAAAATATCCAATGGTCTTTTCTCGCACCCCTGAAGACAAAGCTAAAAATTGTAACTGAGCAGCCGCAAATCTCTCAATATAACTTGGTGACAACGAAATTATCCCCTGACTCATGTCAGTTAAAAGCTCTAATTGAGATAGTTGAGTTTGCCAATCGACTCCACCGAATTGTTTCAGCTTCTGTTTACTAAAAAGCTGCATAAACTGAATATATCTACATCGCACAATTTTTTCACTCTCTGCAATCATTAGGCAGTTTTCGAGAGAGGTCTGGTGCGTATTTTCATCAGTTTCAACTAGCGTGTCGCGATCTCAATGCTGTCGATGAGCAAATGCTGCAATGATTGGAAAACGTTTCTCAAGCGCTTTCTCGCGCTGCCCACGCGAGAAGGCAAAGCCTTGGAAACGAAGATTGCCTGACCCCCGAAGCACGAGCCCTCCAGAAGTCCTCTGTGGTGAATAGAGTGGGTCGAAAAGTTGGTCCGTGTTCTCAATGGACCTTTCACTTGAGATAAGTTGTGTGGGGCGTCGAGAAACCCCAAACAACTCATAAGAGTAATGGTGCTCAGTTTCAGAAAATGAGATGAACTGTGGAAATATGATGCCTAATCGGCCTAAGTCGCTCCCAAACTTCTTTTCAATGCGAGAAAAGTATGTGTTCAGATCATCTAAAACATCCCTCTTGAAGTGCCTGAATCTCATACCAGCGGCTCAATTATGTTGTTCTTTCTATGTGCGGGCCATATCCGACAAAATTTTCCCCTCAAACTCCCGCCACTCCCCCTTGCTCATGCCGCTGGTCTCCTGCGTCACCGCCTCTCCCGCCAGCATCCGCCGCAGGCAGTCGACGCCCTTCGCCGAGAAGGTCACCGCCCCGAGCCGGTAGTCCTCGAAGGCCGAATACGCCGCCGGCACCCAGTCGCGCACCACCGCGCAGAGCGCCTCGGCGTAGACGCGGATCTCGTACTGGGCGTGGGCGTCGGCGCGCAGGCGCAGGAAGTGGAAGAGGTTGTGCAGGTCCACCTTCCAGTACCACTGCGTGTAGACGTTGGCGGGCAGGTTCATGCGGGCGAGCTCGCGGGCGAGGCCGGCCTGGCCCTCGGTCGACAGCATCGCCTCGTAATGGTCGTAGGCGCGGGTGCTGTCCGCCTTCAGGATCTCGAGCACGCGCGCGGCCTCGTCGCCGGCGAGCGTCTCCCCCCTGCCCTGGTTGTTGACGCTGGACTGGGCGGCGAGCGCCTCCGGGGCGGGGATGTAGAACTCGCGGTCGAGGATCGAGTACCGGGCGGAGTACTCGTTGACGTTGGCGGTGCGGTGGCGGATCCACTGCCGCGCCACGAACACCGGCAGCTTCACGTGCAGCTTGATCTCGCACATCTCGAAGGGCGTCGAGTGCCAGTGCCGCATCAGGTAGCGGATCAGGCCGCTGTCGTCGCGGGCGGCCTTCGTGCCGGCGCCGTAGCTGACGCGGGCGGCCTGCACGATGGCGGCGTCGTCGCCCATGTAATCGACGACGCGGATCATCCCGTGGTCGAGCACCTCGATCGGGCGATGCAGATGCGCCTCGATGCCCGGGGCGGTGGCGCGCAGGGTGGGACGGGTCTCGGCGCGGGCGGCCTCGATCTCGGCGAGCTGTTGCGGGGTGAGCGACATGCGTTACCTGTGGCGCCTCTGCGGTGTTATCACTGGGGACGAACCCGGGTCTCCGGGATTCGGTTCAACCATATGTTGCATGTTACTTCGGGGAGGACGCAATATGAAGGTGAAATATCTGCACACCATGGTCCGCGTGAAGGATCTCGACGAGTCGCTGCGGTTCTGGAAGCTGCTCGGGCTCGAGGAGACCCGGCGCATCGAGAACGACAAGGCCCGCTTCACGCTGGTCTTCCTCGCGCCGCCGGACCAGCCGGAGTGTCCCGTGGAGCTGACCTACAACTGGGACGGCGACGAGGGGCTGCCGTCCGACAGCCGGCATTTCGGCCACCTCGCCTATTCGGTCGAGAACATCTACGACATGTGCGCGCACCTGCAGGACAGCGGCGTGACCATCAACCGGCCGCCGCGGGATGGGCACATGGCCTTCGTGCGCTCGCCCGACAACGTCTCGATCGAGCTTCTGCAGATGGGCGATGCGCTGGCGCCGGCGGAGCCCTGGGCGAGCATGGAGAACACCGGGCACTGGTGAGGGCGAGGCGGGGTGGGGGCGGGCCGCAGGTGAGCGGGGGCGCGCCGGCGGGAGCGGTCCGGTGAGGGCGCTGCGGCGGCGCTGGGTTGCGGCGGCGCTGGCGGCGGGCCTGCTCGCCCCGGCGGCGGCGGCGCAGGATTGCCGGATCGCGCTGTCGCTCGGCCTCGACGTGTCGTCGTCGGTGGATGCGGGCGAGTATCGGCTCTTGACCGGCGGGTTGGCGGCCGCGCTCGAGGCCCCCGAGGTGGCGGCGGCGTTCTTCGCGGCCCCAGGCCGCTTCGTGGCGCTGCAGGTCTTCGAGTGGTCGGGTGCGCGCCAGCAGGTCGTCCGGCTGGACTGGACCGAGGTGCGCGGGCCAGAGGACCTGGCGGCGGCGGCGGCGCGGGTGCGATATCTCGAGCGGTCCTTTGCGGAGTATCCGACCGCGCTCGGGGCGGCGCTCGGCTTCGGCGCCACGCAACTCGCCCGCGGCCCGGCCTGCGCGCGGCGCACGCTCGACATCTCCGGCGACGGCGCCAACAACCACGGCTACCCGCCGCCCACCGCCTACGAGGTCTTCGATTTCGGGGGCGTGACGGTGAACGGGCTAGTGATCGGCGAGAGTGCGGCGACGCTGGCGCGGTACTTCCGCACCTTCGTGATCCACGGGCCCGGCGCCTTCGTGGAGACCGCAGCGGATTACGCCGACTTCGAGCGGGCGATGCGGCGCAAGCTGGTGCGCGAGCTGACCGAGGCGCAACTGAGCGGGACCGGCGCGGTGCGGGCGCTGCGCTGACGGCGCGTCCGAGCGGCGGAAGGGACGCGCATGGGTTGGCTGGCGGCGCGCGCGTCGGCGCCTATCTCGGCTGGGTGGCGCGGCGGACGCGCGCCGGCTCGTCGGCGCCATCGCGCTGGCGCTGGTCTGGGCGTTCTGGCCCGACCGGCATCCTGCAGAGATGATGCGCGCGGGGCGATCGCCTGCGTCGCGGCCCCGATCGGGGTCGCCGTTTTCCTGAACCCTGAGGGGAAGCAAGATGCGGCCCGGGGACTACCCACCCCCGTGCGGCGTCGCGCGCGGATGGCCCCGCCAGAACTTGTTGACGAGATGTCTGACAAATGTAGCATGGCGCGGCATCGGAACCGGGGAGACGCCCCGGACCGCATTCTGGGAGGACGAACCATGAGAATTGACCGCCTGATCGGCGCGGCCTGTGGCGTTGCGCTGCTCGCGACCTCGGCCGCCTTCGCCGCGGACTGGCGCGGCTGGAACATTCATCCGGAGGGCTATCCCAACACGGTGGCGCTCGAGCAGTTCGCAGCCGACGTGACCGAGAAGACCGAAGGCCGCGTGACGGCGACGATCTTCAACAACGGCGTGCTCGGCTCGCAGCCCGACGCCATCGAGCAGACCCGCGCAGGCGCGCTCGACTTCGCCAACTTCAACATGGGTCCGATGGGGCCGATCATCCCCGAGACCAACGTGCTCTCGCTGCCGTTCCTGTTCACGGGCGAGGACCAGATGCACAAGGCGCTCGACGGCGAGGTCGGCCAGATCTTCTCGGACGCCATGCAGGCCAAGGGCCTAGTGGCGCTCGCCTGGTACGACAGCGGCGCGCGCAGCTTCTACAACACCAAGAAGCCGATCGTCACACCCGCCGATCTCGAGGGCATGAAGATCCGCGTGATGAACAACGATCTCTACGTTGACATGATCGCCTCGCTTGGCGGCAACGCGACGCCGATGGCCTTCGCGGAAGTGCTCCAGTCGCTCAAGACCGGCGTGATCGACGGCGCGGAGAACAACTGGCCGTCGTTCGAATCGACCAGCCATTTCGAGGAAGCAGGGTTCTACTCGCTTTCCGAGCATCTGATCATCCCGGAATGCGTCTGCGTGTCGACCGCGGCCTGGGAGGCGCTGACGCCCGAGGACCAGGAGGTCGTCCGCCAGGCGGCGGTGGATTCCGCTGTTCTCCAGCGCGAGCTCTGGGCCGAGCGGTCCGAGGCCAGCCGCGCAAAGGTCGAGGCGGCCGGCGTGCAGATCAACGAGGTCGAGTCCAAGGCTGCCTTCCAGGAGGCTATGGAGCCGGTTTATGTCGGTTTCATCGAAGCCAACCCGGACCTCGCGGTGATCATCGACAAGATCCGCGCCACCGAGTGAGCGCCTCGGGCCGGGCGCGGATGTGCGCCCGGCCCGTTTTCGACGGGACCCCCGGAACATGGACATCGAACCCCAGAGACGGTCGAACGGCGGCGCGGCCGGCCCGATCGACCGCGCGCTCGACGCGATCGCGCGGCTCGGAACCGCCGTGTCCAGCGTCCTGCTCGTCACGCTGATCGTGATCTTCGGCTGGCTGGTCTGGGGCCGCTACGTCATGAACGACACCCCGACATGGGTCGAACAGGCGGCTTTGATGATCGTCTCGTGGATCGTGTTCATCAGCGCCGCCGTGGGCGTGCGCGAGCACACGCATCTGCGCATCGAATTCATCCGGGACCTGTTTCCCGACCCGATCCGGATCACGCTCGAATACGTCGCTGACGTCCTGATGCTGGCCTTCGGCGCGGTGATGTTGTGGCAGGGGCTCGGGCTTCTGGGACCGAACTGGTCGCGGGCCGTTCCGATGCTCGGGATCTCCGAGAGCTGGCGGTTTCTCGCCTTCTGCGTCTGCGGGGGCCTGATAGTGGTGTTCTGCCTCGCGCGGATCATCGACCGCCTGCGCGGCGTCGGCGTGGACGCGCCGAAGGCCACGCCCGCCGACGGAGCGCTCTGAGCCATGGGTCTCTTCATCCTGTTCGGGCTGTTCTTCTTCGGCCTGATCGCCGGCGTGCCGGTGGCGTTCGCGCTCGGGATCGCGACCGTGGCGGGGTTCCTATACGAGGGCCTGCCGCTGTTCGTGGCTTTCCAGCGGATCATGTCGGGCATCTCGGTCTTCTCGCTCCTCGCGATCCCGTTCTTCATCTTCGCGGGCGAGCTGATGCTCCATGGCGGCATAGCCACGCGGCTGGTGCGGCTGGCGGCGGCGGCGGTAGGCGCGATGCGGGGCGGGCTCGGTGTGGTCAACGTTGCGGCCTCGATGCTCTTCGGCGGGATCTCGGGCTCGGCGGTGGCCGACACCTCCGCACTCGGCTCGATCCTGATGCCGGTGATGAAGGAGAAGGGCTACGACCCCGACTATGCGGTCAACGTGACCGTCACCTCATCCATCGCCGGCGTGGTCATCCCTCCGAGCCACAACATGATCCTGTTCGCGGTCGCGGCGGGCGGAGGCATCTCGGTCTCCAAGCTGTTTCTGGCGGGAGTCGTGCCGGGGATCCTGATGTGTCTCTGCCTCGCCGTCGCGGCCTATCTGGTGGCGGTCAAGCGCGGCTATCAGGCGGAGGTCTTCCCCGGCTGGACCTCGCTCGCGATCAGCTTCGCGGTCGCCCTGCCCGGCCTGTTCACGGCGGTGATCATCGTGGGCGGCGTCCTGTCGGGCGTCATGACGGTGACGGAATCGGGCGCGTTCGGCGCGATCTACGCCATCGTGGTCACGGCGCTGGTCTACCGGGAGCTCACCTGGGAGGGGTTCTGGACGGCCGTCGTGCGGGCGGTGCGCACCACGTCGATGGTTATGATCCTGGTCGGCTGCGCCAGCGCGTTCGCCTATCTGCTCGCGATCTACAGGGTGCCCGATCATCTCGCCATGGCGCTCTATTCGGTATCGGAGAACCCGATCGTCATCCTGCTGTCGCTCAATGTCCTCCTGCTCATCCTGGGGATGATCATGGACATGGCGGCGCTGATCCTGATCTGCACGCCGATCTTCCTGCCAGTCGTGATGGGCCTCGACATGGACCCGCTCCAGTTCGGGATCATCATGATGATGAACCTCGGGCTCGGGCTCTGCACGCCGCCGGTGGGCGCCTGTCTCTTCGTCGGCTGCGCCATCGGCGGGGTGAAGATCGAGGACGCGGTCAAGACGATCTGGCCGTTTTATCTCGCCATTCTCGTGGCTCTGATGCTGGTGACCTATGTTCCGGCGATCTCGATGACCCTGCCGAACATGCTCGGTCCATAGTTGGTTCGGGAGAAAGGATGGCCAGCGGGGCTCCCAATCCACTTCTACGACCCTCACTTCTTTTAGCGGGCGTCCACGACATAGGTCTGGGTGACGATCTTGCCGTCAGCCACAAAGAAGGTTTCCACCCCGAGGTCGTAGACCTTTTCCGGGGTTTCAGCCGAGAAGATGACAATCGCGGTGTCGCCTGTGAATGTCACGGATTGCATCTCGACGGCGACGTCCGGCCGCGCAAATTCCGTGAACCATGCCTCGGCGAACTCGCGGATCTCTTCGTGTCCAGAATAGACCATCGAAGTTGTCACGACTTTGGCATCTTCGGCGTAGCCAGCCACGTAGGCGTCCACACCGAGCGGTCCGACGGCGCTCATGTGGCTCTTGACCACGTCACGGGTATCAGACGAACGGTCGGCCGCCGAGGCGGATGCAACACAGATCGGAACCCCAGAAGACAGCTGCCAGTATCTGGGAATGCATGCGGCGCCTCCCTGATCCAGTTTGACGAAGTGTATCACAAACGTCGCAAATCCCTAAATGATCCTCCTTTGTCGTCTGCGCAGCAGATCCAGTCGAAAAGACTGGAGTTCCCGCCGGCCGACGCAGTCCGCGTGGCTCACGCCTTGTCACTCCGTCCAAAGTGCTGTCGGAAACAGCGCGTTCGGCGAAGAAGGCTCAGCCCGGAGCGGGATCGAGGATCGCGTAGATCTTCAGGACCGGCTCGAGGTTCTCCCAGACGCCGGCGAAGCCCGCGACGATGACGAAGGCGTCGCCGGGGCCGAACTCGACGGCGCCCCGGGCGTCGGACAGGCGCACGCGGCCCTCGAGGATGACGCAGAGTTCGTCCTCGGCGTAGGCGACCGAGAGCGCGCCGGTCTCGCCGCGCCAGTGCCCGGCGTGGAAGCGGCCGGAGGCGTCGGAGAAGGCGTTCCAGACCATGGCTGCGCCGGAGCCCGCGCGCACCTTTTCGGGGCCTGCGTCTGCGGCGTCGCCCGGACCGGTCCGGGTCAGTCGCGTCACATGCAGCGGATCCATCGCAACCCCTTCCGTTTCAGGCAACGAGGCCCTATATTAAAATCGCTCCGCAAGGGGCTATGGTGATAAACGCGCATGTAATAAGCGGATCGGACCCGGGGGCGGTACCCGGCGGCTCCACCAAAACGCCCTCATTCGGGGACGACGGGGCCGAAACAGGATCGACGGACGTCTAAAGATGTTAGCTTTCACTCGGCAGGTCGCCACCGTTATCGGCACAAGAGCAATAGTTGCGAATGACAACCGTGCTCCGGTCGCGCTCGCTGCGTAAGCAGTGCGCAAGACCAACTACTTAAGTCCAGCGCCTTAGCCGGCGTTGGCGGGGCTCGCAGGCGCCTGGCAACAGAAGCCTGCACCCAATCCCTCTCGACATGCCCACCGCCTCGCGCGCCCCCTTTCGCGACGCGCCGAATTGGGTATGCTTCGTCGCAACTCAACCTCTTCCGGGCGGGGGAACGGCGTGGCGAAATCGATCGATTACGGCCAACTGACCCTCACGGCGTTTCGTCGGCTTATGGCGGACGTTCTGAGCGACGTGGCGGCGAACGGCCTGCCGGGCGATCACCACTTCTACATCGTCTTCGACACCCGCCATCCGGGGGTCGATATGGCGGCGTCGCTCAAGGAACTCTATCCCAACGAGATGACCATCGTGCTGCAGGACTGGTTCGAGGATCTCGCGGTGATGTCGGACCGGTTCTCGGTTACGCTCAACTTCGGCAACGTGCCGCAGCCGATCGTGGTGCCCTTCAAGGCGGTTAAGACCTTCGCGGATCCCTCGGTGGAGTTCGGCCTGCGCTTCGACGGCAAGTCGGACGACGACGAGGACGGCGAGGTGGAGGCGTTCATGAAGGCCGCCGGGATCGATGGCGCGCGGTCTGAGTCCGATGACGCGAAGGATGGCGGCGAGCGCGAGGCGGAGGTGGTCAGCCTCGACCAGTTCCGCAAGCACTGACCCCCTGAAGCGGCGCCGGCGGTTCTGGCTGGCGGTCGGGATCGCCTTGGCGACATTGGCGTTGTGCGCGCCGTTCGCGCTGATCCTGGCGTTCGGCTGAGACGGCCGACCGAAGGGGCTCAGTACTCGCCAGTGTCCATCAGGTCGGTGCCGTCGAGCAGCTTGTCGAGGCCGTCCTCGATGTCGTCGGCGACCTGGGGATGGGACAGCAGATAGGTCGAGGTCGGGCCCTTGCGCCGCTCGTCAGCTAGCACCAGCGCGTCGGCCCATTCCTCGGGCTCCATGTCGCCGCGGCCGATCCACATCAGCGCGACGAGCTGGGATTGCTGGTCGGGCTCGAGATCCTCGATGCGGGTGGCGAGTTCGGCACGCACGTCGTCGTCCACAGAGTCGTCTGGATCCTCGATGTCGGCAGCTTCGTTCCAGGGATCGGCCTCGGGGTCGGGGATCATCGATCCCGCCTCGGCCATGTAGGCGCGCAGCTGAAGGATCAGGCTGCGCAGGAACTCGGGATTGAGCGTCGGTCGGTCCATGATTCCCTCCGCGGTCCGCGCGCGCCAGCGACGTCCCGGGCGCATGTCGCGCCATGCGCCCCTGGGTGTCAATGCCGGGTTCCACGTCACGCCGGCGCATTTGGGCGTTGGCCTCCGGGCCCTGCGGACGATATAGGTTTCGCGGTTTTGCGAGGAGATGAGGGATCCATGACCGCGACGCGCACCGAGACCGACAGCTTCGGCCCGCTCGAAGTTGAATCCGACCGCTACTGGGGAGCGCAGACGCAGCGATCGATCCAGAACTTCCCGATCGGCTGGGAGCGGCAGCCCGTGGCGATCGTGCGCGCGCTCGGAGTCATCAAGCAGGCGGCGGCGGAGACCAACATGGAGCTGGGCTCGCTCGACCGCGCCATCGGCGAGAAGGTCGCCGCGGCGGCGGCGGAGGTCATCGCGGGCCAGTGGGACGATCATTTCCCGCTAGTCGTTTGGCAGACCGGCTCGGGCACCCAGTCGAACATGAACGCCAACGAGGTGATCTCGAATCGGGCGATCGAGATGCTGGGCGGCGAGATCGGCTCGAAGAAGCCGGTGCATCCCAACGACCACGTCAACATGAGCCAGTCGTCGAACGACACCTTCCCGACCGCAATGCACATCGCCGTGGCGATGGTCGCGCACGACGTGACGCTGCCGGGGCTGCGCAAGCTGCACGGGGCGCTGGCCGAGAAGTCGGAGGCCTTCAAGGACATCATCAAGATCGGCCGCACCCACACCCAAGACGCGACGCCGCTGACGCTCGGCCAGGAGTTTGGCGGCTACGCCTTCCAGGTCGAGCAGGGCATCAAGCGGGTGACCCATGCGCTGCACAACATCTACCCCCTCGCCCAGGGCGGCACGGCGGTCGGGACCGGGCTGAACACCAAGACGGGCTTTGCAGAGAAGGTTGCGGCGCGGATCGCGGCGATCACCGGCCTTCCCTTCGTGACCGCGCCCAACAAGTTCGAAGCGTTGGCGGCACACGACGCCATGGTGGAAATGTCGGGCGCCCTGAAGACCGTCGCCGTCTCGCTCTTCAAGATTGCCAACGACATCCGGCTGCTGGGCTCGGGGCCGCGCTGCGGGCTGGGCGAGCTGATCCTGCCGGAGAACGAGCCGGGCTCGTCGATCATGCCAGGCAAGGTGAACCCGACCCAGGCGGAGGCGCTGACCATGGCCTGCGCCCAGGTGATGGGCAATGACGCGGGCGTCGGCTTCGCCGGCTCCCAGGGGCATTTCGAGCTCAACGTCTTCAAGCCGATGATCGCCTACAACGTGCTGCAGTCCCAGCAGCTGATCGGCGACGCGGCCGCCTCGTTCACAGACAACTGCGTGGTCGGAATCGAGGCCGACGAGGATCGTATATCGAAGCTGATGTGGGAGAGCCTGATGCTGGTCACCGCGCTCGCGCCCGAGATCGGCTACGACAACGCCACCAAGGTGGCCAAGACGGCCCACAAGAACGGCACGACACTCAAGCAAGAGGCGATAAACCTCGGCTTTGTGGATGCTGAGACGTTTGATAGGGTCGTGCAACCCGGCGACATGCTCGGACCGAAGGAATAGGAGAGTAACGGCATGAAGTGGAAAGGGCGCAGGACCAGCGACAACATCGTCGACCGCCGCTCTGGCGGCGGCGCAGCGCGCGCGGGCGGCATAGGCCTGCTGGGGATCATCATCGTGCTGGTCGTGGGCATGCTGTTCGGCGTGGACATCTCGCCGCTGATGGGCGGGCGCGGCAACGTGGAAGTCGCCGCTCCGGCCGGTCCGAACGAGATCGACGACCAGACCGAGGAGTTCGTGGGCGTGGTGCTCGCCGACACCGAAGTGATCTGGCGCGACATCTTCGAGCAGTCGGGGCTGGAATACCAGGATCCCAAGCTGGTGCTTTTCCGCGGCCAGACCGTTTCAGCCTGCGGCGGCGCGAGCGCGGCGATGGGTCCGTTCTACTGCCCGGTCGACCAGAACGTGTTCCTCGACACCGACTTCTTCGGGGTGATGAGCCAGCAATTGGGCGCGAGCGGCGACTTCGCGGCAGCCTACGTGATCGCCCACGAGATCGGCCACCACGTGCAGAACCAGCTCGGGCTGCTCGAGCGGGTGAACGCTCTCCGCAGCCGATCGAGCCAGCGGGTGTCCAACGAGTTGTCGGTGCGCATCGAGCTGCAGGCCGACTGTTACGCCGGGCTCTGGGCGCGGCATTCGCAGGAGCGGCTCAACACGCTCGAACCGGGCGACATCGAGGAGGCCCTCGACACCGCGGCGCGCATCGGCGACGACACGCTGCAGCGGGCGGGACCGGGCCGGGTGGTGCCCGACAGTTTCACCCACGGCTCTGCCGAGCAGCGCCAGCAGTGGTTCTACCGCGGCTACAAGACCGGCGATCCGCAGGCCTGCGACACCTTCGAGGGCATCAACCTTTGAGCGGGACGATCAACCTACGCCGGGCCCGCAAGCAGGCAGCGCGCGACGTCCGGCGCAAGGCCGCGGCGCTAAAGGGCGCCGCGGCCGTCGAGGACGCAGCCACCAAGGCGGCGCGGACCGCGGAGGCGGAGCGCCAGGCCCGGGCGCTCGAGGGGCACCGCCGCGGCAGCGGCGGCGGCGATTGATCGGCGCGGCCCGGCCGCAGAAGCACTCACTGACGCTGCGCGGCCATCGCACGTCCGTGAGCCTTGAGCCGGCGTTCTGGCTGGCGTTTCGCGAGATCGCGGCGGCGCAGGGTCGGCCGATCAACGCGCTAGCCGCGGAGATCGACGCCGAGCGCGGCGCAAAGGTCGGGCTCGCCTCAGCGATCCGGCTGCATGTGCTGGCGTATTTCCGGGCGCGAGCGGAGGCGACGGCCGCGGGCGGCGATCATGGGGCGGGAACCTCGAGGGTCTGAAGCGTCCCGGGCGGGTCACCCGCGATGGCGCGCAGGACGGCCCGGGCGAGACCCTCACCAGCGGCGCGGAAGTCCTCGCGGACCACCATCACCGGCGCGCGGAACCGCGCCATGAGGTCGAAGGATTCCTTGACCACCACATCGAAATCCACGCCAATGGCGCGGTCGGCGGCCTCGGCCCCGAGGATCGCTGCGATGGCGGCGGCGGCGCTTCCGCAGATCAGGCCGTCGGGGCGGCGGCGCGCGCGCATCAGCCGGGCGATCTCGGCCTCGATCTCGGCGCTGGCGCTGTCGGTGGTGACGGCCCGGATCGGCACATCGACGAGATCGCGCGCCTCGACGCCGCGCTGGAAGCCCCGCGACATGTGCCCGGCGTAGGTTAGGTGCGCCGGCGGACCCAGCAGCGCGAGCCGCTCGCGTCCGCGCGCCGCAAGACGGGCAACGGCGATCTCGGCGTAGGCGGCGTTGTCGAAGTCGTGGTAGGCGTGCGCGCGGCCGAATTCGGTACGCCCGTGGGTGACGAAGGGAAGCCCGCGCTCGACTAGGTAGCTCACCCGCGGATCGAAGGGCTCGGTGCGCGACAGGATCACCCCGTCCGCCGAGCCGGTCTCCACGATGTAGCGCACCGGCCGCATCGGGTCCTCGCCGGTGTCGTAGGGGGTGACGATGAGATGATAGGGCGTGTCGGCGAGATGCCGCGAGACCCCCTCCACTAGGTGCGAGGTCAGGCCCATCGCCTCGGTCTCGACCGGCAGGATCAGGCTGATGACGTTGGTCTTGCCGGTGCGCAGGCGCACGCCGGCCCGGTTCGGACGATAGCCGATCTTGCGCGCGACGAGGCGCACGCGCTCCTTGGTCGCCTGCCCGATGTCGGGCGCGTCGTGCAGCGCCCGCGACACGGTGGTCACCCCGAGGCCAGTCATGAAGGCGATTGTCTTGAGGGTCGGCCGCGAGCCGTCCGCGACGCCCTTCGGTTCGGGCTCATCGACGGGCGGCGCGGGGTCGGTCATGCGGTGGTGCTCCGATTTTCTGAAACGATACAGGCGCCGCAGGCGCTCTGCAACCGGGAGCAAGGCGACGGCGTTGCGTGGTGTGGTGTGGAGTCGGGGATAGTGGTCAAGCGGCTTCCGGTTGGCTTCTGTTTCGATGAAACACCTTCTAGATCCGGCGTAGAAGCTCCAGACGGGCGTGCATCATGGCGCAAATCCGGGGGCGGTGGCCCAGAAAACCGTTGCGCGCCGGCGGAGCCTCCCCTAGCATTTCCCTACAACGATATAGTCCCGGGAGGACCCCAATGCGTCTCTGCTCTTGCCTGGCCGCGCTCGCCGCGTCGGCCGCCCTGCCCGCCTTCGCCACGGACCTTGAGGTCACCCACTGGTGGACCTCCGGGCGGCGAAGCGGCCGCCGTCGCCGAATTCGCCAAGGCGTTCGACGCCACCGGCAACAAGTGGGTCGACGGCGCCATCGCCGGCTCCGGCGGCACCGCCCGGCCGATCATGATCAGCCGGATCACCGGCGGCGACCCGATGGGGGCGACCCAGTTCAACCACGGCCGCCAGGCCGAGGAGCTGATCGAGGCGGGGCTGATGCGCGATCTGACCGACATCGCCGAGGCCGAGGGCTGGGCCGATGTCGTCAATCCGCCGTCGCTGCTGGACGCCTGCACGCTTGACGGCCGGATCTACTGCGTCCCGGTCAACATCCACTCCTGGCAGTGGCTGTGGCTCTCCAACGGCGCCTTCGAAGAGGCCGGCGTTCCGGTCCCGACCAACTGGGACGAATTCGTCGCCGCCGCCCCGGCGCTCGAGGCCGCGGGCAAGATCCCGCTCGCAATGGGCCAGCAGCCCTGGCAGCACCGCGGGCGCCTTCGACGTGCTGATGGTCGCGCTCGCCGGGCCGGAGATCTGCAATCAGGTCTATGGCGAAAAGAACGCCGAAGTCGCGGCGGGCCCGGAGATCGCCCGGGTCTTTCAGGCGGCGGATGATGCCCGCAAGATGGCGGCGAACTCGAACGTGCAGGACTGGAACCAGGCCACCAACATGGTCATCACCGGCGAGGCCGGCGGCCAGATCATGGGCGACTGGGCGCAGGGCGAGTTCGCGGTCGCCGGACAGGTGGCGGGCGAGGACTACACCTGCCTGCCCGGGCTCGGCGTGAACGAGATCATCGCCACCGGCGGCGACGCGTTCTATTTCCCGGTCGTCGACGACCCGGACGGTCACCGCAGCCCAGGGCGTAGCTGGCGTCGGTGCTGATGTCGCCGGAAACGCAGGTGGCCTTCAACCTCAAGAAGGGCTCGCTGCCGGTGCGCGGCGACATCGACCTGGCCGCCGCCAACGACTGCATGCAGAAGGGCCTCGACATTCTCGCCGCGGGCAACCTGATCCCCTCGGTCGACAAGCTCCTCGATCGCCGATACCACCGACCCAGATCGAACGACGTGATGGTCGAGTTCTTCAACGATCCGAGCATGACGCCCGAGGACGCCCAGGCTCGCTTTGCGCAGATCATCGCTAACGCCCGAGTGACTCGACCGTGAGCGTCGGCCCGCGGGGCCGACGCTCGCCCAGCCCCCAGTCTTCGACGAGGCCGGCTTCCAATGGACAGCTGAAGCGGCGCCCACGCGGACCACTGCGCAACATCAACGCCAAGATCGCGGCGATCCCGATGGTCCTGACCGCGCTGGTCGTCTTCGTCGGCGGCACCGCCTGGACGGTGCTCTATTCGTTCACCAATTCGAGCTGCTGCCGCGGCTGCGATTCGTCGGTCTCGACCAGTACGAGCGCCTCTGGTCCTCCAACCGCTGGCTGCATCTCGATCGAGAACCTGGCGATCTACGGGCTCTGATCGCTGATCTTCAGCCTGGTGATCGGGTTTCTTCTCGCCGCGCTGCTCGACCAGAAGATCCGGTTCGAGAACACGTTCCGGACGATCATCCTCTATCCTTTCGCGCTGCAGCTTCATCGTGACCGGGCTGGTCTGGCAATGGATCCTGAACCCCGAATTCGGGGTCCAGAGCGTCGTGCGCGGCCTCGGGTTGGGAAAGCTTCACCTTCGATCCGCTCTACGATCCGGACATCGTCATCTACGGCATGCTGATCGCCGGGCTCTGGCAGGGCACGGGCCTTGTCATGTGCCTGATGCTGGCAGGCCTGCGCGGCATCGACGAGGACATCTGGAAGGCCGCCCGCGTCGACGGCATCCCGGCATGGAAGACCTATCTTCTGATCGTCATCCCGATGATGCGCCCGGTCTTCATCACCACGCTGGTGATCATCGCCACCGGCATCGTGAAGCTCTACGATCTGGTCGTGGCGCAGACCGGCGGCGGGCCGGGCATCGCCTCCGAGGTGCCGGCGAAGTACGTCTACGACTACATGTTCCAGGCGCAGAACCTCGGCCAGGGCTTCGCCGCCTCGACGATGATGCTGCTGACCGTTGCGATCGTCGTCATTCCCTGGGCCTATCTCGAATTCGGAGGCAAGAAGCGTGGCTGATATCGCGAGCTGCCGCGATCTCGCCGACGCCGGGCCGCGCCGGGCCCGAGGCCGAAGCCGCGCGCGCTTCTCGCGCCGCAACATCTTCCTCTACGGCACGCTGATCGTGGTCGCGGTCTACTACCTGCTGCCGCTCTACGTGATGGTCGTGACCTCGCTGAAGGGCATGCCGGAGATCCGGCTCGGCAATATCTTCGCCCCGCCCGTGGAGATCACCTTCGAGCCCTGGGTCAAGGCCTGGTCCGAGGCCTGCACCGGGCTCAACTGCGACGGCCTGAGCCGCGGGTTCTGGAACTCGGTGCAGATCACCGTGCCCTCGGTGATCCTGTCGATCTCATCGCCTCGGTGAACGGCTACGCGCTGGCCAACTGGGGTTCAAGGGCGCGGAATGTTCTTCACCATCCTGATCTTCGGCGCCTTCATCCCCTATCAGGTGATGCTCTATCCGATCGTGATCATGCTGCGCGAGATGGGGCTCTACGGCACGCTCTGGGGGCTGGTCCTGGTGCACACGATCTTCGGCATGCCGATCCTGACGCTGCTGTTCCGCAACTACTTCACCTCCCTGCCGGAGGAGCTGTTCAAGGCCGCGCGCGTCGACGGGGCCGGGTTCTGGGGCATCTACTTCCAGATCATGCTGCCGATGTGCGCTGCCGATCTTCGTGGTGGCGATCATCCTGCAGGTCACGGGCATCTGGAACGACTTCCTGTTCGGCGTCGTCTACACCAAGCCCGACGTCTACCCGATGACGGTGCAGCTCAACAACATCGTCAACTCGGTGCAGGGCGTGAAGGAATACAACGTCAACATGGCGGCGACGATCCTGACCGGGCTGGTGCCGCTGATCATCTATTTCGTCTCCGGCAAGCTTTTCGTGCGCGGCATCGCCGCGGGCGCCGTGAAAGGCTGAGGCATGACCGATGCATCGACGTCCGGGAACTCGACGCTCGCCTTCGGCGCGGTCAAGGTGCTGCGACAAGCTCGAACCTCGACATCGCCGAGGGCGAGTTCCTGGTGCTGCTCGGGCCGTCCGGCTGCGGCAAGTCGACGCTGCTGAACTGCATCGCCGGGCTTCTGGAGATCACCGACGGGCAGATCTTCATCAAGGGCAAGAACGTGACCTGGGCGGAACCCAAGCGAGCGCGGCATCGGCATGGTGTTCCAGTCCTACGCGCTCTACCCGCAGATGACGTCGAGGAGAACCTGAGCTTCGGCCTGAAGAACGCGCGGCATGCCGCAAGGACGAGATCGAGAAGCGCGTCGCGCGCGCCGCCGACATCCTGCAGATCGAGCCGCTTCTCGACCGCAAGCCCGGCGCGCTGTCGGGCGGGCAGCGCCAGCGGGTCGCGATCGGCCGGGCGCTGGTGCGCGACGTGGACGTGTTCCTGTTCGACGAGCCGCTCTCGAACCTCGACGCCAAGCTGCGCGTCGAATCTGCGGGTCGAGATCAAGCGGCTGCACCAGCAGCCTCGGCAACACGATGATCTACGTCACCCACGACCAGATCGAGGCGATGACCCTCGCCGACCGGATCGCGATCATGAAGGGCGGCATGATCCAGCAGCTCGACGACCCGCACGAGATCTACAACCAGCCGCGCAACCTCTACGTCGCGGGCTTCATCGGCTCGCCGGCGATGAGCATGATCCAGGGCCGCCTCGCGCGCGGCCCAGGCGGCATGATCGTCGAGGCGGGCGATCTCGCGATCGATCTTTCCGGCTATGACGGCGTGGCGCCCGACGATCCCGGCCGCGAGGTGATCCTCGGGGTGCGGCCCGAGCATGTCGAGCTCGAGATCGACGGCGACGACGGCGCGCCGGCGGTCGTCGACATCGATGAACCGATGGGCTCGGACAGCCTCGTGTGGATCACCGTGGCGGGCCAGCAGGTGTCCGCGCGCGCGGCCACCGATCACGGCCTGCGCCCCAGGCAGCCGGTGCGGGCGCGCTTCAATATCGGACGCGCCTCGCTCTTCGACACCAAGACCGAACAGCGGCTCTGATGACCGGCCAGCCCGGCCTTGGGCCGGCCGGCGCGGTCTCGACCAGCGCCGCGCATTCACCTACACCGCCAAAAAAAACAAACCCGAGGGGAAACGCCATGACCGACATCGCCTACCAGCTCTACAGCTCGCGCAAGTTCCCGCCGCTCGCCGACACGCTCGGGATGCTTTCCGGCATCGGCTACGCCGCGGTGGAGGGCTACGGCGCCCTCTATGCGGACGCAGCAATGGTCGAGGAGTTGAAGGCGCATCTGGGCGCGAGCGGGCTCCGGATGCCGACCGGGCACTTCGGGCTCGACATGCTCGAGGGCGACCCAACTGGCGTGATCGAGATCGCCCGCGCGCTTGGCGTCGAGACGGTCCTCTGCCCGCATGTGGCGGCCGACGCGCGGCCCGACAGCGGCGCGGGCTACGAGGCCTTCGGGCGGCGTCTCGCCGAGGCCGGCAAACCGTTCCGCGACGCGGGCTTAGGCTTCGGCTGGCACAACCACGATTTCGAGTTCATCGCGCTCGACGACGGGGCGATCCCGCAGGCGGCGATCTTCGCGGGCGCGCCGGACCTTCTCTGGGAGGCCGACCTCGCCTGGGTGGCGCGCGCCGGAGTGGACCCGGTGGCGACGGTGGGCGACTTCGGCGACCGGCTGATCGCAGTGCATCTCAAGGACATCGCGCCGGCGGGTCAAGCGACCGGCGAGGACGGCTGGGCGGACTTCGGCGCGGGCGTGGTGGACTGGCGCGCGCTGGTGCCGGCGCTGAAGAAAACGCGGTGCAGCCACTGGATCCTTGAACACGACAACCCGAGCAACGACGCGCGCTTCGCGCAGGCCTCCTACGTCGCGGCGCGCGCGCTCATCGACGGTGAATGAGATGGACGCGAAACTCGGCGTCGGCGTCATCGGCTGCGGCAATATCTCGACCACGTATCTGAAGCTCGGTCCGCTTTTTCGTGGTCTTGAGATGCGCGCGATCGCCGACCTGGACATGGCCGCGGCGAAGGTGCGGGCGGAGGAGTTCGGCGTTGCGGCGCTGTCGGTCGAGGACCTGCTCGGCGATCCGGGGATCGACGTGGTCATCAACCTGACCGTGCCGGACGCGCATGTGCCGGTGACCCGCGCGATCCTTGAGGCGGGCAAGCACGCCTATTCGGAGAAGCCGCTGGCGCTGTCGATCGAGGACGGCATGGCGCTGCGGGATCTCGCCGAGGCAAAGGGCCTGCGCGTAGGCAGCGCGCCGGACACGTTTCTCGGCGGCGCGCACCAACTGGCGCGGCGGCTCGTCGACGAGGGCGCCATCGGGACGGTGTCCGCAGGGACCGCCCACGTTATGAGCCACGGCATGGAGCACTGGCATCCCAACCCGGACTTCTTCTTCCAGCCCGGCGGCGGTCCGATGCTCGACATCGGCCCCTACTACGTCGCCAACCTGATCAACCTGATCGGACCGGTGCGGCGGGTGGCGGCGCTTGCCTCGGCGGCAACGCCGAAGCGCACCATCTCGACGGAGGGGCCGCGGCAGGGGGAGGAGATCGGCGTCGACACGCCCACCAACATCCACGCGCTGCTGGAGTTCGCGAGCGGCGCGACGGTGACGCTCTCGACGAGCTGGGACGTCTGGGCGCACCGTCACGGGCCGATGGAGCTCTATGGGACCGAGGGGGCGCTCTTCGTGCCGGACCCGAACTTCTTCGGCGGCGTGGTCGAGCGCGCGGGCCGCGACGGGAGGATCTCGGCGGAATCGACGTGGGCGCACGCCTTCGCCCGGCCCAACTGGGAAAGCAAGGGCGGCGGCATGCTGGCGAACTATCGCTCCAGCGGGCTGGCCGACATGGTCGCGGCGATCCTTGAGGACCGCGACGCGCGCTGCTCGCTCGACCGGGCGCTGCACGCGGTCGACGTGATGACCGGGGTGCTGCGTTCCGGCGAGACCGGCGCGTTCGTGGAGATGCGCACCACCTGCACGCGGCCGGCGCCGCTCGGCCCGGAGGAGGCGCAGGCGCTCTTGGCCGCGGAAGAGGGGAAGAGACCATGAACTACGTCGCCGAAGAAAGCCGCTACGCCGCCATGCCCTACCGCCGCTGCGGGGCCAGCGGGCTGATGCTGCCGGCGATCTCGCTGGGTCTCTGGCACAACTTCGGCGAGGACACGCCGCACCGGACCAAGCGCGCGATCTGCCGGACGGCTTTCGATCACGGGATCACGCATTACGACCTCGCCAACAACTACGGCCCGCCGCCGGGGTCCGCCGAGACAGCGTTCGGCGAGATACTGCGGACCGACTTCGCGCCCTACCGCGACGAGATGATCATCTCCTCGAAGGCGGGCTACCGGATGCAGGCGGGGCCCTACGGCGAGTGGGGCAGCCGCAAGTATCTCGTCGCCTCCTGCGACGCGAGCCTCAGACGCATGGGGCTCGACTACGTGGACATCTTCTACAGCCATCGGTTCGATCCCGACACGCCGCTGGAGGAGACCATGGGCGCGCTCGACCACATCGTGCGCTCGGGGAGGGCGCTCTACGTGGGGATCTCGTCCTACAACTCCGAGCGGACCCGGCAGGCTGCGGCGATCCTCAAGGGGCTCGGGACCCCCTGCCTGATCCACCAGCCGAGCTACAACATGATCAACCGCTGGGTCGAGCGCGACAGACTGAAGGAGACGCTGAAGGCGCTCGGGATCGGGTCGATCGCCTTCACGCCGCTGGCCCAGGGGATGCTGACGGCCAAGTACCTCGGCGGCGTGCCCGACGACAGCCGCGCCGCACAGGGCAAGTCGCTGCGCCGCGAGTTCCTCAATGCGCGCGCGATCGAGAAGATCCGGGCGCTGAACGACATCGCCTCACGCCGCGGCCAGACGCTGGCGCAGATGGCGATCGCCTGGGTGCTGCGCGACGGCGGGATCACCACGGCGCTGATCGGCGCGTCGCGACCGGAACAGGTTGTCGATTGCGTCGGCGCAGTGGGGAATCTCGAGTTCACCGACGAGGAGCTCGCCGAGATCGACCTGCACGCCGACGAGGAGAACATCAACCTCTGGGCGAAGTCGTCCGAAGGTGCGTGACCGGGCCGAGCGGCTAGCGCAGGGGCGGGACCGAGCTTCCCGTCCCCGTCTTCCGCGCGAGCGCCTTCTTGAAGACGAAGAGCGGAAGGACGAGCATGGCGATCACGCCGAAGAGCCAGACGATGAGCGTGGCGATGACCCATGTCGACAGGCCCGAGATCGCCAGCCCGTCGGTCAGCCATGTGGTGACGAGCAGGCCCACGAAGGTCGTCACCAGAGCGATGCCGCCGGTGATGGCGCGGGCGTATTTTATCGACAGCTTAAAGATCATCGGCGCGAAGATGAAGCGCGCCACCGTGAAGATCACAATGACCCAGACGAAACCCGACGGGCTGATGACGAACCCCGGCAGCAGCCACTTGGCGACAAGCAGGCCGATGGCGTTGGCGACGAGTTCGACGACTGTCTGGGCGATCAAGCGAAGCATGCGCACCTCCGATGCGCCGGACCCTAGCCAAGGCCCCGTTCGCTGACAAGCGGCGCGCGCCATGCCCCAAGGAGCAAGAGCGATGATCCGCAACCCCGTCCTTCCGGGCTTCAACCCCGACCCTTCGATCTGCCGGGTGGGTGCGGACTACTACATCGCCACCTCGACCTTCGAATGGTACCCCGGCGTGCAGATCCACCATTCGCGCGATCTGGTGAACTGGACGCTGGTGCGGCGGCCGCTGGAACGCGCGGCGCAGCTCGACATGCGCGGCAACCCCGATTCGTGCGGCGTCTGGGCGCCTTGCCTCAGCCATGCGGACGGGCGGTTCTGGCTGGTCTACACCGACGTGAAGCGGCTCGACGGCGCCTTCAAGGACGCCCACAATTACGTCGTGACCGCCGCGCGGATCGAGGACACCTGGTCGGACCCGGTCTATCTCAACTCCTCGGGCTTCGATCCCTCGCTCTTTCACGACGAGGACGGGCGCAAGTGGCTGGCGAACCTGCAGTGGCGACATCTTCCGGCAGGCGGCGACGCCGCTCCGAAGCACCCGGCCTTCGACGGCATCCTCCTGCAGGAGTACGACGCGCAGGCGGAGCGCCTTGTCGGACCGATCCGGCGGATCTTCGACGGCTCGCCGCACGGGCTGACCGAGGGGCCGCATCTCTTCCGCCGCAACGGGTGGATCTATCTCACGGCCGCGGAGGGTGGCACCGGATATGACCACGCGGTGACGATGGCGCGGTCGCGCGACATCGCCGGCCCCTACGAGTTGCATCCCGAGACGTTCCTGCTGACCTCCAAGGATGCGCCGTGGGCGGCGCTGCAGCGGGCCGGGCACGGCCAGATCGTCGAGACGCCCGACGGGGCCGTCTATCACACGCATCTCTGTTCGCGTCCCCTGCCCGGCCTCCCGCGCTCGCCGATGGGCCGCGAGACCGCGATCCAGCACTGCGTCTGGGGCGAGGACAGCTGGCTGCGGCTGGCCGGCGGCGGGCTGGTTCCCGCGCTGGAGGTAGAGGCCCCGCCGGGCGCGCCGGAGCCGACGCAGGCGCGGGCGGTGCGGCGGCGCTTCGACGGCGACGCGTTGCCGGCGGAGTTCCAGTGGTTGCGGACGCCGGAATCCGAGCGCATCTTCCGCCTCACCGGATCGGCGCTGCGGCTGATCGGACGCGAATCGATCGGAAGCTGGTTCGAGCAGGCGCTGGTGGCGCGGCGGCAGGAGCACTTCGTCTACCGGGCGGAAACCGCGCTGGACTTCGACCCGGACACCTACCAGCAGGCGGCGGGGCTGGTGACCTACTACAACCGGCACAAGTTCCACTTCCTCGCCGTGAGCCACGCGGAGGGGACCGGGCGGACGCTGACAGTGATGAGCTGCGCCGGGGACTGGCCGGACGGGCGGCTGAGCCTTCCGATGGCGGCGCCGGTCGTGCTTGGCGACGGGCCGGTCGAACTCGCGGTCGAGGTCGACCATGCGGGGCAGCGGTTCCTCTGGCGGCAAGGCGGTGCCTGGAGGCAGGCCGGACCGGGCCTTGACGCCAGTCTTGTTTCCGACGAGGCCGGCCGCGGCGAGCACGCCTCGTTCACCGGCGGCTTCGTCGGCATGGCGGCCTTCGACGTCACGGGCCGCGCGCGGCATGCGGACTTCGCGCGGTTCGACTACACGCCGGGAGCGTGACGGGCGGTCGATCCGCTCACGATGCGACACCATGCGCGCGGCGCGCGCCCAGGGAGGAACGGCGATGACAAAACCCAAGGTGACCTATTTCGACCTTGCCGGGAGCAGGGGCGAGGAGGTGCGGCTGGCGCTGGTGATCGCCGGCGTCGCGTTCGAGGACAACCGCATCGCGCGGAGCGACCTTGCGGCGCTCAAGCCGAAACTCCCCTTCGGGTCGCTGCCCACCCTAGAGATCGAGGGGCGCGGGGTCTTCGCGCAGACCAACGCCATCCTGCGGCTGATCGGCCGGATGCACGGGCTCTATCCGGAGGACCCCTTCGAGGCGGCGCGGTGCGACGCGCTGATGGACGCCTGCGAGGATCTGCGCCAGCGCATCTCGCCGTCCATGCGCATGGAGGATCCGGAGGAGAAAGCGGCGGCCCGGCGCCGGCTTGCCACCGAAGACCTGCCGCAATGGGCGCGCGGCGTCGAGAGGCTGATCGGCGACGGGCCGTTCGCCGGCGGCGAAAGACCGAATGTGGCCGACATCAAGCTCTTCATGCTGGATCGCTGGATCGCCTCCGGCGGCCTCGACGGCATCCCGACCGACACGCTCGATCCCTTCAGCAAGCTCAAGGATGCGACGGCGGCGCTGCGCGACCTTCCGGCGGTGAGGGACAGGTACGCGGACGCGACTTGACCGGTGGGCTGGAACGCTCGTTGCGAGGTCGCGAGTTCGAGCTTCGCAGGCTCGTAGTGGTCGAATAGGTGCCGCCTCAGCCCGGATCCCGCCACTTGTTGACGATCGGATAGCGCCGGTCGAGCCAGAAGGCGTGGCGGGTGAGACGCGTGCCGGGGGCCGCCTGGAACCGCTTGTACTCCGAGAGGTAGAGCAGCCGCTCGACCATCTTCACCGTCTCGCGGTCGACGCCCTCGGCGACGATGTCGGACACCGCGGCGTCGCCCTCGATCAACCGCTCGAGGATCGCGTCGAGGACCGCATATGGCGGCAGGCTGTCCTCGTCTTTCTGACCCGCGCGCAGCTCCGCTGTGGGCGGCTTGTCGATGACGCGCGGCGGGATGACCTCGCCGGGCGGGCCCAGCATCCAGGGGCGGTGGTTGGCGTTGCGCCAGCGGCAGCTCTCGAAGACCCGGGTCTTGTAGAGATCCTTGAGCGGATTGTAGCCGCCGGCCATGTCGCCGTAGATCGTGGCGTAGCCCACCGCGACCTCCGACTTGTTGCCGGTGGTCAGCAGCATCTCGCCGAACTTGTTGGACAGCGCCATAAGCAGGAGCCCGCGCAGGCGGGACTGGATGTTCTCCTCGGCAACGTCCGGTGCGCGGCCCTCGAAGAACGGCGCGAGGGTCGCCTCGACCGCCGCCCGCCCCGCCTCGATCGACAGGGTGTCAAGGCGGCAGCCTAGCGCGCCGGCGACGGCCGAAGCGTCCGCTAGGCTCGCCTTTGAGGTGAATTCCGAGGGCAGCATCACGCAGCGCAGGTTCTCGGGCCCGAGCGCATCCGCGGCGATGGCGGCCACGAGCGCGCTGTCGACGCCGCCGGAGAGCCCGAGCAGGGCGCGGGAGAAACCCGACTTGCCCATGTAGTCGCGCAGCGACAGCACCATGGCGCGGTAGTCAAGCTCGGTAACGCCCGGAAGCGCCTCGAGCGGGCCGGCCGCGGCCCGCCAGCCGGCGTCGCCCTGCGCGAAGTCGACGTGGGCGATCGCCTCCTCGAAGACCGGGAGCTGGATCGCAAGCCCTCCGCCGGGATTGAGCACGAAGGATCCGCCGTCGAAGACCTGATCGTCCTGGCCGCCGACGAAGTTGAGATAGGCGAGCGGGAGGCCTGTCTCGACCACCCGCGCCACCATCAGGTTCATGCGCACGTCGTACTTGTTGCGACGGTAGGGCGAGCCGTTCGGAACCATCAGGAGCTCGGCCCCGCATTCGGCCATGGTCTCGGTCACGTCGTCGTACCAGGCGTCCTCGCAGATCGGCGTGCCCATGCGCAGCGGACCGATCGCGAAGGGTCCGGAGATCGGGCCCGGAGCGTAGAGCCGCGGCTCGTCGAAGACGTTGTAGTTGGGCAGGTGATGCTTGCGCGCGATCGCTTCTATCCGCCCGCCCGCAAGGATGGCGTAGACGTTGTAGATCTTACCGCCCTCGGCCCAGGGCAGGCCGATCCCGAGCGGCGGGCCGTCCGCGCATTCCGCGGCCAGCGTCGCTGCTTCAGCCATGGCGTGAGCGGTGAAGGCGGGCTTCAGGACCAGATCCTGCGGCTGGTAGCCGATGAGAAACATCTCGGGCAGCGCGACGAAGTCCGCCCCGGCGGCGGCGCCTTCCCGGTGCGCGGCGAGCGCCTTGGCGCGATTGCCGGCGAGATCGCCCACGGTCGGGTTGAGTTGCGCCAACGTCAGCCGGAACCGCCCTGCCATCGCCGCCTCCCTCGCCTGCGCCGTTCCCGCATAGCCTCCGCCGCGTTAGCGACACAAGCCCCACGCGGGAGACTTAGGGCATTGTCGCTTTCGCGCCATCGCCCTAGAGTTCGCGCGAGGGGCGACGACGGGCCGTTCGGCATGCGTTCGCCACGGCTCAAGGGGGGACGCTGTGAGACCATCAAAGGTTGCATTGGCCGCCGCCGCGATCGGCGCAGTGGGCGCGCTTACCGGACCGGCGCTCGCACAGAGCGAGAATCTCACCAAGGAGTACGAGAACGGCGCCATCTACGAGGGCGAGTTCGTCGACGGTCGCCAGCACGGCCAGGGCACCTATCGGCTTCCGAGTGGCTACGAATACACCGGCCAGTGGGTCGAGGGCCGGATCGAGGGCGCGGGCGTCGCGACCTTCCCCGACGGCTCGATCTATGAGGGCGCGTTCCTGAACGGCCGCCCTGACGGCCAAGGCAAGATCACCTACGCTGACGGCAGCACCTACGAGGGTGGGTGGTCGGAAGGTCAGATCAACGGCCAGGGCGTCGCCGTCTACGCCAACGGCATGCGTTACGAGGGATCGTTCGAGAACGGCAAGCAGGCGGGCGCGGGCGTGCTCACCGGGCCGGACGGATTCGTCTACGAGGGCGAGTGGATAGCGGGAAGGCAGGCCGGCGCCGGCAAGATCACCTATCCAGACGGCCGGATCTACGAGGGCGAGATGGCCAACGGCGCGCCCGAGGGCACCGGCGCGCTGATCACGCCCGACGGAGCGCGCTACGAGGGGGCCTGGAGCGGCGGCGAGATCACCGGCGAGGGCGTGCTGGCCCTGCCCAACGGCGACCGCTATGAGGGCGCGTTCGTGGCCGGCAAGCGCGAGGGGCTTGGCCGGCAGACCTTCGCCAACGGCAACATCTACGAGGGCGGCTTCGTCGACGACCAGCGGGCGGGCGCGGGCACGCTGACCAGCCCGGACGGCTACAGCTACACCGGCGAGTGGGTCTCCAACCGCATCGAGGGCCAGGGCGTGGCGCGCTACGCCGACGGCTCGATCTACGAGGGCGGCTTCGCCGACGGGGTTCCCTCGGGGGCGGGCAAGATCACCTATGCGTCCGGCGCGACCTACGACGGGTCATGGCTCGACGGCCGCTGGCACGGCGAGGGCGTCGCGGTCTTCGAGGACGGCAGCCGATACCAGGGCGGCTTCGAGGAGGGCCGTCACAGCGGACCGGGGCGCATGACCTGGCCCAGCGGCTTCGTGCTGGAAGGCGCGTTCCGAGACAACCTGCTCGAAGGCGAGGGCCGCGCGGTCTATCCCAACGGCGACCTCTACGAAGGCGAGTTCGTGGCCGGAAAGCCCGGAGGCCGCGGCCGCATGGTCTTCGCGGAGGGCCAGGAGTTCGATGGGGTCTGGCAGGAGGGTCGCCCGGTCACGGTCGGCGGCGACGAGCCGATTCCGACCCCGGCGCAGTCGCCGGCGCAGACTATCACCACCGCGCCGCCAGAGGAAGCCTCCGACGGTTGATCGCGGGCCTTGCGTGCATCAGCCTGCGAAGGGATCCTCGGGATAAGCTACGGCTTCGAGGACGAGGCCGTCGGACGGCGCCACCGGGCCGCAGGCGGCGCGGTCGCGCGCCGCGAGCGCAGCGCCCACCTGCTCGGGCGCCCACGACCCGACCCCGACCCTTTCAAGCGTGCCGACGATACTGCGGACCTGGTTGTGCAGAAAGGAGCGCGCCTTGAGGCAAAGCGTCACCACCTGTCCGGCAGGTGACGCCTCCTCGGTGATCTCGATCAGGTCAAGCGTCTTCACCGGACTCTTCGCCTGGCACATTACCGAGCGGAAGGTGGTGAAGTCGTGACTACCGATGAGATGCGCAGCGCCCGCGCGCATGGCCGCGACATCGAGGGCCCGGCCGACGTGCCAGGCGCGACCTTGCGCCAGCGCCAGCGGCGCGCGGCGGGCCACGATCGCGTAGCGGTAGTCGCGGCGGATCGCGGAGAAGCGGGCGTGAAAGTCCGGCGCCGACGCCGCCGCGGCGAGCACCGCAACCGGGTCGGGGCGGAGATGCGCGTTGAGCGCCCCGGCAAGCCGGAACGCGTCCCAGTCGCGCGCGAGGTCGAGATGCGCGACCTGGCCCGCTGCGTGCACGCCGGCGTCGGTGCGCCCCGCGCCCGTCACCGCCGGCCCGTCAGGATCGATGCATGCCGCGGCGCGTTCGATGGCGCCCTGCACGCTTGGCCGGTCGGGCTGCCGCTGCCAGCCGCTGAAAGGGCGGCCGTCGTATTCGATCAGGAGGGCGAAGCGCGGCATAGTCCGGGCCCTAGCCGCTGGCCCGGGCCTTGCCAAGCCCCGCCCGTTGCGGGGCCGAGTCAAACTGCTTAGGTCTGACGCGACCGCTGCTCCAGGACGACCACGTGGACCTCTACCGCCTCACCGACCGCATCACCCGCACGATCGAGGACACGCTTGAGGACGTGAGCGAAATGGTCTTCGACCCGGTCGTACGCCTCGGGGTCACCGGTCTCAGCCGCGCGGGCAAGACGGTCTTCATCACCTCGCTAGTCTCCAACCTGCTCGAACGCAGTCGGATGCCGCAGCTCCGCGCCGAGGCGGAGGGGCGCATCCGGTCGGTCTATCTCCAGCCCCAGCCCGACCACACGATCCCGCGCTTCGGCTATGAGGATCACATGGCGGCGTTGACCGGGCCAGAGCCGCACTGGCCCGAGAGCACGCGGTCGATCTCGACGCTGCGGCTGTCGCTGAAGGTGACGCCAGCGGGATTCCTAACCGGCCTGACCGGCGTCCGCACGGTGCATCTCGACATCGTCGACTATCCCGGCGAATGGCTGCTCGACCTGCCATTGATGGGCCAGAGCTTCGAGGAATGGTCGCAGGCAGCAACAGACCTGGCGCGCGCACCCGCGCGCATCGCGCATTCCGGCGAGTTTCTCGCGCTGATGGAGGCGAGCGCGCCCGCAGGCGGGCTCGACGAGGCGACGGCGCGGGCGCTCTCGCAGGCCTTCACCGACTATCTCGCCGCTGCGCGACGGGCGGGGCTGTCGAGCGTGGCGCCGGGGCGGTTCCTGATGCCCGGCGACCTTGAAGGCTCGCCTGCGCTCAGCTTCTCGCCGCTGCCGCGTCCGCAGAGGACGCCCGCAAATTCGCTCTGGCGGGCCTTCGACAAGCGCTTCGAGGCTTACAAACGTGTGGTGGTCGGGCCGTTCTTTCGCAACCATTTCAGCCGGCTGGACCGCCAGGTGGTGCTGATCGACGCGCTCGGGGCGATCCATGACGGGCCGCAGGCGGTCGAGGACCTGCGCGTGGCCATGGCCGAGATCCTGGGGTGTTTCCGGCCCGGGCAGAACTCGTGGCTCGCGCCAATCCTCGGGCGGCGCATCGACCGGATCCTCTTCGCCGCGACCAAAGCCGATTACCTGCACCACAGCCAGCACGGGCGGCTGTCGGCGATCACCGAGGCGCTCGTGGAGGACGCACGCGCCCGCGCCCGGTTCCGCGGTGCCGAGACCCGGGCGCTCAGCGTCGCGAGCCTGCGCGCAACCGTCGAGCAGACGCTGACCCGCGACGGACGCGAGATCGACGTCGTGCGCGGCCGGCGGCTCGACACCGGCAAGGAGGCGGCGCTCTTTCCGGGCGCGCTGCCCGAGGAACCCGCCGCCCTGCTATCACCGGCGCGGCAGGGCGCGGACGGCTGGACCGACGCGACCTACAGCGTCACGGCCTTCGCGCCGCCGAACCTGGAACGCGGGCCCGACGGCGGCCTGCCCCACATCCGCATCGACCGCGCCGCGGAATTCCTGATCGGAGACAAGCTCGCATGACCCGCCGCGACGAGCCCTTCGTGATCGGGGTGGACGACCTGCCCGAGGCCGCCAGCCCCGCCGACGCCCCGCCACCGCCCGACCCCCACGAACGCGACGCCGCGATGGTGACAGCGACGCAACTCGCCGCGCGCCGACCGGGGCGTTGGAGCCGCTGGTTCTGGGGTGCGCTGGGCGGCTTCGTGAGCCTCGTCGTCTCGGTGGCGGCCTATGACTTCGTGGCCGCGCTCATCGCCCGGAGCCCAACGCTCGGGCTGGTTGCGCTGGTCCTGCTCGGCGTCCTCATTCTGGCGGTGCTCGTGCAACTGGCGCGCGAAGCTTGGGCCTTTAGGCGGCTGGCGCGCATCGACGGCTTTCACGCCGAGACGCGGCGGGCCCTGGCGGCCGACGACCTGGGCGCGGCGACGACGCTTTCGGATCGCATCGCGGGCTTCTACGCCGGGCGGCCGGAACTCACCTGGGCGCGCGAGACGCTCAAGGAGCGGCGCGACGCGGTCTTGGACGCCGACGCGATGATTGCGCTCACCGAACGCACGCTGCTCGCGCCTCTCGATGCGGAGGCGCGGCGCGAGATCGAGACCGCGACCCGGACCGTCGCGGGCGCGACCGCGCTCATCCCGCTGGCCTTCGCCGACGTGCTGGCGGCGCTGTCGATGAATGTGCGCATGATCCGCCGCATCGCCGAGCTCTACGGAGCCCACGCTGGGTTCTTCGGCTCGTGGCGGCTGCTGCGCTCGGTGGCGACGCATCTGATCGCCACGGGGGCGGTTGCGGTCGGCGACGACATGATCGGCTCGGTGGTCGGGGGAAGCGCGCTCGCCCGCGTGTCGCGCCGCTTCGGCGAGGGTGTGGTCAACGGCGCGCTGACCGCCCGGGTGGGCATCGCCGCGATGGAGGTCTGCCGACCGCTCCCGTTCTCGGAACTGCCGCGGCCCAAGGTCACCAACCTGATCAGCCGCGCGCTCACCGGGCTCTTCGGGCAATCCAGGGAATAGCGGGTCATGGAAAGCCTCGCGAAAGATCTGGGACGACCGAGGAGATCGGCGCCCGGGCGGTCTTCGTGATGGTCGGGGCAGCGCCGAACACCGGCTGGCTCAGCGGGCATGTCGACCTCGACAAGAAGGGCTTCTTGATGACCAGCGCGGAAGTCGGCGCGAGTTCGCCCTACGCCACCTCCCTGCCCGTCGTCTTCGCCGTCAGCGTTATGCGCGCAGCGTCGGTCAAGCGCGTGGCCTCGGCGACCGGCGAGGGCTCGGTGGTGGTCTCCAAGGTCTGGAAGCACATCAACGGCCAGGGCATGACCCCATAGTCAAAAGCCAATTGAAGCGCCCATTGCTTGGGTCTATATCCGGCCGCATGTTCCTGGCCTTCGGCATTCGCATACAAATCATCGCCCCGGCGCTCTGACGATCGGAGCCGCCGGGACCGCGCGAACGCCTCTCTTTCCCGCCGATCAGGACGGAATCCCATCCCATGTCTGCCGAAGCACCCGACTACAAGGCGACGCTGTTCCTGCCGCGCACGGAGTTTCCGATGCGCGCCGGCCTGCCGCAGCGCGAACCCGACTGGCTGGCCCGATGGGAGCGGATCGGCGTTTACGACCGGCTCCGCGAGAAGGCGGACGGACGCGCGCCCTTCGTGCTGCACGACGGGCCGCCCTACGCCAACGGGCACCTTCACATCGGCCACGCGCTCAACAAGCTCCTGAAGGACTTCGTGGTGCGCTCGCGGCAGATGATGGGCCACGACAGCCGCTACGTGCCTGGCTGGGACTGCCACGGCCTGCCGATCGAGTGGAAGATCGAGGAGCAGTACCGCGCAAAGGGCAAGTCGAAGGACAAGGTGCCGGTCGCCGAGCTGCGCGCCGAATGCCGCCACTTCGCCGAGCAGTGGATCGACGTGCAGCGCGCCGAGTTCAAGCGGCTCGGCGTCACCGGCGACTGGGAGAACCCGTATCTGACCATGGACTTCCACGCCGAGGCGGTGATCGCGGCGGAGTTCATGAAGTTCGTGATGAACAGTGCGCTTTACCTGGGCTCCAAGCCGGTGATGTGGTCGCCAGTCGAGAAGACCGCCCTTGCAGAGGCCGAGGTCGAGTACCGCGATCACCAGAGCCACCAGATCTGGGTGAAGTTCCCGCTCTCCAACGGGCCCGGCGATCTTGAGGGCGCGAGGGTGGCGATCTGGACCACCACGCCCTGGACGATCCCGCAGAACCGGGCCATCGCCTTCAATTCTGACCTGTCCTACGGACTCTACGAGGTGACCGGTCGCCCGGAGGAGTGCTGGGCGCGGATCGGCGAGCGCTATCTTGTCGCGGACGCGCTGGCAGCGCAGGTGTTCGCACAGGCGCGGCTCGAGCCGTCCATGCATCGTCGGCTGCGCGACGTGCGCGCCGACGAGCTCGCGGCGCTTGTCGCGGCCCACCCGCTGCGTGGCCTCGAAGGCGCTGACGGCGAGTGGGACTACGACGTGCCGTTGCTTCCGGGCGAGCACGTCACCGAGGAGGCGGGCACCGGCTTCGTGCATACAGCCCCGAGCCACGGCGCTGACGACTACCTGCTCGGCGTCCGCCACGGCCTGCCCATGACCTTCAACGTGCTGGAGGATTCGAGCTTCCGCCCCGACCTGCCGCTCTTCGGCGGCGCGGTGATCTTCGACCACAAAGGCAAGGAGAAGGACGCCAACAAGCGGGTCATCGACGCGCTGATCGAGGCCGGCGCGCTGCTGGCGCGCGGCCGGCTCACGCATTCCTACCCGCATTCCTGGCGCTCCAAGGCACCGGTGATCTACCGCAACACCCCGCAGTGGTTCGTGGCCATCGACCGGCCGCTCGAGGATGGCATGGGCGCCTACGGCGACACGATCCGGTCGCGGGCGCTGACCTCGATCGACGAGCTGGTCGAGTGGACGCCGCAGTCGGGGCGCAATCGGCTGCATTCCATGGTGTTGACCCGGCCCGACTGGGTGCTGTCGCGCCAGCGCGCCTGGGGCGTGCCGCTGACCTGCTTCGTGCGGCGCATCGGCGAGGGCGAAGTCGAGATCCTGCGCGATCCGGTGGTCAACGCCCGCGTCGTCGCGGCCTTCGAGACCGAGGGCGCCGACGCCTGGTTCGCGCCCGGCGCCAAGGCGCGATTTCTCGGCGCCGACCACGACCACGACGGGTGGGAGCAAGTGACCGACATCCTCGACGTCTGGTTCGATTCAGGCTCCACCCACGCCTTCGCGCTGCGCGACCGCGCCGACGGGCTCTGGCCAGCCTCGCTCTATCTCGAGGGCACAGACCAGCATCGCGGCTGGTTCCAGTCCTCGCTCCTGCAGGCCTGCGGCACCATGGGCCGCGCGCCCTACGAGGCGGTGCTGACCCACGGCTTCACACTCGACGAGAAGGGCATGAAGATGTCCAAGTCGCTCGGCAACACCGTGGCGCCGGACGACGTGGTGCGCCAGTACGGGGCCGACATCCTGAGGCTGTGGGTGGCGCAGTCCGACTACACCGCCGACCAGCGCATCGGTTCCGAGATCCTCAAGGGCTCTGCCGACAGCTATCGCCGGCTGCGCAACACCATGCGGTTCATGCTCGGCAACCTCGACGGCTTCGACGAGGCCGAGCGCGTTGAGCCCGACGAGATGCCCGAGCTCGAGCGCTACGTGCTGCACCTTCTGGCCGAGCTCGACGTCGTCGTTCGCGAAGGTTACGCCGCCTATGACTTCCAGCGCGTGTTCCAGCGGCTCTTCCAATTCGCCACCGTCGATCTGTCGTCGGTCTATTTCGACATCCGCAAGGACGCGCTCTATTGCGACGGACCGGGCAGCCTGCCCCGGCGTTCGGCGCGCACGGTGCTCGACCTGCTTTTCCACCGGCTGACCACCTGGCTCGCGCCGATCCTCGCCTTCACCATGGAGGAGGTCTGGCTCGAGCGGTTCCCGGGCGAGGCAAGTTCGGTGCATCTGCAGGACTTCCCCACGACGCCCGCGGACTGGCGCGACCCCGCGCTCGCGGCGAAATGGGAGCGGATCCGGAAGGTGCGGCGAGTCGTTACCGGCGCGCTCGAAATCGAGCGGCGCGACAAGCGCCTCGGCGCGAGCCTCGAGGCCGCGCCGGTTGTGCATGTCGCCGAGGCCGAGATCCGGGCGGCGCTGGCCGGCGTCGATTTCGCGGACGTGTGCATCACCTCCGCGATCACCGTGACGGACGCGCCGGCGACGGCAGGCGCCTTCGCGCTCGAGGACACTCCGGGGATCGCCGTTGCGCCGGCGCTCGCAGACGGGGAAAAATGCGCCCGCTGCTGGCGCATCCTTCCCGATGTCGGGACACATGCGCATCCGGCCGTCTGCGAACGCTGTGAGGCGGCGCTGGCTTGAGGAGGTTTCGCCGGACGGTGACGCCGCAATCTGTCAGACCGAAAGCGCGGTCTTGCGGCGCAGGCCGAACTGCATCACCGCGCCGACCCCGATCAGCCAGAGGCTCGTTGCGAGCAGGAGGAGCTTGACCGGCTCCGGCGGCTGGAACTCCGACCAGACCGACCACGCCGCAAGAACCACCCAGGCCAGCAACACGCCGAGATTGAGCGGGCGCCAGCGCACGGTGCGCACCGGATGGATGAACTTGACCGGCACGAACTGCGCGACCGAGAGCCCGACCACGACCGCGAGCGTCACCCAGACCGGCGGCATGAACGTCAGCAGAACCAGCACGACCATCTGCCAGGCCGCGGGAAAGCCCACGAAGCAATTGTCGGGCGCCTTCATGCGCACGTCGGCGAAATAGACCACCGCGGTGATGGTGATCAGCATCGCGCTCAGGAGCCCCCAGGGCGAGGGCAGCAGGTCGGAGTAGATCAGCGCGTAGGCGGGAATGAACACGTAGGTGAGGTAGTCGATCACCAGATCGAGCACCCCGCCGTCCCAGTTGCTGGCGTTCTTCTTGATGTCGACCTTTCGCGCCAGCGGTCCGTCGATCCCGTCGACGATCAGCGCCACGCCCAGCCACATGAACATCAGCCGCCAGTTCGCCTGCGTCGCCGCCATTAGCGCAAGCAGCGCCAACGCGGCTCCCGAGCCGGTCAGCAGGTGCACCGAGAAGGCGATCGGCTTGGTTTTCATCCCGACCGGGATACGGCGAAAGACCGCCGATAGGAAGCCAAAACGTCACACTACCGTCGCCTCACGGGGCGGTCCGGCAGGCTTGCCCTGCCTGCGTCGCTGCCGCATTGTCGGGTGAGATTTCAGCCATCCGCACCCCCGGAGACCCATATGCGCACTACCCTCCTGACCGCAGCCATCTCCGCGACGCTGGCCTCGACCGCCTTCGCCGAGCTTCCCGATCTGGGCGGCCGCGAGGTCGTCGTCGTCACCGAGAACGCCTACCCGCCGCTGCAGTTCGTCGAGCCGGGCACGGGCGAGGCGATCGGCTGGGAATACGACGCCATGGCCGAGCTGGCGGCGCGGCTGAACTTCACGCCGATCTACCAGGACACCAGCTGGGACGCGATGATCGCGGCGGTGTCGGAAGGTCAGTACGATATCGGAATGACCGGGATCACCATCCGCGACGACCGCGCCGAGATGGTCGATTTCTCCGATCCCTACATGCGGTCGGAGATGTTCATGCTGGTCCGCGCCGACGAGGAGAGGTTCGCCGACGAGGCGGGCTTCCACGCCGCGAGCGAGGACATCCTGATCGGCGCCCAGGCCGGCACGACGCCGTTCTACGTGGCGGTCTACGACCTGCTGGACGGAAACGAGGCCAACCCGCGCATCCGGCTCTACGAGACCTTCGGCGCCAGCGTCCAGGCGCTGCGCGCGGGGGACGTGGACCTGGTCCTCACCGACGCAACCGCCGGCGCGGGTTATGTCGCGGCGAACCCGGACGCCTTCAAGCTGGTCGGCGAGCCGATGGCTTCGGAGGATTTCGGCTTTATCTTCCCCAGGGGTTCCGACCTGGTCGCGCCGATCAATGCAGCCATCGCCGAGATGAGGGCCGACGGCGCGCTTGATGCGCTCGACGTGAAGTGGTTCCTCGAGTACAAGATGGGCGAATAGGCCCGGGTCGCGCGGTCGGGCGATGGGTCCGCGGGACCGCGACTCAGGCGACTTTCCGTGGTGGCTGCTGGTCGCGGGGCTGATCGCCGCGGCGATGCTGTGGCGCTTCGTCACCGACGACGTCTACGCCCAGATCCTCGACACCCTGTCGCGCGGGATCGCTATCACGGTCTTCGTGACGCTGGTCGCCTTCTCGCTTGCCTCGGCGCTGGGACTGGCGCTGGCGGTGGCGATGCTGTCGGGCATACTGATCCTGCGCCAGACCGCCCGGTTCTACGTCGAGGTCGTGCGCGGCCTGCCGATGATGGTCCTCCTGCTCTACATCGCCTTCGTCGGCGCGCCGGCGCTCGTGGCGGCGTGGAACTGGGCGACCGCTCTCTTCGGAATGGAACCGGCGCTGACGCGGGATCTCTCCTACCTCTGGCGGGCGATCATCGCGCTGACCATCGGCTATTCTGCCTTCATCGCGGAGGTGTTTCGCGCTGGCATCCAGTCGGTGGATCCAGGCCAAGTCGAGGCGGCGAAGGCGCTGGGGCTCAACGGCTGGCGGCGGTTTCGGCTGGTGGTCTTCCCGCAAGCGATCCGCATGATCCTGCCGCCGCTCGGCAACGACTTCGTGGCGCTGATCAAGGACAGCTCGCTGGTCTCCGTTCTCGGCGTCGCCGACGTGACCCAGCTCGGGAAGATCTACGCCGCGGGCTCGTTTCGCTACCTCGAGACCTACAACGTTGTGGCCTTCATCTATCTCCTGATGACGCTCGGGCTCTCGCTGGCCCTGCGCGGGCTCGAGCGACGCCTGCGCGAAGCCGGCCGCTGACGCGGGGCCTCAGAGCACGAGGTCGATGTTCCAGAAGCGCCGGATCTGCGTTTCACAGGCGGCGCGCCGGGCCTCGTCCTCGCCCGCGACCCTCTCGACCCTGAAGCCGAAGCGCTCCAGCCCGCTGTCGCCGTCGCCGTCGAGCACCACCACCTCGACGTCGCGTTCGAGCGCAAAGGCCGCCAGCCGCATCGCCTGTTCGGCGGCGACCGCGGGCCCCCGCGTGCGCAGGCCGATGCAGACCTCGTCCACGCGCTCGACCCCCGCCGAGGGAGTCAGCGCCGCCTCGATCTCGGGGAAGAGGTCCCTGCCAACCGGGTCACGGGCCGGATCGAAGCGCCCGGCGATCTCGTCGAAATCATCGGCGTCCTGCGGGACGATGCGCGACAGGACCATGTTCCAGCGCTGGGTTTGCATCGCATTCCTCCTCGATCAGTCGCGCCGCCGCCGCGGCCCCGGTTTCTGGCAGTTCGGCGGAGGCCAGCGCCGCGCGCATCTCCTCCGCCCCCGCTCCATCGAGCAGCCGTGCTACCTCCCGTTCTAGGCGCATCATCTCGTTCGCTTCGACCATTCCCGCGAGACCGCGCTCGACCGCGGCGCGCGCCCGCGCCTCCTGGTCGTCCATGAACGACCCGGTCTGCGGCACGAAGACGGTAGGAATGCGGTTGTAGAGCGCCTCGTGGAACGAATTGTAGCCAGCGGCGCTCACGCAGAGATCGGCGGCCGCGGCGAGCGCGCTGGCGTGGTGCGTCTTGACCACCCGGCTCTGCGTCCATTGGAACCACGCCGGCTGGATCACCGCCGAGGGCCAGACGATCACGAGGTGGAGCACGTCCGTCCGCCGTTCCATCATTCCGCAGAGCGCCTGGGTCTGCGCGCCGCGGTCCGCCGCCACGCCGCCGCCCAGGAAGGAGACCACCAGCCGCTCGAAGGCGATCCCGTAGCGGTCCGCCAGCTCGGCGCGCAGCGCGGCGCGATCCTTCGAGCCGAGATCGAGCTGGCGCACGACCGGCCCGACATGGGCGACGCGGGGTCCGCTGGAGTAATCCACGTTGAGTTCGTCGAAGGCGTCGCGCGGCACGATCACCCGGTCGAAGACCTTCTCGCGGTCGAGCGCGACGGTGTTGTCCTGGTGGCTCTGCCAAAGCCCGCGCCGGATCCAGACCGCCCGCAACCGATGGTCGAGGATAGTCCGGTAGACGGAGTCAAAGACGTAGCCGCCGTCAAAGACCAGCGTGGTCGACCCGGCGGTCAGCGCGCGCAGCCGCAGGTAGTTGACCAGATCGTTCTCGTGCGGCTCGCGGTGGCGGGCGCTGCGCGCGATCAGCGGCATCGCGTCGTAGCCGTAGGCCTTGACCAGACGGGTGCAGCTTGGGAAGGCGGCGAAGCTGATCTGCTCACGCGGCGTCGTCATCTCGCCGGCGACCAGGACGCAGCGCTGCGCATGGCCGAGGCCGACGCCGTTCGTGGGCATGAATACCACGGCGCGTCCCGGCGGTCGGGCCGGTGCCGGCTGCGCCGTCGGCCCAGCGCCCAGACGCGCGATTGCGCGGGTCAGCCGGGCCGGCGCCTGCGCAGCGGCGGTCTGTGAGCGGCGCGCCGCCGCACCGAGCGCCGCGCGATTGGGCAGGATCTCGTCGGTGAGAAACCGCGCAAGCGGGACGAGATCAGTCGGGCCGCGCACGAAGGCGTCATTCGTCGCGGCGATCTCGTGGCCGACGGTGCCGTCGATCAGCGCCACGCTGGACGCGGCGAGGTCGGCGAACAGGCACTGCGCGCGGTAATTGCCGCGCGGTGCCGCGAAACTCACGCAGACGTCGACGCGGTCGGCGAGGTTCCACGGAAGGATCTCGCTGTAGTGAAAGATCGCCAGACTTGGGCCTCGCTGGCCGAGCCAGACGGTCTTGGCCTGGCCGCTGGTGAGCACCGCGACCCGGATGCGGGCCGACAGCGCCAGCGCGTCGAGCGCGCTCACCTGGCTACGGTCCTCGAGATCCGGGCCGATCACGAGCAGCCGCGGCGCGTCGGCCGATGAGCCGGGCCGCGCCGCGCCGAACACCGGAAAGCCCTCGTCCGCGTGTGGTTCGTCGGACTGCGGCTCGGGCAGGTCGAAGAGCTCAGGCTCGCGCTGAAGCACGTAGGACAGCTTCGCCGCCGCGCCGAGCCTGTCCTGCCGTCTAGCGAAGCGCCCCATGCCGAGACAGGCCCTCGCGTCTGGCCCGGACAATCGACGCAGATGCGCGAGCCGCTCGTCATTCAGGCGGTGCGCGCCGGCGAGCAGAAGCGGCGCGTTCGGCGGAAGCGGCCCGTCGAAGACATGCGGCGCAAGATCGAATCGAGTGTTGCGCCCGAGATCCGGCGGGATGGAACGCGCGTGGACCACCGCCCGGATTCCGATGGCGTCGAGTTGGCTGAGCAGAACCGCGAGGTCGGCGAGATCGCGTTCCTCGATCCCGGCTGTTTCACATACTAGCATGCCGTCTCGTTCCGGATGGCAGTGCTCGGGTCAAGAGCATATCGACGAAAGCCTCCGGTCCGAACCGCGCGAGCCCCTCCTGCGCCTGCCGGACGCGCCCGGCATAGAGCTCCGGTCGGGCGAGATGTTCCTCGATCGCCCGATCGACATCGTCGGCCTCGACCGCCAGCACGCCGTCGCCGAAGGCCTCGGCGGTTCCAGGATCAGTCACCACGAGCTTGCCTGCGGCGATCGCCTCGGCGATCACACGCCCGAAACTCTCGCGCCAGAGCGGGTGGGTGAAGTAGACGAAGACGTCGATGTCGCGCAGGAACGCTGCGACGTCGATTTCGCCGAATCGATGCAGGCTCCAGTTACGCGGGATCGGCGCGCCCTCTGACAGGAACGCGTCGGCGCCGAGGATGGCGCAGCTCTCGGCTTGCGCCGGAAAATGCCGTAGCATCATCTCCATCGGCGGAAACTTCTCGAACCCCGGGCGCGAGTGGCGACCGCGGCGGTCGCGCGGCGCCGGGTTCGACGGCAGGACCGGGTGATCGCAGATGTTGAACCAGTCGAAGTCGGTGATCTCCCAGTCCGCGCCGGTTGCCGCCCGCCAGTCTCGCACTCCGCGGCGGTTGTGCGGCGAGACCGGGGCCAGTGCCACATCCTCAGCCACGAAGGCCCGGCGCAGGCGCTCGAGGCAGCCGTCGATGTCAAAGCCCTGCGCGCCGCCGGGGCGCAGGAAGTTCTCGTGGGTCACCACGAAGCCGCGCTGGCAGCTGAACCGGACGGCGAGGTCGTCGTCAAACTTCAGGCAGGACGGATTGTGGAAGATAACCGTGTCGGCCCGCACCACCCGCGCGTTCCAGACGATCTCGATCCCGGCGGCGTCGAGCGCCCTTTCCAGCGCCGGGTTTACCCGGCGCCCGCGGAACATGCGCGTTTCGATCCCGTGCACGCTCAGATCAACCCGGCCCGCCAGGGCGCGAACTTCCGCGGCGACAGCCGAGCCGGTGCCGCCAGCGAAGCGCGGGTCGAGCGCAAGGGCGACGCGGGCGCGCGACGCGCCGCCAAACTGCGCCGGCGCGGATCGGGCCGGTTCAGTTCCCGACGCGGCGCGGGTCTGCACGGGAGGCCCGCCTCAGTAGAGCTCGCCCGAAGCCGGGGCGAAGCCGCTGGTGGGGTTCGGTCCGTCGGTGAAGTTCGGCGAGCCGATGATGTCGCGCAACCGGGGCGAGAAGCCGAGGAACGCCGTCACGTCCGCGGACTCGGCGTAGAATTGGTTGAGCAGGATCGCGATCTCGGAATCGCCGCTCATCAACTGCGGGTTGGCGTCGAGATAGATGCGAAGCGCCTCGATATCGTTGTTTTCGAGCAGCGAGGCGATCTGCGAGAGCTGCTCCACTGTCGGGTCCTGCGCAGACAGCGGCGCGCCCATGCTCGAAGCCAGAAGCATCGCCGAAACCAGAACCGCAACCTTTCGCTTCATCGCCGAACCCTTACATGACGATCGCGGAAACTCGTGTAACCGCCGAAATCCAAAAAGAAAAGCCCACTCGTATCGCGCGCGCCCTCATTGTCGCTGACGCGCGCGCAGAAGCTCCTCCACGCGCCGCTCGAGCAGGATGCGAGTCTGTTCCTGCGATCGCTGCTGGGCGGCCGCTGACGCGGCGGGCGATTGCCGGACCGGAGTCGCCCGCGCCGACTGGCGCGCGGGCGCGGCGCCACCGTCCCCGGCGAGCCACACCTCCACGAGCCCCCGATCGGGCTGCGGCCGGAAGTCGGTGAAGTCGCGCAGTTCCGGATCCTGACCGGCGGCGCGCAGCGCCTCAGCGACCCGCACTGCCGCCGTGGAGTCCTCGGCGTGATAGAAGCGGATGTTGGTGTTGCTGATCGCATAGCCGACCGGAACCGCGCTTGCCGAACTCGGCGCCCGAATCCTCAAGGACGCTCACCGCCGCCTCGGCGGCGCTCGCTGAACCAAACGGGAAATGGATCAGAACCCGCGCGTCCAGCAGCGCACCGCCGTCAGCGGGAGGTCGCGAGGCGGCGCTCTCCACCGGCGCGGCCTCGGGCGCCGGCGAAAGCGCCGCGAAGTCCGACTCCTGGCTTGTCTCGTTCGGCACGCCGATGGCTCGCGGCGCAGGCGCCGCGACCGCCGGAAGCGGGTCAGGCGCGGGGGACTCCGGTTCGGCTGGCAGGGACGCCGCAGGAGCCGCCGCTATGGCGGGCTGCGCAGGCACCGGCGCGGAAGCGGCGGGCGCCGAGATCTCCGGCAGCACGGCCAGCGGATCGAATCCCGGGCTCGCCGGCGCGGCGAGAACCCCCAGCCTCGCGAGACCGGGCGCCGCGGCGGAAGGGCGCGCGCCCGGACCGTCGGCGAGCGGAGGCAGGACAACGCCAATCGAGGCGACGCTTCCCCCAGCGCTCCGGGCCGCCACGGCGGTCGCCGCGTCCCGATCGGGCCCGGCCAGCACCGGCGGCGGCGTCAGCGCCGCGGGCGCCGCCAGCGGAGCGAGGCCCGCCTCGGGGGCGGCGCCCGCGGGCAGGCCGATGCGCGGGGACGCTGGCGCGGCCGGGGACGTGGGCCCGCCGAACTGGGCCACCCGGATCAGCATCGCTTCGCCTGGCGCCGGCGCGCCGTCGCTCCACCCGACGGTAATGGAAGGAGCGGGAGGTGCCCAGAGATCATCCGGCGCGGCAGACGCCGCTTCGGGCGTCGCCGGGGCCTCCATGCTCGCGGCGGCGGCGAGTGGCGCAAGCGCCGCCATCGCGGCGGTCGGATCGGCGACAGGCACCTCGGCAAGGGCGACCGCCTCCGCGGCGGGCGCGGGTGCCGCAGCAGGGGCGACCGCCGCCGTCGGCGGCCCGCCCGGGTCACGCAAGAGCGACACGCCGAACCAGGCAACCGCGAGCCCGGCCGCCAGGCCGCCGGCGAAGAGGCCCAGCGCCATCGCCTTCGGCGCGCGAGGGTGGGGGGCCGGCGCGACGATTGGCGCGGCCGGAGCAGGCGCATCGACCCGCGGGGTCGGAAAGACGAGTGTCGACCCCGAAGCTGGCGCGTCTGCCGCAGCGGCGGCGCGGCGGCGCAGCGACTCGGCCCGGCGGGCGCGCGCCTCCACCAGTCGCCGTTCCATGGCGACCGGATCGATCAACTCCACCGCCGACATCTCCTCGTCGGCGTCGTCGATCAGGAGCGATTGCAAAGCTCCGCCTCGCTCGGCCATGATACGGTCCCCACCCACCCGTGTTCGTCGGTGCGCGTCGGCGCAATTCCCAATTTGCGGAAAAGACTCGCGTCTTCCGCCAGAGCGCCCATTGTAGGGCTCTTGGCCCGACCACGGCAAGGCTATTGGCTCGGTCCATGCCTCGCGGTGGCGGATCGCCGCCGGGCGGCGGCGGCGCGCTGGCGACCCCGGTAGGACTTGAACCCACAACCTCGGACTTAGAAGGTCCTTGCTCTATCCGGTTGAGCTACGGGGCCTTGCGCTCAGTGCGTCCATGCGCCGCGACGGTTCGCGGAAAAGTTGTCGCCATAGCCGTTCTGCCGCAGGATGTGCCGACGCTTCTTCGGCTCGAAGACCTGAAATGACAGACCATGCTTCTCGGCGTAGACGATCGCCGCCTCGCGGCTATCGAAGCTCAGGCGCACCTGCTGGTTCATGTCACGCGACCCGGTCCAGCCCATCAGAGGATCGATGAACTTGGAGTCGGCGGGTAAGAACTCAAGCACCCATGACCGGGTGTTGGCCTGTCCCGACTGCATCGCGCTGCGGGCCGGCTGGTAGATCCTCGCGATCATGGTCTGCCTCCACGCCGTTGCTGACGCTATATCGCCAATCGCCGCGCAAGGATCAAGCGGACGCTCCAACAAGCGCCCGCCCGAATTCTTCCAGTGGAGGAGAAGCGAGCAGCGGATCGTCAATCGAGTGCGAGGGAGCGAGGGGTGGGGTGGGTGTACGCACCCGACTGACGATCACTGTGCTGCTTGCAACTATCTTATACCGTTAACGCTCCACCACACGCAAGGGTTTAGTTGAGTCGAGATCGACTCAATTTGGGCGGAAATCCGCCGATCGCGATGGGCCGGCGGGCGGGTTGCATTTCTGCGGCGTTCGCCCAAGTCTGAACCGGAGAGCGCGCAACAGCGACCAGTGAGCCATGGCCCCCGTCACCGAGATCACCGACCCGCGCCAGCGCGACAAGCTGGAGGGTGGGCGGAAATTCGTTCTGCATTCGGTGTTTGAGCCCGCCGGCGACCAGCCCACAGCCATCGCCGAGCTCGTCGCCGGCGTCGCGGCCGGGGAGCGCAACCAGGTGCTTCTCGGCGCGACCGGCACCGGCAAGACCTTCACCGCCGCCAAGATCATCGAGGCGAGCCAGCGGCCGGCGATCGTGCTGGCCCCGAACAAGACCCTAGCGGCTCAACTCTATGGCGAGTTCAAGGCGTTCTTTCCGGAGAACGCTGTCGAGTACTTCGTGTCGTATTACGACTACTATCAACCCGAGGCCTATGTCCCGCGCTCGGACACCTACATCGAAAAGGAAAGCCAGATAAACGAGGCGATCGACCGGATGCGCCATTCGGCAACCCGGGCGCTGCTGGAACGCGACGACGTGATTATCGTCGCCTCGGTGTCGTGCATCTACGGCATCGGATCGGTCGAGACCTACGGCGCGATGACCCAGGACCTCGCGACCGGCCGGTCCTACGACCAGCGGCGGGTGATCGCGGACCTCGTCGCCCAGCAGTACCGGCGCAACGACGCGGGCTTCCAGCGCGGGGCCTTCCGGGTGCGCGGTGATTCGCTCGAGATCTGGCCCGCGCATCTGGAGGATCGCGCCTGGCGGCTCAGCTTCTTCGGCGAGGAGCTCGAATCGATCCACGAGTTCGACCCGCTCACCGGCGCGCGCACCGACACGCTCGAGCGGGTGCGCGTCTACGCCAACTCGCACTACGTCACGCCGCGCCCGACGATGCAGCAGGCGATCAAGGGCATCCGCGCCGAACTCGCCACCCGTCTCGACCAGCTCGTCAAGGAGGGCCGCCTGCTCGAGGCGCAGCGGCTGGAGCAGCGAACCGCCTTCGACCTGGAGATGCTCGAGGCCACCGGCGTCTGCAACGGCATCGAGAACTACTCGCGTTACCTGACCGGACGAAAGCCCGGCGAGCCGCCCCCCACCCTCTTCGAATACATCCCAGACAACGCCATCGTCTTCGCCGACGAGAGCCATGTCTCGGTCCCGCAGATCGGCGGCATGTACAAGGGCGACTACCGCCGCAAGTTCACCTTGGCCGAGCACGGATTCCGCCTGCCCTCCTGCATGGACAACAGGCCGCTGAAGTTCGAGGAATGGGACGCGATGCGGCCGCAGTCGGTTTTCGTCAGCGCGACGCCCTCGGCCTGGGAGATCGAGCAGGCCGGTGGCGTCTTCACCGAGCAGGTGATCCGCCCCACCGGTCTCGTCGACCCGCAGGTGGAGATCCGCTCCGTCGAGATGCAGGTCGACGACCTGCTCGACGAGGTCCGCCGCGTCGCCGCCGCCGGCAACCGCGCGCTAGTCACCGTGCTGACCAAGCGCATGGCCGAGGACCTGACCGAATACCTGCACGAACAGGGCGTGCGGGTGCGCTACATGCATTCCGACATCGACACCATCGAGCGCATCGAGATCCTGCGCGACCTGCGCCTCGGGGCCTTCGACGTGCTGGTCGGCATCAACCTGCTGCGCGAGGGGCTCGACATCCCCGAATGCGCGCTGGTCGCCATCCTCGACGCCGACAAGGAGGGGTTCCTGCGCTCGGAGACCTCGCTGATCCAGACCATCGGCCGGGCGGCGCGCAACGTCGACGGTCGGGTGATCATGTACGCCGATCGGATTACCGGCTCGATGGAGCGCGCGCTCGCCGAGACCAACCGCCGCCGCGAGAAGCAGGTCGCCTACAACACGGCGCACGGCATCACCCCGGCGACGATCCGCAAGAACGTCGAGGACGTGCTCGAGGGGCTCTTCCCCGCCGACACCGACCAGGCCCGGGTCACCGCCCGCATCGACAAGCCGCTGGTCGGCGCAAATCTTGCGGCGCATCTCGACCATCTGCGCAAGGAGATGCTCAAGGCCGCCGAGAACCTCGAGTTCGAGGAGGCCGCCCGGTTGCGCGACGAGGTCAAGCGCCTCGAGGCGGTCGACCTCGCCCTCGCCGACGACCCGCTGGCCCGCCAGTCGGCCATCGAGGCGGAGGCCGCGAGCGCGCCGAAATCCCGCGGCCGCTCGACCGCGGGACGGCCGGGGCAGCGGGGCGGGAACGTGAAGCGTCGGAAGCGGTGAGAGCGGCGGTGCAACTCCGTCTCCTGAACCCCGATTTAACTCATTCCTAATCTGCGCGACCAGCCCGGGCCGCGCCCGACCCTTCCCATGGGAGGGCGCTCCGGCGATGTCGCCCGTTGCGGGACCGTCGTCCGGGGTTGCAACATGAAACCGCTGACCGCAGGAGCCGCGCCCGCGCCCACCGAGGCTCGGGAGCGTCCCTATCAGGCTGTTGTGGTGCGTTCAGCGCAGTCGCAGGGCGGAGATCGACGCGCCCCGGTGCCCTCCGGCGCGGGCGGGCGCCGGCGTCGGCGCGCGTAGGGCCCGGCGTCCGACCAGCGCGACCTGATGGCCAATCACCAGAGCCCCGGCGAGCAGCAGCGGCCCGAGATCGAGCGCTTCGTCGCGCACCCAGGCCAGCAGAGCGCCGTTCCATCCCGTCTTGTCGTCGCGCATGGCCTGGCCTCCCCCGGTTCCAAAGGCCGCCAGCCTGCCCGGCGCGGGTTAAGGGATGATTGCCGCCGGCGCGGCGTTGACGCTGCCGCCGGGGTCGGTCAGGCTGATCGAACATAGCTGCTCCGGAGGCCCCACTGATGCGACCCTGCGCCTGGCCCGCGATCGGCACCGTAGCGCTCACGCTCGCGGCCTGCGCAAACGTCTCGACGCTGCCGCCCCCACCTCCGCCGCCGGCGGAGGGGCCGGAGGCGGCGCTCGGCCGCGACTACTGTTTCCAGCCGCCCCCAAAGGGCGACCGCACCCGCTGGATCAACACCTGCATACCCGACGGGCTCGACTGATCCCGACGCGTCAGAGCGCCATCCGGAACCGCGCGAAGCCGTCCGGACCCTCGCCCGCCGCCTCGATCGCCACGCCGCCGACGTCTCCGAGATAGTCGACGGCCTTCGGCCCAGTGTCGAACAGGACCGTGGCCCCGGGCACCGGCGCGAAGGACCAGTTGGCGTCGGCCCGCGGGCTGATGGTCCCCTGCTCGACGATGTAGCGCACGATCACGTCGCGGTTGGTGTCGGGTCCCTCGAAGACTATGGTGTCGCCCTTCGCCCCAGGGAAATCGCCGCCGCCGCTTGCGCGGTAGTTGTTGGTCGCGATGATGAACTTGGCCTCAGGGTCGATTGGCGCGCCCTCGAAGGCGAGATCGACGATGCGCCGCGCCTCCGGAGCGGCGAGCCCGCCCTTGGCGTCGAATTTCGAAGGCTCGGAGAGATCGATGCGGTAGGTCACGCCGTCGATCACGTCGAAATTGTACGACGGAAACTCCGGGTTCAGCAGCATGGCGTCCTGCGCCCCCGGCTCGATCCGGTTGAAGGCGCCGGCCGAACGCTCGAGCCAGTCCGCGAGCTGGGCGCCGGTGACCCGCACCGCCCGCACGGTGTTGGGATAGAGGTAGAGATCGGCGACGTTGCGTATCGCCACGTCGCCCGCCGGAACGTCGGTGTAGTAGTCCGGCCCGCCGCGGCCGCCGGCCTTGAAGGGCGCGGCCGCCGACAGGATCGGCAGGCCCTCGTGCTCGGTACCCTTCAGCATCTCGCCGATGTACCAAGTCTGCGCGTTCGAGACGATCTGCACAGAGGGATCATCGGCGACCAGCGCGAAATACGAATGCAGCGGCGCGTCGGTGCGGCCCACCGGGCGGCGCACGTAGGCCAGCGTGGCGTCGTGGTCCGGCTGCGCCGCGGCCAGCACCTCCGGCCGGTCCTCGACCAGCGCGGTGATGGAGCGATCCTCGTTCCGCCGCGCGATCGGCCGGGCTTCCGCCCCCTGGCCGATCACCCTCCAGCCGCCGCCGTCGCGCTCCAGCATCAGGTCGATGACACCCAGATGCGAGCCCCAGAAGCCGCCCATGGTCGCAGCCTTGCCGTGGATCAGGCCCGCCGCCGCATCGACGCCCGCAAAGCCCTCGTAGTCGGGCGATGGAAACACCCGGTGGCTGTGGCCCGTCATCACCGCGTCGATCCCCGACAGGGCGGCGAGCGGGACCGAAGCGTTTTCCATGCCCTCCGCAGGCGCCGGCGCGCCGATGCCCGAATGGCTGAGCGCCACGACTATGTCCGCGCCCGCCTCGCGCATCTGCGGCAGCCAGGCCTCCGCCGCAGCAAGGATGTCACGCGCCGCCACTTTGCCCTCGAGGTGCCTCCGGTCCCAGTTCATGATCTGCGGCGGCACGAAGCCTATCACACCGACCCGAATCGGATGCTCCGCGCCGGCGCCATCGACCAGTGTCCGGTCGAGGATCACGTAGGGCGGCAACAGCGTGCGGTCCGCGGTCGGATCCGCGCCCGTCTCGAGCGCGACGTTGGCGCAGACGACCGGGAACTGCGCGCCGGCGAGCGAGGTCATCAGGAAATCGAGTCCGTAGTTGAACTCGTGGTTGCCGAGCGTGGAGGCGTCGAAGCCGACCGCGTTCATCGCCGCGATTACCGGGTGCAGGTCGCCCTCCTTCATGCCGCGCTCGTAGGCGACGTAGTCGCCCATCGGATTGCCCTGCAGAAAATCGCCGTTGTCGAGCAGCATAGCGTTGGTCGCCTCGGCGCGGATCCCCGCGACGATCGAGGCGGTGCGCGCGAGACCCACCGTGTCGATCGGCCGGTCGGCGTAGTAGTCGTAGGGGAAGACATGAACGTGGAGGTCGGTCGTCTCCATCAACCGAAGATGCGCCTGGCCGGCGGTGGCGCGGGCGGAGAAGGGATGGAGCGCGAAGAAGCCGGCGGCGGCCCCGATGAATCCGCGTCGGGAAAGTCTTGGCGTCATGTCCGGGATCCTCTGCGGCTGGCGTGCGGGCGTCACCATAACACGCACCCGCGGACTTGGGCGCCCCGACAAAGCGTCGGCAGCCGCGCTCGACCTCATCCTCGCCCGACCCCTCCGATCCGCGCCGCCTCGGCCCACGATCCGCCGTCCCAAATCGCCGCCAGCGCCAGCAGTCGCCGAACCCGCTTCGCGTCCCGGCAGCTCCGCGCAAGCCGCAGCAAATCGTCCCCAGTGAAGCCTCGAAGCCCGATTGCTGCCGCTATGATGAATCACGCCACGACCGCTTTGGGAGTCCCTCGCGTAAGTCAGGCTGAACCGCCCCGGTATCTCCGGAGACCCCAGAGTGAGTATGGATTGAGCCTGTGGAACGAGAGACGAGAGCGAACCGCTACCTTCCTGAGACCCGCGAGCGGGTGGTCCGGATGGTGCTGGCGAATGAAGGAAGCCATGCGGATCGGGAGGCTGCGATCCGGGCGATTGCCCCGAAGATCGGATGCAGCCGGGAGAGCATGCGCCGCTGGGTGATCCAAGCCGGGATCGAAAGCGGAGCCCGGGACGGCATGACGCGCGAAGAGCGGGACCGGATCAAGGCGTTGGAGCGTGAGAACCGCGAGCTGCGGCAAGCCAATGAGATCCTGAGGAAAGCGTCCGCATATTTCGCTGAGGCGGAGCTCGACCGCCCGTTCAAGAGATAATCGCCACTATTGACGATCATCGCGCTGTCTACGGGGTCGAGCCGATCTGCAGGGTCCTGCCGATCGCCCCGTCGTCGAATGGGAGACCCTTAAATGGGTCGATTGGTTCAATCACAGAATGTCTCACATCAATACGCCATTGCACTCATGGTCACCAAAGCCCTGAGAGGGTTTCGCCACCTGCGTTCAACTGCGGAACAGGTTGACCGGCACCTCGGATACGAACTGAGTGGCGCGAACAAGGTGCCTGCGGATCGCTGCTTCGGCCTGCACGGCGTCGCCCCTCAGGATGGCGCGCGCAATGGAGCGGTGCTCCTCCAGCGATGTCGCCAGAACGTCAGGGGCGAGGGCCTCGCGCAGTTGCGACATGATCAGGGGCAGGCGCATCTTTCTGGCGAGGTCCGACAGCGTCTCGTTGCCAGCGGATGTGAAAACCGCTCGGTGAAAGGCTTCGTTCTCAGCAATGTATTCCAGCGCACCGGCGGTCTGAGGATCGTCGAATAGGCATGTCATGGCGGTCTCGAATGCTTGTCGGACTGCCGGGTCTTGCATCCGCTCCGCCGCGCGGCGAGCAGCCATCCCCTCGAGCTCCGTCCTAATCTCGAAGAGCTCAAGCGCTTCGCGCCTCGAAAGGCGGCGCACTTCCGCACCGCGGTTGGGCACAAGATCTATGGCGCCCTCGGCGGCCAACTGGCGAAAGGCTTCGCGCAACAGCGCCCGGCTGACGCCGAACTCCCTTGTCAGGTCGGCCTCGATCAGGCGCTGACCTGAGACCAGCTTCGCCGTCTCGATCCTGGCTTCCAACCGGCCGACAATGGTCGCGAGCTTGCCTGTCGAGCTCATGCCTTCCCACGCTCCTCCATGGGCAACGCGCCGCGCGCAAGCGCGCTTGATTTTCAAAAGATTGTCTGACAATATTGCTGAACAATCAAGGGGAATCAGATGAAGATCGGCAAACAGGGCAAGGCCGTCACCTCGATCTCGACGGCCGACGCCGACGGCATCACGGTTCGAGGCAAGGATCTGGTGATCGATCTGATGGGCCATGCCAGCTTCACGGAATACTTTTTCCTCCTGACCACCGGCCGACAGCCGACAGACGATCAGAGGTTCTTTCTCGACCTGCTCCTCGTGTCGATCGCAGAACACGGGTTGGTTCCGACGAACCAGGTCGCCAGAATGACCTACGCGGCCGATCCCGACTTCCTGCAGGGTGCCGTGGCGGCCGGGTTGCTCGGCTGCGGGAAGGTCATCCTCGGGACGACCGAGACCGCCGGCAAGTTCCTGATCGACGCAAACGAGCGGATCGCCGCCGAGGGTCTCGGCATGGACGATCTCGTCATCGAGGCGCGGGATGCGGGCGCGCGCATTCCCGGATTCGGCCATCCCTTGCACAAGCCCGTGGATCCGCGCGCGCAACGGATTCTGAGCCTTGCCGAGGAACACGGCGTCGCCGGCGCATATGTCCTGCTCGCGCGCGGCCTGGAGGATTCTGTAGACCGCCTTTGGCCCAAGCCGTTGCCGATGAACGTGTCGATGGCGATTCCGGCGGTGCTTCTGGATCTCGACTTCCCGCCCGCTGTTCTCAAGGCCATTCCGATCCTTGCGCGTACCGCCAGTCTGCTGGCGCATCTCGCCGAGGAATCCAGCATGCCCATCGGTTTCGTTCTCTCCCACCACGCAGGGTCGGCCATCAGCTATGAGCCCGGGCCGTGAACGGTCCGACTCGGCAGATCGAGACCGCGCCATGGGCCGAGCAGACCGGGCGGGATAATGGCGACTACAAGGCGCAGATATCCTATCTGATGCAGAACTCGGCCTTCTATCGCGATCATCTGCAGGAGGCGGGATTCGCTGATGCGGCGGCGGTCGGAGGATTGTCGGATATCGCGGCGTTGCCCTTCACTGAGAAGGACGACCTGCGCGCGACCCGCGATGAAGCCAATCCGGTCGGAACCCACCTCGCTGCGCCGATGTCGGAGATCGTGCGCGTCTACTCGACGAGCGGCACAACCGGCGCCCCAATTTACATCCCGCTGACGCAGTCCGACCTCGAGAACTGGATTGAGATATCCAAACGCTCATATGGCGCGTCGGGCCTGATGGCCGGGGAGCGCATGGTCACGACGTATAATGCCGGGCCATTCGTGGCCGGCGTCACGCTCGACGCATTCGCCCGCCTTGGCGTATGCCACATCCCCGTAGGGGCCGGCAACACCGAGCGGATTATGTCGGCCGTGCAGCTTCTCAAGCCGACGGTGCTGGGCTGCACGCCATCCTACGCGCTTCATCTGGCGCAATGCGCGGCCGCGCGTGGCGTCGACACCGCGACATCGACAGTGGAAAGGATCCTGGTGGCCGGCGAACCCGGCGGCGGCGAACCTGCAATGCGCGCGCGCCTGGAAGAGGCCTGGGGCGCAAGGGTAACCGAGGCCATGGGGATCGGCGACATCTCGGTGTCGCTCTGGGGAGAGTGCACGCTGCAGAACGGCATGCATTTCTCGGGGCAAGGTTTCGTGCATTTCGAACTGATCGATCCTGCAACCGGTTCGCCCATGGCGATCGAGGACGGGGCGGAGGGCGAGTTGGTCTACACCCATCTCCGCCACCGCGCGGCGCCGTTGTTGCGGTTCAGGTCACGGGACAGGGTCAGCGTCAGCACGTCGCCCTGCGCATGTGGCCGCACCTCGCCGCGGGTGCGCTGCATCGGGCGCACCGACGACATGCTGATCGTGCGCGGCGTGAACCTGTTCCCGACGGCAGTTCGAGAAGTCGTCGGCCGCTTTGGCGACGCCGTCAGCGGCCTCATGTCGATCCGCCCTCTGAAGAAAGGGGTCAAGCAGACCCCGCCCTTGCCCGTTCTGGTCGAGCTGGCCGAAGGGGCGGAGGCAACTGACGACCTTGCCGCCAAGATCCGTCAGCAGATCCGCGACACGCTCGTCGTCACGACCGACGTGCGGCTGGTGGCGTGGGGATCCCTGCCGCGCACAGACTACAAGTCAAAGCTTGTAGACTGGATTGACGCGCGCTGAAAAGTCAATGGAGGAGAGAATCACGATGACAGAAGACAACGCGATCCGAAAGATCCAGACTCAGGGTGTGCATCACATCACTCTGGTCGGCGCAGACCGGCAGACCTCGATCGACTTCTGGGAGGGGCTGTTGGGGATGCCGTTCGTGTTTGACCAGCCCAATCTCGACAATCCCAAGGAGGGTCACATCTACTTCGATCCCGGCGACGGGCGGCTGATCACCATCTTCACCAACGAGGACCGCAAGCCGGATCCGACACGAACCTCGACAGAGCAGGGCGCCGTCCATCACCTGGCCCTCAATGTCAGTCAGGCGACGTTTCGTCAGGTCGTCAAACGCCTCGATGCGCGCGGGATCAAGCATTCGGGCCCCAAGGATCGCGGCTTCATGGACTCGATCTACTTCAACGACCCGCTGGGCCTTATGATCGAACTGGCCTCGTACCGCTTCGAGCCCCCCGAAGGGTGTCGTCACGCCGACGTCATGATCGAGGCGCATCGCCTTCGGGTCGCTCAGGGCGACTACAACATCCAGGAGGAGCACCTAGCGGACGCGATCGAACTGCTGGTGGCGCGTTCGCAGCAGTCGCTGTCAACCGACCGGTCGGCCCGGAACCCGTACTGAACCACATCTGCAAGCGAACTCGAATGCTGAAACTCCACATGCATCCTGCATCGATCACCAGCCGTCCAGTGCGACTGCTTCTGGCCGAGAACTGGATCCCTGTCGAAGAGGTCCTAGTCGACTGATGACCGACGCTCACCACCAGGAAACCTTCGCCAGTTTCAACCCGCTGGTTCCGGTGCTGGAAGGCGGTGATCTGCCTGACCTCGCCCGACCGGGCGGCGGTCAGGATCGTGAACCTGAGCGCCAGCGCGCCCATGCCGTCGGCGGCGGCGATGCGGGCGAACACTTCGGGCGCATCCACGACGGCCACCGGCGGCGTGGTGCTTCTTCACTCTGGGCGGCGCCGGCAACAGAAGGTCAATGTGGCCACGCAGCGTCGCCGGGGTCTCCCCGTCGCTGAGCCCGCGCACCTTCGCCGCGTCCAGCACGATCTCGATGCGCTGGCGCAACCTCGCCGCCGTCTCGTGCTTCGTCGCCCAGATCGGTTTCAGCACGTCGACGACATGCTCGGTCGTGATCTGGTCGGGTGTCAGCTTGCCGAGCGTCGGGAAGGCGTACTTGGCGAGCGTCGACGTCCAGATTGCCGGCGCTCTCGGGTTGCGCCTCGTCGGCGTCCGCGCGTTGATCAGGCCCAGCGCCACCGCCTCGAAGTCACGGACCGCAGAAACTGACCTTGCCCCCTGAATCCGGACCAGGGGCTTGTTGGATTAGGCCGCCATTTTGGGCATCATGTCCATCCTTGCCTGTGCCGGAGTTCGGTATCCGATGCTGGAGTGGCGCCGCTGGCGGTTGTAGAAAATCTCGATGTATTCGAAGAGCGCGGCCTTTGCCTCGCGCCGCGTCCGGAACTTGGTTCGGTGAACCATTTCGGTTTTCAGTGAACTGAAGAAGCTCTCCATCGGGGCGTTATCGAGGCAGTTACCCTTGCGGCTCATCGAGGCGGTGATGCGATGAAGTCCGAGCAGTTTCCGGTAGCTGTCGCAGGCGTATTGGACGCCCCTGTCGGTGTGGACGATCAGCCCGGGCTGAGGGCGTCGGTTGCGGATGGCCATCTTCAGCGCGTCTTCACACAGGGTGCTTTTGAGCCGCTCCGACATTGACCAGCCGACGATCTCCATGGTTGCCAGGTCCTTGACCGCCGCGAGATAGAGCCAGCCTTCACAGGTTGGGATATACGAGATGTCCGCCAGCCAGACGGCGTCCGGCGCCATGATCTTGAAGTTGCGGCTCAGCAGGTTCGATGCGATCGCAAACGCATGGCGACTGTCGGTGGTCATGGGCGTGCGCCGCTTACGCCGGGACGGGTGAATACCGTTCTGTTTCATAAGCTTGGCCACCGTCTTTCGCGATACGCGGCTTCCCCGGTCCCGCAGTTCAGCGTGGATACGAGGTGCGCCATAGCGCTGTCTGCTCCCTTTGAAAATCAGGCCGATCTCATTGATCAGCGCATCCCGCCGGGGCGGCGCGGCGCCCGTTCCGGGGCGGCGCGGCGCCAGGCGTGGAACCAACTGCGGCTCACGCCAAGCACCCGGCACATCAAGCGAACGGCGTGATCGGTGACGTGGGCCGCGATGAAAGCGAGTTTCGCAATCATGTCTTCGCCGCCCACTGAGCGAAAAAAGCCGATGCTTTGCGCATCACCTCATTCTCTTCCTTCAGCCGTCTGTTGTCCCGGCGCAGTTGCGCCAGTTCAGCCGCCTCGGCTTTGGTTTGAGCGATCGCCGTCGCCGAACCCGCCGCCAGCAGCTCGAGGCGCCACGTCTTCAATTGCCCGGACGTGATCCCCAGCTCCGCCGAAAGGCTCGCATAGGTCACTCCCGGCTCTGACAACCTTGCCACCGCCTGTTCCTTGTATTCCGGCGTAAACCGCCGCCTCGTCTTCTTCGTCATCTGCTTCTCCCGGTTCAGAGGCTACTTTAACCCCTGGTCCGGGATCTGGGGGCAAGGTCAAAACCTTCGAGGCGGCGGCTGTTTCGATCACGCCGCCGTCCCTCAACACGCGCGGCAGGCGGATCGCCTCCGACTTGGCCTCGTCAGGTTCCAGCAGGTCTACCGGCCCGAGCGATTTCTTGCGCTGCGCGTAAGCCTCGCGCCAGACGAAAAGCCACTTCCGCGAACCGCTTGTTGGGCAACTACAGCACCTGGTTTATGCGTCATGCAGCTGCATGCCTCCGTCCTGCCGTAGCGGCGAAGCGGCTGATCAGCAAACAGAAAGTGCTCACTTCGGCATTAATGGATCAGGTCGCTGGCGGAGGCCGCAACCACCGAGGTAGCCGGAAATGCGTCGCCGCCGCGCCAGTCCGCCGGTCGCCCGCGCGCCGCGAGCCCGGCGACCGCCTCCGCCAGCCGCGCCTCGGTCGCCGGGCGCAGCAACAGGGGCCCGGATGCACATAGTCTTAGGGCTCGGAAGCGTCCCCGACGATCAGCACCACTCCGTCCCGGGTCAGCCGCTCGGTGTTGGGCATCGCAGTGTCGTTGTAGACCGAGAAATGATGGTCCTTGTCGAGCTGCAGCTCCGTGAACACGCCGGTTGGCGTCTCATGGCCTGGCTTGCCGTCGACACGGTCGTGACAGCGAGACCACCACCGAGACCGGCCCTTGCGGCGCGCGCTCCGGCCTCCAGGTGAAGTCGCCGAGCGCCATGGACTCCACGTCGATCTCGAGTTCATCCGCGAAGGCCGCTGACAGCGGGCAAGAGGGCGCCAGCAGCCGCGCCAGCAAGGCCTGCGAGCGTCCGGCGGCGGCTCAGTCCCGCGCCGCGTCTGTCATCCGAAGTCATTGCCTGCTCCCTCTCGTGTTCTTGTTTGGATCGAACCAAGACACCCCCGCCGCGTCCGACAAGCGCCGGGGGCGCGGCACGGGAACGTGATCGCCTTCGCCGCCGGGATCCGCGACGCTGGCCGTGAAGCCCGTGACGACCGGGACATCCGCGGCGTCGCATCCGACCAAGGAGACAGCTATGCAGCTCACGAAACTCGCCCTCGCCGCGGCCCTCGGCGGCGCCATCGCGCTCGTCGCGCTCCCCGGCGCCGCGCAGCAGACCCCGGACGGCGGCGCGCAGATGCGGGGCGACGGCCCGATGCGCCACGCCGCCCGCCATGACCGCGGTCACGATGGCGCACGCGGCGACCGCGGCGGCGCGCGGATCATGGGAATGATCGAGACGTTCGACCTAGACGGGGACGGCGCGATCACCCAGGAGGAAATCGACGGGCTCCGGCTCGAACGGCTCCAAGCCTTTGACGCCGACGGCGACGGCGCGCTGGATCTCGAGGAGTATCAGGCGCTCTGGCTCGACGCGATGCGCGAGCGCATGGTCGACCGCTTCCAGGCCCACGACGACGACGGCGACGGTCTGGTGACCGTCGAGGAGTTCTCCAAGGACTATGAGGGCATGGTCGCCCGGCGCGACCGCAACGGCGACGACCGCCTCGACGCCGCCGACCTGCGCCGCGGCCAGGGCCGCGGGGCCGCTCCGGAAAGCGAGTAGGCGCCACGCAGCGGGGGCCGCCCCCCGGGCTCCGCTTCGATCCAAACGGGCCGCGCGACCGTCGATCCGGAGTCGCGGCCCGCGGCGTCACCGGCCGCCGTCAATCAGCCGCCGTCAGTCTCCTGTCGGGTGATCTCCTGCTGGAAGTCCCGCGTCCGGTCGGACCAGTGGCTCGCGACATAGTCGAGCACGGCCTCGATCTCGTTGGCTGAAAGGATGTCGACGCCGCCAGTCGGGCTGGCCCTCCAGATCCGCGCCGTGACAGGCGGCGCAATGCTCAGCATATACGCCGGAGCCGAGTTCGCAGGATCTCCCCCGGCGGCGCGTCCGACCCCACGCCGCCGCCCGACGTCGCGAGCGCCGCTCCCAGCGCCGCCACGACGGGAACCTTACGCATTCCCGTGGCGGGGCGGGTCCTGCCCGCCGGCGAGGTCGTCCAGGATCGGGCAGTTCGGCCGATCGTCTCCGTGGCAGCGATCGATCAGGATCTTGAGCGTAGCCCGCATCGACTGCAACTCGGCGATCTTGCGATCGATCTGGGCGAGATGCTCCTTCGCGACATGCTTGACGTCGCTGCTGGCGCGCTCCTCGTCGGCGTAGAGCGCCAGAAGCGCCCGGCATTCCTCGATCGAGAAGCCCAGCGACCGGGCGCGCCCGAGAAAGGCGAGCCTGTGCAAGTCGCCTTCCGCGAAGGCGCGGTATCCGTTCGCGCCGCGCTGCGGCCGGATCAGGCCGATGTCCTCGTAGTAGCGGATCGTCTTGGCCGGAAGCCCGCTCCGCGCGGCGACGTCTCCGATGTTCATCTTCGCGTCCCTCCTCTCGAACCCATCTAGTGCTTCCAGCCACTGGAACGTCAAGGGTCGCGCCACCCCTTGACCTTCCAGTCGCTGGAGGGCGCATATGAGCACAAAGATCCGAAATCAGCGAAATCAGGAGGTCGACATGGACGCATCAGACATCGCCGGCGCCGCCGCGGTGGTGCGCGACCCGGTCTGCGGCATGATCGTCGATCCGACCGCGGGCAAGCCAAGCCACGCGCACGACGGGCGCACCTACCATTTCTGCTGCGACAGCTGCCGGACGAAATTCGCAGCCGCGCCAGACGACTACGTCGAGGCGACCGACCCGGTCTGCGGCATGGCCGTCCACCGCGCGACCGCCGCCCAAACGGCGAGGCACGGCGGGGAGCGGTTCTATTTCTGCTCGTCAGGCTGCCAGCACAGGTTCGAGGCCGCCCCGGACGACTACCTCGGCGACCGGCCCGCGCCGGAGCCGGCGCCCGAGGGCGCCATCTACACCTGCCCGATGCATCCCGAGATCGAGCAGGTCGGACCGGGAGACTGCCCGATCTGCGGCATGGCGCTCGAGCTCAAGGGCGTGCCCGTGGGCGACGAGGGACCCAATCCCGAGCTGGTCGACTTCCGCCGCCGCTTCACGCTCGGCGCGGTCCTGACCCTGCCCCTGGTGGTGATCGCCATGGGGCCGATGCTCGGCCTGCCGGTCGGCGACTGGCTCGGCGCCCGCACGGCGCGCTGGATCGAGCTCGCGTTCAGCACGCCGGTGATCCTGTGGTCGGGATGGCCGTTCCTGGTGCGCGGCTGGCGGTCGTTCCGCACGAGAAACCTCAACATGTTCAGCCTCATCGCCATGGGCGTGACGGCGGCCTATGTCTTCAGCCTCGTCGCCGTGGTCGCGCCGGGGCTCTTCCCGGCCGGTTTCCGCGACCATTCCGGCCAGGTCGGGGTCTATTTCGAGGCCGGCGCGGTGATCGTGGTTCTGGTGCTGCTCGGCCAGATCCTGGAGCTTGGCGCGCGCGAACGCACCGGCTCGGCGATCCGGGCGCTGCTCGATCTCGCCGCCAAGACCGCGCGGGTGATCCGCCCGGACGGACGTGAGGAGGAGATCGCGCTCGAGGAGGTGCAGGCCGGCGACCGGCTGCGGGTGCGGCCGGGCGAGAAGGTGCCGGTCGACGGCGCGGTGGTCGAGGGGCGTTCCTCCGTCGACGAGTCCATGCTGACCGGCGAGCCGGTGCCGGTCGAGAAGGTCGCCGGCGACACGGTCACCGGCGCCACGATCAACGGCACCGGAAGCCTCGTCATCGAGGCGCAGCGGGTCGGCAAGGATACGATGCTGGCGCAGATCGTCGAAATGGTCGCCGCCGCCCAGCGGTCGCGCGCTCCGATCCAGAAGCTCGCGGACGCGGTCGCGGGCTGGTTCGTGCCGGCGGTGATCGCCATGGCGGTGATCGCCTTCATCGCCTGGTCGATCTGGGGCCCGGCGCCGGCGCTCGCCTATGCGCTGGTCTCGGCGATCGCGGTGCTGATCATCGCCTGCCCCTGCGCGCTTGGTCTGGCCACGCCGATGTCGATCATGACCGCCACCGGGCGCGGCGCGCAGGCCGGCGTGCTGATCAAGAACGCCGAGGCGCTGGAGACCTTCGCATCGGTCGACACACTGATCGTCGACAAGACCGGGACACTGACCGTTGGCAAGCCCGAGCTCGTCGCGGTGCTGCCCGAACCCGGGCGCGACGAGGCGGAGGTGCTGCGGCTCGCGGCCTCGCTCGAGCGCGGCTCCGAGCATCCGCTGGCCGAGGCGATCGTGCGCGGCGCCGAGGACCGCGGCCTCGACTTCGCCAAGGCGGAGGATTTCGAGGCGCTGACCGGCATGGGCGTGACGGGTCGGGTCGAAGGCAGGTCGGTTGCGCTCGGCAACGCTAGGATGCTGGCCGAACTCGGGCTGGACCGCGCCGCCTCCGTCGACGCAGACGCCCGCCGAGACCGGGGCGAGACGGTGATGTTCGTGGTGGTCGACGGTTCGGTCGCAGGTCTTGTCAGCGTCGCCGACCCGGTCAAGGAGACGACGCCGGCGGCGCTGAAGGCGCTCCACGCGCTGGGTTTTCGCATCGTCATGGCAACGGGCGACAACGAACGCACGGCTCGGGCGGTGGCGGAGCCTCTGGGCATCGACGAGATCCGCGCCGACGTGCTGCCCGAGGACAAGGCCCGCATCGTGCGCGAGTTCCAGGAGCAGGGATCGCGGGTGGCGATGGCCGGCGACGGCGTTAACGACGCCCCGGCGCTGGCCCAGGCCGACGTCGGCATCGCCATGGGCACCGGGGCGGACGTGGCGATCGAAAGCGCGGGCTTCACGCTGGTCAAGGGCGACCTGAACGGCATCGTGCGGGCGCGCAGGCTGTCGCTGGCGACCATGCGCAACATCCGGCAGAACCTGTTCTTCGCGCTGGTCTACAACGCGGCCGGCGTGCCGGTGGCGGCGGGGCTGCTTTATCCGTTCCTGGGGCTGCTGATCTCGCCGATCTTCGCGGCCGCCGCCATGAGCCTCTCCTCGGTCTCGGTGATCGGCAACGCGCTGCGTCTCCGCAACGTGAAGCTCGACGCCTGAGAGGGGCGCCCGGAAGAGGCGGAATCGCCGCCGATCGGCGGAGGATTTCGAGCCCCGAAGGCGTGTCCTAGCTAGGGAACTTCGCAAAGTGCTGAAATAAAACGGAAAAAGTGCTAAAGTCCCGGCCGAACCACATCGCTCCCCTCCTTCGCGCGGCGGAAACTCTGCCTGTGGAGCGCGCCGGCCTCCCCTGTCAGACGTAGCGCAGCGTCGTCATCATGCCGGCGGCCATGTGGTAGAGGTTGTGGCAATGCAGCGGCCAGTCGCCGGGATTGTCGGCGTCGAAGGCGATGGTCACCGTCTCCATCGCCGGGACCAGCACAGTATCGCGCATCGCCCCGGAAAGACCCGTCGCGCCGAGGCCGACCACCTGGAAATGGTGGCCGTGCAGGTGCATCGGGTGCGACATCATCGTGTGGTTGACGAAGCTCAGCTCGACCCGCTCGCCCGCCGCGACCTCCAGCGGCGCGCGCACCTCGTAGGCGCGGTCGTCGAGACCCCAGACGTAAGGTGCCATGCCCCCCGTCAGCTCGGTGGAAAGCCTCCGGTCGGGCGTGCGCTTCGGCAACGGCTGGACGGCCGCGAGCTTTCGCTCCAGATCGAGCAGGACCGGCGGCGCAAGTTCCGCGGCCTCCGCCGCCACGCGCTCGACGCGCGCGCCCGGTGGCGCGAGCACGAGGCCGGTGCGCGCGCGGTCGCCCTCGCGCTGGGCGAGGATCGGCGCGACCATGGCGTCCGCCGGCAGGTCGATCTCGACGTCGAGGCGCTGGGCCATCGCGATCTCGAAATGGCGCCCCGCCAGCGGCCGCACGTCGCGCCCGTCGACCGCGACGAGCGTGCCGGTGAGCGGGCCGAGATCGAGCCAGAAGTTGGTCGAGGCCGCGGCGTTGATGACCCGGAGCCGCACGCGACCGCCGCGCTCGACCGGCACGATCTCGGGATCGGAGAGGTCGCGGTCGTTCACCAGAAACGCGTCGAAGGCCACATCGTTGAGATCCATCGCGCCCATGGCGTGCCCGCCGTCCGCAGCGGCCCCGTGCCCCATGGCGGCGTGATCCATCGCCCCGTGATCCATGTCGGCCGCGCGTCCGCGGACCATGCCCATGTCCATCGCCGCGTCGCCGGAGCCCATGTGCGCCATGCGCCCGTCGAGGAGCCCCGCGAGGATCTCATCAGGCGGCGTGAAGGTGAAGTCGTGCAGCAGCATCACCACGTCCTGCCGGTCGCCTGCGGGGCCTGCGTCGTCGCGCACGATCAGCGGCGCGGCCAGCAGCCGCTGCTCCTGGAGCCCAAGGTGCGAATGCATCCAGTGCGTTCCGGGCCGGCCAAGCTCGAAGGCGTAGACGGCGCTCTCGCCGGGCACCAGCGGCGGCTGCGACAGCTGGTTGCCGTCGAGCTCGAACGGCGGCGTCAGCCCGTGCCAGTGGATCAGCGTCGGCTCGGGGCTGTCGTTGCGCAGGAGCACGTGAAAGCCCTCCGAGCGGGGAAAGTCGAGCCCAGGCCGCCCGGCGGCGTCGGTCAGCCCGAACACCGTCGCCGGGCGCCCCTGCACCTCGATGACGCGCGTTCCCACGGACAGCTCTCGCGCCGGGGCGCTGGCGCGCGCCGGCCATGGCGCGACAAGCGGCGCCGCGGCCGCCGCGAAGCCCCCCAGAAGCAGGCTGCGCCGATCGATCCGATGCCCCGTCATCGCCGGTCTCCTCACCAGACGCCGCCCGTCGCGGCGAAGTGCAACTCAGGGGCTAGCGCGTCCAGCCGCTGGAGGGTCAAGAGGCCGAAAGCGCGCAGTGGGGCCCCGGCCTTGCAAGAAATCGCGGCCCGGACCCTCGAGCCCTGCCCGTTCGCTGGTCAGGATGCGATCGAACGGTGGCGATCATCGCGCGCATGCGCGACACGTGGCCGACCGCGCCCGCGAAGTCGGGCACGCTTGCGGCCTTGTATCGCCGCTTTGAGCCGGGTCTCGCCGAAGCGGACGGCTCCCGGGCGTAGGTGTTGAGGGGGCGGGATCCTCCCTGTCGGGTGTGACCAGGAGGATCAACGCCCCTCCGGCGCTGGACGGTTCCCGACGAAACGAAAGCGGGCGCGCCTATTCGGGAAAGATCGTCGCCCAGTCCTCCTGCATGTCGACGACTACCCAGCCCTGCTCCGCGGCGGCGTCGAGGCCCATGTCGAGACGGCCGACCGAAGAGTCCCTGCCGTAGGCCCATTCGCGATCGGCGTCCGTGTGATGCACGATCATCCCGAAGCGGGGCCCCTCACCCGTCGTGGCCCACTGCAGCATGGCGAAGTCGCCGTCGGAATTGCCGCCGACAAAGATCGGCTTGCGACCGATGTCGCGCATGATGCCGACCGGCTTGCCGCCCTTGTCGTCGAGAAAAGCCAGGCCCGGCTGCTTGATCACCTGGGGGACGCCGTCAACGATCTCGAAACTCGCGTTGGCCATCGATCCGATCACCTGCTCGGGCGGAATGCCGTAGGCCTCCTCGGCAAAAGCGCGCATGAAGTCGATCCCGCCGCCAGACACGATGTAGGTCTCGAAATCATTGTCGCGCAGATAGCTCAGAAGCTCGAGCATCGGCTGGTAGACCATCGCATCAAAGGCAAGCCCGGTCTCGGGATGCCGCGCCGCCTCGAGCCAGCCGCGCACCTCTTCCTGAAACGCCTCGACGCTCATGCCCGAATGGGTGGCGTCAACGACCTCAAGGAGCGCCTCCTCGCCGCCGGCCATGATCGACCCCATGTCACCATCGACCGCCGCCTGCAGCACCTCGCTCGTCGCCCAGTCGGGGTTTTCGGTCCCGAGCGCCTTGGCGCGGTCCAGCGCGAACAGAAACTGGAAATAGATCGGCTGTTCGGACCAGAGCGTCCCGTCATTGTCGAACACTGCGATCCGCGCGTCCGGCGTAACGTAGTCTTGGGAGGCGGGGTCGGTCACGCCGTCCACGAAGTCGATGATCGCCGCCTTGGCCCCGGTATCGTTCCAAGACGGCAACGGGTCGGCGGACGCCGCGGCGGCGAGCAGCAATGCCGCCAGTCCGGCGACGAGTGTTCTGAAAGGCATGTCTGGCTCCATCAGCTGGTCTCCGCGCCCGGTCCGGACGAGGCTCTCAAAAAGGGGCGCTCCGTCTCCCGGGGCGCCCCAAAGTCTCGGCGGCTGTCGAACCGCCATGCCAGGCGGCGTTCGCTACTGAGCGCCGCTGCCCTCCGAAAGTTTCTCCATCACCTTGTCGAGGCTGAAGCTCGCCGCCTCCTGGCGCGGTGGGTACTCCTGGAAGGTGGAGAGGAACTGCCCGACATAGGCCTGCGCGGGCACCAGCAGGAAGGCCCGGTCGAGCAACCAGTCGTAATAGGTGTTCGACGTCCTGTAGCCGCGCTCATAGGGGTCGCGCCGCAGGTTCGTCATCAGCGGCACGCGCAGCGGGGTCAGCGGCTCCATCCACGCACGGAAGGTCGCCCACTCCTTCTGCTCGAGGAAGGTGATCTTCCAGTTCTCGTATCGCAGCGCCGCGAGATCGCCGTCGTCGGTGAAGTAGAAGATCTCCTGGCGCGGACTCACGTCGGTCTCGCCGGTCAGCATCGGCAAGATGTTGTAGCCGTCGAGATGCACACGGTATTCTCGGCCGGCCATCTCGGGGACGGTCACGCCCTCGAGGAGGTCTTCCTTGATCGTATCGTTGCCGGCGGCGGCCAGGAAGGTCGGCAGCCAGTCCATGTGGTGGACAATCTCGTTGTTGACCGCGCCGGCCTCGATCTGCCCGGGCCAGCGGACGAAGGCGGGAACGCGCCAGGCACCCTCCCACTGGGTGTTCTTTTCGCCCCAGAACGGCGTCATGCCGGCATCGGGCCAGGTGTTCATGTGAACACCGTTGTCGGTGGAGTAGAACACGATGGTGTTGTCGCTGATGCCGAGTTCGTCGAGGACGTCGAGGAACTGCCCGATATGCATGTCGTGCTCGATCATGCCGGCGGTGTATTCGTCGGCCCGCAGCCCTTTGAAGCGTTCATCCGCGATCTCGCGCATCTCCTCCTTCACATGGGTGCGGAAATGCATGCGCGTGCCGGACCACCAGACGAACCAGGGGATGCCCGCCTCGGTATGCTCGCGGATGAAGGCGATGGCCGCTTCCGTCGTCTCGTCATCGACGACCTTCTGGCGCTCGATGTTCAGCGGCCCTGTATCCTCGATTTCCTGCGTGATCTCGCCCTCGCCGTAGACCGCCGACGAACGCAGCACGCCGCGCGGCCCGAACCTTTCCAGGAACGTCTCGCCCGATGGAAGGACAAGATCCCGCGGATAGTCTTCGTTCTCCGGTTCCTCCTCGGCGTTCAGGTGATAGAGGTTTCCAAAGAAGACGTCGAAGCCATGGTTGGTCGGCAGATGCTCGTCGCGGTCGCCCAGATGGTTCTTGCCGAACTGGCCGGTGGCGTAGCCTTCGGCCCGCAGAAGCCCTGCGATGGTCGGGTCCTCGACCATCATGCCTTCTTCGGCGCCGGGCAGGCCCACCTTGGACAGGCCGGTGCGGAACACCGACTGGCCCATGATGAAGGACGACCGTCCGGCGGTGCAGGACTGCTCGCCGTAATAGTCGGTGAACATCATGCCTTCCTCGGCGATCCGGTCGATGTTCGGCGTCTGGTAGCCCATCAGCCCGAAGGTGTAGGCCGAGATGTTGGACTGGCCGACATCGTCGCCCCAGATCACCAGAATGTTCGGCTTCTCCGCCTCCTGCGCCGAGGCGAAGCCGCCGGCGAGCGTCAGAGCCGCCGTAACGGCGGCCAACCTGACGAGTGTTCCTGTGACGCGCATGCGTTCCGTCTCCCTGTATCTGTGCCCTGTTGTACTCCTCTGCTCCGGTCCGGCGGCACAAGAAGGCCCGGGGCAGCCCTAAGTCTAGATCCCCTTGGCGCCGCCGCTGTGCAAGAAGGTGTTCTGGGTGTCCAAAAGGTCGCCGCAGGTCACGATGCGAACGCCATGACCCGAAGCCGGCCGAGAGATACAGTCATGAGGGCGTGCTCCCTTTGATCCAGCCCCATCGACGTCGAGCGCCAGTTGAGCGGCCGGGCGACCTTGCGCGTTGCGGGGCGTCCCCCCTTCGAATTGTGCGGAAATTACCGGCATTCGGCCCGGTGGACAACCACGGATTTCTAGGCCCCGCCCAGGCGTTGGCCGTCGCCGCGGCCTCAGGCGGGTTCGAGCCCCTTCTGGGCGCCGAGGCCCCGCGCTTCGACGGCGCCGATCTCCTGGTAGTGGTCGAACCCGGTCTCGAACCACGCCGTGCCGCGGGTGACGCCGCGCAGCGTCCGGAAGAGCTCGTCGCGCTCCGCCTCCGGCATGAGCGCCGTGAACACGTCCCAGCCGGTCGCGTCCGGGTTCGCCTCGAAGCCGAGCACCTGGCCCTTCAGCCCGCTCACGGTGGCGACCAGCGCGCCCGAGAACTGCGACGGCACGTGGATCGCGACCCGGGCGATCGGCTGGAGCACCACCGGCCCCGCCGCCTCCAGCGCCTCCTTCATCGCGCTGATCGCGGCGGTGCGGAAGGCGTGGTCGGAGCTGTCGACATCGTGATGCTTGCCGTCCTTGAGCGTGATCGCGACATCGACCACCGGGAAGCCGTTCGGTCCCGCGCGGCAGGCCTCCTGCGCGCCGGCAGCAATGGCGGGGATGTAGTTCCTGGGAACCGCGCCGCCCTTGACCTCCTCGGCGAATGCCAGGCCCGATCCTCGCGGCCCCGGCGCGAGCGAAATCAGCACCTCGGCGAACTGCCCGGCGCCGCCCGACTGCTTGCGATGGCGATGGCGACGCTCCACCGTTCGCGACACGGTCTCGCGAAAGTCGGGCGGCGACGGGCGCTCCTCGATCGCGACGCCGAAGTCCTCGGCCAGCTTCTCGGTCAGCCGCCTTGCGTGCAGCGGCCCCTGGGCCCCGAGGATGGCCCGGCCGGTGGCGGCGTCAGGCTCGAGCGTCAGTCCGGGGTCGACCTCCGACAGCCGCCCCAGCGCCGCGGAAAGGCGTGCGTCGTCGCGTTCGCTGGCCGGCGCCACGATCTTGCGATAGCCGGCCGGCCGGCCGGCCGTCCAGGACGGAAGCGGCTCGGATGCGCCGGCGGTGAAGAGCCTGCCCGAGGCGAGCTGGTCGGACTTGACCGCCACCCCGACCTGACCGGGCGCAAGCTCGCCGACCGGGGTCTTGACGTCGAGATCGACCAACCCGCCGATGGTCCCGCCGGCGAGTTCCGCCCCGGACTTCACGCCCGGTGCCAGCGCCCGGATCACCACGAGCTTGCCCAGATGCTTGCGGATGTCGGCGAGAAACCCGACCGCTCGCGCCCCCGCATCGTCCGTGAGCCGATCCCGCGCCGCCGCGCAATCGGGGGCCTCGTGGCGCAGCGACTTCATCAGCCGCGTCACCCCGTTCCCGTGGCTGGCCGAACCGAGAAAGGCCGGGACCAGGTCGTTGTGACCGACCAGCCGGGCCGCTAGGTCGAAGACCTCCTCGGTGGCCGGCCGTCGGTCCTCGATCAATTGCTCGAGCAGCCCGTCGTCGAAGTCGGCAAGGAACTCCAGAAGCTCGGCGCGGGCCTCCTGCTCGCGGCCGATCGTGTCCTCGGGCAGCTCCACGAGCGCCGACGGCTGGCCCTCCCGGTAGCGCCAGGCCCGTTCGGAGATCAGGTCGACGGACCCCACGATCTCGCCCCCGTCGCGGATCGGGACCTGGCGGAGCACGATGCTGTGGCCACAGAACGCCTGGTAGGCCGCCACGATGTCGCGCACGCGCTCGCTCGCGGTGTCCATGTGGTTGACGAAGAGCAGGCAGGGCGCGCCGGCCTCCGCGATCAGCCGCAGGTAGGGCGCGCTCAGCACCACCGAATCGGTTTCGGGCGGGGCGCAGAGCACGACCATGTCGCTCGCCGCCAACGCCGGGCCCGCATAGGCCATGGCGTCGGCGCCCCCGGCGATGTCGATCGAGACCCAGGGATCGCCCAGATAGTCGAAGGCGCGCAGCGTCACGGCGTCGGAAACCGCGAACTCCCGCACCGGCCCGCCGTCGAGCCCGCTCAGCGCCCTGGCCAGCGTCGTCTTGCCCGAATTCGAGGGCCCCAGAACCGAAAATACCCGCATCAGTGATGTCCTCCCCGGATGTCCGCGCAATTTCGCGTTCTCGCTGCGCGATCGTGAGGACAGGGGGCGGCGCAGCGTCCGCCGAACTGATCCAGCCGCGTCGGGCCCGACCCGGGCGTCGGCGCAGCTGGAACGGACCCGTTCCGATCGTCACGCGCGCAGCCAACACCGCGACTGTCCCTCGCCCGCATCGCCGCCGTCAAGGGCGGCCGCGACCGGTCGCGGCCCGGGATCGCGTTGCGGCGGCCCCGCGGGGGCATTCACTCCGGATCCGCCGTTTGCAGGTTGTTCCCTCCGGCGGCGTGAGCGGTCCCCTCCTCGAAGGTCGCGCGCCACAGATCGAGAAACCCAGCCCGCTTGGCCTGGTCGAGCCCCAGCAGCAGCGCCGGCGTCAGCGCGATCGGCCGCAGCGAGGCGTCTTCGCCGTCGCCGCCGGGCTCGACGATCAGCCAGGTGGCGGCGAGCGCGCGCCGGCCCTCGGGGCCGAGCAGGAAATCGACGAACTTCGCCGCCCCGCCCGGGTTCGCTGCCGCCCGCGGGATCATCGCCGCCCGCGACAGCACCAGCGTGTAGTCCTCGGGCGCGACCACGGCGATGCGCGGATCGTGTTCGGCGCGGGCGATCGCATAGGAGCCGAGCACGTTGTAGGCGACGAGAAACCGCCCCTCGGCCACGGCGTCGATGATCTCCGCCGAGCAGCAGGTCGCCGCCGCCCCGGACCGCCCCAGCGCCTCGATCAGGCTGCCGAAAGTGGTCGCCTGCTGCGAATCGGTGAAGGCGAAGAGGTAGCCGAGCCCCGATTCCTCGATGTCGTAGGTGGCGACGCGCCCGGCGTAGCGGCTGTCGGCGGGGCGCAGCAGGTCGATGAGGTCGAAGCGCGACCGCGGGGCCTCCGCGACGGGCACGAGGCGGGTGTTGTAGACCAGGACCGCCGGCTCCCGGGTCACGCCGAAGAGCTCGTCGCGCCAGTTCCGCGCCGCCGGCAGCGCCGCGGTGGCCGGCGAGACATGCGTCTGCGCGCAGCCGTCGTTGACCAGCTTGACCATAAGGTCCACCGCCGAGCTGATCACAAGGTCCGCGGCCGAACCCGTGCCGTCGCAGGCGGCGCGCGTGCGCGCGTAGAGATCGTTCGAGCCCCATTGCTCGTAGTCGACGCGCACGCCCGGGCTGGCGGCGACGAACGCCTCGACCGCCGGCGCGAACAGCGCCACGTCGGTCGTGCCCTGCACCAGCAGCGACGCTCCGCCCTGCGCCCCGTAGCGGGCCACAGCCTCCGGGCTCTGCGCGGCCGCGCCCGCCGCGAGCGCCAGCGCCAGCGTCGCGGCGAGCTCCGCCCGGCGGCGCCGCGCGCGCCAGACCCCGCGCCTCACGGCCGCCCCTCCCCCGGCAGCTCGAGTTGCGCCTCGAAGCCGCCGGCGTCATGGGAGAACCCCAGCGTCCCGCCGTGGGCCCTGGCCACCGCCGACACGATCGCGAGGCCGAGCCCGGCGCTTTGCGGCGACACGCCGGTGGCCCGGGCGTAGCGCACGGCCGCGTCCGGCCAGTGCGCCTCGGGAATGCCGGGTCCGCGGTCGCGCACGACGAGGACGGGCACCGGGCCGCCGCGCACCGCCAGCGTCACCGGCGGCGCGCCGTAGCGCAGGGCGTTGGCGACGAGGTTCTTGCACGCCTCCGCGAGCGACAGCGCGTCGCCCTGGGACCAGACCGGCTCCTCGGGCAGGTCGAGCCGCAGCACCGCGTCGTCGGCCAGAAGGTCGTGGTCGCTTTCCTCGACCACCCGGATCGCCACGGTGCGCAGATCGACGCGCTCGAGCGGAACCGCATCGGCGCGATGGATGATCATGGCGTGGTTGAGCATCTGGTCGGTCAGTCGCCCAAGATTGACCGCGCGGCCCTGGATGCGGGCGACGATCCGGCGCAGCGCCTCGGGGTCGGTCTCGTCGGCGGCGAGCTCCGCCTGGGCCCGGAGCGCCGCGATCGGCGTGCGGAGCTGGTGCGAGGCGTCGGCGATCAGGCTCTGCATCACCGTCACCTGCCGGTCGAGCCGGGACATGAAGCGGTTGATCGACCCGACCAGCCCGCCGATCTCGCGCGGCACCGCCACGTCGATCGGCGTCAGGTCGCGCGGACTGCGCCCGGCGAGCACGTCCTCGATCCGGCGCAGCGGCCCGAGCGCCGAGCGGACCGCGAAGACCGCAAGCCCCGACATCAGGAGCCCCGCGAAGGCCACCACCGCAAGCGCCCCGCGGGTGATCTCCCGGGCGAGTTCGGTCCGGGCCCGGAGCGTCTGGCCGACCACGACCGCGACCGCGCCGCTGAAGGCGCGCTCGGCGAACTGCCGGCGCAACGTGAAGAAGCGCGCGGGCTCGCCGCCGAACGCGCCGTCGTGGAAGCCTTCGTCACGCACGTCCCCGATCTCACCGTAGCCGGTGACCACGCTTCCGTCCGGTCCGATCACCGCGTAGGCCACCCGGTCGTCGGCGGCGAGCGCCAGCATCTCGAATGCCGAGATCGGCAGGTCGACCGAAAGCGCGCCGTCGCGCAGGGTGATGCCCCCGGCCATGGCGTTCGCCGCGCCCACCAGCAGTCGGTCATAGGCCTCCTGGGCGGCGTGCCGTCCGTAGGCGAGCGCGCCCAGCGCCACGGCGACGCCGCCGGCGAGAAGCAGCAGCGCCAGCGCCACGGCCAGCCGGCTGGTGAGCGACAGCTTGCGGCCGGGCGCCGCACCCTCAGGCGTCCGCAACGATCTGGTACCCGAGCCCTCGCAGCGTGCGGATCGACACCCGGCTGCCGTCGAGCTTGCGCCGCAGCCGGGCCACGTAGATCTCCACCGCGTTCACTCCGACCTCTTCCTCATTGAAGGCGAACATCCGCTCCAGGATGCGCTCCTTGGGGATCACCCGGCCGCGGTTGGCCAGCATGACCTCAAGCAGGCTGAACTCGCGCCGGGTCAGCGTCACGTCGGCGCCGTCGATGGCCAGCGCGCGGCCCGCGGGATCGAACCTCAGGTCGCCGAACTCCACGACGCCGCTGCGCTCGGGCGTGGCGCGCCGTCCGAGCGCGCGCACCCGGGCCTGCAGCTCGCGCAGATCGAAGGGCTTCACCAGATAGTCGTCCGCGCCCCCGTCGAGCGCCGAGACCCGGTCGTCGACCCTGGAGCGCGCCGACAGCATCAGCACCGGCGTGGCTTTGCCCGCAGCGCGCAGCGAGCGCAGCACCTCCGTGCCCATCCCGTCGGGAAGCTCGATGTCGAGGATCGCCACGTCGTAGTCCTGGACGGCGATGCTGTCTTCGGCCTGCGCGACGGTAGTCACGTGATCCACCGCGTCGCCGCGCCGGGCAAAACTCGCGGCGATGGCCTCGGCCACGTCCTCGGCGTCCTCGACGAGCAGCAGACGCATTCCATCCCTCCCGCAGCGTCCCGGCGCGCCGCTTGGCGTGGAGCATAGGCCAATTCGATCCCGCACAGAAGCGGCGAAACCCCGATCGGCGCGGGTCCGGGACTTGTTGCGCGAAACGACAGGTTCGTGACAGCCTTGGGGACTAGGCTTTATCGCCGTTCCCGCGCTGGACCACCGGCGCGCAGGAAAAGAAACTGCATCTGGAGGAAACCATGTACGCAATCCATCTTCGCCGCGCCGCCGCAGGTCTCGCGGTCGCGGCGGCCCTCGCCGCCCCGGCCCTCGCCTTCGAGCCGGAAGCCACCGAATGCATCGCTCCCGCCGCCCCCGGCGGCGGGTGGGATTTCACCTGCCGCCAGGTCGGCAAGACCATGCAGGACCTCGGTCTCGTGCCCGGCACCATGCAGGTCACCAACCTCGCCGGCGGGGGCGGCGGCGTCGCCTTCGCCGAGGTCGTCAACAAGCGCAACGATTCCAACGACCTGATCGTCGCGGCCTCCACGGCCACCGCCACGCGCCTTGCACAGGGCGCCTATCCCGGCAACACCAAGGAGGACGTGCGCTGGCTGGGCACGGTCGGATCCGACTACGGGATCATCGCCGTAGCCGCCGACAGCCCGACCAACACGCTTCCCGAGCTGATGGACGCGATCAAGGCCGATCCCACGGCGATCTCCATCGCCGGCGGCTCCGCGGTCGGCGGCTGGGATCACCTCAAGGTGCTGATCGCGGCCGAGGCCGCGGGCGTCGAGGACCTGCGCGGCATCAAGTACGTGGCCTTCGACGGCGGCGGCGAGGCGGTGACGCAGCTGCTCGCCGGCTCGGTCCAGGCCTTCACCGGCGACGCCTCCGAATCGAAAGGATTCGTCGATTCGGGCGACATCAAGGTTCTCGCGGTCCTCGCGCCGGAGCGGCTGACGGGCGACTTCGCCGATTTCCCGACCGCGGTCGAGCAGGGCATCGACGCGATCGGCGCCAACTGGCGCGGGTTCTACGCGCCGGGCGGAATGTCCGACGAGGCCTACGCCTTCTGGGTCGACGCGATCAGTCAGGTCTACGCCTCCGACGAATGGCAGGCGATCATGGAGAGCAGCGGGCTCGCGCCGCTCGACCTCTCCGGCGAGGAGTTTCAGGCGTTCGTCTCGGATTCCATCACCGAGATCGAGGGCCATTCCCGCAACATCGGCCTGATCCAGTAGGCCGACCCGGCGCGGCCGCCACGGCCGCGCCGCCAACCCCCGCAGCATCCGCACAGGAAGGGAGCGCTTCCATGGGAGACCGTCTTTTCGGGGCGATCGGCCTCGCCCTGGCCGCCTTCTTCATCTGGCAGGCGACCAACATCCAGCTCAGCTTCATCTCCGATCCGGTCGGACCCAAGGCGTTCCCGATCATCATCGGGGTCGTGCTGGCGCTGGCGAGCCTCGTCATCATGCTGCGGCCCGACGCCGCCCCGCACTGGCCGGCGCTCGGCCGTCTCGCCGAGATCGCCGGGGCGGTGGTGGCGCTGGTGCTCTATGCTCTGGCGCTCCCGACGGCGGGCTTCATCATCGCGACGGCGCTCGCCTCGGCCTACCTCTCCTGGCGTCTCGGCACCGATCCGCTGCGCGCCGCCGTGGCCGGCGTCGCCATCGCGATCGGCATCTACGTCGTCTTCCATCTCATCCTCGGCCTGTCGCTCGCCGAGGGGCCGTTCGGCTTCTGAGGAGCAACGCCCATGGACGCCCTCGCCTCGCTCGCCGACGGTTTCGCCGTCGCCCTGACGTTCCACAACATCTTCCTGGCGCTCGTCGGCTGCTTTCTGGGGACGATCATCGGTGCCCTGCCCGGGCTCGGGCCCTCGAACGGCGTGGCGATCCTGATCCCGCTCGCCTTCTCGCTCGGCCTCGACCCGACCGCAGCGCTGATCCTGCTCACCTCGGTCTACTACGGGGCGATGTACGGCGGCCGGATCTCCTCGATCCTGTTGAACATCCCCGGCGACGAGCCGGCGCTGATGACCACGCTCGACGGCTACCCGATGGCGCAGCAGGGCCGAGCGGGCGAGGCTCTGGCGTTGTCCGGCGTGGCGTCCTTCGTCGGCGCGTTCTTCGCGACCTGGGGCCTCGTCTTCCTCGCTCCCCAGCTCGTCAAGGTGGCGCTCCTGTTCGGACCGGCGGAGTACTTCGCGCTCTTCGCGCTGGCCTTCGCCACCCTCGGCGGCATCTCCTCGACCAACCAGGCCAAGGCGGCCTGGGCGGCGGCGCTCGGTCTCGGCATCGCCATGGTGGGCGTAGACGGCCAGACCGGCGTTCCCCGCTTCACCTTCGGCGAGGTGCATCTCTTCGACGGCATCGACTTTCTGGTGGCTATCGTCGGACTCTTCGCGCTGTCAGAGGTGTTCATCTTCCTCGAGCACCGCGGCGAGGCGGCCGTCGAGGGCCGGGAGGCGAAGGTCAAGATGGGCCGCATCACGCCGTCCTGGAAGATGCTGCGCGAATGCACGCCGACCATGGGCCGCTCGACGGTGCTCGGCTTCATCGCCGGCGTGCTGCCCGGCGCCGGCGCCTCGCTCGGCTCGTTTCTCGCCTACACCGCCGAGAAGCAGATCTCCGACAAGGACGGTACTTTCGGCAAGGGCGATCCGCGCGGGGTCGCCGCGCCCGAAGCCGGCAACAACGCCGCAGCCGGCGGCGCGCTGGTGCCGATGCTGGCGCTGGGCGTGCCCGGCTCCGGCACGACGGCGGTGCTGCTCGCGATGCTGCTCGCGCTCAACATTACGCCAGGTCCGCTCCTGTTCCAGCAGAACCCGGACGTGGTCTGGGGCCTGATCGCGGCGCTCTTCATCGGCAACTTCATGCTTCTGGCGATGAACATCCCGCTGGTGGGGCTCTTCACCCGGGCGCTGCTGGTGCCGCCGCGCTACCTGATGCCGATCGTGGCGATGATCTCCTTCGTCGGCATCTACGGCATCTCCGGCTCGACCTTCGACCTTATGGTGATGGTGGTCTTCGGGGTGCTCGGCTGGGTCCTGCGCAAGCTCGACGTGCCGCTTGTGCCGGTGATCCTCGGCATCCTGCTCGGCAACCTGATGGAGGCGAACCTGCGCCGGGCGATGACCATCTCCGACGGCGACTGGACGGCGCTCTTCGCCTCGCCCCTCGCCATCGGCCTCTGGGTGGTCGCGGTGGCCGGGTTCATCCTTCCCATTATCGTCGGCAAGGCGCTGAAGCGTCGCATGCACATGGCCAAGGACGATGTCGGCTCGACCGTGGACTAAGAACCCCAGCGCGCGCGGCGGCTCGCCTGTGATTGGGGGACGTTCCCGCTCAGGCGGTCAAGGCTCCAGCGGCTTCCAGAGCGCGCGGATGACCTGCCGCGCCACCAGGCTCAACGGCGCTTCGGTGTCGCGCAGGATCGCGACCCGGTCGAACCGGTCGGGGTCGCTGGCCACAGCGTCGCGCAACGCCGCGCCGAAGGCCATGCGCAGCTCGGTTCCGATGTTGAACTTGCAGATCGCGGAGGTCGCGGCCAGCTTCCGGCGCTGGGCGATCGGCACTCCCGAGCCGCCGTGGATGACGAGGGGCACGTACGTGACCGCCTCGATGGCGCGGATGCGGGCCTCGTCGAGGCCGCCCTCGCGGTTCTGTTGCAGATGAACATTGCCGGCCGAGATCGCCATGGCGTCCACGCCGGTCTCCTGCGCGAATCGCGCCGCCTCCTCGGAGTTGGTGCCGGCGGAGGTCTCGCCGCCCGAATAGCCGACGAAGCCGATCTCGCCCTCGCAGGAAACGCCCGCGGCGTGCGCCAGCTCGGCGACGGCGGCGGTCTCGTCGATGTTCTGGGCCAGCGGCAGGCGCGAGCCGTCGAACATCAGCGAGGTGAAGCCGCTGTCGAGAGCCTGCCGGCATTCCTCCATCGTGTAGCCGTGGTCGAGGTGGGCCACGACCGGCACCGACGCGCCGTCGGCGAGATTGCGAAACATCGCGCCCAGCACCGGCAGGGGCGTGTGCGCCCGGCACCCCGGCCCGGCCTGCAGGATCACCGGCGCGCCCTCGGCCTCGGCAGCGGCCACGTAAGCGCGCATGTCCTCCCAGCCGAGCGTCACCAGCCCCGCGACCGCGTAATGCCTGGCCAGCGCCGGCTGGAGGACCTCCGAGAGGGTGGCGAGCGTCACTTGAACTTCGCGATCATGTCCTTGATCCCGGGGATCGTTTCGATCTGGTAGGCGTGGCTCGGCTGGAAGAACTGCACGAGGCTGCGCTGGCTCAGGCCGCCGAGGATGGTGAAGTAGTACATCTCGTAGCCCGGCAGCACGGCGCAGGGGTGATAGCCCTTGTCGATGCAAATCGTGGAGCCGTCGACGATGTGATAGGCGTCGCCGCTCTCGCCGTCCTCGCGCTGGAGCATCTGCAACCCAGAGCCGTGGCCGGGGCGGAAGCGGAAGTTGTAGGTCTCGTCGTGGCGGGTCTCGTCTGGCAGCCGGTCGGTGTCGTGCTTGTGGCTCGGGAAGCCCGACCAACCGCCCTGCCCCACGGTGTAGAGCTCGCTGACCAGGAGCCGCCCGACCCTGCCATGCTGCTTCTGGCCCAGGATGTGCTTGATCTTGCGGTGGGTCTTGGTGTCGTCGGAGCCGTACTGCACCTTGTCGATGCCGTCGGCGCGCACGTCGAAGGGCGCCAGCACATCGTCGCATCGCGCGCCTGCCACGAAGGTTTCGGTCTCGTTGGACACGCAGACGATGGTCGCCTTCGCGCCCGACGGCACGTAGACGCCCTCTGGCTCGCCGTCCCAGACGTCGACCCGGCGGTTTCCCAGCGCCCTGAACTCCAAGCCCTCCACGGCGACGTCCACCGTGCCTGTGGCGGGGACGATGCAGGTCTCGTATCCCGGCGCCTGGTATTCGAACGCCTCGCCGTTCTTCAGCTTGACGATATTGAAGTAGTTGAGCGGAACACGGGCGTCGCCGACGTCCACGATCGGCCGGTTGCGGTTGTCGAAGGGCGCGATGTGCATGGTCGGTCCTTTCAGGGCTCTGTGGGTCCCGGATGCGCGCCGAGAAAGCTCTCGAGCTCGGGCGTGGTCGGCATCGCCGGCGCGCACCCCACCCGGCTGACCACGATCGAGGCGCAGGCCGAGCCGCGCAGCACCGCGTCGCGCAGGTCGCGCCCCTGGGCCAGCGCCGAGACGAAGCCGCCGAGAAAGCTGTCGCCGGCCCCGGTGGGCTTGAGCGCCTCGACCGGATAGATCCCGGTGCGGAACTCGGCCTCGGGCGTGATGGTGATCGCGCCGGCCTCGCCCATCTTGTAGATGACGACCTGCGCCCCGGTGCGGGAGAGATCGCGCGCCTTGTCGAGGCCCTTGTCGAAGCCGCCGGCCATGAAGCCGAACTCCAGATCGTTGCCGACGATCACGTCGCAGAGCGCCGCCGCGCGGGAATAGACCTCCGAGGCGACCTCCGGCGATGGCCAGCTGTAGGGCCGGTAGTCCACGTCAAAGATCAGCGGCAGCCCCGCCGCGCGGGCGAGCTCGAAGCCGCGGAAAGCCGCCGTGCGCGAGGGCTCCGCGGCGAACACCGTTCCGGTGGTGATGAGCGCGCTGTAGGGCGCGTAGTCGACCGCCTCGACGTCGGCGACGGTCATCTGGAAGTCCGCGGCGCCGTTGCGGTAGATCACCGACTGGTGATCCTCGACCCGGCTCTCGACCACGGCCAGCGAGTTGCGCGCCTCGCCGCCGACCGGCCTCACATGGGTCCGGTCGACGCCGTAGCGGTCGAGCTCGTTGCAGGCAAAGCGCCCGATCGCGTCGTCCGACACCCGCGTCACCAGCGCCGCCTTGCCGCCGTGCCGGGTGATCGCCACGCCAATGTTGGCCGAGGACCCGCCGAGGCAGGCGAAGAAATGCGTCGCCTCCTCGGTGCGCGTGCCCGGCGGGTCGGGATAGAAGTCCATCCCCGCCCGCCCGACGATGACGAAGCTGTTGCCCCGGATGCGGTCGAGATCGGCCATCAGACCCCCAGCCGCTGTCTGGGCCGGGCCGATTCCCACTCGACATGCGCCGCCGCCACCCGGTCGCTGGTCGTGACCTGCGGGGTGCCCACCTCCCACCAGGTGTGGCCCTCGGTGGTCCAGCCCTCCTTGGCATCGACCTTCATGCAGATCACATGGGTCCTGTCGGAGGCCTGCGCGCGCTTGAACGCCTCGCCGAGTTCTGCCGGGTTCGAGACGTTCTCGGCGACCGCGCCCATCGCCGCAGCGTGCGCCTCGAAGTCGATGGCGAAGGCCTCCGGAATGGTAGGGCAGTCGGAGATGAGGTTGTTGAAGCTCTCGTTGCCGGTGTTGTTCTGCAACTTGTCGATTACCGCGAAGCCGCCGTTGTCGAGCACCAGCACGATCAGCTTCCTCGCGCTCAGGACCGACGAATAAACGTCCGAGTTCATCAGCAGGTACGACCCATCGCCGACGAAGACGATGGTGTCGCGCTTGGGCTCGCGCTCGGACTGGGCGATGCGCGCGCCCCATCCGCCGGCGATCTCGTAGCCCATGCAGGAGAACCCGAACTCCACGTCCACCGTGCCGACCTCGAGCGTGCGCCAGTTCGCGGTCACCTCCGCCGGAAGCCCGCCCGCCGCCGCCACGATCCGGTCGCGCGGATCGCAGAGCGCGTTCACCACCCCGATCGCCTGGGCGTAGGTGGCCGGGCGGTTGCCGTGGGCGACGTTCTTTTGCACGTAGTTGTCCCAGGCGGCGCGCTCCTTGCGGGCCTGCGCCGTCCAGTCGGCGGGCGCCGCGTATCCGCCCAGCGCCGATCCCAGCGCGTCGAGCGAAAGCTTCGCGTCGCCCACCACCGTCAGCGCCATGTGCTTGCCCGCGTCGTGCCGCGCGGCGTTCATCCCGATGAACCTCGCGTCCCGGGCGAAGGCGGTCCAGGACCCGGTGGTGAAGTCCTGCAGCCGCGTGCCCACCGCCAGGATCACGTCGGCGCGCTCGGCGATGGCGTTGGCGCTGTTCGACCCGGTCACGCCGATCGGGCCGATGTTCAGCGGATGCGTGGCGAGCAGATTCGCGCGCCCGGCGATGGTTTCCACCACCGGGATCGCGTGCGCCTCCGCGAAGTCCGCGAGCTCCTCGGTGGCGCGCGAATACTGCACGCCGCCGCCGGCGATGATCATCGGGCGCCGCGCTCCCGAGAGCAGCGCCGCGGCGTCGGCGACCTCCGCCGCGTCGGGACTCAGGCGGCGGATGCGGTGGACGCGCTTGGCGAAGAACGACGTCGGATAGTCCCAGGCCCAGCCCTGCACGTCCTGCGGCAGCCCGATGAAGGCCGGGCCGCAGTCGGCGGGATCGAGCATGGTGGCGAGCGCGGCCGGCAGCGACTGGACCACCTGCGCGGGATGGGTGATCCGGTCCCAGAACCGCGTCACCGACCGGAAGGCGTCGTTCAGTCCGAGCGCGGGATTGCCGAAGTGCTCGAGTTGCTGGAGCACCGGGTCAGGCAGCCGCGTCAGGAACGTGTCGCCGCAGAGCATCAGCATCGGCAGGCGGTTGGCGTGCGCCAGCGCCGAGGCGGTCAGCAGGTTCGCGGTCCCCGGCCCCGCGCTCGCGGTGCAGAACATGAAACGCTGGCGCAGCCACTGCTTGGCGTAGGCGGCGGCCGCGAAGCCCATGCCCATCTCGTTCTGGCCGCGATAGAGCGGCAGCGCGTCGCGGGCAGCGTAGAGCGCCTCGCCGAGGCAGGTGACGTTGCCGTGCCCGAAGATGCCGAATCCGCCGCCGCAGAGGCGCCATTCCTCGCCCTCGATCTCGATGTACTGGGCGGCGAGATGGCGGATGATCGCCTGCGCCGTCGTCAGGCGAATCGTGTCGCCGTCCGCGCCACCGCTGATCGTGTCGTCGCTCATGTGCGTTTCCCCCATCCTCTTTGCGCCTCGGTCGCGGCCGACCCTCCCGGCGGCCGGACTTGCGGCTTGCGCAGCATTGGGCGCGAGGATAGTAGTTTTGCAACCGGTTGCAAACCGAATCTGGGGGCGGCGCGCGTCGGGCCAACGCCCGGAGGGGATCCGCAGACGCATCGTTCATCTGAAAGGCGAGAGGGCATGAGCATACGCATCGGCAACGCTCCGTGTTCATGGGGGGTCGAGTTCCCAGAAGATCCGCGCAATCCGCCGTGGGAGAAGGTGCTGGCCGACTGCGCCGCGGCCGGCTACGCCGGCATCGAGCTCGGCCCCGTCGGCTACATGCCCGAGGATCCGGCCACGCTAGCCGAGGCGCTGGCCCGCCACGATCTGGAGCTGATCGGCGGCGTGGTCTTCCGCGCTTTCCACGATCCCGCCCAGTGGGACGACGTGATGGACGGGGCGGTGCGGACCTGCCGGGCGCTGAGCGCGCATGGCGCGCGGCATCTGGTGTTGATCGATTCGATCTCGCCGCGCCGAGCGCCGACGGCGGGACGCGCCGACGAGGCCGAGACGATGGACGCCGCCGAATGGGCCGGGTTCCGCGACCGCATCGCCGCCGTCGCCCGCCTCGGAGCGGAGGAATACGGGCTGACCGTGGGCGTCCACGCCCACGCCGCCGGCTTCATGGACTTCGAACCGGAGCTCGAGCGGCTGCTCGACGAGGTCGACGAGGACATCCTCAAAATCTGTTTCGACACCGGCCACCATTCCTACGCCGGCTTTGATCCGGTCGCCTTCATGCGGCGCCACATCGGGCGGATTTCCTACATGCACTTCAAGGACATCGACCCGAAGGTGAAGGCGTCAGTCGTCGCGAACCGCACCGACTTCTACGAGGCCTGCGGCCAGGGCGTGTTCTGCAAACTCGGCCAGGGCGACGTCGACTTCCCCGCCGTGCGGCAGGTGCTGCTCGACAACGGCTTCGAGGGCTGGTGCACGGTCGAGCAGGATTGCGACCCGACGCTCGACATCGATCCGCTGGCGGACGCGCGCGCCAACCGCGACTACCTGCACTCCATCGGCTTCTACTGAGGACATTCAAATGGCGCGTCTCTCCTGGGGCATGATCGGCGGCGGCGAGGGCAGCCAGATCGGACCGGCCCATCGCCTCGGCGCGGGCCTCGACGGCGACTTCGCCTTCGCGGCCGGGGCGCTCGACCGCCGGCCCGACGCGGGGCGCGACTATGGGCGTAGGCTCGGCCTCGATTCCGCCCGCGCCTACGGCGACTGGCGCGAGATGCTGGCCGGCGAGCGCGACCGCCCCGACCGGGTCGACCTCGTAACCGTCGCCACGCCCAACTCCACACATTTCGAGATCACCCGCGCGTTTCTCGAGGCGGGGTTCCACGTGCTCTGCGAGAAGCCAATGACGATGACCGTGGCCGAGGGCGAGGAGATCGTGCGCCTCGCCGACTCCACGGGGCGGATCTGCGCCGTGAACTACGGCTACACCGGCTATTCCCTGGTGCGGCACATGAGGGCGATGGTGGCGCGCGGGGATCTCGGCGCGATCCGGCTGGTGAAGGCCGATTTCTCCCACGGCCACCACGCCGACGCCGCCGACGCCGACAACCCGCGTGTGCGCTGGCGCTACGATCCGGCCCAGGCCGGCGTCTCGGCGCAGTTCGCCGATTGCGGCATTCACGCGCTGCACATGGCGAGCTTCGTCACCGGCCAGGAGGTGACGCGCCTCTCGGCCGACACGGTCTCCTGCATCCCGAGCCGCGTTCTCGAGGACGACGCCATGGTCAACTTCCGCATGGACGGCGGCGCGGTCGGGCGACTCTGGACCTCCTCGGTCGCCATCGGCCGCCAGCACGGGCTCACGCTGCAGGTGTTCGGGGAGACCGGCGGCCTGCGCTGGGCGCAGGAGCAGCCGAACCAGCTCTACTGGATGCCGCTCGGCGGCCGCCTTCAGACCATAGAGCGCGGCGAGGCCGGCCTCTCGCCCGAAGCCGATCGCGCCAGCCGCGTCACCATCGGCCACGCCGAGGGGATGCCGCTGGCCTTCGCAAACATCTACAAGGATCTCGCCGAAGCCATTCGCGCCGCAAAGGAAAATCGCGACCTGGACCCCGCGGCCAACCTCTACCCGCGCGCCAAGGACGGGTTGCGATCGATGGCGGCGGTCTACGCCGTGGCGGAGTCGGGCAAGGCGGACGGCATCTGGGTCGACGCGCGCCCGCCGATGTTTCGCTGACGCGCGATCAGACGCAGGGGCGCAGCGTCGCGCGCTCCACGACTTCGCAGGGAAACAGCCGCGCCTCGGGCGGGCGGTCGGGATCCTCGAGCATCGCCACGATAAGCTCGATCGACGAACGCACAATGGCGTCGATCGGCTGGCGAATCGTCGTCAGGGCGATGTTCTCCCAGCCCGCGATCTCCATGTCGTTCAGCCCGATCAGGCCGACGTCCTCGGGAACGCGCAGCCCCGCCTCCTGAACCGCGCTCATCGCGCCGATCGAGAGCACGTCGTCGCCGCAGAAGTACGCCTCCGCCGGACCGCTGGCCAGAAGCCGCCCCATCTCCTCCCGGCCGGCGACGAAGGAATAGGCCGCGGCGAAGCTGTGCGAGACCGCCACCCGCGGATGCTCCGCCAGTTCGGAGCGGAAGCCGAGCAGCCGGTCCTGGGTCGAGGTCGCCGCCTCGGGACCGCCGAGGAAGGCGACGCGGCGATGGCCTCGGCGCACCAGCTCCCGCGCAGCCATGCGCCCGCATTCGACGTTGTCGATCCCCACGACGCTGACCAGCGGCGCGCGGGTGGCGCGCCCGAAGCTGTGGATCACCGGAACGCCGGCGTCGCGGAAGGCCGCCGCGAAGTCCGGGGGAAGCGTCGAGGACGCCACGATCACCCCGTCGACCGAATACTGCCGCATCATCCGCACCGCGTTGGTCGGATCCTTCTCGTCGCTGAGATTGAGCAGGAGCGGCCGCAACCCGCGGTCCTGCAGGCCGCGCGTGAAGCGGTCGAACACCTCGAGGAAAATCGGGTTGTGGAAGTTGTTCGACACCAGCCCGATCAGGCTCGTCCGCCGCGTTGTCAGGCTGCGCGCGAGAAAGTTCGGGCTGTAGCCCAGCTCCTGCGCCGCCTTCTCGACCTTTCGCCGCATCTTGGCCGACACCGAGGCGCCGTCGGTGAACACGCGCGACACCGCCGAGCGCGACACGCGCGCGTGTGCGGCGACATCCTTGAGCGTGACGACCATCGATCCCGTCCAGCCGATTCCCGGCCGCATCATCGGAGGGAACGCCGACCTTTTGCAACCGGTTGCAAACTCCCCCGAAACGTGTTCTCCTGTGGCCACGGCCGGCCGCAAGGCCGCGCTTGCGCCACAGCGATGGCAAAATCGGGAGGACTCATGAACCACACACTGAAATCGACGCTCGCAGCCGCCGCGTTCGCGATCGCGACGCCGGCCCTTGCGACCGACATCATCGTCGTCAGCCACGGCCAGGCCAGCGACCCGTTCTGGTCGGTGGTCAAGAACGGCGTCGAGCGCGCCGCCCAGGACACCGGCGCCAACGTCGAATACCGCGCGCCCGAGACCTTCGACATGGTGGCGATGAGCCAGCTCATCGACGCCGCCGTCAACCAGGAGCCCGATGGCATTGTCGTCTCGATCCCCGACGCCGACGCGCTCGGACCCTCGATCGAGAAGGCCGTCGCCGCCGGCATCCCGGTCATCTCGATGAACTCCGGCTCGAACGTCTCCAAAGGCCTCGGCGCGCTGCTGCACGTCGGCCAGGAGGAATTCGACGCCGGCCGGGCCGCCGGCGAGAAGATGGCCGAGATGGGCAAGACCAAGGCGATCTGCATCAACCACGAAGTCGGCAACGTCGCGCTCGACGACCGTTGCGCCGGCTTCGCCGAGGGCTTCGGCGGCGAGGTGACGGTGCTGCCGACCACCAACGACCCGGGCGAGATCGAGGCCAAGGTTAAGGCGGCGCTTGATTCCGACCCCGACATCGACGCCGTAATGGCGCTCGGCGCCTCGCTCGCCGGCGAGCCGGCGGTGGCCGCGGTCGCGGCGGTCGGCCGGTCTGGAGATGTCGCCATCGCCTCCTTCGACCTGTCGGCGAACTTCCTGGAATCGGTCGCCGCCGGCGACGCCGCCTTCGCCATCGACCAGCAGCAGTACCTGCAGGGTTACCTGCCGGTGGTGTTCCTCGCGCTCAACGCCGAATACGGGCTCGTGCCCGGCGGCAACGTGCCATCGGGGCCGAACCTGATCACTGCCGATAAGGCCGGCCAGGTCGTCGAGCTCTCCGCGCAGGGAATCCGCTAGAGCCACGCTGCGGATCGACGGGGCGGTTCCTGCCGCCCCGTCCACTTGGCCACCGCCCTGGGGAGGGAACCATGACCACGGAGATCGAGCCCGCGCTCGACGAGCGCATCAAGACAGAATCCTTCATGACCCGTCTGATGAAACGACCGGAGCTCGGCGCGATCGCCGGCGTCGTTCTCGTGACGATCTTCTTTCTCTTCACCGCCGATTCGAGCATGTTCACGCTGGCCGGCTTCATGAACTTCATGTCGCCGGCGGCCCAGCTCGGCATCCTCGCCATCGGGGCGGCGCTCCTGATGATCGGCGGTGAGTTCGACCTCTCGCTCGGCTCGATGATCGCCTTCGCGGGCCTGTTCTTCGGGGCCTGCGTGGTGACCTTCGGCTGGCCCCTGATCATCGCGATCCCGGCCACGCTGGTGTTCGCGGCCTTCTTCGGCGTGATCAACGGCCAGATCGTGGTCCGCACCGGGCTGCCGTCGTTCATCGTCACGCTGGCCTTCCTTTTCATCTACCGCGGGCTCTCGCTCGTCGGGCTGAAGTGGGCCACCGGCGGCGCGACCCAGTTGCGCGGCGTGCGCGAGGCGACCGAGGGCGACTTCCTAACCCCGGTCTTCAGCGGCGACGCCTTCCCGGGCCTGTTCACGGCGCTGGCCGAAATGGGGCTCATCGAGACCTTCCAGAACGGCATGCCCAAGGTGCCGGGCATCCCCGTCGAGATCCTCTGGTTCATCCTGGTCGCGCTGGTCGCCACCTACGTGCTGCTGCGCACCCCGGCCGGCAACTGGATCTTCGCCTCGGGCGGCGACGCCAACGCCGCCACCAACTCCGGCGTCCCCGTCCGCCGGGTCAAGCTCAGCCTCTTCGTGCTGACCGCCTGCTGCGCGGCGCTCGTCGCCGTCATCACTGTGCTCGACAGCGGCTCGACCGACGCCCGCCGCGGCTTCCAGAAGGAGTTCGAGGCGATCATCGCGGCGGTCATCGGCGGCTGCCTGCTGACGGGGGGCTACGGCTCGGCGATCGGCGCCTTCTTCGGCGCGATCATCTTCGGCATGGTGCTGATCGGGCTCAGCTATACCCAGATCGACCAGGACTGGTACCTTGTCTTCCTCGGCGGCATGCTGCTGATCGCGGTGCTCTTCAACAACATGATCCGCAAGCGCGTGACGGGGGAGCGTTGAGATGAACACCCGCACCACACATGCCCCGCTCGTGCACATGGAGAACATCGAGAAGCACTTCGGCAACGTCATCGCGCTCGCCGGGGTCTCCTTCGACGTGACGCCGGGCGAATGCCACTGCCTGCTCGGCGACAACGGAGCCGGCAAGTCGACCTTCATCAAGACCATGTCCGGGGTGCACAAGCCGACGAAGGGCGAGATCTACTTCGAGGGCAAGCCGATGAGCTTCGACAGCCCGCGCGACGCCATGGAGGCCGGCATCGCCACCGTCTTCCAGGATCTCGCGATGATCCCGCTGATGTCGGTGGCGCGCAACTTCTTCATGGGCCGCGAACCGACCCGCGGGCGCGGCCTCCTCAAGCGCTTCGACACCGAGACCGCCAACGAGATCACCATGGAGGAGATGCGCAAGATGGGCATTAACCTTCGCGGCCCGGACCAGGCGGTCGGCACCCTTTCGGGCGGCGAGCGCCAGACCGTCGCCATCGCGCGCGCGGTGCATTTCGGCGCCAAGGTGCTGATCCTCGACGAGCCCACCTCGGCGCTCGGCGTGCGCCAGACCGCCAACGTGCTGGCCACGGTCGACAAGGTGCGCAAGCAGGGCATCGGCGTGGTTTTCATCACCCACAACGTGCGCCACGCCATGGCCGTGGGCGACCGTTTCACCGTGCTCAACCGCGGCAAGACCCTCGGCACCGCCCAGCGCGGCCAGATCACGCCAGAGGAGCTGCAGGACCTGATGGCCGGCGGCCAGGAGATGGTCGAACTCGAGGGCTCGCTCGGCGGAACGGTCTGAGCGCCGCAATGCCTCAAACGCAGGTGGACGGCTGACGGCCCCTAGCGGCGCGCGTCACGGCCGTTGAGTGGGCGCGATCCGGGCCTAATGCCAGCGCACGCTGATGCGGACTCACGCAGGGGATTCCCAAAGCCGTGAAAGTCTGAATCCATGGAGCGAACCAGAGGGAGGTTCGCCATGACTGCTGCGGTTTTGCTGCGAGATGATTTCGACGGGCCTGCTCTTCGAAAGCTCGGGAAGCTGACGAAGGACGCGGCGCAGGCGCGGCGGCTTCTGGCGCTTGCGGAGATCCGCGACGGAGGTTCCCGCTCCGACGCGGCGCGGGTCTGCGGGGTCGGTCTGCAGACGATCCGCGACTGGGTTCTGCGCTTCAACGCCCGGGGGCCTGCCGGGCTGATCGGCGGCAAGGCGCCGGGCAACGCGTCCAGGCTTGACGATGCCCAACGTCAGGCCCTGGCCGCCAGCGTCGAGCGCGGTCCGATCCCTGCGATCCACGAGGTGGTGCGGTGGCGGCTGGCCGATCTTGCGCAGTGGATCTGGGAGGGTGAGCCTTTGTCCGCCATTGGTCCGAGGACAATGGCGAGCGGCATCTCGCTCAGCGAGACCACGGTGGGCCGCGAACTGCGGGCGCTGGGGGGTATCGCAAGATCTCCGCGCGTCCGCGCCACTTCGCGCAGAACGGGCTGGTGATCGATGACTTCAAAAGAAAGGATTTCCGGCCGAACTGGACGCGATCCGCAAAGAGCTTCCGGTCGGAACCGAAATAGAGCTGTGGTGGCGGGACTAAGCTCGTGTGGGGCAGAAGAACTCCATCACCCGCCGCTGGGCCAGGCGCGGCGCGCGACCCCGCGCTCCCAGCGAACGAAATGGGCCGCTCGCCATTGTTCTCGGACCAATGGCGGACAAAGGCTCGCCTTCGGCGCGATCTGCCCGAAGAAGGGCAAGGTCGCCGGGCTGGTCATGCCCTGGTGCGATACGCCGGCGATGGCCGCCCACCTGGCCGAAATCAGCGCGACCGTCGATGCCGGCGCCCACGCCGTGCTGATGCTCGATCGGGCCGGATGGCGCATGTCCGCCAAGCTCGCCGTCCCGGACAACATCACCCTGCCGCCGCTGCCGCCCCGATCTCCAGAGCTGAACCCGGTCGAGAACATCTGGCAGTTCATGCGCGACAACTGGCTCTCGAACCGGGTCTTCCAATCCTACGAGGACATCGTGGCGCACTGCTGCGACGCCTGGAACAACCTCGTCGACCGACCATGGAAGATCAAATGTCCATCGGAATGCGCCGCGAGGACCGCGCAATCCCTCGATGCCGAAATCGCAGCCGCCCCGACGTCTTGACGGCACACCGAATCCGTCTAGGCTTCGAACGTGCAATGGCCCTTTCTGGGGGAACATCGAATGAATCGCTCGGCAAAGGCAGCCGTCGTCGCCGTTTTCGCATCTGCGACGGCACCTGCGTTCGCAATCGACATCTGCGTGGAGGGCGCCTATCCGCCGTTCTCGGAGACCGCCACTGACGGAAGCATCATAGGCTTCGACATCGACATCGCCAACGCTCTGTGCGCCGAAATGGGCGAGGAATGCGAACTGGTCAAGACCGACTGGGACGGCATCATCCCGGCGCTACTGGAGAAGAAGTGCGACGCCATCATCGCCTCGATGTCCATCACGCCCGAACGGCAGGAGGTCATCGACTTCAGCAAGAAGTACTATCAGACCCCGGCGCTCTTCGTCGCGCCGGCGGATGCGGACTTCGACGACACGCCCGATGGGCTCGCCGGCAAGGTCATCGGCGTGCAGCGCGGCACCACCCACAACTCCTATGCCGAGAAGTACTATCCCGACAGCCAGTTGACGCTCTACGCCAGCCAGGACGAGGCCTACCTCGACCTGATGTCCGGACGGCTCGACGCGGTCATCGGCGACAGCATCGCCCTTACCGACGGCTTCATCAACACCGAGCAGGGCGAGGGCTTCGCGGTTCTTGGCGACGCTCACCACGACCCCGACATCCACGGCGACGGCGCCGGCATCGGCGTGCGCAAGGATGACACGGAGCTGCGCGACCGCCTGACGGCCGCCATCGAGGCCATCCGCGCGAACGGGGTCTATGACGAGATCGCGGCGAGGTACTTCGACTTCGACATCTACGGCGGCGGCTCCTGACGTCGGCGGCGGCGCGACGCGGACCGCCGGCGCGCGCCGATCATGCAGAACCTCCTCGCCTACGCTCCGCTTCTCCTCAAGGGCGCGATGGTCACCGTGTCGCTGGCGGTGCTGTCGCTGGTTCTGGCGAGCCTGCTCGGCGGCGCCGGGGCGGCCGCGCGCATCGGCGGCGGGCCGCTGGGCCGCTGGTTGGTGCTCGCCTACACGACCCTGGTGCGCGGCATTCCCGATCTCGTGCTGCTGCTGCTGATCTACTTCGGCGGCCAGCGCTTGCTCAACACCATCGCCAGCCTGTTCGGCGCAGAGGGGGCGTCGCTGTCGCCATTCTGGGCCGGGGTGTTCTCGATCGGCTTCATCTACGGCGCCTATCTCACCGAGACCTTCCGCGGCGCCTACATGACGGTGCCGCGGGGTCAGAGCGAGGCGGCGCAGGCGCTTGGGCTGCGGGGCCCTGCGCTGCTCTGGACCGTGGTGATCCCGCAACTCGTCCGCTTCGCGCTGCCGGGATACGCCAACGTCTGGCAGGTGCTGGTGAAATCGACCGCCGTCGTTTCGGTGATAGGGTTGGAGGATCTTGTAGGGCTCGCCGGTGACGCGGGCAAGACAGCGCGCGAACCCTTCGTGTTCTATCTCGCGGTGCTGCTGATCTATCTCGCCATAACGTGGGTCTCCACGACGATCTTCGATCGTATGGAGCAGCGCTCGGCGCAGGCGACGGCTCATGCGCGTTGACCTGATCGCCGAGAACTGGACGCTCTTCGCCTCGGGCGTCTGGATGACGCTGCAGCTTACCTTTCTCGCGCTGACGATCGGCTTCTGCATAGCGTTGCCTGCAGGCATCGCCAAGGCGCGCCGCAAGCCGGTGATCTCGCCGCTGATCAACGGCTACGTCTATCTCTTCCGCGGCACGCCGCTGCTCGTGCAGCTCTTCCTGATCTACTACGGACTGTCGCAGTTCGAACTCGTCCGGGACAGCTGGGCCTGGGCCTATCTGCGCGATCCCTGGTGGTGCGCGCTGATCGCGTTTTCTCTGAACTCCGGGGCTTACGCGACCGAGATCATCCGGGGCGCGGTCGAGACCACGCCCCGGGGCGAACTCGAGGCCGCCAAGGCGCTCGGGCTCTCGCCGTTCCAGTCCGACGCTCTGGTGCTCGTACCCTCCGCCCTGCGCAGGGCGCTGCCGCAGTACGGCAATGAGGCGGTGTTCATGCTGCATGGCTCGGTGGTGGCGAGCGTGATCACCCTCCAGGACATCCTCGGGGCCGGGCGCACGCTCAACGCCAAGTTCTATCTGGCCTACGAGGGATTCCTGACGGCGGCAGCGCTCTACATGGCGATCACCTTCGTGCTCGTCTTCGCCTTCCGCCAGCTTGAGAACCGCTACCTTCGCCACCTCCGGGTGTCGCGCGCCTGAGGGGCCATGCGCCCTGCGCATGACGGGAACCCGTCGATGGCGGTGGCGCGCGCGGCGGGAACACCTATCCTATGGTGCAGCGCAGCAAACGCGCCAAGGAGACGCAAGATGAAGAGTCACGAGTTCAAAACGCCCTCTCCGGAGGAAATCGATGCGGTGCTTCGGCACGCAAACGCCCTGCGCGCCGCCGAGACCCGGCGTCTGTTCCGGGCGCTGGTCGCCTGGGCCGGACGGCCGCGTTTCACGCCCGATCCGGATCTGAAACCGAGCGCCTGATCGGTGATCGTCGCCCTCGACGCCTGCGTCCTGGTGCCCTCGGTGATGCGAGGGATGCTCATCGGCGCGGCGGGCCGCGGGGCTTTCCGACCGGTCTGGTCTGCGCGCATTCTCGAGGAATGGGCGCGCGCCGCCCGGAAACTTCCCGAAGGGGCCGAGGCGACGGCCCGGGCCGAGGCCACGCGCCTGCGCGCGACCTGGCCCGAAGCGGAACATTCCGTTTCCGAGGCGCAAGTTGAAGCGGTCGCGCTTCCCGATCCCGATGACCGGCATGTGCTGGCGCTCGCGATCGCCGCAGGGGCTGAGACGCTCCTTACGCTCAACCGCCGCGACTTCCCCCCGCGCGCGCTGGCGCTGCACGGCGTGCTGCTCCGCGATCCCGACGGCTTCCTTCTGGACTGCGCCGCGGACGGGTGCGACCTCGAAGCCGTCGCGCGAAAAGTGCGCGCGGATCTGGGGCGCGAAAGCGCCGGCCTGCGGCCGATGCTGAAGCGGGCTGGGCTGCCGCGGCTGGGAATGGCGCTGGCCGCGACCGGGGACGATCCCTGAGCGGGGACGTGGCGCTCTCCCTATCCTCTCGCGGCGCGCCGGCGGCCCCTGTTGGGGCCTGGCTGGCGGGCGCCGAAGCGCATGGCCTCGACCGGGCAGTGGTCCGGATCGATCACAGGCCAGTCGCCGTCGAACATCGATGCGAGATCGACGCTGGAGCGCTTGCCGATATCGTCGCCATGTGCGGTGAGAAAGCCGTCCATTGCCTCTCGGCCCGCGTCGCGCAGCTGCAGAAGAAGACCCTTGTTTGGCGTCATCTTGGTGGCGATCCCGAGCTGTGTCATCAGCGCATCGTCGCTCACCGAATGCACGTGGGTGCGCTTCATGCGCCCCTCCGCGATCACGCCGGTGTCGAGCATCTGGTTGATGAACTGTATGTTGCGCAGCTCGCGCAAAAGCGAGGCGTTGAAGCTGATCTCGTTGACGCGGTTGAGGATTTCCTGCGCCGACCGCGGAAGTTCCTCGCGGAGCATCGGGTTGATGTGCACGATGATGACGTCCGCGGCCTCGGCCTCGAAAAACAGCGGATAGAGCGCAGGGTTGCCCATGTAGCCGCCGTCCCAGTAGGCCTCGTCGCGGCCGGTAGCGGGATCGTGGATCTCGATCGCCTGGTAGAGCGTCGGCAGACAGGCCGAGGCGAGAATGGCGTCGGTGCAGATCTCGTCGCCGACGAACACCCGCGGCTTGCCGGTGCGCACGTTGGTGGCGGCGATGAAGAGCTTGGGACCCTGGCTGGAGCAGACCTGTGCGTAGTCGAGCATCTCGTCGACCACCTGCCGCAGCGGGTGATAGTTGGAGGGGTTGAACTGGTAGGGCGAAAACACCCGCGTCACCATCTCCGCCGCCATGATCGCCGGGTTCGCCTCCAGCGACCGCGCGATCAGCGACGGAGACGGCGCGACCGCCCGCAGCCAGTCGATCATCGCGTCCGCCATCGCCCCGTCGAGGCCGGCCATCCGGAGCCAGAAGTCCGAGAGCCTTTCGCGCGCGCCCTCCGCACCGCCGGTCATCCAGCCATGCTTCAGGGCCGCCGCGTTCATTGAGCCTGCGGAGGTGGCTGTGATCGCCTCGATCTCGAAGGCGTCCTCCTCGAGAAAACGGTCAAGCGCACCCCAGGTGAAGGCCCCATGTGCGCCGCCGCCCTGGAGCGCGAGATTGACCCGGCGCTTCACAGCGCGGTCCATCCGCCGTCCACGGATATCGTCGTGCCGGTAATCTGTTCGGCGGCGTCGGAGCAGAGGAAGACCACCGTGCCGCCCATCTGCTCGACGGTGGCGAACGTCTTCGAGGGCTGGCGAGCCAGCATCACCTCGCGGATCACCCTCTCTCGGTCCATGCCGTATTCCTTCATCGTGTCGGGGATTTGCGCCTCGACCAGCGGGGTCAGAACGTAGCCGGGGCAGACCGCGTTGCAGGTGATCGGTTCCTCGGCGGTCTCGAGCGCGGTCACCTTGGTCAGCCCGACAACGCCGTGCTTGGCCGCCACATAGGCCGACTTGAACGGAGAGGCGGTGAGGCCGTGGGCGGAGGCGATGTTGACGATCCGCCCCCAGCCCGCCTCGCGCATGATCGGCAGAGCCGCGGCGGTGGTGTGGAAACTCGACGAAAGGTTGATGGCGATGATCCGGTCCCAGCTCTCGGGCGGAAACTCCGGGATCGGCGCCACATGCTGGACGCCGGCGTTGTTGACGAGGACGTCGACCGAGCCGAACTCTCCGGCTGCGCGGGTCACCAGCCGTCTGCACTGCTCCGGAGCCGACATGTCGGCGCAAAGGTAGACTGCCCGAACCCCGTGCGTGTCGGCGATTCGTTCGGCGAGGGCGTGGTCTTCAGCCGCGTCGGTGAAGGAGTTGAGCGCCACGTTCACGCCGGACCGTGCGAGCGCCTCGGCCGCGCCGAGCCCGATGCCGGAAGTGGAGCCCGTCACGACGGCGCATTTGCCAGCGAGCGACATGATCCCCCCACGCCGATTTCCGATCCACAGCGTCACTCTATATGTTGCGCCTGCGAAGGGGAAGCGTCTTGCGTCCGCGAACGAACGTCGCGCCGCGCGTTCAGGTCAAAAAAAAGACGCCCTCGCAAGGAGGGCGCCAAGTCGTTGAGGCAGGTTTCATACAGGCAAGAAACCTATCGAGCAGTGGAAGCCTTATACAAAATCAATCACCTACCGCCAAGTCAAAAATCTTGCTGCAGGTCGCGCCCGCCATGGTTTAGGTTGTCCATGGTTAACCGAAAGACTGGATGTGACCCATATGACACGCTCGAGTCATGCCCTCGGCATGACCCTTCTTGCGGCCCTCGCCGCCGCCTCCCTCGCATCCGCAGAGCCTCGCCATGGCATAGCTATGTATGGAGAGCCGGTGCTTCCACCGGATTTTGTGTCGCTGCCCTACGCCAATCCCGACGCGCAGAAGGGCGGCCAAATCGTCTTCGGCGAAGTTGGCGGCTTCGATTCCCTCAATCCATACATTTTGAAGGGTCGTGCGCCCTGGGCGGTCCAGACGCTGGTTTTCGAGACGCTGATGGGGCGAAACTGGGACGAACCGTTCGCGCTCTACGGTCTGCTGGCCGAATCGATCGAGACCGGACCCGACCGTGACTGGGTTGAGTTCACCCTCCGCCCTGAGGCGGCGTTCTCGAACGGCGATTCGGTCACGGTTGAGGACGTCATCTGGTCGATGGAGACGCTCGCGAGCGAAGGCCTCCCCCGCTACGCCAACGCCTGGGCCAAAGTGGCGGCCGTCGAGGCGGTCGGCGAGCGCACGGTGCGCGTCACCTTCAACGCCCCAGATGCAGAACTTCCCCTTATCATAGGCTTGAGGCCCATTCTTCAGAAGTCAGACTGGGAGGGCGTCGCCTTCTCGGACAGCTCGCTGCGCGCGCCGTTGGGATCGGGACCCTACACGATCGGCGCCTTCGAGCCGGGACGATTCGTCCGATTCGAGCGAAACCTCAACTATTGGGGCCGCGACCTTCCCTACAACCGCGGCCTGCACAACTTCGATACGGTGCGTTACGACTACTTCGTGGACGCGGGCGTGCTCTTCCAGGCCTTCTCGGCGGGCGAGATTTCGGTTTACCGCGAGCCAAACCCGGTGCGCTGGGCCGAAGACTTCGACTTTCCCGCGGTCCGGGCCGGCGATGTCGCGAAGTCGGAGATCCCCCATGGCCGCCCCTCGGGCATGCGCGGCTTCGTCTTCAACACGCGAAAGCCGGTCTTCGCCGACTGGCGAGTGCGCGACGCGTTGATCCACGCCTTCAACTACGAGTTCGTCAATCAGACCCTGAACGGCGGCGAGCTGCCGCGCCGGGCAAGTTATTTCGCCAATTCCGAACTCGGCATGACGGCGGGCAGGGCCGAGGGCAGGGTCCGGGATCTGCTTGCGCCCTTCGCAGACAGTCTGACCCCCGACGCGCTCGACGCCTACGCCCTGCCGGTCTCGGACGGTTCGTCCCGCAACCGGGCGAACATGCGTGCGGCCGCGCGGCTGCTCGAGGAAGCCGGCTGGAGCGTGGAGGACGGCGTGCTTCGGAACGCGGCCGGCGAGGCGTTCGGGTTCGAGATCCTGCTGGGCGACTCGGGTGACGAAGCGGTGACCAACCTCTTCGTCGACGCGCTGCGGCAGCTCGGCATCTCGGTGACCGTCCAGATCGTTGACTCCGCGCAGTACAACGCGCGCGTCAGCGAATATGACTACGACATGATCGTGAATGCCTGGAGCATGTCGCTGTCGCCTGGCAACGAACAGCGCCTCTACTGGGGCGGCGCGGGCGTGACCGAGCCCGGGACCCGGAACTACATGGGCATGAACAGCCCGGCCGCAGAGGCGATGATCGACCGTCTCCTGGAGACGCGCGAGCGGGAGGAGTTCGTCGCGGCGACTCAGGCGCTCGACCGGATCCTGACCACCGGACGCTACGTGGTCCCGTTCTGGTTCTCGAACGTCAGCTACGTCGCGCACGACGCGGCCCTGAAGCATCCCGAGGCGCTGCCAGTCTACGGCGACTGGATCGGCTGGCTGCCGGAGGTCTGGTGGCGGGTGTCGGACTGATCGCCCGATCGACCTGAGAAAGCGATGCCAAGCCCACTGTTCGTTCAGCGGAAACTTGCGGCCGCCCTTGGCGAGTGGGAAAGGTTCAATTAGAGGGTCGCGCGACCGGGGAGGCTTCTCGGGCAGCGATCTTTGCGACCTTGCGCTGGTCGGGGGCGGGCGCGCCGGCCGCCGCTGCGCCGGTCGGCGGCGTGACGAGACCGGCCGAGATTACAAGTTTCGCGGCCTCCTCGATGGTCATCTCAAGCGGAATGACGTCGCGCCGCGGAACGAAGAGCAGAAAGCCTGACGTCGGGTTCGGCGTGGTGGGAAGGAAAACGCTGAGCAGATCGGTCTCCGTCGTCCTGTGGGCGAGTTCGCCCCGGGTTTCGGTGGAGATGAATCCCACCGCCCAGAGGCCCTTGCGCGGATACTCGATCAGGCAGGCCTGCTGGAAGGACGTGCCGGACTTGCTCAGCATGGTCTCGACGATCTGCTTGAGCCCATTGTAAAGCGAGCGCACCACAGGCATGCGCTCGACGATGCCCTCGACCCATTGCAGGGCCTGCCGGCCGAAGAAGCCCTTCGCCACCGCGCCGATCATTGTCGTGAACATCACGAAGACCAGGACGCCGAAGCCGAAGATGTTGCTTCCGAACACGTTCTGCGGGTCGTAGCGTGACGGGATCAGCGGCACGACCTTTGCGTCGATGAAGCCGATGGTCGACCAGATCAGATAGATCGTCAGGAAGGTCGGAAGCACCACGACCAGTCCGGCGAGAAAGTCGCCCCTGAGCCTGTGGAACAGGCTCGGACGTGGCGCGCGCTTCCGTCGACGGACAGGTTTCGTGGCCATCACGACTCTCGTTACTCTGGCCGCTATCTATGGGTTCGTCTTCGCGTCGGCAAGGAGCCTCCGCGGCGGTCAGGGCGCCGACTCGGCCAGCGCGATCGCAATCCGGGCGGCCATCGCGGCGTTGTTGCGCACAAGCGCGACGTTCGCCTGCAGCGCCTTCCCCGCTGTCGCGTCGCCGATGCGCTCCAGAAGAAACGGCGTGACGGCCTTGCCCGCGATGCCCCGCGATGCCGCTTCCGCCAGCGCGGCGTCAATGTGGGGCCCGACCAAAGAGGTCGGGATCTCGGCCTCTTGCGGGATCGGGACCGCAACGAGTTGCCCGCCGGGCAGGCCGAGCGCGCGGCGCATCCGGTGCGCCCGCGCCACCAGCGCCGGATCGTCGAGCCTGAGAGGGCTGGCGAGCCCGGATTCACGCGACCAGAACGCGGGAAACGCGTCCTGTCCCATCGTGATGACGGCGACCCCGCGCGTCTCCAAAGCTTCCAGGGTCTTGGGAAGATCGAGGATGGCCTTGGCGCCGCTGGCGACGACAGTGATCGACGTCTGGGCGAGTTCCTCGATGTCGGCGGAGATGTCGAAGGTGGTCTCGGCCCCGCGGTGCACGCCGCCGACGCCTCCGGTCGCGAAGACCTCGATGCCGGCGAGGCGGGCCGCGATCATTGTCGCAGCGACGGTTGTCGATCCGGCCTGGCCGGTCGCCAGCGCCACCGCAAGATCGGCGCGCGAGAGCTTGCGCACGTCCGAGGCCACAGCCAGCCGCGCGAGTTCCGCATCGTCGAGCCCGACGGCGATCCGACCCTCTAGCACCGCGACGGTGGCGGGTGTGGCGCCAGCCGCGCGCACCTCGGCTTCTACGGCGCGTGCGGTCTCGAGGTTGCGCGGGTAGGGCATGCCATGGGTGATGATCGTCGATTCGAGCGCCACCACCGGGCGGCCGGCTTCGAGCGCCCCTACGACTTCCGCCGCAATGGCCAGCGGCGCCCTCAAGAGAGCCGTCCCGACACATGGTCCGCCGCGGCGTCGAGCGCGACCTCCAGCGCGCGGGCTGCGTCGACGCCGCCTGCGCGCGCGGCGATGTACGCGGCTACGAGCGCGTCGCCCGCGCCGGTCACCCCGGCGACCTGCGCCGGTCTCGGGCGCCGTGCCACCGTTCCCTCTGCGCCGGAGCATGCGGCTTCGTTTCGTCCGTCAGTCACGATCACCTCCTGAAAGCCAAGGGCTCGAAGCGCCTGCGACGCCGCCACAGCGTCCGGGAGCGCCCGCCCACAGACCGCCTCCGCTTCGGCGCGGTTGAGAAAGATCACGCCCCTCGGATCGCCGACGAGGCGCAGCGTCCGTGCGGCCTTGGCCGGGCTCGCCACCGCGAACGCCACACGTGCCCATTCGGGCGCCGCGTCGAGTATCCGTCCGACGCAGTCCTCCGGGAGGTTGCCATCGACAAACACCAGCGTCGGCGCCCCATCGCCAGCCAGTTCCGAGAGTAGCGCCTCAAGCCGGTTCACGAGCGCCGGACAGTTGGCCTCCAGCAGCGCGCAATCGGCGACTGCCGCGTGCAACTCGCCCGCCCCGGTCTCCAGCGCGACATAGGTGTCGGTTCGCCCTGCGGTGCGGAGAATCCCTGCGCCGTTCACCCGTGTCCTCCGAAGCTTCGAGACGAGATCGTCGCCCGCAGCGTCTTCGCCGATGGCGGCGACAAGCGTGGCGTCGAGGCCGTGTGCGGCCAACCCGCAAGCGACGTTCAGCGCAACCCCGCCTGCACGCCGGGTCACGGTTCCCGGCAGGTCCGCGCCTGTCGTGAAGGCCTGGACGGAGCGCGCGAGCACGTCCAAGTGGGCCGCGCCGACGCAGAGGCACGCCCACGGTCGGCCCGCGCCGTCCGGATGACTCTCGTTCCTGCCTGACACCCTGCTCGCCTTCGATGCGGCCGTCGCCGCGAGTTCAAAGCGCTCCAGTGATCGATCCCGACCGGCATGGCAAGCGGAGCGCGCATGGCGGCGGCCGGGGCAGTCCGCCGGACGCTCTTGCCAAGCCAGTTGAATCATTCTAAGCGCGGGCCACGAAATCCACAGGCGGGGTCGCGGCGCCTCGGGGGAGAAATCCCCGGGCGCCCACCGGTTGGACCGCGAGGTTCTCATGTCCCGCCAAGGCGAAACCGGAAAAGGAATATGACGATGGCTCTTCCAGAGTTCACACTGCGTCAGCTTCTAGAGGCTGGCGTTCACTTCGGTCACCAGACCCACCGCTGGAACCCGCGCATGGCTCCGTACATCTACGGGGACCGCAACGGCATCCACATCATCGATCTCACCCAGACGGTTCCCATGCTCGATCAGGCCCTTCAGGCCGTTCAGCAGACTGTCGCCAAGGGCGGGCGCATTCTCTTCGTCGGAACCAAGCGGCAGGCTCAGAAGGCGATCGCCGACGCGGCAGAGAGGTCGGCGCAGTACTTCATGAACCATCGCTGGCTCGGCGGCACGCTGACCAACTGGAAGACCGTGTCGAATTCGATCTCGCGTCTCAAGGAGATCGACGAGAAGCTCGCCAGCGGCGCAGAGGGCCTCACCAAGAAGGAGCGCCTGGGCCTTGAGCGCGAGCAGAACAAGCTCCAGCAGTCGCTGGGCGGCATTCGCGAGATGGGAGGTACGCCGGACATCCTCTTCGTGATCGACACGAACAAGGAGGATCTGGCGATCCTCGAGGCGCGCAAGCTTGGGATTCCGGTCATCGCCGTGCTCGACAGCAACTCGTCGCCCGACGGCATCGACTACCCGATCCCTGGAAACGATGACGCGGCGCGCGCGATCGCGCTCTACTGCGACCTGATCGCCCGGGCGGCAATCGACGGCATGGCTGCGCAGATGGGTGCGGCGGGCGTCGACATCGGCGCCATGTCCGAGACCCCGGAGGAGGCCATCGACGAGTCGCCGGAGACGGACGAGGCCGCGCCCGCGCCCGCGGAGGCCGAAGCCGCCGCGCCCGAGGCGAAGCAAGAAGAAGTCAAGGGCTGAGTCCGGAGCGCGACGGCGCAGCCGGACGCCGGCAGCGCCGTAGCGCCCAACAAGCACGAGCGGGAGAACGGCGATGTCGATCACGGCAACGATGGTGAAAGAACTGCGCGACCTGTCCGGCGCAGGCATGATGGACGCCAAGAAGGCGCTTACCGAGACCGGCGGCGACATGGAGGCGGCGGTCGACTGGCTGCGGACCAAGGGTCTGGCCAAGGCCGCCAAGAAATCCGACCGCACCGCTGCGGAGGGACTGGTCTGCGTCGCGGTCCGCGACGGGGTAGGCGTCGCCGTGGAGGTCAATTCAGAGACCGATTTCGTCGCCCGCAACGCCGAGTTCCAGACGATGGCGCGCGAGATCGCCCAGATCGCGCTCGACGTGGCGGACGTGGACGCGCTCAAGGCGGCGCCGATGCAGGGTAAGACCGTCGCGGAGGTCGTCACCGACAAGATCTCCACGATCGGCGAGAACCTTGGGGTGCGTCGTATGGCCCGCGTCGAGGGCGACGCGGTCGCGGCCTACGTTCACAACGCTGTCGCCGATGGAATGGGCCGGATCGGCGTGCTCGTGGCGCTCAAGGGCGCGGACGCGGGCATGGGCAAGCAGGTCGCGATGCACATTGCCGCCACCAGCCCGGCCTCCCTCTCCGAAACCGACCTCGATCCCGCCCTCGTGGAGCGCGAGAAATCGATCCTCACCGAGCAGGCGCGCGAAAGCGGCAAGCCAGAGGCGGTGATCGAGAAGATGATCGTGGGGCGCATGAACAAGTTCTTCGAGGAGGTCACGCTCCTCAAACAGAAATTCGTCATCGATCCCGACCTCACCGTCGGGAAGGCCGCGCAGGACGCCGGGGTCGAGATCGTTGCGTTTGCGCGTCTCGCGGTAGGCGAGGGCATCGAGAAGAGGACCGAGGATTTCGCCGCCGAAGTCGCCAGGACCGCTGGCGCCTGAGGGCGACTGCTCTCCGCTGCGCGGGCGCCCAGCCGCCCGCCTGGGCCCCAAATGCAACGGTCGCGCGGCGGCCCCGCCTCCCAAATTGACATTCGGTGGGGGGCGGTTTACCCGCAAGGTGGCGGTGCCGGACGCGGTTTGGAGACGCAGCAGATGAGCGACGGTTTGGCGAGCATCCCCCGCACCCGGACCGATCCCGCATACGACCGCATCCTTCTCAAGATCTCGGGTGAGGCCCTAATGGGGCCCCAGCAGTACGGCCTCCACCCCCCGACCGTCGAGCGGATCGCCCAGGACGTGCGCGCGCTGCACGACCTGGGGGTTGAGATCTGCCTCGTGATCGGCGGTGGCAACATCTTCCGCGGCCTTCAGGGCAGCGCTCAGGGCATGGAGCGCACAACCGCGGACTACATGGGCATGCTGGCGACGGTGATGAACGCGCTGGCGATGCAATCGGCTCTGGAGAAGATGGGCGTTCACACCCGTGTTGTCTCCGCGATTCCGATGGACCAGATCTGCGAGCCCTACATCCGCCGCCGCGCTGTCCGGCATTTGCAGAAGGGTCGGGTGGTGATCTTCGCGGCGGGAACCGGAAATCCCTATTTTACCACCGACACCGCCGCGACACTGCGCGCGTCGGAAATGGCCTGCGAGGCGCTCTTCAAGGGCACCCAGGTCGACGGCGTCTACGACAGCGACCCCAAGTCCAATCCTGACGCGAAGCGGTTCGACCGCGTCACCTATGACATCGTGCTCCAGAAGAACCTGAAGGTCATGGACGCGTCCGCGATCGCTCTTGCGCGGGACAACCGGTTGCCGATCATCGTCTTCTCTCTCGACGAACCCGACGGGCTCGTGGGGGTCGTGCGGGGCGGCGGGCGATTCACCATTGTTGAACCCGGCTGATCTAAGACCGGGCCAAGGAGAGGCGACATGTCGGACGGCGACATCGACGTTGAGGATCTCGAGAAGCGGATGGACGGGGCAATCAGCGTGCTGCGGGGCGAACTCGCGTCTTTGCGGACCGGGCGCGCTTCCGCCTCCATGCTCGAGCCGGTCACCGTGGAGGCCTACGGCACCCCGACGCCGATCAACCAGCTCGGCACCGTCACGGTTCCCGAACCCCGCCTCGTGGTGGTCAACGTCTGGGACAAGGGCCTGGTGAACGCTGTCGACAAGGCCATCCGCAACTCGGGCCTCGGCATCAACCCGCAGATGGATGGCACGATCCTGCGCCTGCCGATCCCGGAGCTGAACGAGGAGCGCCGCCGGGACCTCGCCAAGGTCGCCGGACAGTATGCCGAACATGCCCGCGTCGCGGTGCGCAACGTGCGCCGGGATGGCATGGACCAACTGAAGAAGGCGAAGTCAGACGGTATGGCGGAGGACGACCACAAGCTCTGGTCGGAAGAAGTCCAGAAGCTGACCGACGCGGCGATCGCAAGGATCGACGCCGCACTTGAGGCGAAACAGGAAGAGATCCTCCAGATCTGACTCGGATCGGGAGCGCGAGGTAGAGTCAAGCCATGTACAAGGTCGCCGAGTCGTCACGGGTCCAAGGCCCCCGCCACGTCGCCATCATCATGGACGGCAACGGGCGATGGGCCGAAAGCCGCGGCCTGCCCCGCCTCGAAGGGCACAGACGCGGCGCCGACCGGGTGCGCGAGGTGGTCGAAAGCTGCCCCGATCTCTCCATCTCGCACCTGACCCTGTTCGCTTTCTCCACCGAGAACTGGAACAGACCGCCGGCCGAGGTCCACGGGCTGATGCGTCTCTTCGGGCGCTACATCAAGAAGGACAGCGCCAAGCTGGTCGCCGAGGGCGTGTGCGTGCGCTTCATTGGTGGCCGCGAGCGGCTTGCCCCCAACCTCCAGGCCCTGATGGCCGGGCTCGAGGAGCAGTCGCGCGGGAACGAGCGTCTGTTTCTGACCGTCGCCATCAACTACGGCGGGCGCGACGAGATCACCCGGGCGACTCACCGCATCGTTGCCGCTGTCAGGGCGGGGGCGCTCGCGCCGGATGCGATCACGCCGGACACCGTCGGAGACCACCTGGACACCGCCGGGCTCCCCGATCCCGATCTCATTCTGCGCACCTCTGGCGAGTACCGCGTCTCGGGGTTCCTGCCCTGGCAATCGGCCTATTCGGAGTTCGCCTTCGTGGACACGCGCTGGCCCGACTTCACGGCCGAGATGTTCGCCGCACAGGTTCGTGGATTCGGCGCGCGAGAACGTCGCTTCGGCGCCGTGGCTGGATGAGCGATCCGCCGTCGCGCCCCGCGCGGTTCGGAGATCTTTCGACGCGTCTGGGTTCGGGGCTGGCGCTCGCCGCCATCGGCGCACTGGTGCTGTGGATCGGCGGTGCGCTCGCCGTCATCGCGCTCGCGCTCATGCTGGCGACCATCCTATGGGAACTCGACCGCATGATAGGCGGGTCCGGCGGGTCCAGGCTCGGGCTCGCGGTCGCGATCGGCTTCGGGGTGCTTGCGTTGGTCGCCACGCCGCTCTGGGGCTTCCTGCCTGCGCTGGTGGCGATCGTCGTCGGCGCCTTCATCTGCGTCGCGCTCAGTGGGCCGGGGACCAACTGGATGGCGGCGGGCCTCGCCTATTGCGCCACGCCGGCCTGCTTTCTGCTGCTGATGCGCCAGTCCGAACCCTACGGCGTCTACCTGGTGCTCTGGCTGGTCGCGGTGGTGGTGGCGACCGACGTGGGCGCCTATTTCGTCGGTCGCATTGTCGGCGGCCCAAAGCTTTGGCTGAGGGTCAGTCCCGGCAAGACCTGGTCCGGAGCGCTCGGCGGGTTGTCGGCGGCGATGCTCGTGAGCCTTCTCTTGGGACCTCTCGCCGGGATCGGCGCGCTCGCGGCGCTCGCGCTCGGCATCGGAGTGGCGGTGGCGGCGCAGCTGGGCGATCTGCTGGAGTCTTCGGTGAAGCGGCGTTTCGGCGTGAAGGATTTCGAGCGGCCTCATTCCCGGGCATGGCGGCGTCATGGACCGCGTCGATGGTCTCCTCGGCGGGACCCTGTTCCTGGTCCTGTGCGACCTGGTCGGGCTCGGCGTGCTGACCTAGCGGGGCATCCTATGCGGCGCAGCGTCAGCATATTCGGCTCGACCGGCTCCGTCGGCCGCAACACGGTGGAGTTGCTGACTGACCGCGGCGGAGCCGAGGCCTTCGAGTTGGTCGCGTTGTCCGGCGCGGGAAACATCCCGCTTCTCGCCGAACAGGCGCGTGCGCTGAGGGCCCGTATCGCGGTCACGGCCGACGAGGCGGCGCTTTCGCATCTGCGCGCGGCCCTCGCGGGCTCCGGCGTCGAGGCGATGGCGGGTCCCGTGGCCCTCGCCGACGCCGCCGCCGAGCACGCGGACTGGACCATGTCGGCGATCGTTGGCTCGGCAGGGTTAACGGTCAGCCTCCGCGCAGCCCGCAACGGCGGCGTGCTGGCGCTCGCCAACAAGGAGAGCCTCGTCTGCGCGGGCGAGTTGCTGCGACGGGTCTGCGCAGCCCACGGGACGACGCTCCTGCCTGTCGACAGCGAACACAGCGCCATCTTCCAGGCGCTGCGCGGCGAACGCGAGGGCGACATCCACCGGATCATCCTGACCGCATCGGGCGGTCCGTTCCGGGACTGGCCGCTGGCGCGGATGGCCCAGGCGACGCCCGCGCAGGCGCGCGCGCATCCCAACTGGGACATGGGCGAACGCATCTCCATCGACAGCGCAACCATGTTCAACAAAGGCATGGAGCTCATTGAAACGCATAAGCTCTTTCCCGTTGAGCCGCATCAGATCGACGCGGTCGTGCATCCGCAGTCGATCGTGCACTCGATGGTCGAGTTCCGTGACGGCTCCATCATCGCGCATCTCGGGGTGTCGGACATGCGCGGGCCCATCGGCTTCGCGCTCGACTGGCCGAGGCGGGGGGCGCGCGCGACGGACCGGCTCGACCTGACAACTGTCGGGCGCCTCGAGTTCGAGCCCGTCGATGAAGCGCGCTTTCCCGCGGTGCGCCTCGCCCGGCAGGCGATGGAGACCGGGGGGCTTGCGGGCGCGATCTTCAACGCGGCCAAGGAATCCGCTCTCGACGGCTTTATCCAAGGTGGGATCGGCTTTCTTGACATGGCGACTCTGGTTGAACATGTGCTGGGGGAACTGCGCTCCGAGACCGGAGGCGCTCCCGGAGACTACGACATCGACGACGTCCTTGCGCTAGATCGTTCGGCCCGCGCGCGCGCGCGGGCCTGGATCTCGCGCCGCTCAGACAGGTGACCCATGGAGTTCGTTTCCGGCATTCCCTTTTTCGGCGGCTTCCTGTCGACCGTGCTGCCCTTCGTGATCGTGCTGGGCATCGTGGTCTTCGTCCACGAATACGGCCACTACATCGTCGCGCGATGGTGCGGGATCCGCTCGGAGGTCTTCTCGGTCGGCTTCGGGCCCGTCATGTGGTCGAGGCGGGACAGGCGCGGCACCCTCTGGCAGGTCGCGGCGCTCCCGCTCGGAGGATACGTCAAGTTCCTTGGCGACAGCGATGGATCGAGCCGCGCCGACGCTGAGTCGCTCGACCGGATGTCCGCCGACGAGCGCAGCCAATCCTTTCACGGCGCGAGCGTCGGACGCCGCATGCTCACCGTGCTCGCCGGTCCCTTTGCGAACTTCGTTCTGACCGTGTTGATCTTCGCCGGGGTCGTGACCTGGCAGGGTGTCGCCACCGAACGCCCAACGATCGGCGAGATCGAGGCGATGCCCGATGCGGACAACCCGCTGAAGGTCGGCGACGTGGTGGTCGGGGTCGGCGACCGGGAAGTTGCGGAGTTCGCCGACATCGTGCGCGCGGCGGTTGAGATGGATCCGCCGGGCGACATGCTCTTCCGGGTCGAACGTGACGGAACCGAGGTCGAGGTCGCCGCGCCGTTCGCCTTCCCGCCGCTGGTGCAGGGGGTCGTCCCGCTCTCGCCGGCGAGCCGTGCAGGGCTGCGCCAGGGTGACGTTGTGCTCACTGCGGCTGGCAAGAACTTGGTTTCCTTCGAGGATCTGCGGACCACCGTCTTGGCCTCGGAAGGGGCGACGATCCCTCTCACCGTATGGCGGGATGGAGCGGTGATGGATCTTGAGATCACTCCGCTGGAGACGGACACCGAAGACGGGGAGGGCGGCTTCGAACGGCGGGTCATGATCGGTGTCGCGGGCGCCTCGCTCTACAAGCCGGCTACCGAGACGCCCGCGCCCTGGACCGCGCTCTGGCTGGGCGTCCAGCGCATGTTCGAGGTGATCACTCAGTCTCTCAACGGCATCAAGCACATCATCACCGGATCGATCAGCGCGGAGAACCTCCAGGGGCCGCTCGGCATCGCGCAGATCTCGGGCGAGACCGCCTCGCAAGGCCTGATGAACTTCATCGTTCTCATCGGCGTCATCTCGACGGCCATCGGTTTGCTCAACCTGTTCCCGATACCCGTTCTTGACGGGGGCCACTTCATGGCGTTCCTGTTCGAGGCGATCAGGGGAAGGCCGCTCAGTCCCGGAGCAATGCAGATCGCGATGACGATTGGTCTTGGCTTGATCCTGCTACTGATGGTATTTGCCACCTACAACGACATCATTCGCTTGATGAGCTGAGACAAGGGCGGCCAAACGCCCAGGGGCAGAGAGGCGGTGCGCCATGGGGCAGCGGCATTGGACGCGGGCGATCCCGGCCTGGTTGGCATTGGCGCTCCTGTATCTGCTGCTGGCGCCGGCGCAGTCGACGATGGCTCAGGGCACGGCGGTCTTCTCCCGCATCGATGTCGGGGGCAACGAACGCATCGAGTTCTGACACCGTCCGAGTGTTCGCGGGGATCGAGCCCGGCGTTCCGGTGACGCCCGAGGATCTCAATCTCGCCGTGCGCCGCCTCTTCGCTTCGGGTCTCTTCGAGGACGTCGACGTCATGCCCGAGGCGGGCAGGCTGGTCATCACCGTCGTCGAGAACCCGACGATCAACCAGATCGCCTTCGAGGGAAACCAGTCTGTCGATGACGAAGACCTGGTGACGGTGATCGAGTTGCGCCCGCGCGTCGCCTACTCCGTCGCCGCGGCCGAGGCGGACGCACAGCGCATCCTCGAGGCCTATCGTCAGGCGGGACGCTACGCCGCGCAGGTCAATCCGGTCATCATCCGCCAGCCCGACAACCGCGTCGATCTGGTGTTCGAGATCTTCGAGGGACGCGTCACCGGCATCCAGCGCATCAACTTCGTGGGCAACGAGGTGTTCCGCGACCGCCAGCTTCGGCGGGTGATCGAGTCCAATCAGACCAACTGGCTCAGCTTCATATTCGGCGGCACTACCTACGACGCAGACCGGCTCGAGCTCGATCGCGAACTGTTGCGCCAGTTCTATCTCGAGCGCGGATTTGTCGATTTCCGTGTCCTCTCCTCCACCGCCGAGATTTCGCGCGAGCGGAGCGGCTTCTTCCTATCCTTCACCCTCAGTGAGGGCCCGCGCTACGATTTCGGACGCATCTCGGTCAGCTCCGCGGTTCCGGGCCTCGCGGCGGTGGATTTCCAGCAGTTCCTCTCCGAGACCCGGACTGGCGACGTCTACAACCAGCGCCGCGTCGACCGCGTCATCGAGCGCATGGCGTTCCAGGCCGGTCAGCAGGGCTACGCCTTCGTCGAGGTGCGGCCGAACGTAACCCGCAACCCCGCGACGCTGACGGTCGACGTGAACTTCGAGCTCGTCGAGGGCGAGCGGGTCTTCATCGAACGGATCGATATCCGCGGAAACAACCGCACGCTCGACCGGGTCATCCGTCGACAGTTCAACGTCGTCGAGGGCGACGCATTCAACGCCCGCGAGGTTCGCGACGCCGAGGACCGAATCCGCGGCCTCGGCTATTTCGAGACGGCGACCGTAGACGTGCAGGAAGGCTCGTCGCCCGGACGCGCTCTCGTCAGCGTCGAGGTGGAGGAGACGTCCACCGGCAGCCTCAACCTCGGCGGCGCGTTCTCCACCAGCGAGGGGCTTACCGCCCAGGTCAGCATTGTCGAGCGCAACTTCCTGGGGCGTGGGCAGACGGTGTCGGCGGCGGTCGCGGCCAGCACCGAGAACCAGAACGTGACCTTCGGCTTCGTGGAGCCTGCGCTCTTCGATCGGGATCTGCTGGCGGGCTTCAACATCTACTATCGCTCGACGAACTTCGACGAGCAGTCCTTCAAGACCAGCAACGTCGGCTTTGAGCCGCGCATCGGCTTTCCTCTGAGCGAGAACGGCCGCTTCATCATCCGCTATCAGCTTTCCAATGATGACATCTTTGACGTTCGAGATGACACTTCGCTCATCATCTTTAACGAGCAGGGTGCGCTGACGACCTCGGCGCTCGCCTTCACCTACATCTACGACCGCAGGAATTCTGTGGTCGATCCGACCGCCGGCTTCGTGTTCACGCTCAACCAGGAATTTGCGGGGCTCGGCGGCGACACGCGCTATTCCAAGACTCGCGGCACGCTGCGCGGCTTCACGAGCTTCTTCGAGGAGGCGCTGATCCTGTCAGCCACGCTAGAGGGCGGATACATCTACTCCCAGAACGGAACGCGCATCACCGACCGGTTCAACGCCGGTGGAGACAGCTTCCGTGGCTTCGCGAGGAACGGCATCGGTCCGAGGGACGTGTGCGGCGTAGGCGAATGCGTTCCAGACTTCCAGAAGGACCTGAGCGTCGACGAGGCGGTGGGCGGAAACATCTTCTCGATTCTGCGTCTGGACGCCAGTTTCCCGCTGGGGATCCCGGACGAATACGGGATCTACGGCGGCGTCTTCTCCGATATCGGCTCGCTCTGGGGTCTCGACGACAATCAGGGCAGCATGGGTCCGGTGGACGACAACTTCGAACTGCGCAGTTCCGTGGGCGTGAGCCTCTTCGTCGAAACACCCTTCGCGCCGTTGCGGTTCAATTACGCCTGGCCGATCCAGCGGGTCGACACCGACGTGCTCGAACGGTTCCGCTTCACGATCCAGACCAGGTTCTAGATGGCAAGGTGCAGTGCGGGACCTATTGGCGGAGGCGTCACCGCCCTGGCGATCGTGCTTCTCTCCTGTGCAGCGACGGCGCAGGAGCGCGCGGATCAGCCGTTTCTCATCATCAATCAGGAGCGACTTCTCACCGAATCCGAGGCCGGGCGGGCGCTCCTGGCCGAGGAGGAGGCCGCCCGCGACGCGCTGCGCGCCGAAGCCCGCAGCATCGATAGCGCCTTCGAGGCCGAGGAGCGGGCGCTGACGGCGGAACGGCCCGACCTGGAGCGGGAAGACTTCCGGCGGAAATCCGACGACTTCGACGAGCGGGTGGTCCAGGCCCGACGCGACCAGGACGCACGCTCCAATGCGCTCGCGCGGGAGTTTGACCAGCGTCGCCGGCAGTTCTACGCTTCGATCGCGCCGATTCTCGTCGGCCTGATGGACCGATACGGGGCGCTCGCCATTCTCGACGAGAACAGCGTTCTGCTGGCTGATCAGCAGGTGAACATAACCGAGGCGGCGATCGCGGAGATCGACAAGGCGATGGCGGAGGGCAAGAACGGGAATGCTGACAATCCTGGACGGCCCCCCTGAATGCCTCTGCTGATCAACCCCGATCTCCCGCGGGTCGATGTCAACGAGATCCGGCGGATGATCCCGCACCGGTATCCGTTCCTGCTGATCGACCGCGTCGTCAACATCGAGGTCGGCGAGGCCGCAGTCGGGCTCAAGAACGTGACCTTCAACGAACCCCATTTCGCCGGGCATTTCCCGAACCAGCCGGTCATGCCGGGCGTGCTGATCGTCGAGGCTATGGCGCAGTCCGCTGCAGTGCTCGTCGTGCGCACGATGGGCATGATCGATCACGACCTGCTCGTCTATTTCATGAGCATCGAGAGCAGCAAGTTCCGCAAGACCGTCGTGCCCGGCGACGTCCTCGAACTGCATGTCCGCGTGGCCCGGCATCGCGGCAAGGTCTGGCGGTTCCGGGGCGAGGGCCGCGTGGACGACCAACTCTGCGCCGAAGCGGAATTCACAGCGATGATCATGGAGCCTGACGACGTTCGGGCGAAGGAGTGAGCGAATGAGCGTCGATCCGAGCGCTGAAATCCACGCCACAGCGATCGTGGAGGACGGCGCGACGATCGGGCCTGGCTGCCAGATCGGCGCCTACTGCTGCGTCGGACCGGAGGTCAAGCTTGGCGCGCGGGTCGTACTCCACAGCCATGTGGTCGTTGCGGGGCTCACCCGGATCGGGGAGGACACCGTGATCTTTCCCTTCGCTTCGGTCGGCCATGCGCCCCAGGATCTGAAGTACGCCGGCGAACGCACCGAACTGGATATCGGTCGGCGCAACCGGATCCGCGAGAATTCGACGCTGAACCCCGGCACCGACAGCGGGGGTGGGCTCACCCGGATCGGCGACGACAACCTGCTGATGGTCGGGACCCACATCGCCCATGATTGCATCGTCGGCAACCGGGTGATCTTCGCCAACAACGCTACCATCGGAGGGCACGTCGTCATCTCCGACAACGTCGTGATCGGAGGCATGTCGGCCGTGCACCAGTTCGCGCGCCTGGGCGAGGGCAGCATGATCGGCGGCATGACCGGAGTTCAGGGCGACGTCATCCCCTTCGGCACCGTCATCGGCAACCGCTCGCAGCTCGTCGGCCTGAACTTGACCGGGCTCAAGCGCCGGGGCCTTCCGCGTGAACAGATCAACGGGCTCAGGGCCGCCTTCGACGCCATGCGGACAATGGAAGGCGCCTTCGCGGAGCGGGTCGAGGCCGTCGCGGCGTCGTTTCCGGACAATCCGCTGGTGAGCGCGATCGTCCGCTTTGTCGCCGAGGGCGGGTCGCGCTCCTTTGCGCCGTTCGCCGCCTGACGGGTGGCGGACGACCCGCTCGCGGTCTTCGCCGGCCGCGGTGCGCTCCCCCGACTGATCGCCGACGAATGCGTCGCAACCGGACGGCTGGTCGTGGTCGTGACCTTCGATGACGCGCCGCCGAGTTGGGCCGAGGGGCTTGCATGCATCCGCGGCGTCTTCGAGAAGCCCGGCCGGCTCTTTTCGGACCTGAGAAGCGCCGGCTGCAGGTCGGTGACATTCGCCGGCAGCATGCAGCGCCCGAAGCTCAGCCCCGCGCGCTTCGATGCGACCATGCTCCGCCTCGCGCCGCGTGTGCTGGCGGGGCTGAAAGGCGGCGACGACGGGCTGTTGCGCCTGCTGGCTGGCGTCTTCGAAGCCGAGGGGTTCCGGGTCCAGGCCCCGCACGACCTGCTCGAAGGCCTCGTGCTTGCCGAGGGCATGCTCACCCGCGCTGCGCCATCCGATCAGGACCGCGCCGACGCGGACCGCGCCGCCGAGATCGTCGCCGCGCTAGGGGCGGTGGACGTCGGTCAGGCAGCGGTGGTGGCTCAGGGCCTGTGTATGGGACTTGAGTTCGATCCAGGGCACCGACGCGCTGCTCGAATTCGTCGCCCGCTCCATCGCCGCTGCCCGGCCCGATCCGGAGGGCGCGCGCGGTGTGCTCTTCAAGGGCCCGAAGCCGGGTCAGGACTGGCGCATCGACCTGCCTGCGATCGGGCCAGACACCATCCGCGCCGCCGCCGCCGCGGGACTTGCGGGCGTCGCCGGGCAGGCCGGCGGCGTGCTGCTGCTGGGCCGCGCCGAGACGCTCGCGGCCGCCGACGCCGCCGGCGTCTTTGTGTGGGGCCGGGCGACGGGGACGTGAAGCGCTTCTTCGTCATCGCGGGCGAGCCGTCCGGAGATCTTCTCGGGGGGGCGCTGATGCGGGGCCTGATCCAGCTCTGCGACGGCGATGGAGGCGTCGACTTCGAGGGCGTCGGCGGGCCGGAGATGTCCGCCGAGGGCCTCCGCAGCCGCTTCCCGATGAGCGATCTCTCGGTGATGGGCATCGCCGAAGTCCTGCCGCGCGCGCCGTTGCTTCTGCGACGCATCCGCGAGACCGCCGAGGCCGTATGCGACATGCGGCCGGATGCGCTCGTGACCATCGACAGTCCGGATTTCTGCCTGCGCGTGGCCGCAAGGGTCCGGCGCAACGCGCCTGGCGTGAAGATCATCCACTACGTCGCGCCGTCGGTCTGGGCCTGGCGGCCGGGCCGCGCCGCGAAACTGGCGCGACGCGTCGACCACGTGCTTGCGCTCCTGCCCTTCGAGCCGCCCTACATGGAGGCCGCCGGGGTAAGCTGCGATTTCGTCGGGCATCCTGCCGCCGCCGCGCCCCAGGCGACGCCCGCGGAGGCCGCTGCGGCGCGCCGAGCGCTCGGCGTGGACGCGAACCAGCCGCTGCTGCTGGCGCTGCCGGGCTCGCGCGCCGGCGAGGTCGAGCGGCTGGCCCCGGTCTTCGCCGAGGTGATCCGCCGGCTGCGCGCAGCACATCCCGAGCTTGCCGTGGTCATTCCGGCCGCCGCTGGTGTCGTCGATGGAGTGCGCGCGCGCTTCCCCGCCGACGCGGAGTGCTGGCCAAAGGTGCTCGCCCCAACCGGCGCGCCCGGGGACGCGGCGTTCAAGCGCGCGGTCTTTCGCGCAGCCGATGCCGCGCTCGCCGCCTCCGGCACCGTCAGCCTCGAACTGGCTGCGGAGGACACGCCGATGGTCGTCGCCTATCGGGTCAACCCGCTGACCGCGGCGCTGGCGCGGCGGCTGGTCAGGATCGACACCGTGACGCTGGTCAACCTTGTCACCGGAACCCGCGCGGTGCCGGAATTCCTGCAGGAGGACTGCACGCCCGAGGAAATCACCCCGGCGCTGGCCGCGCTGCTCTTCGATCCGGGAAGGGCGGAAGCGCAGCGGGCGGCGGCGGCCGAAACCATGCGAGTTCTCGGCCGCGGCGGCGAGCCACCGGCTCTTCGCGCCGCACGCTCGGTGCTCGCAGTGGCTTCAAGTCCGGGGCGAAGCTAAGGGATTCCGCGCTAGTACTTTTCTTCTTTGATTCCAAACCTCTGCTGGACCGCCAACCTTGGCGGACCTCGAACAGTCGTTCAATCTTCGCCTGCATGGTCCAGCCGGGCTGGCGCTGATCGGGAGTGATATGGTACCAGCGGTTGGTCTCGAACCAACGACCTCCTGATCCACAATCAGGCGCTCTAACCAACTGAGCTACGCCGGCGCCGCGGCGTTCCACTAGCGTCGAAAGCTCCGGGATGCAAGCGGCACTTGCCACCCGCCAGGTCGGGCGGCAGATTGATCGCCCACATCCGGAGATCGGAAATGGGAATAGACAGCGAGAGCAGCATCGCCGGCAACCTGCAGATCGGCCCGACGACGAACGGCATGGTCCGGATCTTCATCGAGACCGAGCGCGTCGAGATACCGCTCGATTTCGAACCTGAAGAGGCTGAGGAGATCGCCGAGGAGTTGCGTTCCGCCGCCGCCAAGGCTCGAGAGGCCGCGCGCCGTTCAAAAGCGCGGCCCGGAGGCTAACCCCCCCCAGGTCGACTCCATCTTCTGCTCGAGGCGCGCCGCGGCGGCGTGCGCAAAGCGCAGCGTCAGAGCCTTGCGCCGCGCCGACGCGAGCCTGCGGGGCTCGGGGCGACGCAGGATCTCCGCGTCGTAGTCATCCGCTATGATCAGTCCTGCGTCGCCGGGCAGGATCTCGGTCGGAAAGGCGTCGTCCACCGCCCAGAAGAAGCTGTCGCACCAGGGCGCGTATCCGGGCCACTTGCGGTCGGCAGCGAGATCGGCGCGGCTCGATTTGCACTCCACGATCCAGATCTCCCCGGCCGGCCCGATCGCCAGCAGATCCGCCCTCAGTCCCGATTTCAGCACGAATTCCGCGAGCGGCGCGAAGCCCTCGCGCGCCAACCCTCGCGCGACCCCGCGCGCGAGCCGCTGGCCGGGCGTCATCGCGGGAGCGTCGAGGATCAGCGGCTTGCGCATGGCGGGTTTTCCTTGCGCCCGCGCGATCCGCGGGTCAAGAACCGCGACAAATCGCGTGCGTTTCCGCCAACTGGCGGACTTGAGGCCACCCGAACCCCGGTCTAGAGATGATGCAACGCAGGAGAACGTCCGGAATCGGGCGCGCCGGATTCAGGAGACCCAGAATGGCAGATGCTGTCGTCAACTCCCACGAGGAGCACCACAGGCCGAGTTTCTTCGTGCGGTGGTTCATGTCGACGAACCACAAGGACATCGGGATCCTCTACCTTGTGACGGCGGCGGCGCTGGGCTTCGTGTCGGTGGCTTTCACCATGTACATGCGCCTTGAGCTGATGGAGCCGGGCGTGCAGTACATGCTGCTCGACGGCCAGCCGAACGGGCATCTGTGGAACGTCCTGATCACTGGCCACGGCATCCTAATGATGTTCTTCGTGGTGATTCCGGCGCTGTTTGGTGGTTTCGGCAACTACTTCATGCCGTTGATGATCGGCGCTCCGGACATGGCGTTCCCGCGCATGAACAACCTCAGCTACTGGCTCTATGTGGCGGGCTCCACTCTGGCGGTGCTGTCGCTGCTTTCGCCTGGCGGCAACGGCCAGCTCGGATCGGGGGTCGGCTGGGTTCTCTATGCGCCGCTCTCCACGACAGAGGCCGGCATGTCGATGGATCTCGCCATCTTCGCGGTGCATCTCTCCGGCGCCTCGTCGATCCTCGGCGCTATCAACATGATCACGACGTTCCTTAACATGCGCGCTCCGGGCATGACGCTGCACAAGGTGCCGCTCTTCCCGTGGTCGATCTTCGTAACCGCCTTCATGATCCTGCTGGCGCTGCCGGTGCTGGCCGGCGCGATCACCATGCTACTGACCGACCGCAACTTCGGCACGACCTTCTTCGATCCCGCCGGCGGCGGCGATCCGGTGCTCTACCAGCACATCCTTTGGTTCTTCGGACATCCGGAAGTCTACATCATCATCGTACCTGGCTTCGGCATCATCAGCCACGTGATCTCGACCTTCTCGCGCAAGCCGATCTTCGGATACCTGCCGATGGTCTACGCGATGGTGGCGATCGGAGCGCTCGGCTTCGTCGTGTGGGCGCACCACATGTACACGGTCGGCCTCTCGACCACTCAGCAGGCCTATTTCATGCTGGCGACCATGGTGATCGCGGTGCCGACGGGCATCAAGATCTTCTCGTGGATTGCGACGATGTGGGGCGGCTCGGTCGAGTTCAAGACGCCGATGCTCTGGGCGCTTGGCTTCCTCTTCCTCTTTACCGTTGGGGGCGTGACCGGCGTCGTGCTGAGCCAGGCTGCAATCGACCGCGCCTATCATGACACCTACTACGTGGTCGCGCACTTCCACTACGTGATGAGCCTGGGCGCGGTGTTCTGCATCTTCGCCGGCTGCTATTACTGGTTCGCCAAGATGAGCGGCCGGCAGTATCCCGAGTGGGCCGGCAAGCTGCACTTCTGGATGATGTTCATCGGCGCCAACCTGACCTTCTTCCCGCAGCACTTTCTCGGACGTCAGGGCATGCCGCGGCGCTACCTCGATTATCCCGAGCAGTTCGCCTACTGGAACTACATCTCCTCGCTGGGGGCGTTCCTGTCGGGGCTGTCGTTCCTGTTCTTCTTCGGGATCGTGTTCTGGAGCCTTCGCTACGGCGCGCGCGAGACCAATCCCGCGTACTGGGGTCCGCAACCGGATCAGACGCTGGAATGGACGCTCTCGAACCCGCCACCCGAGCACACTTTCGAGACCTTGCCCACGCCGGACATGTGGGACCACCACAAGGCGCACTGAACCGCGATGGCCGCAGACGCCCAGCCGAGCGACCGGGGCGACCACAGGTCGTCGAGCTTGGCCGGGGAACACCCGTCCCGTCCCGATGCGCCGATCCTCGACCTGCGGCTCTGGCCGAACCGGTCGCTTCCGCGGCGCGGCGCGCGCGTCGTGCTGGTGCTGCTCGGGATCGGCCTCGCCGTGCCCCTCCTGCCGCTCGCCGGTACGGCGCTGGTCTGGGGCATCTTTCCTTTCGAGTTGGCGGTGCTTGGCGGTCTCTATCTCGCCTTCCGCCGCAGCTACGCCGACGGCGCGTTGACCGAGGAACTGCGGCTCTGGCCGGATATGATTTCCGTCGTTCGGCGCGAAGCCCGTGGCAGAGTATTGACCTGGCGAGCGGATCCGTTCTGGGTCAAGCCCCGGCTTATCGAGGATGGCAAGGTCGAACAGTATCTCATCCTGCGTGGCGACGGCAGGGAGATTGAACTCGGCGCCTTTCTGAGCCCGGACGAGCGCGTTGCGCTGCACGAGGATCTCACCGCGGCCCTCGGCCGATTGCGTCATCTGCCGGTAACCGGTAATTGATGCAGGCTCACCGTCGCGTCGCCGCGGCGGCGCGGTCGCATCGCAAAGAGATTTCGAGGATCAGATGAAGTTTCGCCGTGGTCCGCTCGCCGCGCTCGCCGCCGTCGCGCTGTTCGGCGCCGCCGCCCATGCCGACGAGTTCACCGACGTTCTCGACAGCGCACGCAGCGCCTACGAGAGTGGCGACATCGGCGTCGCGCTGGAGGAGTTGACCTACGCCAGCAAACTCCTGCAGGAGTTCAAGGCCGCGAGCCTGTCGCAGTTCCTGCCTGCACCGCCTGACGGCTGGACCCGCGAAGAGGTTGAAGCCGGCGCCGCCGCCGGGCTGGCCATGGCATTCGGCGGCGGCTCTGTCGCGTCGGCCCTCTACACCGACGGCGCGAAGGAGGTGACGATCACGCTCGTCGCGAACTCGCCCATGGTCAGCGGCCTCGGCGCGATGATTGCGGGCATGTCCTCGATCTCGGGTGGAAAGCCGCTGCGCATCCAGCGCACGGAGTTCGCCAACACCGACGGCGAGCTCCAGGGTGTCACTGGAGGCAAGGTGCTGATCTCGGTGAGCGGCGACGCGCCGCTTGAGGCCAAGACCACGCTCCTTGAGCGCATGGACATGAGGGCTTTGGCCGACTTCTGAGGTCCAGTCCGGCTAGGCCAGCGTCTCCAGAAGCGCGAGCCAAGCCGAAGCCGTCAGCACGGAGAGCGCCGTTCCGACCAGCACCGAGCTCGCCGCCTGGGCCTGGCCGCGGTTGTAGATGCTGGCGAAGACGTAGGTGTTTACTCCCGGCGCCATCGCGGCTGTCAGGACAGCCGCCCGCACCCAGTCCATCGGCAGGTCGAACACCTCATGGGCGAGGACGAAGGCGATCGCGGGATGCACGATCAGCGAAAGCGCGGTGATCATGCCGGTCTCCGGCAGGGAGGCGCGGATCCCGTACCTTGTCAGCACCCCGCCGAGGCCGAAGAGCGCCGCAGGCAGCGCCGCTGCGGCGACCATCTCGAGCGCGCCCCGGACAGGGCCCGGCAGCGGTATCCCGACGAGATTGGCGACGAAGCCTGCGGCAAGCCCGATCATCAGCGCGTTCCGCGCGAGGGCCTTGGCGATCACGACGACCGTCTCCGCCAGGCCGCGTCCGTCCGCGCGCGCAAGCTCCATCGCGCCGATCCCGAGCAGGTAGCAGAACGGAACATGCACCGACACGATGGCGAAGTTTGGCCCCAGGGCATCGGCCCCGTAGGCGCGCTCCATTATAGGCAGGCCGAGCAGCACCGAGTTCGAGAACAGCGCGCAGAAGCCTATCGCGACCGACTCTCCCGGACGACGTTTGAAGATAGTCCGCGCGCCGGCGATGCCCAGCGCAAAGCAGGTCGCGGCCCCGGCGTAGAACGAGACCAGGAGGCGCCAGTCGAACACCTCGCCCAGGTCGAGATCCGCGATGGCCAGAAAGAGCAGGCAGGGGATCGCGAAACCCTGCGTGAATGTCATCAAGCCGTCGATTGCCGATCCGGCGAAAAATCCCGACTTCGCTAGCGCGAATCCCGAGCCGATCACCAGAAAGACCGGAAGGACGACCTCCAGGATCTGAAGGATCAAGCCGGGAACTCCAGCACCATCCCGTCATGGGCCGGGCTGACGTGCTCCGGGGTCTCCGCCTCGACAGTCGCGAAATCGAGGTCGTTGTGCATGTTTGTCAGGATCGCCCGCCTGGGTCGCGCACGGGCGATCCACTCCAGCGAGCGCTCCAGGTGGGCGTGGGTCGGATGCGGCTTGCGTCGCAGCGCATCGACGATCCAGCAGTCAAGGCTGCCGAGGTCGCTCCAGACCTGCGCCGGGATCTCGGAGACGTCCGGGAGATAGGCGATACCGGCGATCCGAAAGCCGAGCGCGTCGATCGGGCCATGGCGGACGCGGAGGGGACGAAGCGCGATCCGGCCGGCGTCGCCCGCGATCGCGAAATCCCCGTCGTCGATCCGGTGAAGGTCGAGGATCGGTGAATACAGACTGCCCGCCGGTTGCACGAAGGCGTAGGCGAAACGATTGATCAGTGACTCCGACGTGTCTGGATCAGCCCAGGCCGGAAGCCGGGCGCCGCGGTTGAAGACGATCATCCGAAGATCGTCGATCCCATGGATGTGGTCGGCGTGGGCGTGGGTGAAGACGACGCCGTCGAGCCAACCCACATTGGCCGCAAGCAGCTGTGAGCGCATGTCTGGAGAGGTGTCGACGAGAACGCGGGTAGCACGGTCGCCGTCCAGCCGTTCGACAAGGATCGAGCAGCGACTGCGCCGGTTGCGTGGATCCTCCGGGTCGCATGCCCCCCAGAGACCGCCAAGCCGCGGCACGCCACCGGACGAGCCGCAGCCGAGGATGGTCACGCGCAGACGCGCCACTAGCGTGCGGCCTTCCCGGCGGCCTTTGGGAACAACCGGTCGAAGTTGCGCGTCGTCTGCTCCGCAAGGTCCACGAACTCCATCCCGACCACGCCCGCGAGCGTTCGCGCGGTGTGCGCCACATAGGCCGGCTCGTTGCGTCTGCCCCGATGCGGGGCCGGCGCCAGATACGGACTGTCGGTTTCCACCAGGAGGCGGTCATGAGGGCAGGCGGCGAAGATGGCGCGCAGCGCATCGGACTTGGCGAAGGTGAGGATCCCCGACGCCGAAAGGTAGAAGCCGAGATCAAGCGCGGTCCGGGCGAGCCCTTCCGACGACGAAAAGCAGTGCATGACGGCGGAGAAAGGACCGGCCGCATGCTCCTCGCCGAGGACCGCGGCGATGTCGTCGTCGGCATCGCGGGCATGCACGATCAACGGCAGGCCGGTCCGCCGGGACGCCTCGACATGAACGCGCAGGCTTTGCTTCTGCGCGTCGGCCGTCTCGGCGGTGTAGTGATAGTCGAGGCCGCTCTCGCCGATCCCCACGCATCTGGGATGCCGCGCCAGCGCGACCAGGGTCTCGGCATCTACAGCAGGCCCCTTGCCGACGTTCATCGGGTGCATCCCGACCGCAAAGAAGACTCCCGCGTTGTTCTTCGCAATTGCGCGCACCCTCGCCTCGTCACGCGGGTCGGTGCAGATCGTCACCATCCGGGCGACCCCGGCGTTCTTCGCGCGGGCGACCACGTCGGCGACCGCGCCGTCGAAGTCGGGGAAATCGAGATGACAATGACTGTCGACGAGTTCGGGTTCGGACATGTGACCTGGGTTCGGTTTCTGGCGTCGGCGCACTCTCAGGCCAAGGCGCGCGACGCCGCCCGATCGATCCGAAGCAACGTATCGAAGATCAAGAGTTGGGGGTCAAGGTTGACCATCCGTCCCGCTGCGAGCCGCTCGTCGATCTCGGCCGCGCACTCTGCCCAACCCGCTGCGCTATTCGGGTTCCCACCGAACCGAGAGAAGTTCGCGGCCTCCGCCTCCGAAATGGCCAAGAGCGGCGAACTCGCCGCGCTTACGGCCACCCGCGACACCGCAAGGCCTACGAGGCGGCGGAACATGTCTCCTGGCTCAGCGGCTGCTTCGGCGAGCCGCGAGGCGCGCGCCTGATCCATTCGCGGCATTCCGGACATGAGGTCAATGATCTCGCCGTAGGTCTCGAGCCCGCGGCCCTGCAGGATGCGGTGCGCCTCGCCAACCGATCCCCCGGCGAGCGGGATCACCGCGGCGGCGGCTTCCGCGGGCGCGCCGAGCGCCTCGAGCGCACGCGAGAGTTCCGGGGGGGCGAGCGCGCCGCACCGAAGCGTCCGACACCGCGACCGGAGTGTCGGCAGCAGAGCGCTGGGCGCATGAGCGACCAGCAGGAGCATGGTCCGGGACGGCGGCTCCTCCAGGATCTTGAGAAGCGCGTTCGCGGCGGCAACGGTCATGTCGTCGGCCGCGTCGACGATCACGACCCTCCAGCCGCCCTCCGCCGCGCTGAGTTGCAGGAAGCCGCTCACGGACCGCACGTCGTCTACCCCGATCGTCGTTCTGACGCGGCCGGTCCTGGGGTCGCTCCCGGGGCGACAGAAGTGCACGCTTGGCTCGGACAGCGCCGCGATCCGGCGGAACACCGGGTGTTCGACGTCGAATGCAAGCGTATCCGCGTCCTGGCCGGAAATCAGGGCGCGTGCAATCCGCCAGGCGAGCGTCGCCTTGCCGACTCCGCGTGGACCGGTGATCAACCAGCCATGGGGCGGTCTCCCGGAACGAAGAGCGTCGAGAAACTCCCGTTCCGCAGCTTCCTGCCCGAAGAGGTCCACGTTCGCGCGAGGGTGTGGGACGTCCTTCAGCCGGTCGGGCCCGCTCCCGCCGGGGGTGGCGGCCATCAGCGCGCCATCGCGTTGGCGACGCGCGAGGCTACGTCCGAAGGAGATCCCTCGCCGGACACCACACGGCAGCGGTCGGGGTCGCGCGCGGCGACATCGAGAAAGCCCACACGCAGCCTCTGCTGGAAATCGACCCCGAAACGCTCGAACCTGTCCTCGCCTTCCGCCCGTTTCCCGCAGCGCGCGGCCGCTTCCTGCACGTCGATGTCGATGACGATGGTGAGATCGGGCTCGAGACCGATGCTCAGGTCGTGCAAGGCGTCGACGAGGTGGATCAAGTCTGCGCGCGCAAGTCCTTGGTACACCCGGGTCGAATCCAGATACCGGTCGCAGATCACAGTCCGGGAGTTCGAAAGCGCCGGTCGAATGGTCCTCTCCACATGATCGCGCCGCGCCGCGGTGAAGAGCAGGATCTCCGTCTCGGGCGACCATCGCGCGGTGTCTCCGCGCACGAGCAGATCTCGTATCAGTTCCGCCCCCGGCGAGCCACCAGGCTCACGGGTCTCAACTGTGTCCGTTCCGCTCCTGCGAAGATGCTCAGCCGCAAGCCGCGCCTGGGTCGATTTGCCCGAGCCGTCGATGCCCTCGAAGGTGATGAAGCGCCCGGCATCCATGGCACGCGTCACTGTCCCTGCGGGAGCAGATCGGTCACGCGTTCCCGCGCCAGGCGGGTTGCAGCGTTGATGCGGGTCATGACCCCCCCGCGCGGGACTGACGCTCCGGCGACAAGATCGAAGCTGACCGGGTCATTGCCCGGCACGATGACCACGAGTTCGCCGATCGCCTGGCCCTCGACGATCGGCGCCTCGATCGGTCCCGCATAGCGGATCTGGGCCTCGAGGCCCTCACGCCTCTCGCGCTCGACCAGCATCTGGAGATCACGAGGAGCGATCAGCGGAACCATGTCCTCCGCCCCGAGCCAGACGTCGGCCTCGATGACCACGTCTCCTTCGGAAAAGAACCTGACGGTGTCGAAGGCCCCGTAGGCCCACTTCACCAGGGACGAAGTTTCCGCCGCCCGCTCCGACACGCCATCTAGACCGTTGACCATGAAGACGATCCGCTGACCGTTCTGGACCGCCGATCCGACCAGCCCGTAGCCTGCCTCCGCTGTGTGGCCGGTCTTGAGCCCGTCCGCGCCGATGCCAAGCGTCAGGAGGGGGTTCCGGTTGGGCTGCGAGATGTCGTTCCAGGTGAACTCGGTTTCCTTGAAGTACTCGTAGAAGTCCGGGAACTCGTCGATGATCAGCCGCGACAGCGCCACGAGGTCTCGGGCGCTCATGACATGCCCAGGCTCCGGCCAGCCGGAGGAGTTCGTCAGGTTCGTCTGTGTCAGCCCGAGTGCCGCGGCCCGGGCGTTCATCTGCTTGGCGAAGGTCTCTTCGGTGCCCGCAAGGCCCTCCGCGACCACCACGCAGGCGTCGTTGCCCGATTGCACGATGATGCCGCGGATCAGATCGTCGACGCGCACCTGCTCGCCGATCTCGAGGAACATGCGCGACCCGCCCATCGCATGCGCGCGCGCGCTCACCTCGAAGGTGGTGTCGAGCGTCACGCGACCCTGATCGACCGCTTCGAACAACATGTAGAGCGTCATCAGCTTCGACATCGAAGCCGTCGGCGCAGCTGTGTCCGCGTCCTTCTCGAACAGCGCGGCGCCGGTAGCGTGATCGACGACAAGCGCGTGACTGGCTTGTGTCTCGAAGGCCGCTCCCCCCAGCGGCCAGAGCGCACATCCCGCCAGCGCGGCTGCGAGCGCGAGCCTGGCATGCATTGGGGATCTCCTTTCTGGAGCGTGATTGCGCAGGGATACGGCAGGTAGGCCACCAAGTCAAAACCATCGCGATCAATCCGCGATCCGCGCTTCGGTCCTGATGGCGGTGACGCGCACCTCTGACGGACGCGCGGACATGCCGATTGAAGTGGCGACTTCTTCTGAGACGCGCATCCCGCCGTCCGGCGAGCGAAAGAGTGCGGCCTCCGCGGTCGCTCCAGTCTCGAGGTTCTCGACGAGAACACGTTCGGGCCGCCCGACGCCGGGCGCCGCGATCCAGAAGCCGGAGGGTGATTCCGCTCCGGCGCGACGAGCCTCCCCAAGCATCTTATACGCCTCCGGGACAACAGTGTCTTCGAGGACAACGCCGAACTGCGGCGCAGCGGTCCAATCCTGTCCGTCGGAGCCGCGCCCGCAGCCCAGGAGGGTTGCGGCGGCAATAGCGAACGCGCAGGCCTGCGTGGACAACCGCGTCAGCACGGGTGTCAGAGCGTCAGACCGACCCGTCTCCTCCGCGACCTGGCGCCGCGAACCCTCCAACACGCATAACCCTCCATGGACGCATCGCGAGGCCTACTGTAACAAGTTCCGTCGGAAGAAGGGCAGAGCGCTTGAGATCGAGCTCCATCTTTCCTTCCGATCCTGGAAGGGTGGCAGAGTGGTCGATTGCAGCGGTCTTGAAAACCGCCGATGGGCAACCATCCGTGGGTTCGAATCCCACCCCTTCCGCCACTTGCCCTCGCGAAAGCGTTCTCCCGATCCGGCTGCGGCCGGATTTTTCCGTTGTTTTCGAGGGTTATGCGGGAGGGGCTGAGAACCGGCCCTACGCGCCAGGAGGGCCCGAAAGCGGTCTCTCCGGGCCGATATTCTCCGGACCTGTTAACCGCCGCATCCGGTTCTTAGTGTTATGCTTTTGATATTATGAACTTATTCTTCTCAGATCAATCGCAGCGGTTTGTTGTTCCATTCGCTTTCCTTCCGAGACCCGGATCGAACAATCGGGAACAGCACTACGCTGCTTGTGCAAAGCCACCATTTACGGCCTGTTGCCACACGTGGGCATAAACGCTTGCAGCCAGTGCCTTTTTTTCATCGGGTGTGAACGGCGGTGATGGAAGGCTTGCGAATACCTCGTCCAGGATGAAGACCTCAACATCGGCCTTGGTCTGCTCCTTCTCCCAGAAGCGATCGAGTTCGGCCAAGCGCACCTTGATAGAGGCTAGGAGGTCGCGGCTGGCCTGCTTCACGCGCTCACGAGACGTTTTGTCTAGGCTAACCGACTGTGAATAGAATGCTCATGCCTGTATCCTTTTTTTGAACCCTAACATGCCCGAATCTTTTCGTGAATTCCCTGAATCGCGCAGTTTTGGCCTATGTTTCTGGGGGGCGGCAGAGGACTGCCAAGTGGCTTCCTTGACGGCCCCATTCAGATGGTAGCGGCTTCCGAAGCGCCTCCAAAGTGAGACCGGCAGGCTGACGACCACTTAGAATTGCCTCGACGATGTCTGGTGCAAGCTGCGCCAACCGCATGTTCTGCTGAGATACGATGCCGCAATTCCCTCATGCTCAGCCAGTTCCGAAATCGTCGCAAAATCGCCGTCTTCAAGCATCCTTTGCCAGCGAAACGCCCGTGCCATCGCCTTGACCAACGTGTTGTCCATCTTGCGCTGGCTGGATGCCCCGTCCGGCAGCTGCATCTCCTTGCGGCCGCCTCGTTTCACGAGGCGGAACGGGATGTGCACTGTCACCGTTTCCGGTATTGGCTTCGCGCGGGTCATGCCGCCGTTCCGAGATCAGCCACCATTTCGCGCGCCAGCCCGGTCAGACCGTCCATCCGAAGGCGAACATTCAGGCCATCGGTGCCGATATCGATCCGCTCGACGAGCAACGCTGCGATGCGCGCCTGCTCGGCGGGGAAGAGTTCGTCCCAAAGCGGATCAAGACGGGTCAGCGCCTCGCGGGCATCATCCTCGCTGACGTCGCTTTCCTGCGCGCGCGCCGCTTTCCAAGTGCCCGCCACGATTTCGGGCTGGCGAAACACGGCGCGGAGCTGGTCGATGACGGCCGTTTCGATTTCGCCCGCAGGGACCCGGCCAACCGGGCATGACCCGGCACCATGCTTCAAAACCGTCTGGCTGACATAGTATCGGTAGAGCTTGCCGCCCTTTCGCGTGTGGGTCGGTGAGAACGCCGCCCCGTCGGGGCCGTAGAGCAGCCCTTTCAGCAGCGCGGGCGTGTCGGCGCGGGTGCGCGCGGCGCGCTTGCGGGGGCTTTCGGTCAGGATGGCGTGGACCTTGTCCCAGACATCCCTGTCGATGATGGCATCATGCTCGCCGGGGTAGCTGTCGCCCTTGTGGACGGCTTCGCCGATGTAGGCGCGGTTGTTCAGCAGCCGGTACAGGTACTTCTTGTCGATCCGGTTGCCACGGCTGGTCCGGATGCCGCGCGCCGCCAGTTCCCGTGCCAGTTCCGTGCCCGAGCCGATCTCGATGAAACGGGCGAAGATCCAGCGGACATTGGCGGCATCGGCCTCCTTGATGATCAGCTTGCGGTCCTTCACCTCGTAGCCCAGCGGGGGCACGCCGCCCATCCACATGCCCTTCATCCGGCTAGCGCGGACCTTGTCGCGGATGCGCTCGGCCGTGACCTCGCGCTCGAACTGGGCGAAGCTGAGCAGGATGTTCAGCGTCAGCCGCCCCATGGACGTCGTCGTGTTGAATGACTGCGTGACGGATACGAAGGTGACGCCGTTCCGGTCAAATACCTCGACCAGCTTGGAGAAATCCATCAGCGAGCGCGACAGGCGGTCGATCTTGTAGACGACGACCACGTCGACCAGCCCATCTTCGACGTCGGCCAGCAGCCGTTTCAGGCCGGGGCGTTCCAGCGTGCCGCCGGAAATCCCGCCGTCATCATACTGATCGCGGACCAGCACCCAGCCTTCTGACCGCTGGCTGGCAATATAGGCTTCGCAGGCCTCCCGCTGGGCGTGCAGGCTGTTGAACTCCTGCTCCAGCCCTTCCTCGGAGGATTTGCGGGTGTAGATTGCGCAGCGCAGTTTCCGGACAATCGGTTTGGTCATGCGCCCCTCCGATGGTTTTTAAGGCCAAAGAACACCCAGCCGTTCCAGCGTGTGCCGGTGATGGCGCGGGCAATGGCAGAGAGCGATTTGTAAGGGCGACCCTGCCAGTCGAAACCGTCGGCGGTGACAGTGACGAGATGCTCGACGCCCTGCCATTCGCGGATCAGCCGCGTGCCGACGATGGGTGTCAGGTCAGCGCGGATGCGGCTCTTCTTGCGGTCGCCGCCGTCCAGTTGTTCGCCGAGGGCTTCCAGCCGTTTCACCGTTTCCGGCTTCAGCCCGCCATAGGCCAGTTCCTGGATGCGGTACGCCAGTCGGCTTTCGAGGTAGCGGCGATTGAACGGCGGCGGCTCACTGTCGAACAGGTCGCGCCATTGCTGCTTCAGGTCTGGCGTTGGCGTTGTCTTGAGCGCGGCCAGGCGGGCGGGGATGGGATCTTGTTTGGTCATGCGTTTCTCCGGTGAGTTGGAGTTGCATGACGCCATTGGTCGGCCGGATAGTGTAGGCAACTTTCTCCCGTTTCGTCAGATACTTCCGCCCGATCGCGCATCCGCAGACGAACCAGCCCGAGAGCCAGCAGGCCACACAGGTCGGCACGGCGTTCCGCTGGGGTCATTTGGTCGGGAGGGAGTGGATTGGGTCGTTTCATACAGGCCTCGGGGCGGTTGTCTCCCTTGGCCTCTACTCATCGGCCTCGGGAACCGTCCCAACCGTTCGCCCGACGGTTGCGGCCCTATGGGCGAGAACATATTATGAACATTCAATTCATGGAAAAGGGGATTCGCGATGGCCGGCAATTTGAAAAAGTTCGTGAATCCGCGGTTCATCAAGACAATTGATCTGGGCCTGATGAAAGCATTGCTGGCCCGTCACGAAGGCAAGTTCACCGATTTCTCCATCAATGTGCTCGATCAGGAAGAAGATGCGGCACGGGGCGCGCTACACGACCTCCTGACGGGGGCTGAGGACAGTTATCCAGAAGGTTTGCGGGCCGATCTCCACCGTATCGCCGAACTGGGCGACAAACGCGGCCTTGAAATTATCCAGACCCAGGCTGAGCGTCAGGGCATCGATCTATTTCCGGACATTAAAACCGGCGATGAGGATGCGCCTAACAGGGCGCATGAGCCGAAACACATCGCCGTCCGGGTATTTCTGGAACATCCCGACCTGTTCGACGCCGCCGCCGATCACATGGCGATGCTCGCAGCTGACCGACTGCACGAGTACGCCGGCAAGGAACGGGGCGTCGCGATCGATCTGACGCAAGAAAAGGTCGAGGCGTTCAGGACGGCTGTCGCTGACCTGTTCCGCGATGCGTTCCTGGGAGACTACTGCCGAGTTGGTGATTACGCCGATGGCGACGAGATCAACCTCGTGGTCAGTCATGGCTCCATGGTCTCGACCATGCCGGTCGTCGAAGGCCTGCAGGAGCGGGTCATTAGTGTTCGGCAGATTGCCCATGCTGTGCTGCGATATTCCGAGAACACTGGGATGCTTCGGCTCGCGCGGATCAGAAAAGCCCACCAACCAGAGATCGCCGAACTCTTCGCGGCGATCATCCTGGGGCGGCCCGGCTTTTTCGATGGTGATGATGCACAAGACTTATACACGCTACGACCGATTGAACTCGCGGGCCCCGATTTCGCCTTTGATCATGCCTACGATCCCGTCATTGACCGCGTCCTGATCATTGAGGCGGCGGCAGATCTGATGGCGCCTGGCAAGAAGGGGTATCCGCGGGTGGCGCGCACGCTTCGGTCGCGCGATCTTGGCGGGGAAGCGCTTCGGCACTTTGGCGGCACGCCGGTGTCGTTTGCCGGATCATGGCGTCTTGGCGAACTTGTTTTTCGGATCCTGTTCAAGGGCGATGGAAAGCGCCAACCGCAGGTGACCGTCAAACTGCGCCCGCCTGGCGTCGTGCAGTTCCGGCGCACTCAGCACGAGGCGCGGGTGATGACCTTGATCGAACGAAACGGGCTGACGAATGACCGAGACGATTTTGCAGTTGTTGACGCGGCTGAGTGAGGCAGGCGACGACGCAATCCTGCCCGGCGAGCTTGCCGCACCATTCTTCAGCCCGGTCTTCGACCGACTGCTTGCGAAACGCGTCCTCGTCGAACAGGCGCCGCTCGCCGATTGGGAGGTTTGCGATGCCTGCGAATGCGGGTTGCCGTGTCGGCCGATCCGGAAAGTGGGTAATAGATTTAGGGCTGAATGCCCGGTCGACCGCCGACAGGACATCGAGTTCGCCGAGGACGATCTGCGTGTGTTCCGCATCGGCGCATCGGCGCTGGCATCCGTGATCGGCGCGACGGCGGGGTTCGGCTCGGCACCAAGGCTCGCCGCAGAGAATGTCTGGCGGCTCGGCGAAACGCCATCGGGGCGGGCGGTGTTTCTTGCGCTGGAGCCCGCAGGCCTCATCGGAGACGGCATCATCATATCGTTGCGCCAGGCGGCACAGGGCCAGGATATCACGATCCTCGCACCGGAGTTGCCAACGGAGGTTGCGCGTCGATATCAGGATGCGGGCTTTCATTTGATCGCGACCCGCGCGGTGATGAGGCCCGCCGCAAGTGGTTTCGGCGCCGCAATCGACGTCTCGGATCTGGCGCCGATCCCGATGGCGCCAGTGCTTCGCGTTCGGAGAGCGACGGCCGAGGTTCAATGGGATGGTCGCTCCATCATTCTCTCGCGTCAGCTCTTTCCCGTGTTCGAACGACTTCTCGAAAAGGCAATGTCTCGCAATCAGGTTGCCTCCCAATCCCATGTCGAAGGCACAACGGCGCGCGAGGCCAAGGACCTGATCCGCGAACTACGCGACACATTAAAAACCGCAGGATTTACCGATGCCGAGAGCAAAGCCCTGATCGTGACAGTGCGCAACCGGGGCTACCAGCTTGGAGTTGTCGCTGCGGATATAGCGGTTGACGGCTGACACGCTGCTTTCAATTGAAGTCCGCAGAGCCAAGCCTTTCGCTCACTGTCCCCGGCGCATCGCGGGCAGCCCCGAGCGGCGGCAATGCGTGGATCCGGACCATTGCGAAGCTGCAATGCCAAGCAATGCACTTCAGCCAAAAGCCTTAAGTCGTTGGATGCGGTCGGTGCATAATAGCGCTTTGAGAAGTAGTAGTTTGACTTGAGGTGCGGCATTTCCCCGATTAACCAGTTTATCAATCCCTAGAGCTTGGGGAAACAGCATCCATCCTCTATGAAAGTGCGCCGGTGATGGCTGCCAGTGTGGCGACAAAGCTATCGATCATTTGGCACCCTTGGGTTGCGGCCGATGACTTCGTATCAACTCTGGCGCGGGCCAGACCGCTCGCGACATTGCTCGATCCTAAATGGGCGTCGGCGATCCTGAGATCCATAATGCCGAACAACGGAGCCATTATTTTCTTAGCAGCGTCGGCCGAGCTGTGATGTGCCACCAGGCGCTCCAGCGCCTTAAGCGAACCGATCTTCTTCTCACCCTTGGCAAGGGGCACGATAGCGAGGATCGCATCAACATCAACGCGTTCAGCAAACAGGCGGGTCAGTTCTTTTGCTAGTTCCAATAAACCATCGGCCTCGGCCGCCTGAAAACGATGCGCTCGCCGCAGAAGTGATGGTACTGTCTCGTGGTCGCGCAAAAGGGGTTGCCCGTACTTCGCCGCAAAAGTCGCATCGAGTGAGGTCATCGCGTCTCCCAAGCGGGCCTCGGGCGCGATTGTCGAAGCTAGTTTGACTTCCATCTGTGCGGCGAACAATTGGCGGAGACGCCGCCTTCGGGCGTTACATTATGGGCCGCCCAGATGCGCTGTTCCCAAGGAGCAAGTTTGCCGATATCCTTCGCAAGCACTGTAATCAAGCCGAGCGTGTTTAGCCCGAAGTGGACACCGTACTTAGTCGCGCCGAGCAACCCGGTTTCTAGGGAGAACCAGCCCAGCTGTGCGCCACGATGGCGCAACAGCGGCAACACAACAGTCGGCGCGAAGTAAAGCCAGTCGATCGACTTGCCTAGGGCGATAGCGGGCACTCTGGTACCGTCATTGGCTAGCGCGAAGCTCGAAATATGCGGATCTGCGTCGCCACGGACCCGTGTGCTTATTGCGCCGGCCATAACCCATTCAGTCCGCCATAGAGCGCCTCGCGACCAAAAATGATCGTTAGGGTGAGGATACTCTGCCTTCTTTATAATGCCTTCGCGCGAATTGTAGCCGGTTGCATCTTCAAAGTGGCCTTCCGCCCAAGGCAACGGCGGTCTGACGGAGCTCACCATCACGCGCTCATGATAGCTTGAGCAATACAGCGCCATACCGCGCGCGGCTAGGTAGTCGCGTAGATGCTCTGCACGCATCTCAATCTTAACGGGCTTTCGGTTAACATCGCGCTCAAGACGCACAACTTCGGCCCAGCCCTCTTCCGGGCGAAACCAGCGATCCTCTTCCTGCACGAGTCCGAGCGCCACGACTAGGTCCGGATGGAGGTGCCAGATCAACAGTCCGGCGTCCTCGACGAATTGGTCAATTACGAGATTGATTTCAAGTGGGGTTTTCCAATCACGAAAAACATCGGCGCATTTGTAGCCCCATTCTTCAACTCCTGCCCGATGGGCATCGAGCCCAAGTCCGTCAGACCAGCCGAGCTTTGCGGCAGTAGCATGATGCGTGTCTTCGATCGCGGCGGTAGCGACACCAGTGAATTCCTCCACCGAAACAATCGTCGGTGCCGGTGGATCAATTTGCGTCTCGGTCGCCTGGCGCAGCGGGATCCAAGTTTGCCCATCTAAAGGGCGAACATCGCGAAGTTCGAAGTATGGCTGAATCATTGAAATCATTTCCCGTATCCGTCGATTGACGGATTGGCCCGTGAAAACTCTATGTGAACATCCTCAACGGCTCTCGCCGTCATGGTCCTGTTAAAGGCTGCTAACTGATTTTACCATCGCGTCAGTCTTCTGCCTAATGTCATCGGCTCGGAGCCGAGCACGGTATGAAGAGGCGTTCCTGACCTTCCACCCGCGATTGGCATTTCACGCGGCTGGTCCCACCTAACCTCCACCTTATTCCCACCCCGTTCCCACCTACGAACCGACCGTATCCGGCACCTTGGGCTCATCAGAAACGATGACCGAGGCGCACAGCGATGCAGATCAAACTCTCCCCCGACGACATTGAAACCATCATCTCCGAGGCCGACACCGCGGCCCGGCGGCTGCGGCGGCGGCTGGGTCTGCCTGCCTGTGATCGCGAGGATCTGGGGCAGGATCTTCTGATCGATCTTCTGCGCCGTTTGCCAGCTTTTGATCCGGTACGCGGCAGCCTCGGTGCATTCGCAGGTCTGGTCCTGCGCAATCAGTCCTCACGGATCGCGATCAGGATCATGCGTGAACGCAGGGCGCAGGGTGGCGGGCTGCTGTCGCTCGATGCCCCCTCCGGTCGGGGACGACCAGCGTCCGCTTGCCGAGACCATTGGTGAAGATGAGGGCCTGTCGGCCTGGCATGGCCAGCCGACTAGCGCACATGCCTCCACTGAACAGCATCAGGCCGTGCAAACCGCAATTTCACGGTTGCCGCTCGGGGATCGTCGCCTCTGCGCAGCGCTGGCGCATCGCCCGATTTCGGCGCTCGTCTCCGAAGGCTTCGGCAGCCGGTCCGGGCTTTACCGCCGTCTTGCCGATCTCCGCCACGTCCTCACCGCTTACGGCATCGGTCCCTCCTGGGACGATGTCGCTGCGGCCTGAGTAGAGGGAAAAGGAGGAGATCATGTTCATGGGAACCACACCCTTCATCACGGTTCGCGCCAGCCGACCGCTGTCCGAGATCGAGTTCTGCGCCTGGGTGGCGCAGGCCGTTCCCGGCGACCGGCTGGAATACCATCGCGGCTTTCTGGTGCTCGACATCTTCCCTGTGTTTTCAGGGCTGTCGGATGCGGCGCGGGCCGAGTTGAGCAGGCTTGGATCGCGGGCCTTCTGGGCCGCTGAACTTGGTCTCGTGCATCTCGTGCAGGAGCGCGTGGGCCCGGATCAGTTCGCCTACATCGCCGTCGCCCGGCCCAAGCCCAAAGCCGCTGCCGTCTCGCTGTCCGAGCTGCTGCTCGCCGAACAGGAGGCCGCGTGATGCCCGCCTTCCAATCCTTTTTCACCGATCACGGAGACCATTTCATGCCATTCCCCGAGAACACCCCCACGCCCGACGATCTGCCGATCCCTCAGCGCAGCAGAAATCGCGGCGCTGCCGGTCGAGTTGCTGGCGATCCTGCAGCGCGAGATCGACGAGCGCCTGAAGCGCGACAAGGCGGCCAAGACCCGCTTCGATGCCGGACTGGCCGTCCGCTACGCCACCCGCGCCGCCGAGGAACGCCAGGCCGCAGGCAAGGACACCGGCACCGTCCGGTTCGACGACGGCGATTTCACCGTGGTCGCCGATCTGCCGAAGCGGGTGGACTGGGATCAGGATCGGCTGGCCGACATGGTCGCGCGGATCCGCGATGCCGGGGACGATCCCGCCGAATATGTCGATCTCGCCTACAAGGTGCCCGAGCGCAAATACGCGGCCTGGCCCGAGGCCATCCGGCAGGGTTTCGAGCCCGCGCGCACCGTCCGGCCCGGCACGCTGAAGGTCGAGATCCTCGCGCAGGGGGCGGACCAGTGAGCCTCCCCATCATCAGCGCCGACGCAGCGGCTGGCGGAGCCGCGCGGCATCAAGGGCTGCATCTTCGGAAAATCCGGCATCGGGAAAACTTCCCTGCTCTGGACGCTCGATCCCGACCGCACCCTGTTCATGGATCTCGAAGCGGGCGATCTCGCCATCGAGGGCTGGGCCGGCGACAGCATCCGGCCGCGCACATGGACGGAATGCCGGGACTTCGCGGTGTTCATCGGTGGGCCCAACCCGGCGCTGCGCGATGAGCAGCCCTACAGCCCGGCGCATTACGCCGCCGTCTGCGAACGCTTCGGCGATCCGGCAGCACTCGATCGCTACGACACGATCTTCGTCGGACTCGATCACCGTCGCGGGGCGGCTGTGCTTCGGGTGGTGCAAGGGCCAGCCCGAAGCGCTGTCGGAGAAAACCGGCAAGCCGGATGTGCGCGGCGCCTACGGCCTGCACGGCCGCGAGATGATCGGCTGGCTCACCCATCTGCAGCACACGCGGGCCAAGAATGTCTGGTTCGTCGGGATCCTCGACGAGAAGCTCGACGACTTCAATCGCAAGGTGTTCCAGCCGCAGATCGACGGCTCCAAGACCGGGCTCGAGCTGCCGGGGATCGTCGATGAGGTGATCACCATGGCGGAGCTGAAGGCCGACGGCGGCGATCCGTATCGCGCCTTCGTCTGCCAGACGATCAACCCCTGGGGCTTTCCGGCCAAGGACCGCTCCGGCCGCCTGGCACCAAGTCGAAGAACCCCATCTCGGCCGCCTGATGGCGAAGATCCGGACGCCCGCAGCCCCGGCGACGGATCGCCTGACCTACGCCCCGCCGCCCGCCGATCCGGCGGCCGCCGACCAATCCCAACCGCAATCCTGATCAGAAGAAGGAGGTTCCCCATGGGTTCCTGGAACGATTTCAACGACGCGCAGAGCAACACCAACCTCATCCCCAAGGGCACGCTGGCCAAGGTGCGCCTGACCATCCGCCCCGGCGGGTTCGACGATGCCTCGCAAGGCTGGACCGGCGGCTATGCCACGCGCGGCTCCACTGGGGCTGTCTATCTCAATGGCGAGTTCACCGTGACCGAGGGCCAATATGCCCGCCGCAAGATCTTCACGCTGATCGGGCTCTACAGCCCGAAGGGGCCGGACTGGACCAACATGGGCCGCAGCCTGGTGCGCGGCATGCTGAACTCGGCGCGCGGGATTTCCGACAAGGACATGTCGGCCGAGGCGCAGGCGGCGCGGCGCATCAGCGGCTTTGCCGATCTCGACGGGATCGAGTTCATCGCCCGCATCGACATCGGCACCGATGCCAGCGGTGACGACAAGAACGAGATCCGCAGCGCGGTGACGCCAGATCATCGCGACTATGCGCAGGTCATGGGCACGGCGCCCCTGCAGTTCAGCGGTAACGCCGGACCGGGGGCCACTCCGCAGCAGAATGCTGCCGCCCCAACGTCCTCGTCCAATCCGCCAGCAGCCAACCCCGGTGCCCCCGGGCGGCCGAGCTGGGCACAGTAAGGGGGGATCGGTCATGCGCCTTCGCCCCCGCCAGAAAACCTTTGTCGAGCGCAGTGTTGCTGCGCTCGCCAACGCGGCAACACGCTCGGCGTGGCACCCACCGGCGCGGGCAAGACCATCATGCTCTCGGCGGTCACCGGCGAGATGATCGAGCGACGGTGCCAAGGCCTGTGTTCTGGCGCATCGCGACGAGCTCACGGCGCAGAACCGCACCAAGTTCCAGCGCGTGGTGCCGGAGGCATCCACCTCGGTGATCGACGCCACCGAGAAATGCTGGGGCGGCGACGTCACCTTCGCCATGGTGCCGACGCTGGCACGGGCGTCGAACCTGGCCGACATGCCGCGCCTCGATCTGCTGGTGATCGACGAGGCGCATCACGCGGTGGCGGACAGCTACCGCCGCATCATCGACCGGGTGCGCGATGCAAATCCCGACGCGAGGGTGTTCGGGGTGACGGCAACGCCGACCCGGGGCGACCGCAAGGGTCTGCGCGAGGTCTTCGACAATGTCGCCGACCAGGTGCGGTTGGGCGAGCTGATCGCGTCTGGCCACCTCGTGCCGCCGCGCACCTTCGTCATCGATGTGGGGGTGCAGGAGGAATTGAAGTCGGTCCGCAAGACCAGTGCCGATTTCGACATGACCGAGGTGGCGGACATCATGGACCGCGCGCCGGTCACCGACGAGGTGATCCGCCACTGGACGCGAAAAGGCGGGCGATCGTCAGACCGTCGTGTTCTGTTCCACCGTCGCCCACGCGGACCATGTGACCGAGGCATTCTGCGCCGCGGGGATCACGGCCGCGCTGATCCATGGTGATCTGGCTTCTGAGACCCGCAAGGCCATCCTGGCCGATTACGCGGCGGGCAAGACCCGCGTGGTCGTCAATGTCGCCGTGCTCACTGAGGGCTGGGATCATCCGCCGACCGCCTGCGTCGTGCTGCTGCGGCCCAGTTCCTACAAATCCACCATGATCCAGATGATCGGGCGCGGGCTGCGCACGGTCGATCCGGAGGAGCACCCCGGCATCGTCAAGACCGACTGCGTCGTGCTGGATTTCGGGACGTCGAGCCTGATCCACGGCACGCTGGAACAGGATGTCGATCTGGATGGCAAGATCGGCACCGGCGAAGCCCCGACGAAAACTTGCCCGGCCTGCGCGGCGGAGATCCCGCTCGCCGCCACCGAATGCCCGCTCTGCGGCGAGGTGTTGCTGCAGGACGAGGGCGAAACCGGCGCGGACGCAGCGCCGCTCTCGGGCTTCGTCATGACCGAGATCGACCTGCTGAAACGCTCCAGTTTCGCATGGGTCGATCTCTTCGGCACGGACGATGCGCTGATGGCCACGGGCTTCACGGCCTGGGGCGGCATCTTCTGGATGGACGGGCGTCTGGTACGCCATCGGCGGGGCCAAGGGCGAGCGGCCACGCTTGTTGGGCGTCGGCGAACGCACCGTCTGCCTCGCGCAGGCCGACGACTGGCTGAACACCCACGAGAGTGATGAAAGCGCCTTCAAGACCAAGTGGATGGCTGCGCCAGCCACCGACCGACAAGCAGCTGAAATACCTGCCGCCCGAGTGCCGCCACGACTTCGGCCTGACGCGCTATCGCGCCTCGGCGCTGATGACCTTCGGCTTCAACAAGCGCGCCATCCAGGCCGCCGTGAATGCGGTGGCCGGATCCGAACGGAGGGCGGCATGACCCATGAAACCTTCAGCCCCCATCACGGCCGAGGACCGGCGGCGTCTCTGGCATCCGCGTGGAACGCTCTGTGCTGTCTGCCGGCAACCCACGCGTGGTTTTGGCTGGCGCGATCCGCACCGGTCGAAGCGGCCCCGGCCATCGGTCTGGTTCTGCTCGATGCCCTGCCAAGGCTTCTGGACGCGTTTGGCGCGGGAGCGTTTTGCCATGGTTGATCTGACCGAAGAAGAACGCGCCGCCGTCACCGCCACCATGAAACGCATCGCCACTGCTGATGGACGAGATCGGCTGGCAGACCGCCTTCGCCGATCTGACCGAGGCGCAGGTGCGCGCCCTGATCGAGGAGGCCGTCGAGGGCTTCCGCGAGGCCATGTCCGACATCGCCCGGGCCCAGACACCGGAGGTGCCGTTCTGATGCTGGATTTCAACCCACGCCCCTCCATGGCCGAGCGGATCAACGCGCTGGTCGACGCCGCCCTCATCGCCGAACGCGAGGCCACGCCGCCCCGGACCTATCTCGGCGCGTCCCGCCTCGGGCATGCCTGCGAACGCGCGCTGCAGTTCGAGTTTGCCGGTGCGCCCAAGGATGAGGGTGCCGATTTCGGCGGCCAGACGCTGCGGATCTTCGCCATCGGTCATCAGCTCGAGGATCTGGCGATCCGCTGGCTGCGCGCGGCCGGGATCGATCTGGTCACCCAAAAACGCGATGGCGGCCAGTTCGGCTTCTCCGTCGCGGGCGGTCGTATCCGGGGCCATGTCGACGGGATCATCGCCGATGCCCCGGCAGCGCTTGGCATGCGCGTGCCCGGCGCTCTGGGAATGCAAGACCATGAACGCGAAGAACTGGCGCGCCTGCGTCAAGGACGGGGTCACGGTTTCCAAGCCCGTCTATGCCGCCCAGATCGCGATCTACCAGGCCTACATGGAACCTTCGGTGCCGGGGATATCGGCCGCACCGGCGCTGTTCACCGCGATCAACAAGGACACCGCCGAGCTGCACCATGAGCTCGTGCCCTTCGATGCCGATCTGGCGCAGCGCATGTCCGACCGCGCCGTGCGGATCCTGCAGGCCACCGACGCAGGCGAGTCTGCTGCCCCGCATCGCCGCCAACCGCGATTTCTTCGAATGCCGGTTCTGCGCCCACGCCGAGCGGTGTTGGGGGCTGGCTGCATGACCGACGAGCCCACCGATCCATCAGATCCCGACCAGGACACACCCATGCGCGACGACACAACGCCAGATATGCCCAAGGAGAACATCGTGCATTTCAATCCGTGGCGCGATTTCAACGACGCGGCCCCGCAGATCGACGTCTTCGGCGACGAGCCTGATCCTGAGCAGATCGCCCAGTTCATGCAGGTCGTCTTCGGCTATTGCGACGGCCTGATCCCGGTCCGCAGTTTCATCGACAAGGGTCAGGGCATCGATGGCCGCCCGCACAACATCTGGCTGGAGGCGGATCAGGCCGCGCCCGAAAAGATGGCGACCTTCGCCACATGGGCCTCACGCGAGGGCGCAGCGGTCTATGTGATCCCCGGCACCGTCGCCGCGCCCGGGCAAGCCAAGGCCGCCGAG